>JBCDEM010000021.1:0-132724 GCA_039179795.1 Planctomycetota bacterium | reverse complement strand
GTGTCCTGCTCGACTTTGCCGACGGGTTTGTTCGGCGACATCTCGGTTCGTCCGAAGCCGCCATCAACGAAATGCTCGCGGCACTCGGCTTTGATTCTCTCGAGACGCTCAGTGATGCGACGGTGCCCGATTCGATTCGATCGGATGCCCCGTTGGACATCCCGTCAGCACGCGGTGAAAAGGAGTTTTTGGATGGTCTGCGAACCATCGCGTCAAAAAACAAGGTCTACCGTTCATGCATTGGCATGGGCTATTGCGGAACGGTGACCCCGCCGGTCATCTTGCGGAACGTGCTCGAGAATCCAGGCTGGTACACGCAATACACGCCCTACCAAGCGGAGATTTCTCAGGGACGTTTGGAAGCGCTTCTCAACTTCCAAACCATGGTCTCGGACTTGACAGGTTTGCCGCTGGCCGGTGCCAGCCTGTTGGATGAAGCAACCGCCGCCGCGGAAGCCATGACGATGGCGGCCGCGATCAGCAATCATCGCAAGCAGGGCTTCTTCGCGAGTGAGGAATGTCATCCGCAGACCCTTGCCTTGTTACAAACTCGAGCGAAAGGACTTGGGATCGAGTTGTACGTCGGCTCGTTGGATGCGATCGATTTTCAAGCTGGTGAAGGCGGGTTGTGCGGCGTTCTTGTTCAATACCCAACGACCGACGGCCATATTCACGACTACCAATCATTGGTTGAACAAGCCAAGGCAAACAAGTGCATGGTGATCGCCGCAGCCGATTTGTTGTCGCTGACCCTGCTGAAGCCACCCGGAGAATGGGGAGCCGATATTTGCGTTGGCAGTGCGCAACGTTTTGGCGTTCCGATGGGACTCGGCGGCCCACACGCCGCATTTATCTCCACCCATGAAAAGCACGCAAGGAAGCTTCCCGGTAGGATCATTGGTGTTTCGAAAGACGCCCAGGGTCGGCCGGCACTACGAATGGCGATCCAAACACGCGAGCAACATATTCGGCGCGACAAAGCGACCAGTAACATTTGCACTGCTCAAGCGTTGTTGGCTGTCATCAGTTCGTTCTATGCAGCCTACCATGGCCCCGAAGGTTTGAAGCGAATCGCTCAACGAACGCAAGCTTTCACCGCGGCACTCATGAAGGGGCTCGCACGATTGGGTCACGAGACGGTTGGCACCGGACCCGTGTTTGACACGATTCGGATTCGACTCGGTAAAGGGCGCGTTCACGCAGCCCGCCAAGTCGCCGATGCAGCTCGGGAAAGAATGATCAACCTTCGCGAATACGAAGATGGAACGCTGGGCGTCACGCTTGACGAAACGGCGGATCGGGCACTCATTGCTGATCTGTTGGCCGCATTTAACTTTGGCCACTACACCGGTTTTGATATCGATGAGTTATTGAAAGAAGCCGATGAGGGTGGATTGCTGGAATTCGACCGGTTTCAGCGGACTTCAGACTTCCTGACGCATCCGGTGTTCAATCGTTACCACAGCGAAACGGAGATGCTCCGTTATATCTTCAAGCTGATGGGGCGTGATCTGTCGTTGGCTCATTCGATGATCCCGCTTGGGTCGTGCACCATGAAGTTGAATGCAACGAGCGAAATGGTGCCGGTTACTTGGCCGGAATTCGCGGGCATTCATCCGTTTGCCCCAGATACGCAATGGCGTGGATACACGCAGATGTTCCGCGAGCTGGAACGATGGCTTTGCGAAGTGACCGGATTCTCCGCGATCAGTTTGCAGCCCAACGCTGGGGCACAAGGCGAGTATGCAGGACTGTTAGTCATCCGTGCCTACCATGAACAGCAGGCGAAGGAGCAGGGCCAAGAGAACCAACGGAATGTTTGCTTGATACCGACGTCCGCTCACGGAACCAATCCAGCATCCGCAGTGATGGCGGGAATGAAGGTCGTCACGATCAAATGTGACGATCGAGGTGATATTGACCTGAATGATCTGAAGCAAAAGGCAGAACAACATTCCGATCAGTTGTCTGCTTTGATGGTGACGTATCCGTCAACGCATGGTGTCTTTGAGCCCACCATTCGCGAAGTCTGTGACATCATCCATGAGCATGGTGGTCAGGTTTACATGGACGGTGCCAACATGAACGCACAGGTTGGTTTGACCAGTCCAGCAAAATGCGGCGCCGACGTCTGCCACTTGAACTTGCACAAGACGTTTTGCATTCCGCATGGTGGCGGCGGCCCAGGAATGGGACCCATCGGCGTCGCCGAACAACTTGCACCCTTCCTGCCCGAGCATCCCGTCGAGCGTCCCGACACTTCGGGTGAGTTCGCCATCGGTCCCGTCTCAGGCGCCCCGTATGGAAGTCCCAGTATTTTGACCATCAGTTATGTGTACATCGGCATGATGGGTGCCGAAGGACTGAAGCGGGCGACGCAACTCGCGATCCTGAACGCAAACTACATGGCAAAACGGTTGAGTGATCATTACGACATTCTGTACACGGACTCAAACGGACATGTCGCCCACGAGTTCATCGTTGATTGCCGAAAATTCGAAAAGTCGGCCGGAGTGAAGATAGAAGACATCGCGAAGCGGTTGATGGATTACGGGTTCCATGGTCCGACGATGTCCTGGCCGGTGGCTGGGACGTTGATGATCGAACCGACCGAGAGTGAATCCAAGGAAGAACTCGATCGATTCTGTGACGCGATGATTGCGATCCGAAGAGAGATTGAAGCGATCGAATCTGGAGAGATGGATCGCGAGGATAACCCGCTCCGCAACGCTCCGCATACGGTCCATGAGATCGGTGCCGACGACTGGGCCCATCCATACAGCCGAGAGCAAGCCGCGTGGCCTGTGTCCTGGCTGCGTGATGCGAAGTTCTGGCCGACCGTTGGCCGGATCGACAACACGTATGGAGACCGCCACCTCGTCTGCAGCTGCCCGCCCGTTAGTGACTACGAGTCATAAATTCGTCGTCAAGATCTCTCTGCGAATCACTTTGCGACTCCGCGAGCTCCGCGTTTAACTGTTCTGGGTTTAACTCGTCCGGGTGCAACCCAATCGAATCCTGTACGTAGTCCGCTCGCCCCGCAAAGTCAGCGGTTTTCCGCATCACCGCATCGATGATCATCACGGGACCAGCCACATCGAAAGATTCGTCCGGCTCGTCGAACGGACTGTGCGAATCGATCCACTCTCCCTCCGCAATCAATTCGCCCTCCGGCGACGCCGCGATTCGGTTGATCACTCGCAGTGCATCGAGTGCTGAGACCAGGTTGTCGCCGCTATGGTCGTAGTAGAGGTTCGGCCACTGGGGTAACGATAGCGGATCATCCAACAGTCCGTCCGGTTGGCTGAATGCCCGTCGGTCCAGCTCATTGATAATGACGAGAGCGTCCAACGCAGCGATGTTGCCATCGTTATTAATATCGTTGACGCTCGCCGGGTTCTGCCAAGGCCGTGGCGTCCTGGCTTCGAATTGAGCGGCGCTGAATTGGTGGGATGCCACCAAACGAAAAACTCCATCAACAAGAACGGGTTCAGTCATGCGCCATTCGTCAAAGTCACTGAATGAAAGGACATCCTCAACGTCCAGCAGGACTTCGAGTCGATTATCGACCGGTTGAAGTGACGCAATGATCGACGCGTCCAACGCAACGTTTGTGCGATCGGGATCGCTTAGGTCAATTACATCTATTTCAGTGATCTGGGTCTCGGGCGCTAGCAGATCCAGCGTTGAATTATCACCGACCAACTGCAGCGTGTTGCGGCCACCTTCGCCTTGCAATTGAAGGCCACCGGACGGTATCGGAAAACTCCCCAAGTCGATGCTGATCGTCTCATCAGCGTCCGTTCCGATGAGTTCGAGTGAATCTACTTCATCCGCCGGCCCTCGAAATTGGACCATCGTTGGCGATTCAATGATCAATTCACCATTGACGACTTCGACGGTGACTTCTGGATCAATCAGTGGAGCCGTGACGGGGTAGGGTTGGCTGGGATCCTGCAAGATCAAGAGATGGTCTTCAACTTCTCCAGACAGTGCTTGGCCCGTCGGTT
Source organism: Planctomycetota bacterium (assembly GCA_039179795.1). Lineage (GTDB taxonomy): Bacteria > Planctomycetota > Planctomycetia > Pirellulales > Pirellulaceae > Rubripirellula. Next base: position 128,714 of record JBCDEM010000021.1, on the reverse strand, counting down.
GTAATCCACCGACCGAGCTGACTCGGAGTCGAGCGAACGTCTCACCGGGGACACTGCCGGCCGGGATCGTGACATTGAAATCGTTTTGACCCGAAAGGACGGACGTGTTTTGAAAGACGTTCTCACCCAAGTCATCCCAATCACCATCGCGATTGAAATCGATCCAACCATCCAGTCTTCCGGCTTCCGATGCAAAGACGGATACGGTTGCAAGTGTTTCGGCTTGATCGGCGACCAATGTGGTCAGTCCAACGATGCCGTCTTCATCGGCTCCATCAGAATCCGCTGCCGCCGAAGGTACGCCGTTCAAATCCAGATCGACGGTTGAACCGAGAAAGAGACTCGTTTGAAAGTGTCGTGCACCGTTGTCTGCGAGGGTGACCGGATAGGACGGCGGGGCGTCGCCGAAATCCTGCGTTGGATTGGGAACCTGCACGGTAAAACGCGTTGCACTGATATTCGGATTGCCGGCCAAGTCGGTTGCGACATCCGCATTGACATCGATGGTGACGGTCGAGCTAAGGTCACCCAAAACGGATGCGGTGAAGATGCCACCGCCGTCGTCCATCAGGGATTGAACCGAACCATTGATGACCGAAATGTCATCTGCTTCGAAATCGAGGGCGACTTCACCGAAATCGATGGTCACGTCAAACGTCTGCGAAAGCACGGGACTGTCCGGACCCTGAATGATGGGTTCTGGGCGAACGGTATCGATTACTACGTTGAATGGAGTTTCTGCTTCGGCCGTAAGACCGCCGTTCTCTTTGATGGCTGCTTCGGCGGGAAGGTTGACCGTTACCGGTCCGTCACCGTCCGCCTCAATCGTTGCCACGAAGACGCCATCGCCGTTATCAAAAAGCTCCGTAGCTTCACCCCCGGTCACGTCGATGTCGCTAACGGAAAACGATTGGATGGGTTCGTTGAAGTCGATAATGACATCGAATTCATCGTCATTGATCGGCCCATCGGGACCGGTGATTGTCGGCAATAGATAGTCAACGATCAGCTTTGGGCGATTGGCTTCCGTTAAGTTCTCGCGCGAATCGAATCGCTTTGCCGTTTGAATATCAAATTCATCACCAACAATCATCCATCCGAAGTTGTCATCCGGGTTGTTCATCCAGTTCGCGATGTCGATGGTCATTTCCTCGGATGACCAAGAGTATTTGCCCTCGAACCCGACAGGTGTCGTTGCGCTTGGAAACGCAGGATTGAAGTCACCGCCGGGAGCCAGCGCCCAGGCGACGGTCGGAAAGGAACGGAACAGCCAAGAGGAATCGCCCAGCTGAGACGGAGCGCCCATTCCTTCGGCGCCATTGGGATCCGAAGGACCTTCCTCCCATTCCGTTAGCAACGGAAACAACGAGACATCACGGTCTCCCGACCCGGGGGCCGCGATGGAGACGTTCAGTTGGAGCTCCGCCGAATCGATCGTCGCCCCGGCGGGAATCGAACTGAAATCGAATTGAATCATGGATCGACGCGATAACCCCGTAAGCGTCACACCGGCGAACAAGTGTTGCCCCGATCCATTGGAGGCGTTGTCATTGGTGACGGTTTCATAGATGGCCGCGTCCGCTAAGACACCTAACTCGACCGTCGTCAGCAGTCGGCGTGACTCACATGGCTCTAGCGCCAGCCGACGATGTCGAAACGGTGAAAGCCCACTCAATGCCTTGCGACGTCGATCCAAGAGTCGAAAAAATGGACGCAATGGGTTGTGAGAGGATCGCTTTCGATCTGCGTCGTGTTTCATGATGAGAAACGCTGATAAGGAAGCCCGAAAAGGTTGAATGGCTGGCTATTTGTACAGAAGTGTACAAGAAAGCGGCTACGCAATTGTCAAAACCGTTAATCTCCGCCTAACCGGAAACTCGATAACAAACGAGTGGTAGTCCGGAGAAACAACCCTTTGATTGACTCAATCGTAATCACGAAGTTCCGGTATCTGGCTGGCATCACGGCGATTGGCTGGTGGATTTGTTGTATTCACCCCTCGATTGGGCAGGATGTGGATTCGGGATTGGTCGCGAGAGGACGCGTAGCGTTCCAGCGTAGCTGCACGGACTGCCACGATGCCGATCGATCTTTTCAGAAGCAGAAGTCTCTCGACGGTTGGCGCTCGACGGTTCGACGCATGTCCGCGATGGACGGGGCCGATGTCGCGCGCGGTGATATCGAAGCCATCGCGGTCTACCTAGCCGAACGCAACGCACCGACAATCGATGTCGAATCGGAAAACGCAAGCGACGAATCGCAAGACACAAGTGATGTCGAATCGGCAGACGCGGCTGAAGCCAGCGCCGTCGAGATCATCGGATCCGGTCTGAGTGTCAGCGGGACGTTCGCGCCTTACTGGCGGGGCGGAAATGACAATCTGGAGAACCCGAACTTCTTTCCCGATACATGGCTAACAGTTGATTGGCAGCCCGAAGGTCGTCTCAGGGGTCGCGCGACCGCGTGCATGAGTTGCCACGCAAACGAATCGGGACGCGACGGTTTCACGGTGGAAATGGTCGAAGCCTACGTTGCATTCGACTTACTGGGAGACCGTCCCTGTGCGACACGTGATCCAGAGTGCGGATTGCAGATGGAATCGGAACTGCGGGTTGGACGCATGATGGTTCCGTTTGGAGACTATGCCAACGCGCATCCGGGAACGCTCAGAGCCGTTACGTTACCGTTGATGTTCAACATGGGGCAGCAAGTGGAACGCGTCAATTCGCGACCACCCGTTTTACCCATGCCATACGCTGACGAAGGCGCGCTGATTCACAACGCATTTCGATTTCGAGATTGGCGTGCGACGATCGCCTTGTACGGTGTCAACGGCCTGCAGGGTGCTGGTGCTGGCGTGAACTTTACGCGCAGTCGGTCATACACTGACAACAACACCGATGTCGGCTTTGGATCGCGCGTCACGATTGGTAACGACTGTTTCCAGTTTGGCGCCTCCTGGATGTCGGGTCGGATGCAAGACGATGGTTCTCCTCCAAAGTTGGCGTTTCATCTAACGGGAGTCGATGGAACGGCGAATCTTCTTGATGATGAACTCCGTTTCCATGTCGAGTATGCGATCCGGCGAAATGACTCCAGCTTGGGCGTGCGTCAAATTGCGCACGGCACCGTCACGGAACTCGATGCCCTTCTGTGGCAGGATCCGAATGTACGTATGTTCTGTCGGTACGACACGCTCGAACATCGTGGATTCTTTGGCGACTTTGGAATACGACGGTACACCTGGGGATTCAGTAGCACCGTCATCGCTGGCAGTCGCTTGATGTTGAATCATGAACATTGGCGATTCTCCGATTCGCCGCGCAATACCGATTTGGTTGCCCTCCGCTGGATTGCAACTTTCTAAAAGAGTTGCTCATTTTTGAATCCTTGATCGCTGAGCACGATTGAAGCCCGGACGCCGATGGCTTACCGCCGACCTACCGGTTCAGTCGGTTAAGCAAATCTTCGATTTGCAATTGTGTGATCAGTGGCGCGCTGACAATCAGTGAAGATCGGCGTCTGGTGGAATACGGAGCCATGGTCGAAGGTCCGCCCAAGGCTTCCCACGTATCCGGCACGATCGATGTTTGGATCAAGTCCATCAAGGATTGAAAGTCCGATAATTCGTAGAGACTGGGGCTCCGCGTATAGAACGTTGCTGTTCCCATGCCGCCCGTCCCGAAGCCGCCCATTCCGAAGCCGCCCATTCCGAAGCCGCCCATTCCGAAGCCCAAGCTTCCACCCGGACCGGAATACGAATTTGGCTGCGGGAGTAGTGGATCTTCAGCGGCGACCAGGGGCGTGACATCGTAGATACGAACACACTGTGTCATTTCAGCATTTTCGATGGTCGTGATCTGCAACTGCCCATGATGAAGATCGAGCGTGAGATCCAGTTGACCCAGCAAATACAGCAGCTTGGCTCCATTCGTGACCACGATTTTGGAATCGCTTGTGCGTCGACTTGAATCCCACCATCGCTTGGGAGAGTCGGTCACGGACGCAAGCGAATCATCTTGTGATTCATTGCTGTCCATGTCGGCAAACGGATCGGAACGGGAATCGGAAGACTCTCCGAAACGATTCGATTTTGCTTCGGCATTGCTTGAGAATGGATCGTCTGGTGCGAGGCCAATCTCCTCTAGCGCGCGATCGTTCAATTCCACGGGAAGATGCTTCGATAGATCTTGGTGAACGTCTTCAATGGTGGTCGATGCATCCCAGTCAAACGCATAGGGTTTCCGAAGAAAATCGGCGACCGATTCCACTTGTTCAGACGACAGGAACGGATCTGAAAACTGACAGATAATCGGTTTCCCTTCACGTGATAACGGCAAGCTCGACAAGCTTTTGGGTGAACGCCTGTTGCGGATCGAGCGGTTCTGTGCTTCGACTGTCGACGTGAACGATAAGAGCGCGAATAACGTTCCGGTGGTGAACAAATGGATCGGCCTATTCACGGTGAATTCCTGCAGGGGAAGTGAGTGCGATTGACAGTGCCGTGCACGATCGCGACCAAAATTCAAATCAACTTTGCGTCGCAATTGGAATGCCAACTGCATCCTATGGGAATGGGCGGTTTCGGTTCACGTTGTGTGAGTCAATTTGCAACTTGATAGGCAATAACGCCACAGCAATACGCAACACAGATCGACTGAAGTAAAAGGAACGGAAATGCAAACCACGAATTTGACACGCTGTTTGATCTTAGTCACTTTCTCTTTTCTGCTACTGAATCCTCATGCGGATATCAATGCTCAGACCGTGGTGCAAGGAGAGATCATCCAGGCAACGATCTATCGCGATCAAGCACGTGTCGTTCGTTCCATTCCAATCCCTGCTTCACCAGAATTACAAGAGATTCGTGTCACAAAATTACCCGCGCAACTTGACACAACGAGTGTTTATACAGAGACGACACTCGAAACGAACGTGAGAAGCTTGCGAGTTGTCAACAGCGAGTTGGATACAACACCCGAGGTTGCTGATGAAATGGAAAAGCTCGATGCGAAGAACAAGGAACTCACGAGACGATTAGAAAACCAAGAGCAATTGATCGGAGCGATTGAACAAGATCTGTTGACGATTGAGAAGCTCGTTGATTTCTCTGCGGACAAAGTAAAGCAGAATCTTGATCGCGCAACATTGGATGTTGACTCGGTAACAGCGCTCGCGGACTATACGATGGATCGACGCAGGAGACTCGCAGCGGAGTTGCTTGAGGCACAAACAGAAGTCGAGCAGCTAACGCTCGACATTCTCGAAAATGAAGAACAGCAAGATGAGTTAAGTAAGGAGCAAGCGGAGTCGACGTACGATGCAGTGTTGGCGATCGACTCGCCAGCGGGAGGCACGATTCGTCTGTTCTACGATGTACAGAATGTTCGTTGGCAACCGAGGTACAGTATCCGCGCCGTGACGAATGAAGACGGCAAGCGAACGTTTACGTTGCATCTGGATGCTGTGCTGATTCAGAACAGTGGTGAGTCTTGGGATGACGTGGCAGTCACCTTGTCGACTTCCACTCCGGATGCGATCGCGGATCGACCCTTGTTGACCCCGCTACGTGTCCAGGCGGTGAGCCCCGGCGAAGGACCGTCACAAGGTTCCGCGCAATCGAATCCCAATCCACCTGGTTGGTTGGACGCCGAAGGACTGCGGCGGAGCGCGCAATTGAACTCAGCGGCAAATCAGCGTCAGGTATCCGAGCTGACAACCGTCGCAGAAGTACAACGCGAGCTCGCCGGAGACGCTGGTGAGGCTTTAACGGATGAAAGTTATGCCGTGTCCGATCGAGTTCAAATCGATAACCATCCACAAATACAGACGATTGCCATCTTGTCCACTCAATTGGACGGGAAGTTAAATCGCGTCGTCACGCCGTTGCTTAGCAGCTTCGCGTTTCGGGAAGCGGAGCTTACCAACACGTCCGGACAGAACCTTATCTCCGGAGCGGCAGAGGCATATCTCGATGGCGAATTTGTCGGTCGAACGATCTTGCCACCGACGGCGGCCGGGCAACGGCTCAAAGTGGGATTTGGAAAAGATCGCAAGATTCGAACCCGTCGCGAACTGCTCAATCGAGACGAAACCGTACAGGGGGGCAATCGACGAACCACTTTGAAGTACCGTCTGGTGATCGCCAATTACTATGAAGAGCCCGTCGACATCCGCTTGCTGGATCGCGTTCCCATCGCTGCCAAAGATGGATCGATCACGGTTGATCTCGAACCAGCGACGGCAGAGAAGCTCTCCGAAGATGCTCTCTACTTGCGGCTTCAGCGTCCAACCGGAGTACTGCGGTGGGATCTAGAACTCCCCAAGGAGAGGTTCGGAAGTAACGCGTTTGATTTCGAGTATTCGTACTCAGTGGAACTCGACCGCCAGCAGACGATCGTTGGTAGTGATGTCTCCCAAACAATGGATGACCTGCAGTTCGAGAAGATGAACATGGGCGGCATGGGTGGCATGGGTGGCGGCATCTTCTAGCGGGTGTAAGCAGCCTGTCATTTACAGTCAATGCTGCATTGACGCCCCAGGTTGGGTTGCAAAGGCACCTTACCGGTCTAGCAAGTCGCTCTGAAAAGACGGGGAGAAGGATCGATTCGTCTGCGGAACTTCCGCGTCTTGTCGGTGTTCATCGCGCCGCGTGATGCTTCTTTAAGCGGAATTCCGTCCGATCGCGAAACCTGCGTCTCTACAGCGGGTTCAAAGCGGGTGCTCAAACAACGGAACCAGACGGGTGGACGCCTGCTTCCATTTTCGTTGTGAAACTTCACCGCTCTTCAAAACTTTTCAGAGCACAGATCGCCCGTTTTGCGCATTACAAGTTGTACACCGATGAATGACAACTGCTTTGATATCTGTCACGGAAGAGATGGGAGACGACGTATGATTCGACCTACTGCCCGTACGGTTAACCGTGCCACCATTATTTGGGGGATGATTTTCGTCTTCTGTTTGTCTGGTGGACAAATCGCATGGTCACAATCTCGAGGCAGTAGTCTTTCGCAAAGTAACGCTGAGAACACAATCAACACGAAGAGCGGTTATGTCTTTGTTGATGGCGAGTATCTTCCACCGCCTTATGAGATCTCAACGACCGCAAAGGCGGTCATCATCAATGGGCAGACTTTCGATCTTGCCTATTTCGGAAAAACGAGCCCGCAGGGACCCAAGCCGGATGTAAGAAGAGGTCGCCCAGGGCGACGGCCCGGTATGCAGGGTGGACCCAACGCTCGAAACGGTCGGGGCACGCGACAACCGAAACCGATTGCCCCGATCTTCCGTCAACTCACGCAGGTAACCCTCGGCGCGACGGTTGTTTTGTTTCGCAATCAGTCGCCACTGGTCGTTTATCCAGATGATGGCGGAAACAGTCTTTTGGCATCGTTAGTTGAGAATCCTCAGGTCGTACAGAATCCGCCAGAGTTTTTTGCGAAGACGGACCGAGTGACTTGGGATCGGCTGATTAAGGAATACAAAACGAGCGATGCACTCGTTCAACGCCTTCAAGGTGAACAGGAGCGTCGTGATTCCGCAGAACAAGCTGGTGAGGAAGTTTCGGCCGCAAACCAATTGGTATCCGCAATCTCCTATCCATTGACGGTGTTCGGGATGGTCGCGGTTGTGTTCGCGTTCGGGCATCTCCTGTCCAGCAAGCCGACGCTCGACACAGTATCGGGAAGCGGTCAAGTTGATCAAAAGATTGCGTCCAAGTCACTTATGATCATCGCCGTGTTTTCCTCGCTTGATCTTATCTGGACGCTCGCAGCGACCAACGCGGGAACGATGCGCGAACTTAACCCGCTTGGAAGCCGGATCATCGCCGATCCGATTCTGCTGGTTGGATTTAAGGTCTTAGTGACAGGTTCGTCGATCGGGATCTTGTATTCGCTTCAACGCTATCCCGTCGCACGCGTCGCTTCGTGGTGGTGCTGCCTGCTGCTCACACTGCTAACGGCGCGATGGGTCGTCTTCCAATCCATGTTCGCATAGGCGAAGTGGATGGGGCAACGAATCCTGCTTTGTCGGCAACAGGACCGCCCGCTTGCAAAGTCCCTAAACGCTAGCCGACACGCGGCCCAGAAACCCGCTGCATGAGCGAGGGATCGGTCCTCCATCACGCGTTGGTTTGTTATCTCGCCTTGCGGTTCATCTTGCCCGGTTCTGGAGGTATGGCCCCGTCACCTGGGCGGTCAAGAAACGGACTCGCGGCCCGTGCCCACTACGTTAGACTTGTTCTTGTCGATGGTTGTCCGAACCCGATTAGGACCTGTCCCATGCGCTTGTTTCTGTTCTTTTTAATCTCGGCAACTTGCGTAACATCCGCGTCCGCCGATGAGCGTGAAGAAGAAGGGTTTTCTGAACCCATTGCGACAACGGTTCAGTTACCAACCTTTGGCGTCTCATTTGATGCCGATGGTGTCTTGCAGTGTGTGCGTCGCACTGATCCGACCGGGCGTCTGATCTTGGAGCGATTGGCTGCTGCCCGTCAAGAACTTCCCGGAAGACTCGCTTTCCGATCGCCGAATCGAAAAGTGTCGCTTGTCCGATTGCATAAAGCGATACGAGATCGAGGTATTCGAGGTGAAGACGCGACCTCCGTGATGCGTCATCTGGCTGGGCTCACTCAAATCACATCGGTTTATTGTTATCCCGAATCGGGTGACATCGTCGTTGCAGGGCCAGCGGAACCCTGGATAACCGACCTGCGGGGCGAAGCCGTCGGAATCCACACGGGTCGCCCCACGCTGCATTTGGATGATTTTGTGGTTGCGCTTCGTGCGTATGCACCGACGAACGGGAGACGCGTCTTTGTCGGCTGCACGATCAACCCTCGGGTCGAAGGTCTGGGAAAGCTACAGGCGTTTCAACGAAAGATTCCCAAAGTAGTGAACGACAATCAACGAGCCCAAGTTGCTCGCTGGGTTGCCGAAGGCGTTCAGGAGAGTTTAGGGATGGCCGATGTGCGCGTGTTTGGGATTCCAGCCACGTCACATTTTGCGCGAGTCATGGTGGAAGCGGACTATCGAATGAAACGCATCGCGGTCGGAGTGGAGATTCCGCCGGTGAAGATGGCAACGTTTGCAAGTTCGTTGAAAGCTTCGCGGAACGGTGAGCTGCAGCGTTGGTGGTTCACGCCCAACTATGACGGAGTGCTGTCATCGCCCGATCGGCTCGCGATGAGACTCAGTGGCCAAGGCGTCCAGTTGCAGACGGAGCTGAAAGAGTTCTTGCCGGACGGAAGCATGCAAGGCACGAATCAAAAAGCTTCCAAAGCAATGGAAACATTCGCTCGCAGCTTTACCCTGAAATACGGAGACATCGCGCAGGTTGATCGTGTCTATGCGCAGCTTCGTCAGATGGTTGATTACCTGATTGTCGCTGCCTATTTTCGCGAATTCGACTGGTACGCAAAAGCGAAGTGGGACGCTTCAGAGTTCTCGGAAGACGATTTTTACGCGATTGAAGAACTCCAGAATCCGGCGACAGCACCGGTGGTCGTCAATGTCTTTTGGAAACAAAGGCGACTGTTCGCTCCTGCCGGTGGTGGAGTATCGATCGTTGCACAAGACGCGTTAGACAAGATGATGGACGATAGCGATTTGCTGCGTGACCGCGCCGAAGGACAACCCATGAAAGACGATCGCCACTGGTGGTGGGATTAACCTTAATGGATTCGTTGAATCGATTTTTTGTCTCATCTCCGAATGTCTTACGCTTTGCGGCTTCGCGCGAAATCATTCACCGCTCTGTCTAAACTCTCTGCTCTCACGATTCATCCTCGACTCCAGCGAGCAGTTGATTCAATCGATCGTATTCCGGTGCAAGAATAGCGACTCGGTAGTGCCAGACGGCGGCCAATACCAGGATGATAACGGCAAGCACAAAGACCGGGATCGCTACGCATTCGGCAAGGGAATCGGCACCACTGCGGTAGTCGAGCCACTTCGTCAAGCAAACCACGATCATCACAAAACTGAAAAACGACGCGAGTTTCCACCAGCCTCCGTTCAATTCGGTTTCCAAATTAGCAATCGCTTTCTCTAGCCATGCACGTTGATTGGAAGCGGAGTCGACTCTCGATCTGTAGTCTATGGCCATGCGGCGATGAACGAGGATGTGGATGGGTATCGCTATCAGCACGACCGAGAACCGCAGCGTCGCGACGAGCAGGCCGTCACCGTTGACAAAGTACTGACCGTAGAAGTTCATCGCCCCAAAGATGAGGCAGAGGACAACGAATGCGAGACTGCTGTAGAGTTGGCGTTTTGACTTTGCATTGTGGTGTTCAATCATCTTTGACAATTCTTTGGTAGAAAGTGATGGGATGGTCTGTGATGTCCAGACGGATGCAGCGTTCTCAAGTGTCATCTTGGTTCTCCTTGGCTTGGATCATCTCCGCGAGACGCTTCTTGACGCGCGAAACTCGCTTTCGGATGGTGGAGGGCGAGGCTCCAAGGACGTTCGACATGTCGGAGTAGCTGACTTCATCCAGATACATCAGGATGAGTGACCGATCCGACTCCGAGAGTTGGCGAATGGCCGCGTACAACTGTTCGGTTTCGTCTGCTGGTGCGTGATCGTAGGAAACCGCGGTGGTTTCGTTTCCGAGCAGATAGTTTTTAAGATGTCGTAAATAGGACTCTCGTTTTCTACGCCATGAAATCGCGCGATTGAGAGCGACTCGGTAGACGTATGTTGTGTCACGCACATCATCCGGAATGTTGTCGAATGCCGTCCACAGACTGATGCAAATCTCCTGAAACAGATCATTGCAATCGGCGTCGACATTCGAAAACGATCTCGCGATCTTCCAAGCGATCGCGTGGTGCGAAGCAAGGAAATCCGTGATTCGTTGATCTTTGTGCGTGTCCATTTACCTAGTGAAACGCACACCACGCGACGCTGTGACCGGGACGAGCAGTCATTCCGTGTTATTCTTTGGGGCTGAGTGCAAAGTCGCTAGGCCAAGGATCCATTGGCGAATTCGTTTCACCGGTCCGATTCCTTGGTTCTCACTCAATAATGCTCCGGGACGATTCGCCTGCCGTCCAGGGCGGCGACATCGTCGTACTCCAGTGTGAGGTCACGCTCAGGGATCTCGACTTTCTCATGCGGGACGTCCTCGTAGGGAACGCAATCGAGCAGATGTCGAATGCAGTTCAGTCTGGCTCGCCGCTTATCGTCTGATTTGACGATGTACCAAGGTGCAAAATCGGTATCGGTGGCCAGCAGCATGTCATCGCGAGCCACGGAATAGTCGTACCACTTCCGAACGGACTCCAGATCCGTGGAACTTAGCTTCCATTGTCGAAGAGGATCTTCGATGCGGGCGCGAAACCGGCGTTCCTGTTCGTCTGCGCTAACCGATACCCAGTACTTGATTAACTGGATGCCATCGTCCACAAGCGCGTACTCAAATCGGTCGCATGTTCGCAGGAACTTTTCGTACTGTTGTTTGGTGCAAAACTCAAGGACGCGTTCGACCCCGGCGCGGTTGTACCAGCTGCGATCGAAGAGAACGATTTCCCCGGCAGCGGGCAAGTGCGTAATGTAACGCTGCATGTAGAGTTCCGACTTTTCTCGATCACTTGGCGCTGGTAGAGCGACAACGCGGAAAACCCGTGGGCTCACCCGTTCCGTGATGCGCTTAATGATGCCTCCTTTTCCGGCGGCGTCTCGTCCTTCAAAAAGGATGACGATGCGTGCGCCCGTATGTTTTACCCACGTCTGCATCTTGACGAGTTCAATCTGCAGTTTTTCTAGTTCCGCTTCGTACTTCTTGCGTTTCAGTTTTGGTCGTTCCAGTGACGACCCATTCGTCTTCGATTCTTTTTCGTTCTTGCGTTTCTTCTTCTCCTTTTCTTTCGACATCGCTGTTCTCTCTCAATGGTGCGTTCCCCTGCGGGTTCCGCCGCAAGGGTGTGATGGTATTCGCTGGGCTCTTAGAAGCGTCCGTGAATCGAATCTGATAACTTACTTGAATGACAAGCCGTCATCGATTCTACGGCGACGGAATGCTCCTTGTTACGAAGTCGGCCACTTTTCATCTCGTGCTGGAATCACACCATGAAGCTTGAATACCTCGTCAATTGTGTTGTTCTCACGTCACTGCTTGCGTGTTCGAACTCTGCCCGCTGCGAAGATTGGCCGCAATGGAATGGGCCTCGTCGCGACGGAACCGTAAACATTGACAGTACAATCACGACGATTCCTGCTGAAGGATTGAAGTTGTTGTGGCGCAAACCGGTTTCCTTTGGTTACGCCGGACCGATCGTTTCCGATGGCAAGACGTTTGTTTTGGACTACCAGAAAACTGCCGGTGAAATTGTCAACAACGCGGGAAAGCGTGATGAATTAAAGGGCAGCGAGCGGACGCTTTGCTTTGATGCAAACGATGGGAAGCTTCTCTGGCAAGACGAATACAAACGTGACTACGCGGTTTCCTATGGCGGTGGACCGCGAGCAACGCCTTGCTTTTATGATGGTGTGTTGTTCATGCTCGGAAGTGAAGGTGATCTAACGGCGATCAATGCCGAAGATGGAAAGAGAGTGTGGAAGCGTCAATTCAATGCCGAATTCGGCGCAAAAACTCCGATGTGGGGACACGCTTCGTCGCCGATGGTTGATGGTGACAAGCTGATCTGTCTGGTCGGCGGCAAGAATAGTCTCGTCGTCGCCTTTGATCGAAAGACAGGCAAAGAGCTATGGCGTTCTTTGCCAGGAAAGGCAACCGGTTATTGTCCGCCCATCATCATTGAATCCGGAGGAGTGCGTCAGCTCATTGTCTGGAGTCCGACGGAGGTGAGCAGCCTGAATCCCGAAACGGGTTCCGTCTACTGGCAACAAGCGCTGAAGCCGGATTACGGCATGTCGATTCTGCCACCGATATACGATGGCGATCTGTTGTTCACAGCGGGTGAAGGCCAGTCTCTGATGCTTCGGTTGAACGATAGTCGTCCGGCCGTTGCACCCGTTTGGCGCGGACAGCCAAAACAAGGGATCTATCTCGCCACGAGCAACGGGATTTTTCATGAAGGACATCTCTACGGCGCTGATCTCCGAAGTGGAGCCTTGATGTGTGCTCGTGGTGAAGATGGTCAGCGCTTGTGGCAGACGGCGAAGCCAACAATCGGAACGCAGCGTCAACGCGGAGGGGCTCACGGCAGCGCGTTCCTGATTCGTCAAATTGGAAATGACGCGACCGGAAATGACTATTTTATTCTGAGCGAAACAGGGGCCATGATTTCCGCCACGCTGACACCAGATGGTTATCGCGAAACAGGACGATTTCAGGCAATCGAACCGATGCTAAAGACGACCGGTCGAACCGTCCTGTGGACTTATCCAGCTGTTGCCGACCAAAAACTCTACATCCGGAATGATGCAGAAGTCGTGTGTTACTCGCTTGCAGAGTAAACGTAACGCGGTCGCTCCAAATTCGGGAGTGACGAAGGCGACTCAAAAGGAGATGGTGCGATATTCTCGAGCTTCTACAATGAGGTGCCTCCGTAAGGAATGAGTCGCAGTCGCGTCCAAACGGATCCTTCGCGTCGCAAGGCCTAGTAATGGTGATGGCAGATGAATCGGACCATCAGCTAATTGATGAGTTGGCAGATGAGTTTTTGACCAAGTGTTTGCGGGGCGCCGAGCCAGACATCGAAAGCTATTGCGCGGCTTATCCATGGCTCGCGGAAGAGATTCGCATGCTCTTTCCGATGCTTCAAGTGCTCGAATCGAACAAGGACTTGCGACAGTCTTTTTCACCCCCGGATACGATTGGCCGATTTCGCATCGTTCGGGAAATTGGAAGAGGTGGCATGGCGGTCGTTTACGAAGCTTTCGATGAACGCGAAGGGAGTCGCGTCGCTTTAAAGTTTCTTTTGCCCGATCGTGATCCGGGAGATGCGGCGTCGATCGCAAGATTCGAGCGAGAGGCGAAAGCAGTTGCCAAAATCGAGGGTCCAGGTGTGGTTCGGCTCATTGAGTTTGGAAATCAAGACGGGCTGGCGTACCTCGCGATGCAATTGATCGATGGAACGAGTTTGGATCGTGTCGTGCGTCTTCTCGCGTCCGCGAATCGATCGAATCCCGGCCAGTGGATGGAGCCGGTCATGCGACATTTGAATCAACGTCAAACGTCGTTCCTGAGAGCAGATTATTACGCGTGGGTGGCACATGTTGGAAAGCGAATGGCGAATGCGTTGGATCATGCTCATGCTTCCGATGTTTTGCATCGAGATGTCAAGCCATCCAACGTGTTGATCGATGGCGAAGGCGAAGCTTGGTTGACCGATTTCGGACTCGCGAAGATGGGCGATGCAAAATTAACGCGAACGGGCCAGATTATCGGTACACTTCGATACCTCGCTCCCGAACGCTTGCACGGTGAGTGTGATGCGCGTGCGGATATCTACGGATTGGGACTCGTTCTCTATGAGCTTCTCGCGTTTCGCGCCGCATTCGTAGAGGTTGATCGATTGAAATTGATTGCCGCTGTTGAGGCATCGACACCGATTTCGCCTCGTCAATTTGTTCGCGAAGTGCCGCCGGCGCTGGAACGGATTGTGATGAGGGCAATAGCAAGATTACCTTCAGCGCGGTATCAATCTGCAAAAGAAATGGCGGAGGCATTGGACGCCTGCAATGTCAATGGTTTGTCATTCGGCGATCGCCCGCGTTTGGCGTCGTTGCGTCGTTGGTTTCGTGGATTGCGTTGAGTATCAGGCATGGCCGATTCGGATGATGCCGCGATGGAACAGCTTGTGGCCAAAGCCGCAGCGGGGGACGCACCTGCGCTCGCGAGAGTATTTGATCTGCACCGGGAACGTTTGCATCGGATGATCCGTATGAGACTGGATCCACGACTGCGGTCTCGTTTGGATCCCTCGGATGTGCTTCAAGAGGCTTTCGTTGATGCCCGACGGCGCTTCCTTGAATACGCGGAGAATCCGGAATTCTCCGTCTATTTTTGGTTGCGAAATATTGTCTCCAATCGGCTGTCCAAACTTCATCGCCACCACTTAGACGCGCAAAAGCGAGATGCGAAACGCGAGATTTCGCTCGACGTGGCCATGCCTGAGGCAAGCAGTGTCTTTCTAGCCGCTCAGCTTGCTGCGAGTTCCGCATCCATTGATCGGCAACTCGTTCAAGCGGAGGTGCAAGCGAGACTGGAAATCGCTTTGGACGAAATGGATCCGAAAGATCGTGAGGTCATCGCCCTTCGGCATTTCGAAGAAATGGCGACTGAAGAAGTGGGCGAGATCCTCGGACTGAGTCGTTCGGGCGTTCTCAAACGTTACACGCGAGCCCTTCGCAAGCTGCGAGATGCCATTGGACGTGACATCGAGTTGTTTTGACGCGATCTCTCCATGTTGTTTTGATCGCGGTTGGGAGATTCCTTACCGGGATGGGTCAGCTTTTTCTGAAACTTTCATCCCATTGATGACACGTAGCCGTGAATTGGGTACCAGTTTATAGGCGGATTCCAGTAGATGTTCATCCACGGTCAAATCGATCACATCTGAGTCTCGGATAGGGCGAAGATCGGTGACCGAAGTGCCTGATATCTTCAAATTGCCGACGCTCATTTGCTTAAGCGGTGACAGGTCGGAAATCCCCTCGCATCCGTGAAGTGTGAGCATTGAGAGCACTTTCAATTCCGCGATGAGATGCAATGACTCATTGGATATATCTGTCTCATCCAATTGCAGTGTTCTCAATTTTGGCAAGGTCGACAACGTATTGAGCGTCATTCCCTTGATAGGAGTTTGACGCAGAATCAAGATCCGAAGGGAGCGAAGCGGTGGAAGCCGGCGAAGCATCTCGTCTTGTACGCCGGTGTTCACCAAATCCAATGTCTCAAGCTTCCGCATTCTCGAAAGGCTGTTTAGGAACGCACCGCGAACGTTCGGGTTTCCGGCGATGGAAAGATAAGTAAGGTTCTCCAAGGGCTCAATCGCCCGTAGATCATCGTCCATCAAATCCAATGATCGAACTTCGAATGAACGAAGAAACGTCATCTGCCCGATGATGTCCCAGTGCTCTTTTGGGATGTGTTTGGGGCCGTGTACAAATAGCTCTTGTGGCTCGTCCTCCAGGATCCGCCGCCACGCTTTTTCCGTGAATTGATCTGGTCTCACCAGCAGGCGTCTATAAGCGGGAATAACGTCCAGCATTATGGAGACTGCGTCATCATCGAATTCCGCATGCTCGCAGTTTACGCACAAAACGGATTCCGGGATGGCATCGAGTGGAGTCGGTAACGCGGTATGCGAATTTAATTGCAATCGCAATCCAGCGCGGCACAAAGCGTTTAAGCGATCGAGTCGAGACTCGTTCGCAGATTGTGGGATCTCGCTCGACGTATCAGGGGTCGGATTGGTTTGGGGCGCCCCTTCATCGAGCGCAGGTTTAGCGGACTGACCGACGGGAATTGAATCCTCGGAATCCAATGAAGCGTTCGCCTGTCCTTGTACGCCGGTTTGCTTACTGGAATCTCTCTTGGTTGTTTCCATCCAATAAGCGCCGCCGAGGATCACTCCAAGAACCGCGACGGTGCCCACCATCGCGAAGAACCGACGATTCCCGAGAAACGGATGTCGGGCAGAGATACCTTCTGCAATTGGTTCTAGAGCGTTTGCGAATTCCATCATCGAGGAAAAACGGTCGGACTTTGATTTGGCGATTGCCTTTAAGCAGATCGCACTGACGTTGCCCGAGATACAAGGATCATGCTCGGACGGAGGCTTAGGGCTCTCCAATGCAATCTTCCGTATCACCGACATGATCTCGCCGGTGTAAGGCAAGGTGCCCGTGAGCAGCTGGTACATCACGACACCCAATGAGTAGACATCCGAACTCGCATCGACAGAACTCGGGTCGCGAATCTGTTCAGGTGACATGTACGCGGGACTTCCAACGATCAACCCCGGCTGCGTGAGCCTTGCTGAGAGTGCACTCGCTTGTGTGAGTGCGAGACCGAAATCTGTCACGATCGGGTTGTCATCGCGATCCATCAAGACGTTCGCTGGCTTCAGGTCTCGATGGACGACTTCGTGATCATGCGCTTCTTGTAAAGCATTTGCGATTCGGAGAACGATCTTTGCGACATCCTGTTCCGTCAGGCTCTCCTCTCGAATCCAATCCGACAGCGGTTCTCCCTCGACGTACTGCATCGCGATGTAGAGGTGGCCGTCGTGGTTCCCGATCTTTTCGATACGACAGATGTTTGGATGTCGCAATCGAGAGAGCGTTTCAGCCTCTCTGATAAACCGTTCACTGTTGCGTTTAGAGTCCTCTACCGAACGGCGCGATACCTTCAACGCGACCTGTTCTCCAGACTTGGAATTACGCACCAAGTAGACGATGGAAGACGTTCCACCACCGAGAGTACGTATCACTTCGTATCCATCGAGCGTGTAGCCTTCTGGCCAGACGGCCAATCGGTCGTCACCCAAAAGCGACTCATCTATCGAAGTCAGCGACGGAACCGCTCGCTGATCAACGGTGGGATCAGCGTCTGACTGCCTGGCCGGATTCTGCTTAAAAGAGGGGTCGAACATTTTTAGATGGTCAAAATATCCGCATGGGGGTAGGCCTCTACACCACCGGGATAACGCTTCAGCCCGCAAAGCCGACGGTATCGAAATGGTCACCGTCAGACTCAGCGCAATTGTACGTCGCGGTTCTCAAGTCATGGAGGGTCTTGAATCCGTAAATGGAAGGGGGCCCCAACAACATGGTTAATCTGTTTGCATTTGCAATTCTGACTTGTAACAATCACGCCCAATCAAATTGTACTTGATCCAATTTGATCATCATCTTTTCGCTGATCTTGTCTATGTCCTTCCCGGTGAATGATTCATGTCAGAGAAACTTAAGCAGTTTCGTCCATCCCGATTCTTTCGAAGTTCGCGCTCTCAAGTTCGCCGCAAACGTGATTTGCGTTCACGCTATCGACGCTCGCAAAAAGTCGAGACGCTTGAGAAGCGATTCGTGTTAACGGGGTACTTTGTTGACTTTGATGTACTCGAATCAACGGACTACACACACTCTGAATTCCTGGTCCGATTCAGTGATGATGTCGATGTTCGTTCTCTCGATAACTTTGGTGAGTTTGGTCCGTTTTCAAAAACGCCTGTGTTGACCGCGCCGCTGGGTGAGGGTTTTCGATCGGATGATCAACTCTATGAAATCCCGGTGATGCCCGGTCAGTCCGTAGAACAGTTGGTCAATTATTACAACGGACTCGACATCGTTGATTTTGCGGAACCCAATTACCGCATGGAGTCAGCAGCTGTCCCCAATGACCCATTCTATAGCGTGCTTTGGGGTATGCGGGATATTGGTGCCGAAACGGCTTGGGACACACGGACCAGTAGTGAGTCGATTATCGTCGGCGTGATCGATTCGGGAGTTCAATATGATCACCCGGATCTTGTCGAGAACATTTGGACGAACGAAGACGAGATTCCAAACAATAACATCGACGACGACGGTAACGGTTACGTCGATGACTTTTTTGGCTATGACTTCGACAATGACGACAGTGACCCAATGGACGACAACGGGCACGGAACTCATGTCGCAGGAACGATCGGTGCGAGAGGAGACAACGGAATCGGCCTAACCGGTGTCGGCTGGAACGCGAGCCTGATGTCACTGAAAGTGATTGGAACCGGTAGCAACGCCGATGTTGCACGTGCGATCGATTACGCGACCGAGAATGGCGCGAAGATCACCAACAACAGTTATGGTTACGCCGGCAACAACGTCCCTGGAAGCCGAGCGATTTCGGATGCGATCGGTCGCGCCAAAGACGCTGGCGTGTTGTACGTCGTCGCGGCAGGTAATTCACGAAGCAACATTCCTGCTTCGGACGTGGATGGAAACTTCAACGCGTGGCCGGCCGAGTACAGCAAGATTCATGACAATGTGATTACGGTCTCGGCGATCGATCCCGATGGTGGTTTCGCGGGCTATTCGCACTGGGGCGATGAGTCGGTTCAGATTGCCGCTCCTGGTACACAGATCGGCAGTACCTACACCGAGAATCGATACGTTTATCTTTCGGGTACGTCGATGGCAGCACCTCACGTTGCTGGCGCAGCTGCGTTGTTGTGGGCCGAGCAACCAGACTTCACCTACCTGGAGATCAAAGACGCTTTGTTGAGTACGGCACGTCCGGAGCACTTGGATCGTGTTACCAACGGTGTCTTGGATTTGGCCGCTGCGTTGGAGTCGATTACGACGACCAATTCCGACAACGAAGCGCCGACTGCCGTCGATGATTCGGCAGATGTGAACGAAGACGGTTCAGTTCTGATCGATGTCCTGTTCAACGACTCGGATCCGGAGAACGACGCGCTGACGGTCCAGAGCTTCACGCAGCCTTCTAATGGCTCGGTCAGTAATGACAACAACTTCCTGACCTATACCCCGTCGGCGAACTTCAACGGTTCGGATTCGTTTACCTACACGATTAATGATGGAAACGGCAACACGGCTTCCGCTGTCGTGACGATTAACGTTGCTTCCGTTAATGATGCCCCCGTCGCTGTCGACGATTCGGTCGAAACGAATGAGGGCGAGTCCGTTCAGATCAATGTCTTGTCCAATGACACTGACCCTGATAATGACACGCTAGCGGTTCAAAGCTTTACGCAGCCGTCCAACGGAACGGTCGCCAACAACAACAATGTTCTCACGTATACACCCGCCGCCAATTTCAGCGGATTGGATTCGTTTACGTACACCGTTGACGATGGAAACGGAGGGACCGACTCCGCCGTCGTGACAATTGATGTTGCCGCTCAAAACGATAGCCCCGTTGCGGTCAACGATTCGGTTGAAACGACGGAGGATGTTCCGATTCAGATCAATGTCCTAAGCAATGACACCGATCCGGAAAATGACACGCTGACGGTTCAGAGCTTTACGCAGCCTTCCAATGGCTCGGTCAGCAATTCCAACAATGTGCTCACCTACACACCCGCCGCGAATTTCAACGGTTCAGATTCGTTTTCCTACACGATCAATGATGGAAACGGTAACACGGATTCTGCTGTTGTGACGATCAGTGTCTCCGCGGTGAACGATGGCCCCGTTGCCGTCGATGACGAGGCAACAACGGATCAAGGCGAAGCGGTTGACATCGCGGTTCTTACCAATGATTCCGACATTGATGGTGACTTGCTTACCGTCACGGGTGTATCAACACCGACGTCCGGTGTTGCTGCAATCAATAATGATGGATCGGTGACGTACACTCCAGAGGATGGATTTGCGGGAAGTGACTCGTTCACCTACACCATTTCTGATGGAACAAGCGAAGACACCGCGACGGTAAATGTGACGGTCTCGGCCGGAATCTCCGAGATCGGCGTTTCCGGGATCGCGATTGACGTGACACATGTTTGGAAGACGATCCAGCTACCGGTGACCTTCCAGAATCCCGTCGTGGTTGCTGGAGGCAGTACACGAAATGAAATCCATCAGGGTGTCGTTCGCATTCAGAATGTCACAAGCGATAGCTTCCAAATCCGCTTTCAGGAGTGGGATTATCTCGATGGTACACACGCAGCAGAGAATATTGGATATCTAGTTGTTGAAGCAGGGACCCATATCCTTTCCGATGGCACTCAGATCGTTGCCGGTACGACTTCACTCTCGAATGAATCGTGGCGGACCGTTAGCTTCAGCTCCAATTTTTCCGGTACTCCGCTAGTGCTCGGTCAGGTGATGACGAACAACGATCCGGCAGCTGTTGTTGAGAGAATTCGTAACGTACGATCGGATCGTTTTGAGATTCAGTTCAACGAAGAAGAAGCTGCTAATGGTATCCATGCATCGGAAACTGTTGGCTATATAGCGATAGATCGTGGTGCAGCAACCAGCGGTGAAGTTTCACTCAACGCAGTGGTCACTGGCGATACAGTCAAGCACGGAGCGACAACCGTGAGTTTTGGCAGCATCGGAGGTTCTGCGAATCCTGTGATATTGTCCGACATGCAAAAACGTGATGGATCCGATGCGGCGAATCTGCGTCATCGTTCGCATACGAGTACGAGCGTAACTCTATTTGTCGAGGAAGAAGCTTCTCGGGATAGGGAACTTCGGCACACGACTGAAGTTGCCGGTGTGCTCGCGTTGGAGTCCGGTATTTTGGTTTCCGGAAATCCGTTGCAGGCAGCCGGAATTGCTGGGGATCGCATCGGAACGCTCGCAACCCAAGTCGCCATCAATCAGCTAACCGATGATGCGATCGCATACTGGAGAGACCAAGGATTCAACACGATTCCGCTCGAGTCCGTTGACTTCCAGATCACCAATCTTCGCAATTCGGCGATCGGGATGCAGTTTGGCGACTCAATCTTCATCGATGTCGACGCAGCAGGTCACGGTTGGTACGTGGATCCAGACCCGAGCACGACCGAGTCGTTTGCGGGCATGGATTTGTACAGCACCATCGTCCATGAGATGGGCCACGTCCTCGGATTATCTGACCTGTACGACGCGTCGCAGTCAGCCGACGTGATGTATGGGTACTTGGCAAATGGTCAGCGTTCCACCGGCCCTGATGTTGATTCCATTGATCAGTTCTTTCAGCAACAAGACGAGGGTCGATTCGGAATCAGATAAGGCTGGGTCTAGCTGAGACTTCTAAGAATCTCGACA
The DNA here is from genome assembly GCA_039179795.1 of Planctomycetota bacterium. Lineage (GTDB taxonomy): Bacteria > Planctomycetota > Planctomycetia > Pirellulales > Pirellulaceae > Rubripirellula. The sequence continues at coordinate 107,027 of JBCDEM010000021.1, read as the reverse complement.
AACGGTGCACAGTCAATTTGACGGTGCACCGTTTTTATTTTGGCAAGCCGCACCTCCGTTGAAGAAACGTCACGCAGTCTATTTTGCCGCGTCAAGTTCTTTGAGCATTACCTCAACGGCTTTCTCAATCTGCTTGTCTTCGCCATTGGCTGTGGATTCAGGATCGTTCTTGACCAAGAAGTCTGGTTCTGTCTGGTTGTTTTCCAGATATTCACCTCGCTTGTTTTTCATTCCGACCTGCGGAACACCAACTCGCATATCACCTGAAAGAGACGTTTCCCACCACACGGCCGTCATCGTTCCGGGGACCGGCATGCCGACCATTTTTCCGATTCCCAGTACGTTGTAGGTGTAAGGAAAGGCGTGCGCGTCACTGTAGTTTCCTTCACCCATCACGAGGATCGATGGCTTGTTCCATTGATCCAGCGAGTCACCTCGGTATTCGCGTCCGCGGACGTGCATCGTGACGTACTCTTCGCCCATGAGCAGTTTCGCCAGGTCGTTGTGGAGCCAACCGCCACCGTTCCAACGTGTATCAACCACGATGGCTTCCTTGTCAAAGTTTTGCCCGAGCACCTCGGAATAGACGACGCGAAAACTCGCATCATTCATCCCTCGCACGTGGACATATCCAAGTCGGCCATCGGATAATTGTTCGACGAGTTCGCGGCGCTGCTTGACCCATCGTTCGTACATCAGTTGAGACTGTTCGCCCAAAGAGATTGGCATCGTGATCTCGTCGAACCGAGTTCCGTCTTCACGAAGTATCGAAAGACGCACGCGTTTTCTAGCTTTGTGATTCAGGAGGCTGGCGAGATTATTCGTACCATCTAGTGTGACTCCATCAACCGCGGTCAATTTCATTCCCGCTTCAATCTGGCTCTTCACTTTCTTGAGCGGGCTTTTATCAAGAACCTCGGAGATGACCAAGGCACCACTTGTGTCACTCTCGTCAAAGATGACGCCCAGTGCAGCCGTTTGATCGCTACCCTTCGCCGAACTAGGTCGGTACGAGACACCGATATGCGAGGCATTTAATTCTCCGGTCATCTCAGCCATCAAGTTGGCCAAGTCACGTGTGTTGGTGATCGCTGGAAGTTTTGCTTCGTAGGCCGTTTTCATCGCGTCCCAGTCGATGCCATGAAAGTCATCCTTGTAAAACTTGTCTTTGATTTGTCGCCAACCGTGCTCGAACATGTACGCACGCTCGGCAGTTGCTTTAAGCTCCATCACCGCATCGTGTGAGACGGGCTTCGCGTCTGAGATGGAATCAACGGCCGCATGGCTAAGCGATCCACCCGACAGAATGAAAACCGTTTTCTCATCGTCGGAGAATTCAAACGTTGCGCCTCCGCCGAGCTTTTTGACAAGCTTGGTGTCATCCTCGCGAAAATCACGCATCCAGAGTTCGCCACCGTTGGAATGCTGTTTGACGTAGAACAACTTGGAAGCATCTTTCAGCAAGTATCCCTGAGTGATAAGGGCAGAGTCCTTTGTCAGGCGAACTGTGCGATCATCGAGACCTTCCCATTCGATCTTGATTGCTTCCGTTTCTTGGCTTTCGTCGTCCTCTTTCTCTTCTTCTTTCTCTTCTTTCTTGTTTGCCTCCTTGATCTCTTTCGCAAGCTCGTATTCTTCTTTGCTGAGCGTGAATTGATCGTAAGCGTCCTGGGTTAGGAACGCGGCCATCACATCGAATTCGCGTCCCCAACTTCCGTGATCACGTTGGCCATATCGGGCGCTTGCCCAGTAGATGACATCACCACCCCTTCCCCACTGGGGCGCACCGTCTTGATAGCCCGAATGACTGATGTCGATCGGTTGTTCAGAACCGTCAGCTGGGAATACGCCAACGTTTGGGATGAACAACCGCCCGCGCGGCGCGTAGTCCGCCGTCAACCAATTGCTGTCCGAAGACCAGGAAAAAGTGATATCACCATCGGAGTAGGAATAGTTGTGCTCTTTGCCCAGGGCCACGTGGGAATCACCCGTTTCTCGATCGAGAATCTGGATTTCATCACGACCGGCGAGGAAAGCGATCTTGGTGCCGTCCGGAGAATACAGTGGTTGAAAACTCTCCGTCTCCGCCGAATAGATCTCTTCTTCTTCGATCTTCGTTGCGGCAAAGAAGTACTTCTCGCGTTTGTCCGTCAGGGAAGACTCATAGAGTTTCCACTTCCCATCGCGTTCGCCTGCATACAGCAGCGTGCGTCCGTCTTTATGGAACGAGACGCTGCGTTCTTGTTCGGGCGTGTTGGTGATGCGAACGGTTGTGCTGAAGTCGCGACTGGTGACGAAGATCTCTCCTCGTGAAACGATCGCGATTTCCTTGCCGTTGGGCGACACGGCAAACTCCGAAATGTCTTTGAGTTGTGTCGTCTCGTAATCGTTCGCCTGTGCATCGGCTTGAAACATCACCTTGACCGGCTTGGGGTCGTCGCTCGTTTTCTGAACAAACAAGTTGCCATGGTAGGTGTAACAGATCAGGCCAGCATCCGAGACCGAGAGGTGTCGAACCGGGTGAGTTTCGAAGGTTGAGATCTGTTTCCGTTGATCTCCTTTCATGTCCATGCTCCAAACGTTGAAATTGTTCGCTTGGTCCTCGGACAAATAGTAGATCGTGTCGCCAACAATAAACGGATCGTGATCACCACCTTTAAATGTTGTCAGCTGAGAATGCTGTCCAGATTCAACGTCGAAGAGCCAGATGTCGCGAGCGAACGCCGACACATCATGTTTGCGAAACTCAATCTCATACGCTTTTTCGTCTCGATAAACGATGCTCTTTCCGTCTTCGCTATACCGCGCCTGCGATGCAGGAATCGTCGTAATCATTCGTGGAGTACCACCATCGATCTTCACCTCATACAACTCCGCCAACCTTGATGTTGGAAAGATGCTCGTTTTGGCACTGTCGTTACGAGCCGAGGCGAATAAAACGGTCTCACCCGAAACAGAAAAATCCGATGGCTTGTCATCCGCACTGTGGTAGGTCAACCGCTTGGCTTTCCCACCTTCCGCCGCCATCAGGTAGACATCGAGATTGCCGAGACGATCACTCGCAAATGCAATCTGCTTTCCGTCTCGAGACCAAACGGGGAATCCATCCCACGCATCGTTCGTTGTGAGCGCCCGTGCTAACCCTCCTTTCGAAGCAACAACGAATAGATCGCCCTGGTGACTAAAAACGATGGAGTTCCCATCGGGAGAGATTGCCGCGTGTCGGAACCAATGGTTGTCGTCCTGGCCGATCGCGGATGACGCGAGCGAAAGTGCGATTCCTACGAGGAGCATCAGGTTGCGAAGCGAGGGAAATACTTGAGAATTCATGTAGATCGTCCAAGTCAACAATGGTTTATTTCAGCCAGCGTGGTTGCTAAGAAACGGCACTGCGCGAACGCAAAACGAATCGCACGTGCCGACGAGAGAATCATACTTCGGGGTTCAGTGTCCGGCAAAAAAGAACGATCCTGCGTCTGCCGCCTCAGGATCGACTCGCGCCTTAACCGCTGATACGATGTCCACAATGGTGACCAGCGTGCCTTGAGGTGGAGAGAGGATTTATGTCGAGAGTCCAGTTTATGAAGCGATCTTTGGCCATCGCCGTAGCGTTGAAACTTTTAATGGCCTCAGCCGTTTGTGCGGAAGAATCCGCTGACAGCATCTCCTTGTTTAACGGAAAGGACATCAGCGGCTGGTATGCGGATGTTCCTAAAGCGGATGACAATCCCGATATCAAGCCGAGTTTTCTGGTGCGTGAGGGCAAGCTAGTCAGCATGGGGGTACCGCGAGGACACTTGATCACTGACAAGCCGTACAAAGACTACCGACTGGAAGTGCAATATCGATTTGCAGGTAAGCCGGGAAACTGTGGTGTGCTGGTACACACCGATGGTAAGCGTCCACGAGTGTTGTACGACATGTTTCCTGCTTCGCTCGAAGTTCAAATGCAGCATAAAGCGGCCGGCGATTTTTGGTGCATCCATGAAAACATCACTGTGCCCAACATGGAAGATCGTCGCGCGGGACCCAAGGAAAACTGGGGCGGCAAAAAAGGACAGTCCCGCCATATCCGTAACCTGACCGACGATAGTGAGAAACCGCTAGGCGAATGGAACACGATGATCATCGAGTGTCTCGGTGACAAAATCCGAGTCTGGGTGAACGATGACTTTGTCAACGATGGTTTTGATTGCACGGCGAAGCAGGGCCAAATCTCGTTGCAAGCCGAAGGATCAGAAGTCGAGTTTCGAAAGCTTGAATTAACGCCGATCACCCAACTAACTGCTGCCCAAGATCTGAAAGCCGATCAATAGTCGATCGCCATACACAAACGCTTGTCGCCATCGCAGATTTCTGGTGAGCGGTGGTGCACGGTGTCACGATGAGTCGGATGGCGGTGGCCCTTGAGGAATACGAATCCGCAGAGTGGCGCGGAACGGGTGGTACCCTCCCCCGCGTACTGATATTCGGTCGTTGGTCCAAAGTAGGTCGTGACCAAGCGAACATGCACATTGTCGCAGTGAAAGTTGGGGCAAGGCTGCGTTAGAAGGATTTCGACGCGTAGGTTCGCTTTGGCAACATGAAACTGGTCAAAGAAGGAATTCACGACCTTGATCATGTCCTCCTCGAGCTCCGAAGACTTGATCCGAATTTCACGCAATGCCGCGCGAACTTCCGATGCAGCGTTTTCGCGTTTGATCGCTACATAGCATTCGTGAACACGTGCTGACTGAACCGCAGCTTCAAGACCTGCAAGCGGACGACGTTCTACGATCAGTACATCGTCATTCCCCTTCGCAAATGCCGAAACCGCGGTGCTGTCCCAAACGCTGGTGGAATCGGTCGTTGCAGATGGCATGAGCGTTGTCCGTCCTAGGCAGTAGAGATGTCGATCCATCCCACAGTATCCTAAATGCAATTGAGTTGCAAATAGGGAGGGGCCGTGGGGCGAAGAATGTGCCGCCGTCATGCAACTGCATGTGGCGCCCGCTCTATCGCCGGTGCGATTCGCTTAATGTGTCTGCTTGTCAGGCGAATTTCTTTTTGGCTGACGTGCCATCGGCCGAAGACCGAACTTCATATCCAAGTTGAATTAACCGTTGACGATGTGTGTCGGCCGTTGAAAAGTCACGCGCTCTTCTCGCTTCATCAATTAGTGCGCACAAGCTCGCAGCGATTTCACCTTCGGGATCGTTTGCCATACTCTCGGATTGCGTAAGTTCCCAAACACCGAGGACTTGATCCAAGGCCTGCAAAACACCGTAGGCGTCAGCGGCGTTCTCGCCGGGCGAAGACATCCAAGCGTGGACGACAGCCATCGCTTCACTGACGTTCAAGTCGTTCGCTAACGCTTGCAGGAACGCCTTCACAACGGGATGGTCGCGATCAACGTCCGAAGGTGTTCCGCCACACTCATCACGCAGTTTTTGGCCCAGCTCAGTCAGGCGACGAACCGTGTTTCCTGAATCGGTCAGCCCACTAGCGGTGAAATTACTGTGTGCTCGGTAGTGCGATTTAATCAATTCGAGTCGCAGTGCGGCTGGATGGACTGATTTGCCGGTCGCCTTCCCGGACAAGATATCGCGGACGGTAAAGAAGTTCCCGGTGCGTTTGGACATCTTTTCGCCTTCCACAAGCAGGAAGCGAGCATGCATCCAGAACTGCGCGAAGCGATCCTTTCCTGTTGCTCCACATGACTGAGCAATTTCGCATTCATGATGGGGGAAGATCAAATCTTCACCTCCTGTGTGAATGTCAAGAATGTCGGTGCCCAGGACCTGCATCGACATGGTCGAGCACTCAATGTGCCAGCCAGGGTATCCGGCGCCCCACGGAGAATCCCACTTCATGATGTGATGCGCATCTGGTTTCCAAAGCATGAAATCAGCAGGGTGACGCTTCGCGTTCTGGTCCTTCAAGTCGATACGGCCACCAGCGCCGACTCGCAATGCATCAAGTGTATTGCCACTCAAACGGCCGTATTCTGGAAATGACTCGACGCTGTAGTAGACGACGCCATCGCCACCGACATAAGCATGTTTGCGTTCAATAAGTTTTGAGATCATCTGCTGCATTTCACCGATGAATTTCGTCGCCTGCGGAACACGATCCGGAAATTCACTGACAACCTTGAGTCCAAGTTTGCGACCATCCTCAAGGAAGGCATTCATGAAGAAATCGGCGACTTGATAAGGATCGTCTGGGTTGGCGACGGCACCGTCTTCCACCTTTCCGCTCTTCTTGTCTTCTTTCAGCCGTCTCGCGGCGACCTGCATCTTGTCTTCACCAAGGCCATCCGCGGCTGCGTCATCGGTCATGTGACCGACATCCGTGATGTTCATGACATGCCAAACATCGAAGCCAGATGCCTCGAGGAATCTACGCAACAAATCTGCAAACAAGAACGATCGAAAGTTACCAACATGAGCAAAATCGTAGACCGTCGGGCCGCAGCTATACATTTTGACCCGTCCTGGATCGAGTGGCTCAAAACGTTCAACGGTGTTGGTTAGCGTGTTATAGAACTGGATATCCATTTCAACCTTGCTCCTCGTTGTTCAGTTGACTGCCAATTAGCCCACAGCGAATCAACGCACGCTGTAGCATCGCTAGTTCTTCCTGCCTGGTTGCAACTTCCGTCGTCAGCCATTCGGTTTCTTCAGTGTCCGGCTCGATTTTGGGTAATGCATTGGCCGATTCCGTTACGACGATTTCGGGAACAATCACCACCTTTGTCTTGCTCGCCTGATTCTCTGCTTCCAGTGCTTTTTTTGAGAACGCGATCATGAGGTCACCATTGTTGTTGGTTTCTGCTGGGTGGTTGCGTTGACGTTTTTAAGACGGACCAAAACAGATTCGCTCACCGGGCCATGGGCTGATTGAGACACAAGTTCATGACGTTGGGAGGCAAGACGTCTTCGATGTCGATGAACTGAATCTCTACGTCATCGAGTGTGTAAAGAGAATTAATGCTGTTTTCCTTTTGCAGTCGTAGCGTACCTTTGACGTTCACAAAGAAGCCAGGGCTTTGGGGATCGATTCTTGCAGTTAGAAACGGAGAGTCGGGACACTGAACCAGGACACTGAATTCATGGTTTGGGATGGGTGTCAATCCGCAGCACCACGCCACGCCGCCATCACCGGGAAGCAGCAGGAACTCAGTAACTTCTTCCTCGTCACCCTCGTTGCGGAGCCCCGAAGACAACAAGAATCCAACGCCCGGCAGCTCCACTCGGCTGCCTTCTGCATTCAAGACGGATGGGGCGAATTGCGGCTCGAAACCACCAGATGGGTTTTCCCAAACGATTGTTCGCTTGATATCCTTCCAAAGTTGCGCTTCTGGCCTCGATACCGAGTTGCTCACGTTGTTCGGCGAGTCGAGCCAGACGCTGCTACCCGGGGCATTTTTGATCTTCCAATCCATGAACAACCAACTGTTCCAGATGGTGATCATTACGAGCGCCAAGATGCCAGTGAAGATTGCCTGTTTTCGTTTCATGCGGTTGCCTCCTCAGGCCGCGACGGCGCAGTGCCACTGTCTCCTCCGCCCTCGCCATGAATCACGCGTTGGTAGAGGCCAACGCCGATCGTCAGTAGAAGAACGACGATAAATGGATAGTGCCACGTTGGGATGCTGGCCGCGATTCGTCCTAGGTTGTTGCGCTCCACGCGGTTACCAAAAATCATCGGAACGCAGCATTCCTGAACTTCAAGTTCATTCTCCGCGATCATGGTTGCCGTGTATTCGTAGTCCGCGAAGACGACGTGATTGGCGATCAGCCCGCCGGCGAGTGCAATGGAGATCAGACCCACCGCATAGAATGTTGCGGTCGAGAACCCCATGCTCTTTCGAATCGCATTTAACTCGCCTAGGTTCGTCGCTGGCCCGGCGATCATGTAGGCCAGCATCGCCCCCGGCATCGCACCGCGCATGAACAGCGCCCACACGATCGGGATCGTCGGTACCGAGCACGTGTAAACTGGAATGCTGATCAGGATCACAAGAAGTAGTGTCCAGATGCTGCGCGTTCCCAGATACGCTTCCGTCAATTCGATAGGAAGAAATGCGAGCACGAGCGCGGCAACCGAGAGTCCGATCACCAGATCGACACTGATCTCAGCTCCGAGGTCCCAAAATGCCCAGTGCATCGCGCGGCCGAATCGCGAGCGTTCCTGGGGTGCCGCATTGTGATGAGTATCGTCATCCTCCACTTGGTCGACGATCGCATCGAAATTCTCAACCGGTCGCGTTTGATCACGTAACAGTCGATTGCCGACCAGGCCGATCAATAACGATCCGACCAATGCGACACAAACGTACGTCGCCAAGTACAACGGACCGAGCATCATGCCCACCATCAAAACGGAAACAGGCGAAATGGCTGGCGAGCTTGTCATGAATGAAAGCGCGGTGCCGCGAGCTGCACCCGCTCGATGAACTCCTACTCCCAAGGGAATCACGCCACACGAGCAAATCGGTAGCAATGCTCCCACACCGACGGCGTTCAAAACGGGTCGAACACCTTGGTCGCCCAGGTGCTTGGCCAGCGATGCCCGCGAAACATACTCTTTGATGAAAGCGGCGGCGATGTAACCGAGCACCAAATAGGGTGCTGACATCGCTAATGCCATAAAGAGCGAATTGAAGAAGAGCGATACGTGATCCATGGTTTGCTCGTCCGTCAGACACGGGGGCCGTTCGATTCCATGGGTTCCATTCTCAGACGCGTGTGGTTGACGATTGCGGCTGAAGCCAGAGCACCATCCACTTCGTCGCTCTGTGATTCACAGTTGCGTGGGGTTGGGAGCATCGCCATAGACCGCTTGAGGGTCAAACACCTTTTCCGTCTCTTTGAATCCCAACGGTTGACCCGCTCGCTCGCCAAAGGGAACCGCTCGATAGAAACACGAGCGATAACCCACGTGACAACTGGCGCCGCCATCGACTTCAACTTGCAGCCATATGCAGTCCTGGTCGTCGTCGACGCGGATCTCTCGCACGGACTGCACCAGCCCGCTCGTTGCGCCTTTTTGCCAAAGACACTCTCGACTTCGGCTCCAGTAAACCGCCTGTCCGAGTTGGATGGTCTGGCTGAGTGCTTCACTGTTCATATAGCCATGCATAAGCACTTCGCCGGAACGAAAGTCTGTTGTGACGACCGGGATCAAGCCTTGCTCATCGAACTTCGGTGCCAACTCGACTCCTTCCTCAACCTGTTCGACGCTTGTTCTTCGCGCGAAGCGTGGTGCGTCCATTTCATGGTCCTGGTGGGGTGGTCTCATGAGAATCGCGTGAGAAGATCGCCTCAATCTTCGCACCACTGCCAGCTTATCGCAGGTGCAATAGAGTTGCAAATAGAGATTCGATTGAAATGGTGATCGCTCGTTGCAGTGTCGAACTTGGCCGGTCTGAATTTGGTCGTCGTTTCCTTCGCGCTTGTCAGGTTCGTTGGCGTTTCGTGCTCACTTTGCCATCACCGTGTGATCGACGTACCGAACCTCCCTCTCGTGATCGATCGCTGGTGATTTCGGTTTAAATCAGGGGACGCACGCAGAGTGGCAGGCACGCTAATCCACTGGGAGTGGCGACCACCGGACCGCTCCATTTTGGGACGTAATGACGATGACGGTTCCTGCGGTTAAAAAGGGGGCTGGGAGGTCCCCGCGGCAATCCGTCACGGACGGACGGTTGAGGACCAACAACGACTCTGGCACATCGCACAAACAAAGATTGTGCGCCGTTGCTGGCCTGTAATAGTGGAATGGACACGCTCACGAGCTTGCCATTCGAAAGGTGCACTGTGTTGCAAGACTTGACGATTGAAGAACTGTACGAGGAATTCGAGGATCTGCCTGACTGGGACGATCGGTGTGACTACTTGATCGACTTGGGCTTTAACTTGCCTCAACTGCCTGATGAAGCAAAAATTGAAACGAACAGGGTCCACGGTTGCCAAAGCAATGTTTGGCTGGTTGCCGAAATCAAGCCATCCGATCCGCCCACCCTGGAATTTCAGGCGAATAGCGACGCGATGATCGTTAACGGATTAATCGCCGTCCTAACGGCGCTTTATTCCGGTAAGACGCCGCAAGAGATCATTTCGATTGACGCGAAAGACGCATTTGGAAAACTCGGGCTTGAGCGCCACCTCAGCTCCCAAAGGCGAAATGGATTGTTCAGTATGGTCGAACGTGTGCGAAAGTTGGCCGTTGAGGCAGAAGCGCGATCATGACGCAAATAGATTCGAACCCACTCGATGTTGAAACGATCCGTCGAGACTTCCCCATCTTTGGGAAACTACTTCCCAAAGGTGTCCCACTGACCTATCTCGATAGTGGGTCAACGGCTCAGAAGCCGCAGTGTGTGATCGATAAAGAACAGGAAGTCTACGAGAACTATTACGCGAATGCGTATCGTGGTGTCTACCGCTTTGGCGCGATCGTTGATGAGCAGTTAGAAGCGACTCGCGAAAAAGTTCGGCAATTCATCGGTGCGAAGCAGCCTGAGGAGATCGTCTTCACGTCGGGTTCAACCATGTCTCTGAATGTGATTGCCAATGGATGGGGGCGGCGTCATCTGAAGCCGGGAGACGAGATCGTTATCAACGAGATGGAGCATCACGCGAATCTGGTCCCGTGGCAGCAGGTCGCTGAGTTGACCGGGGCGAAGTGTCGATTCCTTCCGTTGACCGAAGATGGACGCTTGGACCTGAGCCGACTGGGAGACGTGCTGAGCGATCGAACGAAGCTGTTAGCCGTGACCGGCATGTCAAACATGTTGGGCACGATCAATCCGGTGGCGGACCTAGCGAGAAAAGCTCATGAGTGTGGGGCGGTCATCGTGGTAGACGGTGCACAGAGTGTGCCGCATGAGTTGACGGACGTCATCGCAGACGACATCGATTTTCTCGTTTTCTCCGGACACAAGTTATACGGGCCCAGCGGTGTGGGCGTGCTGTACGGAAAGTACGAACTGCTCGAGCAAACCGATCCGCTGGTTTTCGGTGGTCACATGATCGACCGTGTCTATAAGGACCATTCAACCTGGGCAGCGCCACCCGCCAAATTTGAAGCCGGAACGATTCAGATCGCTCAAGTCATCGCGTTGGGAGCGGCAGTCGATTATGTCCATGCTCTAGGCACAGAGAGTATCCGGGAGCATGAACGAAGACTGCTTGAATACGCCTACGAGCGGTTGCAAGAAGTGCCTGGCATGCGGATCTACGGGCCCGGCATCGAGCACCGCGGGGCCATCACCAGTTTTACGATCGAAGGCGCCCACCCGGAAGACTTAGCGCAGCTACTTGATCGTCGCGGTGTTTTTGTTCGACACGGACATCATTGCACGATGCCCTTGCATGACCTTCTCGATATCAGCGCGTCGGTAAGGGCTAGTTTTGGTGTTTACAACACTCAGCGCGACATCGATGCCCTCATCGAAGCGATTGAGTTCGCCCTGCAGCGGTTACGATTGACTTGACCGTATGTCACGCGTTGCGCGTGACGTGAGTCACCGACCCTCCACGAGCGAATCGGGAGCCAAAGGTGAGTCAATTAGGGCACTTGGTCCCGCGAAGGACGCCCAGGGACACGTGGCCACATCCGCGCGGGTTGCTTTGTTGCATATAGTTTGCATGTGCAATAGAAAGAGGCTTCGGGCATGGTGGGGTCACCACAGCTTCTTTCTCGCCGGTTCTGACTCAACACTGTTGGAGAACATTCAGATGTCAGTCGCGAATTCCACTGTTCCGGTGACTGTGCTCACCGGCTTTTTGGGCTCCGGAAAAACGACTCTACTCAATCGGATTTTGTCAGAGAATCACGGAAAGAGGATTGCCGTGATTGAGAATGAGTTTGGTGAGATCGGTGTCGACAACGATCTTGTGATCGCAACCGAAGAAGAAATCTTCGAAATGAATAACGGATGCATCTGCTGCAATGTGCGTGGAGATCTCATTCGAATTCTTGGCAACCTGATGAAACGGCGTGATAAGTTCGAACACATCATGATCGAAACGACCGGCATGGCCGATCCGGGGCCCGTTGCACAGACGTTCTTCATGGACGACGAAATGCGAGAGGCATTCAGTTTGGATGGAGTGGTCACGCTGGTCGATGCCAAGCATGTCGCGTTACACATCGATGACGGTGAAGAGGTGAAGGAACAGATCGCTTTCGCCGATGTGGTTTTGCTGAACAAAACGGATCTTGTTTCCAGTGATGACTTGGATCGCTTGGAAGATCGAATCCAATCGATGAATGCGGCTGCCAGAATCCACCGCACGCGAGAGGCAGTCGTAGAGATGGAGCACGTGATCAATATTGGAGGCTTCGACCTGGACCGCGCTCTCGAAGAAGATCCCAATTTCACCCGACGCTACAGGTCAGAACATCCACATGACAAAGCGATTTCTTCGGTCGGTATCAGCACGCCAGGTGACCTGCATCCGGAAAAGTTTCATGCTTGGCTGCAGAACCTGCTCGAGAATCAAGGGCCAGACATTTTTCGTATGAAAGGTGTCTTGTCATTCAGTGGTGCGGAGGAACGATACGTTTTTCAGGGGGTTCACATGCTGTTTGACGGTCGCATGGACCGTCCGTGGCGTAAGGGCGAACGAGCAAACTCGTTGGTGTTTATCGGTCGTAACTTAGACCGCATAGCCCTAAATGCGGGATTCAATGCATGCCTGACGTAGATGTTTCCAAGTTAAATAGGGGCTTGATCGCGGAGTCTTGGTTTGTCGCTTTGGAGGACTACATCATCGACCTCGCTTGGTCGCCGGTTGCTCCAAAGTTAGCTGCCGTGACAGTGGAAGGCGCGGTGTTTCTGATCGACGATCTTGGTGACTCGGCGTACTTTAAGCAGATTGGCCAACACCGTGGCGGAGCCAATTCGTTGTCTTGGAGACGCGATGGAGGCGAGTTTGCAACAGCCGGGCATGATGGGCTGGTCAAAATCTGGGAGGGAGATTCTGGCCAGGAAATCTGCTCAATCGAAGCGGGTGGTGCTTGGGTTGCTAAGACGCTCTACAGTCCCCGCCGGAACGTTCTTGCTACCGCTGCCGGAAAGCACCTGAAGCTGTGGAACGATAAACGCATTGCTTTTTACTCATCGTCCAAGCACGCGAGTACGATCGCAGATCTCGCATGGAATCCTATCGGTCCAGGAATCGCCGCGGCCGCCAAGAATGGAGTCACACTGCACCTCTCAGATGAAACTGCTGAACCGCGCAAATTTCATTGGAAAGGCTCAAGCCTGGCGGTGTCTTGGAGTCCCAATGCACATTACATCGTCACCGGAGAACAGAATGCGACGGTCCACTTCGTGTACGTGAAATCTGGTGAGCACGCGCAGATTCGTGGCTTCTCGACCAAAGTATTTGAAGTGAGTTGGGATGCCAGCGGTCGATGGCTGGCAACTGGAAGTGGTGACACGTTTTTGTTGTGCGACTGCGGACACGAAGGTCCAGCGGGTCGACAACCGCGTCCATTTCAATCGCATTCCAACAAACTGGCACAGCTCGCGTTTCAGCCGGATGGAGAACTGTTGGCATCGGCTGACGCCGATGCGTTTCTGTTCCTTTGGCAGCCAATAAAGCATGACAAAGTTGTCGGTGGAGTGTTGCTCTCATCACCCGCAAGTTGCGTGCGTTGGTGCGACGGGGATAAACTCGCTGTCGGGCAAGAAGATGGCCGGATCGTTGTCTTCCAAATCCATACCGTCTCTAAAGGTGGCAAGTAAAGCTAGTTTTCCGACTCCCAAGTTTGCACAAATCGCATTTCGTCCCCCGTGGTATGTGATCAAGCGGCGTGTGATGATATGACGGGAAAATGACCCGGCGTGCACTGCAACCGAGGAATTGCGCGACCTCAAGCAATCACGCGACCCCAGACATTGTTTTTTAACCGCTTGCTTTATGGCGGGAACGACAAACGACTCGTGTCCGCCGCAGAGAGGTCCACACTAGTTGGACCGCAAGACAGCGTCTGCGGTTGGCATCTCCTTGGGGATCTCCAGCGTGACGTTCCCCGTGGCCGCCCATTCCGTGCCACGTTGAAGCGTGACGGCGAAACCAACGCAATCCATCTGCTTCACGTTGTCTCCGAGCACGGTATGAAAGACTCGGCCCTTTCCATAGCTGATCGTGAATAAGACTGGTTCGTTTTCACCCGTACCACCGGTCGCTTTATCAGAATAGGCCGTGGCAAGCACATGCAAGTTTTCGGCAGGGCCGCGGAGGCGGTCGTATAACTCATCCGAGACATGCCGCCACTTCGCAGGCAAACCTTTGGTGATCGGGTGCTCCATGTCGATCGTATCAACGACATACTCATGCTGTTTGCCATGGCTTCCACCACGACCGGGTGAAGTATCTCGAACGACTTCGCCATTGCGGTAGCGAATGTAAGGTCCGTCCTTTTCGTTGCGGCCTCCCCATCCACCCAGGCCAATGATGGTGTTGTATTCTTTCCACTTGGGAAAGGAATTATTCGCTGCGTGATAGACGACAACGCCTCCGCCGTTGCGGACGTAGTCCACGAAGCTGGTCTGAGTTTCCTCGGGCCACGCGCGGCCGTTGTAATTCAAAACGACAACGCTGTAGTCTGAGAATGGTGGATTGAATCCGGTTGTGTCTTTCGTGCCCGTCGTTGCCACATCGACATCGAAGATCCCAGCTTTTTCAAGGTAATCCTTGAGAACGGGCGTTGTTGCTTTCCAGTTGTGGTTGTTTTGTCCGTCAACGATAAGTGCTTTCAGCTTTGTCTCTTCGGCCAACGTCGCACTAATTGCGAGGAAAGCAAAGCAAAAAAAGAACGAGAGTCGATTCATCGTGGTGCCTTGGTTGTATGATCGTCGCCAACGGCGTGAGCCAAAAATGCTGTCTGTCCTGGCTGCTCCACCACCTGGCGATGGAAGTTTCGAATACACTGCCAAGCGATTATGGACGCAAACGCAACTGAGTTGCAAGTAATGCCGCGTGCCAAGAGCCGGCGTCCTGCCATTTCGCTCATGATCCACAACCCTCTCGATTTCCCCGTCCTAACTTCAAAGGCATGGCAATGAATACTTCACCCCTGCGTAACTCGACCACGAAGAACTTGACGTTTTGCGTTCTCTCCTTCGTGCTTGTTTCGTGCGTGTCAATTGCATCTGCTGCTGACCGAGAATTGATTTCATGGAAAACAATGCAACTGTCACCCGTCTTTTTTGGTGAAGGAGCTTTTTTCGGTGACTTCAATAAGGATGGCGAAGTCGATGTCGTCTCCGGACCCTATTGGTACCAAGGTCCTGACTTCAACACGAAGCATGAATACCGACCGGCAAAGGAATACGACCCCAATGGCTATTCCGATAACTTTCTAACGTTCGTTTATGACTTCAATCAGGACGATTGGGATGACATCCTGATCATCGGTTGGCCGGGGTACAAAAAAGATCACGAACATGTCTGGTACGAAAACCCAAAAGGAAAACCCACGGCGTGGTCAAAGCACGGTGTCTTTAAAGAGGTTGATAACGAGTCACCGGCGTTTGGTAACCTGGTCGGTGATAGCCGTCCGGAGCTGATTTTCCATTTTCAGGGCCGTCTCGGTTGGGCGTCGCCTGATACAACTGATCCAACAAAGCCGTGGACGTTTCACGCGATCTCTGAGGATCTAAAGCTTACAAGGTATGCACACGGATTGGGATTTGGTGACATCAACGGCGATGGGCGAGTCGATTTCTTGCAATCCAAAGGTTGGTGGGAGCAACCAGAGTCGATCGATGGTGATCCGTTGTGGAAGCAGCACACTTGGCCGTTCGCGCTCGATGGTGCACAAATGCTTGTTTACGACGTGGATGGTGATGGAGACAATGACATCGTTACTGCAATCGCTTCGCACGGCTACGGCATTGCATGGATGGAACACACGAAAACCGGCGATGGTGGGATCGAGTTCAAAATGCACCGATTCATCCACGCGAAACCGGAAGAGAATCGTTACGGTGTCGCATTTTCACAGCCACATGCTTTGGATGCAGCCGATTTCAATGGTGACGGTCTCACGGATTTCGTGGTCGGTAAACGATTCTGGGCACACGGTCCAAAGGGTGATCCCGAACCCAACGCCGCAGCCGTGACTTACTGGTTCGAACTCAAACGCGGAGTCAACGGATTGCCCGGTGGTGTCGATTTTGTTCCGCATCTCATTCACAACGATTCCGGTGTTGGCACACAAGTCGCCGCCGGTGATTTGAACGGCGATGGATTGATCGACGTTGTTGCCGGCAACAAAAAAGGAACTCACGTGCATCTGCAAGTGCGAAAGAGTGTGAGCGAGAACGTGTGGAAAAACGCTCAGCCAAAAGTGCTAGACTGATCGTGCGCTCGCGTCCTTGCCAGTCACGCATCATCCGAGAATTCGCTACGTCATGTTCTTTTATTTAAAGCGTTACCGCTGCTCCGCTTTGTGTATGGTTGTAATGGTCGGTCTCGGATTCGGAGGCGAGACGGCTCGCGGCGAAACGGCGAAGCGTCTGATCTTAGATGCGGATACCGCCAATGAGATCGACGATATGTATGCGATCACGAGAATGATCAAGCAGGATCGATTCACGATTTTGGGTTTGAGTTCGGCACAGTGGTTCCATTACCTGTCCGAACAAGACTCCGTCGGGGCAAGTCAGCGAGAAAACGAGGCGCTGCTCAAGATACTTGATCGTGAAGATCTGCCGGCACCGATCGGATCCAGTGAGCCGATGGGCAAGCCTTGGGGCGGAAATGAAGCCAAGGATTCGCCCGCCGCGCAATTCATCATTAAACATGCAAAGCAAGCCAGCCCTGACGACAAGTTGATCGTCGTCTGCTTGGGTGCTTCTACGAATCTTGCCTCAGCCATCCGCTTGTCGCCCGACATTGCAAAGAACATCGATGCTTATTTGCTAGGCTTCAAATTCGATGTGAAGACGAATGTGTGGAATAAGTCCGAGTTCAATATCCGTCGCGATTTGAACGCGGCCGACTATGTACTCAATTGCAAAGACTTAACGCTGCATGTGATGCCGGCGACGGTGGCTCAGGCATTGACGTTCGAACAGGAAGAGACGTTTCGGCGACACCAACGAATGGGCGAACTGGGACACTACCTATCCACTAAATGGAAGGCTCGATTCGCCAATAATAAAACTTGGGTCATGTGGGACCTGGCGCTCGTCCAGGCAGTCATCAATCCTGATTTGGCGACGACAAAGCAAGTGCTCACGCCACCAGAGAATACGCAGCGAAAGATCACCGTTTACGATTCGATTGATGAAAAAGCGATGCGTCAAGACTACTGGTCGGTCGTCCTACCAACCGCGAAGTAGACCAAGGAAAGAGCGAACCAACCGCGAAACATACGAACTACACGCAAGGAAGAAGTGGTTAGAGAGTTCGAGAAGGCGAACAAAGCTCAGCATGCGAAAGGAAGGTTGGACATACCGATCCTGATCGAATCCCAACCTACCTCTCGCGTATTTTGCGAATTTCTCGGTCTGCGAATTTCGCGGTTTGCTAATTAGCTGCTGCAGCAGTCTGTGCAGCAATCGCCGCAAACGCAATTTGCATCGCAGCGGCATGCATCGGTACCACAGCAGCAATTACATGCTGCTGTTCCGCAGCCGCATGAACCGTTCTCACAGCATTTACAACTATCTTTCATTTCTGTTCTCCTGGTTGGGGTTTCTCGCAGCACGCCCAGTCGTTTTCGAAGCAATCAAGGAGTCTGCAATGGGAATCAGCCTGCGAATCGCTCGCGCAGGTATCGGAAAACTGGTGAAGCAACTCCACCATTTGATTCAAATCAGCAATTTTTTGACGAATCTCGCCGATTTTTGATTCGCAAACCTCGGCCAGACGTGGACGCGTCTCATCGCAGCAATCCTCTATTTCCAGAAGGTCCGCCGCATCTTTGAGCGTGAAGCCGAGCTCCTGAACTCGCTTCACGAATCGAATGATCCGCACGTGAGAATCCGAGTACTTGCGAATTCCAGCGGCCTTGTTGGGTGTTTCGATGAGCCCTTTTCTCTGGTAGAAACGGACCGTCTCAACGCCAACGCCAGCTGCCTTCGCTAAGGCTCCAATCGTCATCTGCTCTGTCTCGGTGTTGTTTTCCATACCCCAACTATACGCTCCGTACCATGGTACGGAGTCAACCCGCTTTTCTTGGGTTTTTCAAGAAGTCGTCGTTTGTGCGATTTTTAGCGACGGATGCATGCTGGGTTGGCTGATCAATCAGGCGCGAATCGCTCGAGCGTTCAGACAGGACGATAGTTCGCAGAGATCCAGGCTCGAAGCTCGTCTCCGCGGATCGATTGCGCCGTGATTCCACGGGAGCGATCCCGATTCGAGAAATACTCATTTCGGCAAGCGTGGTGAGATGGCGAAACGATCATGCCTACGCACGCCGAACGGATCAATCACGTACCGTTCGCTAGTCGTGGTGGTAATCGTGCACATGATCGTTGGTATGCGTGAGTTCAACTTCGATCCGTTCTCCATTGGCCCACCAGGAGATGCGCAACAGAAACTCATTGAAGGCCAACAGCTGCTGAGGCAATTGGTCTAGTCGGACCATAAATCGGGACGAAATTCCCTCTGCATCGGTGGGCCTTGGATCGGCGGTAAACACTGCTTCAAAGACCTGATCGGTGACAAATTCCGCGTCCAAAGTCTTAGTCGGTAGCGGAACGGGTTCATGTGTCTTTGATGCTTGAAAATAGATCACCATTCGGCGTTGTCGCTGATCGACCGTTAACTCTAGTTCAATGTCGCCATCACCGGGCAACTTGATCGTATGACCACCATGATGACCATGAGCTTGAGAGAAAGCTGAGTGTGTTTGATGCGTGCGTTGGCGGAACCCGATGACCGCAACAACGACCAGGCCGGAAACGACAATGATTGAACGTTTAGCGTATCGCCTAAAAGTCACCAACTCGAACTCCGTCACTGCGGTCCGCTAGATTTCTAAAGACGATCAGGTCGATCTGCTGTGACAGGAAACGAACCGAGCCATCTGCGAAAAGGAAATTCGCACCGTCAGGATGGTTGCTACTGAAGTTGGCCGAACCACGCCCATCACAATCGATGTTCGCACGAATTGGAGCGTCGTTGATCGGATAGTAAGCCGTACCGAGTACCATCTGGTTGTCCGTAAAGCCACAACCCGCCCATGAATTGCCGCCGGCCCACACTGCCGCGTAGTTTCGCATGCACCGTTCTCCGGCGGCAATCGTTTGACTCGTGCCGTCAAAAATGCTCGCGATGGTGACATCGGAGTTTCTGCCAAACAGGCCATTGCCCCGAAAGTCACGTGACTCCCAGTCCGTTCGCCGAGACTTCCACCGACTGCCGATCGAGCCGATATAGTTTGACTTCGCAATCCTTGTCGTCAGGGGAATCACGTCCGGTGCCGGTGGCGGGAAGATATGCGCCACCAGTAATCCGGATTCGACACGGTTGTTGGATCTATCCGTTACCTCAGAAGAAACAGAAATGGATCGGTACGGATGGGAAAGGCCATCCCCCTCGTCCGATGGACAACGGTATAACGGCACTTCGGTTGCAAGCAGTCGTGAGAGCGTTGCGTTTGATGCAATTTCATCGAACGACCGTCTCCGCGTGTCGAGCCGCTGGGACAAAGGAGCTTGTTCGACGAACGGCAAGAGCAATGCTGCCCACCCCCAACTCCGTCCATCTCTTTCGATCTCTCTGTCAGCTACATGGCCCGGTGGAAATGTTGAGTGAGCATTGTGGTACGTATGGAGTCCGATTCCGATCTGTCTGAGGTGATTCGAGCAGCGCATTTGCCGTGCCGCTTCTCTCGCAGCTGAAACCGCTGGAAGCAACATCGCAACAAGCGTTCCGACGATGGCGAAGGCTACCAACAACTCGACGACCGTCAGTCCCTTTCGACTTTGTCGCAGATCGGTCATACGAATCGACGGACACCGATACAGATCTCCGTACACCACGGAAAGACTCCCGTTCGCATAGCTGCTAATATATGCAATTGAATTGCATCTATAAGCATAGGCGGCTCGGTCACTAGATGCAATCGTTGTGCATTTACGAATTCGTGAAAGTCTTCCCGATTCCCACTGGAGCCCTCGGGCCATGCAAAATCCCAAAGAAGTCTTGGACAGCTATTTCCTCGAGGCTCGCTGCCAAATTCTTGAGATCGCCTCGATGCTGGATCGATATGACCGAGCCCAAGTCGATCAACCTTCGTCAAATGAGGATCAACGCATCGAGAAGATGTATGCGTCCCTTTCGATGCTCTCTCTGCGTGAGACGGCGACGGATCGCAGCGAACGACTGTTGAATCTCTTTTCCGACCCAGAGTGATTTTGGAGCCCCAGCGATGCAGATCATTCAACCACACTACCACGCGATTGCACGCACCGCGCAAGACTACGAACGCATGGCGATGTCGGGCGTCGTCGCTGTAGCCGAGCCAGCTTTCTGGGCCGGTTTTGATCGCGCCTACCCCGAGACCTTCATCGATTACTTCCGGCAAATCAGCGAGTTCGAACCCACACGTGCAGCGGAGTATGGCATTCGTCATTTCTGTTGGGTGGGCGTCAACCCGAAGGAAGCCGAGAACACTCAGCTGAGTTTAGAAGTGTTGAAGAAGATGCCGGAGTTTTTTGAAAAGTCGACCGTCCTTGGTATCGGTGAAATCGGCTTTCACAAAACGACTAGGAACGAAGAGCAAATCTTCGAAGCGCAAGTGCAGATGGCGATCGATCATGATCAGTTGATTCTCATCCATACGCCGCATCTTCAGGATAAGGTTCGTGGAACGCGACGAACGCTGGAAGTTCTTCGGCACATGAACGTGAATCCCGAACGCGTTTGGATCGACCATGTCGAAGAACATACGATCCGCGAGCCGCTCAACCAAGGTTATTGGGTTGGATTTACGTTGTACCCCATCACCAAGTGCTCACCCAAGCGGGCAGTGGACATGTTGGAGGTTTATGGCCGTGAGAGAATCCTTGTCAATTCTTCGGCGGATTGGGGGCCAAGCGATCCGTTTACGTTGCAAGAGTGCATTCAGGATTTTCGACGTCGCGGTCATTCGGTACAGGAAGCGATTGAGATCTTTCACAACAACCCGTGTCGATTTCTGGGGCAGTGCCCAGATTTCGATATCAAGCCGATTCGAATGGAAGTGGCTGACGAACTAGCTGTTTCTTAAAGGAGATTTGCTATGCAGTTGCCACTCGATCCCAAGGCACAGACGGGATATCGACAATCGTTTCGGCAGAGATCCCGAAACGTCATCGAGCAGGGAAGCCGCCGAGGAAGGACGCAGCATGATTGAGCTGAATCAACTCACCAAAGTCTATGATGGCGATGTTGTTGCCGTTGACGAATTGTCGTTGACGGTCGCGCCGGGTGAAGTTTACGGACTTCTCGGCCCGAATGGAGCGGGCAAGACGACGACGCTGCGAATGATCTTGGGCTTGCTGCCGCCGACTCGCGGCGAAGCCAAGATCCTGGGGTGCCAAGTCTCTAGTGAACCGCTGCAAATCAAACGGTTAATCGGTTTGGTGTCGGCCAGCGCTGGGCTCTACCAATGGTTGACGCCTCGCGAGCTTCTGCATTACTTCGCGATTGGATATGGACTCAGTGAACAACAAGCGGAGGATCGGATACGTGAATTGTCGGAGCGCATGGAGCTGCAGCGTTACCTCGATCGCCGCTGCGCGACACTCAGCACCGGCCAGTCGCAGCGCGTCAACTTGGCTCGCGCACTCGTGCATGATCCGCCCGTCGTATTGCTCGATGAGCCGACGCGCGGACTGGACGTGGTAGGTGCCAAAGTTGTTATCGATTTTGTGGAGCAACTACGAGCATCTGACAAAGCGATCATTGTTTGTACTCATCAATTGGAAGAGGCAGAGCGCTTTTGCGATCGTTTCGGTCTCCTGTATCGCGGGAAGCTCAACTACGAGGGAACGCTGGCGGAATTGAAGGAAGAAACTGGGCAGTCGTCTTTGGTGGAGATTTTCTTGCGGTTGTTGCGTGACGATTCCTCAAATTACGCCGAGCAAGAGGAGACCGCAATTTCGCGGTAATCGATGAGCGATAAATTCATGGATCAGGAAAACTCAAACGCGCCTGACAATCGGGATTCGGAAAGCAGAAGCCGCTTTTCGGTTGGTCAACAAATCGAATTCACACGCAAAGAGCTTCGAGAGACGCTTCGCGATCGACGCACCATTGTCACGTTGATGGTGATGCCACTGCTGCTCTACCCGCTGCTCGGGTTCGGTTTGCGTTTCATTGCTTTCCAACAATCCAGTGATTCACAGGTTGAGTATCGCCTCGTCATCGAGACTGAACGGGAAGCGTTCTGGCTTTCGGATGCCCTTCAACTCGGAGATGGAGCACTCCCGTCAGCAGACGGTTCAGAAGGAGAGCCTGACTTCCAAGTGCTGATGCCGAACGAAACGTCCGATTTTAAAATCGAGGCGATGCTCATCGAATCCGCTGCGGATCTTGGTGTTCGTGTGACATGGGCAAATCCAGGTTCCAACGGAAACGAGCAGGCACCCGAGCAGGCACCCGAGCAGGCACCCGAGCAGGCACCCGAGCAGGCACCCGAGCAGGCACCCGAGCAGGCACCCGAGCAGGCAACTGTGCAGCTGTTCGAGAACGAAGGGTCCTCGCAAAGCCGAGATGTCGCCGACTACATCGAGAAACGTCTTGCGGCTGCCAACATCGAACGGATCAAAGTCTGGGTGGGGGAGCGAGGGGAACAACTACCCATTCCAATCACACAGACTCGCGAGGTTGTTCAGCCTGAGGAGACAGGGTCGGCGATTCTGGGTCTGCTACCACTCGTGTTGCTGTTGATGACCGTGACGGGTGGCGTCTATCCAGCCATCGATCTCACCGCTGGCGAGCGAGAGCGCAACACGATGGAAACGTTGATGGCGTTACCCGTTCCCAGGTTTCGTCTTCTCGCAGCGAAGTACGTGGCGGTCGTGACCGTGACGATGCTGACCGGTTTGATGAACTTGCTGGCGATGAGTGTGACGTTGTATGCGTTGCAGTTGGATCAGGCGCTGTTGGGGGACGATGGATTCACGCTCGGCCTGGCTGCGAAACTGTTTCTTGTGCTGGCCGCGTTTGCACTTTTCTATTCCGCCGTCTTACTGCTGCTGACCAGTTCGGCCAAGAGTTTCAAGGAAGCACAAGCGTATCTGATCCCACTGCTTCTCTTGTCGATCGCTCCCTGCTTGGTGATCTTGATGCCTGGCTGGAATTTGGTGGGAGGAACGGCAGCGATCCCACTGGTCAATATCTTGTTACTCGCTCGCGAGCTGCTCGAAGGAACCGTGCAGCGACTCCCCGCGATGGTCGCCATCATTTCAACGGTGTTCTATGGGGCGTCGGCTCTATCGTTGGCGGCTCAAGTTTTCGGTAACGATGCCGTTGCGGTCGGTAGTCGTGGAGGATGGCACGATCTGCTCCGCCGCCCGAGAGAATCATCCCCGCTACCGTCGCTCCCTTTGACGCTCGCCGCGTTGGCCTTGCTGTTTCCCGTGTTCTTCATAGTTTCCGGTATTCTCGGTCGCGGAGAAGTTGAACCCACCGTTCGTCTCGCGTGGTCGGCCGTCATGACCGTCATCCTTTTCGTCGGCGTTCCCATCGCCCTTCTCAGCTGGCAGCGCGTTCCCAAGGCGAATGGACTGGGGCTGGCGAATGCTCGTTGGCCCTACCTCATCGCCGCTGTGCTATTCGGTTTGGCGACTTGGCCGTGGGTCTTTGAGATCGTCGTGTTTGCTCAAGGTCTGGGTATTCGCGGGTTTGATCCTGATCAAATTGAAAATGTCGAGACGCTCTTGGCGGGGTGGAAGCAAGTGCCACTCTGGGTGATTGTGTTGTGCATGGGAGTGGTACCTGGTGTCTGTGAAGAAGCCTTCTTTCGTGGCTTTCTATTTAGCGGGTTGAAACAGCATATGGGTGCTGCTGCGACGATTTCCTTGTCGGCAATTGCGTTTGGCCTGTTCCACGTTGTGCTCTCCGGCGGTGCGGCACCCGAGCGGATTCTTCCGAGCACGTTGATGGGAGTGTTGCTTGGTTGGGTTGCCTGGAAGAGTAACAGCACAATTCCTTCCATGGTCTTACACGCGGTTCACAACAGCACACTGCTGTTCGTTGTTCAGTCGCGCGATCTTCTGGCGAGATGGAACGTAGGGCAGATGGAACAGGAACATCTTCCGCTTTGGTCGCTAGCGATTTCGGCGGCCATGTTGGCTGTGGGCGTGGTTTCGATTCGCTTTCTCAAGCAGCCTGCGATTCGAGATGAAGCGATCACTGCGTGAGATCGTCCATGGTGACTCGGCTTCGCTGACGACGCATTGAATCACGACTCAGAGCGAGCGTCTACTCAACCAGCTCACTCACTTTTGCTTCCAAGATGTCGGCTGAAACGGGAAAACTCTCCGTATGAACCGGCTGTCCATCTTGGAACAGGACGTACGTCGGGCAAATCGTACCACCCAACTGAGAAACCAATGCCGCGTTTGCGTTGAAGTCGACTCGAATAACATCTGCCCGACCGTCCAGGCGATCCGCGAGTTCGACAATCGGGGTTTTCATTTGGCGGCAACGTTCACACTGAAAATCCACGCCAAATTCAACAAGCACGGGAGCATCACTTTGGGCGACGTAGGTTTCCAGCTGCGACCCACTGACAACCGGCAACGAGCGAACGACATCGTTTTCGGCGGAGTCCTGCGGTTTACAGCCGAAAACCGTGGCCGCCGCAAGAATGCAAACAAATCGTGAGAGATAGCCTGACATTTTGGTTTGCTCTCCTTCAATACGAATCGAGTCTCAGAGGTCTACGCAATCAGAATTCCATCGGTTCGAATGAACAACGGGTCTCGGTGGTGTCCCGAAATCGACGCATCGCCGTCGGATCCGTCGTTGGGAGTTTCTTGTCGACGCCGTATTTGTGACGCGGATTGGTGTCGCAACGGTACAATTCTCTCTTGTTGTCTCATCGTCTGGTCTGGCGGATTCATGAATCGATTCTCATTGTTTATCGCTTTGATCACGCCCGGGATCGTTTCTTGTCTCGTTATGGGAGATGAGCCTGCTGTCACGTCCGATTCGGTGACAGAAGTTAACCAGGTTCTCGATCGAGTCCAGGCGGAAATCGATCGAAGACGTCAGCTCGTGGAATTCGGTGAACCGATCCATGCTCAGTACGTGCGTGAGTTGATCCAAGAACACAATCGCGTGTCCAATGAAATGCAGTTGGCATTGCAACAGGATCTGCCCGTTGCGTTTGACCAACTTCGCAATAAGCAGCGACGGATCGTTTTAAAGTTGTGGCATCTCGAGCGTTTGAAACCGATGCTGGCCGAGGTGGACGAGAAATATTATTCGCTGACCAGTGAACTCCGGACTCTGCGACGGCGACATCGAGACACTCTTCGCGACGCAACCGTGGCGGACCGTTTCACACGTATCTCTCTTTCGGTTGGTCAGATCGAGCGTGAACGACTTGCGCGACGTATGACGTCTGATCGTGCGTTCTTTGATGTCAGCGAGTCTTTGGAGGCCCGGCAGGCACCGGCCGATCAGGATGTCGATGAGCCTGCGCCAATTCACCCGATGGAACAGTTGAAGCGACCCATTCAACGGCTGATCAAACTGACGTGGCGCGATGGAAGGATCGTGGTCGACCGCACACACTGGCAGGACATGTTCCCCACCGAATCACTGGCCTCCATCGCCATCGAGGCGGATAAGGAGCTTAAGGAACGCGGTCTCAGACTCTCGCAAAATGCGCACCGAAGCTTTCTTCCGGAGAAGGTCTTTTTTGAACGTGAGTCGAACGTGTTCTTGTTATTTCAGAACTGTCGGCACGCCGTATCTCAGCTCGGACATGATGCACTGACCTCTACGACATTACGGGGAAAAAACGGTGGTGTTGTATCTACAAAGCAGGTGAGTGTTTTGGTGCAGTTGGCGGACAACGCTTTTTTAATGGAAGTCGATGAGAAGACGGCACGAAAACGACAATTGCGGATCTTAGATGACGGGCAGTCTGTTTCCATTTCATATGGAACGGATGACAAGACGTGGTTAGAGCTGGGTCAAGTTTTGGACGCAGAGGCGTCGGTTCGATTTCGAATGAATGGACATGCATTTGATTTGCAAGGAGATACGTTAGCTGATGTTTATGCCAAAGATCCTGAACTGATTGAGGAACACGTTTTCCCGGAACTACGACGCCTTGGGATCATTCCCCCGATGACTCGATTTGATCCGAGGATTATCAATCTCGTGGTCACAAAAATTCGTCTCACCGAATCACAGTATTCGGATGAACTCATGGCCTTGATCGAGCAAGCAGACGGTCCGCGCTTCCAGTTGCGAACCGAGGCGATGCGACGACTTAACGAGGACATGGAAGTGTTTGCACCCCTGATTCTCGAATGGCAGAAGTCATCCGAGATGTCACTCGAGTTGCGTCGACGTTTGAAACGCGTTACCACACTTTATGAACGCGAGTTCGGTCAATTGGAAACGCTCGTTGCGAAGCTCAATTTGATGCAACGGCCAGACTACTTACGCGAGATCTTGCACAGATCTGCGCCGGAGCAGCAGGAGATGATCCGAGATTTCCTTGGAGCCGTCAAATAGGCCAGGGGGAAACATGTCAGAGCAAGTCGATCGGTCTGCTTTCCCAGCCACGAATTTCGCGGCTCTGGTTTTCTCTCATTCGCGTATTTCGCGGTTCCGTTTTCTCCCTCTCGCTTATAACGCAAAATTCGTGGTTCTGATTCCTTTCCTTTGGCGTTTATCGTTCGTATCCGCGGTTGTCTCGTTGTGAGGGTCGGCATGGAATCATCGGAAGAGACGT
Source organism: Planctomycetota bacterium (assembly GCA_039179795.1). Taxonomy (GTDB): domain Bacteria; phylum Planctomycetota; class Planctomycetia; order Pirellulales; family Pirellulaceae; genus Rubripirellula. The sequence goes on along the minus strand of JBCDEM010000021.1, from coordinate 80,105 downwards.
ACGTTGCGATCTGCAAGTGCGGTCAGATCTACTCGGTGCTTGGGTACGAGGCGGGCGACGAACGGATGTGCGGTGCATGCTCACAATCATTCAGAATTCCATTCATTCTGAAGACCCCGGCACAGCAAATTGAATCGATGATTCAATACAATCAGCTACCTAGCAACCGGACATGTCCATTCACAGGCGAAGACGCCAACATTCGAGTCGATATTGGGATCTATGAGGGTGCCAAACCAATCGATATCCCGGGATGGTTTTTGGTCCTTATTTTCTTGACATTCGTAAGTTGGTTAGTCGGTTTTATCTTTTTGTATTCCGGAACGGCGCGCGACGAAGATGATGAAGACGAGGAAGTCGATGTGATTGTCGTTCCCATACGTATCGCTGATGACCCTGAGGCTTACATCAGTTTGGCAAATCGAGAGACATTGATCGCCGCACTGCGTTCGGTTCCTATCTACACTCATTTATTGGAGAACTACGCTTACGCGGAAACGATTGTCGTTAACAATCAAGGGATGCAAAGAAGCTAAGCCTTTGGCCTATTACGTATCTTTCGCGGTTGTTTTTTCTCACACTTTTCGACAGTCTTCGGATCATCCCAACTTCACCGGCCATACTCGTGCAACGCCAAACTCACGTCATCGCTATTCTTGGTATCTTGCTTGCCGGGTGCTCACTCCATGTATTTGGTCAATGGTACCGGGATGATACTAATCCGCCGCTGCGCCGCCCCATCGGCCGGGAGGGTGTGCCGGACTGGGAAACGCGAAGCGATTTTCCGGGAGAGGTTTTTACGTTTGTACGCTTGCGATATCGATCAACGCACAATCATTTTCGCACGCACTGGAGCGGCGACTACCCGGACGCTGACCTCAACTTTTCCTATCGACTCCAGCAACTGACGGCGTTGGACGTCGCGCCCGACGGTCTTGTTCTTGACATCACGGATGAACGACTTCTGGACTATCCGTTCGCGTTTATGAGCTCTCCCGGAAAGATGTTCTTGGATGCCGAGGAGGCAGAGAGTCTCAGGCGGTACCTGACCAATGGAGGGTTTTTGATGGTGGATGATTTCTGGGGCCGTGAGTATCTCGAAAACGTCATGTCAGAACTGGAACTCGTTCTTCCTGATGTCGCGCCCGTCGAGTTGCCACTGTCTCACCCAATTTTCAATTCGGTCTATCGGTTAAAAGAGAAACCCCAAGTTCCGAGTATCAATGCGTGGAATCAGGGCTTGAGTATTGAGCCGTGGCATGGCGATATGACTGACCCGGATCCACACTTTCTCGCCTATCAAGATGAAACTGGGCGAGTCATGATCCTGCTTTGTCACAACAACGACTTAGCGGATGGCTGGGAGCGTGAAGGCGAAAACAAGGCGTATTACAAGCAGTTTTCTGAGCCTTGGTCGTATCCACTCGGTATCAACATTGTTGTTTACGCGATGACCCATTAAATAACACCGCGTCGCACTGCAGAAACAAGGAAGATAAACATGACAGGACGTCGATCTTGGTTTCGTTTTCGTATCCGCGATTTGCTCACCATAACCTTGGTGGTCGCGATCGGGATTTCGGCAACGCTCTTTTATCGTCAGCGAGGAACGGTTCTTATCAAGAAAGCGGAGGAGTTGCAGGCGTGGGGAATCATTGCCCTCGAGCCTAGCCAGCTTCCGACCGTTTTTGAGCCTGTGGTTTGGACTCCGTCGGGCGGCGAATCAAAGGACGTCGAAATACCCATCTTCAACGAACAGCCCGATTCGATGGCTCGCGGCGCGCTTGGTGATGAGTTGTTCGTTGAGTTCCAGGCAGTACTGATACGCCATTGTTTTTTATCCATGCCCGAGCTCGAATCAAGTATTCGTGAGCTCGGACGGATCGAGACCATCTACATCTCACCATTGAGCGGACTCGATCAGTCTCATGCGGACTCTTTGCGGAAGCGTTTCCCTGAAGCTCAAATCGCCATGCTCGATTTGCCTGTCTTCATTCCCGGGGTCGATGACATACCATAGTCGCCGATCGTAGCGCCTTCACTTTCGCGCAACACACAGTCGCCGATCGCTCCGCCGATCGTAGCGCCTCCACTTTCGCGCAACAGCATGCCATAGTCGCCGATCGTAGCGCCTCCATTTCGTGACCGCTGGGATCTCCGTGGCACACTATTTCGTGCGGAAGACTTCGCTCGAGACTAGGTCGACGACCAAATCAGCGAATTTCAAGTCGTTTCGCCGTGCTTCTTCGACGATATCGGCGACCATTTTTCTCTCGCGGTAATTGAGTGAACGACCGGTCGCGTAGGTCAACAGTTTTTCACTCAGGCAACGGGCAAACCTTGAAGGATGCTCTGATAGATATTGCTTCAGGTCGGTGACATCGGTCAATTGTTCTCCGGTGGGTAGCGTACCGGTAGCATCGACTGGCAATCCATCCTTGGTTTTGCTGCTTCCCCCTTCATCGGAATAGATGGGATAAGCGTCTCGCCATCGACCGATCGGATCGTAGTTTTCAAGCACGAACCCGAGCGGATCGATTTCACGATGGCACGCCGCACAAGACTGCTCCATCATGTGTGCTGCCAGTCTTGCTTTCGGTGTCGTCGCACCACCGATGTCCGGTGTCAACGCTGGCACAGCCTTCGGTGGCTCCGGTGGTGGTGAACCCAGGATGTTTTCAAGTAACCAAACACCTCGAAGTACTGGCTGCGTATCGACTCCATTTGCCGTTGCCATCATGATTGCCGGCATGCCAAGTAGACCGCCTGCACGTCCCTTGGGGTCAACGTCGACTCGCTGCATTCCCTTTTTGATTTTCCGTTTCGAGGTCTTTGGGGCAGGCTTGAATGCAGGTAGTTGATAGATGTCTTTCCCGACGACCTCATCGGTGAACACGAAATCGGGTGCAATGAAGTCCGTGACGGTCTGATTGTTGTCCAAGACATGACGGAAGGTCATGACGACTTCATCGTGCATGGCTTGTCGATGCGCCCCGGTAAAATTACGAATCAAACGGGCGTCTGGCATCAAGCGATCAACCGCCTCGAGACCAAGCCACTGATGCGTAAAATCCTCGGCGAGCGTCGCAGAGTTCTTAAGCAATCGACGCGTTTGTTTTTCTAGTTCGTCCAATTCCGAGAGTCGCCCGGTCTCCGCCAGCTTCAAAAGCGTTTCGTCGGGCGGGCCCGATGTAAGAAAGTACGACAGCCGGCTGGCGAGTTCATGGCCGGACAACTCACCCGGACCGATGCTTCGATACAAGAACGCGGGTGAAATCAGTGCGGTGCGGACGGCCAAGTGCATGCCTGCTTCGAAAGAACCAGTCGATTGTGTCTCTTCCAAAACGAGCCGTACGTAGCTGGCAATTTCTGTCTTCGTCGCGCGACGCCGAAATGTCTTTCGTAAGAATTTCGCGAAGAAGCGTCTTAGTGTTGGTTCATCTTGTTTGCTCGCGAGCTCACCGAGGAACTGCTGTCTTTGTCGAGCGTCTCGCTGTTGATCGCGGTCAGCGTATTGTTCGATGGGTCCAGTGATTTGGATGTTTTCGATTGCAATATACGGACCTTCTTCAAAAAACTTGTAGACGATCGTTTCCCCGCTCGACACGGCATTTTTTGAAACCAATTTGACAACCTTGTTCAGTTCTTCGCTCTCGGGATGGAACGTTGTCACTTCCAAGTCGTCGTCTGCTATGACTTCCTTTAGACGTTCCCATCCACTTCCGCCTCGGGCGGGCGAGCCGAGTTTTTTCCAAGCAGCCGCGATTTCCGGTTCCTTTAAGAAAAGCGACTCCAAGAACTTTGGATAACCGGCTTTATCTTCGTAGTTAAAGGGTCCGTTGGAATACCTCGCTCGAATCGTGGCCCCAGCATCGATTCCGATCTCAAATTGAAAAGTCTGCGTGCGACCTGGTTCAATTCGCAGAGTCTTTCCTCTTGCCGAATCACCCGTCATCTGGCTGGGCTCAATCAGCAATTCCGGAATGTGATCCGATGATGGTCGTGGATCAAAACTGGAGGCTGTGATGGCGACTTCATACCGACCGCTCGCAGGAGCTTCGAATTTGGTAGGCCAAGTCGCGTGGCGAACAACATTTGTGCCCGACGAAGCAAGCCTCATGGATCCATCGATCAAGCATGCAGACGAATAGCTGATCACGAGATCGGCCGCCGGCACTTCGAACGTCTTGATCGCGACGGGTTTTTGGTCAGGCGGAAAGAACTGGTCTGCGATCTCCGTGGCAGCATCCGCCAAAGCCTCCAGATGCGAAGCCGCAATCACGAGTGCTTCGCCTTGGTTGTCAAAGCCATGCTGTTCGTTGTCAGGCGGAAAACCATCCGGTAACGCGTAATTGCTTAGTCCGAAAATCTGGGACACGGTATTCGCGTATTCACGACCACTTAGGCGTCGCAAAGGAGTGCCGCCGATCACGCTGTTCTGGACGAGTGTCTTGTCCAGCCAATCCAGGACAGCCCGTCGCTCGGATTCGTTCGGCTGATCCATGTCTGCCGGTGGCATGATCTTTTTGTCAATCATTGTGTGAACAAGTTCCAATGACTTGATCACATCAGGCTTGTGCCATGTCGCTTGCTCGAGCGGTAGCACAAAGTCTCCTTCGGCAGCCGAAGCATCATGACAATCCATGCAGTACTGCCGAAGCACGGCTGGACCTTGATCGAAACCGTTTTCGTCCGCGTCACATGAAACGGATTGATAGAGCATCCATGTGGCGATCAACAGAACGACGCCACTACGCCCAATCATCGATACCACGACTTGTGCCGGAAAAGGATTCGACAGGTGAACCGAGTTGCTTGAGGATGGAGACGAACACGTCGCCAAGCAAACGTCCATTTTTCGGGTCTGTCGAGATGTGTTGGCCGTGTTTCAGGCCACCACCTGCAACGATTGTAGGAAGGTCACGATTCGAATGTCGGCTTGCGTCACCCATGCCCGTTCCGAACATCACGACGGTCGAATCCAGCAACGGCTGGCCATCGGAATCCGTCTTTTCCTTCAGCTGAGAAAGGAATCGAGCAAGACACCTCATGTGCTCGGTCTCAACTCGCACCAAGTCGCGGATCAAATCTGGATCGTTGCCGTGATGCGACAAAGCGTGGTAGCCGGCGCGGAGCGTTTGTCCGTCAATCGTGAAGACCTGGCCCAAGCCTGCGATAAAGAGTGTCGCGACACGCGTTGAGTCCGTTTGTAACGCCAACGCCATCAAGTCGAACATGATTTGCTCACATTCGAGCATCAAGGTCGGCGCGACAGGATCATAGGCCGGCAGTTCGTAGTCAACTTCAACAGCATCATCAGCCAAATGATTTAGTTGACGACTCATCCGTTGTTCAAGTTCTCGAAGCGACGTGAAGTACTCGGACAGCTTTTGCTTATCTTCGTTGCCCACGGAACGCTCAAGCTGTTTGGCATCGTCTCGAACGACGTCCAAAGCGCTTCTGCCACTCTTGATAAGGTATTCACTGCGGGCTCGATCATCAGCCGTGGCAAACAATTTTTTGTAGACGACGCTAGGTCGATTGATCATCGGCAAGGGAACGCCTTGCCGTGTAAACACCATGCGCTGTTTCGGGATTCCACCGGCACAGAGTTGCAACGATTCGAATCGCGTTGACGTTCCAATCGTTTCCGCCGCGATCTGATCCAATGTGACGTCACCGACTCGCTGGCCACACAAATAGTTATCCCAGTTGCGATGCCCGTTTGCAGCGCGGTGATCAAAACCAGAAAAGACGGTGAAGTCTTTACGATGTTGCTCAAGCGGTTCCAGTAAGGCGGTTGGCCGGTAGTCATTCCCCGTTTGCTCTGGGTAGAACGCCTTGCGATACAAACCAAGATTTGAGCCGACGCAAATCAGTCGCTTCGCGTTTCCTTCATCCTGATCGGTTGGAGTCTTCCTTGCGGATTCAGCGGCAACGGCACTTGGTGCCGACTGAAGCATTGGCAAAGTGAGCGTCAGCCCAGCCGACTTTAACAAGAAACGTCGATCGTTGTTGCCTGGTTTCATGAGCATCAAGCGCCATGATGTGGGTACGGCCAATCGGCCAAGGTGGGGCATCTGATGGAGGTCGCGAGGAGCCGGCTCTTGCGGCTCAAACGAGCTCAAATAATCAGGTGAGGAGGGAACGATATGATACCCAAGACCGTCTGCAGAAGCAAAGCAGGATCATTAGGCAATCACCCGTGGAATTCTTTCTTGACAGATCAGGCCGGCGGATTTGCTGCGCTTTCCACGACTTCTGGCTCGGTTTGACAGACCCAGAACCCGAGCACCCGTAATCCCGCGATCGCTGCAGCGACCGCGATCGATGATGGCACCAGATACAACATGGAATAGGAACAAGCCCATATCAGAAATCCGACCCAACCAATCGTGATCAAGATGCCGAACGGGGCGATTAATCCAACGACCGACATGCGTTTTGGAAATGGCACCGTTATGGTCTTTGGCATAATCAATAATCCGGTCGTCAATGCAGTCACGGCAAACAGTAAAGCTACGACGATCACGAGCAACTGCATAATGATTGAAACGAAGCTCGCTGGCATCGTGAGTCTGGCAGCAGCGAAGAGCACACTTGCCGGAAGCGGGATGGCAAGCAAGTCCGTGGTCGTTAACTTTGATGGCGATAGCGGCTCGGAGTCGTTCAGGCGAATGAACGGCTCAAAGATGGCCCAGCCGATGACACCGGACACCGCAAAGTATGGAAGCGCAAAAATCTCCAACATGGCATAGGACTCTAGGGGACTGGCAATTCTGGAAGGGCAATTCTGGAAGGGCAATTCCGGACGGGCGATGAGAGATTCGAATCACCCGAAAGAGGTGAAAAAACAGATCGGATGGTGGGTAATGTCGCCGACTGAATCACGCCGACGGTCTGGCCCTGATAAGCTCAGTCATCGCGAAAGTCTTTGCAACGCGTTGTGAACGCTTTCCTTGACATCGAACGACTCAACCTTCTACGTGAACCGCCTCCATGTCCAGATCAGCATCGTTCCTTTCGCTGTGTCTTGTCTTCTTGTTGCAGAACCGAGCGACGGCTGAGGATTGGCCGCAGTGGTTGGGGCCGCAACGAGATTCCGTTTGGCGAGAAACGGGCATTCTGGATGAGTTTCCCGATGATGGATTAGAGCCACGTTGGGTTACACCCATCGGTTCAGGCTATTCAGGACCTGCGGTCGCAGGTGGCGTCGTCGTCGTGCTCGATCGTCTGGCGTCGGAAGCAGAAGGTGAAGTCATTCAAGAAGACAAGCCACCCTTGAACGGTAACTTTGTCCGCAAGCGGATTGCCGGTAAAGAACGCGTGCTCGGTCTTCGCGAGTCGGACGGTGAGATCTTGTGGGAGCATGCATACGAATGCGATTACACGTCCGCTTCGGCTTACGCGATCGGTCCGCGTGCCACGGCGACCATCGACGGCGACTGGGTTTATGCGTTTGGTGCGGAAGGCATGTTGACGTGCCTTCGTCTCGCAGATGGAAAACTTGTTTGGCAACGCGATTTGAAATCGGAATACGACCTGAAGATTCCCGTTTGGGGCATGTCTTGTTCACCTCTGATTGATGGAGATCGTTTGGTTTGCATCATTGGAGGTGAAGGCACGACTTGCGTCGCCCTGAACAAGCAAACCGGTAAAGAAATCTGGCGGAGTCTCACTGCTCCGGAGCCCGGCTACTGCTCACCTGTCATCTACACGTTTGATGGGAAGCGTCAGTTGATCGTCTGGGACAGTCATCACATTCATGCCTTAGACCCGGACACCGGTAAACAGATTTGGGAAGTTCCTTTTGAGTCGGCCTTTGCGATGTCGATTGCCGTACCTCGAAAGCAAGACAACTTTTTATTCGCTATGTGTTTTAATCGTCGCTGTCTGCTGATCAAAGTCGTTAATGACGGTAATGATGTCGAAGTGGTATGGGACGGACAGGCGAAGACTGGAATCGCTGGCGTCCACAACACACCTCTGTTGATTGACGATTACATCTATGGTTGCGGTCACGATGGCTTGTACACGTGTGCTCGTCTAAGTGATGGCGAGCGGGTGTGGACGACGTTCGCACCTAGCCATTCCGCTGGCGAGATTAAGAAGAGAGGCGATCGGTTACGACCGATTGGCTGGGGCAACGTATTTACCGTTCAGCAGAAGGACCGCTTCTTCCTCGCCAATGATCATGGTGAATTGATCATCGCTAAGATGTCACCTGAAGGCTATGAAGAGATTGATCGCACCCAATTGATCGAGCCAACTCATTCCGTTGGCGGACGCACACTCGTTTGGTCCCATCCAGCCTTCGCCAACCGAAGCATCTACCTGAGAAATGACAAAGAAATCCGCTGTTATGATTTAAGTCAGAAGTAGTGCGTCTATCGGTAGATGTCATCGATTGGGTATTGTTTCCCCCGGCGATTACGAGCATGAGCACCGCTGAGTACGAGCACGATTGAGAGCCTTGTTGGCTCTGGTGCGACCGTGAATCGGTTCAGCAACAAAGCCCCCAAGATGTGACTCACGACAGAGTCCGGCGGCTGATGCGTGGAACCACGATCGACTCGGGTGGCCGATTCTTGCTGTCGAAGTAGCCGATCTCTTTCGGTGATTTATCCTTCCAATCGCTTTCGGAGGATGCAACGCTGACTGTTTCCGATTTCGGGTCGAACGTCAGCGTCGTGAACAGTGGCTTCGCGTAATACGCCATGCGAGTCTTTCCGCCGACCCAATAATAAGACGCGGAATTGACGTGCAGGTAATTGATGCCATCCATTTGAATCAGCGCATCGACATGGCTGTGCCCATTGACACATGCGACGATTTTAGAACGGAATGGGTTCAGCAACTTCTGTATTTCCTCGGCGTTGTCGACCGCACTCGTTCCCGCCAGTGGCTGATGACTGAGGATGATCAGCGGTCCGTCTGCCGCATCCAGTTCGCGTCTCAGCCACTGTTGCTGCGGCTTGCCAATAAACGATGGGTATCCGCCACCATGCGTTGGTGAGCCCGTGTCATTGCCGTCAAGTACAAGAACCCGTAAGCCAGCGATGTCTCGCCGGTAGTAGCTGGCTTCGATTCCCCATGCTTTGTAGCAATCCTGCCGTTTCAATCCGTAATCAAACTCATGGTTGCCAATCACATGGATTGTCTGGTCGTGTTCGGCATTGAAGCGATCAGCGAACCGTTGATGTTTCGCGTTTGGATAAGCGAAATCACCCATCTGAACGAGTGCATCACAATTCTCGTCCTTCATAGCACGAAGGAACGCATCGAGTCGAGACTCCGCATCGACCGCAAGCCCACCATGGAGATCCGCAATCACACCCAAACGAATCGGCTTGGAGATAGAATTCGCCATGCCCAGTGAGTGAGAAGAAAAGACCGTCGTTGTAGCCACGGCGCCAAGCGTCTTAAGAGTGCCACGTCGATCAAGCCGCTTCATTAACTTCGTCCATTTTGAGAATTGCCACCGAGTCCACTGATCGCAGAAATTTCCAACACACCATTTTTTCTTGGCTCTTGCAATCGGAAGCTGTTATTGTGCGGGCTGGAGTCCTGGGGAAGCTGTGATTGTGAATCCCTATTTGGGCAAGTCAAGCGAGTTTCGAATACAAGTATGCGCGAGCGAATTGCCAGTGTCGCTCGGCAGTGCTGAGTGAGACTGGAATGCCGCCATTCTTTGATATACGGTTATCAAAGTAGGGATTGCGATACGGGATCAGTTTCGTTGTGCCGCTTCGACGGAGGTTGCGTAGCGACCGGAGTTGTATCACCGCAACGATCCGAGTAGGCCGCGGGAGTGCCACTTACGCCGGAACAAAACGGACTCACTACTCGACACGCTTTTGCAGGAATGCCAGTCCGCTCTTTTCGCCTACGGAAAATACGAATCGAAAAGGGCTTTCGGTGTGTTGAGGCGCTCGTTTTTCCACCTGCGAATCATTGCCTTACTGTCGATACCATAAACTTGGCGATTTACTGCGGCTCATCTGTAACTATTCGTCCGGCCTTGTTTCAATCGTCAAAGCCATGATGATGGGTGCCGTCTGGTCATTCCCTTTGATGAGCTCCATGCTGTCGATCATGGCCTCGCGTTTCGGTTTGAGGGATAGGTACCGTAGTTGTTGATTCCCCAGCGCGAATGCGAACTCGCTTTCTGGTACGTCCACGCGCCGGATGTAGTCAGCAAGATGGACACCGTTTACGAGCTCGTGATCTTCGGTCTGGCCATCTTCGTACTTGAAGCGAACGGTGATTGAAACGGATCGGCGCCGTTCATACGGAAAACTCCAGCCGCCAACACCACCGAGCATATGAACCGCTTTGACCGGTGATCTCAGAGGTAGCGAAACGCGTTTCGGCATTTGCGGTGGCAGCGGACCGTTTGGACCGTTGAGCAAGATAATGTTTGGAGTGCTCTTACCTTTCGGATCGGTCAATACGAAAGGAATCTTGTTAAACACTTTCGGTTCCCAATCGCTGAACACCATCCGGTCCGGTCCGGTGTCACTATTGCTAAACAAACCCTTGGTGCTGATAGCCGTTGCCACGTTGTCTAATGGCAAGGGAACGTATGGTCCCGTGTCAGTCAGGAACTCCAGCAAGTCAGTCAGTTCCGTTTCCGTCAGTTGCTTCTCGAAACCTTCCGGCATCACACTCTTCTTGGAGACAACCAACCTCTCGATGTCCTCACGTAAGACGTCTCGCGATTTGGCTTGAGCGTCAACGATGGTGATTGACGTTTTCGACTCACCAGCAAGCATGCCATTGACCACGACGCCATCGAACGTAAGCACGTTGTACATCCGATAGTTGCCTTCGACGCTTCGAGAGGGATCGATGATGTGAGTTAACAGTTCTTCCTTTGGATGCACTGCCATCCCTGTTAAGTTCGGGCCGACTTTCTGACCCATGTCTCCGTACTGGTGGCAGTTCGCACAGACTTTCTTGAAAACAACTTGTCCGGATTTTGAGTTGCCAGTAGTTTCGGCGACGTGCAGTAGTTCTTGCAGTACGCGTTCACGATCTGCGTCGGGCAGTCCGCCTCCCATCGCCAGGACTTCATCCGCTCGATTCCGCAGTTGTTCGTCGGGCAAGCTGCGGAGTGATTGCTTCTGTTCGAGTGACATTTCATCCAAGTCGAATTCTCGTGAAGCGATCGCGTCCATCAGCGAACTGGCCCAAGACGGTTTACTTAGCAAAAGATCGATAGCAGACGTTTTCACAGACGGTGAAAGCGAACCGATCATTGCGAGGATCTCTTCGCCTCCGTTTTCTGCTTGGCTCTGCCGGATGGTTGAAAGCAGGCTCTGGGCAACTTCAGGAGATACCTGAGGTGTGATTGCAGCGAGTACTTTCGCGACGGCATTTGCATCAGTTCCGCGGAAGCCGATCAGGTCGCGCGCTGCCGCGATGCGTGTTGCTTCATTGGTATCCTCCGCCGAAAGCGTTTCCACGATACCATCGACGATCGCTTTCGCTTTTGAATCGAGCGACTGGCTATCGATTCGAGTTGCCAGACGCAGCAGTTTCACTTGCGTCGCCGCGTCCACTGCGTCGAACACGCCTACCAAAGCTTCGTCGACTTCTGTTCCGCCAAATGAGACATCGCGAGGCAAGCCAGCAACCAAGCCGTCCAAAATCGCCGTTGCGATCAGACCGTTTGCGTCCGAGAGTCCCCTCACAATTCTTGCCGCCTCATCGGAGTCGGGACGACTTCGGCCGACGTGTTCGGCGACACGGCGAACGATCGCTGGCAACGAGGAACGATCGGGCGCCGCAACTTTCGAAGACGCTTCCAGGAATGGGACCGCATGCGTTGCCGCTGCGGACGTCAGTGCTTCGATTAAAACGACATCACGTGTCTTTCCAATCAGATCCACGACCAAACGGCCCGCATCAGGTGACGAAGGCATATCGGCCAGCGTCAGAAACGCCTGTAACCGAACTTGCGGATTCTTGTCAGTGAAAACCCGCTGGTTTTCCATCAGCACTGCCAGCCCTGTCGCGTCTTGACTGAGCACCGCTAGGACATTCCTTCGAACACCCGCTGAAGGATGATTGATCCCGATCGACGCCGTGCTTGGGTCGATTTCGGTGACGGCCGCCAAAGTGTTGATCGCGTGAATGGCGCCGACGTTCAATCCAACTTCATCCAGTGACTGATCAGCAACGAGCGACTGAAGCTGTTTCGTGACCGCGTTATCCAATGAGCTGGCCCGCTCGACCAACAAACGTTGTGCTTGCAATCGCCAGCGCATCGACGGATGTGTCAGCGTGTTGACCAACGTCTTGGGGTCGGCATCCGCAAGGTTTGTGAAAGCGTGGAGTCGGCTTTGTTCTTCCGGAATCACGCGGTAGATTCGACCGCGTCGCTTGTCTCGCAAGTCGCTTTCGTAAGCGGCACCCTTCCCCGTCTTGAAACCACGCGGCGTTGGGTTGTGTTGAACGATGTAGTTGTACCAATCGAGGAACCAGACGGCTCCGTCTGGACCGACCTCGGCCATGATCGGCGCGCTCCATTCGTCATCGCTGGCGATCAGGTTGATCGGACTCTCAGACTGATAGGTGGCTCCATCGGGGTTAAGCACAAACGTACCAATCAAGTGCCCGGTTGGGCCGCACACAAACGAAGTTCGATTCCACCACTGTTCCGGGAATGCGCGAGCCGTGTACAACGCATGGCCCGCACCGGCGGTGTATCGGCCATGGAAATCGACCTGACGGATTTTCTCAGTAACGGGATCAAAGCGATCAGAGTCGGCGATGCTTCCCAGCGTACGCGGTGCCCATCCGCGAACCCGCTCGTAGTAACGATTGGGAATCGTCATGTACATGCTCGGGTTGCCATTGGCGGTTGATCCAAAGATCAGCCCTTCTTCACTGATGCCCAATCCCCAAGTGTTGTTATTGCTGGATCGGATAAATTCCAATTCAGTGACTTTGACCGGTTCTTCCGAGGACAACTTGAACCGCCAGAATCCCTGACGGAAAGACTGTGATGTCTGTCCGTCAAATTCGGGCCGACTGTTGTTGTATCCCTGCATGGCCCAAATCCAATTGTCCAGGCCGTACCGAAAGTTACTGACTCCGCCATGTGTGTCACCAAGACTCCAACCGGAAATCAGCGTTCGACGCTCGTCAGCCACATCATCGCCGTCGGTGTCTTTCAAAAAGATCGTCTCTGTTCCGTTCTGAACGATGGCTCCACCGCGAGCGATGACGATTGCCGTCGGAATGCTTAGTCCTTCGGCAAACACCGTGAACTTGTCGGCAACGGAATCACCATCCGTGTCTTCACATATCCGAATTCGGTCTCTGTCTTTCCCAAGTTCATTGGGATAGTCGAGCGTTTCGCAGATCCATAGTCTTCCTCGTTCGTCCCAAGTCATTGCGATCGGTTTGCTTTCGAAGTCGCGTTCGTCGGCATATCGTTTCACGATGAATCCGTTCGGTGTTGCGAACCGCTTCATGGATTCCTCTGGAGCAAGCGGCTTTTGCATGAGCGTGATCGGATCACCCTGCGTTCCCCACTGGCGACTGGGCGTGTAGTTGGGGATTTTGGGGCCGACGTCGATGTACTCGAATGCGTCGGTGTCACTTGCCAACGATTTCATCTCTGGAGGATCGAAAGGCTTTTCAGAGACATAGTCGCCAGCTTTGCCAGGATCGTCACCGCACGCCCACCGAATGCCTCTTTCGATGAGGTTGTGAAATCCGGGGTTCAACCACGTGCGTGAATCGTGTCCGGAAGCTGTGTAAAAGACCCGGCCCTTTTCGTAGGGCTTGATCCAAGTCCAAGGTTCACGTCCTGTTTCGTCGATTCGATACATCAACACCGTGCGGTCTTTTTCCTGGTGCAGATGGTGGACGTAGGTTTCGTCCCATGTGCGAAAGCCCATGAAGCCATCCGTCACCGGATGTTTCGTATTGGTCACGCGAGCCTGAAAGACACCGGCGCCATGACGTTGGAATTGCGCACCGATCAGTGCGACGAGTTTCGGTTGATTGCGGAAGCAGAACGATGCGCAGTGAATCGGGACAAAGCCACCACCATCGCCAACGTAACGCAAGATTGCCTCGGCATGGCGATCGTCGATCTCGTCGATGTTCGCGTAGACGGCGAGTGCATCGTACGTTTCGAGATTGCTGAGCGTCAGTTGCGAAAGGTCCTCCGTGTAGACCATCGTAATGCCACGCTCCGATAGGACCGGCTGCAGCTCCAAAAACCTCTTCTGAGGCTGGTGCGATCCACGGTCTCCCAAGAACAGGACCTTCAAGTCTGTGGCAAGCAGTGAATGACAACTCGCCGCGCAAAGGAGCAGACAGATGAGTATTCGATGCATGGTTTCGATTCAGTTTTGGTGGGGGGATCTAGCCACCATTCTACGACGATTCCGAACGGTGCGTTTGCTTGAAACGCAGAGTTCGCTGAGACGCAGAATTCGCTGTGTTGCAGAGATCGCTGCGTTGCCGAATTCGCTGTGTTGCAGTTTAAAACGCAGCGAATGCGTTTGATCCCGAGGTCTCGCTACTCAGCGATGCAATAGAGATGATCGACCGTGCGAAGATAGATTCGTCCATTGGCAATCGCAGGTGTTCCCCAAGCTTGTTGTTCAAGTTCGTTCACCGCAACGACTTTCCACTCATCGCCGGCAGCGATCACGTGTGTGTTGCCGCTGGCATCCAACGCGAATACGTGCTCGTTGTCTGACCATGGCGAGGCCCAGAACGCTCGTGCGTTGCCGACCCGTTTCTCGTATTCCAAACGACCTGTTTTAGCGTCGACGCATCGGACAATGCCTCGCCGCCGTTCGAAGAAATACAGGTTTCCGTCGCAGTAGGTGGGTGACGCCATCTGAATGCCCGACTCGTCCATCCTCCATTCAACGTACTTGCCGCTCATCGCGTCGTCCGGGGGCGTGATATCACCACTTCCACCGGGAATGATCGATAACAGACGTCCGCCACCGTCGTCCGAGCCACCACGGTTTCGAAATTCGTTGCCAATAAACAAGCGGTCACCGATCGCGACAGGAGTCGCGGACGATCGGCCTTTATCCATGTCCATTTCCCACAACAACTCTCCTGTTGCCGGATCGTAGGAACGGTAGACCATGCCTCCAACGATCAACTCGTTGCGTAGTGAGTTCTTCCAGATAAATGGACTGCTGTATTGTGACGATTCATTCCGCGGCACGCGCCAAACTTCTTCGCCCGAAGTTTTGTTGAGTGCGACGAGAAATGATTGCTCTTGGTTGTCGACTTGAATGAACAGTTTGCTGTCGAGGAGAGTCGGTGAACTTGAGGTGCCCCATCCGGCACGCATCTCATAAACACCAAGATCTTTCTTCCATTGGAGGTTTCCATCCATGTCCAGGCAGTAGACGCCGTTCATACCAAAGTAAGCGTAGATTCGTTCTCCGTCCGTGACAGGTGTCTCGGTGGCGTATGTGTTGGTGCTATGTCGTGGGATCGGAGGTTTCCCTTCTTTAACGCTCTTACGCCAAATCTCTTTCCCGCTGCCCGCGTCAATACAGATGACTTGGTATTGATAGTTCACTCTCACCAGATCGTAGCGATCACGACCGTAGCCGCCGTTGTTTGACTCGGGTCGCGTCCTCGCTTTACTTGCTGGGTCGGCGGGAACGGCGGCGGTGAGATACAAGCGATCGGCCCAGACGATCGGTTGCGACCAACCTTCACCGTCCATCGAAATCTTCCATCGGATGTTCTTTTGCACACCGTCCACATCAGACCATGTGACGGGGAGCGTCATCGAAGAAACTGCATCCCCATTGGCACCACGGAACTGAGGGTAGTCTTCAGCGAAGCAACTGCACGCCAACGATAGAGACACCAGAGGAACGAACAACAAGCGAATTCTTGGCATGAGTGTTTCTCCCAGGGAGCTCGTAATAAATGGTTTCGGCGCATCGCCACGTGTGTCGATCTTCGGCGACCAGTCGCTGCCATCGCTGCAGGAACCCAGTCGCATCCATGTCTCAAGATGTACGGACTGTACACAATCATAGAAATCGAGCAACTTTCGGTCTCTTTACCGAGGAGATCAAACGTCGTGGATCGGAAATCGACATCGGAGGCAATCAGCCACTTTTAACCATCAGCGATGGTGAAAGTCTCGGCAAGAGACGCTTAGTGGTTGAATTTGCGTCGCACTTTGCAAGCTGCTTTCGCATGCCAAATCCAGTTCAATCGGTTCGCATCATCGCCCGAATTCACCCTACAATTGGGCACCCAGACTGAAGCGAGGAAGGAGAGTAGCTCCGTTTTGGGCCTTACCAACGTTCTTTCAAGATGCTGATCGACGAGAGTGCGCGAAATGTCTAGTGAAGATCTTGAGCTCCATACGATTTGCTCACGCTTCGAAACCGAGTGGCTCGCTTCCACTGATCCGCCAGGTTTAGATGACTATCTTAGAGAGGTAGGCGACGATTCTCGCAGCGAGCTCTTCGCTATGCTGCTCGCAACCGACATTGAGCATCGTCGAAAACGATCGATTCAGTGTGATGCTGCGTTCTACACCGAGCGATTCCCTCAATTCGCGGACGTGATCGTTGCACTATTTGCCTATGACCAAACGGTTTCATTGAATGCCATCGGCACTGAATCAATCGATGATACGGTCCGAATGTCCGAATCGGGTGTGGGACAGGAATTGGATCCGGCGACTAGATCGTTCGGTGACTACGAACTCTTAAGGCAACTCGCCACTGGAGGCATGGGCGTTGTTTTCAAAGCGAGACAAATCAGCCTCAACCGGATTGTCGCATTGAAGATGATTCTCGCCGGTCAGCTTGCTACCGAAAAAGACGTCAACCGATTTCGGAGTGAAGCTGAGGCAGCTGCCAAGTTGGATCACCCTGGAATCGTCCCGGTTTTCGAGAGCGGAGAGGTGTCGGGACAACACTATTATTCGATGGGTTTCGTTGAGGGAAATTCACTCGGGTATCAGCTTCATGATGGACCCCTAACGCCCGGCGATGCAGCAGCGTTACTGGCAGACATCTGTGATGCTGTTGCTTACGCCCATAGCAAGGGAATCATCCATCGCGACTTGAAGCCCGGTAACGTCCTTTTGGATGCGAACGGGTCGCCCCGTGTTACCGATTTTGGATTGGCGAAGCATGTTGAATCGGACAGTGAGCTAACAAAGACCGGGCAGATTCTAGGCACACCCTCATACATGCCGCCCGAACAAGCTCTCGGAGATCTCGATGCGATCGGGCCACAATCAGATGTGTATTCTCTGGGAGCGATCCTCTATTGCCTGATAACGGGACGTCCACCTTTTCAGGCTGCAAGAGCAATCGATACGGTCGTGCAAGTGCTCGAGCAGGAACCGGTGGCACCGAGGGTACAGAACCCTTCGATCCCGAAGGATCTCAATACGATATGCCTCAAGTGCTTGGAAAAGGATTCTGCAAAACGGTATGACTCGGCTGAATCACTGGCGGAAGACTTGCGTCGCTGGATTTCAGGCGAACCGATTCATGCACGCCCGATCACGCAAGCAGAGAAGGTGTGGAAATGGTGTCGGCGCAACCCCAGGGTGGCCGGGCTCTCAACGCTTGCAATCGGCTTGTTCGTGTTTATGACGATCGGAGGTATCTATCTCTACCGAGCCACCGATGCGAACCGTCTGGTCGATGCTCTATTGAAGGCGGAAACGAGCGAGGTTCCCGGCATCCTGATGGATCTTTCGAGTTACCCCGTGCTGCGTCAGGACGATTTGCTCTCCGGATTGACGGATTCACCAGACGGTTCCGACGCCAAGCTTCATGCTGCTTTGGCATTACGCGAAAGCAATCAAGACGCTGTCGCTTATCTTCGCGAACAATTGCTCAATGTATCCGCTGAAAAGTTCAACATTGTCCGAGACTTGATGGCGGATCAAAAGGATGCTTTGGTTGAAGGGTATTGGGAAATCGCAAAGAGCGACGCGGACGAACAAAAGCGTTTTCGCGCTGCTTGTGCCTTAGCTGGTTATGATCCCGGCAATACCCATTGGGAGAATAAGGCATTCGTGAAACTCATCGTTGGGCAGCTTGCTCAACAGAATCAACTACTTCTTCGCGATTGCTTGGTGTCACTTGAGACAGTGAGCGATCAGCTGTTACCCGAACTACAAATGCTGCTTGCGAATCGAGAGTTGACCGAGAGTGAGCAACTTGCAATAGCCAATGCGATCGCATCTTTCGCGCAACAAGACGCTCGTTTGCTTTCCCGTTCGATGTTGGCCGCCAGCGGCCCGCAATACAAAATTCTCTATGAGAAATACGACCTCGTTGCTGACGAACAGAACCACGCGTCACTCGTTTCATCGGTAACGCGACAGCCAACTGATGAATTAGACGCCGAATCACGCGTAAGGCTAGGTAAAGACCGAGCGACGTCAGCGATCACCCTACTGTTGCAAGGTGAACGCGAGTTAGTTTTCGATGTGCTTCGACATCAGGGTGATCCCGAGGCTCTAACGCAATTCATCCACCGTTGCCATTCGCGCGGTGTCGCTTCCGAAACGTTAATCGAATTGCTGGAGGTCATTGATCGAAAACGTGGACCCTTGGAAGGTGATCGCCAAAAGATTGATGATAGCGTGATGTACGCGTTATTGCTTTCGCTTGGCGAGTTCGCTTGGGATGATCTTCCTTCCACACGCGACGCACTCGTCGATCGGTTGGGCGAAATTTACGAACATGATCCAAGTAGTTGTGTGCACAGCGCAACGGGATGGCTGCTACGTACCTGGAATCGACCAGAAGCTGTCGAGAGAGTCGATCAGCGGTTGATCGCCTATGATCCGACCGGACATCGCGAGTGGTTCATTGAGTCGGTTGGCTACTACACCGACGGCATCCTTGGCTTTTTTCCGAAGACGGAATATCTGTACCTTACGTTCATTGTGTTCCAGCCCAGCGAGTTCACGATGGGCGCGCCTTCCACAGAGTTGAACCAAGAATCCGACGAATTGCAGCATTCGGTGACGCTTACACGCCCGATCGCCGTCTGCGATCGCGAGTTTACCTGGGCGCTATGGGATGCACTTGCGGGACCAAACAAGCGGCAAAGTTTTGCCAAACAGTTTTCCAAGACACACGGGGACGATGATCCAGCCTTTGGGATCAAGTGGTTTGAAGCTGTGTACATGTGCCGTGCGTTGAACAGGATCGCCGGAGTTTCTGAGAACGACCAGTGGTACGAGGATCCTGCTGCGTTGCCGCAAGTTGAAAACGGTTACCCAAAGAATTGGCCGTTGCGGCCTGATAAAGTGGGATTCCGTTTACCGACGGAAGCGGAATTCGAGTACTACTGTCGTAGCGGGACAACCACCGCTTTCGCTTTCGGGAGTGACATTGAGTTAATCGGGCAATACGCCTGGTACGTAAAGAACTCGAATGATTGGACAAATCCCACGGCTCAATTGAGACCCAATCTTCGCGGCCTGTATGACATCCACGGTAACGTGTTTGAATGGTGTCACGATTGGTGGAACGATGGTGAGTTGGTAGATGCGATCGATCCGACCGGCGATGAATCAGGCAGCTACCGTGTTAAACGAGGCGGAAGTTGGAGTTCCGCAGCAAATGGAGCCTTAATGAGATCCGCATCTCGCGACTGGGCCGACCCAAAAAAGATGGTAAGCAATCTAGGCTTTCGCTTGGTCAACGTTCCCGCATTGCCAGAGGCAAGAGTCACGCCTTCCGAGTTGGACGACGAAACCGAGTGATCTGGGAAGTGAAGCGGACTTCCATGGTTGGGTGTATTGGCATGGTTGGGTGTATTGGCATTGGTGGGTGTATTGGCATTGGTGGGTGTATTGGCATTGGTGGGTGTATTGGCATTCTTCGTGTTCCTCGGGTAATCGCAAACGGTTAGACTGATCCCGGCTCTGTCTATTGTGAGCTCTGAGTGACTCATCTGGATCCAATGGAGGGTAAGTGGAGATGTCGGACCGGCCGCTCATTCTTGTCATCGATGATGACACCGATTTTCTGGCTCTCGCCGAGTTTATGCTGACACAACAGGGTTGTGATTCCATCTGTGTTGAAGGCCCCGATTCCGTCGCGGGAAAAGATCTTGCCAACCTCAACGCAATCTTGCTCGATTGGCAACTTGGTTCACTCGACGGACGAGACTTGATTGGTCCGCTGCGCGAGCGATTCCCTGGCGTTCCCGTCGTCTTTGTCACGGCTCATAGTTCGCCCGAGGTTGCTGCCGAATCGATCAAGTTGGGAGCTTTTGACTTTCTAACGAAACCGCTCGACCCACCGAAACTGATGGTCACCATTAATCAGGCCGTTGAGCACTGCAACGTGATTCGTCGCCTTCGACAATTGGAGCAGGGTACGGACGAAGTTGGATTCGAAGGGCTTATCGGTGTGTCACCGCAGATGCAAACGGTCTATTCGACGATCCGCAACGTCGCCCCCACCGATGTAAGTGTGATGATCTGTGGAGAGTCGGGAACGGGGAAAGAGCTCGTCGCCAATGCGATCCATCAACAAAGTGATCGTGCACGCGGGAACTTTGTTCCGATCAACATGGCTTCGATCCCGGCAGAACTTGCGGAGTCGACACTGTTTGGCCACGAGAAAGGCGCGTTCACTGGCGCCGACAAAAAACAGGAAGGTGCTGCCCGGGAAGCTGCGGGCGGCACGCTCTTTCTGGATGAGATGACGGAAATGCCGATTGAATTGCAGAGTAAGCTACTGCGTTTTTTGCAGGAACGCGTTTTCCGCCCCGTCGGTGGGAACGCTGACCTCGCCGCGGATGTGCGCATTGTGAGTGCAACCAACCGCAATCCACTTAATGCCGTGGAAGAGCAACGACTACGTGAAGACCTGTACTATCGCTTGAATGTTGTTCCGATCACTCTGCCACCTCTGCGTGAGCGCGATGGGGATATTGCGTTATTGGCTACGCATACCCTTCAGCGTTTTGCCAAGCAGTACTCAAAATCGTTTGAGTCGATCGATGCTGGTGCGATGCAAGTCTTGGAGCAGTATGATTGGCCTGGAAACGTTCGACAGCTCGTTCATGTCATCCAGCGTGCCGTTGTGTTAAACGACGGTGACTCGCTTGAGGATCACATGTTGCCATCGGAACTAAAAGTATCGACGCATTCGGAGACGCATTTTCAAAAGCCAGTGCGTTCGCCGGATGTACAACCGCTCTCCAGCGTCGAGCCAGTCACGTCCGAACCAGTCACGTCCGTACCCGTCGCCGCGTCGACGGTTTCCGTCCGTCCGGCTTTGGGTGAACCGGAATCAACGGAAATGGACACCATTGTTCCGCTCGAGACGCTTGAACGCGAGGCGATCGCCAACGCCTTGAGAATCTGCAACGGTTCGGCTTACGAAGCCGCGAGTCGGTTGGGCATTTCGGCGGCAACCATCTATCGGCGAATCAAGCTGTACGGGATTGATGTAAAAGATATTCCGGATGCTGGCTAGCGATCTTTGTCCGCGGGCGTTTTCCTCGCAATCGCCAGGCTTTTCGAAGCAGGTAGAGAACCGTCAACAGGATGACGACGCAGTCATAGCCAATCGATCGATTTCTCAAGTAGTGGGTCTCTGCTTCAAAGCGTTCACGCCAGTCATGAATCAACTGGTCGCCGCTGGCGTTTTCTTCAATGCTGACTTGGCCAATATTCGATAGCCCCGGTCGGACACCCGTTCGTTTCTCGAAGCCAGGAATCATCATGCAGAGTTCCTGGTGAAGTGAGAACGCAATGGGGCGAGGTCCAACGAACGCCATCTGACCGATGACGATATTCCACAGTTGCGGGAGTTCATCCAGCTTGAGGATTCTTAGGATTCGGCCGACGTACGTGACATTCGGATTGTTGTTTAGAACACAGCGCGCATTCTGCAAATTCTTGTCTGATCCAGGAACCATCGTTCGGATCTTCCATATGCGTATAGGGACACCATGTAATCCAGGACGCGTCTGCGAATAAAGAAACGGACCTTCGGAAGTGGCTTTCACCAACATCCAAAGGAAGGCGAAAACAGGAAGCAACAGAAGCAATCCTACGAAGGCAACCAGTCGCTGCGTCAAATACCACATTGAGGGCACGAATCAACTCATCTGTGTTTTACGAAACGTTCGAAAGCGCTCGATGCTCAAGCGCGCGACAGGTACGAATCAACAGAATCAATTCACGAATTCTTGTCCTAGTGAATTGATCTTGTTCGGATCGGCGGCTTGATAATCACCCGTTTCGATCCGTTCCCACCACTCGCGATGATCCACATACCATTGGATGGTCGCTTGAAGCGCAGTCGGCCAGCACGAACGTGTAGGACGCCAACCAAACTCCTCTAGCATCTTATGACTGGACACTGCGTAGCGTTTGTCGTGGCCGAGGCGATCTGGCACATGCTGGATGCGATCTTCGCCAAGCCCCAACGAATCGAGAATCATCCGCGTCAATTCCAAGTTCGAGCGTTCATTGTTTCCGCCGATGTTGTAGACGGATCCCGACACGCCTCCTTCGAGCACCGCAAGAATCGCTTCGCAATGATCCTGAACGTGAATCCAGTCGCGAACATTTCGGCCATCACCGTATAGCGGCACGTTTTCGCCCTGAAGTAGGCGTGTGACGAAACGTGGAATGACTTTTTCCGGGAATTGATACGGTCCGAAGTTGTTGGAGCATCGGGTCGTCACAACATCTAATCCGTACGTGCGATGGTAAGCCCGGACCAACAAATCCGCCGCCGCTTTAGACGCCGCGTAAGGGCTATTAGGTGCTAGCGGAGTCTCTTCGGTGAAGCGAACGTCCGGCTGGTCCAGCGGCAAGGATCCATAAACTTCGTCGGTACTAACATGAACCATCCGAGTTCCGTTGGTTTGCTGGATCGCATCCAGCAACACTTTTGTGCCATTGATGTTGGTCTGAACAAATGGCGTCGTATCGTTGATTGATCGATCAACATGACTCTCCGCGGCGAAATGAACCACCACGTCACATTGGTCAACCAGATCTTGAACCAGATTCAAATCACAAATGTCACCCTTAACGAATTTATAACGCTTATCTGTTTCGACGTCTCGAAGATTGTCGAGATTGCCTGAGTAGGTGAGACGATCGAGATTGATGATCTCCCATCCCGAACGCTGTTCAAGAATCCAACGCACAAAGTTTGAGCCGATAAACCCAGCGCCGCCGGTGACAAGTAAACGCTTCATTATCCTAACCTTTCGAAATGGACTGCCCGACGGTCGGGCGTGGGGCGGGAGAAGAGAGTGACGTGGACGGATTCCGTTGCATTCGAACTGAGTCTTCAACGGTGCGTTTCCAATGAGGCAACTCGCCTACGATGGATTCGGTTCGAGAAAGATCGAGAACGCTATAGGCTGGGCGACGAGCCGCTCGACGAAATTCATCCGTCGAACAGGATTGGACGTCGCACTCCAGACCACTCGCATCTCGAATGGCTAACGCAAACTCGTACCAGGAGCAGGTCCCACGATCAGCAATGTGGAAGAATCCCGAAGCGTCCATCTGCATCAGAGCGAATGAGGTCTTTGCGAGCTGGTGGACACAGGTCGGTCTTCCCACCTGATCGGTCACCACGCGGACGAAGTCCCGCGACTGCATTAGCTGGAGCATCGTTCGCAAAAAGTTTCGACCATGCGGTGCATGTAACCAACTGGATCGGACGATCAAGTGTTGACACCCGGAATCGACGATCCGTTGCTCGCCCAGTGCCTTGCTGTAACCGTAGTGGTTGATCGGGCTGACCGGGTGATCGACAGCGTAGGGCTTTTGCTCCTGGCCGTTGAACACGTAATCGGTGCTGTAATGCAACAGTTTTGAGTCGTTCCAATCACAGAGTTCTGCGATGAAACCGCAAGCATCGGCGTTTATGCGTTCGGCAGCAACGCGGTCCGATTCAGCCGCATCGACATTCGTATACGCCGCACAGTTGACGACCCATTCAAAGCGATTTGCGAGCCAACGCTTTAGCGAATCCGAATTGGAGAGATTCAGTTGATCTCGGTTCGGGGCGACGTAGGGAATCCCCGAACGCTCCAGCAAATCGCGCCAAGCACGCCCCAGCATTCCGTTCGCACCAATCAATAGGATGGACGCGACCGATGGAGGAGCCGTCACATGGGTTTGTGGTCTTAGCAGAATGCTCATGCTTCATTTCAACGAGAGGAACGCTTCGGAGCCGAACGAGACGAAAGGACGGGACTAACGGTGTTGAATGTTCCAGGGGAATCCCGAAATACTTTCCGCCGATCGACGTTCTTCGTCTGGTAGTGCTGGGTTGTATGCGCGCGTGACGTAGTACAGCAGTCCTGCGCTGGTTGGACCGACCGTCGTTGCACCGTGCCAAAGAGTCGGTGGGATAACGAGAATGCCGGGTCGTTTTTCACCGATGACCGATGCCCAGGCCGTTTCATCCGACTCGCGATAAATCCCTGCTTTTAAGTGACCGTTGAGGCACAGCCAAAAGTCCGTCTGGAATTCATGCCGATGCCATGCTTTGATGACGCCCGGATATTGAATGGAGTAGTTGACTTGTCCTTCTGGGCAAAGCACACCTTGCAGTTGGTTCATCAGTGACCAGCCGCGGTCATCGGTGTAGATTTCACTTTTCAGAAACACCGGTTCGGACAGATCGATAGCGGTTTCCATTGCTTCGTTTGGATCACCATCAACGACCCGCGGAGACTCCATACGCCGTACTGACAACGATTGTTGCGAAGAGATGTCGCGTATCATTGGTCGCCTCCTTTATCGAGAGTCGGTCGGACAGAGCCATGGATTTCAGGTTTCAGGTTGGCACCTCCGTCAGCGACAAGTCGGGAAGCTCGGTAGAGACTCGGAATCGTCCCGGCGTCCGTCCACCATCCACTGACAAAGTCGACCGTAGCGTCTCCACGCCGGATGTACGCATTGTTCACATCCGTGATTTCAAGTTCGCCACGACGACTCGGTCGGAGTGTTTCGCAAATCTTGAAGACGTCTGAGTCGTAGAAATAAATTCCGGTGACCGCGAGGTTGCTCGGTGGGTTCTCGGGCTTTTCAATGATTTCGACGAGTCGCCCATCTTCCAAGCGGACAACACCGAATCGTTGTGGATCGTTCACGCGCTTTACGAGCAGTTGGCAACCTGAACGTTGTGCTCGAAAACGATCGGCTGAATCTCGAATGCTGTATTGAAGAAGATTGTCACCCAAAACGACACAGATTTTGCCTCCGTCAGCAAAGTCTTCCGCCAACTTAAGTGCATCCGCAATGCCGCCCTCACCTTCTTGGTAAGCAAAACGAAGCTGGCGAATGCCTAAGTGGCGGCCGTTCTTTAAAAGCTTGAGAAAGTCACCAGCATGCTCACCACCGGTGACCACCAAGATTTCGTCGATACCCGCGGCAAGCATCGAACCGATTGGGTAATAGATCATGGGTCGGTCGTAAATCGGCAACAAATGTTTGTTGGTTACCGATGTCATCGGTCGAAGTCTTGACCCAAGACCTCCCGCAAGAATCACACCCTTCATGCCAGTCGTACCTCGAAGTGAATTGATTTGAAGTTGCATGTCGACTTCGCAACCGGCATGCCAATTCACGTTTCGGTGGGTTTTACGACCACATGTTTCAGTTTGAAACAGAATCAGACTTCGACCATTCCAGAATGAGGCAACGAGCGTTGCAGGGTGAGATGGAACGATCTGATGGGCAGGCAATATCCCTAAAAGACAACGCCAGAGTCCGCATTCTTCAATTGGCACGCATGCTGCTTTGCAGTAGTGCCATGAAAAACTCAAACGCTTCTTCGTATCGATCTCGCCCGTTTCATGTTTCTCTTTTCGGGGCTAGTCCGGATACCGGAAACCAAGGTGTCAACGCGCTTCACGACGCGACGCTGACGTCTCTGGCTGCTCGCGGTGTTCGGTCTGCAACGGTTTTCGGGTTCACGGCATCTGCTCCCCATGAACTCGCCGTTGACAATCAAGTGATGATGACCGAAAGGCTGTCGGCCTATCGAACGTCTCGCTGGTACTCCCCGAAAAGCCTGGCAATGCTTGGGGCTGCGTCACGTCTGGGGGGATGCGGCCATGCCGGGGCTCGAGCGTTGTTGCGGTCGAACGCCGTCTTGGATCTCAGCGCCGGAGACAGCTTCACGGATCTGTACGGATGGAAGCGATTCCTGGCAACCATTGAACCAAAACGCATTGCGCAACGTGCTGGCTTGCCGCTCATTTTATTGCCTCAAACGATAGGGCCGTTTCAATCGTCGCAATCGCGTCGGATGGCTCGTCAACTCTTAATCGGAGCGACACAAGTTTGGGTGCGCGACGAAGACAGTTTTTCGGCACTTGAAGAGCTACTGGGTGAGCAATCTGAGCAGCGAAAATATCGACGTGGCGTCGATATGGCGTTTCTGTTGCGTCCGAGCATGCCAGTGGAACTTCCGTCGCGAATCGCAAGCTGGATTGCGGACGAATCATCGGGAACAGAAACGGTCGGCATTAATGTTAGCGGGCTCATCTATAACACCCCAGCGGAGTCTTCCGAGCAGTTCGCGTTGCGGTTGGATTATCGAGAGGTCGTTGGATCATTCGTGCAGTGGCTCCTCCGCGAATCGAATGCTCGGATTGTTCTTGTTCCTCATGTGCTGACCGAAAGTGGTTCGCGGGAATCGGACTTCTGTGCATCCCAATCGTTGCTGGGATCTTTGGATGAGTCGGATCGCGGGCGCGTCGCAGTATTACCACCGAATTACAACGCCGCGGAACTTAAGGGCTTGATCGGTCAGCTGGACTGGTTCTGCGGCACTCGAATGCACTCGACCATTGCCGCACTCGGATCGGGTGTGCCTTCCGCTTCACTCGCTTACAGCATGAAGACACGTGGTGTGTTCGCCGGATGTGACATGCAAGACAGCGTGATCGAAATGCGCGACCTTGACACGCATTCCGCGGTTGAACGTTTGAAAACGGTTTGGCGGATGAGACAGAAAGCCAAAGCAAAACTGAGGCGGAAGCTCCCTCAAGTGCTGGAAGCGGCCAACGTGCAGGTGGATCAAATTGTCTCGGCCATCGCAATGCCACGAAGCGGCGGAATGGAGTCGGGTCGTCGCTGGTATCCGCAGATCAATAACGGCCGTTCGCTGGAGGTCGTTTAGTCGATGAAGGGGATCGCTACACTGATCGCCACACATGCTGGCGGTGAGTTCATTCTTTTTTTGCGCAATGTGGTCTTGGCTCGCTTGCTCGGTCCCTCGGACTTAGGCATCGCAACGATGCTTGCGATGTCATTGCGTTTATTAGAGATGAGTACGGACTGCGCCGTGGACCGTTTTCTGATTCAATCTCGAACGGGAAACAATGCCCGTCTGCAGTCGAATGCGCAAGGCTTTCTGGTAGCGCGAGGGGTCGTTTGCGGTTGCTTGTTTGCGATCGCCGCTATTCCCGTTTCATGGATGTTGGGGGAACCAAGCGCAGCCTATGTGCTCGCTTGCTTAGGAATGGTCCCTGTCATCAAAGGGTTTGTTCATCTGGACCACAAGCGATCACAACGGGATTTGTCATTCCACGCCGCGGCCCTTTTGGAGGTGACAGCTGGACTTGCTGCCCTGTTGATGTGCGTTCCCGCGTACGCCGCTTTCCCCGACTATCGAGCCGCTGTGTTGGTTATCAGTGCGCAAGCGATCACTCTGGCGGTCGTTTCACAGTTCGTTGCAAAACGACGGTATTGCATTCGATTTGATCGTCCTTTGGTCAGAAAAATGCTTGGATTTGGTTTACCGTTTGCAGCCAACGGTCTGCTGATGTTTGCCATCCTCCAGGGCGATCGACTCATCGTTGCATTTTCTTGCTCGGCAGAAACACTGGGCGTTTTCTCCGTTGCTGCACAGTTCTGCTTGATCCCCGTGCTGATCATCAGTCGCGTTTGCAATTCGTACTATCTTCCGTTGTTATCTCGACACCAGCGCGATCTGAATGCATTCCGTCGTCACTTGGTAGCGGGCATGACGATCTTGGGAGCGGTGTCAGCTGTGTTTGCGATTGCTTTCTGTGGTTTGGGCAATTGGGCACTCAAGACCATTTATGGTTCAGCGTTCGCTGCACCCGCCTCTTTGATTGGATGGCTCGCGGTGATTCAGGTTTTGCGCTTGCTACGCGCGATGCCGTCGGTTGCAGCCGTCGCACTTGGCAACACGCGACAACCGTTGGTCGTCAACGTCGTTCGGTCGATCGCTCTGGTGGGCGCCGCAGCAGCTGGCTTCAGTGGATGCGAATTGTCGACGATCGTTGCGGCCGGATGTGTCGGTGAGCTTGTTGCGTTTTGTTTAGCCATCGCTTTGATCCATCGTGATTTCGCGATTCCCTTGGGCGTTTGGACACCCGCTGGCGTCACCGCGTTTGGCGGCGTGATCTTCGGATGGATCTTCGCTCATCACCAGGACTTAACCACGAATTCACAGCTCTTGCTCGCTTGCCTGGCGACGCTACTTGTCGCTTCACAGTGGAAGTCGTACGCCGTTGTGTACGACACCGTGTCGAGACGTTTAGACGGTGTTCATCAAGGTATCCGGATCTGATTGCTAACAAGGATTAGCCCATGACAAAAACAACGTCCCTTCCAACACTCGATCAAGTCGTTTCGGGTCATTTATGCAATGGATGTGGGGCTTGTGCGTTCGCGCATCCAGACAAGATCGAGATGTATGACACGGAGAGTCATGGACGGCGACCACGTTCGACCATTGGAGCCACTGACGAGCTTTCGACCATTTCAGCCGAGTCGATTTGTCCCGGCGTTAATCCAACCGGCGTTAATCCAACCGGTGCGAACCGTCACGTCGAAGTCGGGGGCATCTCCGAACTTCGCGGAAGTTGGGGCACGGTCTTTGAAGTGTGGGAGGGTTACGCTTGTGACGATGAGATCCGTTTTCGGGGTTCTAGCGGTGGTGTGGCAACGGCGCTCGCCTTGCATGCGCTCGAGCAATCGCAATTCGAAGGTGTTGTACACGTGAGAGCGAAAGAGGACGCCGCATTGCTGAATGAAACCGTTTTCAGCCAGTCGCGTGAGTCACTGCTCAAAGGTGCCGGATCGCGTTACGCCCCCGCTAGTCCTTGCGACGGATTACAACGCATCGCCGAGTCGGATCGACCTTGTGTGTTCATTGGAAAACCTTGCGATGTCGCGGGTGCGTCGATGGCGCGGCAAGCCAATCAAGATCTCGACAACAAGCTTGGTTTGAGCATGGCGATCTTCTGTGCTGGAGAACCGTCGATCGAAGGGACGATCGAACTGGCGAAACGCCTTGGAGCCGACTCACCTGAACAGATCGAAAGGGTTCGGTACCGTGGAAACGGCTGGCCCGGAGACATGGAAGTGACGTTGCAGCCGGATGAAAATGGTGTCCGACGGACCGAGTCGATTCCGTACGATCGTGGTTGGGGTGAAGTCTTGCAGCGCCATCGGCCGTGGCGCTGTCACGTTTGTGCAGATCACACGGGAGAATCCGCCGACTTGTCGATTGGAGATCCTTGGTACCGACCACGGCAGCCCGGTGATCCTGGGCGGTCGCTGGTTCTGGTTCGGACCGAACGTGGACGCCGTGCACTGCAACGGGCGATGCATGACGGTTACGTCAAGATGGAGCGAAAGCCGCCAAGCGTTCTTGATGCTTCTCAACCGCACTTACTGCGAGCGCAATCTTCGGTTTGGGGTCGCGTTCTGGCATGCAAGATGGCTGGCGTTGCTGTGCCACGTCATCGAGGACGTCGACGCATTGTCCAGTGGTTGAAGCACCTGCGAATCCGTGAGCAGATGCAATCGATCCTGGGAACTTGGAAACGCGTCAAGAGGAAACGGTTAAACACGTCGGAGGTATCAAAGGAATTTCACGTCTCCCCATGCGATCCCATCGAAGCCCGATCGGATATCCATCCAGCGCGTGAGCTGGTCACGATTGGTGAGAGTCAATGATCTTTGATGGCCAGTATTCCCCAACACAAAACGTCTTCCGGTCGTCTGCCGATACCGGTCTTGCTTCTGATCATCGCCTTTGCGACGCCACCGGAGTTATCGCTTTCGTTGGGTGGGCTTCGGCTTTCACCCTACCGGATCATCGTCCTCACCATGCTGATTCCGTGTATCGGGAAGTTGTTGTGCGGGCGATCTGGAAGAGCTCGAGCATGTGATTTCTTGATGTTGGGACACGGATTGTGGGTGATTCTCGCATTGATCGCATACGCCGGTGTGGGTCAGGGCATCGAGTCAGGGGGAATCTACTTCGCCGAAGCACTCGGTGGTTACCTCATCGGTCGCTGTTGCATTCGTGACTCAGATCGGTTCTTCGCGATGGCGAAATTGATGCGACGGATGGTATTCCTGTTGATGGTGGTTGCCATCGCCGAGTCTGTGACCGGGAATCACTTCATTCGAGATGCATCACGAGCGGCACTTGGTGGGCCTTCGTTACCGTACATCGAACCAAGGCTTGGACTTCACCGCGCTTTTACATCGTTTGATCACCCCATTCTGTACGGGATCTTCTGTGCAAGCACGATGGGCATGGCGGTCTACTTGACGGATCGCAAAAGCGGTATGGTCGGTAGAATCCGACAACCGTTGGTAACGGTGACCGCTACGTTTTTCTCTCTTTCTTCCGGAGCGTTTTCGGCGCTCGGTGCACAGTTGATGTTGGTTGCGTGGGATGTAGTGACCCGGCGAGTCACGAATCGCTGGTGGATACTTGGCAGTCTGTTCGCAGCGGTCTGGGGCGTGATCACGCTCCTGTCCAACCGTGGACCGGTCAAGGTCTTTCTCAGCTATTTCACGTTCAGTCCTGGGACGGGATACAACCGACTGCGGATCTGGGAATATGGCAGCGCCGAGGTCGTTCGGCATCCGCTGCTCGGTATCGGGCTCGGTGAATGGGACCGTCCAACCTGGATGGTCAGTAACAGCATGGACAACTTTTGGTTGGCGACGGCTGTCCGTTATGGCATACCGGCTTTTGGCTTTCTAGCACTGGTTGTCTTGTACATCGCATTTCGGCAGCTGACGTCGAAAGACCGGACGTTGCGTTTTCATCAATGTCGTTGTGCGTGGATCATTTCCATTTCCGGGATGAGCTTGGCGGCTTGCACGGTTCACTTCTGGAATTCGCTTTTCTGCCTCTTCTGCTTGCTGATCGGGTCCGGGGTTTGGATGACCGATCGAAGCCGTCAAGCATCTCGTTCAATCTGAAGCGTCGCTTGTTTCAATCTGAAACGAGATCTGTTTCAACTTGCGAAGCGTTTAGCGAATGGTTGAAAAAGCCCGTCTTTTACACGCTGAAATGCCGTTCAAATGCGTTTGGCACGGCCGTTGCTTCTCTCCGTCATCAGCTTTAAAGCTCGCTTTTCCTGACGGGGACACGTCGCGCGTTAGTGCATTGTGCGTCCGGTAGTGCGACCTCCGAGTCAACGATCCTTTCCTTCCAGCTGTTCGCAATTGAGTCCTTCGACATGAAAGACTTTGAGTTTGACGTATCGATCATCATCGTGAATTGGAACACTCGAAGTGTGCTCCAAACGTGCCTGCGATCGGTGGTCAGCAATCTATCGGGTGTTTCCGCCGAGTTGATTGTCGTCGACAACGGATCCACCGATGGCTCGCCCGAAATGGTTTCTGCGGAGTTTCCTAGCGTTCGGCTTATCGCGAACACGGACAATCGAGGATTCGCCGCAGCCAACAATCAAGGATTTCAAGTCGCACGCGGCAAGCATGTGCTTCTGTTGAATTCGGACACCGAAGTCTTGGGTGATGTGATCCAAAAGTCACTCGCTTACCTTGAGCAATATCCTCAGGTTGGCGTGATGGGATGTCGCGTACTCAACAGCGATCGTAGCGTCCAACTCACCTGCTCGCAGTTTCCGTCACTGATCAATCTCGGGCTCCTCGCAAGTGGACTCTCGCGATTCTCACGACCGAAGTTTTGCGGCCGTTACCAACTGCGAAGTTGGAACCGAGACAGTGAACGTGACGTGGATACAGTCACCGGATGCTACATGCTGGTTCGGCGCGAAGCATTGGATGAAGTCGGGACACTCGACGAGGATTTCTTTTTTTATGGAGAGGAAACCGATTGGTGCAAACGTTTCATTCAAGCCGGTTGGATCCTTCGATTTGCACCGGTCGGAGAGATCATACATCACGGAAGCTTGAGTAGCCGCCGTTGCAATCATCGACGTGACTTGATGCTGACCAGTGGACTGCTGCGATTCCACCACAAACATGGTGGACCGATACCGACGGCAGTCGCCTGGGTAATCCTGGCCGTCTTTTGCGTGCTGCGATCGATCTACTGGACGATTCACGCGGCTTGGTCACGAACGGACTACGCCATCCAACGGCGTGGCCATTTCTTCCACGTGCTGCGTGACTTCAAATCGGTTTGGCCGAGTCCATCGGCGGTGCGTCCATGAAGCGGCCCAACGTATTGATGATCGCACCTGGATGCGACGGGAATGACGTCGGCGAGTCGTGGAGTTGTTTCCAATGGGTCGCTGGTATGAGTCGGCAGGCGAATGTGACCTTGCTGACTTTACGTCGTAAGCACCAAGTTGCGATGCAACAACAACTCCCGCACGTCAAAGTGGTGGATTGGAGTGACTTGCCGTTTGTGCATCGTTTCGAGCGATTCAATAGCCTGGCGAAACCGGGGTACTTTCACTTCTTTGTCAAATCGCGGTGTTGGATCAAGCAACAGCTATCGTCCGGCCAGCGTTTCGATTTGGTTCATCAGGTCGGGCCTCTGGCATTACGCTATCCCAGTCCGGCAGCTGGACTTGGTTTGCCGTTGATCATTGGCCCACTGGCTGGATCGATTGCTACTCCGGAAGCGTTCAAGTCGGAATGTGGTCAATCTTCGTGGTATTGCCGATTCCGTGGTGTCGATCACTGGCGACTTCGCAACGATCCAATGCTACGCCACACATACCGATCGGCAGATCTTGTCATTGGCGTCGCACCTTACGTCAAAGAGCTTTTGGACGAAGTTGGTCTTCGAAGATTCGCACTGGAAAGCGAAACCGGTGTGTTGAGTGTCGCGCCGGAAAGTCATGCTCGCCGTTCCAAGAACGGTTCGATGCGACTTCTCTACGTCGGTCGTTTGATTCGCACGAAAGGGCTGCGAGACGTCATTCGAGCGATGGGCCAATTGCACGACTTGGATTCCGTTTCTCTTGATGTCGCGGGTGATGGAGAAGAGTGGGCAGCGTGCAATGAAGAAGCGAATCGCTTGGGTGTTGCGGAACGTGTTCGCTTTCATGGAAAGGTATCACGCGATCAGGTCGAAGCGCTCTATCAACGATCAGACGCATTCGTTTTTCCCAGTTTTCGAGAACCAAGTGGAAACGTTGTTTTCGAAGCGATGCGCAATGGTCTACCGGTCATCACAACGAAGAGTGGTGGACCCGGATACGTCGTCGATAAGCATTCCGGTGTTCGCTTGAACGCATCTAAGCCAGATCAATTGGCAGCGGATCTTGCAAATACGATTCGCAGTCTGGCGTTCGATGTTGACCGAATCGAGCGTTTGTCACGGGGCGCACGTCAACGAGTGGCCGAGATTGGGCTTTGGCCCGCGAAGTTGGATCGCATGGGAGATTTTTATCAGAGCGTTCTCCCTCCTTCTCGAACTCTCAAAAAGCAGAGGCAGCAATGAAGCGAAAAAGACGTATCCTTGCGGTCTGTTCCGGTGGTGGACACTGGGTGCAAATGAAGCGACTGGGCAAGGCTTTTGACGGTTGCCATGTAGCGTATGCGACCGTTCTTCCGGCCGACACGAGCGGCTTAAATGACGCTGCGTTGTTCGCGATTCCCGATGCGAATCGCGAAACGAAGTTTCGTCTCTGTGTTTTGATCTTGCGACTGATTTGGGTGATCGCTGTGGTTCGCCCGGACGTGATTATCTCGACCGGAGCGGCAGCGGGCTACCTATCGATTCGAATCGGTAAATTTCTTGGTGCTCGAACTCTCTTTGTCGACAGCATCGCCAATGCAGAGGAGCTATCGATGTCCGCGAAGCTTGCGAAGGGACATGCGGACGAAACGCTTTCTCAATGGGAAAGCGTCGCAGAATCAAAAGGAGTCAGTTATTGGGGAGCCGTCGTATGATCTTTGCAACCGTGGGTACACAACTTCCCTTTGACCGTTTGACCAACACGCTCGATGACTGGGCCGCCTACCGCAAACGACGCGACGTCTTTGCACAGGTTGGGCTCAGCCAGCACAGGCCAAGTTGGATTGAATGGAAACCAACTCTCTCCCCAGCGGACTTTAACGATCGACTTGCATCAGCATCCGTGATCGTTGCTCACGCAGGTATCGGTTCGATCCTATCCGCTTTGGAACTTGGAAAACCCATCGTCGTGATGCCACGACGGATGAAACATGGCGAACACCGAAACGACCATCAACTCGCCACCGCGGAGAGGTTTGCGTCGAAAGGAATGGTTTCGGTTGCTTGGGATGAGGAGCAACTACGGAGGCGATTGGATGATCTGGAATCGATAACGGCGCGACACTCGATTGAATCGATGGCGTCAACGCGACTCCTCGAACGAGTGCGAAGTTTTATTTTCGCTGACAATCCAACGGAGATGCTCGCATGAGCAATGGGAATCTGGATAACAAACTGCTTCACGTGCTGGATCATCAATCAAAAGCGAATCGGCCGGCGATGCGAAGGTCGGTCATCGCGCCCTTCATTCTCTGGCTCTATCGCCTGCTCAATTGTAAGCGTCGGTGGCGAATCGGCAGACCACTCATACGCTTGGCAACGCGACTTGAGGGTGGTGCGATGTGGTCGAAGACAGCGCGAGACATCATGTCGAACTTCCATGGCGTGTCGATCGGTGATTACAGCTACGGGCACTGCTTCGATCCTGCAGCCGTTCCACCTGGGATTACGATCGGTCGCTATGTTTCGATCGCACCTGGTGTGCGGATGATTGTGCAGAACCATCCCGTGGATGCGTGCTCAACTCATCCGGTGTTCTACGAAGAGACACCGGGAGTCGCCGCGACCGCAAATCTACCTCCCGGCGAACTCCATGTTGGTCACGATGTATGGATTGGGTACGGGGCGGTCATCACGCCAGGATGCAAGAAGATTGGTAACGGCGCCGTTATTGGAGCGGGGGCGATCGTAACACGAGATGTTCCAGCGTACGCCATCGTCGCAGGAAATCCTGCCAACGTTATTCGAAAACGTTTTTCCGAAGACCGCATTCAAGCTTTGCAATCCAATCGATGGTGGGAACTGGAGCCGACCGAAGCGCTTCAGGTTCACACGAAGATCACTGCTGGTTCCGATTTGACGTCGGCGACTGCCGATCCAGATCGGTGTCCCATCGCGTCCATCATTGTCCCCGCCCACAACGAGGAATCAGTGATCGGTCGATGTCTAACCGCCATGACGGAAAACGCGAGGCCTGGTGAGTTGGAGATAGTCGTTGTCGCCAACGGTTGTACGGATGCAACCTGTGAAATGGCGAGTGAATTCTCGGAGGATGTTCGCGTGATTCATTCGTCAAAAGCTTCGAAAGTTGAAGCTCTTAATCTGGGCGATCGATCGGCAAACTACTTTCCAAGGTTTTATGTCGACGCCGACATCGAAATGCCGGTGGAAGCGATTCGAAGCACGTGCAAAACACTGCAACGAGAAGGCGTCTATGCCGCCGCTCCGAAAATTGCCTGGGATCTTCGTCATAGCAATCGATTTGTGCGAGCGTTCTATCGAATATGGCGACTCCAACCATACTTCGATGATGGACGATTGGGTTCGGGCGTCTACGCCGTGAACCAGCAAGGACATGAGCGATTAAATTGCTTCCCGGATGTCACGGCAGATGATGAGTTCGTCCGCAGGCTATTCCAGTCGCACGAGCGCGCTACGGACTTCGGCCATTACTTCGTCGTGACTCCCCCGCGCAAATTGAAGCAACTTATCAAGATCAAAACTCGGAGCCGACGCGGCAACCGGCAACTCGATTTCGCTTCGCACACGACACGACCGAGACGCTACCGCCAGTGGCTACGAATGATGCAACGTGTGCTGGTGCGTCCCCAACTGTGGGCGGATGTTCCCGTTTACCTCGGTGTCGTCTTGGCAACGTGTTGGCGCGCTTCACGCACAATCAATCTGTCCCACGCGAGTCTATGGGAAAAAGACTGGTCTTCTCGAGGCGTCAACGCATAACCGTCTGTTTTAACAACGGCGAACGTCCTGTCCACGTCCCGAAATTCTCCAATCCGCGATGCAATGAACGCCCCCGATTCCATTTCTCCCATACTGTCCGGTCATGCCGAAGTGACAGCTCTTAACCGGTTTCCAGCGCGCTCTCAGCGTGACTCGGTCATGGAAGGAGACTATGAGTCGGCATCGATGAATCCGTTTTTGATCGTCGGCCAACTCCTTCGCGGGCGACTCGTGTTGGCCGCTTCATTGGCGCTGGGACTCGGATTGCTTGGTGGTATCTGCGGATTCCTTTTGCAACGTCCGTCGTACGCGTCGATTGGAATCATCCAGGTTTCCGCGAACAAGAGAGGCATCCTATACGAGAGTAGTGACGATTCACGACTGCGTCTGTTTGATGCTTTTGTTGGCTCCGAAGCGTCCTATCTCGGTAGTCGACCCGTCTTGGAGAGAGCGTTATCGGACGCGCGCATTGAGGATCTTGGTTGGAGTCAAACGAGTGAAAACTTAAGACGCATCCGAGAGTCGATCAAAATCGAATCCAAGGGTGGAATGATCACGGTCATTGGGAGTCATCGTGAACCGGAAACGGCAGCAGTCATCGTCAATGCGCTCCTCGATGCGTACGAAGAAATGCACGTGGAGTACTCACGTCGTGTTGACTCCGTCCGCGAACGGCAGCTGGCACATCGTGAAGTCGATTTGCTGCAGAAGTTAACAGAACTGGAAGATCAAATGCGAGACACGGGGCAGGAGTACGGCCTGCAGTCGATCGCCGCAGCACATGTCCGAAAAGTTGCGCAAATCCAAGAAGTCGATCAACGCGTTGCGGAATTGGAAACGACGATTGCCAGTCGTGAAGCGGCTGATGCGCTGAGCGAGGTCGACACGGGAGACGTCGAAATTAAACGATTGGTCGTTTTAGATCACGCCCTGGCCGACATGCTGTTCGATCGAGCGCAACGCGCCGCCGATTTGAATGCCCTGCCGAATTGGTTGTCGGACTCACACCCAACCGTCCGCGCCGCCAAGCTGAGTCTAGAGACGATCGATGCGGCAGTGGAAGACCGGCGGCAGCAACTGGCCACACTCGGTACGACCGGCGCACTAACCAAGGCAGGAAAGTCCGCTGAACAAGAATCGCTGGACGGCCTCAAAGCACTGTTCGTGAGTCTTTCCGAACGCGCGGACTCACTTCGCGAAGATGGCAAAGAGCTCAATGGTCGCTTTATTCGGCTCGAGTTTCTCGATCAGGAACGTGAGCAAGTTCGACACCTGCTCGATGAAACAAGAACGGCACTTGAAGAAGTTCGGGTTGAAAGCCAGAACACGCTTCCCGGTACAGTTGAAGTGAAATCTCGTGGCAGCATTCCTACTCAACCTGCTTCAGACAAGCGAAAAGTGATGATGTTGGCGGGTGCTCTGGGCGGTGGAGTTTTCGGTGTCGCATCTCTACTCGGATTTGCCTTCCTCTTTCGACGTCTTCGATTCAGTGACGAATTGTCCGCCACGTTGCCGGATGTTGTCTTAGCTGGAACGTTGCCAAAATGCGACGATTTTCAAAAAGCGGACCCTGATTTCCAGCTTGCGATTCATAAGCTACGCAATCGTTTGCAACTTTCCAATTCGATGCAATCGAGGAAGCAGTTGATTGTCGTTTGTGGAGTGCAAGAGAGAAGCGGCGTAACGGCGACATCGATTGCCCTGGCACATTCGTTTGCAGAGAGTCGACAAAGGACGGTCGCAGTGGACGCCGATCTGTTGAATGAGTCGATGACACGGGAGATGGGCTTCCGAGACCGGGAAGGTGTGCGAGAAGCATTGGTGCACGATCGACTCAACGGCGAAGTCAATGCGACGGACGTCGACAATCTGTTTGCTGTCCCAAGTGGATGCGACCGAATGGTGACGGATCAATGTGTTTCCAAGCATGCCGTTGCCGCGATGTTTCAGAGACTACGTGAACAGTTTGACGTTGTGGTCGTCGATGCGGGTTGCTGC
This sequence comes from Planctomycetota bacterium, assembly GCA_039179795.1. Classification (GTDB taxonomy): domain Bacteria; phylum Planctomycetota; class Planctomycetia; order Pirellulales; family Pirellulaceae; genus Rubripirellula. The sequence goes on along the minus strand of JBCDEM010000021.1, from coordinate 41,850 downwards.
GATCAACATCTAACAGCACAAGTCGCTGCGGCGCTAGCGGATGATGTGCTTTTACTCATTCCCGCGGATGTTCCAGCGAAAGTCGTGAAACGTGTTGTGACAGGCGCCAAGTCGAGCGTGCAGAACGTGCAAGTCGTGTTCAATCAGGCACATCATTCTGATCCCGGCTTGATTCAGAGTTTTTGATTCGATGCAAATACGTCAGCGTTTGGCTGGCTTACCCTCCTCTTCTCCATTTGACTGGGAAATTTAAAGGCATGAAGAAAATGAAACGACACGACCTGTTGGCCTTGATTGGCTTTCGAAGGCAATTCCTGATCGGTTCCTTTGCCGCTGGTGTTGTATTGCTAACCGCGCCAGTCTTCGCCGGTACGGTTTCGCCTGTGCAATCGAGTGCGCGCCCATTCGGTTTGGACATTGTCGATTACGTTCAAATCGCCGGGTCCGATGCGCGAGCGGCAAGCTTCATGGACGGCCCACTTGATGCGATGAAGGCAGCTGTGAACGAGCATCTTGGTGAACGGGCCGAGCTGAACATCACATCAGATATTGCATTGGATCCTTCAGCATTGAAACTCAAGCATGATGCTGCCGTTCGTGCTTATTTCATTGGAGAAGGTGCTGGGTATCACAACACACTTGGTTTCTTCACAACACCTTATGATCCGGAGGCAGGATTGACGGCTACGGATGCCCAGCTGATTTTTCCCGACGCCTCCAGCTCGGTGTCCTACCTCGATTCCGGGTCAACGGAAGGACAACGAACATCCTCGGCCCCGTTGCTCGTGGGAGACTTTGTTGATTTGGGCACACTTGAAGCGGGAACGAATATCAATCCGTTCTTGATTTCCAATGGAGCCAACGGTGGTCAAGACGTCTACACAGCGTTCCCGGAACAAAACCCAGACGGGATTCAGCATTTTGTTTCACTCGCGGCCATCGAGGACAGTCCGTATCTATTGATCGGTATCGAGGATCTTCGCGGTGGCGGCGATCGTGATTTTAATGACCTCGTTTTTGTCTTGGATATCGGTGAAGCAAATGTTGCTGATTTGGTCGCTTCGACGGTTCCGTTGCCGTCGAGTGTCGTGGCATTGATCGGTGCCTGTCTTGGTTGGTTTGGCATGTCACGAAGACGTCGGGTACCAACAAAACTGGCAATCGCGACTGTTTGAGCGCAAGGCCACTCCGTTTACCGCCACTCGATCCAGGCAAGAAAACCACGTGAATACAGCGGTGTATCTGGTCGCTGGAGCTGTTGCTCTCCTCGCGACGTCACATTGTTGGGCAACCATGCTTCGCGCAAGTTTTTCCGGTTCGGAAACCAGTGCTGCTCTCGTTGCTTTGCCCGTCTCTGTGTACCTGCTTTGGCAACGGCGTTCAGCCATCGAACTCAATGAAAGGGGGAATCTGGCGGGCGCGATTGTGTTGGTCGTCGGGGTGATGATGTTCACTATCGGTGAAGTGTGGAACGTTCGGCTCTTGTCACAAATGGGAGCTGTCACGATCTGCTTTGGCGTCTTTGCAAGTGCCCTGAGTGCACGTGGATTGCGCCAACTGTTTCCTGTTGCGTTGACGCTCCTGTTCGTTGTCGAATTGCCCGGCCTGTTTAGCAAGTACGTCAGTTTGCCTTTGGCAAAGCTAAATGCATCACTTGCGGCTCGCAGCATCGAACAATTTGGTTGTGCGGTCGATTTGCAGGGCACGATTGTGACAACCGATCATGCCCAATTGCAAGTCGTTGATGCGTGCGATGGATTGCGATTCTTCTGGGTTGTCCTTCTGATTTCTTTTGCGATGTGCGTGACCAAGCGAGTGTCGTTGAAAGCTATGCTGCTTGTTCTCGCCATCACACCGTTGATAGCGCTCGCATTAAACACGGTGCGTATCTCGAGTGTTGCAATGGCGTTTCAAGCATTCCCGCATGAAGCGGCCGAGCAGTTCCATGATGTGAGCGCTTGGGTCATGATGGGCGGTGCTTGTATCATTCCGAAAGTGTTGATGAATTGGCTTCCCGTCAGACACGTTCCAACGCCGGACTGGCTCGTGGCCAACGTACCAAAGCGGTACGTCTTCACTCACCCGATAACCCCGACGACATGGTTTTGCCTCGGGATGCCGATTGCAATGGTGTTGGGTGTTGCGCTCGTTCAGAAAAGTGACCCGGAGCCTCTACCGGTCGCTTGGATTGATCACGCTCTCAAAAACGTTTCGTATCGCTTGGGTCACTACGTCGCCGAGGATGTAGGGATTCCCGATCGGCAGCTAGCTGTGTTGCGTCCTGATACCTTGCTTTCTCGACGCTACAGGAGCTTGAACGACGACCGTGATTTCTTGTTGATCGTGTCGTTTCATTTGGATGGTGCGGCTCATTCGGGACACAGCGTGGATAGCTGCTATGGAGCAATCGGATGGAACGTTGAAGAGCTAAACGAGCCGTTTCAAACAGACCCACTCGCACGACTCGGCGTGCAGAGTTTTCGGTTGACGCGCGATCGATCTGCGGCTCATGCTGCGCGTCAGGAACTGATCATCCACAGTCTTACAGTCGGGGCGGGGTCTCCGCGTCGAGGCCAATCCAAGGCCTCCATTCGAGCTGAGTTATTGCGACTTCAGCTGGTCTTTCACCCAGGGATTAGCCGCTCGACACGACGACAGCTGACGGAACTCGCGGTCCAGGAACTGGGTGCACCGCTTGCGAGGTTGGGTGTTGCGGATTCCGTGACAGAGCAGGGAGCTGAATTGGAGTCAGTAAGTCCATCTGATTCAGTCTGCGAGCGAGATTCTCAAAACGCAGCAGGCGTGTTTCAGATTGAAACAGAACCTTCTTGCGAGGGACCGCATTCGGTTCGGCACGACACTTGCTTCATCTGCGAGAGGTCTCGAACCCGTTTCCCAAGACGACAAATCAATGTCTTTGAATTCAAGCACAAAAAAGAAAAACGATCGCAAAGGCTGGAAATGGAGTTGGGTGCTGGCACTTGGAATCGTAGTCGCCTTCGTTGGCGCCTGTTCTCCCTTTCTGTTGCCGGGAGATTCTGTTGAATCTGGGCAACCGTATGTCGGTCAGTCGATTTCGAATCCAAGGCTCATTCGCCTTCGAGGGTTCGAAGGACGTTTGACGCGTCATCCCGAGGATGTAGAGGCGTGGAAGCAATACGCCGAGTTTCTGACGGAGATTCCCGCGGTCGAACAGGCATCTCTTAAAGAGGTCATTAATGCCTGGCAGAAGTGCACGCAATTGGAACCTGGTAATCCAAAGCACTGGTACAGACATTCAACAGCGTGTCGAGCGGCTGGACAAATAGAGCAAGCGCTTCAGTCAGCGAAACAGACGCTCCGCATCTCACCTGGTAATCAGCAATTCGTTGCCTTGCTTGCCAGTCTGCAAATGGAGGTGGGTGACACGCAAGAAGCGAATCGTTTAATCGATGACGCTATTCCGAGCAGTTCGTCGCGATGGCAGTTAGTTTTACTTCGCGTCCGGGGAATGGTCCAAGACGCGAAGTCGAACAAAAGCATTGTCGCTGCAGTGAAGCGGGCACAGTTGGAATACCCCAAAGATCACGGGATCGATGGGGTGTTAGCGTATGCCATGTGGGTGACCGGAGATGAACAGATCGCCCGCAACCAAATTATGTCCATTGCCGATGATCTTTCGATTGGTGGTGTGGAGTACGCCCGCTTTCTTGCCGTGCTTTCCAGATCGATGGGTATGGATGACGTAACTCAAAGCGTCTGCCGTTCAACGAAAGAAACAAGACGTGACCCTTTTTTGTCATTGCTGGCGGCAAGGCACAGTTGGGAGTTGGGCAATCCAAGTGATGTCATCATCAACCTTCAGTCCCGTCCGCTCTCGTTATCCACTGATCCTGAAGCGTGTCTTTTAATGGCACTCGCTTTGAGGGCACTTGGAAAGACATCCCAGTTGAGGTCATCGCTTCGTGATTTCGCTCGGCAACGTGGGTGTCGGACAACAGATGCTTGGTATCGACTGATCCACTTGCTGGTCAAGAAACAGCAGGCTTCGGTTCGAGAAGTGGCGAACGCTGCGAACGACGTTCGAAAGCTCTCTACGAACAGTCCGCTTGTTTGCTATATCCACGGTTCAGCATTTTTCTTGTTAGGTGAGTATGAGGTTGCGCACAGAATCGCGTTGCGTGCGGCAAGTCAATCGCCGCGATGGGAACTTCCGCAATACCTTCTGGTCAACACCTCGATCATGATGGGCGATCCTCATCAAGCGTTGGCGATCGCTCGGAAAACCGCTGGAACGTTTCCCGACCAGTTTGATGCAAAAACGGGTTACGCGATCACTCAGGCAATCATGCTCCCGCAGGTAGAGCGAAAGCACGCTGAGCGGCTCTTGCGTTGGACTTCCAATGTCAAGATTTCATTCGACGACCCTCGCGTCGAAGAGATTGCTTTAATTCGATGCCTTGCCAATCTGCGACTGGGAAGTGAGGCCGAAGCGTCCGCCATTCGCGACGAGTTTCTCTCTCGATGGAAGTCGTTGCCAACAGACGCGTTGGTACGTGTCATGACGCTTCGTCGACAGAGAATCATTGCGTCAGGTGCGATGAATATCGACGCGGATATCTCGTCTTCGATCGAATCGGGCGGTGGGAATTCTGAAAACGTTTTGGTTTCCGAATCATCGGTCTCTGAATCATCGGTCTCTGAATCATCGGTCTCTGAATCATCGGTCTCTGAATCATCGGTCTCTGAATCATCGGTCGACGAAGTGAAAGAATCGACTGACGGAGAGGTCGGTTGGCGGATCGATAGAGCACGTGAGTTATTGACATCGAACTGTGATGAGAGCAACGCTGCCTCAGCTGCACTGGTACTGCGGCCTGTCGTCAAGGCGATGCCTCGCCATGTTGATGCCCGTTTGCTGATGGGCGTCGCAATGCTTCGTCTGCACGATCATTCTGCTGCAAACGATCATTTTCTGGCTGTGGTTACGCATGACCCAACAGGCTTGCATCAAGTGTTGCGTTTGAGCCTTGGTTGTCGTCGTGCAGGCCATTGGACGGACGCTCAACAACTAGCGGATTTTTGGGTCCTGGCAGGTCGAACGGCTGCAACTCAAGCGTACATCCAACATCAGCGAGTTGTTGGGAATGCAAATTCGTCACTGGAAGATTCGGCTGGGGCCATTCGACATCTTCAGGCTCTCGCGGCATTTGCTGAGCAGACGAAAGATCGTCCGCTGGCGATTGCGGCCTACCGACGGTTATTGCGTATTGACGCAACGAACGCGGTGGCTTGCAACAATCTTGCCTATTTGATTCACAAACAGGCCGATTCACTTGACGAAGCCGTGGAATTGTCAACGATCGCCATACGCCAGCAGCCTGGTCATGTCGAATTCCAGCGAACGATGCAGTCGATCCAAGAACACAGACAAGCCCTAGAGAACTCAACATCCAGGAGCGTCAGCCGCCTGATCAAGTCAAATGAACGGGAGATTGAGCAGTGAAGATGAATACGAAAGCACTGATTGTTGATGATGACCTTGATGCGTCGGAGTACTTAAGATACCGGCTCTCGAAAGAACTCGATTGGATGGATGTCGATGTTCGACAGGAGCCAGACGTTTCAGGAGAATACGGAATCTATTTTGTGGATAACGACTTTCACGGCCGTCGCATTGGCACCAGGTTGGTCCGTCAAATACGGTCGAGCCAGCCCGAGAGTCTGATCTTTGCGTTTTCGGCAAGTTTGGATGCTAAGACTCTGAAACAGCTGATCAACGCCGGCTGCGACGGTGTGTGTGAAAAGCAAGACCCGGGCGAGCTCACACAATTTCTAAGTGTTGTACGAAATCGGCTAAGACGGCAACGGACATCAACGAGCCGTATGACGTATGAATCAGGATTGTGCGGTACGATTCGGTCGATCACGGAGCTGCTACGTGAGTGGAATCGACGCCTCGAATCCAACCGTCCGAAACGTCGTGCTACCTCGGCCGCGGTAAACCACTACGGAAGCGGTTGAGCGAACTTTCCAGTACGATTTCATTACGATGTACGTTACGATGCGTAGGTTATTCGTTTTCAGGATTTCGACGGCAAGCGATTGTTGTCGCTTTGGACCACAAGGAATGGGTCATGAAGGGAATGATTTTCACCGAGTTCATCGACTTTGTTGAAGAGCAGTTTGGTTTGGATGTTGTCGATGAGATGATTGATGCCAGCGGTTCAGATGGCGTTTACACGTCCGTCGGAACGTATGCTCACGACGAAATTGTTCAAATGCTCTTAGTTCTGAGTAAACGGACGCAAATCGAGATCCCTGAGTTATTGAAGGTCTTTGGCCGGCACTTGTTTAAATACTTGGCTGGATCTTATCCGGCTGTCATCGGTGATACACGCGACGGTTTCACTCTGCTTTCACAGATCGACAATCACATTCACGTTGAAGTGCGTAAGCTCTATCCCGATTCTGAGCTTCCAAGATTCACGTATGAAATGGCATCCGACGACCAGATGACTTTGGTTTATCGCTCGGAGCGAGCCTTGGCCGATCTCGCGGAGGGATTGCTCTTTGGTTGTTTTGAGCATTTCGGCCAAAATGTCGACATCAACAGAGAAGATCTGTCCGATGGCCAGTGTCGTCACGTGAAGTTTGACATTCGGAAGATTGCCTAAGACCGATGACTGATCCGCAGCTCGTCCAACGAAAGCTCCAACGCGAGCGTGGCGCGCGTAAAGAAGCCGAAGCGCTGTTGGAAGCCAAGAGTCTGGAGCTCTTTGAAGCCAACGAGCAGTTGCGCGGCCTCAATGAATCCTTGGAAGCACGCGTGCGTGAGCGAACCGCCGAACTCGCTTCCGTGAATGAAAACCTCCTTGCGGAAATCACCGAACGTAAGAAAGCTGAGCACTCGCTGAGGCTAACACAATTCGCTGTCGATCGGGCTGGAGATGCCATCTTTTGGATTGAGCGGGACGGCAGCATCGTTTACGTCAACGGCGCATCCTGCCGGTTGTTGGGATACACCGAATTTGAACTTCTCCAGAAAAGTGTCTTTGATATCGACGCGTTAATGAAACGCGATCAGTGGAGTGAGCACTGGCAAGAGCTTCGACGGCGCGAACGATTCACGTTGGAATCGCAACATGTGACCAAGCGTGGAAACCGAGTTTCGGTTGAGGTGCACGTCAACCTATTGAGATTCGGTGATCAGGAACTCAATTGTGCCCACGTCCGAGATATCTCAGAGCGAAAACGACATGAGCTGCAGTTGCTGTCCGCAAACGTTCAATTGGGAGTGTTGATCGACCGGCTGCAGGGAGCTGTTCTACTTGAAAACGATGATGGGGACGTTGCACTCGCGAACCCCACGCTTTGCAGCTTGTTCATGCTGGATCGAACACCTGAGGATCTGATTGGCACTGCGAGCCGCAGAGTCTTGGAGCGGGCGCAGTCTCTTTCGTTGGAACCCGGCACGTTCGTCGAAAAGTATCAGCGCATTCGTGCCGCGCGAGAAACCGTTGTTGGCGAACAGATTCGCCTTCGGGATGGCCGAACGCTTGAGTGCGACTACGTCCCCATCAATGCAGACGGGAAGTATCACGGACATCTGTGGTTTTATCGAGACGTCACGGAGTCGCGTCGCACTTATGAAGTGTTGGAGAAGACCGTGATAGGAACGTCCGGCAGAACCGGACAGCAGTTCTTTGATGCCTTGACCAAACACTTGGGTGACTCCCTTGATTTCTCTGAGGTGCTGGTCACTCAGGCGTCTTCCGATGATGCGTCTCAATCACACCTCTTGTCCAAGTGGCAAAAAGGACAGTCGCTTCCGTTGCAACGGGATGTGTTGATTGAGAACACGGTGAATCCAACGGAAGGCAACGCGGCGGACGATCTCGACCAAGAGACGATGAATCCTCGAGTTAACCGCGACGGCAATCACGTGATGTTAAAGCTGCTGGATGATCACCAAAAAACGATCGGGCAAATTGAGGCACGCAGTGAAAACGCCATCGAGAATCTGTCGCTCGTTCAGTCCATGTTGGGGATTTTCGGTCAACGTGCCGCAGCGGAACTCATGCGTCAACGTGATCAGGCGGAGATCCAGAAACTTGCGATGGTCGCGTCTCGGACCGGCAACGCCGTCATCATTGCGGACCAATATGGGAGGATCGAGTGGGTAAACGTCGCATTCGAGCGCATCACGGAATATCGCTTGGATGAAGTGCGGGGTCGAAGCCCGGGGGAAGTGCTGCAGGGACCCGGATCGGATCCCCAAACGATTGCCTACATGGGAGAGCGGCTTCGGCAGGGGCTGGGTTATCAGTGCGAAGTGTTGAACTACTCAAAGTCCGGGCGGCCGTACTGGCTCGAAATTGAAGTTCAGCCGATTCATGATCACACCGGCCGTTTGACGCATTTTATGGCCGTCGAAAGTGACATCAGTGAAAGGAAACGTGCCGATGACTTATTGCGACTTCAAGGCGAAATCCTAGAGCAAGTCGCTCGGGGCCAACCGGTTCATCGTATTACGGACCGACTGTGCGAGCTGATCGGGACAGCGCTTCCCGGTAGTGAATGTATCGCTCTGGCCGATAGCGCGACGCTGGAAACGATCAGCGGTCCTCAACTCCCGATTGAGATTCGAAGCGTCATCAACCGTATCCACAACGAACGCGCTGGGGACACACTGGACGATGATTCAACGGTGATTGTCCCTGACGTGCGTCAAGATTCGGGTTGGAATCACCTCAAAGATGGTGCGGTGGCGCATCAAGTTGTGGCATGTTGGTCTCAGGCAATCTTTGTCGAAGGAGAACGTGTTGGGCTGTTTGTGATCGTGCGATCTCGCCCTTCTTCACCCGATGCGCACGAGCGAGCACTTCTCACCACGGCGGCGGCATTGATTGGAATCGCGTTTCAGCACGAGCGAGACGGTGCGACTCTCGAAAAAGCAAGAATGCACGCGGAAGCAGCCAATGAGGCGAAGAGTGAATTCTTGGCAAACATGAGTCATGAGATTCGCACGCCGATCACGGCGATTACGGGATATGCCGACCTGTTGTCGCAACCCTCCGGTCGTAGCCAACGCGATGTTAAATGGGCTCAACAAATCGTGCGTAGCGCACACCACTTACGCGTGCTCCTCGATGACATCTTGGATCTTTCCAAAGTTGAAGCTGGACGACTTGATATCGAACAAAGCGATGTCGTGATTCGAGAGATTATTGACGAAATCGTTGGACTCTTTGCGACGAAGGCGCGCGAACGATTGCTAGATCTACGGATTCACATCGAACAAGATGTGCCCGAACAGATGTTGACCGATCGCACACGTCTGCGACAGATATTGACCAACCTTGTGTCGAACGCCGTTAAGTTCACGTCATCGGGACACGTCGAAATCAGAGCCGAACTCGCATCGAGAAATCAAACAGCGTCATTGGATCAGATTCTGTTCACGATTGAAGATACGGGGATGGGCATTGCACAGGATCAATTGGACGAAATCTTTGATCCATTTCGACGCCTCAAGGAAGGGTCCGCAAGTGTCGGTGGGACTGGCTTGGGACTGGCTATTTCCCAACGTCTGTCGGCATTGATGAACGGCAGTATTCACGTTCAGTCGAAACTCGGAAAAGGTAGCCGCTTTTCGCTGACACTTCCTTTGCTTTCCCCACGCGAACGCGTTGGAGTGAAGTCGGAAGCAAACGCACGTCCCGCCGAACCGAAAGAAACACAAGAACCGCGGGCGAGCCTGAACGGATTGAATATTCTGCTCGTGGAAGACAATGTCGACAACGAGCAGATTTTTCTGCACATGTTGGAACCGATGGGAGTGACCGTTACGATTGCGAAAAACGGTCAACAGGGCGTCGCTGCTGTAAATGAGTATCGAAATTCAGGCCGATCCTTTGACGTTATCTTGATGGATATGCAGATGCCGATCATGGATGGTTATGCCGCGACGCGTGAATTGCGGCGTCAAGGACTTCGGACTCCGATCATTGCTTTGACAGCCTATGCGATGGAGAGCGATGAGCAAAAGTGTCGTGATGCAGGTTGCACCGGTTTCCTTGCCAAGCCCGTCGTCCGAAAAGATCTGTTTGAGGCGATTCAACGAGTCGTTGGAAGGGATGACCGAACCCAAACAACAGTAGTCGCACCCGAACAATCCAATCCGAACGTCAATGATGGGTTTGCTGCTTTCGTTGACCGATACCGTGAGTCGCTGAAAAAATACTTGGCTGCGATCGAGAAAGCAGAACCAGCAAGCAACATGCAAGAGTTGCAACTGGTGACGCACCGATTGACCGGAACGGCGAATAGTTATGGGTTTCCGGAAATTACCCACGTTGCGAAACGGTGCAACGAAGCAATTCGGTCAAGCGTCCCGGTTGAAGACATTCGCGATGATCTGCAGGAATTAAAGAACCACATCAGCAACGCCATCGCAAAGAAACAACCGTCGTAGCTTGCGCAGACAACTCCGACGGTCATTCGGCAGCGCGGTAGCGTGTGCTATTCCAGTTGAATCTGGATCCCGGCCTTCGCTGCCATCGATGGGTCGCCGTAGTTCGCCAAGGTGCTTAGCAATACCGATGTGGAACGTTTGACTTTTCCTTCAAAGACAGTTTCGTCGTTGCAAGTGACTTGGATCGTGCGGTCGAGATCGACAAGGTCATCGTGAAGAAGGATCTGCAGTGCGACGCCGGAAAGTGGTTTGGGAGTGACTGCATCGGTCTGATCCTTTGGTTTTTCGCCGAGTTGTTCGGCCGTCACCGTGATCGTATTCGACTCTCGATCAGCGGATGCGCTGACGAGCGTCGTGCCAGTGATCTCCTCACCTTCGATGCTGATCCAGTAGTGTCGATCGCGCCGTTTGCCTTGGAACTCCCTGCTGCGCCAAACCAGTTTGTTCGGCCAAGGATCACGCTTCTGTTTTGAAATCCATACCACACCGGGCCGGTAATCAATGCCGTGTCCTTTTCCCTTTTGAATCGCAATTGAATGGACGTAGCCTTCGGCGTCGGCGGCTTGCAACGTATCCAGACGTTCGTGGAATTTGATCGCGTTTCCGACACGATTGAACATGGTGTCCTTCTCGCCCACGTCGGTTCGATAAGCCGTGTTGCGTAGGTTTTCTGGTGGGTGATTGTCTGGATTCACACCCGATGCCATTGCATTGCCGGCAGCAAACCGGTCCGGCATAAACGGCAAGAGCTTGTCCGTCGCAAAACCGCCTTGCGAGATTCCCAGGAAATAGACTCGGTTCGGATCGACACCCCAGTGTGCGATCGCCTGTTCGATCACGCGTTCGTACGCATCTTGGTTGTGACCCCGGATCCATCGCTTGCCGCTTCCTTCTGGCATCCTCGGAACGAAGTAGACACCCTCGGGCTGGTAGCGCTGGATCGCAAGTTGAATCTGCGTTGTCCATTCCTGTGGCGTCGGGCCGCTACCATGGGTGCAGATGAACAATGCACGGTTCGTACTTTTTCGCGGTCGTTCTTTTCGCAGGACGAGATATCTCATTTCCATATCTTCCACGAGCGACAGTTTGCCCACTCGCATCCCGATCGCACCCACGACAGGCTCAGGTTCCAATTCACTTATTGAAAGTGGCAAATCACCCACTTCCGCATCGAACGTGTTGTCGCAATAAGCGTCCCAAATGACCCGAAGCATCTCGTCTGCCTCTTCCATCGTCAATTCATTCGGAAGGTCGAGACTGTTGGTATCGGGTCGGTCACCAGGCTGCGTTTTGATCCACGAAACAACGTCTTTGTACTGTTCATTTGTAAGCGGTTCGGCCGACAGGGCCTGTGAAACCGATGCCAGAAAAAGCACAACAACCAGCTTGCGGAATGACCTAAACATGCATTGATCTCCCAAACCTGAAATCCTCTTCTACACTTTGCAAATCGAAAACGATGCGAGTCCAACGTCCGTGACTGCTATTCGTTAGCGCTCGTCACGCGGTACTGCTCAACCGCTTGATCCCCCGGGTACTTCGGAACGCCACCGGTGTACGGGTAATCGTCGAACAACACATCCGCCGACGTTTCGCGTGGATCTTCGAGCTTAATCAGTGAATTCGTTAAACGATCGGACAGAGTTTTTTTAATCGCCGCAAACTCGGGTTCCTTCGTCACGTTCACGACTTGATCTGGGTCGCCCGCAATCACGTACAACTCTTCCGCGGGGCGTTTGCCAAAATTGAGCTCGTAGAATTTACCCGCTGACGAGCTCGCATCACGATTGATCCAAAGGTAGGACTTTGTCGGTCCGTTATCGCAATCACCCAACCAAGCGTTTTTTTTGTACGCCGTTTGGTAATTCGGTGTTCCGGCCGGCCAGCGGTCAGGAGCATAGTTGCGGATATACAGATAGTCGTCCGTTCGGATCGCTCGAGCTGGATATCCGTCGTCGCTATTTTGTTGGCAGTCCGTGTGCCGCTCACGCCCATAGATGACTGCGTCACGGTCCGATTCAAGACGCCCATCCTTTTCACTTTTCAAAATGGAAACCAGCGAACGCCCGGTCATCGCATTCGGCACGGTAATGCCGGCCGCTTCCAGGAACGTCGGTGCTAGGTCGGTGGTAGAAACGAAGTCGGTAACGGTTCGGCCAGGATTCTCAACGCCTTTCCCCCAGCGAATCGCAAGCGGCACGCGGCTCCCCCAGTCGTACAGATTGCCTTTGCATCTTGGAAACGGCATCCCATGGTCACCCGACATGGCGATCACCGTGTTCTCGAGTTCCCCCGCTTCTTCCAATAGCCGAAGCGCCGCAAGGACATCCTTGTTCCACCGCTCCACTTCGAAATAGTAGTCGGCGATATCACTGCGGATTTCTTCAACGTTCGGGTAAAACTCGGGTACGTGTACGTGGTCGATTGTGAGACCGCTCTTACGACCCGTTCCCTTTTTGTATCCGCGGTGCGGATCGGAAGTTCCAAACCAAAAACAGAACGGCTTGCCAGCGTCGCGATTCTTCATGAAGTCAGAAAAACTCTGCTGCTGACCACAAGGATGCGTTTCGTATCCGCCCTTTCGAAAATTGCCGGGTCCCCAAGCCTTACGCCAGTGTCCCGTTTCGTATCCGGCTTGTTGGAGCAGGCGAACGAAAGTCGGATGCTTCACATCGAGAGAACCATAGAGATTCGCGCCGGCTCCGAGTCGAAAAAACTGCTGGCCGGTGAGCAGAGCGTTGCGAGAAGGCGTGCACGACGGCGACGATATAAAGGCGTGTTCAAACAGCACGCCTTCACTGGCAATCCGATCAAACGCTGGTGTCCTCACGGTCGAGTCACCATAGGCACCCGCGTGGGGCCAACCCCAATCGTCCGCAAAACAGAACAAAATATTCGGACGATCCCCATCATCAGCAGCGTTTGAGCCGGGACAGGCGATCCCAATCGCAAACAACGCAAAGAAGAAAATTAGCCAGTGGAATCTCATGCGTGTCTCTCCGGGTGAGTTTGTAGGTCACGTTCTGCGTGACGTTGTTTCGGGATTAGCCACAGAGTTCACGGAGGCCAATGAGAATGTTGCCGATCACTCCGCGATCGAGCGCCTGTTGTCTTCACCGTTTCCGCTACGATTGCGGAGCGATCGGCGAAGACGGGTGTGACCGACGGCCGTTAATACTTTGGTTTCTTGGGTCTGGGGATTGGTTCGACGGAGTCTGGGTCAAAGTCGGCCAGATTCGGCAGCTTGGTTTCGACTCCTTCGAGTGGAACATCTAGTTTAGCGCTCCAGACGATTCCGTTCAGGGTAATGCGTCTCAGGTCATCAACGTTCCAATTCTTGTAAAAGTGAGGCATGACAATTCCAAAGCCTCTGCCGCTGTCGGGTCGCTCTACGCACCAGGCGACCGTTTCGCGTTTGGGTGATTCAGGCGGAAGCATCGAGGTTGCCAGCGCGGTGACGTTTGGAGCCAGTCGGTTTCCTTCTTTACCGAAGTAGTTGTTGATGTAGGACTCGTCGTGCAGCGTGAATTCACTCCAACCACGCGACACTGGATGGCCCTTTGCTGCTGGCTTGATCGTGGCGACAGGAAAGACCCGGGCGATCGATTCGTGATGCGGACAGGAACGGTTTGCAAAGTAACCACCCATCCACTGCAACAGCGGATGGTCTCCATCCGATTCAACATCGTCTCCGTGGAGTCCAGTCGCGTAATGGACACAAGCGATTCCCACGCCGCGTTTCATCATCACGTCTAGATCAGCAAGGTTTCGTTCCGCATTGGGAAAACGATTGGGAGGAAACATATCGCCGATAAAGACGATGGCCGAAGCAGCATCGCGTTGAGACTTGTCCGGCCAGTCTTCAACGACATCTGCTTTCAACCCGGAGCGATTCTCCATATTTTCGAGACTGTGCTTTAGCAGGCGACCGCCGGCAGAAACTTCATGCGTTCCCGGTGGGTGATTGCTTGGCCCCACCACAATTAACACGCGGGTTGGCTCTTCACCTTGTAGTGCGGACCAACCGATGGTTGGGGATACCGCAGCGCCAGTAACGACTGCACCCGATGTCGTCTTGATGAAGCGTCTTCGCGACTCACCTCTCGGTGGGCGGGTTGAGTCTTGAGCCGAACGGGACGGAATTTGCCGTGACATTTTCATTGGCGTTGCCTCGTGACTTTGATCAGCGAATGGAGCGCGATGTTACCGGATTGATGAAAACCAGGCGTTGATTACTCTCGCGAGCCTGATTCCGTTGCCGAGAGACAAAACAGTTTCTTTTCACCGCGAATCAAAATACGGTTTCCATCAGGCACCGGCGATCCGATCACTGGCTGGCTGAAGTCGTTTTCCGAGACGAGTTGGAATTGACCATCGGCGATATCTGCCACGAATACGACGCCGTCTTCACGCGGGGCGTACAAAAGATCGGACGCGATCAGTGGCGAGGCATAAAACGCGGCACGATTCTTTGGGAAGCGGTCGGACCAAACCGTATCTCCTGTTTCGGGATCAATGCACTCGACTTCGCCTTTGTCCCGCACCAAGTAGACGCGTCCTTGATAGGCGACCGGTGACGGGACAAACGAACTGATATCGTCACGCATCCAAACGTGGTTGGTGTCGGTCACATCACCGTTTCCCGTGAGGCGTATTCCGAACAGTCGCGGGATGCCACGATCATTGCGGCCAAAGCAGATGACTGCCATATCATCGACAATGACTGGATTGGCGATGGCTGGCCAAAGTTTGTTGCCTTCGGGATTAAATCCACCGCAGCTCCATACCACCTTGCCGTTGGACGCGTCATGCATCGTCAAATGCTCGGCTCCCCAAACAAGAACGACTTCCCGACCATCATGCTGCATAACAATCGGCGTCGTGTAACATTGATCGGATTCTCGCGGAACGGTGTAGTTGCGAGCGACTTTCCAAGCTAGCTCACCACTCTCTTTATCGAATGCTGCGAGCCAAGAGTCGCCGGCGTGCATCCGCGCCATGATCACATGTTGCTTGGTCAATACCGGTGACGTACCGTGATCCCAATATCGATCATCCGGGCCGAATCGTTGCACCAAATCGGTCTGCCAGCGGCGCGTCCCATCCAAATTGACCGCCGCCAGCATGCCACTCTTAAAATAAACGAAGACACCCGATCCATCGGTTGCCGGAGAAGCATTGCAGCCGGAACCATTGCGATGTTTCCCCGCCGTTTCTTTCTCAAAGGTGGCTTGCCATTGCTGCTTGCCCGACCGATCGAACGATAACAATGCGTCGTTCCCGGCAACGGGTGCTGTTACCAGAATCTGATTCTTCCAAACGATTGGCGTGGAACAGCCCTTGCCAGGTAATTCCGCAGACCAGACGGCGGCTGCAGCGTTTAATTCGCTGGGGTAGTTTCCCGCACGGATGCTGCCACTGTCATCCGGGCCACGCCATCGCGGCCAATCCGCACGTGTCGTGTTGTGGAAGAACAAGACGACCAATGTCCCAAGCCAGACAGAATGGAGTGATTTCATTTTGCTTCGTTGTCTTATGGAATGGATGTTGTGTGGGTAGGGAGATCGGCAACCGATAGGAAGAGCCTATTGCCGATGATTCCATGCAGACCAAGTCGTTGGCTGGTTCGCGCGAAAGGTCGATTGGCAATGGATGCTCGTAAAGCAATCATCATGTTTTGCCGGCGAGCCAATTCGCAACGGACTCGGCTTCGGCTCTACTTGCGCCATCAAAGGTGGTGAGGTTGGCGGAGGCGCAACGATAGGATGCAGCAGTTACCGGTGGCGCGGAATTGCCTTCGCCACCGAGCCACAAAGGTGTCGGAGCGCAGAGAGCCAGGATCGCGGGCAAGTCTCCGTACTTGACGGCACCGGGCAGCAAATTCAAATCGCGAATGTCGGTAATCGTCTCGAATCGGAATCCGTTCGTGCTGATCGCAACGCTCGAAAGAGCTATGCGCGAGAGTGCTGCAGCTGCAGCGGCGAGTGGTCCGGATTCGCCCAGCCCAACAAGGTGAACGGCTTCCGGCTTCGTTTCATGATGTTTCGCGTAGGAGATGATGGACAAAATGTCATGGACTCGCTGCGAGAACAACGGATGGTTGTAACCGAGCGTGTAACCGGCAAATTCTCGGGGATTGTTGACGGTCCGCGCTTGCGATAACGGCTGGCCATCTTTCAAAAACTCCCCTTGATACAGCAAATCACTCGATCCAATTGCGAAGCCAGCATCGACGAGTTGTTGAATCGCTGGAATGAGAGTTCCGTCTTCGTGGAACAAGTCTGCCTTTCCGTTTTCACCCACAGCGATGACAACTTGATGGTTCCAGTCTGTGGGATACAGAAAGACCGTCGGCAACGCTTCGCCATGCTTGGGGTACCTCAAAAAGGCAGAGTATTCGAGGTAGCCGTCTCTGGTGGTTTCACTGAGTTGTTCATATTCGATCTCGTCTTCGCCTGGGAGTCCCCTTCCGATCATGACTTCCAAGGCACCACCCACGATGCGTCGAAACTCGTCGAGTGATGCTTGATCGGTCGGTACCAGCGCGTCGATCTGTTGCCTGGAGATTTCGTCAAGACTCTGCAAGATCGTGACTTCAGAATCCTCGCTCATGTCTGGAGCCTCGAAGGGTTCAGTCCAGACAGTCGCTTCCTCGCGAGACAATGGCACGTAGTCTCGCTCCACGATCTCCGACACTCCGAGTTTCAGGCGTTCGTTGAAGAAGTCGTACATCATGGCGCGACTATGCCAATTGAAGTTGTGCGGGTAATTGAACCATTTGGCGTTAACGTTCCCCGGGACTCCGAGCATGTTGAAATGCTGTTGCAATTCCGGAAGTCCTTTCGTTTCGATCTCTTTCGTCCAGTCGTTTGCTCCGCTCATAAAAATCGGGCGTGGTGCAACGAGCGCTGCGAATTCGATGTTGCCGGTATTGATGCGCAAGTAAGTTGTGTTTTCGCACGTGCAGCCACCTTGCATCGCTGTCGAAACCATCACGGCGGGAAAGGCAGCAGCGATGCGTTCATCGAGAGCCGCCAACATGAATGTCTGCGTGCCACCACCGCTGGCTCCCGTTACCCCAATTCTGGAAGCGTCGACGTCGTCACGACTCGTCAGCCAGTCGACCGCTCGTATGGAATTCCACGTTTGTATGCCGAGTGAGCTAATTAATCGCAATTCAGATTGAGCACTGTACATGCCCCAGCGATCTGGACTGCTTAGGTGTTGACGCTGTTTGGCGAAGCGATGAATCAGCTCGTAAGAGAAGGATCCTCCGTCTGCATACCCTTGCATGTCATACAGAAATACGTTGCAACCCATGCGTGCCAGTTGAACGCTGCGAGCTTGTAGTGGATTCCGTCCGCCGATTGCAAACTTCTCGGCACCGGAATCGAGCTGACCCTTGATGCCATCATCGCCGACGTCGTAGAAGCGACCGTCCTGCCAGTGACCATGTGGACTTAGGATCGTCGGTCGCGGTTCGCTATTGCCCTTTGGTTGGTAAAGGCTGCCCGTGACATAAAGGCCAGGACTACTCTCAAAAAAAACTCGATCGACGGTGTAGTCATCGCGTTCGACTCTTCCATGAACGGTCGCCTCAATGGTCGGGCGGGGCGGCATCGGCCAAAGTCCGCATGCAACGCGTAGCTGTTTGAGCAGGTACGCTTTTCGAGTTTCCCATTGTTCCGCTGATTCACTCGGAACAAACGGGAAGTAACCGTTTAGATCTTTTAGGTCACCCAGTCGAACATCCTTTGGAAGTCCTCCTTCAGGCAGGCTCAACGGACCGCCAGCGACTGCAATTGAAGCCTGACCGGAAGCCCCGGCCAAAGCGGCTGTTACGGCAAGACTGTGGAGTGCTTCACGACGGGTAATCTTCGAATTCATGTTTCGGTCTTACTGAATCGATGCTGACTGGTTTGACACTTGCCTTCGTAATGATCACACCGTTCGTTGAATCACCGTCCAAGGCTGATGCCGGGAATGCCAGTTTAGTTGATTCATGACCGACTCGCGGCGACGCAAGCATCGGCCACCCATCAGCGAAACGCTGAGCCCTCAACAAATCACTCACTGACTCTTGAGTCAAAGATAGACGTCACTGGGACAAGTTCCCAAACCGCCGAATGAGCGATCGTTGCTGAGGAGAGGCATCAGTTCGGTTGTAGCGCGGTGGACGTCTGATGGGCGTTCATACGCTTCGCACCCAGGGGATCCTCTCGCGGGTGAGCGGCGGTGCCCCCGAACGTGATGCACGAGGCACCGAATCTGACGGAATCCGAAGAAAAGTCAGGATTTTAGTGCACGAATCGGGCGCCACGGGAAATAGCAGTTTAGGAACCGCGAATTCGGTTTCTGATCGGTTCGGGAATCGTTCTCTCGACGATCTTGCTTGGCTTTAAGAATGCGAGTTGCAATCCATGAGAGTCCGTCATGCGAGTAGATGTTTGAAAAGTAAGGCCGTCCTGTTAAGCCTCTTCGTTTCGGTGTTTCTTGCTGTCGAGAAAGCCGAAGCTGGCATCATGCTTGATCAGTCGTTTAACGCAGTCGAATTTCGTGGTACTGGTGGTCCGGTAATCACTTCGTTTCAGTCAGCGGCTCAAACATTTACAGCCGGTCTGGATGGGATACTCGCGCAGGTCGATCTGTAGATCTACTCGTCGACTATCAATGTGCCCAATGATGACCTGACACTGACGATCGCGAGAGGAGTGCCAGGCGGGATCGACCCTAGGTCGATTAATATTGATCAAAGTCTTGTTCCTGTAAACGTAAACGTCTCGGACGATTTCGTGAGTATCGATGTAAGTTCGTTAGGAATCAACGTGATGTCCGGCGAAGTCTACTCGCTTATCCTCACCAATAGCGGGGCGGGAGACTACATCTGGATAGATGCGTTGTCACAGTCCATCCGCGGTGACTCTTTCCCGAGCGGCGCTCGATACAGCGGCTCTCCTGGGCTTCCGTGGTTTGAAAACGCAAGTCAAGATCTCGGTTTCCAGACGTTTGTCAGTTCGCCAACCAACGTTGTGCCTGAGCCCGGAACGATCGCGATTGTTTCTTGCCTATTTGCGTGTGGCCTCGGATATGGACCAATTCGTAAGAAGCAATCGAACGACAGGAAAGCGACCACGTGATGAGGGTTCATTCAGTTCGTAATTCTCATTCACGCTTGCGATCGAGTCATCACTGAATGCTCCGAGGAATCAACGATTGTCCTCGATTTCGCATATCAGAATTCGAAAACCGTTCGCCTCTGGCATCTTAACCGCTGGCCATTTGGTCATCTTCATCTCGAACGGTTTTCCGTATTCGCCGGTGAATGGATCAAACCATGTCAGTCGCATCGTGTCACCTCGATCTTTCGGCGGTCGAAGCCCGAGAAACTCACACTCTTTCGGCACGTAGTAGATAAAGAGATTCTTGTCATTGTGCAAACAAAAGCCCGCATTGGACTTCTTTCCACCGGCAATTAAATGATCAACTTGATAACGATCAGCGAAGTCGCGCATGTGTCGATAGAAATCCAATCGCGGCTGTTGATCGGCCGGCAACTCTGAAACGTCTGGGATGATCACATTCCAGGCAGCACCTTGCCAATAGTGCGTTGGGAACGTACCGGCAAACACGCATTGATAAGCACGTTCCAGGCACACTTCCGGTGACGTGTAGTTTCCGGTGAATACGACGTAAGGACCCCGTTCGTAACCGCCGTGTTCGATGTTGAGAATCGGTTTTCCTCGGATGGCGTCCATGACATTCCGCATCACACCGTAAAGTTCCGAACTCCATAGCTGGACCGAGACGAAGTCGACTTGCTCAGGAAACCGTCGGCAATACCCGTAGTCGTGAACGGTGATCAGACGGCCATAGGCATCGTTTTTTCTCAGGCGTTTGATGCGGTCGGTGATGTAGCCGACATCGGTGTGACCATAGCCGAGTGCTTCTTTCGAGATATCCCAAACCAGGTTTGGGTAGGCTTGGTATCGACGTACCACATAGTCGAAGTAGCGATTGTCATCATCGGAATTTGCTTCCGGCCACGACACCCGCTTGTTCCAAACGTAAATCATTAAATGGGAGACGATTCCTTTTTCATCCAAATAGTCCAGAACGCGATCGAGACGCTGGAAGTACTCAATGTTCAAGACGCGATGGTTCGGACTTTGATTGGTTCCCTTAAATGGAAAGACACTCGGGCTTCCGTAGTCGTACTTCGACACGAGTGAAGCATCTTTCTTCCAGTTGACGTCAAAGGCATAGACGTTCATGACGACTTGGTTGAATCCGTTATCCGCAAGCGTGTCGACGAGTTTGCGTGTCCTGGGGATATCACTCGCGTTCTCCGCATCAAGTGCAAACAGCCAATCTGCTTCGAACGCAATCGGATAGTATCGGTCACCGTTTTCATGGACAAATCGTCGGTTTGACTCTGGGTCGATCAGCACGGCGCCTTGGCGTCCCTCGCGTGCAGGGCGAACGGAAACAACACCACGTTGACCGTTTAATCCAGCTACGGAAGAAGTGGTTGCGAAGTCCCATTTGCCTGCGGATGGAGGCGTAAAACGGATGACAAAATCAGCTTCCCCGTCATAAAAGCCGGCAACGGTCATGGTCTTGCCATTCGAACCGCTGAATGTCGCCGTGAAATCGATGTCGACAGGCTGATCCGGCAGCGCATCGACGGTGAATCGAATGTCCAGCGTGTCCCATTGTGATCCATCGATCACTTTTTCTGGTTGGTAGTCAACTTCGTTTCGCGCATGGGTGAAGGAAGGATTGAGTAGCGCCGCGGCTACAGCGAGCAGGCACCAAAGCTTGGGTCTTTGCAGATCTGCGGTACGGTATCGAGATTTAAACATGGGTGGTTCTGTGATCTAACGCAACTTTAGGACATAAGCATGTTCGCATGGTCGTGCACTGGGCAGCGTGACATGAAGGCCTTTCGAATCACGCGTCCAGGTCACACGGGCATCGCTACCAAGCAGCTCGATCGAAGAGACTTTCGGCCAATGCTCAGCGGAGCTTGAAAGCGATTTGATGGTCACCTGATTCGACGGCGGCCAATCCAGCAAGATCGCGTACAGATTGCCGTCCTTTGTCGTGAAGCGAATGTCTTCCGACGTGAATGGCTGATCTTTGTGTTCGGCCAAATGACCTGTCGTGGTTTTGGTCGGGCCTTCACCATAGGTTTTCCAGTACTTCGATCCATAGATCGCTTCGCCATTGATCTTCAGCCACTTGCCGATGCTAAGCAAGATTTCGCGATCGGTTTGCGGAATCGTGCCATCCGAACGAGGCCCAACATTTAGCAACAGGCAACCGTTCTTCGAAACGATGTCAACCAGATCATCCACCAGGCGACCAGCCGACTTGTATTTCTGATTCTCGGTATAGCCCCATGAGCTGCTACTGATCGCTGTGTCCGTTTGCCAAAACGGGACACGGATCGCATCCATCTTGGACCGTTCCAGGTCCAGAACCGCTGCACCTTCTGGAAAGGCTTGCCATTTGTAATTAACGATCCCTAAAGGACCGTCCCGCTTTGAGGACTCGTTGTAGTAGTACGCCGCAAAGCGCTGGAGGTAGGGTGAGAAGTGATTCTCAGCATACGTTGTCTCTTGACTGTTCGTGATTCCGAAGTCGAACCAAACCAAATCTGGATGGTACTTATCAACGATTTCGCATGTTCGAGCCAACCAATCTTCCTTGAATTGTTTGTCTTGTGGCTCGAATCGTTTCTGGTAATCAGCCGCATCCTCTTTGAAGAGAAAAGGCATCGGCCGCCCGTACAAGCGCGCATACTTCGGATCGATGTTGTCGAATTCGGAATGTCGAACAAAGAACTTCCAATTAAAAGCTCGGTGGCTGCTCAGACCGAGTTTCATTCCCCGTGCGCGAATGGCAGTACTTAATTCCGCGATGATGTCACGATTGGGTCCCATTTCGGTCGCGTCCCATTCCGTGAAGCTGCAGTCGTACATGGGGAATCCATCATGGTGTTCAGCGACTGGGACGACATATCGGGCCCCAGCTTGTTGAAACAACTCAGCCCATCGATCGGGATTAAATTTCTCAGCCTTAAATCTTGGGATGAAGTCCTTGTAGCCAAACTTCGCCTGGGGACCATAGGTCTCAATGTGATGCTGGAAGAAGTTATCGCCGCGACGTTTCGTGTCGATGTACATCTGGCGCGGATACCACTCGCTCCCGAAGGCGGGCACACTGTAAACGCCCCAGTGGATAAAAATCCCGAACTTTGCGTCTTTGTACCACTGCGGGATTTCATAGGTCTCAAGCGACTTCCAGGTTGGTTTAAAGGGGCCCTCTTTGACCACGGAATCGATCTTCCTAATTGCCGCGGCGACGTTGGGGTGTGGGGCCATCGGATCATCGGCCAAGGCCGGTTGTCTCACCAAAGATCCGAGCGTAAAGAGAAATAGAAGTGCAAAGCACGGGATTTCGCGGTCAAGCATATCACGGGGCAAAAGTGAATCGATTTGGAGTAAGTTTCGATCTTCGGTGTAATCGTCAGATCAACAACTTGCAACCGCCACACTTTCGGTTTTTCAACCCCGTGCCGCTTCGAGAACCGCGAAATACTCGAAAGACGCGAAGTGAAGATACTGATAAGGGCAAAGTTGATACGATTAGAATTCCATAACGATTGAAGCTGCGAGTGACCCTTGATGATAGGATTGCTTGATCAATGTTTAACGATGGTTTGATCGATGAGGCTCGGTTGGATGATCAGCTTTCACGGCCTCAAGTCGCGACGATTGAAACCCTTGGCAAATACAGCGGGCCCGTGAGCGTGTTGGGGGCTGGCGGCAAGATGGGGTTTCATGTGTTGCGCATGCTGCAGCGCTGTTTTGAAGCGGTCGATAGGCGAGACGCCATTACCGCGGTGTCGCGTTTTACCGACTCACGTCAGCGGGAGTTGATTCGCCATCATGGATTCGATCTTCACGCTTGCGATCTAAGCGACCCCGAGGAGTATCGACAACTGCCTGAAGCTGCCCAGGTTTTCTTCCTTGCGGGAATCAAGTTCGGCACGCGGGATAAACCCGAGTTATTGCAGAGAATGAACGTCACGTTGCCGAGGTTGGTTGCCGAACACTATCGTGCCGCGGAGATCGTCGCCTTATCAACGGGGTGCGTGTATGGATTCACCGAACCTGAGACCGGCGGCTCAAACGAAGATTCTCCCACCGATCCGCCCGGCGATTATGCGCTGTCTTGTCTTGGCCGAGAACAAGCTTTCGCGGAAGGTGCCGTTCAACATGGAACCCGAGTCTGTCTTGTCCGGCTTAATTATGCGGTCGAACCTCGTTACGGTGTGCTCGTCGATTTGGCATCCAAGATCGCGAGCGGCCAGCCCATCGACTTGCGTACCGGGTACGTGAATCTGATTGGGCAGGCAGATGCGGTCAACTATGTCCTTCGTGCCCTGTCGTTAGCGGAAACACCCGCGCGAGTTCTCAATGTTACTGGCAAAGCAGTCCTTCGCGTTCGTGACTTGGCGGAAGCTTTGGCCGAGCGTCTTGATTGTTCTGTGCAGTTCGTTGGCAAAGAACGGTCAACGGCTTGGCTGAACAACGCGACGCTGTCTCATCGCTTGTTCGGTGAACCTCCAACCCCGTTAAGTTCGATACTGGATGATGTTGTTGCCTGGCAAAAGGGAGGAGGGCGTCTGCTCCACAAACCGACCCAGTTTGAAGTTCGTGATGGAGCCTATTAGTTCATGACCGATTTGTCCGATCCGTCGTGGCGCGTTTCTTTGAATGATGGCGTCGTGATTCCTGCTTGTCCGTTGACGCTGCAGCAAGACGGTCAGTGGTCAGAGCGATATCAACGTGCTCTTGCTCGATACTATGTCGATGCGGGAGCCGGTGGATTGGCCGTGGGCGTTCATACGACTCAGTTTGCGATTCGCAGTGCCAAGCATGGTCTTTATGAACCGGTGCTGAGAGCCGTTTGTCAAGAGTTGAATCGCCGCGCGGCCGAAAGCTTTGTGCGCGTTGCCGGTGTGTGCGGGCGCAGCGAGCAGGCAGAGAAAGAGGCGGCGTTGGCAGCCGAAATGGGTTATCACGCCGCGTTGCTCAGTCTGGCTGATTGGAAGCATGATGACGAATCACAACTGCTTGATCATTGCATGCGAATCGCAGACGTGATGCCCGTGATTGGTTTTTATCTACAGCCGGCGGTGGGCGGTAGAGTGTTGTCCTACCATTTCTGGCGTCAGTTGGCGGAAGTGGAACGTGTCGTGGCAATCAAAATCGCAGCCTTCGATCGTTACCGGACTTTGGACGTGATTCGCGCTGTCATCGATTCGGGACGTTCTAATATCGCCCTCTATACGGGCAACGACGACAACATAATCGCTGATCTGTTGACCCCGTTTGGTGATGCTGAGCGACCTCGTTGGATCGTGGGAGGGCTACTGGGGCAATGGGCGGTTGGTACTCGGCAAGCCGTCCGCACGCTGCAGTCGATAAAGAAGCTTCGCGTTTCGATGCACAGTGAGTTGAGCTGGCTACGTCGCAACGCTGAATTAACGGAAGTCAATGCGGCCCTCTTTGACGCCGCCCATGAATTTGCTGGCTGTGTCCCAGGGATTAACGAGGCGTTGCGACTGGACGGGCTCTGTCCATCGGCCCGCTGCCTCGATTCCCGCGAAGTTTTGTCTCCTGGGCAGCAAGCAGACATTGAACGCGTTCGTGCTGCTTATCCAGACTATTGGGACGGGGAGTTCATCCGCGCGAACCGAGCAACTTGGTTTGATTAGCGTGAATCGTTGCAGCCAATCGGCGTGATCGCCATTGGCCGCCCTTTCATGGGCGAAATCTGATTACAATTATCGATCCCATTTTCGACCAACTTTCCTGTCAGGATCTCTTTGATGCGCACGCCCAAATCCAGTTCGAATCGGCGTTCCTTTTTGAAAACAACTGGCACAATCGCAGCTAGCAGCTCGGTCGCCTATTTCCCTTGGTCAGAGAAAGCGTTTGCCAATCAATCCAAGAATGATCGGCCGCTGGTCGGAGGCATCGGACTCGGTGGCATGGGGACGGGCGATTGCAGGGAACACGCTCGGTTTGGCGATGTCGTCGCAGTTGCCGATGTCGATCAGAGGCACGCGGAGCGCGCAAAACAAGATGAGCGTATCGGTAAAGGGAAGGCGGATGTTTACGTCGACTATCGCGAACTTCTCGAACGTAAAGACATCGATGTCATCAGTATTTCTACGCCCGATCACTGGCATGTGAAGATCGCCGTGGAAGCACTGCTGGCAGGGAAGCATGTTTTTTGCCAGAAGCCATTAACGTTGACACTCGAAGAGAACCAACTGATCCGTAACGCTTGCAAGAGCCGTCCAGATCAAGTTTTCTTTGTCGGTACTCAACAACGCAGTAGTAAGGACAAGTTTCTGCGTGCCGTGAACATGGTGCAGAAAGGAATACTTGGAGATATCAAGAAAGTCACGGTCGGCATTAACGGTGGCTCACGCGGAGGTCCGTTCAAGAAGACGGATCCACCAGCAAATTTGAATTGGGATGCGTGGCTCGGGCAGGCGCCGATGGTCGATTACATCCGCGAACGTTGTCACGGAACATTTCGATGGTGGTACGAATACTCCGGTGGCAAATTTACGGACTGGGGTGCGCATCACGTCGATATCGCAACCTGGGCCCTCGGCGAAGACAAAGAAGGCATGGGGCCGATCGAAATTGGTGGGACCGATGCCAATCATCCCGTTCCGTTCGAGAACGGTTACCCGACCGTCGATGATTCGTTCAACACCGCACATGATTATGCGGTGATTTGTAAGTTTGCCAGTGGCATCGAAATGAACGTGACCAGTCGCGGTGACAATGGGATTTTATTTGAAGGTACCAAAGGCCGTATCTTCGTAAGCCGGGGCAAAATCACCGGACTGCCGATCGAAGAGAATTGGGACAAAGATGCTTACGATGATTCTGATCGTCAGCGACTTTACAAAGATAAACCTGCAGAGGGTCACAAGGACAACTTTTATCGATGTATCGCTGAAGGTGGTCTGCCCGTTTCGGATGTCTACTCGCACGTTCAATCGCTGAATACCTGTCACTTAGCCGCCATCGCCGCGAGACTCGGACGGGCCATCAAGTGGGACCCAAAAGCGGAGAAGATTCTGGGTGACGAGCAAGCGGAAGGGATGTTTGCGCGCACACCGCGTCAAGGCTACGAAATCCCTCGCGTCTAGTCTTTGGTCGCTGGCAATGGTTCCTCCGTTCGATTCGGCGTTATTCCGATGAAAGATCGTTGAATTCGGTCCGGATCGTTCGGGTGATGTGCCAGCTAGTGCTTCCTAAGAATGGAGAGTGACGATGTCTGACGAAGACACAACGTTTGGTGGAAGACTTTATTCCGAGCTACGAAAGCTCAGTGGCTACAACCTGGTAACCGGCATCATGGATTACAACGCGATCCAGCAGCTGAAGGCGGCTGATCGCGAGGGCACTTTGAAGCTATTCCGAGGGAGCAGTTACGAAGTGATTCAACTACTCAAATCCAAAGAACCTGAGGAAGTAGCGCAACATTTCGTGGCGAAGGCAGAGGAAGCAAAGAGTGTCGGCACCGAATTGAATTCAATGATGTTGATCTTGATCAGCTCGATCTAGGTGGGCCCTATTGCTAAGAGTTTTCCCTTCGGCCGTGGCGGAAGGTCGATTGAAGTCCCCATGAGTCTCGTGCGACCACCGCGGAACCGTTTAACGCGGCAGGAATCATCGTCGAATCCTGAAGTTACCATTGGCGATTCATTCGATTTGCATTAGGGTAACGGTCGGTGGTTCATGTCCACCACATGCATCAAGATCGGAGAGACAAGACGCGAATGAGACGAGTTCGCTGTTCCGATCGCCGAGAAGAATCCCTGAGTCGGAAACTCAGTTTCTCGCCCCTGTGAACGAGTTTTCACTGTCTGCTGTTGAATGATCCGGTTTGCTGCCCGGTTCTCGCTGTGGTCCGCGTTGTTGGGAAACGCATCGAGCCTGAGACATTCTTGTTTGTCCGGGAGTCACTACCAGCCACCGCCTGCTTGGTGAACGCTGACTTGTTTGACAATTGGTACTGAACTTGATGTGCGCACCTACCAATACGCTGGCATATGCCCTCTCTGGAAATACGTTCGATAGATCTGGGCCAAGAACAACTCGCTGAATAAGAAAAACGATACGTGATTACTTTTGAATCCCTTGATCTTTTCCCGCCCTTGAAACGCGCGTTGAAAGATCAGGACTACCAACGACCGACTCCCATTCAGGCAAAAACCATCCCACCAGCCATTGTTGGACAGGACGTTCTGGGATGCGCGCAGACGGGAACCGGAAAGACGGCCGCGTACGCGCTTCCGATCCTGGATTACTTGGGTAAAGAAAAGCCACGCTCCAAAGCGAAGCGACCCGTAACGCTCGTAATGGCCCCGACACGCGAGCTCGCGATCCAGATCAGTGAGAGCTTTCGTCGTTATGGGAAGCACATGCGCATACGCCAAGCATTGGTTTACGGCGGCGTTGCGCAGAAAGATCAAGTCCGGACTCTGAGTCGAGGCGTTGATGTTCTCATCGCGACACCTGGACGCCTTTTAGATTTGATCAATCAAAGGCACATCGATCTTGGCCGCATCGATATCTTCGTGCTCGACGAAGCGGACCGGATGCTTGATATGGGCTTCATGCCGGACTTGGAAAAAATTATCTCCATGCTTCCTGAGGAACGCCAATCCCTATTCTTTTCTGCAACGCTACCATCGAAGATTCGGCAGCTTGCCGCAAAACTGTTGTTCAATCCTGTTTCGATCGATGTCACACCGAAAACGTCGATCAGCGTCAAGGGTATCGAGCAAACCGTCAAGATTGTTGAGCGTTCAGATAAACTGGCTTCGTTGCAGGAGATACTCTTCAGCGGAACCGTCGATCGAGCGATTGTGTTTACGCGAACAAAGCACGGTGCAAATGGGCTCACGAAAAAGCTTGATCGCATCGGGGTTCCCGCTACGGCCATTCACGGCAATAAAACGCAAAATGCGCGACAGAAAGCCCTTGATTTGTTTCGTAGAAAACGTGTTTCCGTGTTGGTCGCAACCGATGTGGCCGCACGCGGCATCGATATCGCTGGCGTGACCCACGTGATCAACTATGACATGCCGGTAGATCCGGAAAGTTACGTCCATCGAATTGGCAGGACGGGACGCGCCGGTGAAAAAGGAACGGCCGTTTCCTTTTGCACGACCGAAGAGCGTGGCGAGCTGAGGGCGATTGAAAAACTGATCGGTCAAAAAATCCCCGTCGAGAATCCAGAGGCAGACCCTTCGTTCGATCGGGAAACACGGTCCCCCAAAAAGTCGCGTCACTCGAATCGCGCTAAGCAGAGTTTTCAAGAACGACGCGCGAAAAGACAACGCAAATCGAAAAAAGCTTCTCGTCGAAAGGCGACCGTCGGTTAGCGACGAATGGAGTCAACCGTTCTGCGTGCCAGGTTTCTTGCCGAACAACGAATGTAAGTCGGTGATTTTGTTGATTAACAGTTGACCGGAAGATTCTGTTCCTGTCCCCGTTAGCCGAATGGCTGTGCCGCAGTGATACGCTAGATTGAAATCGTGGAAATCACGAAAACTCACCTCGATGCGTACCGATGGTTTTCCTTCGACATCGATAAAGAAAACTTTGGCTTCGTCCAGATTGTCTGACAAACGCAAACGGCCTTGAACGACGATCACGTCTCCTTCGTTGCGAACCCAACTTTCGAAGGGTTGTTCGTTGTAAGGATCAAAATCGCTGCTATCGAGTCCCGGCAGAGGCGTGACGGATTCGGCAAACGAATCGATCTCTATTCCGAACTTTTGAAGCAGTGATAAGTGCAATCGGCCGAGTTGCTGGTTCTTGGAGTAACGCACGTAGCGACCCGTCTTCAGCATTCCCTTTCCGCCTGCAAGGACAATAGGGATCCTTGTTGCCGTATGATTATCGCTGTGCCCCATCCCCGAACCGAACAGTACGACGGTATGGTCCAGCAGCGATCCGTTTTGATCTTTATAGGACTTTAAGCGATCGAGCAGGTAATCAAACTTCCGCATATGCCAGAGGCTGATTTTCAGCAGCGCATCCAGATTGGATCGAGAGAAGTTACGGAAGAAGTGCGATAGGTAATGGTGCTGTTCTTTGATGCCGAGGAAATCGAAGATCATCCGACTATTGCTGTTGCCAAGCATGTAGGTCACGCAGCGCGTCGAATCCGTCCAGAGTGCCAAGGCGATGAGATCAATCATCGAATCGACCTGTTCATCGAGATTGGCTGGTGCCAACGGTCGCTCAAGTGTTGCCACTTCATTGAGCGGAGCGGTCGATTTGATGTTTTCTAACCTCTTTTCTGTTTCCCGAATCACCGACAGATATTGCTGCAACGTCTGGCGATCTTCGACACCCGCTTTTCGATCGAGAGCTCTGGCATCTTCGGCAACTCGATCCAGCAAACTCCTCATCTGCTGACGCTTGGCGGGACTACTCATCGGATTCCGGAACAGCCGGTCAAAGATTAATTGCGGATCACTCTCTCGAGGGATCGGGTTTCCGTTCGCGTCATAGGAGATGTAGCTACAGCCAATCTGATTCGGGAACAGACCTTCGGTCGTCAATTCCAGGGACCGATGAACGGTGTCGCCACCGATCTTGTCAGCGATTAGCTGGTCAACCGAAGCATTTTTCGTGTTGCGATGATGCCCACTTAAGAATCGTCGGGTTGAATTCGCATGGGACGAAAATCCAAAGTCACCCATGTTGTCCAGAATCAACAAGTCATCTTTATGCTTGGCGAACGGTTGCATGAGCGGTGACATGCGGAAGTCATATTCCTTGCCACCGTTGATGTTCCAGCTCGGGGGATGCACACCGTTCGGTTTGAACAGCGTCATGAATCGCATCGGTGGCGCGTCGTCGGGAGCACCTGTCGCCGTTTGTTCCATGAGGTTCAAAAAGGGCAACGGCAGCAACGGGCCGGCGGCGCTGCGAAGGAACGTTCGTCGTTTGATTCGCCAACTCATGTCGTTACCATATTACACGCGTCGTTTCCAGATCACTCGTGGCTTCGCAAGACGGTTTCTCGGAATGGTAAGGAGTCGGCGATCAAGTGGATCATCTCACCGAACGTGCCATCCTCTTCCAGTTGCCCGACGATCGCTTCGACCGCTTCGCGATCGTAGACCGTCAGTTTACGGCAAAGCGAATAGGCCATTGTCCTCCGCACGATATTGCGAACCACCCGCCGTTTCTGGGTGGTGACAAGGATCTGTTTTAGCTGCTGAAAGTCTTTAAACCGTTCGCCGCCAGGCAACTGGCCGCTCGTATCGATGGGTTCAGCACTGGGCTGCGGTTTGTTGCGGTCTGCTTTGCGGTTCTTCCCTCGTGCCTTGTCATTGATCGATGTGATAAGGGCTCCGCTCGGTCCATAAGACTCAAGTGCAAACCCAAGAGGGTCAATCTTATCGTGACAGGCCGCGCAAGCTTCGCTGCGGCGATGCTGTTCGAACCGTTGCCGGAATGTCAGATTCTCGCCGCTTTTGTTTGCGGGCACTTGGCCAACATTGGCAGGCGGATCTGGTAGGTGTTCGCCGAGGATGCGATCCAAGATCCAGGTGCCACGAAGGACCGGGCCTTTGTTCATCGCTAATACACCTGGCATCGTCAACAATCCGCCACGCTCCCGAGTCGCATCTAAACTAATTTTTTGATTTGGAACCGCTTCGACTTCGATGCCGCGCTGTTTTGTGTACTTCGCCATCTGTCGACGATCGGCTGGATAGTACTTCGCCGTGTGAGGATTGATGAACGTCGTTTTTGAGTCAATCAATTCGACGAGCGGACGATCCTCGATGAACAAGTAATTGAGAAAGTCGATCGGCTGACGCTTTAATGCATCGGCGACAGGTGGATTGTTGTTAACGTGATCGATTTCATTCAGTGAGAACCATTCAACTCCCATCGTTTCCGCCAAGCTGCGTGCTTTGGGGGATGACAGCATGCGGTCGATTTGAGCATGGTAGATGTCAGACTGATGAAGCAGTCCTTGATTCGCTAAATCCATCAACTGCTCGTCGGGCATATCGGCCCAAATGAAATAGCTGAGTCGTTCAGCGAGCTCAAAGTCATCCACGGGCCGTTGTGAATCACGCGGTCCATCCATCAACAGTCCCCGATAGAGAAACTTCGGCGACATCAGAATGGTTTTCAGTTCCATTTGAACGGCGCGGTTCAATTCCGCACCGGAATGACTCTCGACCTCGTCGAACGCTGGCTGTAACGAAGCGACATTGATGGGGCGCCGATAGGCTCGCCGCGCGATGGCGCGAATCAGCTCTTTCGCTTGTTCGTGCGAAAGTGACTCGCCATGAATCTTGCCAGTGTAAGCCTCGAGTGCATCGCGATGGTCCAGTGCGAACAAGCGTTCCAGAGCATTGTCGATTAAATAGGAATACTGATCCCAGATCACTGTTGTGAGCGGATTGGCGGAAGTGTCGTTCTTGAACCCACTCGGACCGGGCGGATCGGTCGGCAACAACTTCATCACGAGCGATTTCTCGATGACGGTTTGCTCAGCTTCCATGACGAGCACTTCCAGCGGGAATCCAAGAATCGAATGAAGGGTATTGCGATATTCGTGTGCCGAAAGACGGCGCGGACGAAAGATACCGGGATGCGGCTGGACATCTTCGATCAATGCCTGATACCAAACGCTGAACTTTGCTTTCTCTTCGGCGGATAGCTGTGGTTCGTCCGCCGGAGGCATAATCCCGTCGTTGATCAAACCGACAACCGTTTGCCAAAGATCAAAGTCGGGGCTTGCAAGATCAACACGTGTGAAGTCTTTATCGGCACTGGCGTCTTCTTCCCCGTGACAATGCTCGCAGTACTGCCTCAGCAGCGGCCGAAGGTCACGTTCGAAGTCTTCGGCATGAGCCGATTCCGTGACCAAGCAATAGGACACTAGATTCAGCAGCAGGATCAGGGGCAGTTGTTTCAAGAAGAAAACCTGGTCGCGTAAGAGACGCTAATTGCCGTGGGGGTAGCATCGTGATGATAAACCAAACGCCCCATTCTTGCGAATCTGGTTTTCGAGATGCTCAGTTGTTGGGATGTACATCATCTCCGAGAAGTACGCGATCCACGTCGACCATCATCGATCAATACTTCGGGAAGATATCTGGTGTGGGGAATCGTTCTTCCAGGTCATCGCCGTTGAGATACTCCTCACGCGGCAAATTGACTTGTGGCCAATCGCCGGCTCGGACTCGAACGATTCGGCCTGGGCGGATGCCTTCGATGATGAGATCGGTTTGGAAAGTTATCTGAATGCCGCTGCTACCAAGAGGCACGGCGTCTTCCGTCTTGGTAACGTCCAAGATGGGACCACGACATGCCATATGTGCGGGCCCATAAGCACCGTGCCCATGTTTCAGTGTGCTCTCCACGGCATTCATCCAGCCGGTTGTGCCTTTTTTGAAGTCGGCATACAGAGACTCATCCATCCCACCGAAAAGCGTTGCCGTCACTTTCGCTGTACCGAACTTTTTATATTCAACGGAGTCAATCCATGCAGGCATCCACCGGCTTCGGATGAACGCTTTATGGGATTCGTTTTGATTGTGTGCCGCACGCAGCATGGCGACTTCATCAATCCAAATATCCGAGATGTGAAACCGTGTGAAGATGCCCTTGGGCGTCGGTCTCCAGGAGATCCCGAGATGTACCTCCAAGTTATCAATCGGGTGTTTTCCTTCCGCAGGCCAAGTGTTTTCCGCGACGAGGTCTTCGATGGTCAGGCATTCACGACCACGCCAGAAACGAGTCGCGGAATCAAACGTCAGCGTTTCTACTTGGGTCTCGCTCGCTTCGGCTGACTTGTGTTCGCATCTGGCAACGATCATCCCTTGGTTGTTCTTAATGTCTATTTCTTGCAGCTTCCAAACTTTGTCCTGTCGCAAACAGTGACTCGGTTCGTCTTCAAGCAGCAGAACGTGGTTTTCTGCGGGTGCGATACCGACACCGCTGTAACCTGCCGTCTTGTTGCGATTGTTCACTGGCAACACCGGCACCACAGAGAACTTGGGATCTGGAGGAAGGAAAGCTTTCACATGCAGAACGGTCCCGAGCGGTATATCGCGGAGGTCTGCCGGAGCACCTTGATATCGAATGATTCCGTAGGGAAGCATTGCGAATGGGTGCGGTGCATTTCGGAAATACATCCCTTCCCCTTGCACGCGCAAGCTGCCGCGTCGATTGGCGTGATCCACAAATGCCAATTCCCCTCGATACGTATGCGCCTTTTCGAGCGGTGGGAACTGCCCCATCTTGGGACGGAACGGCTCGTCATCAGCCTTGGCATCGGAACCAAGCAAGTGAATGCTGATCCACAACATGGCAATCCAAGTGCCGGCTTGCAGATGCTTCATAGTTCTATGACCGCGTTGCTGTCACCGAATTGGTCCGACTCGACCCCCATTCGCTGTGCCATCATCAGCAGCAGGTTGCTCATGTGCGCGTTTGGGTTTGCGGGACGGCTGCAAAGTCCATAGTGTTCCTTGGCTTGGTCGAGTTGGTAGCCGTCAAAGTGGCCCTGATTGAAATCGAGATGGCCGCCGTGGTTGAGACCAAGATCCGAACCGCCGGCAAGCACGAGTGGCAGGTTGGCATTTCCGTGACTGTGACCGTACGACATGCCGCTGCCAAAAAGGGCCATCGTTGAGCCAAGAAGCGGCTTGCCATGAACGTCTTCGGTCTCTGCGAGTCGTGAGAGGAAGTAGCTGAACTGTTCGACGGCGAACGTGTCGTAGTTCGTGAGCTTTTCCATGTAGCCCGGATCGCCGCCATGGTGGCTGAGTTGATGGCGAGACTCGGTGATGCCAATTTCTGGAATCGGAATCGCTTGACCTTCACCTCCGAGGCTAAACGTGGCAACACGCGTCACATCGGTTTGAAAAGCGAGCACGATCAAGTCGTAAACGGTTCGAAAATAATCACCCGCCCGCGTTTTGGGGATGTCTCGGTTCGTGCGTTTGCGGTCTGCCTTGGAGATTTCAGGCAGTGGCGTGTCGAGCCATGCGTCAGCTCGTCGTGTGCGTATTTCCGCTTCACGTACCGAGGTGAGATACTGGTCAAGACGTCCTTTGTCGGCATGCCCCATCATTTGATTGAGCCGCCGGACTTCGTTCAGGT
Organism: Planctomycetota bacterium; assembly: GCA_039179795.1. Classification (GTDB taxonomy): domain Bacteria; phylum Planctomycetota; class Planctomycetia; order Pirellulales; family Pirellulaceae; genus Rubripirellula. The sequence continues at coordinate 7,143 of JBCDEM010000021.1, read as the reverse complement.
TGTCATCAAGGACGCTCGCTTTGCGCCGCAGTGCTCTCCGCTGAGCCGCGATGCCGCCTTTGGGTTCTTCGAATAACGACGCAAAGATCTCGCTGCATCGACGCATCGCGGGAAGCTGCACACCGTCGGCCGTCCATGCGAGCGATCCTTGCGTGATCGCGATTTCCATCGACGGATATCGTGTGCGGCCGCCAACCAAAAAAGGACGGTTGCGAGATTCGTTCTCTTCATCACGGCTAGCCATCCCATGGTCTTAGATTCTCTTAACTCCTGAAGATTTGATTTTCGTTTTACGTCTCCATTATAGATGGAACAAAATGTCGCCGATCGCTCCGCGAATCGCATCGTAAAAAGCAAGGGCAAGCAACGCCGAGGTTTGCGGAGCGATCGGTGAAGACGCACTTACTTGTCTTCACGTTGGTGTTTGAGCAACCAGCGGTAGAGTTCTTCGTTGGCGTAGGTCTCGGTCCAACTGTTGTGATCGACGCCCTCGTAAAGGGTAAATTCGATCTTCTTGCCACCTGCATCTTTGATCGCGTCGACCATCTTCTGGCTCGCGGATGCAGGAACGACTCGATCGGCGTCGCCATGGAATGCCCAGATCGGTACGTCGACCAAAGCGGCGGCGGTTCGTGGATCGCCACCGCCGCAGACGGGAGCAACCGCTGCGAACAACTCGGGCGCTTCGGCCGCGAGCGCCCAGCTTCCAAATCCTCCCATGCTTAGCCCCGTCAAATAGACGCGGTCTGGATCGATGTTTTCTTCCTCGATCACGTTTCGGATCAGTTGGAGCAAGTGATCGATGTTCCAAAAACTTCCGCGTGGACACTGGGGCGAAATGATGACGAATGGAAAGTCATCACCGCTTGCAACTCGTCTGGGCGGTCCATAACGCTTCACGGTGTTGATGTTCGAACCGCGTTCACCAGCGCCATGCAAGAAAACCAAGAGCGGCCACTTTTTGTCGGTGGCGCTGGATGGTTTGTAGTCAGCGGGAAGGTACTGCAGATAATTGAGCGGCAACTTGACGTCGAAGGAGCGAACCGTCTGCCGTGAGTCTTTCGAGTCTTCCGAAGTCGATTCCTGGGCGAAGAGGGGAATACAGATCATTACGTGGCAGAGGGCAGTTGCAAATCGTTGTTTCATGCTTTGACTCTTCAGGATGGGATGCGAGAGCTGGCGACCACCGAGGGCACGACGAGGGAGGACCGGCGTGGCGGCTAGCATATAGCGCCCTGATGCGGCGTTGATCCGTTAGTGAGTCGGCGCAGAAATACTCGAAGAAAAACTCAGCCAAGTGGTTGAGTTTTGGGCCGGTTTCGTAGATACTCAACCAAATGGTTGAGCAAGTTGAGCAATTGAACGCGGTATTTGGGGCACTTTCCGATCCGACTCGCCGCAGCATGCTCGGCGCGTTGCGTACTGGAGAGTTGTCCGTTGGTCAGTTGGCAGCGCCGTTTGAGATGTCCCTCGCGGGCGCCGCGAAGCATGTGCAGGTGTTGGAACGTTCCAACCTCGTGCGACGGCGAAAGGAAGGCCGCACTTATTACTGCTCGCTCAATCAAGAAGCGTTTCTTGCCGCGCGGGACTGGTTCCGTCAGTACTCGGAATTTTGGAATCGTGGATTGGATAAGTTGACCGAATTGCTTGAAGAAGAAAGGGAAGGTTCCGATGACTGATAGCTTTGCACGAATGGTCGGTTCTTCGCAGTTGGAGATTGTCCGAATCTTGCCCGCCCGCCGCGAACGCGTGTGGGAATACTTGGTCGATCCACGCCTGCGATCCCAGTGGTTTTGCGGGGGTGAAACCGGCCAGAATCCTGGTGAGCCGTTCGTGATGGATTTTGATCATTCTCGCATCTCAGATTCTCCACCACCCGACGATGTTGGTTGCGGGGATCCGATCGTTATGCGTGGAACGTTGACGGTATTCGAACCACCCTGCAAGCTGGCTTACGAATGGCCAGGGCAAGAAGCAGGTGACACATCTCTTGTCACGATCGAATTGACGCAGCAAGGCGAAAACACTCATTTGCGTCTGGTACACAGCAGGCTGACCAATCCTGAATTCCAAAAGGGTGCATCAGCTGGTTGGCACGCACATTTGGATTTGTTGATTGACCTCGTCGCAGGAGTCACCGTTAGGGACTTTTGGTTGCACTATGCTGAAGTGAAATCGCATTACGAAACGGTTAGCGTCGATCCAACCACGTAAGTCATTCGCTGTGATGGTAGATTTGAACGATATGGTCGCGCGCGAAGCCGCCAAGCAGGCGCAGGTCTCTTGGCGTTCGCGTTTCGTTTGATTCTCCCATCGGCGAAATATCCCGATGAACGTACTTCCTCATAGATGGTTTTGTCTTTCGCGTGCTGTCTGCCTCTTGTCGGTGGCGGCTGCGATGACGTTTGTGCAAAGCGTCGTGTTGTACGGGCAAAGCTCGCGAGCACCTGCGTTTCAGTACCAACTCGACGAATTTAAAATCAGTATCCCCACCGCGGATGAACCGCGCGTCAAGGCGTTCGGTCGGGAGTCGATTCTGGCTGCGTCGAATTATTTGCAGGTTGGCGCGGTGAGTTGGGCTCGTGGCCGGTCATGTGTGAATTGCCACACGACCGGTCCGTACATGACCGAATACACCTCGTGGTCGCGACACTTCGGCAAGCCTAGCGACGAGGTGCGCGCGAGCTTTGTGCAAGCGGTGCCATCGAGCATTCGCGTCAAAGAGGAGGTCGAGAGGGGTGGTCATAAGTATTATCCGGGGGCGTATTACACCGTTTGGCGTAGCGCAGGTCTGGCCGAATGGGATCGGCGCATCTCTGGTGAACTCTCCGAGGCGACCGATCAGTCGCTGCGAGACATGTTCGCGCACCAATCGGACCATGGCGCATTCGTTACTCACGGTGAGGTTGAAGTTCCGCATGTCACGACGGATTTTCAACTTTCACTGCAAGCCGCTCGCGCCGTCACCGCCGCGCCGGGTTGGCTCGTGGGACTGAAGGATGAAGCGTTGCTCGGCCGCGTTGAGAAGCTGAAGACTTGGCTTCGCACAGCTGAGCCAAAGAATGACTTTGACCGTGTGCTGAAATTACAACTAGCCCACTACATGCCGGATTTGGTCTCCACATCCACTCGCGATGCAGCGATGAACCTGCTCTCTGCGAAACAAAAAGCCGACGGAGGATGGAGCACACGCGATATGTCTTCGGTGGATGATTGGCACTTCGAAGTAAGTTCGAAAGTGAGGGACATTATCAAGAATCTGCCGGATGCCGATCAGCCGGAGAGTGACCCGTACATGACAGCGCTGGCGATCGTGCTGATGCGGCAGAATGGTGTGCCCGCATCAGACCGTCGTATCCAAAAAGGACTGTTGTGGTTGAAGAGAGAACAACGCGAAAGCGGTCGATGGTGGATGCACTCGCTCTACCGCGGCAACTATCACTTCATCACCTACATCGCAACCACTGAGGCAATGAAGGCCTTGGCATTGTGTGGCGAACTAGATGCGATCGAGAAAGGAGAGTGATTTTGGTACGAAAACACTCCCTGACACGAACGACTTTAAAGTAAAGCGATCGCTCGGAGGGGCAATGAACTATTCTGTCGTGTTGCCAGATACCGCCCATCCCTGTTGCCAGATACCGCCCACCCCGAAGAATCGAACAGGAGTTGACCATGCCAACAGCCTTTTCATGGTGGCCCCTATCGGTCTTCTATTTCGGCCTTATGTTTGTCCCGATCGAAGCGTCCGAATTTGACTCGGTGACCGTCTTTAAAAATGGATCGGACGGTTACAACATTTTTCGTATTCCTGCGGTTGTCCAGGCCGCTAATGGTGATGTGATCGCCTTTTGCGAGGCTCGTTCGGGAGGGGACGCGAGTGAGATCGATTTGGTGCTAAAGCGTTCCAAGGATGGCGGCCAGACTTGGGAGAGCTTGCAAGTTGTCCAGGACAACGAGAGCTTTCGAAAACTTTTTTCAGATGACGTGCCCGAGTTGACCGTCGGCAATCCGGCACCGGTGGTCGATTTGCTTGATCCCGATCACCCAGGAAGAATTTGGTTGCCCTTCACGCTTGAGAACGATCGCGTGTTCGTGACGTTCAGCGACGATCACGGCATCCGTTGGGCGCCACCACGTGAGATCACGGCAACAGTCAAACGGAAAGATTGGGGATGGTATGCGACCGGCCCGGTGCACTCGATTCAGTTGCAGCGCGGACCTCACCGTGGACGAATCGTCATCCCCGCCGATCATCGGCTAGGCAGCGGAGGAGAGGATCGCGGCTCCGCCGGAGCTCAAGTGATCTACAGCGACGATCACGGAGCGAACTGGCATTTAGGCGCCATCGACGATACCTACGATGACGATCTGGACGCCAATGAGACGACCGTCGTTGAACTCACCGATGGCCGACTCTATTTCAATACTCGCGACCAAAATGGCAAAGCGGCAGGAACGAGGGGCGGTGCAATAAGCCATGATGGAGGCCTCACGTTTCACCGTTCCGACGATCCTGTTTACAAGTGGTTCGTCCCAGAACCGCAACCGTTTGACCTACCTGTCGTGCAAGGCGCATTGCTCCGGGCGGCATCCGAATCGGACGGGGATGGACTGGACTTAATCCTGTTTTCGGGTCCCGATGAAAACGGTCCGACCGGCCGAGGGCGAAGTGATCTCCGATTGCGCTACTCAACGGACGAAACACTTACTTGGCGCGATGGTCCATTAATCCACGAGGGACCAGCGGCTTACAGCGATCTCGTTCGGCTCTCATCGAAGATCTATGGCGTCCTGTTTGAAGCTGGCGAGAAAGGAAAGAAACGCTACGATCGAATCAACTTCGTGCGATTCTCCCGCGCTGACATAGGCGCCGATATTGGCGCTGGTCTTTAGTCATGCTCGTCTTTAGGCATGCTGATCTTCAGGCATGCGGTTTAGCTCTGTGCAAACTGCCCAACTAGCCGATGCAATCTGGCTAATGGCTAACTCGCTATCAGCTAACCAGCTACTCACTCCATCGACCAAACTTCGACACCAGCATTTGTACAGAATGCGATCTTTCCCTCAGCTAGACTGAATCGTTTGACATCCGTTTTAGCCCACACTTCCTCGCCGTCTGAAACCCGATACACGCGAAAGTCTTCCTCTCGATTGCAGATGATAAAGTGCTCATCGTTGAGCGGGAAAATCTGTTGGTCGTAACCGCTCGGCGGCACGGCTTTCTGCCAAACGGGATCCGATTGACCGAATTGATAACAACTGATGTCATGGATATTGCTACAGATCCAACGTTTGTTGTCTTGGGTGACAATGAGCCTGAAGGCCCGATCGGCATTCGATTCGACTGCTACGCGGTTCTTGGGTGCGTGAAGCGGGATCGTGAACAACCGCGGCGTGAAGTCTGGGGCAGACGTTTGAACCATGACGCGGTCATTCGGAAGCGCGACCAGTCGCTTGACCTTTCCAGGTAAACCCGAGCGATGTGTTTCGGGCCAACGGGTTTGGCTCGTGTCACGAAACACCAATTGATGTACTCCTTCGCCCGCCTGCTCAATCGTCACAAGCACTTGCTGTGATGGGAAGAAACGAAACGACCGTCCTGATTTAATCGGACCCGTAACATCGTCTCCCGTTTCAGCATCAATGACATGCAGTGATCCTCCAGCCTTTACGAATAGAAACGCACCATTCTCGGAAAAGCGAAGCGAAACAACATCGGCCGAATAGTTCCGTGGTCGACCGATCATCCTTCGCGTGGCCACGTCTCGTATTTGAATCGACCGTAAACTTGCTCGAGTCGCGATCAAGGTTCCTTCAGGGTGAATGGCTGGGCGGATAATCGTGTCTTCGCGAAGTTCGTGAGGAATGGGCTCACCGATCTGTTGTCCCGATTTCGTATCCCATAGACGCACGGAATCCCAGTCTGCCGTGTAAGCGATGTCGAGATTGACGAACCCGACTTCTCCATCCCCAGCGGTCCGCAATGGTTTTCCGATCGGCTCATTTTCTTTGACGTCGAATAGCTGGGCCGTCGAACCATAGAACGCTGCGATTAATTTATTGCCGTCTTCGGCAAATACCACTTCACGACCACCCGTGAATCGATGGGTATGCGTGGTTGGGTCCCGAAAATCAGCGACCCGTTGAAAATTCAGTTGGGCGTCCGCAACTGAAATGGAAAGTGCGAATCCGAACACGGGCATAAGAAACCGAGAGACTAACATCACAACGCCTCAGGAATTGAAAAGGGGAATCAATCGTCGCTCCTGCGAATTCCGACATAAGCAACGTACCTAAGATACGCGAAAAACAGATCGTTCGATGTGTTGCGCAACGAGAATCAATCGATTCCGTTCGGGAGGCTGCGAGCAGCAGAACCAACGGTTTCGTGCAAGCAAAGCGCGTAGGGTGGGCGTGGCTTTTTGCGAGAGCCCGTTATCTCAATGCTGTTCCGGTTGCATCACCGATTTGTGGCGGCGACACTAAACGGAAACAATCCTTCGTTGATTCCAGGGAGAATGACTGATGAATTCGAGTCTAAAACGTGCGCTCGTCGGTAGTGTCGTGTGGTGCAGCGGATTGATGATGTTCTGTTGCGGTTGCAACAAGGAAGAGGCATCGAGCATCGTGGCCCAGGTCGAGGATTCCGCTGCTGAGACGGCAGAGGCGATTCAAGCGGAGACGGGCGAAGCTGTCGAGAGAACGCGAGAAGCAGCCTCGGAATTCGGCGAGAAAGTGACGTCTTATCTGAATCCGCTTAAGGAGAAATTTGGAAACCTCGAAAGTCTGAAAGACAAACCGGAAGAGCTCAAGGAGGCGGTCACCGGACTGATCGCTTCGATCGACGAGAGGGCAGAAGACATCGAGCTACCTGAGGAGCTTGGCAAAATCCTGACGGCGGCCAAAGAAAAGCTGCTGACCCTGAAGAGTTACTTGGAAGGTGAAGTGGATCAGGCCAAAGTGGATGAGCAAATTCAAGAGATCATGAGCTCGATCAAGTCACAATTCGGAATGGCGAGCAACGAATAGCACGCGCATTTCCGCAGTGAAGGAATAAGAGGGCTTGGCCGACGGATGCCATCGTTGGGTTTAAAAGGCCATGCCCTCGGCGTGCAAATAGACTTGGCGTGCAAATAGACT
>JBCDEM010000069.1:0-11316 GCA_039179795.1 Planctomycetota bacterium | reverse complement strand
GTGGCTGGCAGCCGCTTCTCGATCGAGCAGAGTCCCATCAGCAACCGTGACAACACCCGTGCTGGAATTAATGGTGAACCTTCCGCTGGCGTCATCGTCCAGCGTGTAGGTAATCGTGCTGTTCGTCGCATCCGCATCTGACGCCAAAGCCGTCACGCCGACGACCGTTCCGTTAGCCGCATTCTCATCCACGGCGTTGATCGTCGCGTCACTGTCCGTGACCGTACCCACGTCAAACTCATCGACATCGTTGAGAGCGATCGTCATGGTCGCCGTATTGAACGAGCCATCACTCGAAGTCGCGCGAATCGTGATGTCGTGACTTGCTGCGGCTTCACGATCGAGCAACGTGCCGTCGGCGACGGTGACCACCCCCGTGCTGGAGTTGATCGCGAATCGTCCGCCGGCGTCATCGTCGAGCGTGTACGTAATCGCATTATTCGTCGCGTCAGCGTCGGATGCTAAGGCCGTGACGCCGACAACGGTTCCGTTCGAGGCGTTTTCATCGACCGCATTGGATGCCACATCACTGTCGCTAACCGCTCCGACATCGAATTCATCCACGTCGCCGATGGCAATGGTGAATCCCTGCGTCGTGGTTGAGGTGTCCGAGCTGGTGGCTCTCACCACGATCGAACGATTCGCTCCGTCCGTTTCTCGGTCAATCGAACCTGCAACGGTAACAACACCCGTGCTGGAGTTGATCGTGAATCGTCCTCCGTCGTCATCATCCAGCGAGTAGGTGATCGTATCCCCGGCGTCCGTATCACTAGCGAACGCCGTGACACCGACGACGGTCCCATTTGACGCATTTTCGAGCACAAAGTCACTCGATCCATCGCTATCGCTGATCGCGCTTATCGAGTGATCGTTGACCGGTGTGATGGCAATATTGAACGTACCGGACGCCGACGTTGAACCATCTTCGCCACCATCAGAAAGCGTGAAGTTGAATGTGTCACTCGTCGTTTCCGATCCATTGTGATCGTACGTGACATTGCCCGCATCGATATCCGCTTGCGTGAACGTGTCATTCAAACCGAGCGTACCAAAGCCGCTTAGGCTTAGCGTCCCATTGGCCGGCACTGAAGTGACCGTGTACGTCAACCCTGCGCCGCCGTCATCGACGTCGCCTTCGTTGAGCATTGCCGTCGTGATGACGTTGTTCGTCGACCCTTCGTTAACCGTCATCCCCGTATTGGTGGCGATGACAGGTGAATCGTTGACGGGAGCGACTGTAATGTTGATTGTGTCGTCGTCCGTGAGTGCGCCGCCGCTTCCGCTGTTCCCTTGATCATCGGTGATGACTCGAATGCTGGCGATGCCGTTGAAGTCCGCTGTTGGCGTAAAAGTCAACCCGTCGAGCGCCGAGTTGATATCCGCAAGACTGCCTCGAAACTCAACGACGGCGTCGTTCAATCCGTCTCCGACGTCAAATGTCAAACCGGTCGTACCGCTCAGAGAAATACTGCCGTTGGTGATTTCCAGGCGCACGCTCATCTCGGAAGAGCCAGCGTCAGTGTCACTGATCCACAAAAGGTTGCTATTCGCGGCGCTGAAGACCAGCGGTGTGTCTTCGGCAGTTTGCTGGATCCCCATCTGACCGTCCGTGTTCTGAAAGAACCCAACCTGGTCATCATTAAGCGAAGCGCCGGCGACATCGAGATCACCATCGCCATTGAAGTCCGCTACCGCCACAGCCCGAGGGCCATCGTTATCCAATGAGATGAGTCGCTCAGTAAAACTCGGTGTTGACTGCCCATCGTTTTCGTACCACGCGAATTTATCATCGATAAACGAGGCCGATATGATGTCGAGATCACCATCGCCATCCAAATCCGCCGTCGTCACATCTCGAGCGCCCGCAGCGCTCGTCGAAACAACTTGCTCGCTGAATGATGGATCGGTGGCTCCGTCATTTTGGAACCAAGCGATCTTGCCATCAGAATACGACGCCGTCACCAAATCCAAATCACCATCGGCATTCACGTCAGCGATCTCGACCGACATCGCGCCGAGAGTGTTCGTTGAGATTACCTGCTTCGTGAAACCGGGCGTTGCGGCTCCATCACTTTCGAACCACGCGATCGTGCTGTCGAGGAACGATGCCGTGGCAACGTCGATGTCACCGTCATCGTCAAGGTCACCGGCAACGACGGTTCTCACACCGTCGGCTGTGCCAATGACATGCTCCGTCCAGGCAGGAATCGCTGAACCATCATTTTCGTACCAGGCAACTTTGTCATCAAAGATAGATGCGGAGAGAACATCTAAGTCACCATCGCCATCCATGTCGATTGCGTAGCTGGACCAAGCGCCATCGGCCGAGCTTGTGATCGTTCGAGCAGTGAAAGTGGGCGTCGTTCCTCCATCATTTTCGTACCAAGTGACTGTGTCATCCTCGTAAGCCGAGACGATCAGGTCTTTATGACCATCGCCGTCAAGATCGGCAACGAATACGTGCCTCGCTCCCGAGACTCCTGTCGCGACGGTGTACTCGGTGAAATTGCCGGCTCCATCATTTTGAAACCAAGTCACGCGGTCATCTGTCCATGACGTTGACACCAGATCGATGTCCCCATCACCATCGATGTCAGCCGCGTGAACATCCGTGGCACCATCCACGCCCGAGCTTGCCGTGACCTGCGGCAGACCGGTAAACATGTTGACCGGGGCGTCATTGACCGGATTTACCGTCAAGGTGAACGTGGCTGAAGTCGTCGAACCGGTTCCATCATCAACGGTGAATTCAAACGTGTCCGAAGTGGTTTCGCCACCATCATGTCGATAGCGAATCAACCCAGCATCAATATCCGCCTGAGTGAACGTGTCGGTCGCTGACAGAGTGACCCAGTTGAGTGACAGCTCCCCGTTTGTCGGCGTTACATCGACCGTGTAGACCAGTTGCGAAGTCGTGTTGTCGTTGTCGCTCGCCAACAATTCCGCACTCGTGATCGTACCGGCCGTACCCTCGTCAAGCGTCAACCCTGCATTCGTATCAAGGGATTCTTCATCGTTGATCGGAGTGATCGTCAAACTGAATGTGCCGGCAGCTGCGGAAACGCCGTCTTCGCCACCATCCGCTAACGAGAAACTGAACGCGTCGCCTGTCGTTTCACTGCCGTCGTGAGTATACGAGAGATTCCCGGCATCAATATCAGCCTGGGTAAAAGTGTCATTCAGACCAAGCGTTCCAAATCCTGACAGCGTCAGCGTACCGTTATCAGTAACATCGGTAACCGTATACACCAATCCAGCACCAGAGTCATCGACATCCCCTTCGTTCAACATCGCTGTCGTTAGAACGTTTCCAGTCGATCCCTCATTAAATGTTGCACCGGTGTTGGTGGCGATCGTCGGCGCGTCATTAATCGGATTGACGGTAATGGTGACCGTCGTGACAGCGGAAGTTAGCGAACCATCATTTGCTTCGTAGGTGAATGTGTCCGTTCCCGAAAAATCGCCAAGCGGAGTGTAAGAGAACGTTCCATCGCTATTGAAATTGAACGACGCGCTGTTGGTAGGTCCGCTGATCAGGGTCGCAGACAGAGAATCACCGTCTGCATCGGTGTCGTTGCCGAGGACGCCACCATTGGCTGGAGCGACCTGCTCTCCCCCGAACGAAACGAATTCGCTCCCCAAGTCATTTCGCATCGATAGACTCTGGGCTGCGAGCCAATCCGCAGTTTGGACCTGATCGTAAATGCGAACTTCATCGATCGTTCCGTTGAAATACTCCCCGTATTGGCTTCGACCAATCAGCAAGTCTTCCGTGTTGTTGATCATCGATTCCGTGATGGAACCCGTTGCAACTTCGACACCGTCAACATAAAGCTTCACTTCATTCGTTGCATCATTAAACGTTGCAGCCAACGCATACCAAGTGCCCGTTGTAAGATTGACTCCTGAAGACGTGACGTTCGGAAATCCGCCATTGGACAAACCAAACATGACTTCGTCGCCGTTCAACCCAAAGAAGTATGTCTCGTTACTTCCGGTCGTCCCCTTATTCAAGATAAGGTCCCATCCGCTCAAACCGCCTGCATCAATGTTTACCAGTGCGGAGACCGTAATCTCCGTTCCAACGTTCAGGTCATCGTTGTGCGCGACGGATAAATAGTCGTCGTTTCCGTCAAGGTTGTTTGCTCCAGAGACCAATCCCGAGGCGTTTTGGTTGGATCCAAAGTTAACGGCGTCATGATCTCCTGATGTGGAACCATCGTGCGTCCCGCTGGTTTCATTGAAGTGTTGAACAAGTGTGAATTCGCTGTTCCAAACGGATTCAGGCGATTCGCCAGCAGCGGCGCTCGCGTTTCCGTAATAAATCGTGATCGAATCCGATGACGATCCGGCGTCAATCCTCGGGATACGCACCCACACAAAAGACTCACCGGACTCGTTCCATTCCTCAATCTCGTAGGCTAGAGCCGTCCCATCAGCATCAAAGAAACGCAGGTCCTGGCCAGCGGACTGAGTCTGTCCATAGTCGATAACGGTTGAGTCTAAAGTGATGAGGACAGGAAAATCATCCAAATTAGATGCTTGTCCGGAGTTGTCGAACGTCAACTCTTGCCGTCGGGTCCAATTCGCATTCCACCAATCCACGACAAGGCTCGAATCCTCATCAACGGAATAGTTGTCCGCATTAGCGACCGGCGCGGACATGGCTGTGATTGAGAAACTGAACGTCCCCGTTGCCGGAGTCGATCCATTTTCACCGCCGTCAGCGAGTGAGAAATTAAATGAATCACTCGTTGTTGCGCTACCGTCATGATCGTAGGTGACGGATCCAGCATCGATGTCAGATTGGGTGAAGGTATCGCTGAGCCCAAGCGCACCAAAACCCGATAAGTACAGCGTACCGTTGTCTGTCGCGTCCGTGATTGTGTAAGTCAATCCGGCACCAAAATCGTCGACATCTCCTTCATTCAGCATTGAGGTCGTGATCGCGTTTCCAGTCGACCCTTCAGAAACCTCCGCGGTTGAATTGTTTAGGATTACCGGTGAATCATTGATTGGATTGACGGTGATCGTGACCGTTGCAATTCCAGAATCGACGGTCCCGTCGTTAGCGGTGTAGGTGAACGAATCGGTGCCTGAGAAATCGGCATCGGGTGTATAGTCAAATGAACCGTTCGAGTTGAGCGTTAAACTTCCGTTGCTGGGGCCGCTCACAAGTACGGCGGTGACGGCACTACCTTCAACATCACTGTCATTGTCGAGGATCCCGCCGGCACCCGAGTAGAGCGCGGCGACGTCCGTGCCACTCAAACTGCGATCAAAGACTTGGATCTCATCGATCTGTCCGTCGAACCGACGAGTCGCTGCATCCGGACTGCCGATATTCATGGTGGAGAGCCACGCGGATCGATCGTTCTGGGTGCCGGTGTCACTACCCTCCAGCACGCCGTCAATGTACAGATCAGCCTGGAGCGTGCCGCCTCCTAGATCCGAAACCACGACCGTCGCTAAATGCCAACCGGTCGTATCGGTGAAATCGTTGGTCGACGTTACGAAAATGGAATCCGCATCATTTGAATCGTAACCCATGAAGAATTTGATTTTGTTCCCTTCAGCGGGATCCCCGATCGATAGATGCAATTCGCTGTTCGCCGACGTACCTCCACCAATGAGTCCCCAACCGTTCTCACCGCTCGCACCCTGCCAAAGCAAGTGTTGTTGGGCTGTCGTCGAGTCGGTCTTGAACCATGTGGAAAGTGTAAAGCTGTTGCTCGAGCGCAGATCCACATTCGTGCTTACGTAGTCCGTGCTTCCGTCGAATTCCAGCGCCGATCCGCCCGTGCGAGAGGAAGTGGTCCATGTCGGATCACTTGATTCACTTCCAGTCGAGCTTCCGAGCGTTGCGTCGTTGCTGTTGCCCGAAACATCGCTGAGTGTCTGTCCACTGCCGTCGCTAAAGTCGTACCAGGTGTTCAGATTGCTCGTCGTATCGGCCCCAACACTCAGCGACTGATCTTCATCCACACTGTATGAATCATCACCCGCGACGGGCGCATCATTGACTGCCGTTACAATGAGGTCGCTGGCAGCTGTTGCGGCGCTGAACGCCGTGCTGCCACCCGCATTGGCGGCCGTGTATTCGACTTGAACGTTGTCGAAGTAGATGTAGTTCCCATCTTCACCAGTCGTACCAGAACCAACAAACCGCACTCGCGTGTCAGCACTTATGTAGGACGAGATGTCATACGTTTGCAGTGTCGCGGAGTTGGGTGTCGACGAATTGAAATAATAGACGTCCAATGTCGCCCAGCTTGATCCGCCGTCATCTGAGACTTGCACCCAAACACTACCGCCAGATTCTTCCGTATCGCGCCAGACATCATAGGAGAACGTCGCCGAAGTAGCGGCCGAAAGGTCCACACTTCGGTACACACCTTCGTTATTGATCGACGTTTCGTCGCCACCAAATTCCAGCGCGAATGGTGTACCGTCCGCTTCCACGGAACCGGAGTTCGCACCGTCGGTTTCGCCAAACTCGATCCAGTTGGTCGACCAATTCACCGTCCCATCATTTCCCGAGAACGAACCGGCCGAACTGAATTCATCGCGAACGGTGCTCACGAAGCTGGAAACATCGGCAGTCCCACCCGCCGTACCCGTGAATTGATCCCAAGCTCGGAATGAGATTCCATCCGAGACCGTACCATTCCAATCCGCGTTCGGTACAAACCGAACAGATGTGTTGGCGTCCGACGCCAACAGTCTTGCGTTGGATTCATCAACGGAACCAAAGGCGGTCCAAGTGCTGCCGCCATTGATGGTGTATTCCCACGTACCATTCGTATCATCAACCGCGAAGACGGCGATCCCCTCGAGTGCACCGGAGTCCGCATCACTGACGAAGCCGGAAATCAAATTGGAGACCAGCGTTCCGCCATTGGAGATCGCATCTTCCGAGATCGTGGTTAGACTGTTCGAACCGGTGAGAATGGGAGCGGTATTTGCGTTTTGAATCCGAAATGCGAAGTCTTCTCCACTACTCGCTGAACCACCCGAATCGATCAACGTTCCGCCCGAATAAGATGGGGAACTGTCATCCACACCGATATAAACTTTCTCCGCGCTGCTCGTATCAACCTGAATGACGTATGTGGTTGAATCGTTAAGCGTGATGGAACCGACATCGATGTCGTACCACGCTTCGGAAGTGGTTAGGTCGTCGGTCGAAATCGTACCGCTGCCCAAGATCGTTCCATTCCAACTGTTTCGGATGCTAATGGTGACGGTTCGACTACTGGGCGCTCCGCCGTCCTTTGAAAGAACCAATGCCACTTGGTTCATGTCGAACGTTCCATTTCCACTGTTGTGCTGAAACGTCTGCCCCCAAGAGTTACCAGATTGCACCTCGTACCCGGTATCACTCAAATCACTGAACGACGGCTCATACGATTCCAAGGTGGTCGTCAGAACATGCATCCACGCCGCTTGCACGTCCAAACTGAACGGCGACAGCACATCAATGAAACCGGTTTGATACTCCAAGTCCCAGTCACCACCCAGGCTGGAGTGACCAGTTAAGTCTTCCGATGCGGCAACGTCTGCACCGGTCAAAGCAGCCAACTCATCGACCAGCATTTCACCTTCTTCGGTGGAAGCTAGATCGCAACCATAGATCAACAGGTCGGCATGTCCATCGAGTGCATTTGACCAACCGGCCAGGTCAGCCGCGTATGCATCGATCGACTGGTCACTTAGCCGTGTGTTGCCCAGTTGAATGCCGCCTTGATCACCGTGGCTAATCAAGTGAATCGCATCGACACCAGAGAGCTGCGCGAGCGTGGATGAGATTTGTGCGATGCCATCCTGATCGGCAGAGAGTTCAATAACCAACCACTGCGTTTCTCCGCTATTATTCTGCAGACCTTCGATAAGCGTCTCTGCATCTTCGACCGCAGCGTCAATGAAGACGACTTCCAGCGGTTTTGCCGGATCGAAGACGGGAACGCCATCCTGATCGGTTGTTTCGGTATCTGATGAATCAGAGTTGGGTGATGGCGCATTTTCAGAGGCAGGCAGCGTCGCGTTGCCGTTTTGAGCGGCTTCACCTTCGGCGTCGATATCGGCCAGGAGTGCTTCAGTCAGAGTTGGATCGGCATCGATACCGGCGTCAACGCCGTCGAGCCCCTCCCCGCTTAGCAGGATGCGGTCTTCCAACGGATAAAAATCAAAAACGCGATCGGTTCCCACCGTGGGACCTCTTTCAATCGAGTGGCACTGTGCGCGCGCAATGGTATTGCACGAAACCATCTGAAACTTATGCCATGATTTGGCACTCGTCCGTGAACGACCAACCAGTCGGAACAAACTGATTGGACGGTTTAAGGACGAAGATCCCGAATGATCGCGAGAATCGACGTAAGCGGAAGCTCGGCGAATGAGGCGACGAATCCGGCAACGATTCACAATCCTCTTCCCAATGAGATCGTTGCCAAGAAGATTACTCACGAGGGTCATGGGCGAGTCAATCAATCGGCATAGAATAGATGCAGACGCCGACCCTCAATCTCTTTGATTGGAAGCCAGCCTTGTCAAAGCAGCCTGTCCTGTCATCGCAACGACCGATTCTGATCGTGGGATTGATCCTGATGGGTCTGGTGCTGAGCCTGTATTACGGAAACCGAACACTTCGGTCGTATCGTCAAGTCCGTTTTATTCAAGAGCGGGGCTTTGACAGTGGTGATGCCGACTTAGATGCGATTCGCCCCTGGATGACGATTCACTTTGTCGCTTCCGCATACGCGGTCCCAAAGGAATTTATCTTCGCTGAACTGGGCGTCGAAGCAGAAAAGCATCGAAGGGACATCGACCTGAAACATCTCAACGAAGAACTGCGTCTCGGACGTTCTTCGGTTGGGCCGTACCCCGCGTTAATCGATCGGCTACGTGAGATCATCTTGGCCTATCGCGACGACCCGGTCGTTACTGGCCTTCGCGAACTGCGTGGCTGGATGACGCTTGAGTACATCGCCAACGGCACCGGAGTCCCTGCAGCCACAATCATCAACGAACTCGATTTAGAGGAACTCGCCGAGAAGCGTTCGGCGGATGAAGGTAGCGAGGTCGACGTGAGTGTCTATCGGCCTCTGTCCCGATTGGCGGGAGACCTTCGTTATCCGGGTGGTCCACGCGCATTAGAAGAGAGCATTCAAAGCGTGCTCGATAACCACATCTCTTCGGACACCCAATCCAACGAACCCAACCCTTCCAACCCAGAAACTTCCAACACAGAACCCTCCGACACGGAACCGAGTCAGAACATCCCGACCATCGATGAGTCGTCGGTGCGGACGCAATGATGGATTCAACTGCGGGTTTTAGTGAATACGCTCTTACCTGGATCATCGCCTATGGACCTGCGTTCTTAGGCATGATGCTCTTTCTGGGCGCGATTGGCATTCCCTTGCCAGGCACGATTTTTGTCATTGCCGCGGGCGCATTCATGCGGCAAGGCGTGATGGACATGACGTGGACACCCGTTGCGGCGCTGGCTGGAGCTGTTCTGGGTGATGTGACCTCCTATGGAATGGGACGATGGTTACGCACCGTCCTGCAGAGGCGATTCGGCAACAGTTCAAAATGGAAGCGTGCGGAGTCAACGCTGAAACGCCGTGGCGGTGTCGCCATTTTTCTAACGCGTTGGTTGCTAACTCCACTCGCGGTTCCCACCAATCTGTTGGCCGGCAGCGGGGACTATCCATTCAAACGGTTCATCGCTTTCGACGTCGCCGGTGAAATCACTTGGCTGCTCATCTTCGGCACTCTCGGTTACGGTTTCGGTAGCCAATGGGAAGCGATCGGAGCACTCAGTCGAGACTTCACCGGTCTGCTCCTCGGTATCGCCACACTGCTAGCCGGTATCTATTTTCTGCTGCGTAAACGCCATTCGAGTAACGCATAAACGCACAGAAAAGTTCTCGGAACCTCAATCAAGAATCTGTTTGAGAAGGGCGTTGCGGTTGTTTCTAATACCGACTTGACCGATGACTCACTCAACCCTTCGGAGAGAAACCATGCTCAAGTCGTGTGTTTGTGTTCTGGCGATGTGTGTTTTTACGGGAATCCATTCTCAGCGGGCACAGGCGGCTCAACCCCAGGAAGTCTGGTTGAAAGCCATCGAGGGAACCTGGACCTGGAGAGATGATGAGCGTGGTGACGTGACCGTTACGTTTACATCGCATGCAGAGGGAAAAGGAATGGTTGGCGTCGGAAAAGATGATAATGGATCATTCGTTTCGATTATCGGATGGGAACCGTGGGACAATGTACTCACGGACACCGGTTTTCACTCAAGCGGAAGCGGCGGCCGAATCGTCTACAACGAGGTGACCGACACAACGCTGAAGGGCACTCGTAAAGGCACGGACGCGGACGGGAACAAGCAGCCAGATTTACAGTTCGATGTCGTCCGCAAGGGCAACAAAGTCACGGTGACCACCACGAACGATAAGAGAGTCACAAAAACCAGTGTCCTTACAAAAGCGGCAAAGAACTAGTTGCCTTGACATTGAGCATCTTTGCGCGACCACAACGAAACGAGCACAGCCTTGATCGATAGTGTCCCCAGCTGGTTGGAAAGACTTGACAACCATGAGCCGTCGGCTCTTCCGATGCTATTCAATGAGTCGCGTGCACAAGAGCTTGCAACTCTGGTCGATCAGTGGGTTGAGCGAAAATCCGCATGGGCTGTCTCGGAACAGGTCCGCTACTTCCAAGCAGGCATCGTTCCTCGCGGCCATCGCGTCGTTGTTCGAAGGCTCATTCGAGCTGCGGCCAAGAATCAACATGATCGGGTCATGGCCGCAGCGATGGTGTTTGCTGATTACCTGCGAGATACTTCAGCGTTTACCTTTGCCACCACTGCTTACCTGCAACGGTTCACGTGGCGCTACATGAGAACGATTGCTGGAAATCGCCCTGACGACTACTGCAAGGCTCTTGCCGCAGCGTTGAGGGCGTATCCATCGACGATGAGCGAATCGGACATCATGAGTTTGCGCCGCTGGTGTCTGCTTAAGGCATGTTTTGGGAAGAATCGGTCTCTTCGATTCACATCAACCGGTGTCAACGTAACCGCGAACATCGCGAAGGAGCTTGCGAAGAGCCGAGGAGAAATGGCCTATGCAGAATTGTGGCACGCACCGTCCGGGCAATCAGAGCTCAACCGATTGATCGTCGAAGCTCGATCGCCATTCCTACGGACTTGGGCAAAGAATCAACTGCGGTAGTGGGTCACGCTCCCGTTTATCGAAGGACGTATCGTAGGTCATGCTCCGCATGACATCTCTTCCTGTTCGT
>JBCDEM010000046.1:0-44727 GCA_039179795.1 Planctomycetota bacterium | reverse complement strand
GCCGCGGTACTCGTACTCAGCGCCGCGGTACTCGTACTCAGCGCCGCGGTACTCGTACTCAGCGCCGCGGTACTCGTACTCAGCGCCGCGGTACTCGTACTCGTCATCGATACCGCAGCTTTGTTGCGTTGTCTTGACCGGTTCCCGCCGCGATCGGCGGCGATGGCTGACTCACCTATTGGGATTCGATTGATTTCAGCACTTTGATCAATTCGTCGGCTTTTGCCCGATCTCGGAGCGTCCCGTCGATAACGGCACGAACAACGCCCTCTTTGTCGATGACAAAATTGTCAAAAGTCCTTCGCTTCGCGCTGTAGGCGGCCGTCTGTTTTTTGTTGAGATCGATGCTCAGCAGATACGGCGGATCGTACTTTTGCTTGATCTTCTTGAGTCCTTCGACACCTTCGGATTCTTCTCGGAAAACGAAAAGCAATTCGGCGTTGAGTGCTTTGAACTCGGACTCATACTCTTTCAGCTGAACTAGCTGCTTCATGCAGAACGGTCACCAATGGGCTCGATCGAAGAGTAAAACGACGTTTTTCCCCTTGGCGGTCAGATCCTCGAGCTTGATCGGCTTTCCATCAATGCCACCGACGCTGAATTTCGGCGCGGGCTTGCCGACTTCTACCTTCGCGGCGGCTGGCTCTTGGGCGATTGCAGAAGAGTAGATTGACAAAAAGCAGGCCGCGACCGTCAAAACATTCCGCATCCCGTGGTCTCCCGATGCTCAGGCGTGTGGTCTCTGGTAAAACCAGATCGTTGCCCGTGGACCGCGACTTGTCAACAATTTTTTGCGGACTGCAGCAGGAGGAAGCGTTTGCTGGTCTGGTGACCGCCCCAGTCTTCAAAACTGGTGAGGTGTCCGAAACGATGCCTGGTGGGTTCGATTCCCATCCGCTTCCGCTTCTCTGAGATGGAAGGAAACGGATCAGCAAGTGCTAACAGAAGAAACCTTAGCTGAGACCATTCCGATCGCGGTGTTTCCGACCGCAGAGCGGTTTCTGGTCACTGCGTCTCTGGTCACTGCGAAGACGATCCGGACGGATCAAGTGGACTCGAGCTCGGTCAGCTGAACCTCGCCAGCCATCGCGCGAAGCTTGTCCATCGCACGTCGCTCGAGCTGTCGAACGCGTTCTTTGCTGATGCCCAGCCGATCGGCGAGAGCTTGCAGCGTGTGAACTTTGCGATGCGAACCCAAAGCGAATCGAGCACGCACGATCAACTTCTCTCGGCGATCCAATTCGTTCAGCATGACAGCCAGTCGACTGCGTAGCTCATGCCAACGCTTCTCGCTGATCGCTGACGTTTTGTCTTCGTCGCTGATCTCGATGTCCATATCCTGCAAGCCGCCGACGACTTTCTGGCGATCCTGCTGATTCGTCACGACGGTGCGATACGAATTGCGACGAAGGACTTGGGTTGCGTAGGTGCTGAAGCGAAAACCTCGGTCAAAGTCAAACTTCTCGACAGCACGAATCAGGGCGACGATCCCATCGCTCAGCAAGTCATCAAACGAGTTGTTCTCGTTGACAAACTTTTTCACGACCGAAAAGACCAGACGCAAGTTGGACTCGACGATTCGATCGCGATGCCAATCGGCCAAGGCGATCAGTCGTTCGATCAACTCCAAACGCTTTCGCGATGGTCGCTCCGGGCTGAGCAATTGACGGTGCAACGAAGCCTGGAACAACAGGAAGTTCATGCGCTGGAAGAGCATTCGCTCTTGTTCGGGTGTCAACAAAGGAGCTTCGCACAATCTTCCAAGGTGGATGGGCAGGTCGACTCCACTCTTTCGAAGTGCCGCGATGCCAAGCTGCGTTTGCCTCGGAGGCAGATCGAGCCCTTCGGCGAAAACGTCGACCCCATATCCTGCGTCGCCAAATTGCTCATTGCCGATGAAAGCGATTTCCTCGCGAAGACGCCGGCGAGTCTTCTGGATGAGCACCGTTCGCTCGTCGTCATCCATGCACACCAACCGTTCATCCGCTTCTTGCTGGGCCGCTGCCAGCTCATTCGATCGCATCCACCGGGCTGGTCGAGCCGGGAACGAAGTGGCCGTTGGGGTGGACGTTTTGGAGGCTGAGGCGGTTGAGGCAGGCATGGTTCGCTCCAGATGACCGTTTTCCTGATGTAAATGATCTGTTTGAACGTTTATTTCGTTCAAAACGTCCACTTAGTTCTATCGGCCGGAAACTTTTTGGGCAAGAAGAAGCCGTTCGTTTTTTCAAATATTTCTAAAAATTGCCTAAAACACGGTATTTAGTCGGGATTTATTGACGAAAGCTGTATACTACACGCAGTTAATTGAAACCGTTCACGTGAACCCGAAAAGCGGCCAAAACGTTCTTTGGTTGGCCGTTTTGCGACGCTGCTGTTCAGGAAGGGATTGGAAGAAACGTTTTCATGGTTGCCAAACAGCCTCACTTCTCGCCGAAACAGGTTGCGAGTGCGCTCCAAGCGAGCGAGTCGTCTGTTAAACGCTGGTGTGACAGAGGGGCAATATCGACCGTTCGCACCGTCGGCGGTCATCGGCGTATCACGCTCGAAGCGTTGCAAAGCTTCTTGATCGAATCGCAACGACAGCTTGAAACACCCGAAGCGCTGGGGTTGCCCAACCAAGTGTCTACCGTTCAGTACGGCACACTCATCCCGGGCGGCGACGATCCCGATCAAGTTGCCTTTCGTGACTCTCTCGCTGCCGGCGACGAGGCCGAATGTGACCGAATCGTTCAACGATTAATCGCCTCGGGCAGCACGCGGGCGGAAGTTGTCGAGTGGCTCATCACGGATGCGATGCACGGCATCGGCGAGGCATGGGATTGCAAAAACCTGGATGCATATCAGGAGCGTCGCGGTTGTGGGATCTGCACACGGCTCGTTTACAAACTCCGCAGTCAACTCGCGCCCGTTGCTCCGGGGACGCCGATCGCTATCGGAGGAACCCTAGCGGATGACCCGTATGAATTGCCAACGACCATGGTCGAATTGGCACTTCGCGAGAACGGGTGGAACGCGATCAACTTGGGCACAAACTTGCCTGCCGACAGCATGCTGCGAGCCGCAAGAGATTATCAGCCGCGTGTTGTTTGGCTGAGTATCTCGAGTATCTCGAACCCCGAGCAGTTCGTTTCACAGTTCAATGAACTGGCCGAAGGCCTGAATAGTGAAACGTCTTTGCTGGTTGGAGGCCGGGCATTAACGGATGAGATTCGTCCGCGGCTGAAGTACACAAGCCACTGCGATAACATCCGCAGCCTTGTGCAGCTGGCGAACATTCTGCGTGGCTAGGGTTTAGCACCCAAATCGTTAAATAGCTAAACAGCAAATAGCTAGACAGCTAAAAGCAGAAACGCCAGCGATTACTCGCTGGCGTTTTGCGTTTGGTCATGCTGGATTAGTCGCGGTAGCCGCCTCCGCCACCACCACCGCTTCCGCCACTTCCGGAGCGTTCTCGCCGGCCACCGCCACCGTTGCGTCCTCGACCGGATCCGCCTCGACGTCGACGAGGACGATCTTCGTCACTTCGTTCACGGTCACCGCGTTCCCGTTCTTCTCCGCCACCACTGGCTTCGATCGCGGCAGCCATTTCGTCTTCTTCCCCGAGCTCTTCGAGGGCTCGACGCCGGCTCAGCTTGACGCGATCGTGTTCGTCGACGTCGATCACGAGCACTTTCATTTCATCACCGACGTTGACGACCGAATCGATGCTGCTGATGTAGCCGCTGCTCAATTCGCTGATGTGGCACAGACCATCGCGTCCGGGCAGAATCTCAACGAATGCACCAAACTCTTTAATGCTGCTGACAACACCGTCGTAGATCTTGCCAATCTGCACGGTTGCCGTGCAGGCTTCAACCGACCGCAACGCCTCTTCGGCGGCATCCTTGTTGGTGCTAGCGATCAAGACGGTTCCATCGTCTTCGACTTCGATCACGGCACCGGTGGTTTCTTGGATACCGCGAATGTTCTTGCCGCCAGGACCGATCAAAGCACCAATCTTGTCCGGGGCGATCTTGGTTCGCAAAAGTCTTGGTGCGGTGGCCGCGATTTCACGACGAGGTCGCGAGATTGTCGTCAGCATCTTCTTCAGGATTTCAATCCGTGCCTCGCGTGACTGCTTCAACGTCGCACGAATGATGTCGTCACTGATGCCGGTTACTTTCAGATCGAGCTGAATGCCCGTGATTCCGTTTTGCGTCCCAGCGATCTTGAAGTCCATATCACCGAAGTGATCTTCCGAACCCAAGATATCCGTTAAAAGCACCCAGTCATCGTTTGAGTTTCGAACCAAACCGACCGAGATGCCCGCGACGGGATTGCTGATCGGAACACCTGAGGCCATCAACGCCAGGGTGGCACCGCAAACAGACGCCATCGACGAGCTACCGTTGGACTCCAGAATGTCACTGATCACTCGGATCGTGTACGGAAAGTTGTCGGCGGCTGGAAGAACGGGCGCGACGCTTCGCTCGGCCAAACAACCGTGACCGATTTCCCGTCGCCCGGGCCCACGAATCGGACGACATTCACCAACGCTAAACGAAGGGAAGTTGTAGTCCAGCATGAATTTCTTGCTGTACTCTTCCATCAGTCCATCGACGCGTTGCTCGTCTCTTGCAGTGCCCAACGCGACCGTGACCAACGCTTGGGTTTCACCTCGTTGGAACAGAGCCGATCCGTGAACGCGTGGCAGAAGATCCGTTTCGCAGTAGATCGACCTCAAGCTGGTGTTATCGCGACCATCCGGTCGGGTTCCCGCCGTGATCAAGTCCCGAACGACTTTCTCTTCCAAGTCGTGCCAGACCGATTTGAATCGCTTGACGTCGATAGCGCCTTCGGCCTCTGGATCCGGGATCAACTCCTCCATCACGCGATCACGCAATGCAGAGGACGCTTCCGCCCGATCTTGCTTGCCCGTTGTCTGCTGGGCCGTTTTGAAATCTTCGTAATAGGCGTCGTGCAAACGCTGGAAAAGACCGTCATCTTCCGGCGGAATGTACTCGGTTTTTACCGGATTCACTTTTTGGTAAAGCTCATCCTGGAGATCGATCACGTCGCAGATGACAGATTTTGCGAATTGAATCGCTTCCATCATGTCGTCTTCGGGCATTTCCTGAGCGAAGCCCTCGATCATCGCGACTTCTTCACGCGAGCCGCTGACGATCATGTCTAATTCGCTTTCTTCCAACTGCTCATGCGTTGGGAAAGCGACCAGCTCGCCGTCGACTTTACCGACGCGAACACTTGCGATCGGACCTTGGAAAGGCATGGTGCTGACATGCAGAGCAGCAGCGGCTCCGTTCATTGCCAACACGTCGCCGTCGTTTTGCAGGTCGCTGGCGATGACAAACGCTTGAACTTGAACTTCGTCTTTGAATCCGTTGGGCCACAGCGGTCGGATGGGACGGTCCATCAAACGAGCGCTGAGGGTTTCTTTGGTACTGGGTCGGCCCTCACGCTTGAGGAATCCGCCGGGGAATTTACCGGCCGCAGCCAATCGTTCTCGGTAATCACAAGTCAAAGGGAAAAAGTCGAGACCCGGTCTCGGGTCACTCGTCGCGGTGGCAACCAGGACCACCGTTTCTCCATACTGGACCAAGACGGCACCGGCCGCCTGTTTCGCCAACAATCCAGTCTCAAACGAAAGAGTGCTTGCGCCGATTTGCTTCTCGACTCGAATACGTTTTTCACTCACGTCAAACTTCCTCACAACCTACAAGACAACAAGAGACGCCCTTCCGCATGACTCGCTCTGGAACAGATTCCAGTCAAATGAGTCACTGAGTGACCCGCCGTGGGGTCCAAGGGCACTGATTGCATGTGAGCAATCGCACGATCGCACAGAAAAGAATCGGGACGGCACAGAGACCGTCCGCCAGAAAGAGCAGGCCCATCCTCCAAGGGTAAAGACCGAAAACGAATCGGTCTCCACGGATTCAGGATGGCCATCTCCGTCAGCAATCACCGGAGTGTTTGTCGCGAGACGTTTCGGGCAATAACCACTCCGCATGATGACGCCTCCAGGGAGACTACTTGCGGATGCCCAACTTTCCGATGATGTCGAGATAACGCTGCGGGTCTTCTCCGCGAACGTAGTCAAGCAGACGACGACGGCGGCTGACCAAACCCAACAGACCACGCCGGGAAGCGTAATCCTTGCGGTGAGTCCGCATGTGCTCGGTCAATCCGTTAATCCGCTCCGTCAAGATGGCAATTTGCACCTCGGGCGAGCCAGTATCAGCGTCGGATTTTCGATGTTCGCCGATTACCTCGGTCTTTCGCTCGTTCGAGATCGTCATTCGTTTCTAAATTCAATTACGTCGTATTTTGTTCACATGAATGGCCGGTAGTTTACCGCCAACTGACCGTAACGCAACGGCAGATTGATGCCGGTTGCCCGATTCATTTCGATGCCCGATTCAATCCCAAGCGTTCCATTCCTGGCCGAGGGGATTTTCGGGAGGGTTCGAGCAGCGTCAGCGGCTGGATCGGCGCGGCCGTTCGGCAAAATCCAGCTCTCGGCTAGAGCCCTAGTTTCTGCCGGACTTCGTCGGCTTGGTCCGCCGGCGTGCGATCGTCGCCTCCGACAATCACGATTTCGGCGTTGGCCGGGGCTTCGTATGGATCGCTGATCCCAGTGAAATGCTTGATTTCGCCGGCTCTTGCTTTCTTGTACAGCCCTTTCGGATCGCGACGCTCGCATACATCCAGCGGCGTATCTACAAAGACTTCGACGAAATCACCCGCAGATCCGGCAGACTCGACCAGCTTTCGCACACGATCGCGGTCACGCCGGTAAGGGCTGACGAAGGCGGTCAACGTCATTAGCCCGGCGGAGGCCATCAGGGCCGCGACCGAACCGATTCTGCGAATGTTCTCTTCCCGGTCAATTTCGGCAAACCCCAGCCCAAACCGGTCGGCGAATGCCTCCCCGTGCTCCTCGACCAGCAGGTCAGGGGGAGCACACAAGCCGTGCCGAATGTTGTCTCCATCAAGCAACATCGTCGCGCGACCGGCTTCCTGAAGCTGCCGATCCAATTCGTTGGCAATGGTGCTTTTGCCACATCCGCTCAGTCCGGTGAACCAAACCACTCGGCCACGCTGCCCGAGCCTTTCTTCGCGTTGTTGACGTGTGACGGTGTGATCGTGCCAGACAATGTCGTCCATGGATTTTCGTCGTCTTGGTTAAGTGGAATTGGCACCTTTCCGAAGGAGTGCCAGTCTGCCGCCAAATTCGCCGTTTTCGCCCAATTCTGCGTGACGAAAGTCGTGCGTTGCGTTTTCGCCCCAGTCCTGCGTTGTCACACTCGCTGGGCCAATCGACCCGACTCCCCGCGAACCCGACTCCCCGCGAACCCGACTCCCCGCGAACCCGACTCCCCGCGAACCCGACTCTCTGCGACCTCGAACCTCTGGGAAAGGCGGAGCGTATCTTGGCGTCTAAATCTTGTCCGATCGCTGGCGATCTGCGATCGACGCCGGATTTTCTCCAACGAAGGCTCGCTCCTCATCTTCATCTTCATCCGATGCCGAATCCGAAGTGCCAACGATTCGGCCGAGCTGGTTGATGACATAGAGAGCATCGTGAGCAGTGATGCTTCCGTTGGCGTCGGTGTCGTAACGCATCATGGCGTCAAGTTCTGCCGGGATCACTTCGTCAAACTCCGGCATCTGTATGCCCAGCTTTTCCGGTAAAGCATCCAGGTCTGTCGAGCCATACTTAGCCAAGAAATTAATTACGACCAAAACATCATGGGCAGTCACCTCGCCATCGGCGGTGGAATCGCGTGGATCATTGACCCGCGTCGGCATCACTTTGATCGTGACCGTCGCCTGAGAAGTTTGTTCGCCGTCGCTGATTACGTAATCAAAGGTGATTCGATCCACGCTTTCCAGGGCCTCCGCCGGCAGACGCACGCTCCGTCCGTTGACGATCTCGGCTCCGTCCGGAGCGCCCTGAAGCTCAACGATCTCAACCTGCCGCACTTCCGTTTGCGAGTAAATCAGATCGTTCGCGAGAACATGCAGGGTGTGGTCCGTCCCGCTGTCTCGCAAGCGGAGACGATCATCGATCGCTTCGATTGGCGGCACGGGACGTGGCAGTGGTGTGACGACCGGCTCATCGACACTCTGCCAATCGTATTCCTCCAGCTGATTGGGCGTCCGGACAATAAGACGCTCCGCATTCGCGTCCACTTCACGCCAATCGTTGATGGGAATCGCCCCGTCGACTTGGAATTCACCCGAATCATCCAATCGACCAAAAACAAACTGCAGGTCCGGTGTTGGCAGCCACTCGCTCTCGGCTGTGTCACCACCGTTCGGATCACCGCTCGGGTCACCATTTGTGTCCCCATTGGACCAAGCAACCAGTGCGAATCGACGCGTTGCTTGATCGATTTCAAACAAGTCCTCATGCCAACCCCAACGCATGACATCGGGCAGCGGCGTGCTGGAGACCACACGTGCTTCGGACAACGAAACAACGATCAATATCGACTCCGGCTCCGCTGACTGCGTTGTTGCGGCGTCATCGCCCGAAGGAGTCGACGGCCTTGCACGTGCCCGCAGGACCAAATCATCTCCCATTCTCAGCGATGAGTAATCGACGAAGAGTTGCTCCGGCAGATCAACCTTGCGAATGCGATTCTGCGAATCAACGTCGATGCTTTGGTCGGTATCGACGATCACCAAGGCGTTTTCTCGCCAATTTCGCAGCACGGCAACGTCGGTGCCCTCCGTCTCCAGCCTCCAATAATCGCCGTCCAAGCGGATCGAATCGAAGATCGAAATCGTCTCGCTGGACAGATCCAACAGGACGAGAGTGGTGCTGGCCTCCGATGCGAATCGGTCAACGAAGGTAGCGATTCCGGTTAAGCCATCTTCGGCCACCTGAAAATCCATTAGGTACCCCGACCCCAGATCGATTGTCTCGACTTCGCGAATGCCTTCGTCGCCTAACGCGTAACGACTGACCGAAACCGTTGGCGGTAACAGTCGGTCGGATGAAACAACGACACCGAGCTGACCGACGCCATCGGCAACGGACGCGGGCGGGTAGAGATCATTGATCGCTTGTGATTGCGAACTGGCAACATAGAAATCATCTCCCGCCAAGACGGTCGTCCCGTAAAGCGGAATCTTCGTTGAGTCTGTTTCCTGCAATCCGCTCGGAGTGATTTGGTAGGTCGTCACCAGTCCAGCGATTCGCGGCCGTGGAAACAGATCCGTACTCCATACTTCTCCTTCCGGCGATCCGGTCGGCACGGGGTAAAACGGTTCGCTGGTGGTTGAAACCACAACCAACTGATCCTCATTGGCATGGATCTCGTGAGAAAGTCCTTTCAACTCCTGACGGATGACGGTGACGTCATCACCGAGGCCGATCGTGATCGCCGCGGTTTGCGGGAACCGGGGGACGGGACCGAGCCAATCGGCGCCGAGTTGAGAGACATCGGTCGTGTTCGCGATATCAGTCGCCAAAATCCGGTAGTCGAATCGATTGCCGATCAGCACCACTTGATCGTCTTGCACAAACATCTGGTCAATGTGAACGCCGACCTTGATCGCCTCGATCAACTCAAGCCCGTCGTCCGCATCACGCTGAAAAACCAGCAAGCTGCCTGCTTCACCTCTAAAATGGTCTTGGTCAACGACGAACAGCCAGTCGCCAAATTCCTGGACGAGGTCAGGTCCATACCGGAGACCTGGATAGACGAGGGGAGCGAACAGCGGCAAACCCTCGACTGGGTTGGCCAAACCCTGCTGATCGACTGCCTCGCGGATTTGCTCGAATGACTCGATCTGTGCCGGAGAGATATTGGCGGGAATCTCGGCCAGCAAGTCGTCGAGATTCAATCCGGCCGCCAACAAACGACGACTCTCCAACGATTCGCTTCGCAAGGGACGGCGGAGACTCATAGCGATTTACCTGTTGAGAGTGCAAAAGCGAGCGTACGAGAAGGAATTCCAGCCAGGCAAGATTGTCCACGGGCAAGATTGTCCACGATCCCGCCGCGCGAATCCAGTCATAAGAAAAATGGATGTGCGAAGCTCTGCGACCGATTCGAACTTCGAACTTCACAACTCAGACTTCTCGACCAATCCCAGCGCCTACATTGTCTCGGGATAGATCACCAATTCAACGCGGCGATTTGCGGCACGTCCGGCCGGCGTGTCGTTGGATTGGCGTGGCAGACTCGCTCCTTGAGCGACGGTGAAAAGCTGTTGGATGGGCATGCCATTCCGGCGCGTCAGCAACTCCAAGACGGCTCCAGATTGAGCCGATGTCAGTTGGTGGCTGGTCGCGACCGAACCGCCATAAAGAGTCGAGTTGTCGGTGTTGGCCTCAATGGCGATCCGCTGTCGGGGGAAAACGGATAACAGCTGCGACGCGATCGGGTCGAGTACTTGCGAAGCCGAAGGCAGCAACTGCGCGGAACCTTGCTGGAATAGTCGATCCGATGGAATGACGATGCGAATCACGTCACCATCTTGAAGCACAGGCATTCCGCCTGTGTTCAACCGAGCGGCAAGCTGCGACAGATTGGTGTTAGGCACGATCGACGCGCCACCGCGTTGTTGCGACGAGGCCTGCATGCCGCGAACACGCTGCTCCGCATCGCGGGCAGCAATGGTCGTTGATTGCAGACGCTGAGAAACGTCCGCCAATTGCGTCCGCAACAGCTCCGCTTCATCTCGGAAGACTTGCGTCTGTTGCTCGCTCTGAGCCAACTGAGTGTGCAGTTGACGATTGTTGTCATCGAGCAACTGCACGCGACGATTCAATTCAGCTATCTGTGCATCAACCGTATTCACTGTCGCGGTTTGCGGTACCTGCCAATTGGGGCCGGCCAAATACGGATTGTGACTGCACCCAGCACCCAACGACACCATCACGACGATGGCGAACATTACGATGATTTGAAATGAGTGAAGCCGGGAAAGCATACGTCGGTCCTTGCGGCGGAGAATTCTCACCCTCAGCTCGGGACCGTAGAATCTGTGCTGGAAAGAGAGCAAGGCCAATTCACGGCGATCCGCAAGTGCGTTGCACCGATGGAACCGAAACCTCTCGAAAAATCGCCCAGCGAAAAATAGCCCGGCGAAAAATAGCCCAGCACCAGGAGACAGCATTGATGCTGACCGAATTGGAGATCACCGAACTTCGCGGCAAGTTCCCAGCACTTTCAAAACAAGTCGAGAACCGAACCGCTGTCTATTTTGATGGCCCCGCGGGAACGCAAGTTCCGCAAAGCGTGATCGACGCGATTTCCCATTACCTTTCTCATCACAATGCCAATCACGGCGGCGTGTTTCACACGAGCATTGAAAGCGATCAAGTCGTCGATGAAGCGCATCGTGCGGCGGCTGCATTCGTCGGTGCGCCCGATCCGGACACGATCGCATTTGGTGCCAACATGACGACTCTGACCCTCGCGCTATCTCGCGCTTTGGCTTTAACTTGGCAAGCTGGTGATGAGGTCGTTGTTTCACGGCTGGAACATGATGCCAACTTTTCGCCGTGGGTCCTGGCCGCTCGTGACGTTGGTGCAACGGTGCGTTACATCGATTTCGACCCATCCGATTGCACACTGCTGTTGGACCAATACGCCGACGCGATCAACGAAAAAACCCGCTTGGTTGCGGTCGGCTGCGCATCCAACGCGGTGGGAACGATCAATCCGGTCAAGCAAATCTGCGGCTGGGCGCGAGAAGCCGGTGCGCTCAGTTTTCTGGATGCTGTTCATTACGCGCCACATGCACTGATCGACGTCGAAGACTGGGGCTGTGATTTCCTGGCCTGCAGTGCGTACAAATTTTTTGGCCCACATGTTGGCATTCTGTACGGTCGACGCGAGCTTCTGGAGTCGACCCAACCTTACAAACTGAGGCCGTCGCCGGATGACTTGCCCGGTCGGTGGATGACAGGAACTCAGAACTTCGCGTGCTTGTCCGGAACACTCGCGGCGATCGATTACCTCGCCGACATTGGCCGAAAAGACTCGGATGGCGAGCTCGACCGCCGGGCAGCCTTGGTGCGATCGTTTGATCGCGTCACCGAATATGAGCACGCGATCCTGAAACCACTTCTGGAGGGCTTGGCTGAGAACCCGAAAGTGAAAGTCTGGGGCATCACCGATCCGGCCAGATCCAACGAACGTTGTCCCACGCTATCGCTAACCCATGCGGATCACAAACCAAAAGAACTGGCCGCTTACTTGGCGTCAAAAGGAGTCTTTGTGTGGCACGGCAACTACTACGCCTTGCCGCTGACCGAGCGTCTAGGAGTCGAACCCGAAGGGATGGTTCGCATCGGGCTCGTGCACTACAACACGCGAGAAGAGGTGGATCATCTCGTCGCAGCGCTCAGCCAGTCATGATTCGCCGTATCAGCCCGTCATGATTCGCCGTGGTCACATGGCCTCGATTCGTAGGAGGCTGGACGTTTGAACGACCGAGATCCGGTCCAACAACCAAGCTCGGGGGCGTGCACCGCACCCGAGTTGCGACCCTCGATTGCGTTATGACTTTTCGTCAACGCCGAGTTGCTTAACGACCTTATCGATCAAGCCGTACTCGCACGCTTCGTCAGCCGACATGAAGCGGTCGCGGTCCGTGTCTTTCTCGATCTTCTCGAGCGAGTGACCGGTGTGCTCGATCATCAATTCGTTCATACGCTGCTTGATGCGTCGCAGCTCTTCGACGTGAATCTCGACTTCACGTGCCGTTCCCTGCATTCCAGCGAGCGGCTGGTGAATCATGATTCGAGCGTTGGGCAAGGCGAAACGTTTGCCTTTTGCACCGGCTGTTAGCAACGCTGCACCCATCGATGCCGCTTGGCCGATGCAGTAGGTCGCCACGTCGCACGAAACAAACTGCATCGTGTCGTAGATCGCCATCCCGGCCGTGATACTTCCACCCGGGCTGTTAATGTACAGATGAATATCCGCTTTCGGGTCATCCGACTGCAGGAACAGCATCTGGGCGACCAACGAGTTGGAAATCTGGTCGTCGACCTGCTGACCCAGAAAGATGATTCGATCTTTCAGCAGCCGGCTGTAGATGTCGTAAACACGTTCTTCGCGACCACTTTTTTCGACGACGTAAGGAATGACAGGCATCGGCGTGATAATTCCAGAAGGGAGTTGTTCAGGGAAAACGAAAGCGACCACGAACGATCAATCGTCGTCTTCGCCTTCATTAAGTGGCTTCGTCAAAATGTCGTCGACGAGCCCGTATTCTTTCGCTTCTTCGGCACTCAGGAAAAAGTCGCGATCGGTATCTTCCGCGATTTTTTCGACGGACTGACCGGAGTGCTTGCTGATGATCTTGTTCAAGACATCGCGGTAACGAAACATTTCCGCTGCTTGAATTTCGATGTCGCTGACTTGTCCGCCAACACCACCCATCGGCTGATGCATCATGACGCGGCCGTTTGGCAAACAGTACCGTTTTCCATTGCTACCTCCGACCAGCAAGACCGCCGCTCCACTGCAAGCTTCTCCTACGCAGTAGGTGGCGACCGAGCACGACAGCATTTGCATGGTGTCGTAAATCGCCAGTGTCGCGGTAACGCTGCCACCGGGGCTGTTAATGTAGAAATGAATGTCTTTGCGGCGATTCTCACTCTGCAGATACAGCAGTTTCATCACCAATTCATTTGCATTTCCGTAGTGGATCTCGCCCTGCAAAAAGACAATGCGGTTTTCTAGCAGCAGGTCGCCAAGCGTTAATTGTCGTTGACGCTGATAGCTTTGATACGAGTGGCTGGCCTGCAGCTCCTGCTCGCTTAAGCCACCGGCGGCCATCTGATGAGCCAAAGGATTCATGCGGTGATTTCCAACATCAAAGGTGTACCACGCAAGCTGATCGGCATCGCTGATGTCCTCCAACCGGCGCGTCTAAATCTCAGGGAGGGTCAATGGAACGCACTGACCGGACCGTCGGAACTCCGTCCGATCGATCCTCAAGACAACGCCTAGTGTTCGCGATTCGCCAGAATCTGGCAAGAGGAGCCTGAGTGCGACGCTCATTCGGCTACAAAGTGTCGCGTTTGCCCTTGCAGACCCGCCTGTGTTGATCGAGCAACACGGACGGGTCAATCTTGCTAAGAATCACCGCGGCGCGACATCGCAGCTAAAAAAATCAGACCTGGTTGACAAACACTTTCAACGAGTGATGCGGCATGTTGATCGCATTGCCGCCAGCGACGGGGCCATCCAATTCAGGATAGATGTCCTCAGGCGATTCCGCCGCGGTATCAACAAATAGACTCCAACGCATGCCTTTCCCAACCGAGGGAATCTGGAAGTCGCGCACTTGGCCCGTGCTGTTAAACATGAGCACGATGTCACGACCGAGCCCTTCGGGATCGTCCATCCGACTGGGGGCGGAGATATACGCCATCATTGCCAATTCATGTTGGCCCCAATCCAAGTGATCACCATTGGGGGCGTACCATGAAACGTCCGGAATCATACGGCCATCGACGGGCATTCCCGTCAGATAACTTGTTCGCCGAACCGTCGGTTGTGTTCGTCGGAACTGGATCAGCCCCTGAACGAATCGCAACATCGTCGCGTTCTTTTCCACCAACCGCCAATCGAACCAGCTCGTGTCGTTGTCTTGACAATAGGCGTTGTTGTTGCCTTTTTGTGTGCGGCGAATCTCATCTCCGCTGACCAACATCGGGACGCCCTGACTGAGCATCAACGTGCTGAGCATGTTTTTGATTTGCCGCGTCCGAATCGTGTTAATCGCTTTTTTGCGGGTCGGACCTTCAGCTCCATAGTTGTCACTGATGTTGTGATTGTCGCCGTCGCAGTTGTTCTCACCATTGGCCGAGTTGTGCTTTTCCTTGTACGACACTAAGTCGTTCATGGTGAAGCCGTCGTGGCTGGTGATCAGATTGATACTGCAAAACGGAGGTCGACCGTCATGCTCGTACAGATCACTGCTGCCGGCTAACCGAGTCGCCAAAGCACCGAGCGTTCCGCTGTCGCCCCGCCAAAATCCACGAACGTCATCTCGGTAACGACCGTTCCATTCGGCCCAGCGATGGTTGCCAAACGAACCGACTTGATAGGCACCCGCGGCGTCCCATGCTTCCGCGATGATCTTGGTGTCCGCGAGAAGAGGATCCTCGGCAATCAGCTCCACCATCGGTGGATTGGGGATCAGATTCCCGTTGCGATCACGGCTCAAGATGCTGGCCAAGTCGAAACGAAAACCATCGATGTGATAGTTGTGCACCCAGTGTCTAAGGCAATGAAAAATCATTTCTCGAACAACTGGGTGATTTCCGTTGATCGTGTTTCCGCAGCCGCTGTAATTGCAGTAGTGCTTGCCTTCGCTGAGGATGTAATAGACTTGGTTTTCAAGTCCTTTGAACGACAACGTCGGACCTCGCTCGTTACCTTCGCACGTGTGGTTGAACACGACATCCAAGATCACTTCGATGCCGGCTGCATGAAGTGCTTTGACCATCTCTTTGAATTCGCGTACTTGCGCACCTGGCGTTCGATCATGCGCGTAGCCACGATGTGGCGAGAAGAACGCCATCGGGTCGTAACCCCAATAGTTGGGCCGTTCCATTCGGTTTCCGTATATGTCTTTGATCGGAAACTCGTTGACCGGCATCAACTCAACGGCCGTGACGCCGAGTGACTGGAGATACGGGATCTTTTCAATCACTCCCAGATAGGTGCCCGGTGCTTTCACTTTTGCCGTACGACTCTTGGTGAAGCCGCGGACGTGCATCTCGTAGATCACCGACTCGCTGATGTCGCGGCGAATGTGCCGATCGCCTTCCCAATCAAACTCGTCATCGACCACGACGCATTTCGGAGGTCGGATCACACCGTCTTTGCATTTTTGAAATTCACCGGCGAGTGCTTGAGCGTAGGGGTCAATCAAACGCGCGGTTGAATCAAAGCGGTGACCGCGATCGGGATCCCAAGGGCCACTCGCTTGAAAATGATAAAGCTGACCTTTGTCGATCCCTGGAACCTGCAGGCTCCAGACATCGCCCCATCGATCGGAATCACGATCGAATTCAATGATCTCTGCCGGCTCGCGATCGTTGACTTTGTTGTAAAGCAACAAACGCATGGCGGTGGCGGAACGGCTGAAGACCGAAAACTGGACGCCGGTCTCGTGCAGCCGTGCTCCGAAGGGCGGCTGATAGGCGAACTGTAGGGTGGGACACGGATGTCGCATCAGCATATGGCGGAAGCTCCTTGCGAGTAACCAACTGACCTCGGGGACGATCGTTGTCTTCCGCAATTGACTTTCGTCAGCAGAAGCTGCAAATGATCGTTTTCGTGCGGTTTTCTACACCGCGATTCCGAACCTTCAGACGAATAGCTCGGTATCGGACCGCTGAAGGAAACCTACCACGGAGGTTGTGCCATGACGGGTCAACCACTCTTCCAGGCCAGAATTCTCAGTCGACCGGCGACCAGGACGACGATTGGCGATTACGTAGCGGAGAAGCCTCCCAAATGGGTAAGCGAAACTGTAACGCTTGGTGCAAATCCACCTTTTAAAGCGTTTTCGGTCCGGAGAATAGCGAATCTGCTAGACGCATCCGGCACCGAATGCCGCGTGAAAACACTAGCGAGACACCATTTTCCGCTGCACTAATCCTAACGGTTCCGATTCCGGTCTTTACCGGTTTGCGAACCGGATCACGCTCCCTCCGAACCCTCTGGGAGAGCTGACGGAAGCAGTTCGAATGCGTCCTTTCAGACTTCAAACGACCTACAGGCAACCTGATGAGTCAGCGAGAGACCGATCCCTCGCTCTCGCTGTGGGCTTTGAATTTCCATGCAAAGCCGGGTTACCGATTTCAACAATCCTTGCCTGAATTGCGGATTAGCACGACTTTTCAGGTGCAGCACAACCGGCCTCCATCGGTATCGCGTTTCGTCGGGCTGGTAAAGCGAAACATCCGTCGACATGATGATGGCGTCGTTCGACTCATCTCAGTTCGACTCGAACGCCTCCCGTCTGTCCCTGTGCCCAAGTGAACGATGTCCGCAACCTATAAAGCCGCCGGCGTTGATCTCGATGTCTACGCCGAATCGATGAGCCGGCTACCCAGGTTGATGCACCGCACGCACAGTCCGCGCGTGATCCCGAGCGACGGTGGATTCGCGGGGCTCTTTCAACTCGACTTTGCCGGCAAACTGTTCGCACGAAACTACCAAGACCCTGTTCTCGTCAGCGGAACCGATGGCGTTGGGACGAAGCTCAAAATCGCCCAGCAAACCAGCCATCACGAAACCGTCGGTGTCGACTTGGTCGCGATGTGCGTGAACGACCTGCTCTGCACCGGTGCAGAACCCCTTTTCTTTCTCGACTACGTCGCGATGGGGAGAGATGATCCGAATCGTTTGGAAAAGATCGTCCAGGGGATCAGTGACGGTTGCGTATTGGGTGATATGGCGTTGCTCGGAGGTGAGACCGCCATCATGCCCGACATGTACGGTGAAGACGACTATGACTTGGCCGGTTTCGCCGTTGGCGTTGTCGAACGAAGACGATTGATCGATGGCAAACAGATTTCCGAAGGCGATGTCGTTTTAGGACTCGCTTCCAGTGGACTGCACAGCAATGGTTTTTCACTGGTGCGAAAAGTGATCCGAGATGCCGGACTTCAATGGAACGATCAGCCTGCTTTGTTAGACGGCAAAACGCTTGCAGAGGCTTGCTTGGCACCAACTCGTATCTACACACACGCGATTCGCAGCGTCTTATCGCACTACCGAGTCAAGCAAGTGCTTCACGGGCTCGCTCACATTACCGGTGGCGGATTCGAAGAAAACTTGGATCGTGTTCTGCCGAAGAACGTCGACGCAATCATCGATCCATCCAGCTGGGAGATCCCTGCGATCTTTCGATGGCTGCAAGAGACCGGAAACGTCGAGACGGCCGAAATGCGACGCGTCTTTAACATGGGAATCGGCATGACAGCCGTGGTCAGCGAGTTCTATGCTGCCAGCATCGCATCGCAGATAGAACAGGCTGGCGTTCCCTGTTTCCCCGTCGGAAAGATCGTCGAAGGTTCGGGCACGGTCCGGTATGCCTGAGCCCATTTATCCAATGGTGGCCACGTCGCAAGGACCGCTAGCTCGAACGGTTTAGCTCGTAACGCGATGCGTTGGCGTTGGTCTTCCAGGACGCAGCGAAAACGCGGTCACGGATTCGACCGACGCTTCGTAGCTGTCGGCTATCTGTTGAACGTGGTCCCGACATACCGTTTCCAACAACGTTGGATCGATCGCAACGCGTGCGTTGACAATCACTTGCAGTGGACCGGTGACTTCGCGCTCAGCAGCCAACCCAACATCAACACCACTTTCATTGCTGACGACATTTGCGACGGCTTGCGCATCGCCCCCAAGGATCGACACTTTAACGTGAGCAATCTGCCCGCCTTCCGACGCGATCTGTTTTCCAAGAGAACCGACCAGCGATGCAGCAAACGAATCTAAATCGATGGGTTTGTTCGCCATGCAATGCGATGAGAGATTCACCCAACCGAGTTCGGCTTCACCATCGGCGTAGACGTCATAGTCAATTTCGAGCAAACGTTGTCCGGCCGCCATCGGAGACTCGATGTAGCCCAAGACCTCCTCCACTCCGTCTCCCTCTTTGGGACTGACGGCGACAACGGGAACGTCGGGAGCTACAGAAGCCAACGCGTCGCGTAAATCGTCAACAGCGTCCGACGCCAGCTGGTCCTTGCGACCGATCATCAGATAATCGGCTTCTTCGAGCTGCTTGCGAAAGATGTACTCGGCCTGCGGCGAAAAGCCACTGCGAGCGGTTTCTCCCGTTTTCAGGATCATCTTTCCATGGGACGGCTTCAGTAACACACCAAATGGAGCCAGCTCAAATCGGTCACCGAGCAATTGCTGTAACGGTAGGATCACCGTCGCCACCAAATCCGTGCAGCTGCCGACCGGCTCAGCAAGAATCACGTCCGGGGCATCTTCACCCGCTAGACGATCTGCCGTCGCTACCAAGTCATCAAAGCTGCAACAGAAACAAGCTCCCGAAACTTCCCCGACATCGAATCCCTGCGAACGCAGATTTTGGGTGTCCACCAGATCGTCTGCTTGATCGTTGGTGATGATCCCGACCTTTTTCCCAGCTTGCATGTAGCGCCGAGCCAGTTGCCCAATCAATGTCGTTTTTCCGGCGCCCAGGAAACCACCCACCAAGACAAATCGCGTTTTACTCATTCACTCTTCTCTCTGTTTGACCTCAGTGGATCTTCAAAGCTTGCCGAAAGGCAGGCGATCCGCATGCTCAGACGCTCAACGTGCCAGAGACACGCCAAAACCCCTGTCAATCGAGGGCCGGAAAACAACCTTTCAGATGCTAGACGCAACTCGTTGTCGATTCCAGAGCCTTGACTTATCCTGTCCCAGATGAGTGCCCCCTACGACACGATCATCATCGGCGCCGGCATGAGTGGATTGGCTGCCGGCATCCGACTCGCGCATTTCGACCAGCGCGTCTGCATTCTTGAGCGTCATTACACCATCGGCGGACTCAATTCATTTTACCGAATGGGCGGTCGAGATTACGACGTTGGCCTGCACGCGATGACCAACTTCGCGCGGAAGGGCACAAAACGCGGTCCGCTGGCAAAATTGATTCGGCAACTCCGCTTTAAATGGGAAGACTTCAAACTCGCCGAACAAGTCGGATCGTCGATCCGGTTTCCAGATGTCTCCCTCGACTTCAACAACGACATCCAACTCTTGGAATCGGAGATTGCAGAACACTTCCCGGGACAAGCGGATGGTTTTCGTTCGCTCTGTAATTCACTGCTCGACTACAGCGACATGGACGGGGGCGATCCGAATTTCATGCGGTCAGCGCGTGAAGTCATGGCCGAACACCTAAGTGATCCGTTGCTGATCGAGATGCTGCTGTGTCCTTTGATGTGGTACGGAAACGCGCGTGAAGACGACATGGACTTCGGCCAGTTCTGCATTATGTTTCGCGCCTGTTACTTGGAAGGCTTTGGTCGACCGTTCAAAGGCGTGCGAGTGATCTTGAAGAACCTCGTCCGTCGATTCCGCGGTTTGGGTGGCGAACTGAAATTGCGTAGCGGCGTTTCAAAGATTCATATTGAAGATGGTCGGGCTCAGGGCGTCGTCCTTGACGATGGAACGGAATTAGAAGGCAAACGAATCCTTTCTTCCGCCGGCAACGTCGAAACAATGCGGATGTGCGACGACATCACGAACGTCGAGGTTGCCAAGGCCGGCAAGTTATCATTCATCGAGTCGATATCGATCCTCGATCGGAAGCCAACGGAATTCGACTTTGATCGCACGATCGTCTTTTACAACGACAGTCCAACGTTTCATTGGAAACGCCCGGACACAAGTCTCTGTGACGCTCGTACCGGCGTGATCTGCTCACCTAACAATTACATCTATGATTCGGAAGAAGGTGAGTTGCCCGACGGTGTCATTCGCCTCACCACGCTGGCGAATCATGATCGTTGGTGCGCGTTACCCGAAGAGAAATACCGTGCGGCGAAAGTGGAGCAGTACGACGAGGCAATCGCTTCAGCCGTCCGTTTCATGCCCGACTTTCGACGATACGTCATCGACACGGATGTGTTTACGCCCAAGACAATTCGCCGGTTTACGTGGCACGATAACGGGGCGGTCTACGGTGCCCCCGACAAGCAGCTGGATGGAACGACGCACTTGCCGAATGTTTTTCTGTGTGGCACCGACCAAGGATTTGTCGGGATCGTCGGAGCAATCGTCAGCGGCATCAGCATGGCAAATCGACACTGCCTGCACGGTGAGTGAACCGGCAAAAGCTCGAAGGCGAAGCGTGATTTGCGAAGTTTGAAAGAAACCTATTCGAACTTCACACTTCCTCTCTTTCCGGCCGTCTAAGCGTCCGACTCACCCGGAGGCTCCGAGGGAGAGCGATCCAGGTTCGCCCGGCGATCATCTTTTTTTCATTTTCGTGTCAGATTCCGCTGTGGCACTTGTTTAACTCAGTGAAACGCCTTGGTTCCACGCCACCGCGTTCATTTCACAACTCAATCTCCCCACCTCCGATCACTCACCTTGACCGACGACCTGCCCGAAACGCGTGCCAGCTTGCTGCTGACCATTCGTGACCCGAAGAATCACGAGGCCTGGGAGGAATTTGTCTCCCTGTATCAACCTGTGATCTATCGTGTCGCTGTCTCACGTGGCCTGCAGCATGACGATGCGATGGACCTGGTTCAAACGGTGTTGATAAGTGTTGCGAACGCGATTGGTAACTGGGAGAAATCGAATCCAGATGCGAAGTTTCGACACTGGCTTCGGCGCGTTTCACGGAACGCGACGTTGAATGCGATCGCACGGCTGCATCGCCGCGAAGGATGTGCCGGCAGCCAGTTGGAAAACTTGCTCGAGCAGTCTCCGGACAATCCGAACGATGAGTCCGTGCTCGACACCGAATACCAACGTCAGCTCTATCTCCGTGCCTCCGAGATCGTTCGCACAGATGTTGATCCTGCCACTTGGAAAGCGTTTGAGCTGACAACCGTCGATGGCATGAGCAGTGCGGATGCTGCCCGCGAGTTGGGAAAGTCGGTGGGCACCGTGTACGCCGCTCGCAGTCGTGTCATGAAACGCTTGTCAGCGATCGTTTCCGAATTGGAAGAGAGCTATCGATGAAACAGACCCACCTCACTCCCGATCAATTGACTGACTTTCTCAACGGCAATTTGGCTGACCGCGATGAGCAAGTGTTAACGCAACATTTGGATGAATGCAGCACGTGCGCCGAATCGCTTCAGCGTCTCGCCGCGGACGATGTGCACTGGCAGCAGGCAGGCAAGATGTTGGGACCGTCACCGACTCTCAATGAGATTCATCAAACGACCGCTTCATTGCCCCTTTCCACGCGTCAAGTGCTCGAACTTCTGGGCCCCACAGACGATCCCAAATCGATGGGACGGTTAGGAAGCTTTGAAGTCATCGGAGTGATTGGCAGCGGCGCGATGGGCGTCGTTTTGAAAGCTGAGGATCCGACACTGGACCGAATCGTTGCAGTGAAAGTCATGAACCCGTCGCTCGCGTCGAGCGGCGTCGCTCGCGTGAGGTTCGAGCGAGAAGCGAAGGCTGCGGCCGCCATTCAGCATTCCAATGTCGTCGCCATCCATTCAGTTTCTGAGTTTCGCGACGTACCGTACCTCGTCATGCCGCTCGTGAAGGGAGAATCGCTGCAGCGTCGAATCGACCGCAATGGTCCCAGCAGCCTCACTGAATTGCTAAGGATCGGTTATCAGATCGCTGCTGCCTTGGCTGCTGCTCATCGTCAGGGCGTGATTCACCGTGACATCAAACCGTCCAACATTTTGGTGGCAGAGGGTGTCGAAAAAGCCATGCTGGCTGACTTCGGCTTAGCTCGCGCTATCGATGATGCCACCATGACTCGCAGCGGGACCATTACCGGAACGCCCGAGTACATGTCGCCTGAACAGGCCCGCGGTGAAGTGATTGGGTTTAGCAGCGACTTGTTCGGACTCGGCAGCGTCCTGTACGCCTTGGCAGCCGGTCACGCACCGTTTCGAGCGCAAACCACCTATGGGGTGATTCGCCGAATCATCGACACGAAACCGATTCCCGTTCGTCAGCTCAATCCTGAGTTTCCCGAATGGTTGGATGTGCTGATAGACAAACTGCATGCGAAAGATCCAGAGGAACGCCCTTCCGCCGACCAAACCGTTCGATGGCTTGAAGATGCGTTAGCCCACGTCAACCAACCGCAGCACAAACCGCTGCCGGTCGAATTGATGAAACCACCAAGCCAGCCAAGTTTTCCAGTTCCTCGTTTGCTTCTCGCTGTTGGGAGTTTTGTCGTGATCGCTTTTTTCAGTTTCTTCGTATTTGCCATGCCCGTCATTTGGAATGACAACGAAGTCGGTGGCGTTAGGTCAACGGCGGAAACCGACTCTGTCGACAAGGAAACGTTCACAACGTCGATCAGCAAGGATCCCGCTGTCTTTAGAGAGATCCGTGGCACGTTTCCAAATCCGGATCAAGTAGGAAAACTCATCGTCGACATCAACCGTGGGTTCGTCGAAGTCACCGGCCACAACAGCTCCGAAGTCGTGATAGAAGTTCTCAACCCGATGAGCAAATTGACGAAGAAAGGTGAGGCGAAAACGCTCTTTGCCCCCAACTATGACTTCGACGTGAGTGCAGAAGATAACTCAGTCAAGCTGGATACTTACAACTACGACTACAACCTGAATCTACGGATCAAGGTGCCGCGACAAAGCAATCTCGAGATCGACAATTATTACTACGGGTACCTAAAGATTGAGAACATTGAAGGTCAAGTCGATGCCGAAAGCCAGCACGACGACATCAGCCTGCTGGGGATTTCCGGAGGTGCTACCGCATACAGTCGCAATGGCAGTTTGGAAGTGAGCTTTGACAAGTTATCACCCGACGCCAAACTCGATTTTGAATCCTACAACGGCTACATCAAACTGACACTTCCCAAGAATGCAAAACTTTCTACGGCCATCTCATCTGGCACGGGATCGATTGTTTCGGCTTTCGATCTTGAGCCGATCGATAAACGGGACAGTGTTTTCGCGACGGTCGAAAAGCTAAAAGAATCCGAATATCAATTCGGGTTGAT
Organism: Planctomycetota bacterium; assembly: GCA_039179795.1. Lineage (GTDB taxonomy): Bacteria > Planctomycetota > Planctomycetia > Pirellulales > Pirellulaceae > Rubripirellula. The sequence continues at coordinate 21,033 of JBCDEM010000046.1, read as the reverse complement.
CAACGGTGGCGGCACGCCCATCCGAATCGAAAACGCAAAGAGCACGACGCGAATCTTGAAGAACAAGTCGCTGCGAAAGTAACTCAGAGTGTTCAGTTTCTGCGACTTTCGATCAACGCATGCAAATGATCACAGCGGTTGATGAAATGGCGTTAGACCCTTTGGAACGGGATGAACGCTCGGATGCATCGCCGCCGCGAGCAACTCGAGACTTTCGACTAATCGTGGTCCCGGTCGGTTGAAGTAAGCGGAGCCATCAGCGACGTAAACACGTTTCGACTGAACGCAACGCAGCGACTCCCAACCGGGATAGGCGGTCAAGATCGGAAAATCCTGCATCGCACGCGCAACATCAAAACCGCAGCAGGCGATGATCATCACCTCCGGATCGGCCGCGACGATTTTCTCCCATGCGGTCGTTTCGCTCCTCTTTCCGGCAACTCCGATCGCTTCCTTACCGCCGGCCATTTGAACTAACTCGGGACTCCAGTGTCCTGCGCTAAACGGCGGGTCGATCCACTCCAACAGAAGCGTCTTTGGCCGCTCGTTCAGGTCGCCCGTTCGATTCACCACCGCATCGACTCTCGATTGCAATGACGCGATGTACGTTTCGGTCTCAGATGTCCGTTGGGTTGCTTGACCGACCAGCCGGATGCACTCGAAGACATCGGCCAAACACATCGGTTCCAGATTGATGACTTCTGGGCAACCCGGCAACGATCGCGCCGCCGCATGAACTTCGCTTTCTGCGACCGCACACACGTCACACAACGCCTGCGTCACGATGAGATCCGGACGCACAGAACGCAAGACTTCATGATTGAGTGAATACAAGGCGGCTTGAGTTTTCAGTTGATCCCGCACCAGATCATCAATTTCGCGGCTCGTCGCCTCTTTGGGGATCAACGTGCGAGTCACTTTGGCTAGACCAGCAACATCAAGCGGGTAATCGCACTCGTGCGTGACACCCACCAGGTTTTCCCGCAGGCCCAATCCACAGATGATTTCCGTCGCACTGGGAAGAAGGGACACAATTCGCACGAAAATCAAACCTTGGGTGGATTGTCTTTAATGATGGGATCACTCGACAGAGGGTAAATCAACTTCTGTCGGTGGTGAATACCATCGCAGATTCGAGATATGATGGGTTCGATTGATCGTCGATCTCAATGACCCGAAAGATGCCAGAACCCGAAACTTCATCGACCGAACAGACGCAAGCGTCTCCGATTGTCGAATATCGGTGCGTCTGTGGGGACGTCATCGCGATAGGCGAGGCGTCAGTAACTTGCTCGTCTTGCGGCCGGGAATACAACCGGGATGTCTTGGCCGCCGCCACAGCGGAAACAGCGTGGTTTGATGCCGACGCCGCGAAGACACCTTCGAGCAGTCCAAACATCACCGTCTCGGAACCCGAGGATCCATTGATCGGAAGCCACCTGGATCACTTTGAAGTGCTCCAGCGGATCGGCGGAGGTGGCATGGGCACGGTCTATCGAGCTCTGGATGAGTCGCTGCAGCGTTACGTCGCATTGAAAGTCTTGCGGCGACCTGTCGGTGAACAACCGCTCGAGATCCAATCGCTTTTCGAAGAAGCCAGAGCCCAGGCTCGCGTCAATCATCCCCACGTCGCTCACATCTATTATGTCGGCCTAGATGCCGAAACGCCGTATTTGGCAATGGAACTTGTCGGCCAAGAAACACTGGCCGAGCGGATGCGTCGCGCTCCCATCCACTTCGCAATGATCGTTCGGATCGCCGTGCAGGTCACTCAAGCATTGCAAGCCGCCGCCAGATTCGACATCGTTCATGGTGACATCAAGCCAGCCAATGTTCTGATGGTCGATGACGAATCGATCAAGCTTTCCGATTTCGGCTTGGCTTATCGCCTTTCGGAAGTGGGCGACCAATTTGGCAAGACAGCCGGTACGCCCGATTACATGCCACCGGAAGCAACGAACGGAAGTCGGATCAATCATCGCGGTGATATGTATTCGTTGGGCGTCACGCTTTTCTCGATGACGTTCGGCCGAATGCCCTACTCAAATACGACCGGATCGAAATCGTCGGTGCAGGAAAGACTGCGTCAGCATCGTGAATCCGTGGTCGAATTCCCGACGACCTGGCCGGCGGAAGTCCCGTACAGCTGGCGTGAGGTGTTGGAAACACTTTTGCAAAAATCGCCGGATAGCCGCTACGCCGACTTCGAGTCGTTGCTCGTGGAGTTGCGACGTTTTCAACCCAACTCGCTTGCAACGGCGGGCCCGCTGCTTCGCAGTCTCGCATGGTTAGTCGATGGCTCCTTGATATTTGTTCCTGTCCTTGTGATCTCCGTGGCCTTGTCCGACGGACCCAGCGCGATGCTTGGCGTGGCGATCGCGGCCTCCATTTGTCTGGCCGTTGCGTTCATTCAAGCAACCTGGGGAACAACACCGGGCAAAAAACTGTTTCAGATTCGCATCGTTGATCAGCACGGACTGACGCCCAGCAAACCAGCGCTCGCAATGCGGAGTGTGTTTCAGTTCCTATGGGCTTGGTCACTTGCGTTTTCACCGCTCTTTGGCATCTTGTCGCCGGTCAGCTTTCTCGTCCTGCTGTTTACGTTTGCAGAAACCATTTACCTTCTGTTGCCAACACAGCGTTCGATCCACGATCGCATTTTAAAAACGCAAGTCGTGTTGGATGCTGGTTAGAGCGATCGATGGCTTGCGACGCGATCAGCCGAGTGGCGAACAGCTCGCCTCCGAGCGTAAGCCAACGGATGAGAGAATATCAGACTCAGACAATAGGATTCTTCGATGCGGTTTGGACGGAGTAAGACGGCTCGATTCGTCTTCAATTTGATCATTGGATTCGTTGGGTTATCTGCCAATGCATCTCTTGCGGCTGCTTCGGATCCGATCGAAAAACTTACCGCGTGGCTCGACCTAAACCCGAGTGATCGTCCCCCGCTCGCTGATCAGGCGTTTTCACGGGAGGCGATCTCTGCGAAAGCTGCGAACGAAGCGAAACGGCTCCTTTGGGAAGACCGGCTCGAACGCGTTCGAAGAGAACGAAAAGAAGAAATGGAAGGTCGCACGCTACGAGACAACGATCTTGCGATGCGTTTTCACTACGAAACATTTGGTGAAGAACCCAAAGCGGGCCGAAGTCTCTTCATTTCCATGCACGGCGGAGGTGAGACTGCGGCGCTGACAAATGATCGACAATGGGAAAATCAAAAACGCTTGTATCGTCCGGCCGAAGGTGTTTACGTGGCGCCGCGGGCTCCGACAAACACTTGGAACTTGTGGCACCAAGGTCACATCGATCGTTTGTTTGTCCGCCTGATCGAGAATTTCGTCGCCTTCGAAAACGTGAACCCCAATCGTGTTTACTTGCTTGGCTACTCGGCCGGAGGCGATGGCGTTTACCAACTTGCGCCTCGCATGTGCGATCGATGGGCGGCGGCGGCGATGATGGCCGGCCATCCTAACGATGCCTCGCCGCTGTCATTGCGGAATGTTCCCTTTGTGATTCAAGTGGGAGATCTCGATAAGGCATTTCGCAGAAATGAAGTCGCGAAGGGTTGGGCAGAAAAGCTGGCGAAGTTACAGGAAGCAGATCCAAACGGGTACGACCATCTCGTGAAAATCTATCCCAACAAAGGCCATTGGATGGACCGGCAAGACGCGATCGCGCTTCCTTGGATGGCGGAATACACACGCCAAGCAACACCGTCGAAAATCGTATGGAAACAAGACGACGCCACGACGTCGCATTGTTACTGGTTGAGTGTCGAGCCGCCCGACACGAAGCGTCGTAGTCAAATAAACGCGGAAGTCATTGGAAATACGATTCAACTGTCGAGCGATTCAGTGAATCGAGTCAACGTGCACTTGGATGATCGATTCGTTGATCTTTCGAAGCCAGTTGAGATCAAAATCGATGAGGACGTTGTTTTTACCAGCGAAGTAAAACGAACGATCGCTCACCTAAACGCGTCTCTTGAGCGAACGGGTGATGTCCACTTGTCCTTCCCGGTCTCCGTCACGGTTGAATGGTGAAACGCCGAATCGTGTCACGTTCTATCATTGACTCCCAGTCGATGCTCGTGCTCAGCGTCAGCCGTGCTCGTAGTCGTTCTATTCGTAGTCGATCGGGACGCTTTCATCATTCACCGAACCACTCCAGGGTGGTCGACGACACAATGTTGTTTTTTGCGCGGTCATTCGATTACGAGCACCATTTCGTTGAGTCCGAGCGCGAGTTCGACTGGAGTTAATCAGCAGAGGGAATCTCGTGCCTCCGATTGGAGGTATTGACCCGACGCTAATGTCCTCGAAACCGGTGGAGATCCTTTATTTGGGATCATCCGCCAACATTATTTTCATTCTTTCGAGGCGTTTTATGAACTTTCTCAAGAACCGGCGACGACGTCGCCCACGTATCTCATCCCAAGGACGTCGATTGTCCGCGCAGATGTTGGAACGTCGGCAATTGCTAGCAGGGGATGTCGAAGTGTTTTTCCGCGGCGATGACCTGTATGTGTTTGGTGATCAAGATGACAACAGTGTTGAGATTCGCATCGATTCTCTCGGTAACCTGGTCGCTGAAGGTCTGAACGAAACCACGATTGATGGATCGACCGACCCAGTCATTATTGCATTCCCAACGGACGTCGACGTGATCGATGACGTTCGTGTTTTCCTGGGTCGTGGTGATGATTCCATCCTGATTGATGGACTGACCATTGATGACGATCTTTACGTCAGCGCTGGTCGCGGTGACGATGCCATCGGCTTGCTTAGAACAGAGATTGGTGATGACGCATCGATCTATGGCGGAAGCGGAGCACTTGAATTCTCTCTCGACCTGTCCAGTGTTGATGATGACCTGCGAGTGTACGGATCACGCGAAGACGACGTCATCGTTTTTGACGAGTCGTTTGTGGGAGACGATACGCGTGTTTTCACTTCCTCTGGCAATGACACACTGATCGTCCGCGCTAGCGAGCATCAAGACGACGTCACCATTAGCACGGGTAGCGGTGAAGATTTTGTCGCCGTTGTCGATGGAACACAGATTGGGGATGACGCGTTCATCAGCCTCGGAAGAGGTGATGATTCGCTATTTGTCCGCGACAGTGGCGTTGGTGATCGCGTTTCTGCGTTTGGGGGTCGAGGTGATGATGCGATCGGACTGGAGAATCCAGATCTGAATTTGCGGCGCACCCGAGTCAGCTCCTTCGAATCGGAAGAAGTGCTGGGGGCTGACGAATTGATCGATGCCGCGGTCGAACAACTCGTCGATTCCGGAGCTCGACGCCCGACGATCGTGGACATCGCGGTCAACAACGGATTCACCTCGTTGGTGGATGCGGTCATCGCAACCGATCTTCTGGGTGCGATCAGCGGCTCGAATCCCCAACTGACCGTTTTCGCTCCAACCAATGACGCGTTTGCGACCGTCGATATTCCGGCTGGACTCGATTTAGCGACGATTCTTCAGTACCACATCGTGGTGGGGAATGTCGATTCAGGTGGAGTGCTCGCAAGTGAAACGCTGACGTCCTTCAATAACCTGACCATTACGATCGAGGACGAAGCACCCATCGTGAACGGGCAAGCCAATCTGGAGATCATCGATGTTCGTGCGAGGAACGGAATCGTACACGTGATCGATGCTGTGCTGATCCCACCGCCAGCACCGGAAGCAGACGTCGCCTAGTCTTCCTTCACATGTGATTTCTCCGACCCATCTTAGGGCCATCGCAAATAGCGATGGCCCTTTTTCATTTCCAGACGATCGATCGGCGGAATTTTTGATAGGCGAGTAACGCCCGTACTTCATCGATTTCGAGTGACGCCATCCCGGTATACTTTCATGAATGGAAGATCCCGACTTAAATCGTTCGATTCGAATGCTGGTTGCCAAAACGCTGTGCATCCGCGACTTGAACGCCATCAAATCCTCGGACGAACTAACTCTCTTCGGATTGGATTCGCTCAGTCGATATGAGTTGGCTGACTTACTGCTTGAACGATTCGGCTTCGATCCATTGCAGGAGATGGAAGATGCACCGACGATCGAAAAGCTGGTCGAAGCGGTCGCAAAACAGATCGAACAGAAAACGCTAACAGAACGACTAACGCTTGAGCCTTCGAATCGGCCGTCAACGCTGCACCCAGTCTCGAAGACTTCCGATATCGAGCTTGCCATCGATGACCTTGTTCCAAAGAGTATCTCGCTGATCATCGGATACGACGATGATATTTCTGATCACGTTGTGGGCGCATTCCAAGCGGGTCTCAATGCGTTCCCTCATTTTGCCGGACGAATTCAAGGCGAGCTCAATCCTCTCCAATTGATCGTTGAGTCGACAGATGACGGAATCCCTTTTGAATGGGGAAGCTCAGATTCGTTGACGACGAAGGAATGGGAATCGGTCTCAAGCGAACATTGGACCATGGATTTTTTGCCGTCTTCCGCAACAATCTCCGGCGGTCTCGTTCGTTCGCCCCTCTTGGCTGTCAAAACAACTCGGTTGAAAGACGGCGGGAGTGTGCTGGGCCTATTCTTGTCACATATGCTCGTTGACGGCGTTGGGCTGGGTTTGTTTTTCCTGCATTGTGCCGCGGCTCATCGCGACGTTCCCGCACCGACTCCTATCCACGATCGAAGCATGCTGGCATCGAACCTGGCAGGCCCCGCCGCTCTTCCGTCTTGGTACCGTACAGACCGAAACGATGAATCGATCCGAGAATGGGATCTAGCTGAGAAATCGAAGGTGTGCGTCTTCTCGATTGGCGATCGCGATTTGCCCAAACGTTTAACAACTGACAACTCGGGTCCGAATGCTTGGTACGGACTCACTTCGTTTTTGTGTCATCAATTGAGTCGCTTAAGTGGACTCGATACCGTCGCGATGTGGTGCGATCTCCGCGGAAGTCTTTCGATTCCTCGCACCTACTCTGGCAACGTCGGTTGCTATTGGCATGAACGGATCACGGAACCCGACGACGGGATTGCTGGATTGGCGAGTCGACTGCGTACGAACGCCAGCGCTGGATCGTCCCATGTGCAAGCGATTTACCGAGCGGTCAAACAACGACAGCTTCAAGGTGAGTCGGTACGATGGTGCGGGACCGAACCAAATGTACTGCCAGTGAATCTTGTTCCCTTTTCGATGGAGCCATTAGATCTTGGTGTTGGTAAACCTCGGTTCCTCCGCAACTTAACGAGAAATCTGCACGGACTGCGGATTTCGAGGGCTCCACAACGGGCGGATTTTATCGTGGAAGTCTGCCTCCCGAATGACCTGCCTCATGCACTCGTCTCTGAGTGTTGTTCGCAAGGTCTGAACGCCAACGTATTGTCGATGGAGTCTTGACCGAGCTTTCCATTCCGCAGATGACTGGCCTCTTCGTCGCGTTGTTCCTTCTCGGAAAAGCAACTTCGACAACGGTCTACCAACTGTGTTGGCGTAACGCCCTGGGTCGTGATCTGCAAAGACTCGGCCCTACCGCCTGGCTTTTGTTGCGATGGAAGCTACTACCCATCCATGCGTTGGTCTTGTGCTCTCTTTGGCAAGTCTCTTGGACCCACGCTTCAACACTTCGGGCATTTACGTTGGTGTGGGTTTGCCTGATGGGATGGGCAACCGTTCTTCGGTTCAGTGCGATCGATCTGCAACGTTTCTTTCTCAAGGATCGATTGTTCGTGGTATTGCTTGGGATCAGCACATGGTTTAGCCCCGTCTTTGTCTACCCATTCGCGATGGTGTGTTGCTGTCTGCAATACGTCGTCTCACAATCACCATTGAGTCCCGGTTATTCCAACTTGCTTGGATTCGAGTTCATTCGCGGGACTTTATGCACACTGTTGGCAAGCTTGGTCTTCACTGGAGTGTTCCGCTGGACCCTTGGAACGCCCCTCGAAATCCAACCGCTGATCGTTGCCGTCATCATCGGATTCCAGGCGTCCTACTATGTAAATCACGCGTTGGCGAAGAGCTGGCTCGGGCCGAAATGGTACTCATGGATCCTCCACAACCGCGTCGAATGTCTGTTTGTGAATTCATTCCTACGTGGCTGGGGAGCGAGCCTCGGAAAGAACCGTGTGCTTCGCTTTGCCAATTGCGTGAGCCGATTTCGCGTACCCGTTTGCGGCGCGATGTGGACGCTTGAATTTGCGTTCGTAGCGATCTTGATTGAACCACGGTATGCAATGGTCCTGTACGGTGTTGTGACGGTGTTTCATATCAGTGTGTGGATTTTGACGGGTCTGGCCGAGCTGGAACACATTGTCAATCACCTAGGCATCGTCTGTCTATTTGCGACCGCTGATGCGACGATCATTTCTGTGTTTGGACCGTGGATGCTGATTGCATCACTTGCTTCGATGATTCTTTGCATCGCTTGGGTGGGAATGCTCCGTACCAAGATGCACCGCGAATACGAGGATTTGGGTGACTCAAGACTAGCGGGAATTTCCGATCCATTTGATCACTTGATGGCATGGTGGGATTCACCCCTGATGCGAATGTTTACGTTTGTCGTGACGACGATCGACGGCAAGCAATGGTCGCTGCCAGTTACGAAATCTTCTCCTTACGACACGGCCATTACCGATATCCACACGCACATCATGCTTCTCAATCAGCATCCGGGATTTGATCTCAATGCGCAACATGACAAGCGGCTATTCCGTACAGGTGTTTGGGGATTGGTAATCTCAACCATGGAAAGAGATGCCTTATACACACAAATGGCGAATGGTTTACTCGACACGAGTTTTTCAGCCGACGTCTGCTCGGCATCAAACAAACCTTGGATCTTCCCGGCCCAAGTAGACCTCCCTAACGAGGTGATGGCTTTGAAGGAGCTGTTCACCGGTATGAACAAATACCAAGCGCTTGGTTGGTTTCGCATCGTCATGCGTTATCCGCACTTTCCCGGCGAAGACTTCGTTCCGGATATTTGCCCGCTCGTCAACCAGCTTCCGGAATTCGCGTTTGATCGCCCGATGACATCGGTCCTGATCCAACGCATCAAAACGTTTTACACTGGAAATCAGATTCACGTACTAGAGCAATCCGACGTCGGGACGATTCACCTTCAATAGGCTGAATCGCATACGAAACCGTACCGGTGATTCACCATTGCTATGAACGATCCGCTTCATCAGAGAATTCGACAGCAATACGCAAGTGATCAAGGCCGACGCTTCTACAAAACGGTAATGGGCGACGGCGGCTTTGATATCCATTATGGCTTGTACGATAGTGATTCGACATCGATGCAGCAGGCAACTCGCGCCACGAGCGAACGAATGCTGCAGCTGGCGCTGGACCACGTTTCATTGCCGCAGATTACACAAATCCTGGACTTAGGTTCGGGACGTGGCGGACCGGCACACTTCCTCGCGAACGCCAGCCGGGCGACGGTAATGTGCGTTGATCTATGTGAAGAACACCACGCAGAAAACCTTCAACGTGCACGCGAAACCGGATTAGAAGACCGCATCGAAACTCGGGTCGGATCCTTTGATGCCTTGCCCGAATCATGGTCGAGCCGTTTCGACCTTGTGTGGGCACAAGAATCGTTTTGTCACGCGGCGGACGCGGCGGCGTTGCTAGAGCGGATTCGCTACTTGCTTCGCCAAGGCGGTGCGATCACCTTTTCCGACATCATGATTTCCGATGATGCGACGGACGCCGACGCAAACGTCTTTGCTCAAGTCAATGCAATCATGCGTTTGACGAAGCCAAGCGACTACCAACGCCTACTCACTTCGAACGGATTTGAGTCCATTCACTTTGAGGATTGGACGCAACACTTGGAGACGAATTTTGTCCGTATGCTGGAACAAATCGAAACGTATCGCATCAAGTTACAAGCATCGGGCGTCGCGTCATCTTACCTCGATGATTTCGCGGAATCGCTGCGATCTCGGATCGCTTGGGCCCAGGATCACGTCCTACGCTGGGGAGCTTTTGCCGCGGTCCGCTCACGCTGACAGCGCTCTCTAAGGCTGCAGCTTTCAAATTCGAGCATCGCGATTCACCAGCGTTTCAGCACATTTCTACGCCCACGAACCTTGCTTCGACGTAGGCTTCACCCGGGTTCGATATCTGAAGCACTGGGGAGTGACGAATGTCTCGTTTTTATGTTGTGATCGTACTGATTGTTATGGCTCTGATGAGTCAGCAGGCGGTGGCTCGCGGTCCTTTTGCTCGCTTCTTCTCCGGCCAACGCATGATGCGTTCAAATTCGCCGGTAACCCGATCCCAGCCCGCATCGGAGCCAACGCTTTTCGGCTTGGGAATCGGAGTTGGAAGCTACCCACCGTACAACTACCCACGTCCGGGTGAGTTTGATCCATATCGCTTCGACAGCTATGTCTACGATCCGTACGCTTTCGGTTCATTTGAAGCTCCGGACCTACTGAAGGATCCATACTTCCGCGAACGACACCGCAACGACAGCCATTTCCCTGGACGCTGGCCCCCAAGCCGGGACTATCAATACCGAGTCCGCCAACGCTAAACGTTCCCACATCCATCACAAAAGTCGCCGATCGCTCCGTCGATCGTAGCGTCCCACATCCATCACAAAAGTCGCCGATCGCTCCGCCGATCGTAGCGTTTTCGACACCGCGAACGACGCAACGCGAGGGAATCATTCCCCCATCCATTACGAGTCGCTCGATTCAGGCTTTGATCGAAACTCAGCGATTCGCTGGAAGACAACGAAGAACGTCGGTACAAACAACAGCGAAAATACCGTCGCTGCCATCATCCCGCCGACAACGGCGTTACCAACCGCTTGCCGGCTGGCCGCACCCGCTCCGCTGGCAACCAGCAGCGGAAGGAACCCGAGGATCGACGAAAACGCGGTCATGAGAATCGCTCGGAATCGTAATCGAGCTGCGTTGACGGCCGAGTCCGCGATCGAGCTGCCCTTCTTACGTTCTTCGCTGGCAAACTCCACGATCAAGATGGCGTTCTTACTCGCTAACGCAACCAACAGCACGATCCCGATTTGTGTGTACGTATTGTTGTCCGCTCCACGAACGACTAGTGCCAGAACGACTCCTAACGCTGCCAGCGGAACGACCGCGATTACCGCCGCAGGACTTGTCCAGCTTTCATACTGCGCGGCCAAGACCAGAAAGACAGCAACGACGGCAAGCAGGAACACCGTGGCTTGCCCGCCAGCGGCTTCTTTTTCTTGATACGACATCCCTGTCCACGAGTAGTCAAACCCGGGCGGCAGCCGTTCGTCTGCCATCTGTTCCATCAAGATAAGTGCCTGTCCCGAACTGACGCCAGCGGCGGCTGAGCCATTGATTGAAGCAGACGGATAAAGGTTGTAACGACGCACGACGACAGGTCCGAAGTCATCTTTGACGTCGATGACAGCACTGAGTGGAACCATTTGACCGCTCTTGTCGCGAACGTCCAAATCCTGAATGTCTTCGGATGACGCGCGGAACTCTGATTCAGCTTGGATCCGAACCTGATATGACCGGTTGTTCAAGGTGAAGTCATTGACGTACGCGGATCCGAGGTACGCCTGCAACGTTCGGAACACACTGCTCAGTGGAACGTCCATCGTTTTTGCTTTGACCCGATCCACGTCAGCAAATAACTGCGGCGCGTTTGCACGAAACGTCGAATTCATCGCGCTCAGGTCACTCTGAGTCCTACCCGCTGTGACCATATCCTGAGCGACCGCTTGCAACTGTTGGTAACCGACATTTCCCTGGTCCAACACTTCCATCTGAAAACCACCCGCATTACCCAATCCGTCGATTGGAGGTGGTGTGAAGGGAAAAATAGCCGCACTTTGAATCTTGCTGAATCTCTCGCGCAGTTGCGCCACGATCGAATTCAGGCTGGTTTCTTCCGTCGTCCGTTCGCTCCAAGGATCCAAAACGATGACCGAAAGCCCCAAGTTGGAACCCGCGTTCCCGCCCAACAAAGAGTAGCCAGAGATAGAAAGATAGTCCGCAACTCCAGGAATCTCTCCATACATGTCATCGAGCTGCTCCATCACTTGTCGCGTTCGTTCGCTCGATGCGGAATCGGGCAATTGGACATCCACGAAGACGTATCCTTGGTCTTCTTCGGGAACGAACCCGGTGGGAAGTGTGCTAAATGTAACACCCGTCGTTCCAACCAGACCCACGTAAACCAGCAGCACAATCAAGACCAATCGAACAAACCAGCGGATCACGAATGCATAGCCACCCGTCGCCGAATCAAAACCTCGATTAAACCATCGAAACAAGATGAAGGACGATTCTCGGGGTGCACGAAGTACGATCCCGCAGAGCGCTGGACTGAGCGTCAAAGCATTGACCGTGCTGATCAATACAGCCGCCGAAATGGTGATCGCAAATTGGCGAAACAGTTGGCCCGTGATGCCGCCCATGAACGCACTGGGCACAAACACCGCCAACAACACAAGCGTCGTGGCGATGACGGGGCCAGTGATTTCACTCATCGCTTTAATTGCGGCGTCCCTTGGCTTCAAGCCATCCGCCAAGTGACGAGACGTATTCTCAACCACGACAATCGCATCATCGACCACGATCCCAATCGCCAAGACAACGCCAAACAAGGTCAACATGTTGATCGAGAAGCCAGCGACATTCATGCACGCGAATGTACCGATCAGCGAAACGGGAATAGCAACGACGGGAACAACCGTCGCCCGCCAATCTTGCAAAAACAAATATATCACGGCGACGACCAGAATCACGGCGACCGCCAACGTGTTGTAAACCTCTTCGATCGAAGCCTCGACGAACAACGTCGTATCGAACGCGATATCGAACGCCACACCGTCTGGCCAGTTGTTACTCTCGCTCAGCTCGGCCATCTTCTTACGAATGTTCGTCGCCGTTTCAATCGCATTGGCGCCCGGCAACTGGTAGACCGCGATCGAAGCGGAAGGCTGCGAGTTAAAACGCGAATCGAAGGTATAGTCTTTACCGCCAAGCTCTACGCGGGCGATGTCTTTGACACGAAGCGTTCGCCGGTCTTCGCCAACAGCCACAACAATGTTTTCGAACTCTTCCTTGTCGATCAGTCGACCGCGAGCTCGGACAGAATATTGAAAAGCGGTTCCTTCAGGTGCAGGCGAGGCACCGATCTGCCCCGCCGCAACTTGAACGTTTTGTTCCGAGATCGCATTGATCACGTCTTCCGTTGTCAGGCGACTGCGTTTGAGTTTGCGAGGATCAAGCCAGATTCGCATGCTGTAATCGCCAGCACCGAAGACCGTGACCTCGCCGACGCCGTTGATCCGACTGAGTTCATCTTTAATAGACAGAGAGTAGTTGCTCAGAAACAACGCATCCTTCGAGTTGTCTGGCGAGGTGATCGAAATGAACTGCAAAATCTGCGTCGATTTCTTCTTCGTCGTGATTCCTTGCGCACGCACTTCCGAAGGCAACTTGGGTTCGGCTATTGCAACTCGGTTTTGAACCAGGACCGACGCGATGTCCATATCCGTGCCAAGTTCAAATGTCACGGTGAGGTTGTAAGAACCATCATTTGCAGAGTTCGAAGACATGTAAATCATGCCCTCAACACCATTGACCTCCTGCTCGATGGGTGTCGCGACCGTTTCCGCGATTGTCTGCGCATCGGCTCCCGGATAGACCGCGCTGACACTCACCGTCGGTGGTGAAATCGGCGGAAACTTCGCAACAGGTAGAGCTCCAAACGAAACGACGCCGGCAATCATGATCACGATCGAAATCACCGAAGCGAAGATCGGCCGCCGAATGAAAAACTCTGACATGAATGGGGAACCCGAGAATCTTGATGAGAGGGCAGTAAGTCGTCGTTCGAGCCTTGATTACTCGTCCACGTCCGAACCGGATTCCGAAACCGCTGGATCGCTTTCTGATGCGTTCTCAGACGTTGCATTCGGTTCCATTTCTGCGTCTGTGTCCGAGACCTTCTTGGTCGGTGGAGAACGCGTGCCGCGTAGAAGCGTTTCGTCATCGACTTCCAATTTCGTGTCGACCGGCGTCACTTTTGATCCCGGCATCGCGCGTTGCAAGCCATCCACGATGATCCGAGAATCAGTGTCAACATCTCCTTCAACAGCTGCCCAACCGCCCGTTCGAGTTCTAACGCTGACACGCGAGATCGTTACTTCGCTCTCGGCATTCACTGTCAGCACGTAGGAGCCTTGCTGGTCTCTAGAAACGGCCAACTCAGGAACCAGAAGCGCATCATACAACTGTGCCGACGGCACACGCACCGTTACGAACAAACCGCCGACGAGGTCGCGTCCTGGGTTGTCGAACACGGCTCGGAGTCCCAGGGTCGCCGTACTCGCATCGACACCTCTCTGATCGACGTAATCCAGTTGGCCCGTGTAGGGAAAGCCATCGTCGATCTCGCGCTTCAAAAGCACCTTGATGGCCGTCCAATCCTCTTTCTCATCCGTGGGCTCACCGTGAATTTCCGCGTGCTCTTGTTGCAGCTGAAGAGCCTGTCGGTCACTCAGACTAAAGTTGGCAAAAACACGATCGATGTTGACGACCGTTGCCAACTGCGTTCCGTTTTCGACCAGGTTCCCCATTTTGACCGTCGTCTTGGTGATTCGACCTGAAATGGGTGCGACGACTTTCGTGTATCCGAAATCTAGTTCCGCTTGTTGCAAGGCGGCTTCGGAAGCTTGTTTTTCAGCCTTCGCTTCCTCAATACTCGCTTTGGCTGCCTCAATCGCCGCCTTTGCCGATTCGTTGGCTGCAAACGCTCGGTCGTAATCTGATTGCGATCCCGCGTTTCCCTCGAGCAGACGTTTCTCACGACTCAAGTCAGCTTGAGTCCTTACGGATTCCGCCTCAGTGTTCCGTAGTGTCGCGTTGGCGACCAAGATTGAGGCGTCAGCTGCCGCGACTGCCGCCCGCGCTGAATCCAAGGCAGCTTGATACGTGTCGGGCTCGATCAAGTAGAGAACCTGGCCTTCTTCGACACGCTGCCCAGGCTCGAATTCAATTCCCTCGATGAATCCCTTTACACGTGCTCGAACTTCCGCCTCTTCAGCGACTTCGATCTCGCCTTCCTCTTCCAAAAACTCCGGGATGGGGCGAGCGAGCGGGTTCGCCACAGTCACCTCAGGAGGTGGCGGCGGTTTGTACGCGTTTTCTGGCTTCGAACAACCGCTTGTGGCAACGATCAGACCCGTTGCCAACAGCAAGCAGTAAACGCTGGTTGACCTTAAAAACATCAATCGACTCATGAGCTCAATGACTAGGACGATTACTTGGCGAATCGTGAGCTCAGATTGTAGTCGACTTCGCGGTCGGATGGATAACGCGACAAAGTCACATCCGGAACGCACCGCCAGATCGCCCACGCGGTTACGAAAGACGCGTGTGGATGATGACGAAACGCTCGAGCGGTTGTAGCCCGCGGTGCTATGTGATCGTTGTTGAAATGATCAATCGTGATCAACCATCTCGAACAACAAATCGAATCTCCAACCGTGACCCGGTCTTAAACGGTGATCCGGGTCTTAAACGGTGATCCCCAATGAGATCGTGTTGTCATACGCCGGTTTCATTACCGAGTTGGTCGGGCTCGGAGATGACTAGCGGTGGAATCGAAAGAGCTTCCGGCATGCGCGTCGGCCAACTGCGGTATTTATTCCCAGCTTGATTCGACCGGTTGTTCTCTTCCTGCCAAGCTGCCTCGGCCGGATGCTGAACATAGAACTCTGATTCGGGAGCCGGCGCGATGACCCGCGGTTCTCGTCCATGTGGGTACCAAGTTTCTTCCCACCACGAGAACACGGATGGCCCATACGATCCGATGTAACCCAACACAGCCAAAGTTGCCACGATGGATGCGAGACGTCGTTTCGATCCCTGATTCGTCTTACTCATTAATAATCGCCTTAATTTGGACTCGCGGCAGGGTCACGGTGCCCTATTGATTCGGTACCAATTCAAGGTTCTTGGGTGGGATGCCCAGATTTCGTCGATCCGATCCGTGATCACGTTGTTCATCCGTTGAGACTTATGGTCCCACTCGCTGATCTTCTTGATCTACTCATTGACACAAATGCTTTTCCCTAGAGCAACTGGTCAACATCAATCAATCGTTGTGCAAGTGATGCTCGCGTAAAACGGAACGGCACACAACATCGATTTCGACAAGGCCTCCATTTTACGACGGATGATTTGCACAGTTAAGTTTCCATGAATGCGATTCATGCTCGCGAGACGCTTTCATCTATACAGACAAACGCAACCGATTTGCGAATCAGTCTTTGTGAAACATCAAGCGGACACTTAGTAAATCGTTCGTGAGACAACGACGCTGATTGATGCGAGATCAACATGAGCATCGCGTCACCATAAAGTTGTCGCAACACGCAAACGCCTTGCACTGAATTTCTGAAAAAAGTCTCAGAAAACGGTTCGGGATCATTCAGCCAGAACGCCTGCGGATAGGCCCACAAGTTTTCAGCGACGGCCATGCCGCATGAGGTGAAAGCGCAAGTCGTCATGGGTGCCCGCTGACGGGTCGGCGACACCCTCCAATGGTGAGAATCGACAACCCAGTTGGTCGGTACCGCATGACCAGCGAAGACGCGATTTTCTTGGATGAAATCGCTTCATCGCGTTCTTTTTCTAACGAATGACTCCTTCGGATTGGATGCCCCCGACGGGAGTGGCTTGCATTGGTTTGACGATTCGCCAAAATCCGCCCCCGCTAGCTCGAGCACGCCGGGAGGCCCTTGCCAATCGTAAACGAGCTGGCAAATCAACACCGATCGATAACCCATGAACAGGTGACGAAATGAAGTACTTATGGATGGCTTTGCTTGGCGCGATGATGGTTCAGACCGCGCAAGCCGACGGAATGGATGAAGTAAATGAGTGGCGTCGTCGAACAGGACTTCCCCCATTCATTGAAGACCCGAAGATGACTGAGTTTGCGAAAGCGAAAGCCCGCTACCGCGCCGAACGTGGTTTGCAAAACGGTCATCAAGGACCGAAGGCTCCGTCGGGATGGCACGAGGGTACCGGTGAGGCGACAGCCAGTTGGGGATGGCTGACTTGTGAAATGGAGAGCCAATTCAAATACGCCGGCGCGGGAATGTGTGTGGCACCCGATGGGACGCGGTACATGGTCCTGGTCTGTCGCGGAGGTAGTGGACGTGCGCTGGTTCCACGTAATAACGCACCCGTTCACAACACGTCTTACCTCACTCCGAAACCGCCACGCGTCACAAAGACGGTGAGTAACAAGACAAGCGTTCGTAGACGTTGATGAAACGCTGAGAAGATCACACATGTCACTTCGCATGGCGATCTCGATCAACAAAAGCGTTTTACTCTGTCTGCTGATGTAACCAGCGTCGTGCCTGCTGGCGATATTCACTTTCCCGATGCATCCATCGATCCGTATGCGGATGAATGACTTTTCCTTCAGGGATGTCGAATATTTCCGCCACCGGTGGACGCAAGAAAGTAAACGCCGCGAGGTCTCGATGTTGCTTGAGGAACTCGTTACTTCCCCCACAAACGAGGACCGGTCGCCCATCGAGTCTCTGCAACCGTTTTAACGCTGACTCGCGATCGCTTTCGGGATAGGGCCAGTTTCTTTGACCATCGAAATGGTCATGCGTGATAAATGCTTTCCAAAGTGACGCAATCTCATCATCGGCGAGTCCGATGTAACTCGCTGCGATGGCACCGCGCGAGAATCCACATATCACGACACTGTTTGGGTCACCACCAAATTGCTCGCAGATTCGCGGTAGATTGATTTTGCAGTACTCAACGGTCGCGTCTTTATCGCCCCACCATGTCACGGTATTTTTCTTACGCCCCGTGTCGATGTAAGGCATCGAAACCCAAATGAATCCCCGCCCACCGGTCAGTCCGAAACCGAGGTTCGCGTCTTTGACCTCTCCGGTTGAACCACAAGCTGGAAATCGATTGCCCGTGTATTCGACCACAACGGGATAGCGGCCATCGGGTCTCCAATCGGTCGGCAAATAGAGCGAGTGGTACACATCCGTGCCAGCGTACTCAGCGGTGACTTGCCTGACACGAAGCCCAGCCCTCGGTGCTTCAGCAACCATAACCGGCGTCTCGAGATCAGATGAAGCCGATGTTTCGTCTCCCCCGCAAGGACCTGCGAGTGCGAGCACACCCAAACATGCGAATAGATTCGTGAGGTGGTTCATCGCTGACAACTCCGTCACCCCTGAGAGATGGTCGATCGTTTGTTGCATTCGAAGCGAAACGAAACGTTGGACCTAGGCATCTTTTTCGAAGTAGAGATAGATGTAGACCGCCATCCCGAAATCGGTCGCATCCGTCGAAACCAAACGCCATCCCTTTCTAGCGTATTCGTCTAACTTTTCCTGAATGTCTTTCGACGAGCTGTCCATGATGTGTTCTTTGTCAGCGAATAGTTTGGTGTAGTAGATCAATGATTCAAGTTTGTACTGCTTCATTTCAATCCGCCGGCTGACGTTCCGTGGTGAATTAGGTTGGTTCTCTAACGACACGAAGTCCTCGAAACGAGAAAAATCGGACGTACGAATCGTCGCACTGTAGCGGAAAACGTTCAGTCGGTGACCGGCCTCGCAGATCAACGGCGAGAATTTTGTCTCTTCGCCAACCAACGGCTCTATTTTGTCTACGATGTAGTCGTTCAATATGGGACGAATGTTCGGAGTTTACGAACATTCGGAGTTGTTCGACGATTCCTCAAACACGCCAAATCATGACGTCATTTTCAAAGACCAAACGATTCACTTTAAACATCTTCACTTCAGCCTCCATGTTGCTTGCTGCCTTAGTGAGTGTCGTTGGCTATGCGGAAGAACCTGCAGTGCCAGTGTTCAAGAACGGTGAAGCTCAAGTGGTGCAGGCGTTTTCAGATCCCGATTACTGGATCCGTCACGACCTCTGGGTGGAAACTGAATTCAATACCGATGGTGATGAAAAACTCGATCGCATGCATGTAAGCGTGACGCGTCCTTACCAAACTGAAACCGAAGGATTGAAGTTACCTGCGGTCTATGTTTCGAGTCCCTACTTCGCCGGCACGGGTGCTCCGGGTCAACAATACTTCTGGGATCCGAAACACGAACTTGGCGCAGAGCCACCGGAACGGAAACACTTCCCACCTGTGGTTCGTCGTGGCAGACGACCCATCATTTCAAAATCGCATGCGAAGGATTGGGTACCCAGAGGTTATATCGTGGTGCATTCATCTTCGCCTGGCACCGGTTTATCAGAAGGCTGCCCAACGGTTGGAGGTGACAACGAATCACTGGCCCCGAAAGCTGTCATTGATTGGTTGTGTGGTCGTGCGAAAGGGTACACCACGGTTGATGGCGACGAGCCGGTTCTGGCGACTTGGTGTACTGGCAAAGTGGGTATGACGGGGACTTCGTACAACGGCACGATTCCACTTGCCGCAGCCACCACAGGTGTCGAAGGCCTGGAGGCGATCATTCCAATCGCGCCCAACACTTCTTATTACCACTACTACCGCTCAAACGGATTGATCCGACATCCGTATGGCTATCTGGGCGAAGACATCGATTACCTTTACGACTTTATCCACAGTGGTGATGAATCGAAGCGTGAATACTGTGACTGCAATGTTCGCGACAAGGAAATGGCGGAGGGTTTCGACCGCAAGACGGGCGACTACAACGAGTTTTGGGCAGGACGTGACTACCTCAATGATTTAAAACCAATGAAGGCGGCACTGTTGATGGCCCACGCGTTCAACGATTGGAATGTTGTGCCTGAGCATAGTGTTCGAATCTACAACGCCGTGAAGGCGAAAGGCGTGCCCGCACAGATTTTCTTTCATCAAGGAGGACATGGAGGCCCGCCGCCGATGAAGATGATGAATCGTTGGTTCACATGCTATCTGCACGGCGTTGAGAACGATGTTGAAAAAGATCCGAGGTCGTGGATCGTGCGGGAAGGGGATGACCGCGGCAACCCAACGTCATACCCAGACTATCCGCATCCCGAGTCGGCTGATGTCCGCATGTATCTGACTGCCGGAGCACCGGAACATGGCAGTTTAGTGACGAAGCAAAAGGACAAGCAGGGCACCGAGACGCTGATTGACAACGTTTCATTTAGCGGGAGCACTCTCGCTCAAGCCGCGGCGACGGATCACCGTTTGATGTTTGTGACGCCGACGTTAACCGAGGACGTCCACCTATCTGGGACGCCCCGTATTTCGATCAAAGTTGCCAGCAGCAAACCGGCGGTCAATCTTTCTGTTTGGCTGGTCTCGTTGCCGTGGTCGAGTGGCCGGCAGACGAAGATCACGGACAATATCATCACGCGCGGCTGGGCCGATCCGCAGAATTACCGCTCAATCTCTGAAAGCGAGCCGCTTGTTCCAGGCAAGTTTTACGAAATGAGTTTTGATTTACAGCCTGACGATCAAGTGATCCGCAAAGGCCAGCAGATCGGTCTGATGATCTTTTCAAGTGATCGAGACTTCACGCTACATCCTCAACCGGGCACCGAATTAACGGTAGACCTAGACGCCACCTCCATCACGCTTCCAATCAAAGGAGGCTTCGAAGCCCTCTCAAAAGCAATGTAAGCAAAGACAAGCAAAGACAAGGGGACAGGCACGGTTTCTTGGACAATAGAAGCAAGAGGTCAGACAAGAGCAAAGACAAGGGGACAGGCACGGTTTCCAAGGTCAGAGAGGTTTCAGAGATGGGGACAGGCACGGTTTCTTGGACAATAGAAGCAAGGGGACACGAACGGAAAATGCCTTGCATTCTCAAGCAACAATTCGCTTGACTCATCTTTGCATGACGATACGATCTTTGCCTGTTGGTACTTCATAACTTGCATTTCCAAAGGGGCATGGAATGGCAAGACAGGCTAGGGGTCAGAGCATTGATCCCAACATCGTTCAGGTCGTGCATTGTGTACATCGCTGCGTGCGAAGAGCTTTTCTTTGTGGACGAGACCCGTATTCGGGGAAGTGTTACGAGCATCGACGAAGAT
>JBCDEM010000035.1:0-71915 GCA_039179795.1 Planctomycetota bacterium | reverse complement strand
TTGTTCGACAGCTTTTGAAACCATGAGTCCTTCCTAGACTGTGGGGATTCTCCAAGATGTCGCAATCTTAGCTTCAAATCCGAAAAACCACGCCCCCAATCCAAACTCACCCAACAAAAGCCGATTAGCGTTCCTGCACCCGCTCCACGTGCGAATGCCTGATCCACCTTGCGATCTCGAAGGGGCAATCGCTATACCTCAAACTGTGCGCAAACCCGGCACGACCAGCAAAGGATGGTTGGAAATGACGATTCGACTCTCAGAGCTCGCGGAATTCGTTGGTGGAACCGTGATCGGTGATCCCGATCTAACCGTTCAAGGCGCCAACCCACCGACTGAAGCCTCCTGTACTGACATCACCCTGTTGGACGATGCCAGTCGAGTTCAGATCTTGGAAACTTCTCAGGCTCCAGCCGTCGTAACGGCCGAAGCGATCGAAAATAGTGACTTCGCACAGGTCGTCGTGAAGGATCCGCATGCGGCATTCGCGAAGATCGTCGGCAAGTTCCGGCCGCCGATCGAATCCGTCGTTCCTGAAGCAGGGATCGATGCTTCCGCCGAGATTGATCCAACAGCCATCATTCATCCAACAGCCGTGATTGCGGCAGGGACCAAGATCGGCCCGAATTGCCGAGTGATGCCGGGCGTTGTGATCCTGCAGAATTGTGAGATTGGCGCTGGCTGTGTTCTGCATGCCGGCGTGACCTTGTACGAATACACCCGTTTGGGCGATCGCGTTGTCATCCATGCTGGAACGGTCGTTGGAGCCTACGGTTTCGGCTATCGACAACACGAAGGAAAACACCTGCCGACGGCTCAGCTCGGCTACGTCGACATCGGGTCAGATGTTGAAGTAGGTGCGGGTGCGACCATCGATCGTGGCACCTATGGTCCAACCTGCGTCGGCGAAGGAACAAAGATCGACAATCAGGTAATGATCGCACACAACTGTCAGATCGGTCGCCACAACTTGATCTGCAGCCAAGTCGGTATCGCTGGTAGTTGTACGACCGGTGATTACGTCGTGTTGGCTGGCCAGGTTGGGCTGAAAGATCACATCCGACTGGGTGACCAGACCATCGTCGGTGCACAAGCCGGCGTGATGGATGACTGCGACGGCAATCAGGTTCTTCTTGGGTCGCCAGCGACGAAACAACGTGAACAAATGCAGATCATGGCAGCCGAGCGACGGCTACCGGAGATGCGCCGCGAGCTGCGGCAGTTGCAAAAGGACATGCAAGCCCTGAAAAAGCAAATCGTCGAGACTACCGAAGAAAACGAAACCGATAGCGGACGACAAGCGGCATGATCGATCGCCGTGGCTACCGGCCTCGTCCCGCTCACGTGATCATGGCCAAACACCGAAACGATGGTTCCTTACCGCCGATCGGACTGGTCGCAGGATGGGGGCATTTCCCCGTTCAAGTGGCACAGTCCATCATCCGCGATGGTCGGCATGTTTGCTGCGTTGCCATTACGGGTCATGCCAGCACTGACTTGGAATCGATTTGCGACCACGTGACTTGGTCCGGTGTCGGAAAACTCGGCGGGCATTTACGCTATTTCCGGCGTAATGGCGTTCGCCAGGTAACGATGGCGGGCAAATTGTTCAAAGCAGATCTGCTCTTTAGCGGTTCCGTTTGGCTTCGTCATTTCCCCGATTGGACCTGCATTCGTACACTTGGTCCATCGCTCGTCGGTCGCAATCGTGATGCACGCGATGACAGTCTGTTGTTGGCAGTGACCGATGCCTACCAATCTGCCGGGTTAGATGTTTGTCCGGCAACCGACTTTGCACCGGAGTTGCTCGTGAAGGAAGGAATGCTAACTGGAAAGTCCATCGATGCAACACTGCAAAACGACATCCATGCGGGATGGAGTGTTGCCAAGCAGATGGGAAAGATGGACATCGGTCAAACGATCACCATCAAAGACGGAACCGTCATTGCCGTCGAGGCGATCGAGGGTACCGATGCATGCATCGAAAGAACCGGCCAACTCTGTCGCCGTGGCGGTTGGACGTTGGTCAAAGTGAGTAAGCCAAACCAGGACATGAGGTTTGATGTGCCAACGATTGGGCCGCAAACGATTCAACGCGTGCGTGATGCTGGTGGTCGCGCGATCGTTATCGAAGCGGATAAGACGATCGTTGTCAGTGAGCAAGAGACGATCGCGACAGCGCGAAAAGCAGGCATCACGATCGTCGCCCTCCGAGACGAACAAAGCGCAATCGCGAAAGCGGCTTAACGGACCAATGCTATGTCTCGTGATGGTTCGTCTGCTCCTGCGTTGGTTGCCCGCGCGTATCCGCCTGCCAAGTTGAATCTGTTTTTGGAATTGCTCGGCCGGCGTGACGATGGCTATCACGATATCGATACGGTGATGGTACCGATCGATTGGCGCGATGAACTGACCGTACGTTTTCGAGACGATGACTCGATTCACTTGAAAGTCGACTGGGTTCCTTCCGCGCGGAACATTGCGGAACAACTTGGGGTCGACTCCGATGAACCCTTCGCTTCCCCGCTGCTTCGCATTCCGACCGATGCATCCAACCTCGTTTATCGAGCTTTGGACCGCTTTCGAACGGCGTACGCAGTGGATCGCGGTTTCGACGTTGAATTGAAGAAGCAGATTCCCGCGGGAGCCGGAATGGGGGGTGCGAGCAGCGATGCGGCCTCCGCGCTTCAGTGCGCCGCGCGGCTGAGTGGGATAGCGTTAGATGATCCGCCCCTGCTGGGACTTGCTGCGGGAATTGGCAGCGATGTGCCTTTTTTTATGGGCTTGGAACGTGGCTCGGATCTTTCGGCCGCGCGTGCGACCGGCCGCGGAGAACACCTCCAGCGCGTCCACCTGGAATGCCCACTCTTCGTCGTGGTGGTTTTTCCGGCGATCAGTCTTTCTACGGCAGAGGTTTACTCGTTCGCCCAGCTTCCCAACGATGCAGGCTCACCAGAGGGTTTGATCCGAAAACTGGGGCGTGAAGTGAGGAGTTTTGAGACGGACGATTTGGTGAATCGACTCGCCGAGCCCTCGAAAAAGCTTGCACCACGAATCGGCGAAGTCCTAGAATCACTCAAGCAGCTTGGAGTTTCGGCGTGTCAGATGACCGGCAGCGGTTCGGCTTGTTTCGCCATTACCGAATCCTTGGAACAGGCTGAGGAGGTTGCCGATCAGATGCGGACAGCGTGGCAACCGGGAGCACTGATACGAAGCGCGACGACTGTCAACGCGCCAGCTTGGATCGAAATGATAACGTTGGACGAAACATAAAAAAGCTATCCAGATGCGTCTGACAGAATGTTTGGACGCTGGTCGGTTACGGAGGGTCGAACTTTGGAAATCACTGAGATTCGCATCAAGCTGATGGAAGATTCGGAGGATCGACTGCGAGCCTTCTGTTCGATCACCATTGATGACTGCTTCGTGGTCCGTGACCTCAAGATTATTGACGGGACGAGCGGTCCATTCGTGGCGATGCCAAGTCGGAAGTTGACCGGTCATTGTCACCGGTGCAATCACAAGAATCATCTCCGGGCGACGTTCTGCAACAGCTGTGGAGCCAAGCTTCAGCAAGATGACGGTTATGATTCTCCGCAGAAGCTCTATGCGGACGTCGCGCATCCGATTAACAGCGAATGTCGTGAGATGATTCAGAATGCGGTGATCCAAGAGTTCGAAGCCGAGCTCAGTCGGTATCAGCAACCCGGTTATCGGTCTCGTTACGACGATGATTTTGGTTACGAAGATTCAGATACCGACGCGATCTCCGACTCATCTGCAAGAGCCGATTCGAAATCAACGAACGTGCCGCCGAAGCCTCACTTCGATCGTCCGCCAAGCAAGCCAGTCGGCAAAGATGACGACGAGGATAGTTTCGGTGCCGGGATATTTGATTGACAAAGTGAATAGCCACGAGGTTCTTGCGATCGGTCGTTAGGATCGAGGCCCGCTTCGCTTGGCGACTATCTTTGCGCTGCGATCGGACTGTCTTTGCGCTGCGATAGGACTGTCTTTGCGCTACGATCGGCGGAGCGATCGGCGACTATCTTGGCGGAGCGATAGGACTGTCTTTTCGCTGCGATCGGCGGAGCGATCGGCGACTATAGCGCACCCCGAGACGTGACTTGTTGAAGATCGAGTTCGCGACATCGATAGATGGATGCGCTACTACAGGCTTTCATCCAGAATCTTCAACGCTGCGGGTAACGGCAGGGAGGATTCGCCATGTTGTTTCCACCAATCGGTGAGTTTGTCGGCTGTTTTCGCATCGCTGAAATGCCACAGTCTCATCGCGATCTCAATCGGTAACTCGGGGGTTGGCACGACCCCAAGTTCCAGTCCGGCGGCCAGAACCAACGGCACGGATACGAGCGACCAACTGCCGGCCAACGCATCATCGTTTTCGTTGCGGATGTAATCATCAATCGTCAGCCGAGTCATCAGCCAAGCGACGCGTAGGACTTCTGGGACGGTCGGATCGGCATCAGTCAACATCGCTTCGACCCAAATCCGTTTTTGTTCAGCATCGTAGCCGCCGTCACCTCCGCGAATCGGTTGAACGAGTAGCGCTTCGATCTTTGACGGGGTCCAACGGTCGGGCGGTTTGTCACCCCAGATCTGCCGACCGACTTCTCTCAAAAGTCCAGGACCGTAGGTGTCCCACTGGTTTCGGAGAGGTTGGGCGCGCAGTTGAAGTTGCTCGACGAGTTTTGGGTACTTTTTCAAGAACAATCCGCGCGCGTCGACCAGCCGACTACGAATCGCACCGGCTACCTGATCAACTTGCAACTCGCTGCAACCGGATGCCAGCAGTGCATTGCCGCATGCCGTTGACAATTCTGTATCGATCATTACTTCGCGTAAGTACTGCTGCCAAAACAGCGCGACATCCAACGTTGTCGATACCAACCGATTATTGATTTCGGTGACGGGATCAACCAACAGTTGTTCGGTCTTGGGGTCGGCAAAGGCGGCACCGATCGCAACAACATGCGCCGCGTGCGCAGCGCTCATCTCAACATGATCGATCCAACGGACGTTTACGCGACTAGCCAACTCAATCCTCGCATAAGTTTTCGGCAATCCATTGTTCTAATTCTTCGAAATCCACGGGCGGAAGCTTACAGAGATCAGGCCGCAGCCTTCGAGCTTCTTTCAAGTAGACGTGCTGAATATCTGATTGCGAGGTGTCCGTATTCCAGTGGATGAGAATTCGTATGCATCGCGGAAGTCCATCGGGAACGCTAAGTTCGTAGGCGCACAGCAGCGGTACTTCCAGCCAACCGAGTTGACGAGCCGCGAGCGCTGGAAACTCCGCGTCCAGGTCTTTGGTCACCGTAAAAACGGCGCTGCCTACATCGGTCGATTCAATTTCGTTGCGACGAATCATCAGCGCCAACAACTGTCGAGTTGCCTTGAGAATTTCTTCGCGATCATTCGCGTCGACCGTCGTCGCTCCGCGAACACCTCGACAGACTGTCATTGGAAATCGCTCCTAACGGTTACTTGTCGGCTCCGCACGGCCAATCGCCTTTCCGGTTGCGTGATTCCGTGTCGCAACACTATAGAATACGGGTTAGGTAGCCGATAATCGGGGAGTCATTGAATTCGATTGTTTCGGCCAGCAACGGTCCTCCTTTTCACCCACAGACCACCCATGCCAGCAGAGCGTAGCCGTTACCAAGAAAAAATCATTCGCAACTACTATCAGAACCGTGACGCGATTGGGCTGCAAAAGGCTCAGGAATGCGTCACCGAGTTGTACCTGAGCGAGGGAAAGAAGCGAGCAACCGTTTGGAAGCGACTCGAAGGTCATCTGGAGAAAATTGGTTTGAAAGCAGATCAGATTGAACATCTGAAGAAGAAAGATGATCCGGCACTGGTTGCCGAGACGCTGAGCAAATTTGTTTGATAAGATGGATTGAGCGGAAAGATCAAACAAATCACTACTTACTCCATCTTTGGAAAATTGAAATGAGAAAACTGCTTTGTTGTGCGGCCTTGCTGGCTTACGCATGCTTCCTGGTTGGTTGTGGTTCTGAGACGACGACCGAGACTCCGGCCGCCGAAACAGCAACTGCAACGGACGGTGAGCCCCACGATCACGATCACGACCATGGTGATGGCGATCATAGCCACGAACATGACCATGCCGATGGCGAAGATCACGATCATGATCACGAGGGTGACGACGCAGCAGCTGGTGACGACGCAGCAGCTGGCGAAGGCGGCAGCGAAGAACCTAGCGAATAGCTGCGAATCCGTTGGTCGCTCTCTTACTTACGACCGATTAACGTTTCTTAACGAGTGAATCGTCCTCCAGGCTGTCGCTTGGATGGACGATAACGGCTTCCCCTTCGCTCAAGCCTTCCAACACTTGGGCGAAGCGACCGTTATTCTGGCCGATCTTGACGGCCTTGCGATGTGCCCTGCCGGTGTCCATCGTAAACACGTTCCAATTCCCGTCGACGCGGAACAGTGCACTGGTGGGAACTTGCAGCACGTCGTCTTCCTCCCAAATGACGACTTCACAATCGACGCGAAAGCCATCGCCGAGTTGTTGACGGTCTGCTGGGGGATCTTCCAGGTCGATAATGACATTGACCCTTTGTTCTTCCACACCGAGCGCTGAGACTTTCGTAAACCCAGATGGCTCTACTAACCGCACTCGTCCGACCAGGGCAAAGTCGCCGCCCCAGTGTTTGAGTTCAACGAGATCACCTGCCGAGATGCGTACCGCATCACGTGACAAAACATCGGCGACAACTTCCAAGTCAGTCGGGTCTCCGAGTTCCAGCAGCGGCGCGCCGGCTTGTACGACGGCAGAACTCTCTTGGTAGATACGAAGTACGCGACCATCGATTGGTGATTGGATTGAAAGCGTCATTTCTGTATCGCTTTCCTGATTCGCACTGGTGAGTAACAGCGCGGCTTTTTCAAGCTCTAGTTCGTACTCCGCAATGTCGACGGCGAATCCTGCGGCGCGAGCTTCTTCGCTCTCGGTGCGAAATAGCATCTCGCGAGTCTCCAGTTGTGACCTCGACGCAGCATTACCCGCCATCATTTGACGGACGCGTCCCATTTCGGACTCGGCGAACTGAACCTCCGCTTCCGCTTTCACTAGCTCAGCACGGGCCAGTTCCAGTTTTCGTTCGGCTGCTCGGACGCGTGCTTTCGCTTGCGCGGTAGCGCGGGGATCAAGCAGCGCGGGATCCGTTGCTTCCAATCTGGCAATCACGGTTGAATCGCCAACCACATGGTCACCAACGTCGAGCGTGATCCGCGACAAGCGAGCTGCCAGGGGTGTGGAGACGATGTATTTTTCACGGATGCGTGTCTGCCCGTCTTCTTCCACACGAACATCCATCGGACCACGTGAGACTAACATACGGTCTACGAGCTGAGGTCGCGGCCGAACACTCATTAGCGTGATTGTAAGCACGAGCCCGATGACAAGCATCCATGCGACGTAACGTTTCCAATGGAGCGTCAGCGGTTTCTTGGTGGTGGTCGCCGTTCTATCCACTTTGCACATCCTCACAACAAGTCATACGGCGCGACGTCGAAATCGGCTGACCGTCGAACGTTCGAGTAAGAGTCTTCATCACTCACTTGTTACTCTCGACTTTTGAGTACGTCGACTAAGTCCAAGTGATCTAGCCGGCGTCGAACGAGGATACCGCTGATTGTGGCTGCCACGGTTGTGACCAACGCGGCCCGCGCATAGCTTTCCGGTCGGATCATCAATGGAATTCGATATAACTCCGACTCAAATCCAACGACCATTGCGGCACAAAAACCATAACCAATTGCCCATCCAACCGGAATTGCAGCTGCTGTCAGGATGGCCAATTCTCCGAGCAGAATCGTGGACACTTCCAGGCGTGTGAAACCAATCACACGAAGCGTTGCCAACTCACGGCTTCGTTCATCCAGGGCGACCCGTGCAGTGTTGTAAACGACACCGATGGCGATCACGCAGGCAAAAAAGAGGGTGAACGATTGCATCGTAAGTTGGTTCTTGACGATCGTTTCACGAAACGTCTCAATTGCGGAGGCCTGAATTTGCACGGATGCCACTTCGGGTGTTCGTTTGAGTTGTTGGTACAACGCCGGTTGGTGAAGAGAGTCGACGGCTAGATAAGCACCTGAAACGGTATCTGTTTCGCGCATGAGTTGATTGAGTGCTGCACGGTCCATGTAGGCACTCGTGCCGGCGTATTCGGTCGCCAGCCCGGAAACAAGGATTCTTCCAACGGGGCGTTCTCCTTCCAGCACTTCGAATTCCAACTCTTCACCCGGCGCGACGTTGAGGATCTTCGCCAGTTTGTCGTTCAGAACGATTCCGGAGGGTGGTAGCCGGATTGGCTTTGATTCGGTGTTCAGCAAGCGAAAGAGATCGCGTTCTTGCCCCAATCCCAAAATGTTCGTTCGGTACTGACGATGTTCCGAGACAAGATTGACGGCGACGGCCCGAAAAGGCTCGACGGCGTGGACGCCCGGGAGATGACGCAGGTCGTGACGCACCGCGGGTGTCGCCACGTTGTTGAAAGTCACTTGCACGTCTTGTCGTTGGGCGGTCGTAAATTGAAATTGGATCAGATGCTCCATCGCATCGCTGCCAAAACCACTAAGCACCATGACGGAAACGGAAAAAGCGATACCAAGTGACGAGAGCGCAGCACTGATGGGGCGACGTCGTAGACCGCGGAGGATCATGCGAGTCGTCACGGGGATCCAACGCATCATTCCGAGTCGTTCCAGCCAAGTTCGGCGGTACACCGCGGGTGCAGCAGGCTGCATGGCTTCGGCCGGCGGCAGCTTGGCGGCTGACTGAACCTCTCGCCACGATCCGATCACCGCAGCCAACAGACTGACGGCCATGGCGATCACGTTCACGCGCCAGTCGGGTTGGTAAACCATCGTTGGAAATCGGTAGAACTCTGCATAAACCGACGAGAGTCCATCGGCCATCCGCTGTCCCGCGATGACGCCGCCCACGGCACCGATGCCGGCCACAATCAGCGAAGATTGCATGTAATGCCACGCGATTTCGGTATTTGTGTAACCGAACGCTTTGAGTGCTGCGATGATCGTACGATGCGTACTGATGCGACGCGCGAGGACGACATTCAAAAGAAACGCGGCGACCGCCATAAAAATCGTCGGTGCAACCATTCCGGTGGCGCGAAGTTGTTTCAATTCATCGGCGACAAACCTCGCTGAGATATGTTGATCGCGACCATAAGCACCCACGGCGCCGTAACGTTGCAGGATTAGATCCATTCGATCAATCACTTCTGCTTCATTTGCACCACGAAGCAAACGAACGGATACATCGTTGAACGCGCCTTCCATATCAAAAGCCGCTTCCATCTGTCGGCGTGGCATCCATAGCACACCAAATCGACGGTCATTGGGAAGCAATTCGCCGGCGCGTACTTGGATGACGTACTCCGGTGAAAGAGCGACGCCAACAACAACGAGAGGTTGCGATCGACCATTCAACACGGCGTCGACGCGATCCCCAAGACGCAGCTGATTCGATTCAAAAAACGGCTCACTGGCAATGACTTCCCCTGCACGATCCGGCTCCGGAAAACGGCCACGCCGCAAATGAATCTGGTTTAAGCCCGACTTTGGATCCGTTGGCAGCGAGATGAGGCGTCCAACGGCAGGCTCCTCCAGACTTTCCACGTCGAGTGTGACTTCCGAAACGATGCGAGTCTCGACAGCAGCCACATCGTCGATTGACAGTAGTTGTGATTCCACCGGCTGAGGAGCGCGAGTGACCGATGCAAAGACATGAGCGAATCGATATCGGTCGTAGTATGCGTCGCGTGTCTCACGCAGCAGGCCCAATGTGTTGAGCGACATCACCAGGACGGCCACGCCGGAACCAATTACCAAGCAGATGGCGAGCGATTGCGCTCTGGTTTCCCAGAGTTCCCGAAAGAGTTTTCGAGTCAAAGTGCGCATGTCACCAACTGAGCTGCGCGACTGGCTTCTTCGACACAATACGCTGATCTTCGGCGATCATCCCGTCACGCATTGTCACGATGCGATCCGACATCTCACCAATCGTGGCGTTGTGCGTGATCACGGCCGTCGTTGTTCCCAGCTCAACGTTAATCCGTTGAATCGCCTCAAGAACGGTCACTCCGGTTGACGCGTCCAACGCACCGGTCGGTTCATCACAAAGCAGCACATCGGGCCGTTTCGCGATCGCGCGAGCGATTGCCACTCGCTGCTGTTGGCCGCCGGACAACTGCGAGGGAAAGTGATTTCGTCGGTCGGCCAGATCCACCATCTCCAGTGCTTCCTCGGCTGACATCGGTGACGTGGCAACATCCGTTACCAAATTGACGTTCTCGAGTGCCGTCAACGACGGAATAAGGTTGTAAAACTGAAAGACAAAACCCACAGCTTCCCGTCGATACATTGTCAGTTGTCGCTGACTTGCACGGGTCAAATCGATCTCTCGATAGACAACCGAGCCATCGGTCGGCGAATCAAGGCCACCGAGAATATTCAGGAGCGTCGACTTTCCGCTTCCACTTGGGCCCAACAGGACGGTGAATTCGCCTGCGTACAGATCTAAATCGACCCCACGCAGTGCATGGACTTTGACTTCGCCCATCGGATAGACCTTGGTGACCGACCGCACTTGAAAAACATTTTCGGACACCCGAATTCTCCAGCGTTACGAAGGACGTTGAACGACCAGTTTGTTGCACAGGCTGGCATGAGGATAAACCTGCCGCACTTGTTCTTGTGCCATTTGCTTCAGGTAATAAGAACTTACGGTTCCCGCCAAGCAAACGCGACCACTTTCGTGACTGACCTGCACGTTTCTCAGGCCTTGATGAGCTGGATCAACAAAAATCTCTTGGAGGCGCTGCGAGGAAATCGGATCCGTTTCCTCTTCGATCGTCGGGAAGGGTTCGTTGGCGCGTGGCAAGGGAATGTCTCCGAACTTGGCAGATTGGAATTCGGGTTACGAAAGATACGGGCGCGAAATGAATCGAGTTTCGTTTGGCCCGCGATTCTCTGTTTCCGAAAGGTTGATCGGATTCACGTCTACAGCAGATCGCATTCCATCCCGCGGGTGGAGAGCAATTTTGCATAAGATGTGCGACAGACGTTGGCCCGCCCGTAATCACCCAATTAGGAAGGGCCTTCTCGATCACAAGGGTGGTGACTTGGTTCGAAGACACGTTCCCTCACAGTATCATTTTCACAGGTAGATTCGGCTTGCGAGCCGCACCATCGAGACTTCAAGGACCCCTGAATGGCTGACCCCACGAGCCTGATTGATGACTCGCACCTGCTTCGTTCCATCATTGAAGCTTCGCCGGCTGGCATGATCATTACCGATGCGGACGGCGTGATTGTCTTGGCGAATCCATCCGCGTTGATGCTCTTTGGATTTGAGGCCAACGAGCTGGTTGGGAGCAGCGTTGATCGTTTGGTACCTGAGACACATCGTCCCACTCACCACTCGCATCGAGCGCGCTATATGGATCATCCGGAGAATCGTCCGATGGCCGCCGGTCGAAATTTGTACGCACAGCGAAAGGATGGATCCGTCTTCCCCGTCGACATCAGCCTCCATCCGATTCAAATGGGCGGCCGTCCGATGGTGTTGGCCAACGTGTTAGACGCAACCGATCGCCAACGTGCGGAGCAAGAACGTGAACAGAGACAGGCGATGGAAAAACTCGCGTTGTTGGGGCAATTGGCTGGCGGCGTGGCCCATGAAATACGCACTCCACTGTGTGTGATTCGCAACGATGCCTACTACCTGAAGTTGATGGAAGATCGACTTGGTGAAGAAGGGATGCAGTGCATCAACGAGATCAACGTCGCTGTAGGAAAAGCCGAGCGGATCGTTAGTGAGTTGCTGGATTTCACGCGTGATCCAGCCTACGAACCGGTGGATAAAACACTCTCGGACTTGATCGAGTCAGCCATTCGAGCGATTGGTCTTCCCGATTCCGTGTCGATTGATCGTCAAGGAGACCATTCCCTGCTCGTCCGTGTGGATCCCGATCAGATCGAGCGTGTACTCATCAACTTGATTCGCAACGCTTCCGAAGCCATGGACGGTGCGGGGGTTGTGAAGGTAAATGTCGGCTCCGAAGTGGACGCTGCATTCGTTGAAATCGTGGATGAGGGACCCGGCATGCTGCGGGAGCATGTGTCACGGGTATTTGAGCCGCTCTTTTCCACGAAACCGAAGGGAATCGGTCTCGGATTGGCTGTCTCGAAGCGATACGCTGAAAGAAACGGCGGGACGCTAACGGCAAGTAATCTGCCGCATCAACAAGGCGCCCAGTTCCGTTTGACGGTACCATTAAGTGAGCGAGGATGAATCACGCGACGTCTTTCGATCGCACGTTCGAATGGATGATTCAGATCTCATGGTTGATTCAAAACGCATATTAATCGTCGACGATGATGCGGGAGTTCGTGATTCCCTCGCGCGCATCTTGCGTGGCAGCGGATATGTCGTGGAAGTCGCGGAGAATGGCGAAAAGGGAATCGTGAAAGGTGAATCCTTTCACCCGGATGTTTTGTTGGTTGATATCCGAATGCCTGGAATTGACGGGATTGAGACGCATCGCGAATTGCATCGTCGATTCCCGCAGCTCGTGGGAATCTCAATGACGGCTTACGCTTCGTCGGAAAAAACGAAAGAGGCCATCGACGGCGGGGCTGTTTCAGTTCTACCCAAACCGCTGAATATCGAGAGCCTGATGGAGTTGGTGCAATCGGCCTAGAGAATTCCGTTAACCGGCTACCTTCCGATGCCGGGGCCGTCGGTGTACCGACACTCTCCGTCTTGATCGTCGATGACGACGAAGACATGCGACAGAGTATTCGTCGCGTTTTAAAACTGGATGGATATCAGGTCTGTCTCGCGAGCAGTGGCAAGGAGATGTTAGCGCGGGATGACTTGGATGAGCACTTTGCCATTTTGCTTGATCGTAAGCTACCGGACGGTGATGCCAGCGAACGCATCGTGGAATTGAGGGATCGGGCTCCGCACTGTGCGATCTTAATCGTCACGGGACACGCCGACATGGCTAGCACGTTGGCCGCGATCCGCGATGGTGTTGATGACTATCTGATCAAGCCGGTCGAACCGGATACTCTTCGCAGTCGTCTGGCTTCCCTCGCCGAGCTCTATTCCGTTCGATGCGAACTGATCGCGAGCGAAAGTCGCATGCGATTTCTGGTCGAGAATCTTCCGGCGGGAGCAATCTTCGTCGACCATGATGCTCTGTTCATCAATCGAACGGTCGAACATCTGACAGGGTATCACGCCAACGAGATTTCCACCGTTCACGATTGGTTTCGCGTCTTATGCGCAGACCGATTCAAAGAGTGTCTCGACCGATATCGTGCCGTCCAAGCAGCTGATTTTAAACAAGCCTGCGTCTTTCCCATCGTCCGCAAGGATGGCATCCGACGCGAATTGAGGATGGCCGCGCATCGTTACGATCATCATGAGGTTTGGTTGATCACCGATGTGACGGAGCTGCAGGATGCTGAGCGCCGGATGGTTCAAGCCGAGCGTCTGGCGGCGATCGGTCAAATGGTCACTGGTCTAGCGCATGAAAGCCGCAACGCTTTGCAGCGAGCTCGTGGTTGTTTGGATTTGTTGGAGCTTGATCTCGAAGGTCAATCCGATCAATTGAATCTGACGTCGAGGATTCGTCGAGCGCTGGGTGATTTGCAACGCAACTATGAAGAGGTTCGGCAATACGCCGCGCCGATCACACTCGAACGAGCTCAAGTCGATCTTGCAGATTTGATCCAAGTTGCCCTGGATGACTTGCGTGCTGAATTTGATCACAGCGACGTGAATCTCAAGATCGATCGACGTGGAAGTGCGACGCTACAAGTTGACGCGCATCGAATCGGTCAGGTGCTTCGAAATATCCTTGAAAATGCGATCGCTGCCGCCACGGGCGTGACACAGATACAAGTAACGCTCTCCCGGGACGCAGACATCGGCGAGCATTGGCTGCGATGCGATATCGTCGATAACGGGCCCGGAATGGATCAGGAAACCCAGGCGCGAGTCTTTGAGCCGTTCTACACGACGAAGCAGTCTGGGACCGGTTTAGGAATGCCAATCTGTAAGCGTATCATTGAAGCACATCACGGCCGCATTCAAGTCATCAGTCAGTTGGGTGTCGGCACGACGGTTCGGATTGACCTGCCAGTCGCCGGCGCATCATGAGTCGCCGGCTCTCAATGGCATCGCCATTCGGTAAGAGGTCACTGTCGCCCGCCGCTGGGTGACGTGCAACGATCGTCGTAGGGCCTTACACTGTCGCTGCAATTTCCCCCTGCTGCGGTGCTCCCGGCTGCGATGCTCTCCCTGACGCGATCCCTCCTGACGAACAACTGCGTGAGACTGATGCACAACTGTATTTCGCGAACCATTGCGGTCCTGTTCTTTCTGATCGCCGCTGACGGTGTTGCTTCTGCAGCTGACCGTCGGTCGGAAGATCGAAAACCACGCAATGTGCTGTTCATTGCGGTGGACGATCTTGCTTGTACGCTCGGTTGTTATGGAGATGTCCTTGCAAAAACGCCGCACATCGACGGTCTTGCCGCAAGTGGCGTCTGCTTTCAACGTGCATACAACCAACTGCCGCTATGCAATCCAACACGTGCTTCGTTAATGACGGGTTTACGTCCTGATCAAATCAAGGTGTACGACTTGGATCGACACTTTCGCGATGAAGTCCCAGATGTCGTCACACTGCCTCAGGCTTTTCAAGGAGCTGGTTACTCCGTGGCGCGGGTTGGAAAGATCTACCACTACAACGTGCCCGCATCGATCGGAACGGACGGTTTCGATGATCCTCCCAGTTGGCAACAGACCATCAACCCGAAGGGCCGTGACAAAACCGATGAAGCGTTGATTTACAACGCCGAGCCTCATCGCAAAATCAGTGCGGCGCTTAGTTGGTTGGCTGCAGACGGGACCGATGAGGAACAAACGGACGGCATGATCGCGAGTGAAGCCATTCAATGGATGGAAAACCGTGATGCCGATCGTCCCTTTTTCCTGGCGGTCGGTTTTTTTCGCCCGCATACACCCTACGTCGCGCCGAAAAAATACTTCGACCAATACCCTCTTGAGCAGATGCGATTGCCGTACGCCCCCGCGGATGATCGCCACGACATCCCGATCGCGGCGTTCGCTCACAACTGCCCTGTTCCTCATTACAACCTGGGTCCATCAGATCTATTGCGTGCGACGCAAGCGTATTATGCCTGTGTTTCCTTCATCGATGCACAAGTCGGTCGGTTGCTCGATTCGCTTGAGCGATTGGAATTGAGTAACGACACGGTTGTCGTTTTTTGGAGCGACCACGGCTATCACTTGGGTGAACATCAAGGCATCTGGCAAAAGCGAACACTCTTCGAGCAATCCGCTCGCGCTCCGTTGATCATGCGAGCGCCAAACCAATTGGGAAATGGGACGGCTTGTCCGCGTGTGGTCGAGTTTTTGGACATCTATCCGACGCTCATGCAACTGTCCAATATCCCAGCACCGAAACATTTGGCCGGACGCGACTTGAGTCCACTCCTTGCGAATCCCAACGTGGATTGGAACGGTATCGCGGTCACTCAGGTTCTTCGCCCGCAAGACGATCGTTTGTCCGCGCCCGTGATGGGTTGCAGCATCCGCACGCAACGGTGGCGTTACACGGAATGGGCCGAGGGAGATGAGGGGGTAGAGTTGTATGACCACCACACCGATCCGATGGAATTCCATAATTTAGCGGTCGATCCTGATCCGGCATCGAAGGCGGTCATCAAGCGTTTGCGTCCCATGTTGCGTGAGCGTGCTTCCGGAAAAACGCCCGCAACTCCTTTCAATCCTTCGAGGCTGTGATGACACGTCACGTCGATCATCCACGCGACGAAATCACGCGTGCGATGCAGCGCATCTACAGTTACCGGATGACAACGACTTCGGGTGGCAACCTCTCGATTCGCGACGATAACGGTGACATTTGGATTTCGCCGGCGCGAGTGGATAAAGGCAATCTGACACGCGACGACATTGTTTGCGTTCACCGTGATGGCTCGACCACCGGGTTGCATCCACCGTCCTCTGAGTTGCCATTTCATCAAGCGATTTATGAATCGCGGAGTGACATTCGTGCGATCGTGCATGCGCATCCTGTCGCACTGGTTGCGTTCAGTCTTTGTCGCAGCACGCCGGATACACGGTTGTTTCATCAGGCTCACTTCGTTTGCGGGAAAGTCGGGTTTGCATCGTACGCGCTGCCGGGAAGCGAACGACTCGGCGCTAACATTGCAGCGACGTTTCAAAGTGGATGCGACAGCGTGATCTTGGAGAACCACGGAGTCGTGGTTGGCGGCGAAAACCTGCTTCGAGCTTTTGAACGATTTGAAGCATTTGAGTTCGCTGCCAAAACGCTCATCAAGGCTCGGCATCTCGGACCGACTCGTTATTTGACCGAGGAGCAATTGGCGATTGCTCATAAACGTGAGATTCAGCTGGACGCGTTCGATCCACCGGCGGCGACATCTCGCGAGCGCGAACTGCGGCGGCAGCTTCGTGATTTTCTCCACCGCGGTTGCCGACAGCGTCTCTTCATCAGCACGGAAGGCAGCTTTTCCGCGCGACTGGATGATGGCGCCATGTTAATCACACCTTCAGGTCGTGATCGTGCGACGATTGATATCGAAGATTTTGTCCTCGTTAACGGTGATCGAGCGGAAGCAGGAAAAAAGCCGAGCCGCGCCACTCGCAACCACCAAGCGATCTATCAAATGCATCCGGGGATTCAGGCGATCGTTTTCGCCCATCCGGTCAACGCCACCGCCTTTAGTATTACCGATTCCTATTTTGATGCTCGAACCATCCCGGAAAGCTATGTGTTTTTGCGCGACGTAGCACGCGTGCCCTATGGCGTTCAATACAAATTACCGAGCAGTATCGACACATTCGTCAGCAACGCATCGCCGGCTGCCATCTTGGAAAACGACGGCGTGCTCGTTACCGGTGACAGTGTGCTGGACGCGTTCGATCGCTTAGAAGTGTTGGAGTCGACCGCAGAAGCCGTCATCAATGCGTCTTCGTTAGGTCCCGTTAACACGATGTCTGATCCGATCATCGAAGAACTCCGAAGAGCTTTCAAGATTCCCAGCTGATGATCGTTTTGTGATGATGGGTTGGTTCTGGCAGTGGACGGCCTCTGCTCCAGGTCATCGTTTTAGATCAATCGTTGCAGTATCGATCGTTGCAGTATCGATCGTTGCAGTATCGATCGTTGCAGTATCGATCGTTGCAGTATCGATCGTTGCAGTATCGATCATTGATCAGCCGACATTCCGGTTTTGGCGGCGGCGGTCGCTTTCTTTGAGAAGAATTTTTCTCAGGCGGATGCTTTCCGGAGTCACCTCGACCAACTCGTCTTCCTCGATGTATTCCAGGGCGGCTTCGAGTGAGAGATCACGTGGTGGCTTGAGGATGACGTTTTCGTCACTGCCCGCGGCTCGGATGTTGGTGAGTTTCTTTTCCCGGCATGGATTGACCGTCATGTCATTGTCGCGTGCGTTCTCGCCGACGATCATCCCTTCGTAGACTTCCGTTCCGGGCGCGACGAGCAATTCACTGCGGTCTTGCAATCCAAACAATGCGAAGGGCATCGCCTTGCCGCCAACCATTGAGATCAGCACTCCGTTGGCACGGCGCGGAACGTCACCTTCAACAGGGCGATAGCTTTCGAATCGATGATGAATGATCGCCGTGCCACGTGTTGCGTTAAGCAGCTTGGTTCTTAAGCCGATCAGTCCACGTGATGGGATCAGAAACTTGAGCAAGCTGTAGTCGCTTCGTTGATCGACTTCGTCCAATTGGCCGCGGCGATGCCCCACCAATTCCATGACTGGACCCATCGCATCGGTGGGGACTTCAACCCGCAGCGTTTCGAACGGCTCGCATTTCTTTCCATCGATTGTTTTAAAGATCACGCGCGGCTTGCCCACACTCAGTTCGTAGCCTTCCCGTCGCATGGTTTCGATCAATATCGCCAGGTGAAGAACGCCACGTCCCTTGACTGCGTAGGCCTCGCTGCCTTCCACCATGTCGACTCGCAGCGCAACATTTCGTTGCAACTCTTTTTCAAGTCGTGCTTTGAGTTGCCGCGTTGTGACATACTTTCCTTCGCGACCGACCATCGGAGACGAGTTCACACTGAACACCATCTCCAGCGTCGGTTCATCGACCTTCAATCGGGGAAGTGCGTTATCCGCATCCATTGCGCCGACGGTGTCACCGATTTCGGCACTCGCGATCCCTTCGATTGCAACGATGTCTCCCGCGCTCGCGGATTCAGCTTCGGCTCGACCGAGATTGTCGAAGACGAACAGGCCTCCGACTCGCTCTTTCCTGACTCCGTCGGCTTGATGCAGATCGACCGTTTGACTGCGGTTCAGGGTGCCTGCCTCGATTCGTCCGATCGCGATTCGCCCGACGTAGTCGCTCCAGTCAAGCGTCGTGACCATCATTCGCAACGGTGCGTCGGGATCGACTTCGGGACCGGGGATCGTATCGACCAGTAGGTCCAACAGTGGTCGCATGTCTGTATTGGGAGCATCAGGATCCGTCGTCGCGTATCCCTCTTTGGCACTCGCGAAGACAAAGGCGGCTTCGTCGAGTTGTTGCTCGCCGCCGAGTTCGGCCAGTAATTCCAAGCCCTCGTCTAACGCTTCATGGGATCGTGCGTCCGGTCGATCGATCTTGTTCACGACGACGATCGGTCGAACGCCGGCTTGCAAGGCTTTCTCTAACACGAAGCGTGTTTGTGGCATCGGTCCTTCAGCGGCATCGACCAACAGCAAGCAACCGTCGGCCATCTTCACAACTCGCTCAACTTCTCCGCCAAAGTCTGCGTGTCCCGGCGTATCGATCAAGTTGATTTTCACACCGCGATAAGGCAGCGCGATGTTTTTTGACAAGATCGTAATGCCACGCTCACGTTCCAAGTCATTCGAATCGAGGATTCGCTCGCCTTTCAATTCGGCGTCACGGAACTGACCGCTCTGTCTTAACAAGCAATCGACCAAAGTTGTTTTGCCATGGTCAACATGCGCGATGATGACGACGTTTCGGATGTCGGTACGGCGCAAAGTGATTTCGTCTTCTGCAAAGTGGAAGTGAGCGGAGTGTTAGCCAGGTGATGTAGAGATCGATCCGCGATCTGTCCTGATTGGGGATTCGCTGGCTAGTGACCTTCGAAGTGAGCGACGGCAGCGGTGAGAGTTTTGCCGTCGGTGGTCGTAATCATGAGGGTTCGTTTTGCTGCGTCACCGAGCATCATCGTAGCGCCCAGTTCTTCATCTACCAGCGACCAAACTCCCGCGTTCTCACCTTTTTCAAACGCGTAGTCTGTTTCGGTTCCATCGGATTCCGCTTTTACGGTCACTGACTCAATAGCATCTGACATCTCGGTAGGAGCAATCAATAGGAATCCTCCGCTTGACCGATCAAAGTCCCATTCGATTTCTGTACCATCGTCCATGTCGACGATGGGGTAACCATTGGGGCCATGCTTGTGGTCGTGATGGTGCACATGACCGGCCGCTGTTCCAGCTCCGGGGACGTCGTCGGAACATCCCAGTGACAATAGGCAAGAGCCAAGCAAGCACGAAGTCAGCAAGTAAGTCGAAGTCTTCACGTTTTGAAATTCCGTATGAATGGGATGTTCAAAGAACCACGAGAGTGAATTTGCGATCCGTCTCGCGATCTTGGCTTCAAAGCTCAACGATCGGCTGTCGAGGTAGTCTTACCAAGAGAACGGTCGTTACGTCAGGGGCGCGCACGATCGTGTCGAATTCTGCCCCAAGACGTTTGCGCTGCATCCAAGCGATGACACTTCGCTGCACGCGAAGCTACTTCCCAGGACGATCAACTTCAACGGATCAAATTCGACAGATCAAATTCGACGGTGGAAGGGTGGTTCAGAAGCCGTCTGATTTGAATCGAGAGTGGTTGTCGGTTTGAACGGAGGTTTCAAAGGAATCGGTTCGCGCAGGCAACTGCGTTTCGTTGCGCGCGGCAGCTGGGTGGTGCGAGAATACGCCGAAGCGATTCCGGATCCGGTCAGGGTTGATTCTCAGCCACAAAGGGTCTGCACCGGTTTGATGAGCGGCGATAAGTCACAATTCCACACTCGTAAGTCGCGAGTGGCGTTGTCAGTTTTCGCTCGCTGTGCGATAGTACCCGAGTAAGCCCTCCACCAAAGTTACAGCAGCGAGCCGCCTTGCGGTTGACCACACGGTAGAATCCCGTGTGAGCTGTGGATTGATCACCGATAAACACCGGTTTTCGGCGCTCTCCGAAGTCTCACAAAGCAGGCCCTGAAGGCACTCACGAGACACTTTTCGCGAGAACAGCCGGCCGCGTCGCCCCGAAAGCCCACTTCACGTGGGCTTTGGGCGTGACCGAGCTTGTGAAAAATTTCACAAACTCGCGTGTCGTTGACTCGCCAGCGTTCTGGTGGTGGCCTTGAGAAATCGGTCCTGTCTTTGCGCTACCCACCGTTGGCGAGCAAAATCGTTATGACCACCATAAAAAAAGGTCTAGACCTCCCGATTCTCGGGAGCCCTGAGCAACACATTGAAATCGCCAAGCACGTCACCCGCGTTGCTCTGGTCGGCGATGACTACATCGGTATGAAACCGACCATGCTCGTCAGCGAAGGCGATCGGGTTAAAGTTGGTCAGCCGCTGTTTGAAGACAAAAAGAACCCAGGCGTTATCTTCACGAGCCCCGCGGCGGGAACGGTCGCTGCGATTACGCGGGGCGAGAAGCGGAAATTTGAGTCGATTGAAATCGCGGTTGATGGCGATGAATGCGTCGAATTCGAAGCGGCCAAAGGATTGGACCCCGTGGCATCGGGGGCTGAAAGCGTTACCGCCTGCTTGATCGAGTCAGGCTTGTGGACCGCGTTCAGAACGCGACCGTTTGGCAAGATTCCAGCGATCGAAAGTCAGCCCCATTCAATTTTTGTTCAGTCAATGGATACGAATCCACTGGCTGCTGACCCCGCCATCATCGTCGCAAGGCAACGCGACCAATTTGCTCTCGGGTTGAGGGCACTCACGCAGCTAACCGATGGGACGGTGTTCGTTTGCAAATCGTCCGAGGCGGAAATCCCCGGCGCGGAAGTGAATGGTGTTCAGGTTGAGTCGTTCAACGGTCCGCACCCCGCTGGCTTGGTTGGAACGCACATTCACATGCTCGATCCTGTCGGTCCAAAGAAGACGGTCTGGTACATCGGTTATCAGGATGTCTGTGCGATCGGTTCGCTTTTTCAGACGGGCAAGGTTGATGTTCGCCGCGTGATTTCGCTCGCAGGCCCCATCATTTCGCAGCCGCGACTTCTCGAGACTCGGCTTGGTGCGTGTGTCACTGAGTTGATTGAAGGCGAGACAACGGATGCAAAGTATCGACCCATCAGCGGATCCGTCTTGTGTGGACGAACCGCCGTGGAATCGCATCAGTTCCTGGGTCGCTATCACAATCAAGTTTCAGTCATCGAAGAAGGAGACGAACGTGAGTTTCTGGGCTGGCAGAAGCCGGGTTTCGAGAAATACTCGCTGACACGCGTTTTCGCCTCTTCCGCATTGCCCGACAAAAAATTTGCGTTCACAACCAGCACGCATGGCAGTGAGCGGGCAATGGTCCCGCTTGGCACTTATGAGAAAGTCATGCCTCTGGACATCCTGCCGACACAATTGTTGCGATCGTTGATCTATCGAGATACCGACGAAGCGCAGCAGTTGGGTGTGCTGGAGTTGGAAGAAGAGGACGTGGCACTCTGCACGTTCGTTTGTCCTGGGAAATACGAATATGGTTCGTTGCTCCGCGAGAGCCTGACCACGATCGAAAAAGAAGGTTAATCACGGTTCTGAGTCGACTGATTGTCGCGAGGCCGATAGAGAGAATTGAGGATCCTGAGAGGGAAACATGAAAGCACTTCGAAACGCCTTAGATAAGGTTCACCCTTTGTTCGCAAAGGGCGGCCCTTTGGAATTGGCGTATCCCATGTACGAAGCGATGGATACGTTTCTGTACACGCCTGGTGAAGTAGCCAAGGGGTCAACACACGTTCGCGATGGCATCGACCTGAAACGGATGATGATCACCGTCGTAGCGGCATTGGTTCCAGTTACGATCTTCGGAATGTGGAATGCCGGCTACCAAGCCAACCTCGCGATTGAGGAGATGGCTGCGGTCGGAATGGAACACAGCGGCGATTGGCATTATACGATCCACAACTTTTTGGGATTCACAAACGATTCCACATCGCACGCTGACAACTTCATCCTCGGTGCCATCCACTTTATCCCGATCTACATCGTTTGCATGTTTGTCGGAGGGCACATCGAGTTGGTCTTCAGTGTGTTACGCGGACACGAGATCAACGAAGGCTTTCTCGTTACCGGATTGCTGTTCCCATTAACGTTGCCCGCGACGATTCCGCTGTGGCAAGTCGCCGTCGGGATTGCGTTCGGGGTCATCGTGGCGAAGGAAGTCTTCGGCGGAACCGGGCGTAACTTCCTGAACGTGGCTTTAACGAGTCGTGCGTTTCTCTACTTTGCCTACGCGGGTCAGATCAGCGGTGACAAAGTGTGGACTGCGGTTGATGGTTTCAGCGGTGCAACTGCTCTCGGCCAGATGGCCAACGTTCCCAATGGTGAGAGTGCCGTCGATAGCTTGTCTAGCGTTCAATATGCTTGGCAGGTTTCCGGAGAAAGCTCTGGCATTGGCATGATCGACTTCGGCTTTGCGAGTGAAACAGCCAATGCCTGGGTCAACGCATTCTTGGGAACCATCCAAGGGTGCGTCGGTGAGACAAGCACGCTGCTCTGTTTTGTTGGAGCCGGGATTTTGATCGCCGCTGGGATTGGCTCGTGGAAGATCATGGCCGGCGTCGTGTTGGGTGTGGTCGGAACCTCTGCATTAATGAATGGTGTTTACAGTGTCGGCGACATGAACCCGATGTTTGCGGTTCCTTTCTACTGGCACCTGGTCATTGGAGGACTTGCATTTGGATTGGTGTTTATGGCGACCGATCCGGTGAGTGCCTCGATGACCGAGACAGGAAAGTGGATCTATGGTGGATTGATCGGTTTCATGACCGTGTTGATTCGCGTGATCAATCCAGCTTTCCCCGAAGGGATCATGTTGGCGATTTTGTTCGGCAATGTGTTTGCTCCGCTGATTGACTACTTCGTTGTTCAAGCCAATGTTCGCAGGAGGATTGCTCGCTATGCCACAACGTGATTCCCTCGCGGGAACCGTCATGGTGACCGCTGTGCTGTGCGTCGTCTGTTCCTTGGCGGTCAGTAGCGCCGCTGTGATTTTACGGCCGTTGCAGGACAAGAATAAGGTTCTGGATCAGCAGATCAACATTTTGGATGCAAGCGGGCTCGCCTTGGGCGAATACGGATTGCAAGCCACCGATTTGAATGCTGACCAGATCAAGGAGCTCAACGGATGGGTCTCTGCAAAGTTGGTCGATTTGGAAACGGGTGAATACACCGATGTCGTCGACATTGAGAAATATGACCTGTTGGAGCAGATCGACAAAAACGGCGTCAAAATTGAAAATCCAGAATTCGATCCCGGCGAGCCCAAGCGCCCTAAGGTCATGAAGGTCTTCTTCGTGACACGGCCAGGATCCGAAAAGCCACAGCAGGTTGTTCTGCCTGTTTACGGGAAAGGACTGTGGGGCACGCTCT
The DNA here is from genome assembly GCA_039179795.1 of Planctomycetota bacterium. Lineage (GTDB taxonomy): Bacteria > Planctomycetota > Planctomycetia > Pirellulales > Pirellulaceae > Rubripirellula. The sequence goes on along the minus strand of JBCDEM010000035.1, from coordinate 48,101 downwards.
ACGGATACCTCGCCGTGAAAAGTGACTTGGAGACGATTCAAGGTTTGACGTTTTATCAGCACAAAGAAACGCCCGGTCTGGGCGGCGAAGTCGATAACACCCGTTGGAAATCACAGTGGGAAAATCGCAAGCTGTTCGACCCGGAAGGCAATCCTGCCGCCGAAGTGTTTAAAGGCCCTGCTCCATCGGATAACCCGTACGCGGTTGATGGACTATCGGGTGCCACGATTACCAGTCGAGGTGTGACCTCACTGTTGCGTTACTGGGCCAGCGATGACGGCTACGGTAAATATCTGGAAAAGTTGGAACAGGAACTCGGCAACTCGAGCGAGAGCTGAGCAGGGAGAATCAAAGCGATGGCAAAGCCAAAAGATGTTCTGCTTGATCCACTGATCAACAACAATCCGATCGCGTTGCAGATCTTGGGGATCTGCTCGGCGCTCGCTGTCACGACGAAGATGGAAACGTCGATGGTGATGAGCTTGGCCGTGATTGCCGTGACGGCGTGTAGTAATTTGGCGGTGAGTGCGATTCGACACTACATCCCGGGCAGTATCAGGATCATCGTGCAGATGACCGTGATCGCTTCGCTCGTGATCGTCGTTGACCAATTCCTGAAGGCATTTCTTTACGACATCAGCAAACAGCTTTCCGTGTTCGTCGGCCTGATTATCACGAACTGTATCGTGATGGGGCGTGCGGAAGGTTTCGCGATGAAGAACGATACCAAGATGAGTTTCTTGGACGGTATCGGTAACGGCCTGGGTTATGGCCTGGTGTTGTTGTTCGTTGCGTTCTTCCGCGAGCTATTCGGCAACGGTTCGCTATTTGGTGTCGAGATCTTTGTGTTGGATCGAAACGGTGGTTGGTACAACCCGAACAACTTGATGTTGTTGCCACCGAGTGCGTTTTTCTTGATTGGATTCCTGATCTGGGCGATCCGGGCATTCAAGCCTGAACAGATCGAAGAAGCGTGAGGATACAGAGAGAGAATCAACCATGGAAAACCATTTAAGCATCTTTTTGACCGCAGTGTTTATCGAGAATTTGGCTCTGGCCTTCTTCTTGGGAATGTGCACGTTTTTGGCGGTCAGTAAAAACGTCAAGACGGCTCTCGGGCTTGGTGTGGCGGTGATCGTCATCGAATCCATCACCGTTCCGGCCAACCAGCTGATCTACTCGTTACTTCTCAAAAAAGGGGCGTTGGCGAATTGGGTACCGGAAGGCATCGTTCCGACCTCCATCGATTTGGCCGACGTCGATTTATCCTTCTTGAGTTTCATCAGTTACATCGGCGTTATTGCCGCGATGGTGCAAATACTCGAGATGTTCTTGGACAAGTTTTTTCCACCGCTTTACAACGCGTTGGGGATTTTCCTTCCACTGATCACAGTGAACTGCGCGATTTTGGGTGGATCGTTGTTCATGGAAGAACGAAGTTACACCTTCCCCGAATCGATTACCTATGGGTTTGGTTGCGGGGTTGGCTGGGCGCTTGCGATCGCTGCTCTGGCAGGGATTCGCGAGAAGATGAAGTACAGTGACGTGCCTCCGCCACTTCGCGGTTTGGGTATTACGTTTATCACAGTCGGCCTTATGGCTTTGGCATTCATGTCGTTCGGCGGAATCCAGCTGTAATCCAGAATGGCGACCGTTTGAAATCACGTTTGATACGAATCTAGAGCGAGCTTTTACAGATGACTATTATCCTCCTCGGCGTTGTGATGTTCACTGTCGTGGTGCTGGCGTTAGTGCTGATCATTCAGGCAGCAAAGAGTCAGTTGGTGGCTTCCGGTCCAGTCAAGATCTTGATCAACGAGCAGAAGACGATTGAAGTTCCCGCAGGCGGCAAATTGCTCGGGGCTTTGGCCGACGCGGGCGTCTTCGTCAGCAGTGCATGCGGCGGTGGTGGTACGTGTGCTCAATGCAAAGTGAAGGTGCACGACGGTGGTGGTGAAATCTTGGCGACCGAGAAAGACCACATCAACAAAAAAGAGGCAGCCGAAGGTGAACGGCTGAGCTGTCAGGTGGCTGTGAAAGCAGACATGAACGTCGAGGTTCCTGCCGAAGCGTTCGACACCAAGAAATGGGTGTGCAAGGTTCGCAGTAACGAAAATGTCGCCACTTTCATCAAAGAGTTTGTGCTGGAACTTCCTGAAGGAGAAGCTGTCGACTTCAGGGCGGGTGGTTACATTCAGATTGAATGCCCGCCGCACGAAATCCACTACAAGGACTTCGCTATTCAAGAGGAGTATCGGGAGGATTGGGACACATACGATGTTTGGCGATATGTCTCGAAAGTCGACGAGCCGGTCGTGCGTGCATACTCGATGGCCAACTATCCCGGCGAAAAAGGAATCATCATGCTGAACGTTCGTGTGGCGTCTCCACCACCGCGGATGCCGGATGTTCCTCCGGGCAAGATGAGTAGCTGGATTTTCAGCTTGAAGCCGGGTGATGAAGCAACGATCTCAGGTCCCTACGGTGAATTCTTTATCAAAGAAACCGAAGCCGAGATGGTTTACATCGGTGGTGGTGCCGGGATGGCACCGCTTCGCAGTCACATCTTTGAATTGTTCAAACGGCAAAAGTCCAACCGAAAAGTCTCGTATTGGTACGGCGGACGAAGTCTGCGTGAGTTGTTCTACATTGATCACTTCCGAGAGATCGAAAAAGAGTTTCCTAACTTCTCGTTCAACATCGCTTTGAGCGAGCCGATGCCGGAAGACAATTGGGACGGCTACGTTGGATTCATTCACCAAGTCGTTTTAGACAACTATCTCGGTAACCACCCGGCTCCGGAAGATATTGAGTACTACATCTGTGGCCCACCGATGATGAACTCGGCCGTTTTCAAAATGCTAGACGATCTTGGCGTTGAGCCAGAGAACATCGCATTTGACGATTTTGGTGGTTGATTTCCATCACAGGACGTGCGTGCGGTCCGATCGAGTGTGTTACCCGCTTCGTGTGTGTGACTCGGTGGCCGCAATGGGTGAATCCGTTGAACCGCGATTGGGCCGCATTGCTTATTCACAATTAGTCGAAGTGCTGCCGAGGGGATGGCAGCACAACAAACTCTGCCAGGCATTAACATGAAAACTCTGGCGACTGCCCTACTACTCATCCTGACTTCCTGCACCGCTTTGCGTGCGGACGAAGCACAGATTCTTCAGATCGTCGGTCCGACGATGGGAACGAAATACACGGTCAAAGTGTTTCGTCCCGAAGCGATGGCTGTTGAGCCAAAAGACCTTCAAATACAAATTGATGGATTGCTGCGACGCATCAACGACCAGATGTCAACTTATCTGGATCACTCGGAGATCAGTCGATTCAATCAATCCTCTTCATTGGATTGGGTCGAAGTCAGTGCCGATTTCGCGACCGTCGTGCAGTTCGCACTCAAGGTTGCTGAACAGTCGGATGGGGCGCTCGATGTCACCGTCGGTCCGCTTGTGAACGCTTGGAATTTTGGACCTGAACCTCGAGATACGGAACCTCCTTCCGAAAGCGTGCTGGCCGAACTGAGCGAATACGTCGGATTCGAAAAGTTATCCGTCCGCATGGATCCTCCCGCGCTCAAGAAATCACATCCAAACGTTCGGGTCGATCTTTCGTCGATTGCGAAAGGGTTTGCTGTCGACAAAGTGGTCGCTCTGCTCGATGAACAGGGAGCCAAAAACGTCTTTGTTGAAATTGGGGGTGAAGTTCGTACGGCGGGCAGCAAAGACGGCCAATGGTGGAAAGTCGGTATTCAACTACCCGATGCTGCTTCAGATGTTGTGATGATCGCTCATTCGCTGAACACAGGGAGTGATGGAGATCAGGCGATGGCAACTTCGGGTGACTATCGAAACTACTTTGAATCCGACGGTGTTCGCTATTCGCACACCATCGATCCTGCGACTTCGCGTCCCATTACTCATTCGCTCGCTTCCGTTTCCGTCGTCGCGGATTCGTGCATGGCCGCGGATGCATGGGCGACGGCATTGAACGTGCTTGGCGCTGACCGTGCAGACGCATTAGCCAGACGCCAAGGCTTGAGTGTGTTGCTGATCAACCGATCAGACGACGGATTCGAGATCCGTGGAACTGGGACGCTCGCCCAGTATTCATCCGATTCCAATCGCAATCAGGCCGCGGGTGCCGCCGTAGAACAGGGTGACGCAAACGCTGATGGCAATAGCTTGCTGGTCGTCTTGGCTATCACTTTCGTGGCGTTCACGGTCGTGTTGTTCGGGATGGCAATCGGCGTGATCTTCGGTCGCCGCTCGATAAGCGGTTCGTGTGGTGGGCTCGCAAACACCAAGAGTGACGACGGAAGTGTCAGTTGTGCACTTTGCAGCAATCCGGATAACGCCTGCAAAGAACTACGTGAGCGTATGGAAAGTACGCCTCAGAAAGTCATGTAGTCAGCCCGGTGTGAGCATGCGTGCTCATTCGTCTCTGAATCGGATACATCCCGGGTACAATTTGGGCAGGTACCCACGGCGGGTTTCCTGAATCCGTTCTTCTCATTGAGATCTTGTTTCATGGCATCGTCGTCCGAGTCCTCGCCAAAGCGAGGTCCTAACCACCCTCGCCGTGCAATTTTGGGTTTGATTGTTGGTGGCTCACTGATCGCTTTGCTTCAGTGGCTCGCGCCGTACACCGACCATCAGTTCGCCAATATGGGATGCTTCGCAATCGGCTTGATGACTTCGCTGGTTGTTTTGTATCAGCTGCATCGTTGGGCAAGATCGAATGGCTACGGAAATCGTGTACTGGTCGTCGCATCGCTCGTATTGCTGACCGCGATCTTTGGTTTTCGATTCGATGGTTTTAGTGGTGAGCTCGTTCCTCAATTCAAATTCCGATTCGCGGAACCCGAACACGAATTGCGGCAACTGTCTGGTGAAGCGGTGAATCCTGCACCGGTATCAACTTCGCAGGAATCTGAGACTCTCGCCGTCGTGGACGAGCCTTCCTCATCAGGGTTCCTAGGTGAACAGCGAACAGGCGTTATTGCGGAACGTGACTTTGGCATCCCCACAAACACCAACGATCTTGAAGTCGTTTGGGATCAAGGTATCGGAAGCGGTTGGTCTTCGTTCGCTGTCGCATCTGGTCGCGCCGTCACCCTCGAGCAACGCGACGACATGGACTGTTTGACATGCTACGACTTGGACTCAGGTGATCTGCTGTGGATGCAAAGTCATCAAGCGATGCATGGTCATCCGATGGGTGGAACGGGACCACGAAGCACGCCAACGATTCACGAGGGAAAAGTCTATGCACAAGATGCAGAAGGTCTCGTCTGGTGTGTTGACTTGATCAGTGGCAAGTCCGTGTGGTCCGTCGATTTGCTCGAGCTAGCAGGTTGGACGCAAGTGGATAGCGAAGCTGCGATTACGTGGGGAAGATCAGGATCGCCTCTGATCGTGGACGGTCTGTGTGTTGTTCCATTCGGAGGACCGGAAGCGAATATGACGACAGGCCGAAGTTTGATCGCCCTGGATGCTCAAACAGGTGACGTTCGTTGGACGGCCGGTGAGGATCAGATTAGCTACGCGTCACCAGCGCTTTTTACTCTGGCTGGGAAACGACAAATCGTGATTGTGAATGAAATGACGATCACCGGTCACGCCATCGAAGATGGGAAGGTATTGTGGGATTTCGTTTGGCCCGGGCAATCGAGTGGCGGAGCGAACTGTGCCATGGCCATGCAAGCGAACGATGATAGCTTTGTTATTGGAAAGGGCTACGGCGGCGGAAGCGCGCTCGTTAAAGTGACCGTTGACGATGAAGGCAATTTTTCGGCGACAGAGAACTGGGCATCAAGTCGGTTCCTGAAAACCAAATTCACCCACGCGTGTATCGACGGTGACATCGCATACGCCATCAGCAACGGATCGTTGGAAGCGATTCAACTTTCGTCAAGCGAACAACGTTGGAAGCAACCGAGACCCTCACGACTTGGTCAAGGGCAGATCTTGCTCGTCGAAGATGTGATCGTCGCGCAAGCGGAGGCAGGAGAATTGGTCTTCGTGAAAGCAGATCCCAACGAGTACTTGGAGATCGCAAGGTTTCCCGCGCTTAGCGATAAGACATGGAATGTTCCAACCATTGCCGGGCGATATCTACTCGTCCGAAACGACCGACAGGCAATCTGTTATCGATTACCCTCACGCGAAGAATAGAAGCCGATCTCTGAGGTCTTTGTGGCTTAAAGCCCTAAAGCGCGACTCTCTGTCCCGACTTTGCGCTTTCGTAGATTGCTCGGATCACTTCGACGCTTCGGCGTCCTTCGTGACCGTCTACTAGTGGTGGGCGATTTTCATTGATCGCAGCAATGAAGTCTTCGAACACCATCGTGTGTCCGTGGTGATCGATCGCTGAGGGATCCGCGGCGCCGCCGCCGGATTCCGTGCGACCGGCCATTCGTTCTCGGATCGCTGCGTCCTCCTCAGTCTCTTCTGCAAAATTCCATTCCTTGAGATCTTCTTCTTCCAGGACAGCGGATCCTTTTTCACCGGTAATCTCGATTCGCTTCAGCGATCCAGGAAACGAAGTCGTCGTGGCTTCGATCACACCGAGCGCTCCCGACTTAAATTGCAGGTTCGCGACGGCGACGTCTTCGACTTCAATCCGTTCATGGGTGAGTGTCGCCGTCATCGCGCTGATGTTGCTGACATCTCCCATGAGCCAAAGCAAGAGATCAACCGAGTGGATCGCCTGATTCATCAATGCACCACCCCCATCGAGGGCCCAAGTGCCGCGCCACGCTCCGCTGTCGTAGTATTCTTGACTGCGAAACCACTTCACGTAGGCGTCACCCATCGTGACTCGACCGAAGCGACCTTCGTCGACTGCCTGTTTCATCAAGCGGCTCGATTCATGGAATCGACTCTGAAACGTCACCGCCAATTGGACACCGGTCGCTTCGCATGCCTTGATGATCTGGTCGCAACGTTCAGTCGTTACTTCGAGTGGTTTTTCGACGATCACGTGCTTGCCCGCTTCGGCGGCTGCAACGGCCGGATCTAAGTGAGCTCCACTGGGTGAGCAGACCGTGATGGCGGCAATTTCCGGATCGGCGAGCATGTCTTCGAGAGTTTCAAAAGAACGGCAGCCCTGTTTCTCAGCAAAACGATTGGCAAATTCAGCCTTTCGATCTGTGCAACCGACCAGATGAGCACCTGCCGCGTCGGCGATCGCCCGCGCATGAAAGTTGGCGATCATGCCACATCCGACTATTCCAATTCCAATACTCATCGAGCCGTCTCATTCCTGATCTAGAAGTGCGTGTTCGACAGAGTTTACCAGTTGGTTGTGGCGTGCGTCAGTTGCCAATGGTCGGTGAGTTTTGAACGCTTTGCCGCGTTGACAGCTGGCCATACTGGCCGGAAATGGATACTGTGAGTGTCGATCCAATGCCACGCGGTGAGTGCATGGCGCAGCCAACTACCATGACGGTCAATCAACTCGCTGACGTGCCTCGTCTATTGGACGAGGCGGGCGGAATTGCTGCGCGCTTGCAGAAACTTCAGATCGGGGAAGACTTAGCCTTCTCCGGAGTTTGGGGCGCGGTGCGATCAGTGTTTGCGGCATCATTGGCACGGTCCACTCCGCACATTCTGATGTTGTTGCCTCACGCCGCCGATGCCGATTTAGTGGCAGGCGACGCAATCGCATTCGGTCTGACGCAATCTTTTTCGTTGCCGCTGTCGACCAGTGATGGTTCAGCGAGCTCAATTCGTGATGACGACTACGCTGATCGACTGCGCGTGCTACAGCAACTAACCCATCGCGACAGCGATGTGGACGACCCGATGCTGTTGACCGCGTTCATCGGCGGGGCGATGCAGCGTGTTCCGACTCCTGAAAAACTGAAGGCGTCGACACGCGAGCTGCGAGTCGGTCAGGAAGTTGAACCGAAAGCGATCCGACGTTGGCTGGCCGAAGCAGGGTTCGCCGCGACGACGGCAGTTCAATTGCCGGGTGAATTCGCAACACGCGGAGGGCTACTGGATATCTACTCGACCGACCAGCCTCAACCGATTCGGATTGAGTGGTTCGGAGACGAGATTGAGTCGATTCGTCGATTCGATCCAGGCAGTCAACGAAGTATTGAATCACTCGATCACGTTGAGATCGCTGCCGTCGGTATGGATTCCGATGATAGTGACGGAAGCGATAATCCGACGCTCGGTTCGATCGCCGAATACCTGCCAGACGACACCGTCGTTGTGGTTGTGGATCCTGCGGAAACAGAAAAGACATCAGCAGAACTGGTACGTCGCACTGGCAAGTCCGCCAATTTGATGGACTACGACGAATTGATGCAGACGCTGCGGCAGTTTCGTTGTGTCACCGCAACAACGTTGGCTGATGCCCCAGCCGAAAGTGTGTTGGATCTCAAGACGAACACGGCCGACGCGTTCGCCATGTCCCTCGACGAAACCAAATCGCGTATCGACTCGGTTGCAGCGGGTCACGATGTGATTTTGGTTGGAGATACGCCAGCCGATAGCGAACGTCTTAGCGAGCTGTTACAGGATACGGAGGCCGCCCGCCAGGGACGATTACACCTGACCGTCGCAGAGATCAGTGGAGGTTTCCGGTTAGTCGACGCAAAAACACTCGTGCTAACCGGTGCGGAGTTATTCCACCGAAGCCCCGTTCGTCGCGGAAAGACACGCGCCAAGGGCAAGCCGATTGGCAACTTGATGCAATTGGAACCAGGCGATTTGGTGGTTCACCTATCGCATGGGATCGGATTGTATCGAGGTCTCAAACACATCGAGAAAAACGGTCAACATCTGGAGCATCTGACGCTTGAGTTTGATGGAGGGACAAAGATCTATGTCCCGGCATCGCGCATCGGATTGGTGCAGCGCTATGTTGGCGGAACCAAAACGCGGCCTCGGTTGGCCAAGATCGGCGGACAAGCATGGAATCGCCAACGAAAAGCAGCCGAGTCGGCGGTTTCAGATATGGCTGTTGAGTTGCTTGAGATGCAAGCGGAGCGAACGGCGCGGCGGGGCATCGGTTTTGATGCAGACAACGCATGGCAGAAGCAATTTGACGCCAGCTTCCCGTATGTCGAAACGCCCGACCAGGTCACAGCGATCGATGCGATCAAGACGGACATGGAGATGTCCAAGCCCATGGATCGTTTGATTTGCGGTGACGTTGGATTCGGCAAAACCGAAGTGGCGATGCGGGCTGCATTCAAAGCCGTTACGAGTGGGTTTCAGGTCGCCGTGCTCGTGCCGACGACTGTCCTGGCGGAACAACACTTCCACAACTTCCGCACGCGGATGGCAGAGTTTCCCGTCGAGATCGCCAAGCTGAGTCGATTCTGCACGGCTGCTCAACAACGCGAAACAGTCAAGGATATCCGCCGCGGAAAAGTCGATATCGTTGTTGGGACTCACCGACTGGCCAGCAAAGATGTTGAGTTTAGCAATCTGGGCTTAGTCGTCGTCGATGAGGAACAGCGATTTGGTGTGGCTGTGAAAGAGCGGCTAAAGACGTTGCATAGCAACGTTGATGTGGTCACGCTTTCCGCGACGCCGATTCCCCGAACGCTGCACATGGCACTCGTGGGCGTGCGCGATATCAGCAATCTTGAAACGCCACCAGCCGAACGACGCGCCGTCGAAACGAACGTCGTTCGTTGGGACGACAACTTGATTCGGCGTGCGATGATTCGAGAGTTGAATCGAGGCGGCCAAATCTTCTTTGTTCATAACCGAATCGGAGACATGCACGCGGTTGCGGAAAAACTCAATCGGATCGTTCCGGAAGTTCGCATCCGTATGGGGCATGGCCAAATGGACGAAGGCGAATTGGAGCAGGTCATGGTCGATTTTATCGAGCACAAGTTCGACCTATTGTTGGCCACGACGATTGTTGAAAGCGGTTTGGATATCCCGAATGCAAACACGATCTTCATCGATGATGCCGATCGATATGGCTTGAGTGATTTGCACCAGCTTCGCGGCCGTGTTGGGCGTTACAAACATCAGGCCCACTGCTACTTGATGATCGCACAACACAAACATCTTTCACCGGAAGCAACGAAACGATTACGGGCGATTGAAGAGTTCAGTCAAATGGGTGCTGGTTTCGCTATTTCGATGCGAGACCTCGAGATCCGAGGCGCCGGCAACTTGTTGGGGAGCCAGCAGAGCGGACACATCGCAGCAATCGGATACGAGATGTACTGCCAGTTGCTTGAGGATGCCGTTCGACAGGTTCAAAATCTGCCACCCAAGCTTTCTGCCGAAGTCGACATTGACCTGCCAGTAGAAGCATATCTTGCGGAAGAGTACGTGCCCGATCTGAGGCATAAGATTGACCTCTATCGACGGATCGCCAAGATCAACGATGCGTCCGAGATTCGCGATACGCGGGATGAACTACGCGATCGATTTGGGCCATTACCCGATGCCGCAAAACGGATGCTCGAACTCGCTGAATTACGGCTTGACGCGGCTGCTTGGCAAATCGCGTCAATCACCAATGACGCGCGGTTCATCGTTCTTCATTACACGAATCGTCGTCAGATGGAACGGCTCGTCCGCCACAGCTCTATCGCGATTCGAATCGTCGACCGTCGCAAGGCGTACATTCCAACCAAAGACTATGACATGACGGTTGATCCAGCTGGCACTAGCTGGTTGCAGCTTGCTCGCGCTGCGCTTCATCTTGGGTAAAGACCTTATAGCGGACATCGACTAAACGCAGACGGCGGCGCCGAAGTCGTTTTCGTTAGCCTCCTGATACGGCTTGCATGACGAACAGCTCGCAACGGTCATCGAGTTTGGTTTGTAGCGCCTCTTTCCCATCCAGCATCTCGCCATTCAAGAATAGTGCGAGATGCGGGTGGACCGTTCCGTCGTCGGAGAAGACATGTGCTTTTAAATTGGGATACTGATCGTCCAACGTGTCGAACGCTTCTTGCACGGAATTACCGGAAGCAGATACCACGGTTGGGCATCCAACTTGCTTGACCAATTGTGACGTGAACTCGATTTCAATCACTTGAGTGTCCTTCGTTTGTTCAGATGCTTTTCCATTTAGCTGACGCACATCAAGCAGCATCATCCAAATCGATCGGGCTGCAGCAGATGCACATTGTCAATGGACGCCGGTTGGTGCTCAACGAGTTCGGCGGACAGTTGACCGGATATCATCGCTAAGCTAATTCCCATCATCGCATGTCCGGTAGCGACTATGACGTTGTTCCAGTGCTTGGGACGACCAAGGTAGGGTAATCCATCCGGTGAACAGGGACGAAGGCCGACCCACGGTTCGCAGCCGTCGAACAACTGAGGCTCAAACCGGGGAAAATAATCACGGATTGACTGCACGATGCCTCGAACCCGTGATGGAGTGATCGAAGCATCGACGCCGGCGATCTCCATCGTTCCTGCGAATCGAAGCGTTTGCTGCATGGGTGTCACGGCAACACGCGCTTCGGTCAAAATGGAGCAAATCGCGGGCAATTGTGGTGGCTGCGTGAGTGTGACGCTGTAGCCTTTTCCCGCTTGCATCGGCAATTTCAGCTTCAGTTGCCGAGCCATTTCGGTGGACCAGATTCCACTGCACAACACAACTTCATCCGCAGGTGTTTCACCGACACTTGTCGTGACAGCGTTGACGCGATCTCCGTTAGTGATAAATCCTTCGCATTCCGTTTCCCATTGGAATTGGCAACCCATCGCCATCAAACGCTGTTGCATCGCCGACATCAAACGATTCGGAGATAGATGGCAATCGTTCGGGTAGTAAACACCACCGAGCACATTCATGGTGATGTCAGGGTCGAGCGCGGCAAGCTGCGTTGGATCGAGTACTTGCGCCGGCATCCCGAGCTGCTCGGCCTTCTCGGCTGTTTCGGCTTCTTCGTGCAACACCGACTCATCGCGGCAGAGCATCAGTAGACCGCGCTTCACCAATTCGAATCCGCCATCCAATTCGCCCTGCAATTCGTCAAAGCGTTGTCGGCTGGCCAGATGAAGGTCGCGCAGTAACGGGGCCGCTTGACGAACGTGTGATTCACGGCAAGCGCCACGAAATCGCCAAAGCCACTGGATGAGATCAAGTGAAAGTCGAGGCCGGATGTAAAATGGCGACTCGGGATTGCCCAGATATTTCAGACCCATTCGAATCATTCCGGGCGCGGCAAGCGGGATGAAGTGACTCGGCACGATCATCCCGGCATTGCCGTATGAACAACCATCGCGATGTTCTTTTCCGCGATCGATCACCGTAACTTCGTGATTCTGTTTGGCGCAGTACCAAGCCGTCGCCATTCCGACGATACCACCCCCAACGATGACGACGCGCTTGCTCACGGAACGCAATCTCCAAGTCCGCCGATGAGGCGCTGCTTATTCTGCAACGGTCGCTTTCTCTTTGGATTCGGTATCACAATCGTTCCCGACACTGGCGCCTCGAAGAGCACCGATGCCCCACCCGAAAGGATCGTTGGCATCGATACGCAATTGACTCTCAGCGGTGATATAGGCCCTGCCGCGTACACGGGGTCGTATCGGAGAACCGGGGCCGTCTGACCATTGGAACGATGCGACAAACGTCGAGCCAAGGATGCCCTCTTGGACCCAGTCTTGGCCGGGCTGGAGTTTGCCATCTGCGGCAAGGCATGCGACTTTCGCGCTGGTCCCTGTGCCGCACGGAGATCGATCAAACTCCAAGCCGGGACACAAAACGAAATTCCGCATGTCGGCTTCGGCGTCAAACGGTTCACCGAATAACTCAACATGATCAACGAGCGGAAAACCGGCCTCATGCACGGCGTGCCGAATGTTGACTGCAATTTCGGAGAGTTGTGTGACGAGGGATAGGTCGATTTCCTGAGTGGGTTCACGAACAAGGAAGAACCAGTTCCCGCCCCAAGCAACATCGCCTATTACAGTGCCAATTCCGTTGACATCCAGTTTGACGTCGCTCGCTTCACGATAGCTTTCGACATTTTCAAAAGAGATCGAGCCGTCCTCATGCAGTTGACAGTTGACGACACCCACGGGTGTTTCCGCTTTGCATGCGTTGCCGTGGATGTGCCCCAAGTGTTTGAGGGTTTCAATAACACCGATCATCCCGTGACCACACATTCCGAGATAGCCGACATTGTTAAAGAAGATGACGCCAACGTCACACGTTGCATCGTAAGGCTCGACCAACAGTGCTCCGACTAGCACGTCCGATCCACGCGGCTCCGTAACGACTGCACGACGAAAGGCATCGTGCTGTTCGCGCAAGAGATCCAATCGATCTTGAAGTGAACCGTCGCCTAAGTCAGGACCGCCCTGGACGATGACGCGAGTTGGCTCACCGCCGGTATGAGAATCGACGACGTCCACAAGCTGGACTTCTGGTTGCAACTCAGACATTGCCATAAGATTTTCCGGGCCAGTTTTCCCACCAAGCTTGGAACAACTCGAATTGCGATTTTGCAAATTGTCGTTGGCTTGGACTCAATTCGTCGGTGGGAACAAAATGACAGCGATAATCCTCATCGCCCTGAAGATACAAAAGGTACTTGTAGTAAAGCACCAAGTCGGGGCCTTCGTCGAAGGTTGAAAGAACGATTAGTGCTTCCTCCAATTGCTGAGCAAAGCTGCGAGCTTGCGCGTCACCAGTGGCCGCTTTTCGACAGAGGCTGATCAGTTTCAACACTGGCTCGGGCAGGCAGTTGCCAATCCCCGTGATGGCTCCAACCGCGCCGCAGTGCAGAAAGCCATGGTAGACCTGCGTGTCGACACCAGCCATCAGGACGACGTCGTCATCTCCGTGAGTGATATGTTCGGCGGCATAACTCAGGGCGTCCGCGCCGCCGAATTCCTTGAATCCGACCAAGCTTGGGAACTCGCTGCGGAGATCAAAAAAGAGATCCGCTTTGGTTTCGAATCCATAGTAAGGACTGTTGTAGATCACCGCCGGCAGGTCAGGCGCCGCGGCGAGGATTGCCGCAAAGTGATGACGTTGTGCTGCGTGAGACGTGCCTCGAGATAAAACACGCGGGATCACCATCAATCCGGCCGCGCCAACCGATTGAGCGTGGGCAGCATGCTCAACGGCGATGGCCGAATTGGTTGCACCGGTTCCAACGACCACTTGAATGCCCGCATCTACCAAACGCTTTACACCTTCCTGACGCTGCGCGTCGGTGAGCAATGGCCAGTCGCCCATCGATCCGCAATAGACGACGGCATGCATCCCAGCGTCGACCAATTGACGCGCCTTGGATACGAGGGCATCAAAATTCGGTTTTCGATCTTCATGACATGGGGTCATCAAGGCGGGGATGCACCCCTGGAATACTGCGGCGTTGGCCATCGACATCGTTGCGGTAAGCGTTGCGGAACTGAAAGCGGACATCGTACACCAACATCCTTGCGTTTTTCAGGCACAAAGAAACTGAAAATCGCCCCACGTTGACGCACTGCTGATCCCCACACATCGATCATGTGACCGATATTGACATTCGCGATCGGGGTACGTGAGAACGTTCACCGAGTTTGCGAGTCGGCGATTTTGCGTACACTGCTTGGCATGTTCGGTTTAACGAGAAAAAATCGCTCACCGCTTTCCACGGCCCGGCAGGTGGATATCGACCTACTGCTGCGCCGCAACGTGGAGGTGCTCGGTCTGTCGTTCGTGCGAGCAGCAACGGTCATCACAGACATCACGCCGTGGAATTTGAAGAGTCTTGTCGGGCTTGAAAGAGTGAAAGCTGCGGCAGAGAAAGTCTTGCAGCAGTTTCCCTCGTCGGTCACCGAGTGCGAACTCTCCATTCGGGCTGTCAAGGATCTTAAGTATCCCTCTACGTATGCTCCGCCCATCGAGGGCTCGCAAGCTCATATCACACTGTCGGACGATACCGTCGAGGATCCACTTCGGACGGTCATCGAAATCGCGTATCAATACTCGGCTCATTTCTGGCAACAGATGACCGATGGCCGTGAGCTTGATACCAACCCACGCACAACAAATTTAACGCCAATCTGTTGCGGGCTCGGTGTGCTCGCTAGCGACGCCTGTTTGTATGACGAGAACTGGAGTCAAGCGGGTTGGTCGGGTTGGTCCATTTCAAGATCTGGTTATTACAACGCACAAGAGATTGGTTACGCTCTTGCCTTGTTTAACCGCAGCCGCAATGAGTCAGAACCAGATTGGGTCTCTTCCCTGCGTCTGGATTCAAAAGTGCCTTATCAAAAAGCACAACGGTATTTTGCTGCCCAACAGAGTAATGGGTATCGGCTGCTGTATGACTCGGACAAGATCCCCAGCACCCGTTGTGATCCACGTGAATTGGCAGACTGGCTTTGCGGCGATGACCCGGTGGTCGCTTACGCGTCGGGACTCGCGCTGATCCAGCTTTCTGACTTGCCGGCGTCCGTTGCGACGGCTGCCATTGAAACGACTCAACGGGGTGACGACGAACTCGCACCCCTCGCGACTCGAGTCCTCGGAAGGCTTCGTGTACTCAGTCCAGAGGTCGAGCGGTGTTTAGAGCGATTGATGGTTCGGGGGCAGCCAAGCAGACAATTGGCGGCTTTCCAATCGGCCCATGAACTGGGACTTTCGATCAGTCGATTCCAACCCCAGTTGTCGAAACTATTGGACCAGCCTGCGATCGATCCCTTGCCGACAATTGAGTTGATCGGCCAGCAAGGCCACGAATTATCTGCGATGGCGCCGAAGGTTGGACAAATGTTGGGGATGGCGATTCGGCATCAAGAAGACCTTTGGGCCAAGCAACTAATCGCTTGTCTGTTGCGACTGGTCGACAACCCAAGGACGGTGATTGAGCAGGCCATTCGTCCACCAAAACTCAAACAGAAAGCACTCAAGCTTTTGAAAGAGGCGAACGAAGTCATTGAACCAGACCCAACCGTCTAGATTCTGTCAATCCAATACGAGTCCTGTTTCATCAATTTGAAATGGCACGATGGACTCGTCGCAGGCGCTCCCGCGATGTTTGGCAACGTGCAAGGCTCGCCCCATCTTGTTACCGTCTTTCGTCTTACCCATCAGGATGATCGTATTCGCGTTGGCCAATTCATCGCCACTCTCGATAGGCCGGGTAATTAAGTCATCGAGCATCACTTCGTGGCTCGTATACAGCAGCATGCAGGCGACTTGCTGGTGGTCGTAAGCATGTTGGGTGATGCTTTCAGCGTTCTTTCGAAACTCCACCCGGAAGAGGTCGCGGGCGACCCAATCGTATTCCTTATGAAGAATCTGGTGATAGATGTAGTCGAACATCTCTAACTGAATTGAGTCGGCTGCTTTCACAGCTGGTTCAACACCGTCAATGACACAGCGGCGGACACCATGCACCAAGTTGCCGTAGAAAAAGGCGATCGCTCGATCGAGTTTTTTGGCTTGTTCGTATTTCCATTCTCGCCAAGCATCCGCATCCATGTCGCTCGCCGTGACGCGGCGACCACTGTGGCGAAACAGGTGTAAGAAATCTCGACGCGTTTGCTCTTTGTCCCAGATGCGATCGAGAAACACCGCGTCATCGACAGACTGTTCTTGAATCGTCCAGTCGAAGATTCTTTCGGCGTACGCTTGGTGGTTTTGAGAGTCTCCTCGCGCGGTGAGATCGAAAAGCACGCCGCGCTCGCCTTCTTGTTGCTGGCCCTGATTGGCAAAGGACAATCCCAGTTGGGTCTTGCCAATTCCCGTGGCACCCATCACCACCGTGAGGGTTCCTGGAATCAGTCCTCCACCGAGGAGCTCGTCCAGTCTTGGAATCCCAGTCTGCAGTCTCGACAAGTTCTTTTCCTTCGCCAGCGGTCGCAATGATTCGTCAAAGTCCGCTGCAAGTTTAACGACTCTTGAAATCGCGACGAAGACGTGGGTCCCCGGTCCTCTCCTACTCTTCATCTCGCACTCGCACTCGCACTCGCACTCGCTCGTGCTCCGTGCAACGGTGCTCGTAATCGTATTCGAATCCCTGCCTAAGCGATTCGAATCAGCGCTGCGCGAGGTCGATCGATTCCCAGCACGAGCACCGTCGCCGCGCGACTGAGCGCGAGCATCATTCGGAAAGCAAAAATGCCCTGGGCTGCGTGTTGCAGCCCAGGGCATCGTTCAAGGTACCTTGGCGCTTTGAATCTGGTTACTCCAAATCAAAGCGATCGAGGTTCATGACCTTGGTCCAAGCTGCGGCAAAATCGTTGACGAACTTTTGTTCGCCGTCGTCGCTCGCGTAAACTTCGGCGATCGCTCGCAGTTGGGAGTTCGAACCGAAGATCAGATCGACTCGCGAACCGGTCCACTTCACCTTGCCGCTGTCACGATCGCGCCCTTCGTAGAAGTGATCGCAGATTTCAGACTTCTTCCATTCGGTGTTGAGGTCCAAAAGGTTGACGAAGAAATCATTCGACAGCGTTCCCGGATTCTCGGTGAACATTCCCAGTTGCGGGAAGCCAACGTTTGTATCCAGAACGCGAAGACCGCCGACGAGTGCGGTCATTTCGGGTGCCGTCAGTGTCAACAAGTTTGCTCGGTCAACCAGCAGCTCTTCTGCTGGACGATCGTGCTCTTTACCAAAGAAGTTTCGGAAGCCGTCCGTCTTTGGTTCCAAGACACCGAAGGAATCAACGTCGGTCATCTCTTGAGACGCGTCGGTACGACCAGGTGAAAACGCTACTTCGATTTCGTGCCCTGCTCGCTTCGCCGCTGCTTCGACACCGGCTGAACCTGCTAGAACGATCAGGTCCGCCATCGAAACCCGAACGTCACCGCTCTGACCGTCGTTGAATTCCTTCTGGATCGATTCCAACGTTCCAAGCACGTTTGCAAGCTGCTCGGGCTGATTCACTTTCCAATCCTTCTGAGGGGCCAATCGGATTCGAGCACCATTTGCCCCGCCACGCATGTCTGAGCCGCGGTACGTCGAAGCCGAAGACCAAGCCGTCGAAACAAGATCAGAAACGGAAAGCCCTGAGTTCAAAACCCGGGTTTTTAAGGCCGCGATTTCTGCGTCACCGATCAGCTTGTGATCAACCTCAGGGACAGGATCTTGCCAAAGCTGTGCTTCGGGCACTTCGGGGCCAAGCAGTCTGGAAACCGGTCCCATATCTCGGTGAGTCAGCTTGTACCAAGCGGATGCGAACGCGCGTTGGAACTCATCTGGATTCTCATAGAACCGTTTCGAAATCGGTCCGTAGATTGGGTCTAGCTTCAGAGCGAGGTCCGATGTGAACATCATCGGTGCGTGGAACTTCGAATCGTCGTGTGCATCGGGAACGGTGTCCTTTGCTGACTCGTCCGTTGGGGCCCATTGCCAAGCACCCGCGGGACTCTTCGTAAGTTCCCATTCGTAATCGAATAGATTTTCAAAGTAACCATTCGACCAGGTCGTGGGCGTTGTCGTCCAAGCGCCTTCCAGCCCACTGGTGATCGTGTCGCCGCCGTTGCCGGTTCCGTAGTTGCTCTTCCATCCAAAGCCTTGTTGCTCAATCGAAGCGCCTTCGGGTTCAGCGCCGACATGTTCGCCCGGGTCAGCAGCACCGTGTGCTTTACCAAACGTGTGGCCGCCTGCGATTAGCGCTACGGTTTCTTCATCGTTCATCGCCATTCGACCGAATGTCTCACGGATATCTCTGGCGGATGCGAGCGGATCTGGTTTTCCGTTGGGGCCTTGTGGATTGACATAGATCAAACCCATCTGCACGGCAGCCAATGGACTGTCGAGCTGTCGATCACCGTGATAACGCTTGTCGCCAAGCCACTTTGTTTCTGGACCCCAATAGACATCCTGCTGTGGTTCCCAAACGTCCGCACGCCCACCGGCGAATCCCATCGTTTCGAAGCCCATCGATTCCAAAGCGCAGTTACCTGTCAGCACCATCAGGTCGGCCCAAGAGATCTTGCGTCCGTACTTTTGCTTGATGGGCCAAAGTAATCGGCGAGCCTTATCGAGGTTTGTGTTGTCCGGCCAGCTATTGAGCGGAGCGAAACGCAGCGTCCCGTCGGAGGCGCCACCACGGCCATCGGTCACGCGATACGTTCCCGCACTGTGCCAAGCCATTCGAATGAAAAATGGTCCGTAATGACCGTAATCCGCAGGCCACCAATCTTGTGAATCCGTCATCAACGCGATGATGTCTTTCTTGACTGCTTTCAGATCAAGCGATTTGAATTCTTCGGCGTAATCAAAATCAGCCCCCATCGGATCGCTCTTGAGCGAGTTCTGATGCAGGATCTGCAAGTTCAGTTGTTCGGGCCACCAATCGCCATTGGACATCGCACCGGCCGCCGTGTGCCGATCGTATGCCTCGCGCGGAGTGCCACCGATCACAGGGCATTTCTCAGCGCCGGAAGCGGCTGCGGAATCGGTCAGGGTTGTGACGGGGACTTGAGCTGAAACGAGCGTCGAAGCACTCAACACAGCCGTGCCTGCCAAGGTACGGACCACGTTGCGGACCAGGGAAAGACGACGAGTCATAGGGTTTCCTTCATGAATGTGGGGTCAGAGTAGCTGCACTCCGATTGGCAGATCGTGCCAACACAAGGATTGTAGCGCTCCTAACGCATAATCCCAATGAATAATGCGAATGTGTTGCATGCACGCAGTGCATGGAGGGCGAATTACTGCTATTTCCAGGGCTTTGCACCATATTATCCCGCTGTGTCAAAGAAAACTCCTTCAGATGCCGGTAGGGGGGCTCTCCCTAACCGAATGCTTTTGGAGTTGCCGCCAGGAGGGGATTTCCATTCGCCGGTGCCTGCCCCGTTCGGCGATGCCCGTTCGGCGATAGGGGACCGCTTGGACTTTCCCTTTCGTCGATTGTCCGCTCGGCTAAACTAAGGGATTGAATGACGCCGGCTGTTTCCACGACGTTCGTTCACTCCTGCCCCAGACAACGGCGGACGATTTCGCGATCGGCGAACGTCTGCGGTTTCCGACCCACCCATCGTCCTGTCGCGCATGATGCACCTACTCGAGAACCGATTCGGTTTGAAGCTGTTGCTCGTTTGGATTGTTGCTGTTTCGACGGCTCATGCGGATGAGAAGGAGGCCTTCTTTGAAGAAAAGATTCGACCGCTGTTGGTCGAACACTGCATCGATTGCCATGGGCCAGACGACCAGTCCGGAGAGTTACGACTGGACCGAAGAGTTCATGTCTTCCGCGGCGGTGCATCTGGAGCCGCACTTGTTCCGGGTAAGCCGGAAACGAGTCGCTTGATTCGCGCGATTGGCTATCAAGATAACTCGATGCAAATGCCACCCGACAACAAGCTTCCTGAAGAAGCGATCAAGTTGTTGACGGAGTGGGTGGCACAGGGAGCTTACTGGCCGGAAGAACAGGACGCTGAACCGGCAGAGTCTGAGTCGATGACCGTCGATGAGTTCATTGATTCGCAGCGACAGTCGCATTGGTCTTATCAACCGATTGTCGCTCCCATTCCTCCGGAAGTTTCGACGTTGCCGGCTGAGTTTGTTCGGCCTTCATTATCTGGCGAAGTTTCAGAGGTTGATCGTTTTGTGCTTTCAAGGCTTGCCGATGCCAATCTAGAGCCGAATCAACGAGCGGATCGTCGTTCGCTTATCCACCGAGCTTCGTTTGTATTGACGGGGCTCCCCCCGACGTTCGAAGAAGTCGAAGCATTCATCGCCGATGATTCGCCGGATGCGTTTGAACGCTTGTTGGATCGTCTGTTAGAGAGTCCGCACTACGGCGAGCGTTGGGCTCGGCATTGGCTCGATATTGCCCGTTATGGAGATACGAAAGGCTATTTAGCAGGTAGTCGAGAGACGCGGTATCCATTTGCATTCACGTACCGCGATTACGTCATTGATGCCTTCAACGATGACAAGCCGTTCGATCAGTTCATCATCGAGCAACTGGCTGCCGACCGCCTGAACTTGGAAGGCGCCGAGAAGCAGAAGCTTGCAGCGATGGGATTGCTAACGGTTGGTCGCAAATTCATGAATCGTCGTGCGGACATTATCGATGACCAAATCGACGTTGTGACACGTGGCTTCTTGGGGATCACCGTATCGTGCGCTCGCTGTCACGACCACAAATATGACGCGGTGCCGACCGCTGATTACTACTCGTTGTATGGCGTGTTTGACAGTTCACGTGAACCGGATGAACTGCCATTGCTTGGAGAACCTCAACCTTCGGCGGAATACGATTCTTTCTTAGCTGCGAAGGCAGAGAAGCAGGCGAAAGTTGATAAATATCTGGATGAACGCAAGGTCGAAACGGAGAACGAGTTAAGGTCTCGTATCGCAGACTACTTGGTGATGTTGCCCGATGCGTTGAACCAATTGCAACGTGGCAAACTCAAGTTCCAAGGGGAGCGCGGACCTCTTCGCCGAGCGGCAGCATTTCGCTGGTACCATTACTTGGCAACCCCCGCTCAATCGTCGCAGCCGATATGGGCACTCTGGCGACAGCTCTCTGCGATTCCGGATGATGAGTTCGGTGCGAAATCATTGGAGCTGCTGGATAAGGTTTCCGAGGAAGCGAAGATTCAACTGCCGCAGCGTATCGTGACGGCCCTCAAAGAGACCAAACCTCAATCAATGAAAGAAGCTGCCAAGGTTTTCGGTCAGCAATTAGAAGCAGTCCATTCGAGTTGGGTCGAAGCAAAAAAGAAAGAACCCGCTCTAACCGCACTGCCAGATTCCGATGATGAAGCGTTGCGACAGATGCTTTACGCTCCTTTGACACCGACGACGCTCAATCGAGAACAGATGATTGCCCATTTGGACCAGGGGCAACGCAACCGGTACAACCAGTTGCTGAACCAAGTCAACGGTGTGGAAGTGACGCATCCGGGCGCGCCCTCGCGAGGCATGGTTTTAGTTGACAAACCGAAGCCTACCGAACCGGTGATCTTTCGCCGGGGCGTTCCGAGCAACCGCGGAGATCGTGTGCCGCGGAGATTCTTGCAAGTGCTCGCCCACGTCGATGGTGGTCAACCGTTTAAACAGGGAAGCGGACGACTTGAATTGGCTCGTGCGATCGCCAGCGATGCGAACCCGCTCACCGCGCGCGTGATCGTCAACCGGATCTGGCAACATCACTTCGGCGAAGGACTTGTACGTACACCAAGTGATTTTGGTATTCGCGGTGAGCGTCCAACGCATCCGGAATTGCTCGACTACTTGGCTAATAAGTTCTTGGAGGACGGTTGGTCCATTAAGAAACTGCAAAAGCGGATCATGCTGACGGCAACGTGGCAACAAGCCAGCGTCTTGCGGTCCGACGCGATGACGGAGGATCCGGAAAATCGCATGTTGTGGCACATGCCGCGTCAACGTTTGGAATTTGAACCGCTCCGTGATCGGCTCCTCGTTGCCGCTGGACGATTGGATGACCGAATTGGCGGACGGTCGGTCAAGATTCATGAGGACGCTACGCGACGAGCACTTTACGCCTACATCGATCGCGAGGACTTACCTGGTTTGTTGGCGAGTTTTGATCTTCCGAGCCCCGATGCAAGTCAAGCACAACGCACGCAAACGACGGTGCCGCAGCAGGCTCTTTACTTGATGAATTCCGGCTTTGTGTTGGAGCAAGCCCAATCGCTCGCTACGCGTACGGTTGCTGCATCAGCCGAAGCTGACCAGAGCGAAGTCATGGCAGAACGGATACGTCAAATCTATCGGTTGGCGCTTTCCCGCGAACCGGATGGGACCGAGTTGAGTGTCGCAATGGCCTTTGTCGATCCCGAGAAAGTCGCTGAGTTTCGAGCGTCGCGCACCGAGTCGATCGAGGAGAAACCTCTCTGGCAATACGGCTATGGATTCTGGGATGCAGACGAAGAGACGGTTCGTTTCACTCCTCTGCCCCACTTCGAAGGAAGTGCTTGGCAAGTCTCAACACAATTCCCGGATCCCAAGTTTGGCCATTTGAGATTGTCAGCTGATGGAGGGCACGCAGGATCGGTTCGAGAGGAAAGTCCGGTTCGGCGATGGATCGCTCCAGTCGACGGTGTCGTAAAGGTCACCGGACAGGTCTCGCATCGTGGCAAAAAAGGTGATGGAGTTGTCGCACAAGTCTTTCATTCCAGCACAGGACTCCAGGGAGAATGGATCGCGTTTGGAGATCAGCAAGGGACGGAAGTTCCTCGCATCACAGTGAAGGCAGGCGACGCCATCGACTTTGTTGTTGGATGTAAGGAAGGGCCCAGCTACGACAGTTTCCGCTGGGCACCAAAGATCGAGTTGGTCGAACTTTCAACGGATGAATCGGTTGCCGGTCGATGGCAAGTCGGCAGTCTATGGAGTGCTCAAGCCGACTTTGATCGATCCTCCAAACAACTCGCCGCCAATATGGATCCGCAGGATTTTGATCCTTGGGTTCAGCTTGCGCAAGTGCTGTTGTTGTCCAACGAGTTCGCGTTCGTCGACTGATGGTGGATTTGGCAAAAGAAATCGAACGATTGAAATCGCGATCAGCGAGATTGAAAAACATGAACGACTTCGATTCGCATCGTCTCCGTATTCCTGCTTCACGTCGTGAATTCTTGCGGCGTAGCGGTATGGGTTTAGGGGCACTCGGTTTGGCCGGTGTGATGTCAGATGACACACTGGCCGCCGGTTCGAATCCCATGGCTCCCAAGCAGCCCCAGTTTCCTGGAAAAGCGAAAGCCGTTATTCATCTTTTCTTGAATGGTGGCCCGAGCCAAGTCGATACGTTTGATCCGAAGCCGGCGTTGGAAACTCATCACGGAAAAGAGATTCCGCTTGATCTAAGAACCGAACGAGAAACCGGCGCGGCTTACCGCTCTCCGTTTCAGTTCCAAAAGTATGGTGAGAGTGGTATCGAAGTCAGTGAGTTGTTTTCCCACGTCGGGGAAATGATCGATGACGTCTGCGTGATTCGTTCGATGCATGCAGACGTTCCCAATCATGAGCCGTCTTTGATGTTGATGAATTGCGGAAACGCGCAGTTCGTTCGACCATCGGTTGGTTCCTGGGTCACTTATGGATTAGGAAGTGAAAATCAGAATCTGCCCGGTTTCATCGCGATGTGCCCGGGAGGGTATCCGATTAAGGGAGCCGAAAATTGGCAGTCAGGTTTCCTGCCAGGTGCCTATCAAGGCACGTACATCAACAGCCAGCACAGCGATATCGAAAAGCTGATCTCAAACATTCGCAACGCCTCTGGATTGCCACGAGATGAACAGCGACGGCAGCTAGACCTTCTTCAGACACTCAATGAACGACATTTGAGTACACGTCAAAAAGACGCCGACTTGGAAGCGCGGGTCCAGAGTTTTGAGCTCGCGTATCGAATGCAGATGGAAGCAACCGATGCGTTCGACATCAGCCGTGAGCCCAAGCACATTCAAGAGATGTATGGCGATTCGGTTCAGGCAAAGCAGATATTGATCGCGCGACGTTTGGTTGAACGGGGCGTACGTTACATCCAGCTTTGGCACGGAGCGGGGCAGCCCTGGGATAGTCACGACAAGATTGAAAAGAACCACCGTCGATTGGCGGGCGAATGTTCACAAGCGATTGGGGCGCTCTTGAAAGACCTCAAGCAGCGGTCGCTGCTGGATGAGACGCTGGTTGTTTGGGGGGGTGAATTTGGACGGACACCAACCGTCGAATTGCCCAAGCCCGGTGCCAATCAAGGCACGGTCAGCGGTCGAGATCACAACCATCATGGATTCACCATGTGGATGGCCGGCGGTGGAGTAAAAGGCGGCCATGTGCACGGGGCAACCGATGAATTCGGTTTCCAAGCCGTCGAAAATCGAGTCCACGTTCATGATCTACAAGCGACCATGTTGCATCTGTTGGGATTCGATCACGAGCAGCTCACATATCGCTACGCGGGACGAGACTTCCGGCTAACGGACGTGCACGGAAACGTCGTCCACGACATCATTGCGTAAGAGGCTCGGCAACGATTCGTAAGCATGTCCTCAAGCGTGCCTTTTCTATACCTTTTGGTGTAGAATACGGCGAGTCAGTTCCCTCGGCGCCGTTTCGACATGCTTTCCAAAACTGCTGAATATGCTCTCCGCGCGGTCGCTTGTCTGGCGGGGCGTGATGGTGTTGCCGTTTCAGCAAATGTCTTGGCTGATGAAACGAAAGTTCCCCGACGCTATTTGACGCGTGTGTTGCAAGACTTGGCGGCTGCGGATTTGGTTGTTTCGCGACCCGGCCCGGGAGGCGGCTACGAATTGGGGAAACCTTCGAGCGCAATCACGATCTTGGATGTGGTCAATACCGTTGCACCAATCGCACGGATCGTGGAATGCCCGCTCGGATTAAAGTCGCACACCAGCCTTTGCCCGCTTCACGCGGAACTCGATCGCGTTTACGCCAACACGGCGGCTGCGTTCGCGGCGGTTTCTATCCAAGACCTGGTCGATTCAACGAGTCCGATCACTCCTCTTTGTGAGAATCGGTGATCGACTCGCGTAACAGAACGCGATTGGTGATGTTGTCTTCTAAGTTATGAATCGCCAGTCTGACGGGTGGGTGCTTCGATGTTGTTTGTTACACGCCGGCTCGAAGACTTTGCTGAAATGACTTTCCTGATGAAGCTGCTGGAGTTACGTATGAAGTCTGTTCGTTTGTGCATTCTCTCTTTGGCCGTTCTTCTTGCGTGCTTGACGTCTGCTGATGGCCATGCAGGCCAGCCGCTTAAGGTCTTCATCTTGTCCGGACAATCCAACATGCAAGGGCATGCACATGTTCGTACGATCGATGCGATGCGACTTGATCCTGAGACAGCGGAAATCCTGAGCCTGATGCGTGAGGATGATGGAAGCGATGTGGTATGCGACGACGTTTGGATTTCTTCCATTGGGAGCTCCGAAGATGTCAAATCAGGGCGTTTAACGGTCGGGTTCGGAGCCGAGCCCCGAGGTCCGAAAATTGGTCCCGAGTTCACGTTTGGCATCTTTATGCAAAAACAACTCGATGAACCTATTTTGATTATCAAGACAGCTTGGGGTGGCAAGAGTCTTCACACTGATTTCCGATCACCGAGTGCAGGTCCTTATCGCTTCAACCCTTCTCAACTGGAAGCCATGATCAAGCAAGGCAAGGACTTGGTGAAAATTAAAACCGAGCGTGCAGAAGCGACGGGCCGTTACTATCGCCTGATGATGGAGCATGTTCAGTCAGTATTGGGAGACATTAAACAGGTCTATCCTGACTACGACGCGGATGCGGGCTACGAGCTTGCTGGATTCGTCTGGTTTCAGGGTTGGAACGACATGGTCGATCGAGGTGTGTATCCAAAACGGGATCAGCCGGGTGGCTACGATCAGTACTCCGAAGTGCTGAAAGATTTTATCCGTGATGTTCGCAAGGATCTGAAAGCACCAGAACTCCCGTTCGTGATTGGTGTCATGGGCGCCGGTGGACCGACGGATCAATACTCGGCTGGTCAGATGCGCTACAAGCCGATCCACGATAACTTTCGCAATGCGATGGCCGCACCCGCAGAGATGTCGGAGTTCGAGGGGAATGTTGCTGCCGTTCGCACCGAGGATTTCTGGGACATGCGGCTGATGAAGTTGCGTGCCCGTGATTCTGTTATCCGTGAAAAGGTCAAGACCGCGAAGGAACAGCAGAAGCTCAGTCGTGACGAAGAGCGATCGATGTTGGAAAAGCTTCGGTCGTCCGAATTCAATGCAGACGAGATTGAGTTGTTAGATACGAGTGTTTCGAATGCTGAATTCCACTACTTAGGTTCAGCCCGAATCATCGCGCCGATCGGAAAAGCATTCGCCGAAGCGATGAGCGACTTGATGGAATGATCCTTCGTGCGGGCTCGTTCTGATCCGCGCCCGTTTATGCGAGCTGGCTTGAAACGCGGGAATGCTTTACGCTACGACCGGAGTGATGAACCCACCGGCAACGACGTGCCACGAAATGGATCACACGTAAGCAACCGATTTGATTGATCTCAAGAGGATTTTGAAGTGACTCGACGATTCATGGTGATGGCACTGGCATTGATGGTTAGCTCGTCCGCGTACGCGCACCCGGGTCATGGTGATTCAGATTCCTCGCACTACTGGACAGAACCCCAACACATCGTGCCGCTGCTGATTCTCGCTGTCCTCTTTGCGGCGGTG
Organism: Planctomycetota bacterium; assembly: GCA_039179795.1. Classification (GTDB taxonomy): domain Bacteria; phylum Planctomycetota; class Planctomycetia; order Pirellulales; family Pirellulaceae; genus Rubripirellula. Next base: position 20,999 of record JBCDEM010000035.1, on the reverse strand, counting down.
GCAGCTCTGGCATGGCGTCAATCACCAAGTCGGTCCCGTTCCGCGTGACCTTGTCTACACTTTCGCCACGCTGATCATGTGATCACGCTCGTCGGGTCGCGCAGCGCATCTCAATCCTGCTCATGCTAATCGCTGCGGTGCTCGTGCACGCAATAGACTCGGGAAGACGACTGCCAATCGATAACGGAGGTCGATAGACGCACGAGTAGGTCAGGCTGCGTGACGGTCATGTTCCCAGTCTGATAGCCAACGATTTACGCGTTGGCGAGTCGCTTTTTCATTTCGGGCCACGGCTTGGTATTGGCGACATCTTGTTTGGTGAGTCCGCCGCGCCGTGCTTGCTTGATTCCATACGGCATCACATCCATGCCGTGGGTGGAGTGCGCGTCGGTACTAATCACGATGGGGATTTCCAGCTTCTTGGCCGCGGCCAAGTGCAGGTCGTTCAAGTCAAGCCGTGCCGGATTGGCATTGAGTTCGAGCATCGTTTGGTGCTCCACTGCAGACTTCATGACCGACTCCATATCGACTTCGTAGGCGGGACGACGATTGAGTAAGCGACCGGTAGGATGAGCGATGCACGTGACGTTCGGATTTTCGATCGCACCCAAGATGCGTTCGGTGATTTGATCACGTGGTTGTCTTTGTCCGTAGTGAACGCTGGCCAACACCCAGTCAGCTTCGGCGAGGCAGTCGTCCGGCAAGTCCATGCCGCCTTGTTCCAAGATGTCACACTCGATGCCTTTCAAAATCTCGAGGCGGCCTTCGTATTCGGGTCGGATCTCATCAATCATCTCCCACTGCTGACGAAGTCGATCGACGTCTAAGCCCATCGCCATGGAAACGCGTTGGCTGTGGTCCGTGATAGCGATGTAAGACAATCCACGTTCGAGCGCCGCGTCGGCCATTTCACGAATCGTTGCGGTCCCGTCGGTCGCCGTGGTGTGCATGTGCAGATCGCCGCGAATGTCATCGACCGTGATCAAATCAGGCAACACATTGGCTTCCGCCCACTGGAACTCATGCCGATCTTCACGAATCTCTGGGGCGAACCATGGTAACCCGATGGAATCATAGACGTCCTCTTCGGTCGCACCAGCAACGCGGCTGTCATCATCTAACCGAAAGACACCGTACTCGTTGATCTTGTAGCCATGTTCTTTCGCGATGCGACGAACGTGAATGTTATGTGCTTGTGATCCCGTAAAGTACTGCAGTGCCGCGCCAAACTGATCAGCATCGACAACACGCATATCAACTTGGAACGCCTTGCCGATACGAATGGAAATCTTCGTGTCTCCACGACCGATCGTCTGCGTCCGATCAGGATACGATTCCAAATGATCCATGACCGCTTCCCGGTCATTTGCGACGACCAATAGATCGAGGTCTCCCACCGTTTCTCGACCTCGACGATAACTACCCGCCCACTCCATTTGTTCGATCGCGCTGCACGATTGCATGTGCCGCCCGATTGATTGAGCGATCTCGTCGGCCTCGGACCAATAGACTCTTTGGGCGGCTTGTTCGGCGATTGCGAGTCCATCGAGAATCGCTTGCTGCGTTTTGGCACCGAATCCTTTTAACGTGCCGACGCGGTTCTCTTGACAGGCTTTGCGTAGATCAGCGAGCGAATCGAGTTGCAATTCTTCTTGCAGACGCGCGGCTTTTTTGGCTCCCAAGCCGGGGATCCTTGCCATTTGGATGACGACTTCCGGAACCGCATCACGGAGCTTGTCGAGTTGAGGCAGTCGACCTTCGGCGAGAAGCGTCTGGGTCTTTTCGACCAGCGTCTTTCCGATGCCTGGGATTTTGGATAGATCGCGTGATTCATCCGCCACGATCGAAGCGACTGATTCTTCCAGTTCTCGAATCGCTTTTGCTCCATTCCGATAAGCTCGGATCCGAAATGGATTCTCGCCGCGGAACTCGAGCAGTTCCGCCATCTCCTCAAACACATCGGCAATCGCGTTGTTGTCCACCGGTTAAATCCCCCCTTTGATTGAGATGGGGGATTCTAGCGTGAAAGCCAACGGGAATAGGACGTGGGTGAAATTGCCAACCTAAGGGTTGACCGGATACCACTTGGAATCGCGCTGTGTCTGAACCGGACGAACGACCGAACGTGTGCTTCGGTACGGTTGCGAACGCGTGGAAACCGCCGTCAATTCACCAGGATCTGTTGGCGATCGCTGGGGAAGCGGTGGAGCTTCGAAAGAGCGAGAGCCAGACGCCGGTGGGTAGCGGTTGGGATTCGTTGTCAGTGGGTTGTTGATTAGCGGATTCGTCGATGGGGGTGGTACCGCGGGCAGGCTTGCGGCCGGTTGCTGCGTCACAGGTGCGCTGCGACTTCGAAACGGCGAAACATAGCCGTCCGGAGCAGCGATCGGTTGCATGCCGCCTTGCGACAATACGCTCGGATCACTCGGTAGCCGTGTCTCGGCGGGAGGTGTGACCACGGCGGGTGACGTTTGGGGACGAGCGCGAATCATCGCAGTGGAATCCTCTGCGTTCTGCAGTTGCCAATAATTTGAGGGTGCACCGCCGTCGGAACGGGTTGTGCCTGTCCCCGAATTGGTGCCTGTCCCCGAATTAGCTGGATTGTTTCCTGGTATTCCCGGATTCCCCGTGCTCGGCGTGATGCCCGGTGACCCATTCAATTCGGGCCGCGCGACAGGATCCAAATCACCACTGCGTGTCCCAGCAGGCGGAGCGCCCTGCAGAGGCGCAAGGTTCGGGTTGGTGTTGGAAAACGGTGATGTGCTCGGCGTGATTGCTGAGCTAGGCGCAATTCCAGAACCGGGTGCAAATCCGGTGTTCGGGTTGTAACCAGCCGGCGGCAGCGTCGACGGGATGGGAGCAACACCCGATCCCAATGCTCCTGTTGAACCAACCCCTGTTGCACCGACTTGGCCAACACCGGCAGGGCCATACGTTCCATAACCCGGCGCATAGGTTGGAGCCGGGCAGCTCGACGGCGCTGGTTGCATCGGCTGTGGAACACTTTGGACCGTTGTGAACGGCGTGCGTTGCAACTGTTGAACGGTCGAGGTGCATGGCTGCTGAACCGTTACGGTCGCGCCTGTGATCGGATCGACGGTCGTCACGGGACGGTAATACGTAACCGGAGCGTTGTAGTAAGACGTTCGATAGCCGGTTCCAAACATGCGGCTGAAGAAACCGCGCAGGCCGCGTGGCTGGGGCGGTGGCGTCGTAAAAACGGGGCCGACTTGAGTGGTTGGTAATGCCGTCGCGGGAATCCCCGTCGGGGTCGTCACCGTTATCGGTCCGCCAGGAATGGATGGTGAAACCTGAGGTCGAAAGGACGTTGCCGGTGCCTGCCCTCGATAAGTCACGGCCGGTGGAAATGACGTGTTTGGCAGGGGAGCGACGGCCGGCATCGGCGGCGCGACCCGATAAGTAGCTTGGACATTTCCCGTCACAGGCAATCCGGTGTAGACCGAAGGGTTGTCGATGTACGCCGGACGCTGCGATTGATAGACACCGCTGGTAACAACCGGCGGACCGGCCGGTAACACAGCGACCGGTCGCGCTGCCGTCACACGCGCTGCAGTCACCGGAGCAGGGCTGAGCACCGGTTGCGGTCCTGCCGTAACAACCGGACCCATTGCGACGGGAGCCGTCGTGACCGGCGCGTAACCGACGACGTAAGAGTTGTTGCGACCGTAGAGCCAGTTGGTCAGGCAGCACGCGGAAGCGTCGGCCGCTGTGACAACGAGTGCGAGCGCTGAAGAAATAATGGCGAGCGTTAAACGCATCCGGATCCCCGTGCAAAGTCTGGCATTCGTGTTGAAAGCATTTGCGGAGATTTCTCCGGGGAGAGTCTCCGAGGGAAGTTGACGCCGCAGCATGCCTTTGGTCAATCTTTCATGAGCCTTCTTTCAACCTTTGGAAATCTTTTCCGACTGTTGTTGGCCGGATGGATGGGCTGAACAGATTCTGAGAGCAGGTTCTCCGACACATGGGGAGCCGTGAAAATGCCATCAAACAGCTGATCCCCCTCGGCGATCGCGGTGACCCGGTTTACTGCCAACCTGACATCGGCGGACGGTGAACCGCGTCTCGGGCCGCGGTCGTATTGCTCTAAGTCCAATGATTGCAATTGCTTAGGGATCGTTTTTGGCGTTCGGCACGGATCTTGCTCTCTCGCACGCACGTCTGGAGGTCCCTGCCACCGGTACATCGGCACCCACCAGCACAATCGACCCAATACACATTTCCTTTCTCCGTCCCAAGTCGCTCGGATTTGCTTTGAGAAGCCGTGTGCTTCACCTGGCGGTGACTTGATCCAGGACGATCGTCAAAGAAACCATAGGAGTACAACGTCGTGGCAAAGCAGATTGTTTTTGACGACGATGCACGCGGTCCACTGTTGGCCGGCGTTAGCAAGTTGGCCCGAGCCGTCAGCAGCACACTGGGACCCCGCGGTCGCAACGCTGTATTGGACAAAGGTTGGGGATCCCCCAAAGTCACCAAAGACGGTGTGACGGTTGCCGAAGACATCGAGTTGGATGACCCGTTCGAAAACCTCGGTGCTCAGTTGGTCAAAGAGGCCGCCAGCAAGACCAATGATGTCGCTGGTGACGGCACGACGACCGCAACCATCCTCAGCGAAGCTGTCTTTCGCGAAGGCCTGAAGATGGTGGCCGCCGGGGCCGATCCAATGGCTCTCTCGCGCGGGATCTCAAAAGGCGTTGATACCGCAGTCGCCCAAATCAAAAAGCTGGCGACGCCGATCAACGAAAAGAGCAAGAGCGACATTCGCCAAGTCGCAACGATCGCTGGAAACAATGACCCAGAGATCGGTACGGTGCTCGCCGATGCTTTCACCAAAGTCGGTAAGAACGGCGTGATCACCGTCGAGGAAGGTCGCTCGAACGAAACCTACGTCGACGTCGTTGAGGGCATGCAGTTCGATCGCGGCTTTTTGTCGCCACATTTTGTGACCAATCAAGACGAAGTCAGCGTCGAGTTCGAAGATTGTCACATCCTGCTGTTCGAAGAGAAGATCAGCAACAACAAGAAAATGATTCCTCTGCTGGAAGCAATCAGCAAAGCGAAGAAGCCTTTGTTGATCATCGCTGAAGACGTAGAAGGCGAAGCACTCGCAACGTTGGTTGTGAACAAGATGCGAGGCATCTTATCCGCATGTGCTGTGAAAGCACCTGGATACGGTGACCGTCGAAAAGCAATCCTCGGTGACATCGCCGTGTTGACCGGTGGAAAGGCGATCTTCAAAGATCTCGGAATCGATCTCGAGAGCGTTAAGATCACCGATCTGGGGCGAGCAAAGCGAGTTCGCATCACCAGCGAAGCAACGACGATCGTCGGTGGCGCGGGCAAGACATCCGACATCAATGGTCGAGTCGAACAGATCCGTCGCGAAATCGATCAAACCGAATCCGACTACGATCGCGAAAAACTTCAAGAGCGTTTGGCCAAGTTGGCTGGCGGTGTCGCTCAGATCAATGTCGGTGCGGCAACCGAAACGGAGATGAAAGAACGGAAAGCTCTCATCGACGACGCTCGGGCAGCGACGCAAGCCGCTCTCGAAGAGGGAATCGTTCCCGGTGGCGGAACGGCTCTATTGCGATGCCGTCCCGCGCTGGAGAAGCTCGAGAAGAGTATCGAGGGCGACGAAAAGTTGGGCGTGCGAATCGTTCGCCACATTCTGGATTACCCTCTCAAAGCGATTGCGAACAACGCAGGGCTTGATGGTGCGGTCGTTGCTAACCGAGTCCTGCAGATGAAGGGCAAAACCGAAGGCTACGACGCGAACGCAGAAAAGTACTGTGACCTTGTCCAAGCGGGTGTTGTTGATCCTGCAAAAGTCGTTCGTAGTTCCCTGACGAACGCAGCAAGCGTCGCTTCACTACTATTGACGACAGAGTCGCTTGTCACAGAGATCCCCGTCGAAGAAGAGCCAGATGCTGGCGATCATCATCATGACCACGGTATGGGTGGCATGGGAGGAATGGGCGGCATGGACATGGGTGGCATGGGCGGAATGGGAGGCATGGGTGGCATGGGCGGCATGATGTAAGCCGTTCGCCTCATCCTTCTTTTTCATTCACATCGAAACCAAACCAATCAACACACGGAAAGAAACACTCATGGCAAAAATCAACTTACGACCGTTAGATGACCGCGTAATCGTTCAACCCAGCGAAGCAGAAGAGACCACCGCCGGTGGAATCGTGCTTCCCGATTCGGCGAAAGAAAAGCCACAACGCGGAACCGTTGTTGCCGTCGGACCTGGCAAACTGCTCGACAGCGGTAACCGTGGCGAGATGAGCATCAGCAAAGGTGACACGGTGATTTACGGCAAGTACGGCGGCAGCGATGTCGAGGTGGACGGTACGGACATGAAGATTCTTCGTGAGAGCGATATCCTCGCGAAGATCCTGTAAGCACGTCATCACATCGCAAAACACTCAAATCATTACAGAGGAATAGACTCGTGGCTAAACAATTACTCTTCGACGACCATGCACGTGCTCGCATGATGGCAGGGGTCGACAAGTTGGCCGACGCCGTCGCGGTCACCATGGGACCAACTGGACGAAACGTCATTATTGACAAGTCGTTCGGTGGACCGACCGTAACCAAAGATGGTGTCACCGTTGCCAAAGAGATCGAATTGGAAGATCGCTTTGAAAACATGGGTGCTAAATTGGTGATCGAGGTCGCACAGAAGACCAGCGATCTGGCCGGTGACGGAACGACAACCGCAACCGTTCTGGCCCGTTCGATCTTCAAGGAAGGCCTGCGTAACATCGTTGCTGGTAGCAATCCTGCTGCCATTCGACGCGGTATCGACAAAGCGGTAGCCGCTGCTTCGGAAAAGCTGTTCGAAATGGGACGTCCCGTTAAGGACAAGCAGGAAGTCGCTAACGTCGGTGCGATTTCGGCTAACAACGACCCGACCATCGGTAGCTTGCTGGCCGATGCATTGGAGCGTGTCGGAAAAGATGGTGTGATCACCGTTGAGGAAGGTAAGACGCGGGACACCGACGTCAACTACGTCGACGGGATGCAGTTTGATAAGGGCTACATCTCGCCCTACTTCATCACCGATCCTGGCACCATGGAAGCGAATCTTGAAAACGCTTTGGTGTTGCTCTACGAAAAGAAGATCAGCAACATTCGCGATCTTGTTCCACTGCTCGAGAAATCAGCTCAAACGGGACAGCCGTTGTTGATCATTGCAGAGGATGTTGATGCAGAAGCACTCACTCTGCTGGTTGTGAATAAGCTTCGCGGTACCCTGAACGTGTGTGCGGTGAAAGCGCCCGGATTTGGTGATCGTCGCAAAGCCATGCTCGGCGACATCGCGACTCTGACCGGTGGAACGCTGATCAGCGAAGACTTGGGCATTCAGCTCGAGAACGTCACGCTGGAGCAACTTGGTCGAGCGAAGAAGGTGACGGTCGATAAGAGCAACACGACGATTGTCGAGGGCAGCGGAAATCGCGGTGACATCGACAAGCGAGTTGGTCAAATCCGTGCTCAAATCGAGCAGACCGATAGCGAGTACGACAAAGAGAAGTTCCAAGAGCGTCTCGCAAAGCTTGCTGGTGGTGTTGCTGTGATCAGTGTCGGAGCTGAGACCGAAGCTGAGATGAAGCAAACCAAAGCTCGCTTGGAAGATGCGTTGCACGCAACGCGTGCCGCCGTGGAAGAGGGAATTCTGCCAGGTGGCGGAGTTGCTCTCGTTCGCTGCCGTGAAGCGGTCGAGTCGATCAAGTCGACTCCGATCAAAGGCGATGACGGCAAAACGTTGATTCCATCCGCGAAGGGCGATGAAAAAATCGGTGTCGATATTGTCCTGGCGGCACTCGATGCTCCAATGCGTCAGATCGCCAACAACGGTGGTATCGACGGGAGTGTTGTTGTTGATGAAGTTAGCCAGAAGGCGACCAACATTGGCTACAACGCGAACTCCGGTGAATACGCCGACATGTTGAAAGCGGGTGTGATCGATCCTGTGAAAGTCGTCCGTACGGCTCTCGCGAACGCTGGAAGCATCGCCGGACTTCTGTTGACGACCGAAGCATTGGTGACCAACTTCGAAGCAGAAGACAAGGACAAGCGTCCTGTCGAAGGCGTTGTTAACTAGTTGGGTAGCTTCCAACCAATGCATCGCTGGATGCTCTAACAAATGCGGGTCGCACATCAGAACGTTCTGGCGTGCGACCCTTTTGTAGTATGAGAGAGAAGCGAGGACGGTTGTGTTCGGACGCACGTCCCGCATGGCCGTAAGCGAGTGAATGGCTTCACTTGCGAATGAACAAAGCGACCGCGATTCAAAGCGTTAGCATTGCCGACAGGTCTTGCTCGAATCGCGGTTGTTCGATCGCAGACAAAAGAGCCGATTGGCTAACCCAAAGGGCATCCCCTCATGGCTGAGAAAGCCTGCTACTACGAAGTGCTGAAGGTCGAACGTTCGGCAACGAAGCCCGAGATCGATCGCGCTTACCGAAAGCTGGCGATCAAGTACCATCCCGATAGCAACCGCGATGACGAGAACGCGATCGTAAAATTCAAGGAAGCGACGGAGGCTTACGAAGTCCTCAGCGACGCGGAGAAACGCCAACGCTACGATCAATATGGGCACTCTGGCGTCGAGGGCGTGCATCAATTCAACGATGTCGAAGACATCTTCGAAGCGTTCGGTGATCTATTTGGCGGCGGCATGTTTGGGGATCTATTTGGATCCCGTGGCAGCGGAAGAGGAAGACGACATCGCCGTGGAGCAGACATTCGCTGCAATGTCACGTTGACATTAGAGGAAGCAGCGAGGGGTGTCGAAAAAGACATCTCTTTTCGCCGCCGTACAAGCTGCGAAACGTGCGATGGAAACGGAGCTGCACCAGGAACCAAGCTTGTCCTCTGTGAAACCTGCGGTGGCCACGGGCAAGTCATTCAGTCGGCCGGCATCCTGCGGGTACAAACGGCTTGCCCAAATTGCAACGGAACTGGAAAACGAATCGCGCAGCCCTGTGCGGATTGTCGAGGTACCGGACTTCAAAATGTGAAAGCCGAGCTGACGGTCAAGATTCCAGCAGGAATTGCCGATGGCATGCGAGTGCGAGTAGCTGGCGAAGGTGAAGCAAGTCCCGATGGTGGTCCCGTCGGTGACTGCTACGTCTTCATCACCGTCAAGCAGCACGAGTTATTCAAACGCGACGGCAATCACTTGATCCTGCAACTGCCGATCTCGTACAGCCAAGCGGCGTTGGGTGCAGAAATTGAAGTCCCAACACTCGATGGGCCAGAATCGTTGCGGATCGAACCGGGAACGCAGAATGGTGATGTCTTCACGCTGAGATCCAAGGGCATCGTGGATCATCGTGGCGGAGCACCCGGCGATCTACTTGTACAAGTCTTTATCGAGGTTCCAAAGAAACTGAACGCTGAGCAAGAACGGTTACTTCGTGAACTTGCCGACCTTGATCACGAATCCGTCCTACCGCACCGAAAAACGTTTATGGAAAAGTTACGAACCTTCTTTGATTCCGATCAACCACAGCAATCATGAGTGAATCGATGAGCGACGGAACAGAAGCAAATTCCGGTCCATCTGAAGAAGAAATGGAAGCCACCGATGCTGCAATGGAATCGGTGGAAGATTCGAATTCAAGCGACGCCTCGGCGGAAGGCCAGCCGGAAACACGCGATGAAGAAATGGAACGGCTGCGCCATGCAGCCGCCGAAGCTGATAAACGCGTTTTGATGGCTCAGGCGGAAGCAGAAAATTTCCGCAAACGCATGCGTCGTGATTTCGAAGATCAGTTGACCTACGCAGCGCTACCGCTTGTTACTGATCTTCTTGAAGTCCGTGATAACCTGGTTCGTGCACTGGAAGCGGGTGCGCAAGCCGAGGCGAGCGGATTACAGGAAGGCGTTGCCATGGTCGCTAAACAACTCGATGACACGCTCGCGAAGTACGGTGTCCGCGAGATCCCTGCCGAAGGTGAGGTCTTCGATCCGAACTTTCATGAAGCGATCTCGCAGATGCCGAGCGATCAGCCTGCCGGGACGGTTGCTCATGTCGCGTTGACCGGATTCCAAATGCACGAGCGAGTGGTTCGACCGAGCCAAGTCGTCGTTAGCACGGGCCCGCAAGCCTGATTTGTTTGTCGGAGACGTCTTGCCATTTTGGGACGTCTTGCCATTCCGTGATCGCGCAGAACGGGTGAGACACTTAAGTCACAACGTAATGCATGATTCCCAGGAAGTGCGCGTAGGCGGCCGCCATGACGGCGATGTGCCAACCGGCATGAAGGTATTTCAACTTGCTATCGTTTAGCAGCAAGATGACACCGATCGTGTACAAGACACCACCGGCCAACATCCACCAGGCGAGTTCGGTCGGGACCTGTGGAGCCAGCGGAATCGCCGGCAGCCACCCCAGCAGCAAGTAGGAAATCGTACCGATCGAATTGATGCGGTGACGGAACAGAAGCTTTCCTGCGATACCCGCCAGCGCGGCAACCCAGATCGAAGCCAAAATCGCAACTTGCGTGGATGCCGACGCGTAGCGATAAGCGATCGGCGTATAGGTTCCAGAGATCATGGCATAGATCATGGCCTGGTCCCAAGCTCGCATCGTGTTGAGCATCGGTTGCTGACGAACGACGTGCGAAAGCGTTGAGAATCCAAAGGTCGCAAAGACAGAGACCGCGTACACCAAGCACGCGATGCTGAGACCGCTGCCATTTGGTAACGCGATCCAAACCATGTAGCTGCCAAGGCAGATCGTTCCCAGGCATGCCAGGCCATGCGTCAAAGCGTTGGCCCACTCCTGGTCGGGTTGCAGAGGCGGAGCTCCATGGTCAGCTACTTGCACACCATCCGCTGTTTCAGATGGATCGCTCAATTTTTCAACCAACCTTGGCTTCTCATCCATGATTCACAAAGTGACGGCCAAGCGTCGGTTGGTGATCCCGCTTCTCGTGCGCCGTAGCCGTGTCCGCCGCTTGAGAATACATGCAAAGCGGCGGGGATTTTGAATTGCTTCAATTGGCTGAACAGAGTGACGGAGCTCATGCAGTCAACACGATCATCCTGAGCATGCGCGAGAAACATCGGCGGCGAATCGCTGGTCACTTTTAAGTCATCAATCAGTTCGTTCGGCTTGTCGTTATTCACCAGCCACGCTGGATAGACGAGCACAGCGAAGTCCGGACTCACTTTGGCTTGATCGTGCTCGTCGATCGGCTCGTAAAATCGCTTCGATGCCAGCGCCGCACGAGCTGATGCATTACCACCGGCTGAGAACCCCAGGACACCAATCCGTTTGGCTTTGACGCCGGGGATTCCTTCGGTGCGCGCCAAGGCAATCGCTCTCTGGATATCTTGGACCGGTGGTAACCAGTTTTTTTCTCGACTCCGTGTTGGCACTCGATATTTGACAACAACGGCGGTGACGCCAAGTTGCTGAAACCACTCGGCAATCTCAGTGCCTTCCAAATCCCAAGCCAAGATCGAATAACCACCACCGGGACTAATCAGCACGGCCGTGTCGGACGGGTTGCCCTTTGCTTCATAAACATGGAGTTCGGGCGTCGAGACATTGCCAAGACGAATCACTTTCCGGTCCGCGACGGTTCGGCTGTCGGGTCCCGACGTGTCACGTTCTGCTGCTTCCAATGGCTGCCAGTTCGGTGGAGATTTCGGCCAGATGGGAATCACCGAGTCGGCTTCGCCTCCATGTACCATCTGGGTTATGCAAAGCGAGATGAAAGCAAGACAAAGCGATTGGATGGTGAGTCGCATGGCAAAAAACCTCGATGCGAAGCCGGTGAATAACAGAGGAGTCAGAGGATCAGAGTTTGATTGAACCTTCGGCCGTATCAAGTTGCTATTCTGTGCCGAGTCACCGTCAGTCAACAACCCGATGCGTTTCGTTATCTCGATTATCCGTATCGTGTTTTCCGTATTGACCTTTCATTGCGTGACGAAGGATGCGTGGCGGACGGATTGATTTCGTCATCGGTACACCTGTTGTATCGATGAACGGTTACGCATTCATACCACCAGGGATTGGGGCAAATGGTGAACCAGCAGCTTTTGCAATTTTTGCAACAGGCGGGAAACGATTCCGCAGGCGAACTTCGGATTCAGTGCTCCGATCGCTCAATCTTGGAGTTGAATCACGTTGCCGTCGTTTGCAGTCGGCTCGGTCGATCCGCTCAGCTGCATCGACACATAGGAAAGGTGTTGGCGAGCAGCGCGATGCGTTGTCGTGAACAGAGATCGCGATGGCTCGTCGCTCGCAAATCGGCCATCGCACCATGGATCTCGCGAGCTTCGGAACTTTTCCGAGTGCCCATCACTTGGTTGGCGATCAATGAGCCAGCTGACATGATGGTGCAATACGATGGAACGTTACCGCGTGATGATGCAGTCTGCCGCGATTCTGTCGTTGTCTTCTTGGCCGATCAGGTAGAAGCGGCATACGTTCGACGTGGAGGAATGATCGAGGCAAGTCTCGAAAGACGCTTGCGATGTGAAGATCGAACGAGTATTCAAGTCGCCGTCACGCCAAGTCGCCGCTGTGCTGGTAAGTCACTGATCCAACTGGGCGCAATAGGACGCTATTGGCAATCAGACGAAGTCGTTGATGATTCCGGTAGCAAGATCCGGGTTGCCGATGAAGACTGGACGCGAACGAGAGGCGAATGGCTCATTCACTGTACTCGTGCTTGCCAACAGAATTGGCCCGACGAGACGATGCAGCAGTATCGCGACGCCTTACTGATCGGTGAACGTGATGCGATGAATCGCGGACCCTGGGATGCACTGACTCGCATCCTGCGATCGGGAAGGTTGGTCGCATCCGCCACCGCTTCGCACAGAAAGCAGCCAGTGGTCTGCTTCTCGGCGCTACCGCTTCAGCAACTGCTGACCAAGCGTTGTTTCCGGCCTCATCTGGGACGATGGGACTACGAACCGTTTGGGATTGCCGTACGTTTGAAAGCCGCCCAAAAGATCGGTATCCGTCCCGTGATCTATGGCGAGCCGTGCCAACGAAGCGAACTTCCGAAAGCGGAGCAATATCGGTTTCATCCCGTCGGAACGACCGTTGATTGGCGAGAGGAGAATGAATGGAGATCGTGTCGTAATGTCAATCTGCGGGAATTTCATCCGTCCGATGTTCGCGTGTTCGCCGCGATGGAACAGTCGGTACTTCGAGATCGAATCCCGAACGTACCTTGGCGTGTGACATCGGGTCTCATCGATGCAAACGATCATCAAAAGGAGGGATCGCATGTGAAATCGTCGAAGAATTGACCCAATCTCGTATGCTGCGGAAAAACGATCGCACTTCGCTGATTCGCCGTCGCTGCGGACGCTTCTGAATAACTTCCAATCGCGGTACAATAGGGGTGATTCGTCCCATCTCCTTCGAAGGCAATTCAGTTGACAACGGATAACTTGGTCGCCCTCCAGGCCAACCCCGCAGCCATCCACGAACTGGCCCCCTATAAGACACTCGAATCGGCCGAACTGAGTGAACGCATTGAATCGGTTCGTCAGCAGTTGGGCGATTCACTGTTGATTCTCGGTCACCACTATCAGCAGGATGAAGTCATCGAGCACTCCGATCTGCGGGGTGACAGTTATCAATTGAGTCAGAGGGCGGCCGAGAGTGAGTCGTGTCAAACGATCGTTTTTTGCGGCGTCCATTTCATGGCGGAAACGGCCGACATGTTGGCGAATCGTCCGGAGAAACTGGAAGAGCGAGATGGCCGACGCATCTCCGTTTCGCTACCCGACATGGCTGCCGGGTGTTCCATGGCTGACATGGCCGCGATCAAACAAGTGGAAGACGCTTGGGATGACATGTCGGAAGTGATCGACACCGATCAAGTGATTCCTGTTACCTACATCAACAGTGCGGCGAGTCTAAAAGCGTTTTGCGGTCAGCATGGCGGAATTGTTTGTACGAGCAGCAACGCGCGGGCAGTACTTGAATGGGCATTTGAGCGCGGCCAGCGAGTCTTTTTCTTTCCAGATCAACACCTCGGCCGCAATACATCTTTGACAATGGGCATTGAGGAACCTCAGATGCCGGTTTGGGATCCCTACGCCACGGATCTCGGCGGCAATAGTGAGCAGCAGCTGAACGACAGCCGAGTCATTCTTTGGAAAGGCCATTGCAGCGTTCACCAAATGTTCCGTGCTGAACATGTTCACGGATTTCGAAAGCAGCACCCTGGTATCCAAATCTTGGTGCATCCTGAATGCCCGCGAGAGGTAAACGATCTGGCGGATGTGTCAGGTAGCACTGGCAAGATTATCGAGACCGTAAAAAACAGCCCTGCCGGTACCAAGTGGGCGATCGGTACCGAGCTACACCTCGTTAATCGCTTAAAGGCGGAGCACCCCGAGCAGGAGATTCACTTCCTCAGTCCGGTCGTCTGCATGTGTGCCACGATGTACCGAATCGACTTACCCCACCTCTGCTGGACACTTGAGAATCTTCGTGATGGAGCGTGTGTCAACAAAATTGAGGTGGATGCCGAGACATCGAAGTGGTCGCTTGTTGCGTTGGAACGCATGTTGGCTGTTCGCTAAACGATGGAGAGTCGGTTTGCACCGGTGTCGACGTCTTGATTCGGCCTCCAAAGGGTGAATAATCGGGCGATCTCTCTCCAAATTGTCATAGGATCCTGACCCCACCTCATGCGATGTCAGAATCGATCGGAGTCGATTCTCGTCGTTCTTTCCTCGCTCGGAGTTATTCGATGCCACGCTATGTTTCTTGCTTGTTGACTTCTTTCGTTGCATTTGGGGTGACCGCTTCGGCGGCTGATTTGGAATGGCCGACATTTCGTGGCCCTCAAAGGTCGGGTGTGTCCGATGACACCGGATTGCTTGATCGTTGGCCGGAAGGTGGACCCACGTTGCTATGGGAAGCCGACGGAATGGGCCGCGGTTATGCAAGTCCTGCTATCGCTGACGGTAAGATCTACATCCTTGGCGATGGACTTTCGACAGCTGAAGACCGCGATGAGTATTTGATCTGTTTGAATCAATCCGATGGGTCGTTGGTGTGGCAATTCAAAACGGGTAAGCCGTGGAACAGTGGTCCGGAATCATGGCAGAGTTCACGAAGTACAGCGACTGTTGATGATGACCGTGTTTACACTCTCACGGCATTCGGACAATTGTATTGCGTTGATACCGAGTCCGGTAAAGAAGTTTGGAAGATTCATCTTGAGAACGACCTCGGTGGAAAAAAAGCAGACTCGTGGGGCTATAGCGAATCGGTAACCATCGATGGAAACCTGCTGATTTGCACGCCGGGTGGCGGAAAAAATACGATGGTAGCGCTCAATAAAATGACGGGTGAAACCGTTTGGAGTTGCTCGAGCCCCGAAGACCGTGGCGCAGGACACGCATCGGTTGTGATCTCCGAAGTGTTCGGGAAAAAAGTCTACGTACAGATTACGGGCAGTTCTCTGATGGGCGTGCTTGCAAGCGACGGGACGCTATTGTGGACGTATGATATTCCAAGGACGACGGCCGTCATTCCAACACCGATTGTGAAAGATGATCTCGTTTTCATCAGCGTTGGATACAACACGGGCGGTGCCCTTATCCGGCAAGTTGCAACGGCAAGCGGCGGAGTGGATGTCGAAGAGGTTTATGGCCTGAAGCCGGCACTCAACAACAAACACGGCGGCGTTGTGTTAGTTGGAGATTATGTGTTTGGAGATTCCGGTGATCGTGGAAAACCCTTCTGTGCGGAGTTGGGCACCGGCGAAATCGTGTGGAGTGAGCGAGGCAGCGGAAAGAAGAGCGCAAGCGTGACCGCAGCAGACGGGAAGGTCTTTTTCCGCTATAGCAATGGTGTGATGACGATGGTTCCGGCGTCTCCCGATCAATTTAAAGAGACGGGATCGTTCAAGGTCCCGGGCAGTGGATCTCGGCCGAGTTGGGCTCACCCCGTCATCCTCGGCGGCAAGCTTTACCTGCGTGAGGGTGACAAATTGCTCTGCTACGATTTGAAAAACTAAGCGGACGCTACAGCGATCAAAGCAATCTCGAAGAGCGAATCGGCTTGAATACCGGTTCGCTCTTTTTCGTGACCAAGTGACTGTTACATGCAGTGACGAACTCACTCAGTCACTTTTTCATGCAGTCATTTTTTCATGCAGTCATTTTTTCATGCCGGGCACGTTTTGTTTGGGTAACCATTTCGACATCGCCTCGATCACGCTCGCGTATTCCGGGTCGCCCGCGAGGTTCTTCCATTCCATAGGGTCGCTTTGATGGTCGTATAACTCTTCACTTCCGTCGGCATACCGGATGAAACGGTAGCGATCACTTCTCAAACCATGGTTGTTACGCCCGTGAGTTGTTAACGATGGTCGTTGCCAAGGTTTCGCTGGGTCTTCTAACAGCGGAGCAAGGCTCTGCCCTTCCAATCGGTCATTGACAGGTAAGTCGCAAAGATCGACTAGCGTCGGATAGAGATCAATCAAGTTGACGGGGCGATTGCATCGCGTGCCGGCTGTTGTGACTCCCGGTGCGACAATGATCACGGGCGTGCGAGTGGCTTCTTCCCAAAGAGCGAACTTGCGCCAGTGCTTTTTCTCTCCCAAGTGCCAACCGTGATCTGTCCAGAAAACAATGATCGTGTTGTCTCGGTGGGGACTCGCATCGAGTGCATCGAGCACACGACCAAGTTGCGTATCGGTAAACGCGATGGACGCCAGATAACCTTGGACGGCTCTCTTCCATTGATTGTTTTGGGTGACTTTCGCGTGATCACCATTTGGTTTGGCCATTTTGATTCCCGCAGCTGGTACGTCGGCCAAATCATTTTCCAGCGTCTGAGGCAATTGGATGTCATCGAGAGGGTATTGCTCAAAGTACTTCGTTGGGACATACCACGGCAAATGAGGACGATACATTCCGCAAGCGAGAAAAAACGGTTTGTCATGCTGCTTGCCGAGTTGTTCGATGACCCAGTCGGCAACCTTCGCATCACCCATGTCCGAGTCTTTCGCGTCGACCGGTCCCCAGTCGAAATGCGAAGTTCGCTTGATGCCGTTCAGAGGTCGCCCCTCAGGTGTGGGATCGCCGGGTTTTTGCTTCGTCTTGGAAGGAAAGTAATCATCCCATGAAGCAGGATCAGGAAACGATCCATGGTAGATCTTGCCGGATCCGATAGCCGTGTAACCACTCGCCATGAAGTGTTGTGGCAGCGTCACCGCGTCCGGAAGTGCCTTGCGCCAAGGGTCTGGATTGAAATAAACACCCGATGTCGATGGGCGAATGCCCGTCATCAACGCAGCACGCGAAGGATTGCAAGCTGGTGCAGCACAGTAAGCATTGCCAAACAGAGTCCCGCGCGCAGCGAGTCGATCGATGTTCGGGGTGTTTGCTTGAGGATGACCACCCAAAACACCGATCCAGTCATTCAAGTCGTCGACCGCGATAAAAAGAACATTTGGGGCGTCCGCTGCCTCGACGCGATTGGAAAGGAATGCACCGGTAAGCAGTACCAATAAAACTCCCAACCCGTTCAGGTCACACCGTTTCACAAAACACCTCGCAGTAAGAGCAATGATTTCTCCAGGCAACCAGTCTAACCCAGTCGGTGACACGCGCGGTCAATGTGGCCGATCGCTTCTCCCGCAGTGATGCCTTCGTGAGATCTCTCATCAAGGTCCATGACCGCTACGACCGGGAGCGATCGGTGGCGATCGAGTTCATCACTCCTTCGGGGATTTTCGCGAGCGTCGGCCACAGCAACGCTTGAACTTTTCATCGCTTCCGCATGGACAGGGTGCATTCCGCCCTGTGCGTCGCCTTCGTCGAGGTGAAGACAGGAAGCCCTGTGTGTCCTGTCGGTACATCGACTCCATCAGCTTGTATAACTGCGGGTTCTTTTTTTTCAGGACATCTGGTGCCTCAAAAAAGTACTCCGTAAGAACAGCAAAGTACTCCGCTTCGTTTGTGTAAGCGTAGTCGTTGATGTGGTGGCGGCCGTTGGAAGTTGATTTGAGTTCTTTGCCGACCCATTCGATCCAGGGACGAACAATGGCAGCGGGTATCCCCGCTGGCACGCCGTCGATTGTTCCATCAGCCTTGTCAACCAAATGAGCAAACTCATGAATCCCAACATTGCGTTTGTCTTCTGGGTTCGTGAAACCGCTGATCAAATCGGCTTTCGAAAGAATCATCATGCCGCTCAAGTGGCCGCCACCGACCATCCCTAGAATGCGACGGTCTTTATCCTCATCGGTGCTGTACCCATCGTCGAACGCGTTCGGATAGATCAGCACTTCACCGAGTCCGGAGTATTCCCAATCATCAAATCCAAAGACAGGGATGACGGCGCTGGCCGCCACCAAGACTCGCGTCCGGTCGTCGACATCGGTGCGGACACCGGTAATCCGCGTTTCATCGATAAAGATGCTGACAAGTTTTTCAAAACGCTTTTTCGATTCAGCATCGAGCGATCGAAAGAACGCTACATCTGAAACGAGAATCGCTCGCCAGGATTCTGGGAATGGTTCCTGCATCCGCTTGAGTCTTCGGAGCGTTGTCCGACGTAAGCCACGGTAGACGAGCAAGCCTATTGGGATGCCGATCGCCCACCAATACGAAGTGAGGCTAAGCAGCAGCGAAAAACCAATCACGAGCGATGAGGCGAATAGGGCGGCGTAGCGATTCTTGCGGTTGGATTCCGTTGTAACGATCACGTTCGGCCAAATCCGTCAGTCAAAAAGTCATGCATTTGTCAGTGTTTTTGTTTTGCTTGTCGTGAACGTTGCGAACTCGACGTTGTTCCTCTACATCCGTGCTGCTTCTTCTTGGCAGTCTATGATTCGTTGCCGAACGAACTCGATCAGTTCTTTTTCAACGTCGCGATCACGAGATCGTTCAAACTTGGACGGGTCGATCGGCTCGCCAACGGCCACGCGGATAGACCTTGGGCGAATCCAAATCGATCCGCGCGGCATCGCTTTCTCAGCACCACTAATCCCAACGGGTATCACAGGAGCTGGATAGCGTCGCAACATCATGAGGAACCCCGATTGAAAGCGACCAACTTCGCCATCGCGTGTTCGTGTGCCTTCGGGAAAGATGCCCAGCAAGTTTCCGCTCTTCAGTACGTTAATCGACGCTTGAACACTCGAACGCCCTGGAGAGTCGCGATTGATCGGAATCACATAAGTTGATCGCAAGACCCAGCCGACGATCGGAACGGTGAACAAGCTGTCGCGTGCGAGAAAGCTGACCGGTCGGCGAAACCAGAGCGGGACCAGCAATGGATCCAGAAAACTCTGATGGTTAATCAAAAACAAAGCGGGGCCTTCTTTCGGAACGTGTTCCCGTCCACGAACGCGATAACGAAACCAAACGGCGAATGTCAGCCAGCAAAACATCTGAATTGCCAGCCAAACAGGGTTCCGATGATTGGGGCGTTCATCACTGGAATTCATGGCTCACTTCTCGTGGTGATCGACGTTGTCGCGTTGGTTTTGGGCGATGACGCAGGCCATCCAGGCGTGTCTCGCTGTCCTCAAATAGGGGTTGTTTCACTAAAGAGCCCGTGAACGACCTCATAATGTACAAAGTCCATCGCAGTTCTTTTGCTTTTCCGGGGCTCGAGCCGAATACACCGTCCCATGCACATTCGCTCGACGCCCCGATTCGCTATTAATTGTGCCTAGAACGTAAGCGATGTTTCGAACCTGTCTTGTCACCACTGTTTTGTCAACAATGAGCCGTTAAAGGGATTCCTCGATGACTTATTATCAATCCGTGACGTTCGAGGGTGATCCGGGCAAAGTATTATCGGCGGCGTCGCAGATTCTGATGCCGCAAGGATTCACGGTCACGCAACAACAGGAACATCGCCTGGAGTTCGATGGACCGGGAATGAATAGCAGCCGTCAGGATCCTATTCGCGGAGCATCAGAAATCACGGTCGAAGCGGCACATGGCCGAGTAACCGTGTGCGCTGAGTACGGCGGTGTTGAATCAATGCGTCGCTTTGTGACCCGGTTCCCCTTGCTGTTGGGACTGGGGATCGGAGCGATCAATGGCGTGATCCTGTTTGTCGTCATGGTCATCTGTCATTTTTCCGGTGTGCCCTTGCAGCGTCATTGGCCCATCGTGTGGTTGACGCCCTTGTTCGTCGTCGGGATACCACTTCTCGCCGTTTCTCCTTGGTTTTTCCTGGGGCCGGCGCTCGCTAGAAAGCTGCAAGAAAAAACAACTCAGGCACTCGATTCACTTCTGTCAAATGTTCGCCATTCCGCGACGATCGACTGACTCTAGATGCAAGGTGCTCAACTCCGGTACGATAGAGATCGCGGATTGGAATGGCCGGCCCCTGTTGATCTCGAAAGATAAACGATGAGCGAAGAAATCCCGTTTCAAATCACCCGTCACGGAGAAGTCACCGTGATTGAGCCGTCGGGAACGATTAGTGAACGCGATCGAATAACGATTTTCTCTGACGAGTTGATCAAGTTTGTGACGGATGAAAAACCGCTCAAACTGCAAGTCAATTTTGAGTACGTGAAATTCTTCGGTTCCGAAACGCTTACCGCATTGATCCGAACGCAGCGACGTGTGCATGAATACGGGGGGAGGATGAATCTCTGCGGGATGACGGACGACCTGAGAAGGATCTTTAAGCTCTGCAATCTCGACGGTCCCGTCTTTCACATCTACAACTCGTGCCGTGATGCGATGGCGGCCTTGGAGGACTAGGTCAAACGCGGAGACCGTCGCCGATCGTAGCGTATACACCAAAGAAGTTCACCGAGATAGTCGCCGATCGCTCCGCCGATCGTAGCGCATGCAGCAAAAAAGTTCACCGGGACAGTCGCCGATCGCTCCGCCGATCGTAGCGCATACAGCAAAGAAGTTCACCGAGATAGTCGCCGATCGCTCCGCCGCTAGTAGCGCACAAAACAAAGAACGACGCAACGAATTCG
>JBCDEM010000003.1:0-423063 GCA_039179795.1 Planctomycetota bacterium | reverse complement strand
GTCACCCGTGATGGACGAGCCAATGAGACTCTCCAAACTCAGCTTGACTTTTTTGACGGTCCGTCAAAAAATTCAGTTATGGAGAACAAACGCCTGACGCCAAAACAGCGCGAGATCCGCCAACGCGAGGTCCGCATCCTCGAATTGGCAAGAGAGAAACTGGCCCAGCTTGGCTACTTGGGCTGGAACATGGACATCATTGCGGCCGAGCTTGAGTACTCCAAAGGCACGATTTACAACCATTTCTCTTGCAAAGAAGAGATCATCCTTGCTCTGGCCATCGAAACGATGGAACAGCGGACCGAAATGTTTCAGCGGGCCGTGTCTTTTCCGGGGCTGCCGCGAGAACGGATGTCGGCGATCGGCGTTGCCGCAGAATTATTTGTTCGGCTTTATCCTCACCATTTTCACGTAGAGCAGTTGATTCGGTCCCATTCAATTTGGGAAAAGACGTCCGAGAAGCGACAGACCCGAATGCGTTGGTGTGAGGGTCGTTGCATGGAAATGGTGGCGGGCGTGGTCCGAGACGGGATCGCTGCAGGCCACTTGGAACTGAACGACCAGGCGCTACCGGAAGACTTAGTGTTTGGTCTGTGGTCCCAAACGTTTGGTGCATACTCGATTATCGCGACCAGTGACTCTTTACCGGAACTGGGTATCGCTGATCCCTATGCGGCCGTGCGGCAAGCAATTCGGATGGTTTTGGATGGATACCAGTGGCAACCACTCTCTTCACAACACGATTACGTTGCCCTTCAAGAGCGAATTCAGGCCGAGGTCTTTCCCGATGAATGCCAGTCAATCGCAGCGGTCTGAACCGGCCGAGCCTCCCAAAGGCGATCGGCCCACTTGGTTTGCGAGCCCAATCCTTCGTGGGTTCTTCGTGATGGTGCTTTTGGGTGTCGTCGGAGCAGCGTTAGGAGCTTCGTTTACCGAACCAACGATTCAACCGCAGACCGAATCGGACGTGCGTCGTCTTCCGGTCAGCGTCATCACGGTCCAACCGGTCGACTCATTCCAAGTCATACGCACCTACACTGGCACGGTCGCGGCTCGACGATCGAGTGATTTGGGATTTGAACGAGCTGCCATCGTCACTTCGGTCGCAGTCGATCAAGGTGATCAAGTGAAGGCCGGTCAGACAATTGCACAGCTTGATATCCGACAGTTGCAAATCCAATTGGGTCAGATTCAATCCCAGCGTGACGAAGCCATGGCGGTTTTGGACGAGTTGAAGGCCGGTCCTCGTGTCGAAACGATTGCAGCCGCACGGGCCAGCGTGGAAGACTTAAAGGCGCAAGTGGAGTTACAGCAGCGGCTATTCCGACGTAGCAGTGAATTGGTCAAGCAATACGCGACATCGGAAGAGCGACTCGATGAAGCGGAACTCGGTCTGCGATCAGCGCGAGCAAAACTGCTCGTCGCTGAACAACAACTTCAGGAACTGGAGGAGGGAACGCGGCCCGAGAGAATCTCCGCCCAGCAAGCAGCAGTGGCCCAGCTTGAGCAGCAGATAACTGATCTTCGGGTTGAGATCTCGGATAGCGAATTGGTTGCTCCCTTTGATGGTCGTATCGCCAGTCGATACATCGATGAGGGCACCGTCATTTCACCGACGCAGCCCGTCATCAAGTTGGTCGAATCGGGTCACTTGGAGGCTCGCATTGGTATTCCGCCATCGGCAATCCCGGCGCTCCACTGCGATCAATCCATCGAGGTGACAGTGGACGGACAATCGTGGCCAGCAAGACTGGCCCGTACATCACCCGAACTCGACTTGGCATCGCGGACACGATTGGCAATCTTCGAGTTAGACACATCCGCAACCGATGTGGTCGTTCCCGGGCAAATCGTACGCGTTTCGGTGGAGCAACGACTTTCGACCGACGGATTCTGGCTACCAACGTCCGCGCTTGTTCGCAGCGTACGTGGCTTGTGGGCGGCGTATGTCGTCGTCGGCGAAGAACAGGTCATCAAACGTCAAGACGTCGAAGTACTGCACACCGAAGGGCAGCGAACGCTCGTTCGTGGGATGCTGTTACCGGGTGATCAAGTGATCGCTTCAGGAACTCATCGTGTCGTACCCGGGCAACACGTCTCAGTGCCCCCTCCCGCTTTCGGCGACCCGTCCGTCCTAGGCGACTGATTCGACAACATGTCCAGCTTGTTCTTTCGAAATCCGCGTTTGCTCACGCTGACCATCGCATTGATCTTGGTCAGTGGCTTGTCTTCGTTTTACGTGCTTCCACGGATGGAAGACCCGTTGTTGACCGAACGAGTCGCGTTGGTCTCAACACCGTTCCCAGGTGCCGATGCAGAACGGGTTGAATCGCTCGTGACCGAGAAACTCGAGGAAGAACTTCAAGAGATCGAGGAGATCAAAGAACTTCGTTCCCTCTCGCGGTCAGGTATCTCTACGCTGATCATCGAATTGCGAGACGACGTTTACGAAGTCGACACCGTCTGGTCACGTGTTCGAGACAAGTTATCTGACGCAGCTCCGCATCTGCCCAACGGAACGCTACCGATGCGTTTTGAACAGATGGACATGAAAGCGTATGCGATGATCGTTGCGCTCGTCACCAGCGACGAAAACAACACGACATCTGAAGTTGACAGTGACGCTGAACGCAAGCAGGCCTCTGAACTAAATCAAATTCCGGAAACCAGCCAAACACCGGAAATCAGTCAAGCACAATACGCCATCGTTAAACGTCTGGCCAAACAATTGGAAGACCGTCTGCTGACGATCGATGGCACGGAGGAAGTCGATACGTATGGCGATCCCCGTGAAGAGATTTTGGTGGAAGTCGACCAAGCGAAACTGACCCCGCTCGGACTGACCGTAAGCGATGTTTCGAGAGCACTCGGTGCAAGTGATTCCAAAATATCTGCTGGTCAGTTGCGAAGTGAAGAGGATCTGCTGATTGAGGTGGCGGGGGAATTCGATTCGCTCCAGCGTGTTCGTCAAACACCCATTCAGTCCGATCGTGCCGGTGGCTTTGTTCGTATCGCTGATGTCGCCACAGTCTCCAAGGGAATCCAAATTCCTCCTGATACGATGTCAATTGTCAACGGCCGACCGGCAATCGCGTTGGGTGTTTTGGTTCGACCGAGTACACGAGTCGATCATTGGACATCGACGACTGAGACTGTCCTGAGTGAGTTTGAAAGCGAGGAATTGCCACGCGGCGTTGAACTTCATCAAGTCTTTGCCCAAAACGACTACGTGGAAACGCGTCTGTCAGTGTTGTTGCGGAATCTCATTCTGGGCGGCGTTGCGGTGACCGCCGTGATCTTTGTGATGATGGGATGGCGAAGTGCGCTAATCGTTGGATCAACGTTGCCGCTTGCAGCATTGATGGTGATGACCGGCATGCGGTTGCTGAACATCCCTATCCATCAGATGTCTGTGACCGGGTTGATCATTGCATTGGGTTTGTTGATCGACAATGCAATCGTGATGGTCGACGAGGTCAACCATCGGTTGCGCGCCGGTGATAGCCCCATTAACGCTGTTTCCAAATCGGTTGGGCATCTTGCGTTGCCTCTATTTGGTTCGACGATCACAACGGCGCTCGCGTTTGCACCGATTGCATTGATGCCAGGTCCGGCAGGCGAGTTTGTCAGTTCGATTGCTGTCAGTGTGATCCTTGCCATTTTTAGCTCTCTGTTTCTTGCGTTGACGGTCACTCCGGCGCTAACTGCGATGGCCCGACGCGTCCGGTGGTTGACGGAACACTCAGACGATCGTCGTTGGTGGCGACAAGGATGGAGTTCGTCTGGTTTGGCAAATGCCTATCGCCGCACGTTAGATCAGATTTTTGCGAGACCATGGATCGGCATCGCCATCGGCGTTGCGTTGCCGATCTTGGGGTTTTCCCAAGCTTGGAAGTTACCAGAACAGTTCTTCCCTCCGTCGGATCGAGATCAGTTCTACATTGAACTTGAATTGGCTCCGACGGCATCCATTCGTCACACGCTCGAGACGGCCGCTCAGATACGCGATCGTATTCAGCAACGGGGAGATGTCGCCGAAGTGACTTGGTTTCTCGGCGAAAGCTCACCGATTTTTTACTACAACGTTGTGCCGCGACGTCGCAACACGGCCAACTACGGGCAAGCACTCATTCAATTGGAACCAGGCACTGACCCACTTCCCGTGATCCACGAGGTCCAAGAAGACTTGGACGCGGCCTTCACGGGAGCACGTGTACTGGTGCGACAATTGGAGCAAGGGCCTCCCTTCGACGCGCCGGTCGAAGTACGCGTGTATGGTCCAGATCTTGAGACACTTCGTGAGATCGGAGACTTTATCCGTGGCGAGATGGCGCAATTATCCGATGTCGTCCACACACGGTCGGACCTCGGAGACACGATCCCAAAAATGACATTCGACGTTGATGAAGAAGAAGCTCGGATGGCGGGTCTGGATCGGGTTGCCATCGCTCAGCAACTTGCCAGCACATTGGAAGGATCGGTCGCCGGGTCGATTCTCGAAGCAACCGAGGAATTGCCCGTTCGCGTGCGAGTCAACGATCTGGATCGATCAAAACTCGATTCCATCGCATCACTCGAGTTGGTACCCGATCCAACAAGTGCTTCGGGAATGGGACTCGCTGCTGGTTCGGGAACTGGCGTCCCGGTCTCGGCGCTCGCAAGCTTGGACGTCGTACCCTTGGGCGCGACGGTGCCGCGTTTTAACAACCGCCGAATGAATGAAGTGCAGGCTTACACCAAGGCGGGAGTATTGCCGGCAAAGGTTTTGGGAGAGCTAAAGCAGCGGCTTGCCGACGCAGGATTCGAAGAGCCGCCGGGATACCAATTGGAATATGGTGGTGAAGCGGCAAAACGAGACGATGCGATTGGAAACTTGTTGGTCAACGTCGGAACACTCATGGTCATTATGGTTGCGACCCTGGTGCTTTCGTTTCGATCGTTTCGGATGGCGGGCATCATCTTGACGGTCGCCGGATTATCGGTCGGCTTGGGACTCGGCGCCCTTTGGGCATTTGGTTACCCGATGGGCTTCATGGCGATCATCGGGACCATGGGCTTGGTTGGAATCGCCATCAATGACACGATCGTTGTGTTAGCAGCGATCGAAGAGGAAGCTTCTGCAGCCAGCGGTGACGTTTCATCAGTTCGTGAAGTGGTTGTTCGTTCCACGCGACACGTCGTTGCCACTTCACTGACGACGATGGCCGGTTTTATTCCTCTATTGCTGGGTGGGGGCGGATTCTGGCCTCCCCTCGCCGTAGCAATTGCTGGTGGGGTCGGTGGCGCGACCATTTTGGCTTTATACTTCGCTCCATCTGCGTACCTTTTGATCATGCGTCAGAGGACTCATGCATCCGTTGGACAGCACCACGAAGAGCAGTTTGAGCCGGAACTGAGTCGGCGCACGGCTTGAGCTCTTCTGCGATGCTTGTTGCCCACTCGCGTACTGCAGTTGGATCACCTGCAGTCAAATCACGTCCGGCCGCCCTCCATCGATGCATCTTCTTTTTCCTCTGTTAGCAAGCCTGCTATTGGTTGGTTCGCTAATCTTGATCAACCGAGCATCGGCCAATGGTGTTGGAACGTTTACCGTACTGTTTTTGGTCAACGTTCTCTCCGCTGCCGTCTTCTCCGTGCTGTGGGTGATCGGTGGTGAAATCCCAGCGTGGACTCAGTTTTACCAACCCTTGGTGATCGCGACGCTCTTCATGCTGGGACTGATGTTGACAGTGTTGGCGGTTCAGAAGGGAGACGTTTCCGTCGCGACCCCGGTCTTTGGGATCAAGGTTCTGCTCGTCGCTATGTTGTTGGTTTTGATCGAAAGAGAATCGCTGCCGAATGAAATCTGGCTTAGTGCTGGTTTAGCCAGTATCGGAATCGGTTTGATCCAGTGGACAGGTCGACATCATCCCCGACGTTTGCTGTTGACCCTCTTCTTGGCATCGTCTGCGGCAACCTGCTTTGCGAATTTCGATGTGCTTGTTCAGCGTTGGGCTCCCGCTTGGGGTGCGGGTCGATTCGTTCCGATCACCTATTGGATGGTAGGAGCACTCTCTTTTCTGATGTGGCCTTGGGTGGACTTTGGATCGCTGCGGATAGGCAACAACCGTTGGCTGGTTCCGATCGGTGCCTTCTTGATGGCGATGCAAGCGTTGTGCATTGTTGGGTCGATTGCGGCGTTTGGTGATGCAGCACGAATCAATGTGGTTTATGCACTTCGCGGATTATGGGGCGTCACGATGGCTTGGTTGGTCGCCAAGAAATTTGGGGGTGAAGAGGCATCGCTCTCACGCGGGACCATTGCAACGCGTTTTTGTGGCGCCGTCCTGTTAACGACAGCCGTTGTCCTCGTGATCCTTGCTGAATAAGCGTCATGCTGGTTAGCGAACTTCATGCTGAATCGCTGGCTTCCTGCTGAATCACGGGTGTTGTCACGCACCTACCTATTACGCAGTCGGCGGACTCGCATTCAAAATGGACTACAATCGGTCAGCACGCCCGATTGAATCCAGAGGAATGAACATGCTTGGTTGTTATCGAATTGCCGCTTCGTTTTTGATCTTGGCAACTTGTCTTCCGTGCGTTTGCGAATCCGCGTGTGCCGACGACGAAGCTGCATCAAGACCGCATATCGTCTTAGTCATGGCGGATGATCAAGGATGGGGACAAACCGGCTACAACGGACATCCGATTCTGAAGACACCCAACCTTGACGCGATGGCAGCCAGCGGATTGCGATTCGATCGCTTTTACGCGGGAGCACCGGTCTGTTCGCCCACACGAGGCAGTGTGCTGACAGGGCGTGCAAATGATCGCATCGGCGTGGCTAGCCACGGCCACGCCTTGCGTCGCCAAGAGATTTCCATTGCCCAGATTCTCGCTGACGCCGGGTACGCGACTGGTCACTTTGGAAAATGGCATCTCAATGCACTACGTGGCCCCGGTGTCCCGATTCTGGCGAGTGACGACCACAACCCCGGTGAGTTTGGATTTGACACATGGATTTCCGTGACGAACTTTTTCGATCGCGATCCTCTGCTTAGTCGACAAGGCAAGTTCGAAGCCTTTGAAGGTGACTCTTCGGAAATCGTCGTCGATCTAGCTCTTCAGTTTTTGTCCGAGCAGGTACCAACGGGCAAACCGACCTTCACCGTCATTTGGTATGGCACGCCGCATAGTCCATTCAAAGCCTCTGATTCAGATGCAGCCCCGTTTGAACAACTCGATCAAAAATCACGCGACCACTACGGAGAATTAGTGGCAATGGACCGCAGCATCGGCACACTTCGACGCGGACTGCAAGATTTGAAGATCGCTGACAATACGCTCCTGTGGTTTTGCAGTGACAACGGCGGATTACCGAAGATCGAACCCGACACCGTCGGCGGGCTGCGTGGAAACAAAGGAACCGTTTTTGAAGGTGGACTGCGTGTACCAGGAATCATCGAATGGCCGGCAAGTATTCAACCGCGTGTTACAAGTTATCCCGCATCCGTTTTGGATATCGTGCCAACGCTACTACAGGTCACAGGCCTGGAACATCCCACACCAGATCGCCCCATGGATGGACGCAGCCTCGTTGACTTGATGGACAAAGAGATTGGTCCACGTGACAACGCCATTCCGTTTCGTCACCTCAATCGCGGTGCCTGGGTCGATAACGACCTGAAGCTGTTGACGACCAATCTCAAACAACAAGTCTTTGAACTCTATGACTTGAAAGCCGATCCTACGGAATCCAAGAATCTCGCGAAGGAACGACCAGAAACATTTGAACGACTCCGCGAACAGTTCCTGCGATGGAATGCGTCAGTGAACAAAAGTGAACAGGGTCAAGACTATCCTTCCGGGAAAGTTGATCCTAATGAGCCAGAGCCGCGGTTTTGGACAGATGTCGAAGCATACCGACCCTACTTTCCCGAGTGGAAGAAACGATGGGAATACGAATCTCGTTTATCAAAACGCAAATAAACATTGCGCAATCTTTCACAAGCGTTCTGTTGATTTGAACGCTTGAAAAGTTTGACTCGACTATATCGAACTCCTAGCCTAGATCTTAGGTCTTACGCGATCGTTCGCGCAGGAGCATCGACTCTTTTCCACACATAGTCGAGGAACAACGCATGGTTACTGTCAAAGTTGCACAGGATTTCATGCGTCGCAAGTTGGTGACGTTAACGGCTGAAACCGAAGTCTTGGATGGAGTGAAGCGCTTGCTGCGCGATAACATCTCGGGAGCACCCGTTGTCGACGACCAAAACAATTTCCTCGGTGTGTTCAGTGAAAAATGTTGCATGAATGCGATGACAGAAGTTGTCGAAGTCGCAGCGACATGTGGTCTGCATTTGGGCTCGGCAAGAGAGTTCATGAAAGCAGATTTGTTTACTTTATCACCTGAAATCGATGTCTTTGATGCGATCGATCAAGTGCTGGGCCGTCGCATTTCCGGAGCGCCGGTCGTTGATGAACACGACAGATATCTCGGCATTTTCTCTGAGAAAACAGCGATGCGAGTACTCGTCGCAGCGGTACATGATCAGTTTCCTGGTACCAACGTCGGGTCATACATGAATGTCGATCGCAACCGAATCATCGATGACGAAGACTCACTTCTAGAAGTTGCGCATAAGTTTCAGGAAACACCGTATCGACGTTTACCAATCCTGCACAATGAACGATTGGCTGGCCAAGTAAGCCGACGAGATGTCTTGCGCGCTGAGCACGGCGTATCGTTGGACGCGCGCTTGATGTCGCAGCGTGAGGACGCCAACGAAGCTCTCAAACAGGCGTGCCGTGAACGTACCGTTGGCGAGTGGATGGATACGAATGCTCTGACGACCACACCGCAAACTGACTTACTGAGTATCGCAATTCAGTTCTTAAATTCACCCTATCGTCGCTTACCGATCATTGATCACGGAAAACTGGTCGGACAGGTGAGTCGTCGCGACTTACTGGAAGCGGCAGCCGAGTTGTTACGGCCGAAGCCCAAAAAGCATCACGCCGAAGCGTTGTACTTGAGTCCGTTGTCGGACTCCGCACCGCCATCTCTGTCGTAGATCAAGGGTCGATGTGTAAACGCACCTTTCGCTGAGCCGAAGCAGTCGGCTTCGCGAGCTCCGCGTTTCATTACGCCGAAGCGGATCGGAACCGTTGGATGATCTGTTTGATCGATGCTGCGGAATCGGTTCGCAACAAGCTGATGCGGTACAAGCGTCCGGCAACGACAACAACCAATCCGGTCGCCATCAACATCAACAGTGCAGCGAGCGGCGCGTGCCAGATCGGAAGCGTTTGCCCACTACTGAGCCGCAACGACATCATCAATGGTGACGACGGTGGAAAGAAACTCAGGCTGCTGGCAACGACGCCATTTGGATCTCTGACCGCGATGAACCAAACCATCAACGGGCTGGCCAGCAACAGCCAAACAGGAAGCAACAAGCTTTGAGCTTCCTTCAACTCACTGACACAGGCGCCGATCGTCAAGAAAATCGAACTGAAGAACAGCACGCCGAGCACCTGAAAGACTAATAGCCAAGGTAGCTGTGACCAATCGAGATTGAGTTCCCAAGCATTCCGATTGGCAACGATCAACGCACCGGAGGCGTAGAACAAGAAAATCACAAATGATCCAGCGACGTTTCCGATCAGTTTACCGGTCATCAGTTCCGTAGAACTAACCGATCCGAGCAATAGTTCGGCGATCCGATGTTGCTTTTCCTCCATGGCACTCTCCAACATCGGTTGGGCGGCCATAAAAATCACCATGAACATCAGCATCATGATTCCGAATGGCAACATCATCGATGCGAGCGTCCCCATCCCATCCTTAGAAGTGACCGATCCATCATCCGTGGCTTCGAACGGTGTCGTTGGCAACAGCTGAACGGGAACATTCGACTGAGCCACCAACTCTGGATCGAGACCGAGCTCTTTCAGTTTGGCAATCCGCAATTCTTCGCGGAGCTGCCTCTCAAGCCAACGCCTCGCCTGGCTTAACACAGCATCTTGACTGACGAATCGCGCGGGAGAGTCTTCCGTAACATTTGGGAAGTCCGCAGGAATCTCAACCAGTGCGTAGACTTCACCGTCACGAATTTGGTCACTGATCGCGAGCCGTTGTTCGTCGGTTAACACGGGTTCCGGTGCGGCTTCGAACAGGAACATTTCCGTTCCCATCATCGCATCTTCGGAATTTGCTGAATTAGCCTCGATCGCTTCCGCCAAAGCCTCATTACGCAACGTGGCAGATTCCGTCATTGTCTCCAATAACCGATTCGTGCCATCGGCGACAATGATCTTCCGATCCTTAGCACCGCTTAGCTTCGACAGGGCAGGCATCAGAAACAGACCGCCGACCATCAGGACTGGCATCATCACCAAGCTAAGAACGAACGTCTTGGTGACCACCATGGCCGTAAATTCTCGCCGAGCGATTGTGATGATCTTTTTCATACCGACGCCTCCTCTTGTTTCATTTCCGTCGGTTGGGGTTTCGCGATGCGAACAAAAATATCGTGAAGTGTTGGACGCAGTGTCTCGAAGTGCTCGAGGTCGCCCAGTTGCATCAAATGGTTCAACAGTTGAGGGCGATCGGCATCGGATTCCATCATGAGGTCGGTAAAGCCCTTATCGATGGTTTGCTCGATGACGCCGGGTAAGTGTTCTGGCAGCGCGTCGCCGTTAGACATTCGCACTCTCATCGTGCAAGCGCCGTAGCTTTGCCGAATCGAGTCGATCGTTCCATCAAGGACTTTCTTGCCTCGGTAGATCATGAACACTCGGTCACACATCTGTTGTGCTTGCGACATGTCGTGCGTGCTAAAGATGACCGTTGTGCCTTTCTCACGCAGATCCAGGACGACGTCGCGAATCAACTCAAGATTGACTGGATCCAGGCCACTAAAGGGTTCGTCCAAGATCACCAGTTCGGGACTCGCAATCATCGCAACAATGAACTGAATCTTCTGTGCCATCCCTTTGGACAGTTGATCGATGCGTTTGTTTTGCCAACTGCCCGCTTCCATTCGTTCCAGATAGTCGTTGATCACTGGTCCGGCGTTTCGCACACCTTTCAGAGCGGCAAAATACCTCAAAATCTGGCGAACCGTCATGCGACGGTAGAGCCCGCGTTCCTCGGGGAGATAGCCTACGCGTGAATCAGCGACGGTCCCTTCCCGCTCACCCAGCACTTCGACCGACCCTGAATTTGCTTGGTAAATCCTCAGAATCAACCGCATCGTGGTTGTCTTTCCGGATCCGTTCGGACCGATGAAGCCGTAAATCGATCCCACCGGGACGCTGAGGTCGACCTGATCGACCGCCGTCTGGTTAGCAAATCGTTTGACGACCTGATGCAATTCAACAGCAGCAGACACGCGGATCACCTCACTCGATAGTTTTTACTCTCGTCGACACGGCATGTTGCCAGATCCCGATTCACACGACAATCCGCCTCGCGGAAACCGGCGATTCCGCCCACTAGAACTTGGCGCATGCGTGTCACGGGCTCGTTTCCGCCTAGGACGGGGCGCGCCAGTATGAAATAGAAGCGTGTTTCCATTTCGCTGATTCGACGATTTCACGATCATTCGTTGAAGTCTCGCAATGATCGCAGCGGATCGAATACTCAGTCTCGACCTGCCGCTGCCACGCCGCCAGAATGTGTTCCATCGTCGAATGACACAACTCAAACGACTGCATTTTCCTACGACACGCTGAGGCTCTCTCCGATGGCAACACTCACTTTTTGCGGCGCAGCGGGGACCGTCACCGGTTCGTGTTCATTGATCGATTGCGACAACGGAAAATTCCTCGTCGACTGCGGTCTGTTTCAGGGAAACCGAACCACGCAAGACCTCAATTACCAACCGTTCCCTTTCGAACCTGCGGGCGTTGGTTTTCTACTGCTGACGCACGCTCATATCGATCACAGTGGGCTGCTTCCCAAGCTGACACGATCAGGATTTCAAGGCAAGATTCACTGCACCGAGGCAACCAAGGATCTGCTGGAATTCATGTTGCGCGATTCAGCGTTTATCCAAGAATCCAATACAGAACGATTGAATTCCAAGCGTGAGCGTCGTGGACAACCACCTCTCGAGCCGCTCTACACGGTTGCGGACGCCGAAGCGACACTACAGCAATTGGTGGCGACTGACTACGAAACTTGGTTTGAACCTGCCGACGGAATTTTGTGCCGGTTCTGGAATGCAGGGCATCTTCTCGGTTCCGCATCCATCGAAGTGCATTTTGATCAATCGGGAAAAACCGTGAACATGTTGTTCTCCGGTGATCTGGGCCCGGACGAGAAAGCATTCCATCCTGAACCAGACGCACCGACCGACTATGACTACATCATTTGTGAAAGCACATACGGCGACCGAGACCGCGATGATTACACGCTCGAAAAGCGACGCGAAGCGATTCGGGATGAGCTCGTACGCGGTTTGAGTCGAGGCGGGAATGTCGTGATCCCGAGTTTCGCGGTCGAACGTAGCCAAGAGCTTTTGCACGACATCGCCGTGCTGCTGAACAAAGGTGAAATTCCAGATGCGACCGTCTTCTTGGATTCTCCGCTGGCGAGCAAAGCCACGGAGGTATTCATCAAATACGCTTCGGAGATGGAAGACATCGCCGTTAATGAATCAGAATTGTTCCGACACCCAAACTTTCAGCTCGTTGAAAGTGTCGAAGAAAGTAAAGCGATCAACCGGGTCAAACGCAACGCGATCATCATTTCGGCTAGTGGCATGTGCACGGCTGGGAGAATCAAACATCACCTGAAGAACAACATCTTTCGAAAGGAGTCGACGATTCTGTTCGTCGGCTATCAATCTCCCGGCACACTCGGCGACATCATTCTTCGGGGCGTACCGCGCGTTCGCATTCACGGTAAGCAGTACGAAGTGCGGGCCGAGATTCGCAAACTCGGTCATTACTCCGCTCACGCGGACCAAGGCGAGCTGATCGATTGGATCATCGAACGCGGCCCCGCCAGAGGTGGTCTTTTTCTAAATCACGGTGAACAGCAAGCACGGGAAACACTTCGCGAGATCCTTGTGCAACGAGGTATCGACGGCTCGAAAATTCTGCTGCCGGCGTTTGACGATCGCTACACACTCGTTGCCGGCAGCCCTGCGACGGCACTGGAAAAACAACCACCGCGTATCGATCCGACCGAGCTTGAACGTGACTGGCACAACGATTACGCCGAATTCATTCTGGACCTGGGTGAAACACTGCGCGCGACCGAATCGTCAAAACAACGCCGTGCATTGATCCAAAAACTCGCAACAGCACTCACCGAATCGTGATCCTCGCCAAGATCGAGAATCACGCTTTGCGGAAAATCGCGTGATGCCGGAGTCGAATGACGGTTCACCTCGTTTCCGGCATCTCACTTTCGCTTCCGGCGTTCACTTTCGCTTCCGGCGGTTGGCGCGACCTGGATTATCGTCTGGCAGAACGTTGTACATCTCTCGTAATCGATTCAATTCTGCGAGCATCTCAGCCTGAACCGAAGCGTATCTAGCATCTCCGTAAACGCTCTTCATCTCCTCAGGATCCTGTTTCAGGTCGTACAGTTCCCAATCGTCAATCTTCTTGCCTTCGAGCGCATAGAAGTGGATCAACTTGAATTGCCCGTTGGTCACACCGTAATGCCGCGCAACATTGTGAGCACCCGGGTTCTCGTAGTAGTGGTAATAAAAGGTCTGTCGCCAATCGTTAGGTGTTTGACCTTGCAAAAGGGGGACAAGACTTCGACCTTGCATGTCCGATGGGATTTCGGCACCCGCGACGTCAAGAAATGTCTCAGCAAAGTCCAAGTTTGAAACGATGTCTTTGTTGGTGCTACCTGGTTTCACTTTCCCAGGCCAACGTACGAGTAGTGGAGTCTTGAGGGACTCTTCGTACATCCACCGTTTGTCAAACCAGCCATGCTCGCCGAGGTACCAACCCTGATCCGATGAGTAGATCACGATGGTGTTGTCAGCCAATCCTTCCTCATCCAAGTAATTCAGAACTCGGCCGACTCCATCGTCGACGCTTTTGACACAGCGCAAATAGTCTTTGACATAACGTTGATATTTCCAACGAATGATCTCTTCTTCGCTCATCGTGGGCCGCGCTTTGACAAACGCATCATTCTTGGGTCCATAGGCGGCATCCCAAACTTTGATCTGTTCCTGGTTCATCGTGCCATGACCGGTGAGTTTCAGATCGCGGTCATTCAGATGTCGACGAACCGTCATCGTCTGTTTCGCCGCGGACTGCGTGCGACCCGAGTAATCATCCCAAAGCGTGTCCGGCTCAGGAATCGTCACGTCATCCAACCAGTTCAGGTACTTGGGACTAGGCATCCAGTTGCGGTGCGGAGCCTTGTGCTGGAACATCACCATGAACGGCTTGCTCGGATCGCGACGTTCTTTCAACCAATTCAGTGTTTTGTCGGTGATAAGATCGGTTGTGTACCCCGTATGCGGCCGAGTGACCGGCTTGCCATCTTCACCCTCCGTTATCATCGGCGGGTTGTAATAGGGACCCTGACCTTTCAGAACGTCGTAGTAGTCATATCCCTGAGGCGTCGACGCTAAATGCCACTTGCCAACGACGGCCGTCTGATAGCCAGCAGCTCGCAGCATTTTTGGAAACGTCGGCTGATCGCCGTTAAAGACGTTTCCATTGCGGACGAAACCGTTGAGGTGGCTGTATTTCCCCGTTTGAATGACCGCGCGACTGGGGCCGCAAATCGAATTCGTCACATAGCAACGGTCGAATCGCATTCCTTCATTTGCAATCCGATCCAGGTTGGGTGTCGTGATTCGTGATGGGTCGTACGCGCTCAGCGCTTGTTCACAGTGATCATCTGTGAAAATGAAAACGATGTTCGGTCGATCGTCAGCGGCCCGGGTGATAGAAAAACTTGACAGCGACGCAGAGAGCAGGCACAGCAGCAAGGTTCTAAGCATGGGATTCTTGGGTATCAGTGGATTCTGGCGGTGGCGAGGGTTAAAGCGACATCATGATACCCAATCGTGACCTGGCAACGGCCGCAATGCCCTGAAATCGCCAGCGGGAACGGGCAGACGGTACAAATCGACCTCCGATGGAATTAGAGTGGGGACGATTCTGACTGGACTCCTACCCCTTTTGTGATCGAACAATGCGCCCGCTTTCTGTAGCACTCGTTGGCTTGCTTATTACTGTTGGTTTTGTCACTCCATCCGATGCACAGCAGCGAATCCCGGGAAAAGGAATTGCCTACACCAAGACGCCGGTGAAAGATCCCAACTATTCATTGATGGGCGAATTCGTTGGTGAGATTTCCACACAGGAAAACGAAACGAAGACGTTGGGTCTGCAGATTCGATCGTTGGGTGGAAACGAGTTCGATGCCTTGACGTTCTTCGGTGGCTTGCCGGGGCAAGAGGCTCACGAGCCTGGACCGATTCGGTTAATCGGTCGACGTTCGGAGGATCTCGTCGTTTTATCTGGTGGTCCTTGGGCGGTCTTTGTCGAAAAGGATGGTTGCTTGCTAGTCGACCGAACCGGCAAGATGCTCGGCAAACTGAAACGCATCGATCGCGTTAGCCCAACGATGGGAGCCTTGCCACCTGAAGGCGCGATGGTCTTGTTTGATGGCACCAACGTCGATCACTTTACGAAAGCCCAGATGACGGAAGATGGACTGCTGATGCAGGGAGCCGATCTGAAGCCAATGTTTCAAGATTTCAACCTGCATGTTGAATTTCGCCTGCCTTACATGCCTGAAGCTCGCGAACAGAGTCGTGGTAACAGTGGCGTGTACCTGCAAAGCCGTTACGAGTGCCAGATTCTCGATTCCTTTGCACAAGATTCGTTGATCAATGGTGCTGGTGCTTTGTATCGATTCCGTGCCCCAGACGTGAATGCGTGCCTGCCGCCATTGGTCTGGCAAACGTACGACATTCAGTTCACCGCTCCACGATGGGCAGCTGACGGAACGAAAACACGTAACGCCCACATCACCTCTTGGCTGAACGGCGTCAAAATTCAAGACAACGTAAAGCTGCCCAATAAAACAGGCGCTGGCAAACAAGAAGAACCCGTCCTCATGCCGTCACGATTACAAGATCACGGTGACCCCGTTCGATTCCGCAACGTCTGGATCGTCGATCGCGGTCTATCACTGGGTGCGTTTCCTGTCTATCCGACACCGGAAGAGCTAGCCGCGGTCGCGAAGGCAAAAGCGGAGGCAGAAGAGAAAGCGAAGCAACAAGCCGAGAAGGAACGTAAAAAGAAGGCCGAGTTAAAAGCGCAAAAAGAAGCGGAAGCGAAGGCCAAGAAAGAAGCAGAGGCCAAAGCCAAGAAAGAAGCAGAGGAAAAAGCTAAGCAAGAAGCAGGGGCTAAACAGGAAGCGGACGCAAAGAAAGCGGATGAAGCCTCAGCTGACAATGCCAAGAACCCCTCCGATCAGGATTCATAGTTCACGGACACGCCTCCCATCGTTGCTGATCGGTCCAGTGTCGGTGAGAAGAACAAGAGACGCTTCGATCGCCGATCGATGGGGGTGACTCGTCATGCGGAGCATGACCTACTGGGTGTGAAATTTGCCATTTTCCAATTGAATGCGGCAGTCGGCGAGCGCTTTGGCTTCTTCAGTGCTGTGCGTCACGTGCAGCGTTGTTACTCCAGCCGTCTGTTTGATCGTTCGCAGCAGACTCTGCATCTCCTCTCGGGTTTCCTCGTCCAACGCGCTCAGTGGTTCATCCAACAGCAGCACGGACGGGTGAAACGACAAGGCTCTTCCAAGTGCAACTCGTTGACGCTCGCCTCCGCTGAGCCCTTGAATCCCGCGCGTCAAAAGATGCTCGATCCCCAGAACACTTGCTAATTCCTCTGTGCGTTGGCGAATGTGAGCGGGTCCTTGTTTCCGCAATCGCAAAGCGAATTGAAGATGCTCAATCACCGTTAGCGTTGGAAACAGAGCCAAGTCTTGTGGCACATACCCGATCTCTCGATCCGCTGGTGGCCAATTCGTTACGTCCACCCCGTGGATTCGGATCTGACCGCCGGTGACTTTTCGCAGACCGCATATGGACTCCAAAACGGTCGTTTTCCCTCGACCGGTCCGACCCATTAACACGGCATAGCGTCCGGTTTCGATCGTGAACGTCACATCATCGAGTCGAAAGTCTCCGGCTCGAATCGACACATTGGACAATTCGATCACGAGGTTAATCCTGTTCCCAACAGTCGCAGGATCAACAACACGATGACGGCCATCACGACCATCAATAAAGAAACGGCGACGGCGGCATTTAGCTGACCGATACTCAGTTCTAAGAACACCGTGGTTGACAGAACTTCCGTACGCATTCGTGTTGCACCGGCAAACACCAAGATCGGTCCAAACTCACCAAGTGCGCGAGCCCACGCGATCGTTGTCGCTGCAATCATTCCTCGCCAGGCTTGCGGAAGTGTCACTTGCACAAATGCCTGTCCTCTCGTGCAACCGAGTGTGCGGGCAACATCCTCGGCGCGAGAATCGATTTGGTCAAAGGTGACCCGCATCGTGCGAACGGCAAACGCGCACGACACGCTAAACTGAGCCAAGACGACGGCCGGCCAACGGTAAGTCACGGGAAACTGCATCGAATCCCGCAGCCATGCTTCTAATTCCCACCCAAAAATGGGTCGATGAAAAAGGATCAGCAGACTCAGACCAAGCACCAACGGAGGTAAAACGATCGGAATATCAACAATCGTGTCCAACAGCACGCGGCCGGGAAATTGGTAGCGAGAAAGCAAATAACCAAGTGGTGTTGCCACCCAAATCGACAGGATTGCGGCAATCGAACAGGATAGGATTGTCAGGCGAAATGCCGATTGAATTTCGGGCTTCAATAGCGCTTCTTTAAAATCCTCAAACGATGTGAACAGCAGATCGGCTGCCAACAACAAGATGATCAACAAAATGAAGCTGGACGAAATTCCGCCCATGACCAGGAAGAACGGAACATCGGATCGCCGCCGGCGAATTTTCGGCGGAGCGTTGGTTTGAGGGTCGTAGGGCGTCTCACTCATTCTTGACGGGCGCTCGTTTCACTTCTTGCCCTGAGTCCAGCTTCCATCCAAAACCCTTCGCCGCGAAATCTTCCTTCGATTCAGCCGAACAAATCCTTTCAAACAGACGGCTCGCAGTC
Organism: Planctomycetota bacterium; assembly: GCA_039179795.1. Taxonomy (GTDB): domain Bacteria; phylum Planctomycetota; class Planctomycetia; order Pirellulales; family Pirellulaceae; genus Rubripirellula. The sequence goes on along the minus strand of JBCDEM010000003.1, from coordinate 404,872 downwards.
TGCGCGTGATTGGATGCAGCGGCTACCGCGTAGGGCTGCGTCGCGATGCTGCATTCCAATCCTTGAATCCGAACCGCGTCTAGCACGTCACCGGAACCGGCCGCGTTGCTTAAATACACGACGGCTGCATCGAGTGAGCCCGTCTTCAATTGATTCACCAACATATCACCTGTCGGCGACTGCACGGTGACGTTCGACATTACCTCTTGATGAATCCCGTCTTCTTTCAAAGTGTTCTGTGTCAACCAACCCATCGCGCACTGTTTTTCATGACCGACGCCCACTTTCAATTCAGGGTTAGTGAGATCTCGTAGTGAACCGATCTCGTGTGGATTCCCTTTCTGAACAATGATCACCAGTTCGTTTTGGGAAACGTCGGTTGATTCGGGAAACAGATCCGGCACTTGTTCCATGAACTCCGTGTCACAGGCAAAGTAGGCATCCGGTACTTGGCCCGCTTTCATCTGCCCAACCAAGATCCCACAGCCGTTGTAGACCGTGTCGATGCGAACACCTTCTCGTTTCTCGAATGCTGCAATCGTCTCTTCGATCGCGGGACGCAACATGGAACCGGCAAAAAGGCTGATCTCAGGAACGTCTCTCCAAACATCACCCCCGGTCACTTGAAATCCGTGTTCTTGGTAGTGCTTGAGGCCTCGATCGCGTGCGGAGATGAAGCGAGCCAGATGTAGAGCGGCGGTTGCGTTGGAAGTCGATGAAATCACACCGATAGAAATCTGCGCCGTTCCATCAGCAAGATCCGAAAGTGGAACGGCATCCAAATCCGGGTAAGTGTGCAGGACGGCGTCATAGACGATTGCAGCATCAGCAGCTCCCACCAGGACATCGTTCGCAGCCTCAGTCACGGTGGTTCGATACGCAGTTGTTGCTTCATGAAGCGAATCCCATTGACCAGTTTTCTGCAGTATCTGCTTCGTGACTTTGCCAATCGCCGCGGCTTCGGGACTCGCCTGAACCAATCGCACGCCATCGCGCATCAGATCATCCAAGCCTTCAATCGCCTTCGGATTATCCTTGGATACAGCAATCACCGGATGCATCCTGGCGATCGGTAAAACCTCTGCGACGAGCTCCTTTTCCGATGCGAACGCAAGGTAACTGTCATCAGCTGGAAGGTACAAATCACCCGTTCCACTCGCTTCCATTTGCGCTAGCAGAGTTTGCGACGCGCCGTACTGCACACTGACGCTACGTCCGGTTTCATCTTGATAATCGTTGACAATCTCTTCCATCACCGCGCGATTGCTCGCCGCGCAGAACAGCATCAGTTCAACGTTGGATTGGCCGGCCCTGCTAGTTCGATCTTGTTGACCAAGCAGATAGAACATTCCCACCAACGCGACGACCGATCCGATCATCACTATCAGCATTCGGTTCATGGTCGATCCCCGGGAGGAATGGTTAGCAAGATGGGTTTCTGTCGATCACGTTCGGTGCGTTCAGGAGGCGGTTGCTGTCCCGCTCCAAATAACTCTGTATTCCAGTCAACCGACAAGAGCAGATCAAAGCCAGGGTTCTGTTCTTTCACTTGACATGAGCATGCTCCGCTGAGAAATCCCGTCAAGTCTTCCATCAGTTTCGGCGTCATCTGACTTGCTGGAATCACTTCAAGTGCTCGACCGCGTCCGAAGACGGGGATCAGTAACGGCTCTCCGTCCTCGACCGCCTCTGGTTGAAAGCCTGAAAACAATTTTACCAGAAACGCTTCTTTTTGATCTTTGTGATCGATCTGCAACGCACTGAATTTCAAGAGCAACGGAATCTCGGAGTGCAACTCCGAACCGGGCAGTCCAATTCCTTCCGGCAACTCAATTTTGCCGGAAAGCGGCTCCAGATTATCGGCCAGCAGTTTCTTGGCCGCCTCATTCTTCTTTTGATCATCCGACGTCACCAAAATCCAAACGACCGCATGGCCGGCAAGTAAGCGGCGTCCGAGCTCTTTTCTGGCTGGAGAATAGAGCACGCGATCTGCCGAGATCGTGTTGAGCGGTCCGTGCCATCCGTTGATCCATCGATCTGGTCCAAGTTTGGTACGGACAAAAACGTGCGGCAAATCATCATTCGTGTCCGACACGGATCGCCACGTTGCGACCAATGGCATGGAAGCGTCGTTGACGTCCACGAGCATGAGATCCACATTCGCATCGGACGCTTGCTCTGGCTTTGGCTTGAGTGCAGCGACCAACTCCTGTTCTGCCTTGGTTAGTTGCGCGTCATAGAGAACAACTATCTGACAGGGATCAGGTCGCCATCGTTCCAGGGCGTATCGAAACACGGGAATGTTGCAGGCACACGCGACCGACGCGAGCAAGGACCAAACCAACAGAGCGGTTCGGCGGCGGTTCAGTGTCAGCCAGTGGAACGTCTTCATTATTCATTCCCGAAACAGATGATTGATCCATCGAGTGTACTTAGGAACAACCGACCATTCGCGGACGCCATTGAGTCCCAGCCAGGAAGTTGCTCCAACGGCAACCGACTCTCAACCTCACCTGTATCAATGTTGACCGACAGCAGCAGTGCTCCATCGGATCCATTCAAAGCTTTGTCTTGTTCGGCGAGCAGATTCTGTACCTGTTGATCACGTTCGGTCAATTGTTGAAACGTGGATTCTTCATCGATGATATCGGGCGGTCCACAAACGAATAGTTTTGGACCGGCCAGCACCATCGATCGTACATAGATGGGAATATCCTGTGTCCATTTTGGATCGACCAGACTATTGCCTGGTTTCTGGTTTGCATTTCCACCTTTACGACCAGAAAACTGAATCGCTTTGCCGAACTTGCCTTCAACGGGGCTTCCTTGAGCAGTGCCGTTATTGCGATGGATCGAATGGTCCCTTGCCGACCCATCGTCAAAACTCACCGCGAGGACTGCGTCGCCTGAGATCTCCGACCCGTCCGCATAACGTCTGGCAATCTGTTCATCAGTCGCCGCCAAGAAATACAGTCTCACTTCATCGATGATTCCCGTGAAAGGTGATGGGGATTGGTAATCACCGACAGCGGTTTGTGCGTCAACTCCAATTTCCATCGCCTGTGCGGGATCACCTGTCAGCAAGCTCGTTGCCATTCCTTCCGCAACCATCTCGCCGTCTACGTACAACCTCATCGATTTATCTTTGCCAAGGACACCGACAAGATGATGCCATCCACCAATAATGCGTTTCTTACCTTGGATGGTCTTTAGCGAATCGTCGGCGCGGATGTGAAACGTTGGTCTCCCGCCTTTGAGAACGAGAGCAAACCCTTCAGCTGGACCTCCACGGGCGACAATGACACCTTGTTGACGCGTTGAAGTAACCCAAGCCTCAACGGTGATCGGTTTGCCAGCAGGGTTCAAACTGGCAGTCTTCGGGAACTGCGCGTACGTCCCGCTCAATCCGCCACCGGATCGCTTTCCAAAGTCCTTTGGAATCTCAGGTGGGTTTGGTTCGGCGGCGAACAGTTGATGCTCAAGGGTCGTCGTCCATCGCAAGTACTCTGGCTTTCTTCCGTAACCGAAGACATAGCCGTTTCCGTAGACTAGCAATCGACCTGAGGGGGCAAACCGTCCGGCTTGATAGTAGCCGCCATGACCTCCCGCGAAACTCTGTCCAAGCACCCAGTAGGATCGATGAAACCACGTTTCATCTAAGAATCCCATGGGAGCAAAGATGTGCGCGTCGTCACCACGTTGCTTTGAGGCCTGCGTTGCAAAGTCACCCGAGTTCGGTCCGATCTCCAGTCGGTTTCCCTCGAGATCAAACTTTTGTGACTTCATAAACAGATGCTTTCCATCGCTGGAAAGAATGTCAGGCAATCCAACGGGCATCTGCAGAATCTGAAGTTTCTCTTGCAAGTTGTTACCGGTTTCAGGGTTCTTATCGTCCATGATCGTTTCCGACAGTTTTCCTCCGGTCGCCAAATCTAGCCGGACCATTCGCAAACCACCATCCAAGAAGTTCGATCGCCCAGCTACTCCATGCACGATGTCGTTCTGTACGAGCACGCTTCCATGCACAGGCCACAACGACTCCAGCTGTTCAAACGCCATCGTGCGTCGATCCATCGGAGCGGCACGATAACGCCACGCCAGTTGACCGTCGGTCGTTAGGCAGTAGATCCAACCATCAGCACCACCAAACACAACACGTCCGCGATAGACGGTTGGCGGGGAATCAATTCGAGCTCCAATCGTGTAGGTCCATTGCGGCTCTCCGTCTTTTTCTCGCAAAGCGTGCAGAGTGTGCTCGTCCGTTTGCGCAACGTAGACGGTCCCGTCGGCGATCACAGGTGGTGTCAAACGTCCACCAAGTTTGGTTTCCCAACGTTGATTGACTTTCGCCTCTACCGGCTTCCCGGCGGTACCGCTGCGACGCTCATCATGACGATAGGTCGGCCAGTCATTGCGAGAGCGATCCGCATCCAGCGTCGCCAGCCGGGTTTCGTAAGCAGGACCCTGTTGCAATCGTCCCGCTTCGGGAACTTCGACCGGGACGGGGCGAGTTGATGCGGATGGAGCGAGTGCATTGAATCCAAATAACTTGGCTTCGGGATAGCAGGCACAGTTGTGTGGTGGTGCGTACGTCAAACCATTGCATGGCATGACCCCGTAAAGGCAACCACCTCGGACCCAGTGGTGAATGTCCCAATGCTCGGCATCTGGATCGACGAACTCGATTCCTGTCCGCGAGGGCATCAAGAAGTTATCGGTTGCTTTGGCGATGTAGCATCGATGGTGAAACCAATAAGTATCGACGTCGGGAGCGAATTCCTTTTTGATTTCTCCCGTTTTCGGATCGCGTCCGACATAGACACCTGTGTCTCGTCCTGAAGTCAGCGGCGCGACCCAAACCATTCCATCGACGACCATCAAGTCTTGCGGTGACTGATAGCCGCTGTTCGGAAAACTCGCATTCCACAGCTCTTTTCCCGTCGCCGAATCAAAGCTCGACATTTTTCCGTCGCCACCGGCGTACAGCACGACATCTTCGTAAATGACAACGCGAGGACCAAAGTTAAAGGTGAATGATTCACGTCTTGTCACGGGTTCCGTTTTCCATGCGACTTCACCACTGCTCTGATCAAGGGCAACCACCCGTTCGCCATCGTGTAGGAACAGATTGGTTCCATCAGCGGAAAGTGTCAGCGGCGAGATCCGCGTCTGTTTCGCCCACAGTTGGCGACCCGTGTCGGCTTCAAACGCCATCACTACTCGCGGCTCTTCATTCCAGAACAGGCTCCGCACATTGGCCTGGTCACCGACACGACCGTACAACGGTGCATAGTCCTGAAGTTCAGCCGTTCCTTTTCGAACGACCAAGAATAGACGGTTGCCGGTGTGAATGATCTCTTCTGTCGCTTCACTCCCTTCGTACGTTCGAATCGTCTCTCCGCTGGCAGCACTGATCGCGGTCGTCGGAGCGTTGTAGCCAAGCGTTGTAAACACCGTGTCGTCGCTGGAAACCAAACGACGTGTCAGTTGACTTGGACCACTTTTCAGGGGCCATAAATGACTCTGCCATTCTTCGATATCACGCTTCCAAAGTACGACACCGTTGAATGCATCCCGTGCGATCAACTTCCATTTCGGTGGTAACTGAATCGAGACGCGGCTGCCCTCGTCCATGATGTAGAACATCCGACCGCCGCTGGATACCAACGCGCTCATGCTTGCCATGCGATCGTGATGACGAGACCAACGGGGACTGCCAACCCATTGCAAGTGCCTAGGTGGTCCTACCACGTCATCATGTGCAACGGAGTTTCCGGTCGCATCGTGCAAGTAGTGGGTCCACTCGTCGATCTCTTCCGGTCTCGGCTTAACGACTTTCTCGTAGCCGGCTTCCTTCTTGATCAGCGCCACGCCATTGGGAACGAGAACACGCAGAATCTCATCCAGAGTGACGTCACCGATTTCGTCTGCGATCAACAGATTGACCAGATTATCGACGTACGGCAGTTGATTGCCGGTAACGCGATCAAATGCGACGTCTCCATAACTGCCCGAGTCGCGAACGCGTTCTCGAATTTCATCCAGTTGTGAACCGCGTCGCACCAAACCATGAACTTGTGTCGCGTCATTGCGACGAAGTCCGGTGGTCATCTGACCATCACCAGCCCCCAAATGAACGATGAATCCAGACGACACACCTGACTGCTCTAACAGCGATTTGGCATCTGCAGGAGCATCGGCCCAAGCGATTGGGGATGAAAAGGCCGCCAGTAACACGGAAAACGCGGCAAAAGAACAGAATGCAACACAGCGTGACATTCCAACTCTCCGAAAAAGAGCAAGCCAGGAGGAAAGGGAAGATTGTAACACACAATCCGAATCGACTGCGGAGTTGTCGTCGCCATCGATCTTCTCTCATCGATGAACCAGTTGACGCTCCGCCCACATGGCGTAGGGTTCCCCTGCACGCTTTGGGGCAGCCTCCTTATTTGGATTCAAGCGCGATGAAATTGAGCATTGTGATGGCGATCGTGGTGTTAACGGGAGCGGTCTACTGGTTCACCGGCGGAGGCCAGATGCTGTTGCGAAACTGGACGGGAGACTTGCCCGATACGATCGAACCAACCAACGCGACGTTTTTCGGCAACGAACAGACCAACCCCTACGTCGACTAGCTCCCCTGCAACGCGCTTTCTTACGGACGATCCCCGCGGAAATCTCTTCCGCAAACCATGGCGGCGAACGTCAGCATCTGCTGGCAAGTAACAGCGAACTGGTATTGAAAATCACTTTTGGTAAGCTTTGGGCTCGATTGGCTCAGCGACTCTTGTAAGTGATTTCTTCGCGATGGAAAAACGTCCTCTCGCTGGGACCGGCCTTGATTTGTCGGTCCTTTCTTTTGGTGCTTCTTCGATTGGTGCCGAGTTTCGAAAAATCGATGTACAAGAGGCGTTCCGGTGTGTCCAAGTCGCACTTGATCGCGGCATGAATTACATCGACACCGCGGCCTACTACGGACGCGGGATGAGTGAAGTGATGTTGGGACAAGTGCTTCCCGACATCCCACGCGACTCTTATGTGCTCAGCACAAAACTCGGACGATACGCACCGCAACACTTTGACTTCAGCGCACGACGTGTCGCCGAGAGTATCGACATCTCGCTCGAGCGAATGCGGCTCGACCACCTGGACATCGTGTTCTGCCATGACATTGAATTCGTCGACTTGAATCAAATTGTGGACGAAACGCTGCCAGCACTTCGAAAAGAAGTGGAGAAGGGAAAAGTGCGATTCGTCGGTGTCAGCGGTTATCCCATGAAGATCTTTCAGGAGATGCTTTCACGCACCGACCTGGATGTGATCCTGACCTACAACCACTACACGCTGCAGAACGACATGGCTTTGTCACTTGTGGATCCGTGTCGTGAGAAGAATGTTGGGCTGATCAACGCGGCACCTTTCTCGGCGCGATTGTTGACGAGTGCTCCGCTGCCGGAATGGCACAAGTCAACGCCGGAAGTCAGAGAGTTCGCGGCGAAAGCCGTGCAGCACTGTAAAGAGAAGGGCACCGATATCGCCAAACTTGCTTTGCAATACACCGTCGCCAATCCCGCGTTCACCAGTTGCATCACCGGCTCGGCCAACCCGGATCGCGTCTCACAGTGGTGCGATTGGTTGGAGGAACCAATGGATCAATCATTGGTCGATGAAGTGAAAGAGATTTTGAAACCGATCCACAACTGGGCGTATCCGGAAGGTCGCCCGGAAAATGACGATCCCAAGTAATGGACGATCCGAAGCAAACCGCGCTTCGGGATAAACGACGCTTCGGCCACGCTTCGGGGCTCAATGAGCGACTTGCAGCGAACGAAACCGATCCAACGCACAAAAAAGCATCCAAGCACGGAAAGAAACACCATGAAATCTTGCGTTACCATCAGCCTTGTCGAAGAAGCTCGTGGAGGTCCGTTCGTGCTTTGGGACGGATTGGAAAAATCGATCGCGTTCGCGGGTGAACTTGGGTATGACGCTGTTGAGATCTTCGCTCCTGGCGTTGAAGCGATTGACGCAGACGCATTAGGAAAGATGTTGAGCGACGCCGGCGTCAAACTTGCGGGTCTCGGTACGGGTGCCGGTTGGGTCAAGCACCAACTGCAACTCGCGGATGCGGATGCTGCAAAGCGTCAACTAGCGAAAGACTTCATCCGGCAGATCATCGACTGTGCCGGCTCATTCGGGGCGTTCGCGATCATCGGATCGATGCAGGGTCCGAGTGGAAGGACGGGAGAGGCTGAAACAGCGCGACAATACTTGATCGAAGCACTCGAAGACGGTGGCCAACACGCCGCCCAATACAACGTACCGCTGATCTACGAGCCGCTGAATCGATACGAAACAAAGCAGTGCTGTACCGTCGAAGAGGGTGTCGCCTTACTGGAATCTCTCTCGACCGACAACGTGCGACTGCTCTGTGACCTGTTTCACATGAATATCGAAGAGGCGGACATCGCCGATGCGTTGCGAGTTGGCGGTAAATGGGTGGGACACATCCACTTTGTTGACTCCAACCGTCGTCCCGTTGGATATGGACACATGCAATACGGGCGAATCATTCAGGCGCTACGAGACATCAAGTACGAAGGCTACCTGTGTGCGGAGGCATTCCCGTATCCGGATCCACACGAAGCCGCTCGTCAAACAATGCGTGCGTTCCAGTACTGGACTCAGTCGTCATGATGACGTCAGCCGTGGGGAAGTCGTTTTACGCGATCAAGTCTTCGATCACTTCACCACCAAACTGACTCAACTGCTTGAACCGACCAGCGTGGAAGTAGGTCAGCTTATTGTCATCCAGCCCCAATAGACGGAGCAGGGTGATGTGAAAATCGCGAACATGATGCACGTTCTCGACAGCTTGGCCGCCAATCTCATCCGTTGCTCCGATCGTGTGGCCGGCATTGCATCCGCCACCGGCCATCCAAATGGTCATCGCATCGGGATTGTGGTCACGCCCGTAAGCCTGTCCGCCGCCGCGGATACCATTGTCCGGTGTTCGTCCAAATTCTCCCATCCAGACGATCAGCGTCTCGTCCAACAAGCCTCGATCGCGAAGGTCGCCAATCAGTGCAGCGATCGGTTGATCGACCGTTGGAATGAGTGCTCCATGGGCTTTGGCCAGATAATCGTGCGAGTCCCAAGTACTCGCATACACCTGAACGAACCGCACACCTTTCTCAACCAACTTGCGTGCCAACAAACATCGACGGGCGAAATTGTCCGTCGGTTCCACGCCCACGCCGTAGCGATCCAGCGTCGCTTGCGATTCATCGTCGATCTGTAACGTCTTGGGAACTTCCATTTGCATCCGGAACGCCAGCTCGTAATTCTTCATTCGAGCTGTCAGGTCATCGTGTTCAGGATGCGATCGCAGATGCTCTTGGTTAAGTGCTTGCAGGAAATCAAGATTCTGTCGCTGGTGCTCTCGTGTCACACCTGCAGGTGGCTGAATATCCAAAATAGGTGAACCCTGGCTTCGCAAAGGCGTTCCCTGCAACGCCGTCGGAAGATAACCGTTTGACCAATTCGCGGCGCCTCCCTGTGGATACGCGAGCTCTGGCAACACGATGAATCCTGGCAGATCTTGGTTTTCCGAACCCAAGCCATAGTTGACCCACGCACCAATTGATGGATCCCCACCAAACTGATTGCCGGTATTGATGTGGTAGTTGGCCGTAGGATGATTCACGGATTCCACTTGGCATCCGCGATAAAAGCAGAGTTCGTCGGCGACGCCCGCGAGATTTTTCCACAGGTGGCACATGTCTGCGCCACTCTCGCCATGTTTCGCAAACTGGAACGGTGACTCAACGTAGTACCGCGTACCGCTACTCATTGCGGATTGTTCTACACCACTGCGTTGAAACTCTTGCAGATGCAGATCAGAGAGTTTGGGCTTGGGATCAAACGTGTCGATATGCGATGGGCCACCTTCCATGTAAAGGAAGATGCAGTGCTTTGCTTTCGCGTTGGGGAAGTGCGGTTCCTGGTTGCGTCCAGAACCTTTCAGGTCATCGTCATCTGCCCGAGCAGAATCCGCCAGCATTGCGCTGAATGCGACCGACCCGAGGCTCGCGCCAAGTCCATACAGGAAGTCACGTCGTAATGGTTGGGACATGGCAGTGACCTTAGTAGACGTAAATGAACTCGTTTGAATTCAGCAGCGCTAGGCAGATATCCGCTAATCCGCGAGTCACGGCATCGACTTGATCAGGCTGCAGGTCCGGCACGTACTCTTTGTAAACGAATAACTGTTCGGTGAACTGAAAGGGTTCACCTGTATTCTCATCCACCGCTTCGCGAATGACTTCAGTTGGCCAGACACGTTTTTGTGGATGAATCTCTGCCTGACGTTCAGCCATCGTCTGCCAGTGATCGAGCGTCAACTGGCTCTCTCGTTCGGTCGGCAATCGACTGTAAACCAACTCAAACAGTCGTCTTACGACTTGCATTCGATCCAATCGTCGGTCGCTTGTTTGCGTTTCTTGGATCACGCGATGCGCCAGCGCGAGAGCGCGATCGTTTGCTTCCTCGCCGTTGAGCATCGCAAAAACCTGTGGCGTGATGTTGGATTGATCTCGCAGCTCACACGATGTTTCACTTCCCGGCTGATTGAACGTTTCCATGAATGGCAAACGATGGCCACGAATTCGATGTGCGTAGATCGTGCGACGGTTGCGATCTTCCGGACGTGGGCTTGGAACATAAGAAGGTGCAAACGTTCCCATGATCATCCGCGGTTGCAGGGCCGCTTCCAGATTCATGTCGGGTCGAACGGAAATACCACCGACTGCTGGATTCCATTCATCGGTGACGAACAGCATACTGTCGCGGATCTCTTCGGCTTCGAGTCGACGCGGCAAAAAGACAGCGTACGATTCTCGTTTCGGATCCAACTGATCCAGCTGCTTCACATCCTGATGTCGAGTGGAGCGTTGGTACGCATCGGAATTCATGATTCGTCGATGAAGGTTTTTGATCGACCAATCATTCCGCACCATCTCTCCAGCCAACCAGTCCAACAACTCAGGGTGAGTCGGCTTCTTTCCCGTCGCTCCGAAGTTATTGGGGGTACCGGCGATGCCACGACCAAAGTGGTATGTCCATATTCGGTTCGCGATGACGCGTGAGGTGAGTGAGTTGTTCGGGTCAACGATCCACTTCGCTAGCGCCAATCGACGACCGTGAGGCGATTCGGGAAGCTCAAACTCCAACCCTCCAGGAACAGCGCTCAAGACACCGGGCTTGACGGGATCACCCTTCGCGAAAGGATCACCGCCAGGCAGAATGACCGTCTTTTCCAAGTTGCCCTTTGCCATCGGGTTCGTGGGCATCACAAAACGAGACTGCTGCGACCGAGCGGCTGGCGTTTTGCCGGTGTACACCGAGAAAGCGTACGGCTGATATCGATCAAGTTCCCAGCGGAATCGCGTTCGCCATTTCCGACCGATTCGTTCGCGACCAAAATCTGCGGCCGACTTGAGTGACTTATGGGGTAACTGCTCGGGGTCAACGCCTGCCTTTTTTGCTTCCGCTTTTGTTTTGTATGGCAAGTTACGATCGGCAAACCACTTGGCTTCGAATTCGCGCTGAACTTTTGCCAGGTCACGCATCATTGCTTCGTTCGCTTGAACGCGCATCTGATGCTGGCGTTCGTCCTCTTTCATTCCCTCGCGATTTTCGTCGCTTAACCACTGCGTTTTACGCTCGGCAAACTGCGTCGTCGCGAAGACGGACTGAATGGAGTAGTAATCGCGTGTCGGAATCGGATCGAACTTGTGATCGTGGCATCGACAACACTGCAGCGGCTGCGCGAGAAAGACCTGACCAACCGAATCCGTGATATCGTCAAGAAACTGTTGCCGCGTCACTTTGGCGACGCTCATTCCCGTGTGCTCCCACGGGCCCATTCTCAGAAAGCCCGCAGCAATCACCAATTCATCGGGATCAACCTCATCGATTAAACGGTGTACTTCTCTGACATCATCGAGCGAAACACCCTTCTCGTTGACCCACCGCTGAATCTCATCTCCAGCGAGTTGTTCGAGCGTAAACAAGTCGAATGGTTTATCCGTGTTGAAGGCACGGATCACGTAATCGCGGTACCGCCACGCATTGGGGCGTTCCCAATCATTCGCGAATCCACTGCTGTCGGCATAGCGAACAACGTCTAGCCAGTGCCTGGCCCAATGCTCGCCATAGTGAGGACTCTCCAGGAGTCGATCGACCAGCGCAGCAAACGCTTCCCGGTCGGGTCTTGCATCATCAACGAATGCTTTCACTTCCGAGGGTGTCGGTGGCAAGCCTGTCAGATCGAAAGTAGCACGTCGAATGAGCGAGACACGATCTGCCGTCGCCGCCGGCTGGATTCCTTCTGATTCCAATCGTGCTTCGATGAAAATGTCGATTGGATTTCGCTTTGCCAAATCAAGATCGTGCGAGAACTCTCGAAGAACGGGTTGAAAGGCCCAGAGATTCTCCGGCTCATATTTTCGATTCGTCCATTGATCGCTCTGGCCTCCGCTTGTTTTGACCAAAACACCTTTGGCGTACAGAGCGTAGATTTCGGCGACCCTCTCTTCGCTGGGCCACGGCGCACCGTCATTGATCCAATCGCGAATCGCCCAAACTTCCTCCTGCGTAAGCCCATCGGCTTCCTTGGGTGGCATTTCATAACCCACGTCCTCACGCGAGATCATCGGCATCAAGGCGCTTAGTTCATGGTCACCTGGAAACACAACGGTATCACCAAATCCGTCGCCACCTGCGAGCATCTTGGCGCGGCTCGAGATATCAAAGCCACCTTCCAATTCATCCGCTTCATCGCTGTGACACCCAAAACACTTCTCACGCAAAATCGGCTGCACGCGCAACGCGAATAGCTTTTCACCCTCGGTTGGCTCGGCAGACTGCGCCGGAGTGGGAAATGTAGCAACGAAACAGATGATCGCCGCGAGGCGGAGAGGGCTCGTCAACACTCGACCATGCATGCTCATAAAGGCACATCTCTGTTCGGTTTCAACGCGTCCAGCCGATGTTGATTACAACGATCTCGGGACGTGTGGCGGGGTGTGTGGAAACTCGTCCTCGATCGCGGCGGCCGCGTAGCGAGTGAGTCGTGATTCCTTCACGAGAACCCGATACCGATGCAACTATCAGGTGGTGGGTAATTCGGGCAGCGGCGGACTTGGTTCTCCGGTGGGTTCCCAGAGATCCTCGACCTCCTGACCGCCCGTATCATATCTTAACAACAAATAGATTCCCCCTACGAATCCCCAGCCCAGCGTCGTCAGCATGACGGCGGGAACGGCTGTCAGGGTGAGATTCGTGGTTGAGATTACATTCTGCGGGCAGCCGCTCCATTCGAGGTAGATCGTCGCCGCCAAGCTGGCAGCGGTAGCCATTCCTCGCCCGATCCACCAGATAACCGATCCAATCAGGAGGGCGATCAACAGGTAAAACGCAAGATGGATCGGTCTTCGAAAAAAAGCTTCGTAGCCCCGGCTGAGGGCATTGAGCGGATCAGCATCCTGCTCGTTACCCAACGCCGCCCAACTGAGCGGGATTGCGATCAACCCACCGAACGCAAGCAGCCCCGACGGAATCGCCAGGAGTGCTGCAAGGACGCCAGCGACCCATTCGACCGCGGCCATCGATTCGCCGGCACGTGCAATAAGGCCAATGGCGTAGATCGGTGCTGCCAGCAGAAATGCGGCGAGCAGTGGCATCGTCGCCGTGCTCCAGCCGCGCCAGCTTCTTTGAAATGCGATCCGCCACCCTGCCTGCAGTCCTGCCATGTCGCGTCCGGCCGCAAGCAGACCACCTTGCCGTGTCAGCCAAATGGCCGTCGGTGACCAAAGCAGAATCGTCCAGATTACGCCCCAAACGGATCGGATCTGGATCAGGACGAATGGAATCCTCGCAGGTTCACTCAAGCTCAATTCAAACAGTAACCCCAAACCGATCACCCACACGGCGAATGTGATCGCGGTCAGCGATAGCATCGTTGGTGAGGCAGCCAGCCTGAGGATCCGAATCAGCCTAAGACAGGGGAACAGATCTACCCATTCGCGAACACGTTCCAGCATCCCCGATTCCAAATCGTGCCCTTGGTGAGCGTCCTCACGTTGGGTCAGCCGCGAATGATCTTCAGTGCTCGTCAATTTCCGGCGCTCGTCAATTTCCAGTCGTCAAATCAGAACAGGGAGTAGATGAAGGGAGCCACGGGTGTGGGCAGCAGCAACGCAGCGAGAAACAACAGGGCGGTGGCGACCAGAATTGGCGTGATCCACCACTGTTTGTTGTGTCTCAAAAAATCGAGGAATTCACGGGTCAAACCTGGAGGTCGTTGGTCATCGCCGCGGGGTTGATTGTCGCCCATAATCGGCAGATTCTAGCGTCTGGATGAGTTTTCAGTCTGCATCCGTGAGAGGCTTTTTCGGCAAACTGATCTCTAATTCGCGCCTCGGCAATTGATTGACTTAGCCTTTAGTCGACACGTTTGGGGTGTTTTCCAAGTCGATCTGCGGTAGTGTGTCTTTATGGCTGATTCAAAATCCTCTGGACAAAACGAAGCTGACGCTTATCTCGTGGAAAAAATCCGCGAAGGCGATCAGGACGCTTGGCAAGCTTTGATCGATCGGTACGAAGGTCGATTGATGGCTTACACCGACAGTCGCATCCGCAACCGCGCCGCAAGTGAAGACATTGTCCAGGAAGCCTTTGTCGGGTTCCTGGTAAGTCTGCCCAACTACGATGGGTCGCGCCCGCTGGAAAGTTATCTGTTTTCGATTTGCGCTTACAAGTTGACCGATCACCTTCGACGCGAAGGCAGGCGGCCGTCCATCCAAATGCATGGTCGCGGAAGTTCCGGGAGCGGACAGATCGAACCGATGGGTGGCGACCGAGTCGCAAGTTCGATCGCACGCAGTGTGGAGCGGAAACAGATTGAAGAAGCCGCGGTACGTGACGCGATCGCCGAACAGGTCGAACGATGGAAATCAGGAGACGGTTGGACAAAGCTCAAATGCATTGAACTGCTGTTTGTCCGCGGTGTTCCCAACAAAGAAGTCGCGGAGCATCTAAAGCTAACCGAACAACAGGTCGCCAACTACAAAAGCGATTTTCAGATTCGTCTTCGCTCCATCATCCGTCGTATGGATCTGGATGAAGGTGTCTTCCCCGAACTAGCCGAAGGCTGATTCGCAATCTAGGGTTTGGCTGCCCGTTCGATCGCTCGGCGAACAATGGCATCCAGTTGAACCTCTTCAAACGTCTCTTCCGGTATCAACTCGCGGTCTGCTAGCAGTTTGCATCGGAGCACAAATTCCGCCACTTGCTCTTCCGTAAGTGCCTGGACCATCGTGTGTCCGTTAATCGCTTGTGGATCATCAACGCGAACCGGCGCAAGCACTTCGTCGACATCCAATGACGTGATCAAGCTTCGTTCGACAGCGCGTTTCAAACGCGTCAGTTGCATGTACTGATCGTCACGTTGCGGACTCTCAGACTCTTGCAAAAAAACCTCGATGACCTGCAATTCGCCCCACTGCAGAACGGGCAGCCGCAACAGTCCCTGCATGATTTCCGCTGACTGCCACTGCTCGTACTTACCACGTTCAAAATCGTCCGCGAGTGTTTTGACTTCGGCGACGACGGCCGATTTCGTTTGGGGGTCGAGCAGACTCTGTTCAATCTCCCCGATATAAGATCCACGCAATGTTCGCACGGCGAAGTCGGTTCGTTTTTGAAAGAGAAACCAAGTGGAGACACCACAAGTGATAAAACCGACGATCCCCATCAATGCGGTGGCGGCCATGATCGCAGGCAGCCAGCCTGGTCCATCATTGAGTTCATCCTCGGATTGCGAAGAATCGATATCGGCAGGTGTCTCGGTGCTCTGATTCACGGATTTGGCCGTAGCAATAAAGGTTCGGCAAGCGGTCACGCGTCTAGGGGCGTCAGCCCGAAGATCATTCCAACGAGATCTCCTCCAGACGATCGACGTATGGGACCAGGCGGGCGATACCCGGCAACGTCTGCCAGCGGTCATCAAACCGCGGACATGCTTCTTAACCGAGGAACTCGATCTTCAGGATCTTGAACTTTAATTTTCCCGCAGGAACTTCGACCTCGGCAACTTCACCCACTTTCTTTCCGATCAAACCTTGACCGAATGGGCTCGTAACCAAGATCTTTCCCTGGTCGTAATCCTCTTCACCGGCACCCACAAGGGTGAACTGTTCTTCGTCGCCGTAGGCCACATCTTCCACGGTGACGGTACAACCGAACACGACTTCGTCTTTGGGTAACTGGGACGGGTCGATAATGGACGCTCGAGCGATCTTGTCCTTGAGCTCATTGATTTTCGCCATCAACATGCCCTGGTTTTCGCGTTGGGCGTGGTATTCGGCGTTTTCCTTCAGGTCACCCTCTTCGCGGGCTTCGGCAATCTTCTCCGTCACTGCCGGCAGCTCTTCATTTTCCAATCGTTCGATCTCGGCTTTGATTTTGTTGTAGCCGTCACGAGTCATGGGGACCGAATCCATCATCTCACATTCACCTTTTCAATCGGGGCTTCGCAAACCGCTGCCACGGCTCATCCGTCGAGACGCTACTGGCGCGGGCGATCCTCTCAGGTCATGCCAACTCAAAAAAGAAAACCTTTCCCGCAAATTAGAGAAAGGTTTCCGTCGTCATTTCAATCTAGAAAGTGTCGCGGCTGCTCAGTCAGTCGTCAAGACAAGCGATCGGGTTCAGCAGTGTCGGGATCAATCGCCTCGCCTTTGCTGGGACCACCTTCGTGCGGCAGTCCGATCTCCTCGCCAAACCAACGATTCAGGTCGATCATCTTGCACCGCTCACTACAAAAAGGAGGCGAGTTGGTTTCATCCAACAAAAAGACGCGTCCACAGACGCTACAGGTCATTCGGACGGCCGGGGCGGACGTCGATGGTGGTTTGTTGCCATTCATACCGCCATTCTTGCGGACCGTCCAATCGATTGCCAATGCCCAAGCTCTAAGTACTTGAGGGAGGGATTCGATTCGCAGTGATGGGAATTCGCTTCATTGTGCGAGAGGAGGCGAAACTCGATCCGCGACGGCCTGATGGAGGAAAAAGGATTGGCAGTGGGCTTGTAAGCCGGGTTCTGTGAAGGCACCACCGAAGCAGTGCCGACGACGACCATCTATCTGTGCACGACGATTGCTCGCCGCCTCGATTGCGACCTACCCGAATGTCGGCCAAACGGACCGTTTGGCGAGCACGACCGTGGCCGCACCGCTCCATTCTGTTTGGTCTAGCTCCGGATGGGGTTTACCAAGCCGACCGAGTCACCCCGGTCGCTGGTGTGCTCTTACCACACCGTTTCACCCTTACCACGCACCACAACGAAGGTGGCCGTTCGGCGGTCTTCTCTCTGCTGCACTTTCCCTAGCCTCACGGCCGGTCGACGTTATCGACCATCCTGTCCTGCGGAGCCCGGACTTTCCTCCAGTCTTTCCAAAAGAAACACCAGCGGCCGTCCCACCCACTACCAATCCGTGCCTAAGAATGATCGAGGCCTCGCCGTTCGACAAGGTTCGCTTATCCAACCCACTCGTGAGCGGACCGAAAATTTGAATAATGCGTGATCAACTTCCAAGCAATGACTTCACACTGACATGACTTTCATTGCTCTCCATGAACAAAGTGATCTTGGTCGCTCTGATTCGATAACACGTCAATCGTCGGAGACCGTAACTTGACCGAAGTGCATGCCGCCGAGTGCAAGCGCGTCGCGTTGATTGGTCGTTTCGGTGGCATGAATCAACGTGAGGCGGGAAACGTCTTGCGATCTTACGGAGCGGTGATCGTCGACGCGGATTCATCCGATCTAGACTGGGTCGTTATCGGAGCCGATGAGTCACCGCTCGCCGAAGCAGACTTGCTGGGCCCCAAACTCATCGCAGCCGCTTCAAGCGGCACGCTGGAGATCGTGCCTGAAACCGAACTCTGGCAACGACTGGGATTGGTCGATGTCGAACAATCCGTACGACGCTTCCACACGCCCGCGATGCTCGCGCAATTGCTAGGGGTTTCCGTCCGCGTGATACGGCGCTGGCATCGAAGAGGACTCATCACGCCTGCACATACTCTGCACAAACTGCCGTACTTCGATTTCCAGGAAGTCTCCACGGCCCGTCGACTTGCCCAATGGGTCGCTTCCGGTGCCAGCCCAAAAGCGATTGAACAACGTTTAGTCGAACTGATGGAGGTGTTACCTGAAATCAGTCGCCCGTTGGATCAACTGTCCATCTTGGTCGAAGGCAAGCAGGTCCTGTTGAGAAAAGGAGAGGGTCTACTCGAACCAGGCGGGCAGCTACGTTTTGACTTTGACGCCTTGGATGAATCGAGCCGCGATGATTCCCCGATCCCTCGCGAGGACGATGCACCGAGTGTGCTCTCGATTACGCACGACGGAAGCCCGTCAAAGGAATCCGATCATGATGAACTATTGGAAGCTGCCTACCGAGCAGAAGACCAAGGCAACGATGAAGGTGCCGTAAGCTACTTTCATGCGATCATCGCGAGAGATGGACCGAGATCCGATATCGACTTTCAACTCGCCGAGTTGCTGTATCGCATGGGCCATGTGATCGCGGCCCGCGAGCGGTATTATTCAGCGATCGAGCAAGACCCAGAGTTTGTTGAAGCCCGCGCGAGTCTGGGGAATGTGCTTGCCGAGACCGGACAAATCGACTTGGCCATTGCCGCGTACCGTGGCGCCCTGACGCTCTTCGAAGACTACGCCGACGTTCATTACAATCTGGCCCGCGCGCTGGACGATCTAGGACGCGACGTCGAAGCCAAGCATCATTGGGGACGTTTCCAAGAGCTCGCCCCCGACAGTCCGTGGGCCGACGAAGCACAACAGCGACTAACGCGATGATCGTAAGTCAAAGCCGCCGGTCGCTGCACCAATTGCAGCGCGAATCAGTTGTGACGAGGTGAACCGCTTCGCGGTAGTACCATCAAGACTCTCGATCGCGGTCGTGCCCAGCGCAGCGATGCTCGTGCTCGCCGAGGAAAAACACTAGACGATCGATGACAGATACCGAAGGACGCACTACCACGATTGCGGTGCGAACGGCGACGTTCTATCTCTACAGGTACTCGCGTTTGCTTACCAATCCTGGCATTGGCACGTTGTAACGTCCGTCTGCATTGGCGGTCAGGGGCGGCGGAGAATCGAGCGTCAACTCATCGATGCCGGGTCCAAACTCGTGATCATGCGCCATGAACTGTTCGAGCGTGATCTCTTGACCGGTGTGTGCGGCCATGCGTCCCATGGACGTAACAGCGCTCGCCATCACACCCCGTTCAAGCTCGTTGTACGGTTGATCTTCGCGAATCGCGGCGATCAAGTCATTCCATTCCAACTGGTACGGTTTAGATTCCGGCTGCGGAAACGCCCACTGCTGCTTCTCTTCGATCGGATTGTGTCCTTCGTAGATTCGACATTTCGCCGGTGAATGCGAAGACGTCGAGATGATCGCCATACCCTTGGAACCGTGCGCGTAACTTGCAAACTCTGTCTTGCATCGGACCATCGTTCGGCCATCGACCATCAGCTTGGTTCCGTCGGCGAAGGTGTATTCCATCGAATACGTGTCAAAGTTCTGATCAACACAATCGCCGCGGTAGTGCCGACCACCCGACGCAATCACGCTGACCGGCCAATCGTTTTTCATCCAACACGATTCGTCAATGTTGTGAATCAAAAAGTCACTCACCGCGCCTCCGCTCAACCAAAGGAAGCCGTGAAAGTTCTTGATTTGATACTGAAGCTCATTCAGCTTGCCATCATTGGGGAGAGCAGCCGCCGAACCGGTCGGTCCGGCCATCCGATAGGCTCGAAGTAGATTCACCTCGCCGATTTCACCGCTCTGGATACGGTCAAAGAGTTCTTGGCGTGCTTTGCAGTGACGGCACATCAAACCAACCGCCACCTTAAGATTCTTTTCTTTCGCCGTCTTGTTCAGTTCGAGCATCCGCAACGAGGTCGGAGCATCGACGGTGACGGGTTTCTCCATGAAAACGTTCAGTCCCTTTTCGACGGCATAACGAAAATGCACCCATCGAAATGCGGGAGGCGTCGCGAGAATCACCACATCTCCCGGCTTCAACAAATCCATCGCCTTTTGATACGCGTCGAAGCCGATAAACTTGTTTTCTTCCGGGACATCGACCTTAGGTCCGATCTGTTTATTACCGGACAACGAAGCGTAAGAAATCTGTAGATTCTTCGGAAAGACGTCGGCAAGTCCGACCAAGGTCATCGGTCCATTGTTGACAGACAAAGCGTTCGATGCTGCTCCCGTACCACGTCCACCACAACCAATTAGCACCACTCGAATCTGGTTGTCCTCCGCTGCATGAACAGGGTTGGGCATCGTGGACGCGAGCGTGGTCGCAGCTGCGACTCGACCTGTGTTTTGAAGAAACTTTCGGCGGTTGTTCATAGAATCGTCTTAAGGCTGAGGGTCTACGCTTGGAGAGGGAGGCAATCGACGGTAATCAAAGTCACGTTACCAAGATTTTTTGCTATTCAGGATCTTATTTCTATTCCGGATCTTTTTGCTCGGGCGCTGTCTTTTCCCATTTGTCAACTTTCTCTTGGTCAGTCGGTTCCACCAATGGTCGTACAACTCGAAAACCAACGCCTAAGGCATCGGTAAAGTACCAGATGCTCTGTGGCAGTTGCGGATCCTGTTCTTTCCAATCCTCGTTGGATCCAACACGCATCGCACTTCGTAACCGATCAGGATCGTCTTCCCAACTGCCTCCACGAACAACTCGCGGATACAACGTTTTGGGTGCATTAAGTGGATTGATCGTGTTGTTGGCGCTGGAATAAAAAGAATCGTCATATTGATCTAAGACCCACTCGGAAACGTTGCCATGCATATCATGCAAGCCCCATGGGTTCGGCTCCTTCTGTCCAACTTCGTGATACGCGTCATCGCTGTTGTCAAAAAACCAAGCGTATTCAGACAGTTTGCTTGGATCATCACCAAATGAATAAGCCGTCGTTGTGCCAGCTCGACAGGCGTACTCCCACTCGGCTTCCGTCGGCAATCGATAGTATCGCCCGGTCTTGGCCGACAACCACTTGCAATAGGTTCTGGCAGCGTGTTGAGTCATGCATATAGCCGGATAGTCTCCTTTGCCCATCCCAAAACTCATGTCGGTGTATTCCTCAGTCGGCTTCGTCACTCCGTCGACGAGTTGATCGCGCGCGTTTGGTTTCAAGGAAAACATCTGGCGTCGCAACTGATCCACCTGCTCACGATACGAATCGTACTGATCCCAGGTGATTTCACATTTGCCCATCCAGAAGGGCTCGATCTGCACCTCCCGTTGTGGACCTTCGTCTTCGTTGCGATTCGGTTCTTTTTCGGAGCTACCCATCAGAAACTTGCCACCGGGAATGGGGATCATTTCAATGATCGCTTCGGTGTGCTCAATCGGCTCACCGTACGGTTTCATCTCAGACTCCGAAGCAGCAACGGCATCAGGAACTGGCAGCACGAGTGCGGGATCTTTCGAAACGGCATTCTTCGTATCTTCCGCTTGCACCTTGCTCGCGGTTGCAACGATAGGTATTGCAATGAGTAGCGTCAGGACAGATTTCCAACGATTCATGTTGAATCCTTGAACAGGAGATGCTGGATGGTGGGAGGGAATTCGGCGGGCGATCATTGGGTAACAGCCACCGACAAAACAATCCTCGAGCAGACGTTACAGCTGGAATGAACTCATCCTTCATTCCGTTCACGCATTGCGCAAGGACAGCCGGCCGTTTCTTGTGTGATCCAAATCGGTTGCCACATCTTCGATGCTAAAGAACGAGCACAACCGCAGCTACAAACAGTGCGTTCTGGAATCACGACAATCGACGAACCGCTGTCGACTGCGTGCGGTAGCCTGCATTGCAGGCTGACCCACTTCGATCGCTACTTATTGTAACTAAGCCAGCAGTGCCTGGATGGCTTCGCCGTTACCACCGATCTTGAAAGGCCGACCATTGGGAGCAAACTGCTCTTTTTCCGTCGGCAACCCTGCGGCCGCGGCAATGGTCTTATTGAAATCCGCGACGGAGACGTGGTCTTCGTCCACCAGGAACCCCTTTTCATCCGAGGCTCCGTAGACTTGACCACCACGGATACCGGCTCCCATCAAAAGGCTGCAAAATGCACCCGGATGATGATCACGCCCAGCATTCGCATTGATGTTTGGCTTGCGCCCAAACTCGGTTGTCAACACAACCAGCGTCTCATCCAACAATCCCTTGCTATTGAGATCTCTCAGCAAACTCCCGAGAGCTGTATCGAGATGCTCAGCACGTTCATTCAAGGAACTGTATAGCTCTTGATGCATGTCCCAGCCGCCGTAGCTGACTTCCACAAAACGTGCTCCACTTTGGACCAGCCGGCGTGCCAATAAACATCCTTGCCCCAAGGAATTGTCGCCATAGGCATCTCGAACCGCTTGAGGCTCGTCTTTGATGTTGAAGACTTTCAAATGCTCACTGCCCATCAACCGTCGCGCTTCGGAGTAAAGCTGGTTGTAGGCTTGGACGTTGCTATTCGCCCGTCCGTTTTGAAAGGACTCATCAAACTTGGACGCCAACCGGAGTCGTCGATCAAACAACTCCTCGGGGAGGTATTTTGGCAATTTTGTGTTCTGCAAACCGGCATTCGCATTTGCGATCGGAACCGGTGATAGCGACGGCTCAAGGAATCCAGCACCTGGATGGCGGCTGGCCCCACCAATCACATAGTTTCCCGGCAGTGCGGTGTTCAATCGTCCCGCCTCGGACACCATCCATGCACCCATGCCTGGATGCTGAATACTGTTGAGCTGCTTGTAGGACGTCCGCATCAAGTACTGACCCTTGTCGTGCGCGCCCGTTTCTGTGCTGAGTGAACGTACGACCGCGATGGCACCCGCCAGATAAGCAAGCTTCGGAAAACGATCGCCAAACTGAATGCCCGGAACACGTGTTTGGATCGGTTTCGTTTCACCTGCTTCTTCGACTCCCACTTTAGGGTCGAACGTGTCCAGGTGCGTCATCGCCCCTTCCATGAACAGATAGATCACATGTTTCGCTTTTCCACGAGGCGTGTAGGCAGCGAATAGTGGTTGATCAAACAAACCGCCGCTGGCAATCGAACCCGCGAATGAAACTCCGAGTGTATTGCGAGCCATCGACTTGAGAAACTGGCGGCGAACAGGAACGCTCAATTCAGGTGAGGACATGATGATCTCTCCGCTTAACGGACGCTCGTAGGAGTCAGGGTTCGTAATGACCGGGAGTGATTGGAACGATTCATTCAATCGGGCTGGGTTTCAATCGGACGGAAAACTTCCGCGATTCACGTCATTGAATGAACAAGAATTCGCGTGTGTTCAACAATCCCCAAATAATGTTTCCGTAGCCTACGTTGTCATTCTTGATTCGAGACAACTCACCGGCTGCTGTGCGTCGATCCGTTGAACTCGGTTTGCGACTGAGCACGCTGAGGAAAATGGCGTCGACGCGGTCTCGCGTCTGTTCAATGGCGATCACGTCGTCAACGATCGCCGAACCAGCTTCCAACATCACGTGCGTGATGGGACCGTTAAACATCGCCAGAATCTGTGGAACGGTTGCGTCTTGCTGAGACCCATTGATTGTCTGGCGGTCGCCTTGCCCAAATTGCCTGAGGAAATGCCCGGCAGGAAGCGGTGTCGGCAATTCACTGGCTCGACACAAAACGTTGCCCTGATACGCGTGCTCATTCAATGATCGCTTGTAGCGACTCAAAAAGTACGTCTCTTTGAACCGCTCAGATTGACGCTTAACCGATGCATAGTCAGCAGACCCAAAATTGACGTTTAGCACGGGTGCCATCTCGGACGCGTTGGGGCGCTGAAACGGCCACGGATTTCGAACTGCCAAGATCAAAATCGAATCCCAAACCTGTTCGGCCGTCATACGTCGTAGCGTTGGCCCCGGGAAGTAGTAGGGTTCGCCGCTGGTTAACTCATAGTCCGTCGATTCACGTTGATACGTGCGGCTGTACAAAACGGTCCGAATCAACTCTTTCAGATCAAAGTCATATCGGACCAACTGTTCACCAAGGAACTCCATTGCCCGTTCATTCACGCAAGGATGTTCATCGCGAAAGTCATCAATCGGTTCGACCATGCCGACACCTAAAAATCGTTTCCAGATTCGGTTCACGATCGTATTCGTAAAACGCTCGTTCTCAGGACTCGTCAGCCATGCGGCAAATTGCTGACGGGGCGTGCTGTCCTTCGCACTTGTCGGGACTTCTCCCCAAAGTACGGCGGGCTTCACTACCGATTTTGGCTTGGCATCTGAGTACGCATAATCGTGGGGCAAGCGTAACGATGCTTTGACTTCGCTGACGCTGTAGGTATTCGCTCGAACTAAACGTTGAAACTCACCGGGAACACGACCGTTCTCATGCTTCTTTCTTGCTTCATTAATTAGCAAGTTGGCTGGATTCTGTTTCTTGAATCCGGGCGATCCGCGAACGATCCGCGTTCTTGTCCCAGCCGTGTAGGCTGCGAGCTCATAAAACTGATACTGCGACCATTGATCGAATGGATGGTCATGACACTGGGCACAGCCAATTTGCGTTCCCAAGAACACACGGACCGTGTTGTCGATGTATGGCAATGGCATGCCATCATCGCGTAATTGGAATCCGACTGCGGGATTATCCCAGACCTTTCCGTCGGCCGTCAGCATCTCGTAGACCCACTGATCATACGGCCGGTTTTCGCGGACGATGTCCTTCACGTAGCCGAGGTAGGGATCGGCAACGATGTTATTTTGAGGGCGTTCGACCAACCTCAACGTGTCGGCCCAAAAGTTGTACATGTTGCTGACGTAGTCGGGACTACTCAGCAAACGATCAATTAAGTCCTCGCGTTTGGTTTCGCTGTTCGAATTCAAAAACGATTTGGCTTCGGCCAGTGTTGGAATACGTCCGGCAACGTCCAAATAAACACGGCGCAGAAAAACCTCATCGCTTGCCATTGCGTTGGGTTGTTGGCCTTGGTTGGTGAGCTTCGATTCAATGTAAAAATCGACCTGTCCAGCGGCGGATCGAACGCGAGCGCGGGTGTCGGGGTTGACCGCCACGACCCGCATGTTGGGAGTTGGTTTCGTGCGAACACTTTCCGGCAGATTGATCTTCGGTTTTTTCGGTGGCTGCCGATTGTTGCTATTGCGGTTTCGCTGTTGTGCCATCAGTGGCACCGAACAGAAAAGCAAAACAATCGTGGCCACGGCCAACCGGCGGGCCTCAATCAATCGCCATCGACGTAGCTGCGTGCGCCATCGGTACATGGACTTGCTGGGGGCAAAAATGGATAAGGGCGGGGCAAGAAAAGAGCGAATCACGCGGGTGATTCGACGCCTCCATCATAGTCGAATTCCGAAAATCGGCGTGTTCCGCGATGTGGAGACGCTTGGAAGTAGAACGCGGCTGTCCCGGTGGTGTACCCTGGTCGGCGACATGTAACCCAAAACGTTGTTGCTGGCTGCGGCCAACTAGTGGGCGTTCTTTCCCGTCCCATCCTTCCTAAATCGCCGCCCCACTTCCGAATCTGACAACGGAGAATTCCTGATCATGCTCCCGCTGAATCCGTCCCGCCGAACCGTCATCCTCTCCCTCTTTTGCCTGGTTCTGATTCCCCCTGCAACAATCGCTTCCGCGGAGGATGCGGCCGTGAAGGTCGAGCAGACCAGCGCACCGAATGGCTGGTCCATTTTTGAGGACGGCCAATTGATTGCCGGGTACCTCGTCGACAGCAACGGCAAGCCGATCATCTATCCACTTCAGAGTGTGGACGGGCGCCGAGTGGTTCGCGACTTTCCGATGCTCAAAGGATCCGAGACCGAACGCAGCGATCACGATCACCACCGTTCGCTTTGGCTGACACACGGCGACGTGAACGGAATTGATTTTTGGCTGGACGACAAAGGGTGTGGAAAGATCGTTCAGACGAACGGCGAAGCTTCCGTGACCGACGACGGCGCCGCCGTGATCGAAACGACGAATGACTGGGTCTCACCAGACGGCAAACGCCTCCTATCCGACGCGCGGCGATTTGAATTCCGAACACTCAACGGTCGCCGAGTCATCGATTGCGACTTCCTGCTTAAGGCGACCGATGGAGATGTTAACTTTGGTGACACAAAAGAAGGCTCGTTCGGTATCCGCATTGCCGGCACCATGAAAGTCGATGCGAAACAAGGTGGAAAGATTACCAACGCCGAAGGACTGAACAACAAAGAAGCTTGGGGAAAAAAATCGAACTGGGTTAACTACACCGGACCGATTGACGGTCGCCCGGCCGGCATCACCATTCACGATCACCCCTCCAGTTTTCAACATCCCTGTCGCTGGCACGTTCGCACCTATGGACTGTTCGCAGCAAATCCGTTCGGGGTCCATCATTTCGTCGGCGGTAAAAAAACAGACGGAGTCGTGCTGAAGAGCGGTGAAAGCATGAAACTCTCCTACCGAGTCGTCATTGATGACACGGAATTCGACGCCGACCAAACCGCTGCTGATTGGGAATCGTATTCAAAAACGGTCCGCCCAAAACTGTAGTGATTGGAGCCACGAGTCCTCTCTCCCAGAATGGCAAGCACGAACGTTTGCGAAGCACGGGTGAAGCATCCTGGGGCTCGTTGACTCGTCCACAACACCGAACCAGGTCAATCGACAGGAGGATCAACGCTCCATGAGTAGCAAGCTGTTCGATTTGTCTGGACATCGCGCATTGATCACCGGCGGGACTCAAGGCGTAGGTGCATCCATCGCTGTTGCGATGGCGGAAGCGGGCGCTGACATCTTGCTGCTTGGATTACGTGATGACGAGCTTGCGCAAGCGACACTTGAGAGATGTCGCCAGTATGGCACGGTCTGTGAATTAGCCACCGCGGATCTTTCACAACCGCCCAGCATCTATCTCGATGACTTACTCGCCGAAACGGACCGAAGTTTGCCAGGCGTCGATTTGCTGATCAATAACGCTGGAACTTATATCGATCAGCCCTATTTCGAAATGGACTTCGAAACCTACATGACCACGATGCACTTGAATGTGACCTCGGGGTACTTCTTGACACAAGCTTTTGCAAAACGCTGGGTAGAAAACTCCGTTGCCGGTCGCGTTCTGTTTACCGGGTCGATCAATGGCGTGCTGTCAGAACCGGATCATACGGCGTATGACACCAGCAAAGGCGCCGTAGCTGCGATGGTGCGAACACTCTGCGTCACCCTTGCACCGCATCACATTCGGGTAAATGCGATGGCTCCGGGTCTTGTGAGAACACCGCTCACCGATGTCTTAAACCAAGACGACCGACTGGACCGTTGGATGCAACTTCACACGCCGAACGGCCGCGTCCCTGATTCTGACGTGTGTGGAGGCGCGGCTGTTTTCCTATTGTCAGATGCCGCCGAACACATCCACGGCCAAACACTACTCGTCGATGGCGGCATGAGTGCTTGGCAACAACCGGACGTCCCTAGCGACTGGAAATCGTAAGCGTTCCGTTTTCAATTCGGGGCGAGGCCCGCGATCGGCATTCGCACGCGGTACAGCCCCGTCCTTGCCGTGACGTACATCGTCTTGCGATCCTCACCGGCAAACGTCACGTTCGCTGGCTGTTGGGGAAACACAACCAGCCCCAAATGATCCCCTTTGGGCGAAACAATTTCGACACCGAGATTCGTTGTGATGTAGAGGTTGCCCTCGACGTCCATCGTCATCCCGTCACCACCGGTGTTGCTCTTGCCGGCCGGCTGTTTGAGCTCGCACAGCACGCTTCCTGCTGAAAGTTTCCCTGGTCCTTCCACGTCGTAGACGAGCATCTTCGATTGTCGGCTGGGAATCACGTACAGCTGTTTACCGTCCGGAGATAAACCGATGCCATTGGGGGCAGCCAAATCATCGGTAACTCGACGGATTTTTCCCGATGCCTCTCGGTAGTAAACGGCCTGTACGCCTTGCGGTAAAGGCGTCGGCGCGCGGAAGAGCGGATCGGTGAAGTAAACGCCGCCTGCAGTGTCGATTACCAGGTCGTTCGGGGCGTTGAAACGCTTGCCATCGAACTGATCCGCGAGTACTTCAAACTTCGCCGTCTTCAAATCGTAGGCAACCAATTGGCCGTCCATCTGGCAAGCCAACATGCGACCATCCGCAACGACCATTAATCCATTGGCGTGATTGGATTCGGTTGTGAATGCCGTCATTTTGCCTTGAGCATCCAAGCGATGGATGGTGTTGTTGGGAATATCGGTAAAGAACAGTGATTTCGATGAAGGGTCCCACGCAGGTCCCTCGGTGAAAGAGAATCCATCCTGCACCGTCTCAATGTCGCCAACAGGTTTGATCCTCGCATCATTCTCCTGCGACCAAGCATTGGTCAGAGTAAGGCTCAAAACGCAACAGAGAATAAGAATCGAAAGAGTCGTCTTCATCGGGCAGATTCCGAAAGAGAGTTACATCGAGGGGGAACGTCTGGCGCTTCGTGTTGAGGTTCAGAATACTCAGTCGATGACGTTCGCGATTCGCAGCACGCTTGCGATCAAAAGCGAGATGCCAGGTCACTTACATCAGAAACTCGGTTCGTAACCGCTTCACATATTCGTAAATCGCTCGCGGCTTCTGATGTCCGTCGATCAATCCTGAATGCGGCATCACGTGTCGTTCGGCGTCGCACCAACCATCCCAGACAATCCCGTGGACAATGTGCTTCGCTAATAAGGTCCGAATCATCGGACCAGCAACCCGTAGCTGTTCATTGACGAGGTCCAATCCGTTGGGTGAAGCCAGGGCTTCGCCAGCCGTCATCGATTGCGCGTCATCTCCTCGTGCTCCTGGCACAGCCAATTGAACCAACATCGGCAAGCCCAATGTCGCCCAACGATCGATCATCTGTCCGAAGTCGACCGACGAGCGGGGCAGGGTACAGTCCTTCGAATAACCGACACGAAACTCCAGTCCGATGCCCGCCATTCCCAAACCGCTGCGGACCAAAGCGTCGGCAAAGTGCAGCGGCGAAATGCTGTCGCGATGTTTCGCTAAGTACTCGCCGAAGGGTTGATCAAACGACATGATCGCCGGCGTATTGGGATCCGTGCGTCGGACGGTCTGCAAAATGCCCACCGACAGACGCATTACTTTTTCATCATCCAGCTTTAGTGGGCCCGGCGTATTCAAACCCGTCGCACAATTCCATAGTTGCACCGAACCTCGAAATTTTGCCACCGTTCGTTCGACAAACTGCGTCACCGATGACAATAGCGTCTCGAAGTCATCCTCCATCAAGTACATCCAGTGAGGCAACAGCTTCTCGCGAAAGTCGACTAACGGACCTCCAATGATCCGCAATCCCTTGCTGGCACAAAACTGGATAGAACGATCGGCTGCCTCATAATCGTATTGCCCAGAATCGGTTTCAATTTCCGCCCAACTGAGCCGGACCGAGGCCGTGTTAAACGCCTCACAGAACGATTCGCTCAAAGGCGTACCAGTTGGCGAAGGCGGAACGACGGTTCCACCCAACAGTGTTCCAATCGGCTGATCCTGGTCTTTTCGAAAAGCGATGGATTGGGCTGCATAGCATTCTCCCAATTCCGTTAGTCCCCGTTCCAACAATCGAATCGCGTCGGCCGCTTCGCGCGAAGTCTGATCCGGATCATCACGATGCTGCGCCGCATCGAGAAACCGATTCGTCCCCTCGTCAAGCAGTTGGCGAAACTCTTCACTGAGAATCAGTCCCGCTCTCTGCCAAGCATCGGATTGGGTTCTAGCGCGATAACAACTGCCTCGCGCCAATTCCAACAGAAGAGAGTACGGCGATTCGGAGAGCGGACGAAGGCTACACGTGCTCAAGGTTCGATAGCCGAGGCCTTCGAGAGGGCAGGCAAGATAGAGCTTGCCGGAAGAATCGATGTTTCGATTGATCGTCAGACGAGCCCCATCGAATTGGCAATGTGAATGCCAAGGCACTCCTTCGATGCCACAAATATACGCATCGCTCCATAACGACCCGTCCAATAGGTCGCCGGCGGCAGAGGGCACATCAAAATGGAACTGCCCCATATGGGCACGCCGAATTTTGGTGGGTTGCGTAAACTCGACAGCCTTCGATGGAGACCACCGACCGCCGACCAAACGCGTATCGTACTCGCTGGCCGTCCCACGTGCGAGCATGCCACGCTTGTAAGCAATTGGTGGTTTTGCCAAATTATCATCCATGAACGCGACCGCAACGGAACTGTATCAATTCGATGAATCCGGAGCTCTGCTCCAAACGCAGCTGCCGCTTCCCCGACGTAGTGGGAAAGTCAGAGACGTCTACGATCTCGGCGATGCGCTGTTGATCGTGAGCACGGATCGCATCAGTGCGTTCGACTTTATTTTGCCTTGCGGAATCCCCGATAAGGGCAAATTGCTGACGTCGATGAGCGAGTTTTGGTTTGAACGGCTCGATGTTCCGCATCACCTGATAACCACCCAAATCCCGCCGTCTTTGAGCGCAACGTTCGACACCACTCCGTTGGAGGGTCGCGCGATGCTCACCAAAAAAGCAACGGTCGTCCCGTTCGAGTGTGTGGTCCGCGGTTATCTGGAAGGCAGCGGCCTGCGGGAGTATCAGGCAACAAGCGAAATCTGCGGCAATCCGCTACCCGATGGACTCGTGCAATGCGATCGATTGCCTGAACCGATCTTCACCCCGGCAACCAAAGCCGAACAAGGTCACGACGAAAACGTTCCGATTAGCCGGATGATCGCCGATTTGGGCAACGCGTTGGCGCTGCGATTAAGAGAATGGAGTCTGCAGATCTACCAATCAGCAGCTGATTACGCAGCCAGTCGTGGCATCATCATCGCCGATACAAAATTCGAATTCGGGATGATCGACGACGAACTGATTCTGATCGATGAAGTACTGACACCTGACAGTTCGCGGTTTTGGTCAGCCGATGAATACCAGCCCGGACAAGCGCAGGCTTCGTTTGATAAACAGTTTGTCCGAGAGTGGCTATCGAGTTGCGGGTGGGACAAAAACAGTCCGCCACCGGCTCTGCCATCAGACATCATCGAGGAGACAAGAGCCAAGTATCAAGAAGCTTGCGATCGCTTGACTGGCGGGTAGGTGGGAATCAGTGGAATGGTTCGGCGTTGAAGTAAGCTCCGAATCGGTTTTGGAAAAGACCCTCTTCCACGACATTAGTACAGCAATTCGAACCAGCGTTCGTCCTCTACCAGCTCCTCTTTCCAGTGATACCATCGCTGATTGGAGCCTGCGACTTCGCAAAGAGTTGCTTCCAACTCATCACGAATCGACTCGAGACCTGCTAGATAAACGAACGTCTCTGGATCACTCAGCAGTACGGCGAGTTCTTTCGCTCGGCTACGCATCGCATCGGACCATCGGAAGGAATCGGGGTCGTTGCTGTTGCTCAATGCCTCGATCGCTTCGAATGTGTCACGGTCGTAGTACAACGAAATGTCCTTTTCTTGATCGTTTCCATATAACAAATCCAACCCCGTTTCACCTCCATAAAACAAGTAGACCTGACCGGTGAATTCGGGATAACGTCGGTACACGTGCTTTAAAAACGCCCGGAATGGAGCGATCCCGGTACCAGCACCGATCAGGATCATGTTGGCATGTGGTTCGGGTGGAATTTCGAACGCCTGTCCATAAGGACCGGTGATGAGAATCTCATCACCCGCTTTGGAATCGCAAAGGAAATTGGATGCGATTCCACGATAGGTCTCTCCCGTTAGAGCATCAAAATACTGGTGGCGCCGAACTTGAATGTGAATGCGTTGCATACCTTCCCTGCGTTCGGGAAGGTCAGCAATCGTGTACAGTCGAAAGTGAACCTCATCGTCACCCTTCGATTCGTCAGGCAACAGAACACCGACGTTCTGTCCCGGCAACGCGTGCATAGAGCCATCTAGTTCCAACACGATTTCGTGAACTTCGCGTCGTGCGTGTTCGGCGGAAAGTCGATCGTTCTGAACAATCGTCGCCCGATGCTTGGACGACGAGTCGTAATCTTGAAGTTTCATCAACAGATCCCCTAACCGGTGCTCGCGAACCGTATAGTTTCACTGATCGTGGACCTGGTGTGCCAGCCGGCGCGAGCGAGTTTTTCCCCAATCCAAACGTGCGACTGGTTGCTCATCGGGTTTGCCTGATTGACGAAACAATGCGGCCTGGGAGACCGGCGACGGCGAAAAGAAAGCGGTTTTCCCCAATGCACTTGAGGGCAACGGGAAAATTCAAGCAAAAATCCTTTTCGGAGACATACCCTTTCTCGATATCCTGGTTCAATAAGCAAGGTGCGTTGCCGGCCGTAAGTAAAATGGCGGTGACGATTGAATGGTGGATTTTCTTTCCCGGGCCGTTAGAGATCGATGCGTATGAATTTGCGAATAGCTGGATTGGGTTTATTGCTCGGTTGCCTCCTGGTCGCAGATGCATCTGCGAAGGATTATTACCTGACGATCGGTGGTGGATATGCACCATCCGGTAACCAGGCGTCGCTGGAACGCAACGTCATGTTCTTCCAACGAATTCTCGGCGAACCGACGAACGAGCAGTTTCAGCACGACATCTACTTTTCGGATGGGCAGGAAGGTGGTGCCGACCTGCAGGTAATGGATCGCGAGTCCGTCCCGAAAGCCAATCGACTCATGGCCGAGTTTTTTGGTTCACGGCGAAATCTCGGTTTGCAGTATCGCAATCACGAGATCAACGAAGTTAAGTACGGCACGGATCCTGAAAATATCGAACGATGGTTCAAGGAAGTCGGTGGTCAAATGCAAGCCGGTGATCGCTTGTGTTTGTACGTTACCGCGCACGGTAATCGAAGCAGTGACAAGAACGATCCTTACAACACCACGATCGCCACTTGGAATCGAACGTCCATCAAAATGAAAGAGTTGGTGGGACTGTTAGACGAATTGGATCCCGGTGTCATGGTCGTCACGATCATGGTCCAGTGTCACTCCGGTGGATTCTCACATTTCATTTATGACGAAGGTGATCCCGACAAAGGTTTGTCCACACAGAAACGCGTTGGTTTCTTCGCGACCGTCCACGACAGGCCCGCGGCTGGTTGCACACCGGAAGTCAACGAAGCGGACTACGCGGAATACAGTTCGTTCTTTTGGGCAGCTGTTGCGGGTGTGGACCGTCTGGGACAACCGATCGACATCCCCGATTACAACGACGACGGCGTCGTCTCGTTCGATGAAGCTCACGCATACACGCTACTGACGGCCGATACGATCGATCTGCCAATTAAGACATCCGGTGAATTCCTACGACAGTGCAGCAAGTTTTCGGATGACGTAAAGGATTCGGAAGTCGAGCTGCTCAGCAAAACAGAATCATATGACACGATTCTCGAGTTAGCTTCACCGTTTGAGAAAGCCGTTTTAGAAGGTCTGTCCGATCAGCTGGAATTGACCGGCAGCGATCGACTGCAACAAGTCAACAAGCAACTGGGATCGCGACGAAACCAGAGTCGCTCACGAGGCCGACCAGCGGATACGGAACGCAGCCGTTTGCAGCGTGAGATCCGCGGAGATCTATTGAAGCGATGGCCAGCTTTAGCGAATACTCTGAATCCAATCGCGACCGAGTTATTGACGGAACGATCAGAAGAGTTCATCGAGAGAATCGAAGATCATCCGAAGTACGCCAAGTACCGCGAGTTGTCCGACCAAAAGCAACTCAGTTCCACCGAGAAACGCGTCAAGTACGAACGTTTCATGAGGACTGCGTACAACGTGATTCGCGCGGAAAACTTGCGGCGTTTGAACGACGCAGACAAAGTTGCCCAGTACGAATCGCTGATGCAGGCAGAGTCCCAAACTCTAGGCCTGACAGATCAGCTGTAGTGACACTGTATGCTCAAACAGCAAAACGAATGACTGCTCAATCACGGCGAAGGGATTCGTCGCGAGACAGAGGAACTCAGGGAGACAAAGAGGGACTGGTAGCCGCATCCACTACGGCCACTTGATTGAGCAGTCTTTGCAACTCGGCTTCTATCTTTTCGCTTGCGTTGATTTCCAAAGTGTTGGTTCCCAGCCACGTTTCGTAGCCTCCCAATCGATGCTGCTTGGGATCCGGCAAGTAACCGTAATGGCCATTTGCCAACTCGATCGTGAATGTGGGTTGCAACGGACTGTTTTTCTTCAGCCGCAAGCCGATTTCAACCAAGACCTCACAGGGAACGGCGGTGACCCCAACGTCGCCGATCCTGATGGCTTGCAAAACCAATTCCTCTGTTCCCGGATGCTCATCCAGTTTTACGGCCCACGCTGCGTACGCTTTCGCACGAGGCGGCAACGTCGATTCATCGGCCTCAGCCAGAAACGATTTGGCTTGCGCGACTTGTTCAGCCGTCGGCTTTCGAACGTTTAACGTTAACGTTGATTGGGCCATCGCTAATGGAACGTCTCGTGAATATTGCACGTTCGGAAGAGCTTCAAAGACACGATCGGCCACCAGACTGGCGACATGACGCATCTGGGCCAATGGAGGTTTACGCGGTTGTGGATTCGCAAAGGGGATATTGTTTACGTCCCCGCTGGTTCCGTTGGACATGATCCCCACGAACGGTCGCAAAGCGTCTTGCGCACCGTTCGGAAACAAACGTTGTTTCATCTGCCTGGCAAACTCACCAAAGTAGTCTGCTGAAACTCCACCAGCTGGTATCCCACCGACGTAATGCAGCGAGTAGTTCGCCAACAAGGCAATGGGGCGACCTTCCGGCGTACGGACGGACAGGAACATCACTTGTGGATCGACCGGACCGGCGGGTCGAAGCAAGATGTCGCTGCCACGTGGCGGATTCATCTTTACCTGATCGTCCGTTCGTCCGAATGGATTGACGGACATACTCATTGGCTTGAGAAACCAACGGCGATTGTTGACTTCTTCTGGCACCTCGCATGATCCCCAGCCGAGTTCCGCGTCGACAAGGTTTGAGGTGGCTTGATAGAGCGCTGATACGATGCCTTCGATTACCAGTTCAACGTATTCCGGATCGGCATCTACTTCGCGGCGATCGCGAGAAGCGGGTGCTGTATGCGTGTGCGTTGCCGAACACAACAGATGGTCGGTCGCGATTCCGCAGAGTTTCGATGCGCGTGCTTTCGCTTCATCGAACAGCTCACGCGGACAATAACAACTATCGACGACAACGAATCCAATTCGCGTCCCATTGTTTTCAAGCACCAGTGCCCGTGCATGTAACGGGTCCCATGCGTGCGTCGCCAAACGCTCACTGAACGAACCCACCATTGGCACGGGCCATTTTCTTGGTGTGATATCCGCGGTGGCCGCCGCAGCGCGAAAGTCCTGCGCAAACAATTGGGAAGCAGAAATAAAGCCGACGAAACAGATTCCCAAAAGAAGTCGCACTTCATTCTCCCGATATCGCCAGTTTCACATTCGCATGGCACGCGGCTGCATGCTTAAAATAGAAAATCTTGTCAGACGCATTTTAAGCGCTTCTTTTCAGCCGGTGTCACGATACGTTTCAGCCGATGTCAATGCCATGTCAAGCATGACCGCTCAACAAGCTCGCCGATGGAGAATCGCTTTTACGCTTGCGCTGGCGGTCTTGCTAGGCAAAGTCCTGTTGATGATCCTCTGGGAGTACCGGTTCTATTTCCCAGCTGATTTCACATCAGCATTCTTGAGTGGCCGACGTCACACGTTCGTCGGTCTGTATCGTGGTTCCTTTTACCTGCACATCGTAGCGGGCCCGATCGCCATCTTGCTGGGTGCGTTTCTGATGGCATCGGGATTGGGCTACGTTCGCAGGGCTAAGTGGCACCGCATCGCAGGTCGAATCCAAGGCGTGCTGGTGTTGTTTGTCCTATTGCCAACCGGTCTCGTCATGGCGACACAAGCACATGCTGGGTCGATCGCAAGTTGGGGGTTCGCTTTGTTGTCGCTAGCGACAAGCGGATGCGTGCTCGCTGCCGTGATCTCCGCGCGACGGAATGACTTTTCTGCACATCAGTTATGGGCTTCGCGATGCTTTCTTTTGCTTTGCTCACCGTTGATACTGCGGATGATGAACGGATCGATTGTCGTCTTGGGCATGGAATCTCAAGCAACTTATCAATGGAATGCTTGGTTCAGTTGGCTCGGCCCATGGATGGTGTTTGAGTCTTGGCGTTGGCTTTCAAGGGAATCACGAAAACCCGCAAGACGGGAGATCCATCCGATGAGTTTTAAAAGTAGAGCACGCAACGCGAACCCATCAGGATTCACGCTACTGGAATTGATCGGCGCTGTCATCATCGTGGTCATTCTGTTGGCGCTGCTGTTGCCTAACCTACGATTCTCGACGGAAGCCGCGCGGCGGATGTCGTGTTCGAACAATTTCAAACAGATCGGCTTGGCCATCCACAACTACGACAGTTCCTATGAGCAGATGCCGCCAGCTATGGGTGGCACGTTGCAATCGAAACCTGGCGCGAGTAACGGGGGACGCTTAAGTGGTCTAGTGGCGTTAACACCATTCTTGGAACAGTCGACGCTGTGGGAACAGATCCTTCACCCGAAAGACTTTCCGTCGATGGGTCCGGAACCGTGGGACCAGGGTTTCGAACCATGGTGTATTCAAATCCCAACGTTTCAGTGTCCTTCAGCACCGTTCCCGGAGACACCGTACGGTGTGACGAATTATGCCTTCTGTATTGGTGACGTCGCCGAAAACCTCCATGATCCAGACCATGTGCGCGGTGCGTTTGCTTGTGGTCGGGCGACTCGACTGCGGGACGTCTCGGATGGTTTGGCCAACACTATTGCGATGACCGAGATTGGCTCGAACGCCGACCGCAGGATGCAGGGTCAATATGCGATCAATCAACCCAGCACTTTCCTACTCGATCCCAGAACTTCCGGTTCGCTATTCGATCCCAATGACGTCAGCGGGTACTCAGAATCGGTCGAATTATCAAAGCTTGGGCGTGGTGGATGCTGGGCCGACGGTGGCGGCGGCGTTGCGTTGATCAACACGATCTTGCCGCCCAATTCGCCGAGCCTGGCTGTCGGTGGATCGATCGCCGTTGATGGGATCTACTCCGCGGGCAGTTTTCACCAGGGCGGTGCTCACGTCTTGATGAGCGATGGCGCCGTCATCTTCATTACGGATTCGATCGAATCGGGCAACGCAAGCCAACCACCGTTAACGATCGCGGACTTCCAAAACGGCAATACCGAAAGCCCTTACGGCTTGTGGGGAGCGTTGGGATCCGCAAATGCCGCGGAAGAAATCGACGAAGAGTTGAATCAGTAAGCCACGCATTGTCGATGTAGGTTTCGCTCGACATGACACGAATCGCCGAACGTTCCGCGAGTCGATCATGACAACGGTGGCGAGTCTCAAAGGGACTCGTCGCCTCCGCAAGAGGAACGACTTTTCACTGACGATCACGTCGCCTCATCGACCGTGGAGTTTATTTTAGGCGAGGTTATTTGGCCACCGATTGTCACACCTGCGATCGCTGCTGGTACGTACAACAACACGTCACTGGCTGCGAACCACATGGGTGAGGGCAGGATCGTCAGCATGTAGATTCCGCCGCACATCCAGAAAGCTCCCAGACCAATACCGGCCGATACCCAAGCTTTCTTGGCAATCAATCCGCAGACCAGTCCACTGACCAGGCTCCCACCAGCATGTGCTGCCAGCACGATCAACCATGCACCGGTCGCCAGGCCATTTTCTTCAATGTGCAAGCGGAACGATTCCATGTCAGACGGATCAACGCCGCTGGGTAACGGATAGATCTTCGAGGAAAGCGTTACCAATGCCATGTTCACGACACTGCCAACAACGAGTCCCAGAACAACGGCAAGTATCTTTCGTCCCATCGGATTTCCAGTCAGCTACGGTGAAGACGTGTGTTAAAGAAGCTCTTCTCGCGAGCCGTTTTCGCCTGTTTCGTAAACGACGTGGGCTCGCCCCACAAGCAACGGATCCACCGGCCCGATCGCTTCGAGATCTTTTCCTTTATACGGTATCGCATGTAGAACATAACGCATTGCATTCAGGCGAGCGCGTTTCTTACAGTCTGATTTAACTACAGTCCAAGGTGAATCAGCCGTATCGGTGTAAAAGAACATCGCCTCTTTTGCCCGCGTGTAGTCGTCCCACTTATCAAGCGACGCTTTGTCGATCGGCGACAGTTTCCATTGCTTCAACGGATGGACTTCTCTCTCTTTGAATCGGCGACGCTGTTCTTTGCGGCTCACGGAAAACCAAAACTTGATCAGATGCGTTCCACTGCGAACCAGGTTGCGTTCAAACTCTGGTGCCTGGCGCATGAACTCGGTGTACTCTTCGTTGTTGCAGAATCCCATCACCCGTTCGACGCCGGCGCGGTTGTACCATGAACGATCAAACATCACGATTTCACCGGCTGTTGGCAGGTGTTCCACATAACGCTGGAAATACCATTGCCCTCTTTCGGTTTCTGTTGGTTTCTCCAGGGCGACGACTCGAGCGCCACGAGGATTTAAATGCTCCATAAACCGTTTGATCGTCCCTCCTTTACCCGCTGCATCACGCCCTTCAAACAGGATGACAAGTTTTTCCTTATCGTCGCGTACCCAAGCCTGCAATTTGAGCAATTCAACTTGCAAACGATACTTCTCTTTCTCGTATGCTTTACGAGACATCAAGTTGCGATAGGGGTATCCGCCATCACGCCATCGCGTTGATAACTGCTCGTCGGGACTTGGTGCTGCGCGGGCCGCGCCTGGGGAAGAGTGCTTCAGCAGAGCGTTCCGAAGCACGCTGGCATCATCTGGGGAAGCCCCTTCGATAATGGCTTCGAGCGTTTGGGCGAGTGTTTGGATATCGTGTGGCGGCGTGTTGGCGACGATGTCGGTGACCGCGACGATTTTCGATTCGCGTGCGGCCTTTACCGATTCACTGACCACGAATGTTTCGACGTCTGCCGCATTGTCAGCTTGTGACGTGTCTCCCGAAACAACGTGACGCGACTGTTTAGATGCCTGTTTCTTTTTCGTCTTTCCCCTCTTCTCGGCCTTCGCAGACCGCGATGGTTCGGAATCGCTCGAAGACTTCGTCGGGGACAGCTCTTCGTTCACAGTTTCTTGACAGCAGATGGCAGTGAGATGAACGGATTCAGCGACCTGATTATAGTCCGCCACCACCAACGTCGTGGGCCAGGTCATTACGCCCGTACGTTCCGGATTCCCAGCACTCAGGATTCCCAGCACTCAGGATTCCCAGCACTCAGGATTCCCAACACTCAGGATTCCACGCCGCCGATACAAACGTGCTAAATGCGTCTTCGTCGACCCAAACGCATCATGACAAAGCGAGCTTATCAACTCGGCGCTTGAGCTCCGTCATCGATTGGCACCGCACTACGCTTTCACCTTGATACGTAGCGGCGTGTTTTCCACCAATGAAAAAGGTCCCACCATAGGCTTCTACGGTTTGCCCCAGTCGCTCAATCTCTCGATCCAAGTGCCTGCTTCGAATGGGGTTTGAAAGCGCCAACCAAACGATCGATGGCTCTTCATCCTGGACCGAGTCAGTTAACACATCGATCGGCGTGTTTGGCCCGAGATTGGTTTCGTCGTAACCGCAATCGTGCAACAAGAGAGAGACCATCACGCTGGGCAACATATACGGATCGTCTTGAGGAGCTCCGCCCATGGCTGTCGGGGCGCCCTCATCCGGAAACGGAATCGCCATTCGAATCTGACAAAGCGCACGAACACAGAGCACCGTCGCTCGATGCTCCAGAAAGATGCTCCTCTTGTCATTGGGCCAGCGTTCACCAATGGCTGCCATCGCCTCACGAATCGGTCCATCGCAGATTTCAGCCAGAGATGTGCCAGAAGCGTAAAGCGATTGCATGACACTTAGGACGGCACTGGCGTGACCTTCCAGCAGAGCTTCCAGCAACTCGTTCTTCGCCGGCTGGCTGGCGCGAGAATTGATGCTCCGATTGACCAGACCTAGGACGTCTGGCCGCATGACCGACGCGCCGGTTTCTCGTACGTATCGGATTGCTTCGGAGACAGGAATCCGTCGATGCCCACCATGCGTTCGATGAATCTCTAACTCACCGCGATCGGCAAGTCGTCGGACGGACGATTCGCTCATGCCGATGGCCGCGGCAAAGTCGGACGTGGAAAGCATGCGCTGCATAAGTAAACAGTTACCCCCTGACAGGGCGTTAAGGCGGTACCCCAAAACTTCCAAAACTGTAACTCAGTCAACCAAAACAGTCAATCAACCTGCCTTAAAGCCCTTTACAGCCTGATAGAGTCGCACAGATGAAAGTTTTGGTGGTTTTAACCGCCTTTTCGTGACTAGTGCACTCGAATCGAGGTCAAACATGTTCCCAGAAGCGTCGGTCTTGGCAGCGGCTATGCCAGACCTATCCATTTTCCAGTACAGCATCGTCGATAATATTTTTTCGATGACGGTGGCCACGATGGGCGCCGCGGCGATCTTCCTGTACCTCTCGCGTCCTTCGGTGGACCGCGAATACCGTCCGGCCCTGCTCATTTCGGGCCTCGTGGTTAGCATCGCTTGCTACCACTACTTCATGATTCGCCACAGCTGGCAGGACGCCTACCAACTTTCCGGTGACGGGTATGTTGGCACGGGCGCCGCGTTCAATGATTTCTACCGCTACGCCGACTGGATCCTGACGGTTCCACTGTTGATGGTCGAGTTGGTCGCGGTGCTTCGATTGGAAAAATCGAAGGCTCGTTCGTTACTGACTCGCTTGGTCATCGCCGCTGGCTTGATGATTGCCTTGGGTTACCCAGGGGAAGTCATCTCGAGCCCAGAAGGTTGGACGACTCGCGTCATTTGGGGTGCGTTATCGTCGGTACCATTTTTCTACATCCTGTATGTCTTGTGGGTCGAGTTGACCGCTTCCGTTGCGACACAGCCACCCGCCGCACGTCGTCTGATCGAAGTTTCTCGATTGGTTCTTTTGATCACGTGGGCCGTTTACCCAATCGCTTACGCCCTCGGAGGTACCGAGGCCGCTTTGGCTGCGAAAGCTGGTGGTGAAGTCGGTGCGTCCAACATCGTTGGACTGCAAGTTGGCTACGCCATTGCGGACATGACTGCGAAGGCAGGCTTCGGCGTCTTGATCTACTTCATCGCACGTGCGAAGAGCACCGGTGGCGCTGAAGGTCACGTTGAGCGAGCCGGTGGCGGCGAAAACGCAGACGCCACCGAAGGCTCGGCTCTGGCTGTCTGATTGAACCTATCAGGATTGTTGTATTCAACTGGAGTTTCCCAATGCACTCGACCGGCGTTGTTATTGCCAGTCTGCTGGTCGCCGCGGCGTCGGTCGTTGGGGTTCTAGATCTTTCGACATTCTGGGTTGTCCTCATCTTGGCCGCCGGCGTAACACTGATTGGTGTTCCGCACGGCGGTCTTGATCATTTGACGGGTCGCAGACTTTTGTTGTCGCGCTTCCCAAACACTTGGGCGTTGATATTCTTCCCCGCCTACTTGGTCGTTGCAGCGATCGTGGCGGCCGGATGGTTTGTGGTTCCCACGGTAACCGTCATTGGCTTCTTCTTGCTGTCGGCTTGGCATTTTGGGTTAGAGGACGAACGCTTTAAAGTCTCATCAAAAGTGCTTGGTGGACTGAACACGCTCGCGATTGGCGGCATGGTGATATGGATTCCGATGCTCACTCGACCTGAAGAGGTTTCGAGCATCTTGGAAACGATCATTCCGTCGAACATGAGCGTTTCGGCTGAAGCCATTGTTATGGCATCACAGATCATTGCATGGGCGCTGTTGCCCGTCTTGCTGTTGGCGTTGGGGAAAGACTTACAGACAGGAAATCGCGCCAGGTTCGCGCGGAACGCTGCTGTTTGTGTCTTGTTCGCGACGGCAAACGTTTTGCTCTCCTTTGCCATCTATTTTTGTTGTTGGCATTCGATTCGCGGCCTTCAACGTCTGGCTCGGTCCAATTCTCTGGGTCCATGGCAGCTGATCAAGGCCACGGCACCATTAACCTTCGGCGCGATCGGACTCGCTGGCGTTGGCATGTGGTTTTGGTCTTCGGGTCAGATGATTGACGAAGCGGTCAGTCGCACGGTTTTCGTCGCTCTATCCGCGATGGCCGTCCCGCACTTGGTGCTTCATGGACCGGTAACCGATGGCATTAAGAAGCTCATCGGCCCGTCGGTTTCCCTCAACAAGTCGGGAGCAATGGCATGACTCACTCAAATGCATATGACTTTGTTTTGGTCGGTGGCGGATTGCAGAGCGGTTTGATTTCGCTTGCCCTGCGACACCACCAACCCAATGCCCGCGTTCTGATGATTGAACGCGGAGATCAGATTGGAGGCAACCACACCTGGTCTTACCATCCGGGCGATGTTCCAGATGGATGCCAGGTGTGGCTCCAGTCACTCACCCAATACACGTGGCCCGAATACGACATTCGTTTGGGCTCTTTTCACCGTCGTTGTCAACTCGAGTATGCATCTTTTTCATCGGATCATTTCGTTGAGATTGTTTCC
This sequence comes from Planctomycetota bacterium, assembly GCA_039179795.1. Lineage (GTDB taxonomy): Bacteria > Planctomycetota > Planctomycetia > Pirellulales > Pirellulaceae > Rubripirellula. The sequence goes on along the minus strand of JBCDEM010000003.1, from coordinate 362,179 downwards.
CGCCTTTTTAATCGCTCCGAAGCAGTGGCGCGTTCCGCCAAGCTCGAACCGGTGATGGCATCGGCATCCAACGATTGGCGACAAATACACAATGACACCCTCGTTGAAACAGCTCCGAGGGTAGTCGACCAGGCGCACGACCCAAGTTGGCGACTGCTAACAAATACGGATGTGATCAGCGTTACGGATCACCAAGTCGTTACCGACGCGGCAGTAACTTTCAAAGCACGGCAAGTGATCGATTGTCGTGGACCAAACCAACATGAAGCTGTTTTCACAGGATGTGGTTTTCAGAAATTTCGTGGTTTTGAAGTGGAGCTCCATCAGGACTGGCCTCACAAACTGCCTCTTGTGATGGATAGCCTGAATGATCAAAGCGATGGCTTCCGATTCTTATACACGCTGCCATTTACAAGTCGACGTGTCCTGGTCGAAGACACGGCATTCTCTGATACACCCGTCCTGCCGCGTGAGGACTCATTGCAAGTCGTAACAGCCTATCTCAACGCCCGAGGCATCCATAGTTTCAAAATACGGCGAGAGGAATCGGGCGTCTTACCGATGCCTTATTCCGACGAGTTGCGACCCGAATCGACATCACCACTTGCAGGCGGTTACGCCGGGGGATGGTTTCACGCGGCGACGGGATACTCATTTCCAATGGCAGTCGCTTTCGCAGAAGCCGTTGCCAGTGGACCGGCCGATTCAGCAAAGGATCGTATCCGTTCGCTGGCTGAACGGCATCAATGGCGATCGCGTTATTCGCGTTTTCTCAACCGCTTGCTGTTTCGTCTCGTCGCTCCTAAGCATCGCTATCGAATCTTTCGAAGGTTCTATCGCGTTTTGAGCAACGACGCAGTCGCGCGTTTTTACTCCCATCGATTCACTCCGTTTGACGCTTTTCGCATTGTGGTGGGAATCCCACCCACGTTGATTGGACTGCGACCAGGACGATTCATTCAGTCTTTGAACCAAAGAGCCTCATCATGAGTTTCGCTATCTCATCACAGTCATACGATCAACGAGATCCAAATCAAAATCGAGACTCGTATGGCGTTTCGCAGCGTTTGTGGGATGAAGCACTGAATCATCCAGCGGAACGTTTCTTGTCCAATTGCGGCAAGCGTGTGCGCGCGGCGATTGTGAATGAATCGTATCGTGTTTCCGGTGGACACGGTGATGCGCCGCAACAGATCTCCGACGCAATTGAACTCCTACACGCCGGCTCACTGATCGTTGATGACATCGAAGATGATTCGGCCGAGAGACGCGGGCAACCCACCTTGCATCGTGAGATTGGTATTCCGTTGGCGTTAAACACTGGGAACTGGATGTACTTCCGCTCGCTCGAGAAGCTAAGCGAAGTCACGGAAAATCCAGTTGCGACTCACAAGATTTTGACTCAGGTCATCCGCACCGTTCGCAGATGCCACGAAGGTCAGGCGTTGGACTTGTCGGCAGCAGTCGATCTGTTGGACCCGAGTGAAATCTACCCGACGGCCCGTGAAATCAGTCGTTTGAAAACGGGTGGCTTGACTGCGTTGTCATCCTGGCTGGGTTCGATTGCCGCTGGCGCATGTCCCGTGACTCAAAAGGCTTTACGTCGATTTGGAATGAACGTTGGCGTCTGCCTGCAGATGTACAACGACTTGAACGAACTCCGTCTGTTCAGCGAGGGCGAGCGACGCTACGACGATTTGCGCAATGCTCGTGTCACTTGGCCCTTTGCATGGGCTTCGAAGAAATTGACACCGTCCCAGATGCGTGCGTTGCAACAACGAATGCGTCACTCCTTCGGGGATGCTAATGAATTGCTCGCCATCGCTCAACAATTGTTGAGTCTCGTCGGAAAACGTGGCTACGCATTGATCGAAGCCAAGCTGGAACGCGAACTCACGCTCCTTGGTGAGCACGTCGATTCCACGCGATCGATGCGATCGGCACTTAGCAAACTGCGACAGTCGAGGTGAAGCATGTCCATAGCAATCGAACCTAAACATTCAACCGTTGGCAATTCACAGTCAATCGAGCGATCTGAATTGAGTTCACTGCACCAGGCTAGCGGCTCGCATGGAAAGGCAGCCGTTGTTGGCAGTGGTTTCGGTGGTTTGGCTGCAGCGATACGACTGCAGGCAATGGGATTTGAGACAACGTGCTTCGAAGGGCGAGACAAACCTGGCGGAAGAGCGTACGTCTACAACGACGCCGGATTCACATTCGATGCTGGTCCGACAGTGATTACCGCGCCGCATTGCATCGAAGAGTTGTTCGAGATCGCCGGCCGATCGATGGACGATTACGTTGAACTGATGCCGGTTGAGCCGATGTATCGACTGCAGTGGTCCGACGGTGCGTCGTTTGACTACGTTTCAAACGAAGCAGCATTAATCAATCAGATCCGTTCGATCAGTCCCAGCGATGTTAGTGGATATCGACGTTTCGCGGACTACTCGAAGCGAGTTTTCCATCGTGGTTACGAGGAACTCGGGGCCGTCCCGTTTCTTCGTTTCAGTGACATGGTTCGCGTTGCCCCACAGCTCGCGAAACTTCGCGCTGATCGCAGTGTGTACTCGACCGTTTCAAGGTTCATCAAGGATGAGCATCTGCGTCAAGCGTTTAGTTTTCACCCGTTGTTGGTAGGTGGGAATCCTTATAAAACGAGCGCCATCTACACGCTAATTCATTGGATTGAACGTCAGTGGGGCGTCTTCTTTCCTCGTGGAGGCACCGGTGCGCTGGTCAATGGCTTGGTAAGGCTGTTTGAGGATTTGGGTGGCGAACTGAGATTGGACACGCCCGTCACATCGATCCATTTGGAACGACGATCAAATCAATCAAAACACATCGTTGCTTCCGGAGAGGGAGCTCCTGAGGCGTTCGACTTAGTCGTCTCTAACGCCGACATCCACCATACGTATAGCAAGCTCTATGGGCAGGTTTCTGAAGCGAAACCCATGAGCCGGCGCTTGGAACGGATGGAATGGTCGATGTCGCTGTTCGTTATGTACTTCGGAACAAATCGTCGCTACTCAGACCTTGCGCATCACACCATTTTGTTCGGGCCGCGCTTCAAAGGTTTGTTAAACGACATCTTTAAAGGGCATCGATTGCCGGAGGATTTCAGTCTTTATCTTCACGCTCCGACGGTAACTGATCCGTCACTGGCGCCAGAAGGGTGTGAAGGGTTTTACGTCCTTAGTCCGGTTCCTCACCTTGGCCGTGCAGACATCGATTGGGACACCGTTGCACAGACGTACGGAGATGCCATCTTGTCATCGCTCGAAGAGCATCTTCCTGGTCTTCGTCAGTCGATCGTTACGCGACGACACTTCACACCGAATAACTTTCGGGATGAATTAAATGCCTACCACGGCTCAGCTTTTTCGGTGGCCCCGAAGCTAACCCAGAGTGCTTACTTTCGTCCGCACAATAAATCAGACAAAGTTCCTGGTCTGTACATCGTCGGTGGCGGTACGCATCCGGGTGCGGGTGTACCAGGGGTTATCAATACGGCGAAAGCAACCTGTGGTTTGGTCGCGCAAGACTTTGGAGTTCGATCATGACCACCATGAATACAATCCAAGTCAACGATGCGCCGTTCGACACCGTCCCTGTGGATGGCTCCGAAGTGATTCAAAAACACAGTCGCTCGTTTGCCGTCGCCGCAAGACTGTTGCCAGTGGCGATTCGACAGGACGTTCAAAGACTGTACGCATGGTGTCGCTGGTGTGATGACGCGGTTGATTCGTGCGACGATCAGTCGATCGCTCGGGGACGATTGAAACTGCTTCGGTCCGACGTCGTGCGTATCTATCGGGGTCAGCAACCACATCATCAGGCGTCCGCTTGGCTCGCTGAACTGGTCGAGAAATATTCGATCAGCAGAGAGTTGCCGCTCGGTTTGCTGGATGGAATGGAGATGGATCTCGATCTGGACCAGTTCCGATCCGAAGAGGAGTTACTCCGGTACTGCTATCACGCGGCTGGAGTTGTGGGATTGATGCTCTGTCACATTTTTGGTGTCACCGATCCACGGGCGATGCGACATGCAAAGTCGCTCGGGATGGCCATGCAGCTGACCAACATCGCAAGGGACGTGCGCGAGGACAGCGAACGAAACCGTTGCTATCTGCCGAAAACATGGCTCCCTGAAGGGGTGGACGGATCTTCCGAACAGCAGATTGCTTTGGCCGTTAAGCGTGCACTTGATCTCGCGGAACAATATTACGAGATCGGGAACGCTGGAATCCATTATTTGCCGTCAGGCGTTCGAAGGCCCATTCGCATTGCATCCGCAGTGTATCGAGAGATTGGATTGGAGATCCGCCGAACGGGCTACTGCGTGATGCAGGGCAGGGTGGTCGTCCCGAAAACCAGATTCCTCACCACGGTTGCCTCAGCTTGGAGCAGTGGGCTCTTCGAGAATTTCAATTTCACATCACGCAAACTGTTTTCCCCATCAAACTCGCCCATCCACTCAACGGCTGAATCGACGGAGCTCATCATGAACGACGCAAAGTACATCTTTTACCTCGGTATCTCCCTCACAGCATTTATGAGCTGTGCAGGCTTCATGCTCGTGGCACTGAATCCAAAAGATGCTTCGTACGCAGCGTTGCCGATCGTTTATGCGGGCGTTTGTTTTGCGGTTGGAGTCGTGACAAACTTGTTAGCGAAAAGGGCTGAAGCACCAGCGGCCGTTCCGCTAAGGATTGAGGACGCACGAAGCCAACCTCGAGATTGGTAACGAAACGATTGAACGGAGTCTGCGACCACTCCTGTTGAACATGTATCGCAACCACTAAGAGGATCGTGCCATGAACCGACCAACAAGCAATCTCAATTCGATGAGCTCGAACACTGCATTGTCGTCTCATGGGATCGACGACTGTCTCTTAGCCGCAGCAATTCAGCTCGGCTGGCTTGATGGATTGAATGCGGACGAGATTGGAAAGCAATTGCAGATGCCTCGGTCTCAAGTGGAATCGATCATTGGCGAGCGCCGTGATCTGGGCACAAATCTTGGACAAAAGCTTCAAATGGAAGCATGAAGCATCGGTTCTTGTCGGTCTATCCAATCCCTTCCCGCTGTTTTTCCGGTTCAGCTTCCTTCTGCAACCCACTGGAATTTATAGACCTGCTGATGACGCTTATCGTCTTCCATATCACCACCCGCGGCACCAAGTTTTGGCTGTGGCGCTTGTTCATCGAGGGAAGATACGGATTGTAAAGCCAGCGTCAGGCTATTTAAGTTTAAGTGGAAGATCCCACTCGCTCGCACCTTTTTGTCTTTGGGATCAATGAGCAATCTGACCTGTTCCGGTCGCCGTCCACCGCGTGCTTTGGAAATCCGCGCGATGACTCGATCGCCACTCATGATCTTCGTACCTGCAATCTTGATTACGGGCGACAAGTCCGAAACGTCGAGAAGACTTCGCTCCTTTCCCACATTGGTCACACCGACCAGTTGCCACGTCCCAGCCAAAGGTTCGACGGGCAATGACTCACTGAATCCAACGATTTGATCGATCGCCTCTCCGGCAAGTTCTACCGTGACTCGATCATCGCTTTCAAGATCCGCCTGAAGCGTAGGTACGGCGCGGCTTGCTTTTTCTCCGAAATACGCCAACGCCGAAATGGCCCGCTGCCGCGCGGTTTTTCGCGTGCTTCCCGGATAGGCACCCTCCAACACCAATCCTCGTCCCCAGTCCTTGTCCTCTAGCAATTCCATCAATTCATCGATGGCCTGCACTCCTCGTTCTTCGTTCGGATACATGTTGTCGATTGCCGAACTTACCAAGTCTCGCTCGCCTGATTTCGCCCAACTAAGTAGCGTGCGATGAACAAAGGGATCATCCGGCTGAATCGCAACGACATTCATCATCGCGAGCGTTCGCAGTGACGTGCTAGGATCCGATTCAACGATCTCGGTGAGTCGTGTCTTGAATTCATCACTCTTTGGTGCGATCGACCCCAGAAGCATCAATGCCAAACTACGAACATATGGCGTGCCGTCTCTTGAAGCGGTCAAAAGTGATGGCTTGAAGAAATCACGATGCTGGTCAAACCACGATTCAATTTCTTTTTGTGAATCAAGGAAGTTGCCACCGTCACGGAACATCAGAAACATGGTGAGAGCGAGTTCACGTTGCCGACTCGATCCATGAGCCAACACGGCAGCAAGACGCTTCGCCAGTGGTTCATCCCATTTGCTGAGCTCACCCACCGCACCTCGCAGAAAGTACTTATCCGCAAAATCATACGGAACGTCGTCGACCGGTTCCGTTCTTGGGTTCTTTTCTGCGATCTCAAAAAGATAGTCGACAGCCTGTTGTTGATGGCGTGGTCCAGCGATAGTCACGATACAGTCCGACACTTTCCCCAGATATCGTGTGTCGAGTTCGTTCGCGATCTTCTTGTAGGTATCCGCAAGAAAACGTTCGACAAGAGGATCGGAGCTAGGTTGGGAACGCAGCGTTTTAATCGCATTGAGCGCGTTTCCGTAGGGTTGATCTGATGTGACTGCCAACCAATACGTATTGAGCCAGTAATCGATTGGACGTCCAGAATAAACGGGCTCTGGCAACGACACGGGAGGGAACTCCGTGAGATCCTGACCGAGACTGGGTGTTGACGATGTGGGCCGATCATTGGGTTTCAAATCGCGACCAAAATCGCCACCTGAACGATTGGGGCGCGTTGTGGCCGGAGAAGAAAGTGGTTCAAGTTCCGAACGATTGAGCACCGGTGAACCCAATGTTGGTGAGCTCAACGCCGGTGAACCCAATGTTGGTGAACCCAACTCCGGATTGGAGGGCAGCACGGCCGAAGGCGAAGTCGGGTTGAGCGTTGCAGGATTCGACGATGGAATCGCGGTTAAGGGAGTCGATTGCGCAGGGGGTTTAGCCGTGAGCGGATTCGCCGTGGAAGGACTTGTCGTTGGTGTTTCAGACGGCGATTCCGAGAGACTGCCCACCGGCGACCCGACTTCCAACGCCCCGAATTCCAAGGCACTGAGCATTTCCTCACGTATCAAACGAGAGATCTTCCATCTGCCATCCACTCGTTGAAGTTTGATCTGATTCGAAAGCACTTGTGGTGCTTCGGCCGATTCGAGGTTTGCAACCGCCTCATCTCCATCCACTTCAATATTCCATTTGAGTGACCCTTCGAGGTTCTCTGAATTACTAATGAACCCCGTTCCTGTCACATCCTGAATTGCGGAGCTTGAATCGACGATGAACTGTCGTGGATCTCGCAATACGCCGGCAGCCGTCTTCAACGGGTCTTTCATGCTTGGAAAGTTAAGTGGGCGAGGTTGGCGAAACATACTTGCGACGTAGAGCTGCATCAATTCCTTATACGCCTGTTTTGCTTTCTCTGGTGGATCGACCAGTGTCGCGGATTCAATCAGTTTTCCTGCTGATCGCATCACAGCTAGTTCCGCCGGACTCATACTGTCTGGAATCGACTCGGCAAATTGCCCGACGAACGAGATACCGGCCGTTGTCAGCAGCAAACATCCCGCCAACTCGTCCCTAGCGTCGTCGGATAACAAGGCGACGAGCCCCTCGATATCTTTTGATTCCAAGCACTCCGCGAAACGATCCAACACAGCCTCAGGTGATTTGAGACCGGGAACCGAAGGCGTTGTGGATCGCCCCTTTTTTAATTCGGCTAAACGGTCCTCGAGACGACTTTGTGCAATCTGACCCATGCGATTGCGACTCAGTTTCAGTTTGGCCTCTACCGCATCCAAGCGAAGTCGTGCTGTATCAATACGTTGTTGACGAGCATCGAATTCTAGTAGGAGTGCGCGCGTAATCTCGGTCAACAGTTTTTGTTTCGCTTCGTCGGAAAGTTCTTCCTTTTTTTCGTCCGGTGCTTTTGTCTGGTCAAAAGTCCCCAGTTGATTCTCAACACCACCTTCGCTCAATGCACTAGGCGACTGAAGCGGGCGGAAATCCTCGTTCAAAACCTGTGACCAAGCTGGGCTCGCAAGTGCGAAACAGCTGGTAGCGATCCAACCCAAAGCCCACACACTTGGGAATCCAAGTGAGCTGTGTTGATTACTGAATTTCATGTTGCCGAAATTTCGCATGGGTTTGCAAAGAGAGGGTAAGACCTGATGGACCCAAACGCGTTTGGCATCGCAGTTTCGTTGATTCATCTTTCATCCACTCCCGATTGATTCCGTTCGAGTTCTAGAATTTCCTGTTCGATTTCGAGCATCTCGTCTGCGAACGCTTTCGCCGACAAGTCCCTCTGCGCAATGTCAACTGGTTCAACCGAATCTCCCATTGCACTGATATCTTCTATTGCTTCATCGTTCGCACTGACACCTACTTGGCCCTCCGCGTTTGCTCCCGCGGAGGACTGTGTTGCGCTTCCCAACCCACTCCACGGCTTCGAAAGCAACAGGGCGACACAGATGGCCGCGACCGGAATGATGATCAAGCAGAGCTTTTGCAAAACCGATCGCGAACGCGACACACTCTCCGGGTTAAAGAGAAAGCGTGGCAGTGGCACGCTTGGATCCTGCAAGTGGGAAAGGCACGTATCGATCACTCGCTGTACTTCTGCTGCCGATTCCGGACGTGCGCTGGGTGACTTTTCATGCAACCAATCCACGAGTTTTGAAACCCAATCAGGAATCGATGCGTCGGTGGCTTGAAGTGACTCAACGCGTTCAGTTGCAACACGATGAATGATTTCATGGTTTGTCTCACCGTGGAATGGCAGACGCGCCGTCAACATCGCATACAACACACTTCCGAGTGAGAACAAGTCGCTTCGCGCGTCGAGCTGCTGTCCACGCGCTTGTTCCGGTGACATGTAAGGTGGTGTCCCAGCGATGATGCCCGTACGCGTTACGGAAGTCTCATCAGCAGCTCGTGCCAAACCAAAATCCGTGATCGTGACGCGCTCAACACCATGCGGCAACAGTATGTTTGCCGGCTTGATGTCACGATGAATCAGTCCACGTGCGTGGGCGGCTGCCAAACCAGCGGCGACTTGCGTTGCGATTTGCAAAGAGGCTTCAATTCCCAACGGACCCACTTGGTCGATCCGTCGCTGCAGGGACTCGCCACCGAGATACGGCATCACGAGGAACGGCAATCCGTGCGTTTGATCAACCCGATGGATGGCAACGACATTCTCGTGCAGCACGGCCGCCGTCGCTCTTGCCTCGCGAGCAAATCTCTGACGCGACGCTTCGCTCGATGCGAGTCTTGGTGCCATCGCTTTGATCGCCACAAATCGATTCAAGGAAGGCTCAAAACCCTTCAACACGATTCCCATCTCACCATGACCAACCACACCCACGATCTCATAACCCGCGAAACGCCCGAGCATCGACGGGTCATCCGTCGGATCCAACCAGCCACTGATTTCACGCGTGACCATCGCAGCGTTTGTTACACCCGATGCTTCATCCGTTTCCTCGACGAGATCCGGAAATGAAAAGTCATCGCCGATGGAAGTTGCCGCAACAAAAACACTCGTCGCCGCTCCATCGAACGAATCATCGACCAACAATGACTTGGCTTTCGTCCAAGCCGCTGCCGGAGCCGCCTCTTCTTCCAAGCGTTGACGGCACGTCTCACACTGGCCTAAGTGTTGCTCCACTCTCAGCATCTCCTCTTCGGAGAGCCGGCCCGACAGATAATCTACTATTTGATTCGGGTCGCACGCACTCATGAGTCGAACCCCTCGAATACCTCGTCGGCGTTCATCGATTGGGCGATCGATTGCAATTGTTTCATGACTCGACCACGGGCACCGTAGATCGCGCCGATCGAAATCCCCAACGAGTCAGCTACTTCATGGATCTCGCGCCCTTCGATGGTTGTCATCCAAAAAGCGTCCCAGGTCGTTTCATTGACCAAGCGTTTGACTTCCGCTGCCGCGACTCGAAGCTGACTACGTGCGTGTTCTTGGCGAACCAACTGGGCAACTTCGCTGGATGGTGATTCAACGGCCCCGCACGCCAGCAAGAATTCGGTTCCGCCAACGGCCGAGTCTCGAGGGCCACGGGTCACCGAATTGATGATCGCATTTCGGGCGACGGTCGCGAGCCACGCGCGAAAGCTCCCGCGTTTCTCGTCTTTTTGCCAATCACCGATCGCTCGTGAAACCGAAACCAAGACGCGCTGTGCAAGATCCTCGGCGTCGCAATCTTGCAATCCGCGTTGACGCGCCAAACGGTAGATCACCGGTCGATAAATTGCCACGAACTGATGCCATGCCAACGCATCGTCCGGATCGCGTACGCGAATCAGCAGGCTTTCTCGAGTTTTTGGTGATCCAGACATAGCTTTCTTTCCACCACTGATACCCATGTCGATCCGCCGATCTTATCCCAGATTCGATATTTTGTGGAAAAAACCCAGCACGACCACAATCAACCTTGTTGTGGCCCCTTGCACGTCGCCCAGCGAAAACACTCGCTGATACCCGCTGAGTCTCTCTGCCGTGATTGGATTAAGGGTAGATTATCGACTGGCCCGTCTCCTCCCGCTGCCTCCTTTGTTCCCGCAAAGAGGATCGCATGAAGTCTTACATCTATGTCGTGTTTCTAACGTGCCTGACGTTTGTCCGTGCGACCGGTCAAGAAACTGAAACGGAGATACCAAACTTCTTCGTCTCGGCCGTTCAGACAGAACTCCACCGCACATTCGTACCGAGCCAATGCACTGCGTACGCGATGATCAACTGCAGTGACTTGGTGAAAGATGAAGAACTGATTCTAAAACGTCTGGATCGCGAAACACTTCAGCGTCAATTGAGTGACCTTGCTTCTTCGGAGGCTGCCGAAATCAAACTGGTGTTGCGGTACACACTTTCAGATGCTGCCCCGGTTACTCGAAATCAGAAAGCGACCATTCGCGATACAGTAAATGAGATTTGTTTAGCGGCCGGCTTCACCAACGTTCGCACAACGGAAATGTCGACATCGGCAAAATGGTACGACGACCTCTCAGAAGTCTTAACGTACGAAGAAGTCGAGGATCCCAAGGAAAGCATCTCAACCAACCAGTGGGTCAAAGCATTCCCATTGCGAACACGTCTTTCCAAACTGGTTCTGGGGAGCTTCGATTGCGTTGTCGAGATCAAACGACCATTTGACGGTCGCGAGCTACATCTCACCAAGGAGTTAAAGCAGGCGATCGCTGACGCAGTTGATTCGACCGAATTGGGTGATCAACGGGAAACGTTGCTATTCAAGATTTCCAGCACAACGGCCGGCGTGCCCGTGATGGAGAAACTCTTCGACAGTCGTGAGCCCGTCAAAATCCCGCCCGATGCGAGCGGACCGATCCTTGATTTTTTGGTGAAACGCAGGGCGGAGTACAAACCATCCGAAGCCAGAGTGTTGGCGGTCGATTTGGGCTTCGAAACGATACGGTACACGCACTCACCTAACGGCGGTGCTCCCGAGAAACTGATCGGAAAACAAGCTCCAGATTTCAAACTAGAGAAGTTGCGTGGAGAAGACGAACCATTAAGAGCGTTCATCAAAGAACGCCCCGCCTTGGTCACGTTCTGGGGAGTCGCGTGCGGACCTTGTTGTCTCGAGGCACCTCATCTAACAGAGATGCACGAAAAATATGGGGATCGAATCACCATTGTCGCCGTCAATGCGTACAACGAATCGCCACAGAAGGTTTCAGCATTCGTCGATCGCGAACAGCTAACTCATCCGATCGCACTGAATGGAAGAAAAATCGCCAATGATCGTTACCACGTTGGCGCCTATCCAACGACTTTCTGGATCGACGCTCAAGGCATCGTCCAAGACTACGTGGTTGGCTTCGATTCCGCTGAATCCCTCGAACGGCAAGTTCGTCGCATGCTCGGCGAAAACTGACTCAAGCGATCAGACACAGCAAGGGTGCGACGCATTCACGCTGCCTCGCGATTTTCCTTGTTGACCGTTTCGGTCGTATGACCATCCGCAATATGGAAAACGCGGTGCGCTGATGCGGAAACGGCCGTGTCATGAGTGACAAGAATAATGGTTCGTCCTTCATCACAGAGGTCATGCATCGTTTTCAGGATCATGTCCCGTGATTCAGGGTCCAAGTTTCCAGTTGGTTCGTCAGCAAGAATCAACTTGGGACCCATCGCGAGCGTACGAGCCATTGCGACACGTTGTTGCTGACCAGCACTCAATTCGGTCGGCTTGTGATCCAGGCGTTCGCCTAAACCAAAACGTTCGAGTAGGTGTTTCGCTTGATTGTGTTGATTCATACGATCCGTCCCGTACAGAGTCATCGGCAACTGCACGTTTTCAATGGCGTTTAGATACGACACCAGATTGAAACTCTGAAAGAGGAATCCAATCTTTTCGTTTCGCAAACGTGACCGTTGTTTGACACTGATCTCGTAAAGCGATTCTCCATTGAGGAGTACACGACCAGATGTTGGTGATAGCATGCCGCCAATCATCGACAACAGCGTCGACTTGCCGCTGCCGCTGGGGCCAACGATAGCGATGAATTCACCTGCCTCAACTTCGATGGACGTTGACCGGAGGGCGTGAACTGTGTTGCGTCCACGCGTGTAGTTCTTGCTGATCGATTCAATCTGAAGCATGGGACGGATCGTGTCGGAGTTTCGAATGGAAGAACAAGTGGTATTTCGATAGCCAGAGCGTGATCACGCATCCTGGAAGCAGAGACATGGATCCAAATGGGCCGCCTTTCTCGCCGGTGGATAGCTGGCAACCAAGGCGACAAGCACGGCGACCAATAAACCGATCATGACCGCTTGAATGGAAACACTTGTTGCAACACCGAGAAACTGCGGCCCCGCAATCCAAGCAGCGATCAAACCCAGACCATGCCCAATGACACCACCCACAACACCGACGGTGGAGGCTTTTAGCAATATCATGCGACTGATCATGGCAGGCGTAGCGCCCAGTGCCATCAGCGTTCCGAGCTCGCGTCGACGTTCGGAAACATTTGCGAACATCACGCTGGCGATACTAGCTCCACCGATCAGCATCAGGATCGCAAAGATGACGTAAGAGAGACGGTTCATCAAACGGTTCACTGTCACTTGCGTCTGAACGATCTGCGAAATGGTGACGACGCGGGCATCGGGCAGTAAGTCGTCCAATTCGCCAACCAATCCCGTAGCAGCCTCCTCACAACATCCAATGACTTCGATGACATTTACGATCGGGCCCGTATCTGCCAATTCCTGAACTTGGTGCAGGTGTGCAAGGACACGATCGTCGTCACTCGTTCCCGTCGCCGGTAAGATTCCTGCAACCTCCAATGTGGATCCGAGAATTTCAATCTCTTGCCCTGTAACGATGCCGGTGGACTTGGCGAGTCCCGAGCCCACCAAAGCGGATTCCATATCGAGTTCATGCACGATGCGAGTGACGGCGTACGAACTTAAATCGGTCTTGTCACCGGTAGCGATCTGGCAGGCTCGGCCGCCACATCCCTCGTGCTTCTTACCAACGCCTGTGCCTTCCAGACCGGACGTCAGCAGGTCGACGCTTTGCCATGCAGACTTTTTGTAAAACTCCGTTCGAGGCAGAATCCCGGTCACGATGATCGGCTCACCATCAAGTTGGGCCGGCACCGACAGTTTCGGGGCAAGTTCTTCGACGCCGACCTTTTGCGCGAGCGTGATGCGCGTCACGTATTCTTCCGGCAACGAACGACCGTGTGCGTCTGCCGCATGATAGTCCTGAAGTGTCACACCCTCAGGGAGCACTAATATGTTCGCGCCGAGTTGATGCATCTGCGAAGCGACTTTCTGCTCGGACGATGCGACGACGCTCTCAACAGCAACGAGAGCGGAAACTCCCAATGCCACGATCAACAAGGCCGTCAGGCTTTGCCCGGGGCGGCGACGCATCTCTTTCCAAACCAAAGAATGAACGTTCATGGAACGACCTTTCGTCGAAGACGGAATCCCATTGGATGAGTATCCAATCCACCACCGGAAGACTCACGTGGCAGCGGCTTGCAATTGGGTGCTAATGAACACCACTATTTCTTCTGTTGGCATTTGCTGCAGTTGCACTTGCCCGACTTGTGCAACTCCTGAGCGAGTTCCTCGCCCGAGTAGGTCGCAGGGAATGTTCCGACGTGAGTTCCAGGCGGTGTAAAGACGAGCACGACGGGTGCCTTGATCGCCGGATCGACTTGCATACGGCGAAAGAACTCTGCTTCTGCCGGGTCAGTCGCGCTGGCCTTCACTTGGTAAAGGACATCCTTGAAGTCAGGGTTCTGAGACAAGTCGGTCACACCCGATGGAACCCTTGTGTCAGCGGAAGGCATCAACGTTACGATCGCAATTTTTTGGTTCTGAAGTGCTTTGACCATGTCGGCATATTGCGGCGTCAGGATGGCTTGCGAAAGCTGTTGCTCATTGACTTTTTGTCGAAACACTCCTGTCACGGCACCATTGGGTGCGACGCCAAATACCGCCGGCAGTGGCATTCTTGAAGCATCGAATCGTTTAATGAGCTCCTCTTCACTTCGATCGCGCACATTGACGGTCACCCACGTCGCTTTATCACCCGCTTTCGTCATGTGAGAACGGATCGTACTTGCCATCGTCTTGGTAGCGTCATCGTTGGCACGATAGAACATGACATACGTATATTGCCCCTTTTGAGCTGCCACCTGAACCTGCTCGGTCCTATTAGCCGCCGAGCAGATAGCCGGAATCGAAGCAAGGGCAAGAATCAAACCGAGCAGACAACGCATGGAGCACTCCTGTAAACGTCAAGCGACAATTGATCCCGAATGATTCTCTCCGCGGACGGGAACCGCGGGGTCTGGCGAAATCAACCGACAGACCCGCTTCTGGTGATCGTTCCCTTCCATACCGAAAATCAAGCCAACCTGATGTGGTCGCTAAAGTGGAGTGAATCGCTACAGATTGACAAAAAACAGTTTCACGCGAGCTTTATCCGGAAGGTCGCCCCGTGAGAATCGGAATGCGGAGCATGCCGTACGCAAACGCGTCAAGTGAATCAAGTAGATGTCACTCCACGTCGTCAGTGATATAACGGGGTGACCTCTTATCTCGTTTCCTTCCTAGTGCATAGGATCACGGACATGGCCATTGAACTGATTGAAAACGCAGACGCAAAACTCTTGGAAGTGAAGGTCAGCGGCAAACTTACGGCCGACGACTACTCAACCTTGGAACCAGGTGTTGAGAAACTGATCAACGACGCGGAAAAGATCAAAATCCTATTCATCATGAGCGACTTCCATGGCTGGGATGTCGGCGCGGTCTGGGAAGACATCAAGTTTGCCACAAAGCACTGTCGTGACATTGAGAAAGTCGCGATGGTCGGCGAGAACAGTTGGGAAAAATGGATGGCCGCAATATGCAAGCCTTTTACCATGTCATCGATCAAGTACTTCGATGCCGGCGACGTAGACGCCGCACGTGAGTGGATAACGTCGTAGCTTCTTCTAGATGGACAACGTTTACGGTGTTGTCTCGTGGCTCATTTCTTTCCAGATCGCTTTGACGCTTGCAACGTAGCAACTGCGTCCATGCGTTGCGATAACGAGATGAGCCTTTTCGGCATGAACGAAGAGGTCGGCTACCGATGCCGTGGGAAGATTGCCACATAACGACTGCCAGCTAGCACCACCATCCAAGCTGGCGTAGACCCCCATGTCCGTACCGACATAAATCAGATTGGCGACCACGGGGTCTTCGAGAACAACATTGATCGACTCAAAGGGCAGCCCATCATGGATCGCATGCCACGTCACGCCTCGATCATCCGAACGAAAAAGATACGGAGCAAAGTCATCGATCCCCAACCCCGATTGCGAGACATAGATTCTCTGATCGTTGTGAGGTGATATTGCTACACGCGAAAAGCCACGTTTGGGCAGTCCCTTGTCGATCGATTGCCATCGGTTACCGTCATCAAGGGATCGATAGAGTTCTCCGTTGTCAGTGCCGGCAAACAGCACACCTTCGGAGACCGGCGATTCCGCGAGCGTCGTGACTGCACGATAGCGAAGCTTAGGTACAACGTCTTCGCCCACGAGATCAGGACTGATCACCGTCCAAGAATCGCCTCGATTGGTGGACTTAAAAACACGATTTGCGGCGGCGTAGAGCGTCTTGCCATCATGCACGGACGGAAAGAAGGGCGTCATCCACGCGAACCTCAGCTGCTCGCCATTGATCCGGGGTTGTATGTTCTTGCTGCGACCGGATGCCATGTCCTTGCGTCGCATCGCACCAAATTGATGCTCGTAGTAAATGGTTTTCTCATCCGTTGGGTCGCGGTACGTAAAGTAAGAATCGCCACCACCCCAGGGATCGAGATACACGTGTTCCCATTCGTCTGGTGCGCCAGCTTTCCAGCGGTGAGTATTGGGGCCGAACAGTGCAGCGTTATCCTGAGTGCCGACATACACGTTGTAGGGTTCCATGCGATCGTGTGTGACGGCATAGCATTCCGCAACAGGCATGTTGTTGAGATGCAACCACGTTTTGCAACGATCATGCGTCACGAACAGTCCTCCGTCGGTACCGAAGATCACGTGATCGGCATTGGCAGGATTGATCCACATCGCATGCGTGTCCAAATGGATCACCGTCGCACCATGCGGAAGCAAATGAAGAATTGTGCCCTCAATCTTCTCAAACGTCTTACCACCATCAGTGGAAACAAAAGAATTCTGGCCGATACTGTAAACCGTATTTTCGTCATCTGGTGACACACGGATCTCACACCAATCCCAGCGAGCTTGCAACGTATCGTTGGTCATTTGCCACGTGCCACCACCATCGTTGGATCGATAGAAACCGTCCTTTTCGCCCTCATCAGCTAGGGCGTAGACCGTCGATGGATTTGACGGTGCGATATGAATTCCAATCCTTCCGATTTCGCTTCCATGCGGCAGACCATTCTCTAAGCGGTCCCAAGTCGTTCCTCCGTCTGTTGTCTTATACACACCGCTTGCAGACTGCGGATGCTGCCCTGGTTCACCTCTTTGCCACAAGCTGGCATACAACGTATTTGGTTGGGTTGGATCCATCACTAAGTCAATGGCAGCTGCTTCATCATTGGCATACAGAATGCGTTGCCAAGATTGGCCTCCGTCCGTTGTACGAAAGACTCCGCGCTGCTTGTTGGGACTGTTCTGGTGACCGATTGCGGCAACATAAACAATGTTCGCGTTGGTCGGATGAATCTGAATTCGCCCGATGTGTTGGGTGTCCTTCAGTCCCATATTCTCCCAAGTTTTTCCGGCATCGCTTGAACGATAAACTCCCATGCCAGGAAAGCTAGAGCGTGCCAGCAAGACCTCTCCGGTTCCTACCCAAACAGTGTCCGGATCACTCGGTGACACGACGACGTCGCCAATAGCAAGAGTCGCTTGTTGGTCAAAGATGGGGTCCCAGGTCAAACCATTGTTAACTGTCTTCCAGACACCTCCGGAGCCAACGCCCACATACATGGTCGCGTTACGAAGGGGATCGACCGCAATGGCTTCGATGCGTCCTCCACAAAATGCTGGACCCATCAACTGCCAATCGAATTCATGAAAAGGAGACTCCCTGCGCATCTCTTGATGTTGCTTCCAAGATGCCGTACGTGCTTCCACAGAGGTTGCGGTCTGCGGCGCGGCACAACAGATTGTCGGCGGCACCCAAGTCAAATCCGACAGGAGGACAACGATAAAAAGCCACGTTCCTCGAACGGTTCGTTTTGATTTCGATAGCGGATCCATGTTGCAAACCCTTGCGGTCTAGTTTGTCACTCGTTCAATCGTGGGCATGCCTAAGTAGACAACGGGCATTTCGCCATCTTCGGTTGAAAAGTAGGGAATGTGGTAGATGCCACAGCGAAGCTCTCCGCCACCGGTCGGATCGACTTGTTGCCATCCAACACCTTCACGGAAATACTCCGCCCAAACATGACCACTCGAACCGTACAGCCAGCCGGCGACTTGTCGGCTCGGTACACCGGCCGCACGCGCGAGTGTCACAAAGCAGTCGGAAAAATCCCAGCAGTGCCCATACCCTTGCTTGAAGACATGTTCGGTTCCCCATCGTGACCCCGTCTGGCCGCGATAGCGGATATGTGCACCGGGCTTCAGCCATTCCAGGATTGCTTGAACCTTGTCTTCGTTGGTTGTCTTGCCCTGTGTAATGCGACCGGCCAACGCCCGTAAGTCCTCATTGTTAGCAGGCCAGCGTTTGGTGGAAGCCGTCAGGCTCTCCCGCGGCTCACTTGGATCTTCGTACAGGCCATCCTTATCCGCGATCACTTGGATCGCGACGTCGATATACGGAATGCCCAATCGATTCGGGAGGTCAGAAAATTTGTAACTTACCTGCGCGTTTTCTTTGGATTCGCCGGTTGGTCGTTTGCTGAATTGATGCTCAACCTTTGACGAATAGTACGCAGGATTTCGAAGTCGCACGGTATCAGCGAAGGCGAACTGCTTCGAGAGTTTTCCAATCTCTAACTTTGCGGAATCGTCGCCTTGATCGAGCCGAATGAACTGCTGAAACAAAGGATTGCAAGCCATGTAATCGACGGTCTCGGCCGCAGCCAGTTTCGCGGAAATCCGGTAGGCAATTCGGTCCGGCTTTTCAATCAGACCGAGTTCAAACGATGTCTTGAGCGCTAGCGCCTCATCAACGCCTCGCCCGACGTACTCGATCACAAGTTTGCCACGCCGAAAACAAAAGGGATCAGGCTTGTTGCGACCGATTACGGTGTGAATGTGCTTGGCATCCGTTTCTGTGCGAGCCGTGATGGCATTGACCTGGATGGCACGTCCCTGGACACGCAACTTCGAGTTGGTTAGCCGATCGATTTCAGCACCCAGCCGCTGCGCGATGGTCTCCGTTTGAGCTTCCGCCACGAGCGCACTGCTTTGCAAAAAGACACCAGCTGGAAGACTCTTCAAAAAAGATTCGGTCGGTTCGGCTGACCGCGCATTCCGTGGTGCGATCACCTGTCCGACAAACACAGCCAATACGAGAATGATTCCACGCATACACACACCTTGAAATCAGCAATTGCGGGACCCTGTACAATGGCCACCGATCGTCAAGAATATCATCCTTCGCCTGCTTCACGATCGACAGTGTAACTCACAATGACTGATACCGAATCAAAACACGAACCGTTGGTCGTCGCGGACGCGATATCGCGAAAGTACACCGATGGTGATGTATTGGCCCTGGATGAAGTTTCCCTGGCGATCCACCACGGCGACTTCATTGCGATAGTTGGTCCCAGCGGAAGTGGAAAGTCGACTCTTTTGAATCTGCTTGGAGGCTTGGATCAGCCTACATCGGGTCAAGTCCGATTCGGTGGAGTGTGCATCACTTCCGGCCGGGCATTGGATCAACTGAGATCCCAACAGATCGGCTACGTCTTTCAATCGTTTTACTTACTACCGACGCTCACGGCGATTGAGAACGTTCAAATCCCCATGTTCGAGACTTCACGTTCGGCCAAGGAACGGTCGAAGCGAGCGACCGAATTGCTGGATGTGGTTGGCATGTCACACCGTCGTGATCATTTACCGTCACGATTGTCCGTGGGAGAAAGACAACGCGTCGCCATCGCTCGATCCTTGGCCAATGACCCGCAGTTGTTGCTGGCCGACGAACCGACCGGAAACCTTGATTCCAACACCGGCGAAGAAATCCTCGAACTCTTTGAGTCGCTGCATCGAGACCGTGGGATGACCATCGTGTTGATCACGCACAGCCATGAGGTAGCCGAACGAGCAGAACGCGTCATCGAAGTGCGAGATGGTCGTATTTGCCGCGACGAAACATCAGCCGCCATGAAAAACAAATAGCCTTTTCATGACCGGTTTACGGAAATCGTTCCTATCTGCTCATTCAGTTTTGCCAATTGAGGAAGATGGGCGAGCACATCGTCCGTATTTGGCCCAAAGTCGAGCAAGCACGCGATTTCGCTTACACCGATCTCAGCCAATTCCTGACAGGTCTTGGCGCAAGACGCGACGGTTCCCATCAGGGAACGTCCGCCAATAAACTTGTCCAGCAGCCATCGAATCATGTGATCCAACTCTTCGCTGGGCAGCGATTCGAGATCGACGGACTGTTTCTGACTGAACGCAAGTTGTTTCAAAAGGCTCAAGTTCGACTTGATGTATTCACAATAAGGCTCACCCGCTTTCTGCTTTACCTCACCGATCGTATTTCCAACAAACGCGTGCAAGGTCACCGCTACACGACCATGTGGATCATGGTGCCCAGCGTGACGTCGGGCTTTTCGATAAACGGCAATCTTTTCGTGAAGCTCTGTTACATCTTGATGGAACAAATGTGTGAGTACATCAAAACCAAGCTCACCGGCCCGTCGAAACGTTTCAGGGTTGCCAGCTGCAGTGAGCCAAATCGGCAATGCTGTTTGCGACGGCGAAGGGTAACTTCGCAGCCGAATTGAATCTCCGGCACCGTTTTGTCGTTGGATCGATTCACCGTGCCAAAGTTGCTGGACATCCTCGATCCCACGGAGCATTCGTTGGTAGCGATCATCGTACGCGTCAGGCATCAACGCAAAGTCATCCGGATGCCAACCCGATGCAAAGGCTAACTCGACACGTCCATTCGAGAGATTGTCAACGACGGACCATTGCTCGGCTACACGAATCGGCTCATTCAGCGGTAACACCACGCTGCCCGCTCGAAGTCTCAGTCGCTTCGTTTGCATGGCCAATGCAGCGTGCAGCACAGCCGGATCGGGATACAAACATCCGAAACGCGTGAAGTGTCTTTCGGGCAGCCAGATCGCTTCAAATCCATTCTCATCGGCAAATTCCGCTGATTCCAGAAGCAAGCGATACTTGTTGCCCGTAGTGTCGTCCTCTGAATCACCGAAGAACATCAATGACATTTTCAAGCGATCGTTATTAGGCGATTCCGCAGGCGACTCAGCCGTCACGCATCTTTCGATTTCAGAAAGACAATGCTCCTTAGTACCGATCGTTGAAGAGGCCGTCCATCCACGAGGGATTTCCGCGTCAACTGGCCAGCATGATGTCCGGCCTGCCTCGCTTCGAACGACGACATAGTGCTCTTCGTTAGTTGCAGCTCTATCCATCAATTCACTTGATTCAACAAGTCGTTTGCTCCGCTATCGGAAAACACATCAATGTCGGTATTCAACACAACCCACCTCGATACCTGCTCCGGCGGCGACCAGTAACCAACGTTGATTGTCAATCCTTTCGAACTCCATCAAGCGCTGCCACATGAACGCCAGACCCGACGTAAACGCATCACCCTTGAACGAAATAACTGGCGTGACCAAACGGTCGGCATCCATTCGCAACACTGCAGCCAAACGGTCGAATGAGACGGTATCAGGGATAGACACTAGAACACGGTCGTAATCATCAATCGATTGGGCGTTGGCGTCCAAGAAAGCGGAAACACAGTCTTGAACGGAATGAACCAGCGCGTCTTCCAATTGTTCTGTACGTTCAATGGCAAGAACGGCTCTACCCTGGTGAAGTTTGGTAGTCGTGACCAATGCACTGGAAAACTGCGGGTAAGACCGAAAAAAGAAGTCGCCAAAGCCCTTGTCAACCTCGTCCGTCACTTGCAATGCAATCGCTGATCCAACTTCCGCAACACCGCGGCTCAGATTGTCCGCAACTTCATTTTCAATCTCGGAAGCCGTTACCAAACCACGTTTAGCCCGCCCCATCCTAATGCTGGAAGCGACCACACTCATCGCTGCAAGCGAACCGCGACCCGCATCACTCAAATCGTAAGCGAGTGTCTGTCGCGCTGGATCATGCGGCATCCGATCGTTCATTTTCAGTTCACCAGCAACAATCGCCGCGACGGCCGGCTCGCTCAAGAACTGATCACGATACACTCCCGCGTGAATAAGCAGCTCAACATCGTTCGGCTTCCAACCAACTGCTTCCAAGCAGACTTGCGTGGCGTGTATCGCGGAATTAACCACACGATATTCCGTGAATACTTGTTGGTTGGACTCAGTGGCTCCTGAATCGGTGGCTGCAGCCACGATGCGAACGCCGAAAGTCCGTTTAGGAACCGGTAGGGGCAAACGCTCCTTTTCTGGAGAATCATGTCCATTTCCAACACGTTCGGGAAGATCATCGAACTTGTACAAAGCGGTTCCAACCGTTTGTCCCGAACCACTGATGGCAAATACAACTTGATCATCCGTTTGAATACGCCCTTGCCGAATCAAGTCCATCACGGCGACCCAGTGCGTCGTGCTTGCAGTGTTTGCACGATCGCGCAAGTTGTTGACGGTGTTGTTGTGATCGCAAATCGTCTTTCCAAAGTGTCGATTCAACGCTTCGATGGCGCCATCCAAAGTGGTCGATGACGTTTGATGCATAATGACATGGTTGACGTCATCGGCATCCCATTTCCTTGCTTCAACCGTGCGCTGCGCATGGCCGACTAAGTGCTCTAGCGTGACCGCAGCGGCTTTGATTGCCTTGGTTAGCATCACGGCACCGCCATGCGGTTGATCGGTCGCTTTCGCAATGCACAAGTCGTAGTGACTTGCGGATGTATAGAGTTTGAGCGCATCAAATCCAACATTCTGATCGGTCAACTCCACGATGACCGCCGCACCAGCATCTCCGAGAGTCAGGGAGGGAAGTCGCGGATCCAGAAATCCATCGATTTCCCGCTGCGCTGTTTTGGTCAAATGCGTGATGTACTCGCCACTGACAATCATGACGCGACGAACTTCGCCGGCGAGCAATTTCGATTCAGCGATTTGCAGAGCGGTAAAGAAACCTGCGCACGCATTGCAAACGTCAAACGCGACGGCCGAGCTGGCTCCGATCTGTTGCTTCAACTTCGACGCCGTTGAAGGTTCATAGGAGATCTGGAAATCTGGGCCGTCGTACCGGGAGATATTGCAAGCGATAATCAAATCAAGTTCGGTCGCTTCATAGCGTGAATTCGCTAGACAATTTTGGGCCGCTCGTCGAGCAAGATCAATCGAAAACTCATCCCGTCCGGCCATGCGACGCGAACGAATCCCTGTCATCCGCTCGAGAGGAAAATCAAGTTTACGTTCGCAGTCTGCAACGACTTGCTCCGTCGTAACAATCTCCGCCGGCAAATGAATTCCCAGACTCTCAACGACCATTCGATAGTCATCAAGGGAAGCATCGATCGTTGACTGCTGATGTTCGATTGCATTGACGTTTTCATCACTGCGCGAGCGGCCGAGAGACTCATGGTCGCCCAGAGAAGCGTTCTGTACATCGCATTGATATTCGTCCGCAACGGTCTGCTCTGAAGACGTGTCGATCGCATTTGCGAGTTCACGAATGGTTTGGAATTGAAACAAGTTTTCGGCACTGATCGGCATGCCGCGATTCGACACTAAATCGGCTGCCTGCAACGCCTGAAGTGAGGCACCGCCCAAGTCAAAAAAATTATCATCAATCCCAATGTCATCCAGCTCGAGAACCTCGCTCCAAATTTCCACCAAGGCAACTTCCGTCACGGACCGAGGTGCGACCACTCGCTGACGAATCGCATCCGGCATGGGTAAAGCAGCGATGTCGACTTTGCCACTTGCGTTGACTGGAAACTGCTCCAAGATGACGAACTGCTTGGGAAGCAAATAACTTGGTAATCGGGAAGCCAAATGACGTCGCAAAGCATCCAGTTCGGCGTCCGAATCCGGATCGTCCGAGTGCTTGAGATCATCCGGAGAGTCGAAAACCACATACGCGACGAGGGCCATTGACGTGCCGATTTGACGGCATGCCACGACGGCGTTTTCGATCGTTTCCCATTCTCGAATCGCCGAAGCAATCTCGTCAGGCTCGATGCGATAACCGTCCAGCTTGACTTGGTCATCCCGTCGACCCAAAAACTCCAAACGTCCGTCGTTCGTCCACCGAGCGCGATCACCGCTGCGGTACATCACCGCGTCACATCGATCTTCGAACGGATTGGGTACAAATGCGCTTGCTGTAGCCGCCGGCATGTTCTTGTATTCGATCGCCAAGCCCGGGCCCGAGAGGCAGAGCTCTCCAGGTATCCCCAATGGCATCGGTTGCATCCGTTGGTCCACGATGTATGCATGCGTGTTGGAGATCGGTTGCCCGATGGTAGGTTCTCGACCATCACACTCGCACAACTCGATCGTTGCCCAAACCGTCGCCTCGGTTGGCCCATAGGCGTTGAACAATCGCCGATCCTCACCCCACTTTCGAACAAGCTCAGCGGAACAAACCTCACCCGCGGCAATGAGTGTCTGCAAATCAGGGAGATTCTCAGCGGGTAGAGTCGCCAACAACGAAGGTGGCAACGTCGCGACGCTAACACGGCAACGGCGAATGGTGTCCACAAACTGCTCTGCAGAGGATCGTGTCACCTCAGGATCGAGCACGTACAGACATGCGCCAGCATGAAAAGCCATCGTGATTTCAAAGATCGATGCATCAAACCCGAGTGAGGCGAACTGCAAACATCGATCCTCGGTTGTAATATCAAACGTCAGCTTTTGCGCCGAAGCCAAGTTCGCCAAGCCACGATGTGTTAACACGACTCCCTTCGGACGACCGGTCGAGCCTGAAGTGTAGATCACATACGCAGGTGAGTTGGGATCCACCCCAGCAACGCAAAAATCGTGACCGGATCCTTGGCTGTCATGAAAGTCGTGCATTCGACATTCAAAATGCAAACTTTCGTGACCCGCGTATGACGCATCCGTTACGAGCGCGGAAGGTGACGCATCAGCCAACATGTCTTGCAATCGAGCCGTCGGCTGGTTTGGGTCCAGCGCTAGAAAGGCAGCCCCCGTTTTCCAAACACCAAGCATCGTGACGATCGCATCGAGCCCGCGAGGAAGTAGGATCGCGACCAGGTCACCGCTCGCGACTCGGTCGTCCCGCAATCGACGGGCGATCGAATTGGAACGTTGATCTGCCTCAGCGTACGACAAGGACTCGTCATCCGATTCGATTGCCGTCGCATTTGGTGTTCGCCTCACCCATTCTTGAAAGAGCGAACAGGTCGACTTTTGAGGCTCAAATGGAAAATCGTTCGCGTTCCAATCCGTCAGTTGCTCTTGTTGAGCGTTCGGCAGCAACGCAACCGAACGCACTTGCCTATCAGGATCGTTTGCGACAGCCTCCATTAGGGTCTGCAAACTACCCGATAGCGATTCCATCACCTCGGGATGAAATAGATCGGTGTTGTATCGCAACTTACATTTCAGTTGACCATCGAGATCAAAGACAATCAGCGTCAGATCAAACGGAGCTCCACGTTGCTCCATTAACAGCGGCTGCATTCCCACAAGACCCGTATCGGATTCGGCAATCGACTCACGGGAAAGATTTCGCGGTCGATCCCAAATGAACATCGTTTGCACGAGCGGCGGACGGCTTGCATCGCGTGGCGGACGGATTCGTTCGACGAGTTTCGAAAAAGGAAAGCTCTGATGCTCCAGTGCGTCGAGGATTTCGCGTTGTGAATCACGAAGTACATCTCGAAAACTTGGCGAACCATTGATCTGTGTACGAAGCACCAATTGGTTGAGGAAATAACCGACAACGCCTTCCCATTCAGACTGGCCGCGACTGGCGGATATCGTCCCGACCAAAAAATCATCTTGTTCACAAATGCGAGCGAGAAAGACCTGGTACGCGGTAAGCAATACCGTGAACATCGTCGTCCGTTCGGACAAGGCCAAGTCACGGAGCAACGCAACTACTTCCGGTGAGATCGTCCACTCAATGGAATCACCTTGAAATGTCTGCTCGTTGGGTCGGCGTCGAGTCGTTGGTAGTGCCAATGTGTGGGGTGCATCTTGCAACCGATCCCGCCAGTGTGCCCACAACTGCTTGCCCGACTCCGTGTGATCAAGACTCGCCTCCCAACGCACGTAGTCATCGTACGTGGCGGTTAATGGATCTAACTCGATCATCTCTCCTTTTGAGATGCCCCCATACAGCTTCACGAGTTCTTGGACCAAGGTATCCATCGACCACAAATCTGCCGCAATGTGATGCATGGCGATCGCAAGAACATCCGTCTTATCGCATCGCAGGAGTGAAAAACGAATGACTGGACCGTTTTCCAAATCGAATGGCAGATCCGATTGACGTCGGATCCACCGCACCAACCGCTCCTCGTCCCATCCTGAACAATCGCGTTCGGAGATCTGTACTTCGCTCGATTGACTCAGAACACGAACGGGCTGAGATTCCTCGAGGCGATAGAGCGTTCGCAAAACGGGATGGCGTTCGAGCAGGATACGACAGGCCGTCGTCATCACTGCCAAGTCGATTCGGTGACGTGTACGAGCTGCAAAGGCAAAGTTGTATGCGGGGCTTTTAGGTGAGCGTTGGTAAATCATCCATAACGCGCGTTGTCCGTCCGACATCGGACCAAGCACGACAGGTTGCGGGTCAGCCGCCGATGGGGAAGCGGCTGGCCCAGTATCTGTTATTCCCTCTTTAATGTCCGATGTCCCCGCTTTCGAGTCGGGACCGGACTCCGAAGTAAGCGCCAAGTCGATCAATTGGCGAATCGATTTTCCTTCCAAAAAAGCAACCATGGGGACGGAGAGCCCCAACACGCGTTCCAATTGATTCTTCAATTGGATCGCCATTAGCGAATCGATTCCGAGATTGCTTACGGGTTGATCGATATCGAGCGCTTCGGGTTTGGATCCAAGAACAGCCCCTACGTTTTGTCGAAGAAAAGACTCCAGCAACGTACGTCGTTCATCGAAACCACCCGTGCGAAATGTCGCCAACCAGTCGTCGTCCGGGGAAGACGGCAGATGTCGATGGGCCGTCGTTGGTTCTTCTCTGGCTTCGGGCCGCTTTTGCTCAACTCTCGTTTTTCCAGAACTGGGGGCACCGGCCAACAGTACGGTTTGGTACTCGCGCGCCAAGGCTTCACCGACTGGGTAATCCATCACAGCCGGGTTTGAAAAACCACATGCACGCAAAACTTCCATCCACTTTGATTCTTCAATCAGTGGATAGTCCGCGCGCCATTCCAAATCACTGAACCGCCACCAACCGTCGGTCAAACCAAAGACAAGATCCAAGAACCGCTCTTGCCTGACACCTTCAAGTGCGATCAAGAACCCGTTCGGATGCAGTAGTTCGCTGATATTCACGAGCGTTGAACGCAACTCTTTCGTGCTGTGCAAAACATTCGCTGCGATGACTAAGTCGAACGAACCCGCTTCAAAACCCTGCGCCGCAGGTGAGCGTTCGATATCGAGATGGCAATATTCAACGCGTTCGTGATTAAACCGACTTGAAGCATCCGCAACCAGCAACGGTGACGCATCGGTGAAAACGTAGGTTGCGATTTGCGGATGTAATGCTGGCAGGACAGCTGATGTCGTACCACCCGTTCCCGCACCCACTTCCAACACTCGAAGACGCCGTGTGGGTTTTAACCGCGCATGCACTTGCGAAACGGCCATCGCGGTTTCAGCAACCAATCGATTACTGGCGCTGGCGAGCGGTGATGCCCGGTACAGCGATTCCAGATCGCGCGTCTCACCGTGTGGAAAGAGCAATGTGAGCGGGTCGACCTGACCTGTCAGCACTGCCGTCAACGCCTCACCGCACCGCTTTACCAAACGCAATTCATGCTTTGCTGCGAACGAATCACCCAACAACTGTTCTGTTTGTTGACGAAGATCTTCGAGAGAGAAAGACGGTGGCGATGCAAGCTGCCAACTTCCGACCCCGTGTTGACGCAGCCAACCATCTTGCGTGAGCGTCTTGCATATCTGCCCCATCAAACGAAGGTGCTGTGGTGCAAGCTCGCCTCGCTCAATCAGACGCCGTGGGTCGATCACGGCTCCAACACCCGATTCCGATGTGACTCCGTCAACGGCCAGCAGCATGTACTTGGCGACCCATTGATCGACTTGGATCATTGCTCGGCGATAGCTTTGCAAGTCGCTGTCACCAGAAACGCCTAACTCTTGTTGTGCGTTTGTATGGATGGCCTTTCGACTCTGAACGAAGTCCGCGATCACAAGATCACTCAGTGAACGTGTGCCTCTGTTTTCCGATTCCCCTACAGTTTGTTCGTGTCGTCCCTCTTCAACCCAAAAACTCTCCCGGCGAAACGGGTATCCAGGCAGAATCACACGGTGCTCACCAGTCCGATTCGCATCGAACGCTTTCCAGTCCACCTCCACACCACGCACATACAAATCGGCGATCGCTTGCAGCAGTGATTTCCATCCGTCATCGCCTCGAGTGAGCGTGGGACGGTAATCAAGTTTGATGCTTGTATTCTGCTGCCCTAGTTTGCAAAGGATCGGATGAGGACCGATTTCGATTAACACGTCACAGCCAGCTTGCTGCAGAGACTCCAAGCCTGCAACAAACTGCACCGGCCGACGACTCTGTTGCATCCAATAATCGACATCACATAATTCTTGGGACACGACGCCACCGGTCATCGTTGAGATGAAATTTGTATCCGGCGACGAAAGCTTGAACGCTTCCACCGTTTGACGGATCGTGGCAAGTACCGGGTCCATGTGATGTGAATGAAACGCGTGCGTGATGCGCAGTGGACTCGATGCAATACCTTCCCTTTGTAAGAGCTGCTCCAATACAGCCATTCCGCTGCGGTCACCCGATACGACCGTATGCCGAGGCCCATCGACGGCGGCAATCGTCAAATCTTCGTTCAAGGTGTCCAAACGGTTCTGCACTGACTCGGGCGTATCGAAAACGACCGACATCGATCCGTTTGAATCGAGGGAAGCGACATGTCGAGCACGCGTCGCCGTCAATCGAAGAGCATCTTGCCATTGCATGACACCACTAAAAACGGCGGCGGCGTACTCACCCATGCTGTGTCCCAACACACAACTCGCCCGAATGCCCCATTCAGTGAGCATCTCTGTCATTGCGAGCTGAAAAACAAACAGACTGGTTTGAGAACCGGGACCTTCGAGAATTCTGGCAACGGCACCGTTTTGGGTGGGCTTCGATGCGATAACCGGTCCGACGCCGTACCCAAACTCTTGCTCGAGCAATTCATCACAACGATCAACCCACCATCGGAATGTCGTGGAGCGGCTATACAACTCGTGACCCATCCCAACGTACTGACCACCTTGCCCTGAATACATGAAGCCAATCGAAACGTCACGATCCACTGGCGCGACGGCCGAGAAGAACTTTTTGGACGATTCACCCAAAGCAAATTGACGAAGACGATTTGCGATTCTCTCACCGGTCTCGCCAACAACCGCGATACGATGGCGATGGGAAGTCTTCTGCTGGTGAGTGGCTGAAGCGATCGTGTGAAGTTCTTTTGCATCATCGACCAAACGAGCATGAGCCGCCGCGACTTCTTTCAATCGTTCAGCGTTGAAGGCCGAGAGTGTCACCAGAGACGCGGACTGAATGGATGAAGGAACGGAATCATCGTGAACCGGCTTGGCTCGTTCTGAGTTTGCGTACCGACTCTCACTAATAATGACATGTGCGTTTGTCCCTCCAAAACCAAACGAACTCACTGCGGCAAATCGAGGCTGTGAGGACGACCATGGAATCGGTGATTGAGGAATCGTCAAACGCGAATCACGCAATTCAATCTGCGGATTCAGCTGATTGAAGTTCGGTTGCGGGGTCGTTTCACGATGCTGAAGCTGCAAGATCACTTTCAGCAGACTCGCGAGCCCGGCGGCCGCCTCCAAGTGTCCGACGTTTGCCTTAACGGCACTTAAGTAGCAGGCGTTGTCGCGGGAACTGGTAGATTCGTAGACCGATTGCAAACTGCGAACCTCGATCGGATCACCCAAGGGCGTTCCAGTTCCGTGTGCCTCCAGCAGTGTGATCTGGCTCGGGTCCACGGAAGCTTCTGAGAGTGCGGCACGGTACAAACGAGATTGCGAATCACCATTCGGAGCCGTGATTCCATTGGTAAGACCATCCTGATTCACAGCCGTCCCGCGTATCACGGCGCGCACGGGATCGCCATCTCGAAGTGCATCGCGAAGCGGTTTTAACATCACCGCGACACATCCTTCACCGCGAACGTAACCGTTCGCCCGAGCATCGAACGTTTTGCAAAGACCATCTGGAGACAGCATGTCCGCATCGGATAATGTTTGCGACACTTCCGGACTCAGAATCAGATTCACGCCGGCAACGACTGCACTGTCGCAGTCACCTGTTTGAATGCCTCGTACGGCTTGATGCAGCGCAACCAGAGACGACGAACAGGCCGTGTCAATTGCCAAACTCGGTCCCTGCAGATTGAGATGATACGAGAGTCGGTGCGCCGCCATACTGGCCGCGTTCCCCGTCATGGAATACGTTGACAACTCCGCACCTGCGTTCAGCGTCACGCGCTCGTAGTCACGATTCGAAATGCCGATGTACGCGCCGGTTTTGCTTCCACTCAGGCGTAACGGATCAATCCCTGCATCTTCGATCGCGCGCCAAGTCGTTTCCAATAGCAGTCGATGTTGCGGGTCGATGCTACGCGCCTCACGAGGCGAAATCCCAAACAAGGCCGCGTCGAAACGATCTGGCTCCGTAATCCAACCTGCGCGGCGTGTGGTTGCATAATCGTTGACGCAGTGTTCACGACCTGATGGCGGATGAATGACTGCGTTATCACCTTTCCGCAACAACCCCCAAAATGCGTCGACGGAATCGCAACCGGGCAATCGGCAGGACACACCAATGATCGCGATCTCATTTGACGACTGAGTTGAACTCGCAAGGACGATATCACTCTTGGATTCCACATCAGGTGAAGAATCCAAATTCAATTGCTCTACTACAGCAGCAATGGTCGGCGCTTCATAAAACAGGGTCGCAGGAAGTTGCCGCCCGACCATCGCTTCCAATTCCGAAGCGATCTGCACGGCACTTACCGAATCCAGACCGTACTGGACAAATGGACGCGTGACATCAACATCTTTCACATCGATGTGCATCTGATTGGCAAGACGTTGCACTATCCAGTGGGTGACTTCCGCGGAGTCACAGTCGACGCTCCCAGGGGTTTCGACTGGAGCCGCATCCCCGATTTCTTCCGTCGACTCCGATACAACGGCATCATCCACCAGTCCTTTTAGCTTTCCTCCTAAATACAGCTGCTTTGCCTCTGAGCGTTTGACTTTTCCGCTCGAAGTCTTCGGAAGTTTTCTCTTGGAGATCAGCACGACTCTGTCCGGTGCTTGATCAAAGGCTTCGACCAATCGTGCTCGAATGACGTGTTGAACTTCAATCAGTCGTGCATCATCTGTTCGCTCAACTTCCTGCACAATGATCAGTTCTGAACCATCAGGTGACTCCGATTCAAAGGCTGCTGATGCATTGGGAATGATGAGATCATCACAACCGATCAGTGCATCTTCGATGTCGTTTGCGTGAAAGTTTCGGCCGCGAAGGATGATCATTTCCTTTAAACGACCCGACACGTACACCTCGCCCTCGTGCAGAAAACCCAGATCGCCGGTGCGTAAAAAACGTACGGATTCACCCGGCAATGAGTGGTAAAACACTTCGTTCGTCGCGTCCGACTGCTGCCAATAGCCTGGACTGATATTGTCTCCGGCAACCCACAACTCTCCGACGGATCCATCCGCAAGAGGCACGAGCTTTTCCGGATCGACAACACGAACCTGTTGGCCCGCGGGAATCGAACCGCAGCTAACTCTTGGAATCGGGTCTTGATCCTGGGTTGAAGTTTTTGGTGTCGCGACTTTTGTTGCACGACTGCGCGGCCCACCAGACACAATCAAGGTTGCTTCGGCCAAGCCGTAGCAAGGAAAGAACGCAGTCGATTGAAATCCTGTATGGGAGAACGTGTCCGCGAACCGCTGCAGCGACGCCGATCGAATCGGCTCGGCACCCGTAAACGCCAATGTCCAAGAGCTTAAATCAAGCGTTTTCCGTTCGGCTTCGGTAATCCGTTCCACGCAGGTGTCGTAGGCAAAATTCGGACCACCACTGACGGTGGCCTTGTACTTCATCAAGGCGCGCAGCCAACGAATTGGCTGTTGCACAAACGAGGCTGGCGGAAGAACGTGCGAACACTCACCTGCGTAAAGCACTTGCAATAAGCCACCGATCAATCCCATGTCGTGATAGGGTGGCAACCAAGTGACGCTCCAAGTGTCGCGAAAGCGTTCAATCTCGAACGCTTCATAGATCATCTTTAGATTTGCAAGCAGGTTGCGATGAGTCAGGCAGACACCCTTCGGCTGACGTGTGGAACCTGATGTGTATTGCAGCACAGCAACGTCGTCAGCTCCAATTTGTTGCGGTAACGTGTCCGTCGCCAGCGGACTCAAGTCGTCAACGTTGATCCACTGCAGATTTCCAAGTGCGGGTGAGGACTTGAGAATCTGATCTCGGCGTTCATAAACGGTTGCATCCACGAGTGCGAACGTTGCGCCGGAATCCTCAATCACAGCATCCAGTCGTTCATCACGTCTGCGCGCTCGTGGCGGATAAGCCGTGACCGCAATCATTCCGCTATACAAAGCGCCAAACAATGCCTTGAGGTATGATGGCCCAGGTGGACAGAGGATGGCGACTCGTGGTGCATACGCCGCTTGCGGAAAGGACGTACCGTTGGACTTGGCTAGCAGCTGCGAAGCGACTTTTCTTGCGTGCTGATCAAGCTGACCATACCGAAGCCACTCATCCGCTTGATCGTCGCCTCGAAAGAAAGTGAACCCATGATTCGCGCAGCGACCATCCGCCCGATCGCTCAGCAGCTTGATCAAGGTCGTGCATTGAGTATTGGAATGTGGAAGACGAATCATCTCAAGAAACGGGAGCGCAGATTGGCAGTTTCGCAGGGGTCGATCAAAGTTTCGATTTCAAGTTTGCTCTCCGTCGATTGCCAAGAGAATAGCCCAATCGATGGCGTTTTTCCAAACGTGCTGGGATAGTAATGCGCATCGCAGTAACGGGGGCGGCCGGCTTCATCGGACATCAGCTCATCGACCATCTCGTCCTTTCTGGACACGATGTCACAGCACTGTTACATCGAGCGCAAACGAACTTCTCACACCGCCAGGGTATTCGCACCGTGGTTGGTGATATCACAAAACCGGAAACACTCGCAGGAAAATTCTCCGGCTGTGATTTGGTGGTTCATTTGGCTGGTTGCACGATCGCCCGTACGGGCACGGAATTTGACCGGGTCAATCGCGGAGGAACGCGGGCAGTCGCTCAGGAATGCGCTGCCCAAGCGAATCCACCGACCCTGCTATTTGTCTCTTCTCTTGCCGCAGCCGGTCCAGCAGCGACCCTCGGTCGCACCGAGGCAGATCCGCCATGCCCCGTTTCGGATTACGGTCACAGTAAACGGGCTGCCGAGAAAGAACTGCACTCGTTCGCCGATCAGTTGCCGATCCGCGTTGTCCGACCGCCCTCCGTGTTCGGGGCAACCGATCGGTTCATGTTGAGTCTGTTCAAAACGGCCAAATCGGGCTGGGTCTTTTTGCCCGGCCGAGAAAGTGCTGCCTATTCACTGATCCATGTCCAAGACTTAGTCGCGGCGATCACGCGTGTCGCCACCGCGACAGATCAACCTTACCTCCGACCGAATTGTCGCGACGACGATCTGCGTGGACCGAGCCAAGCCAACCCAGGTGTCGTGTTTCTTGCCCAAGACCCTCCGATGACATTCCCGGAAATCGCCACCATTGTCCGGGAAGTAACGGGTGGAAAACGCGTTCGGGTTATTTCCGTGCCAAAATCCGTTTGCTGGGCAATCGCCGCAACCAACTCAGGGCTCACCCGCCTTTTGGGCGTTAAACCGCTTCTGAATTGCGACAAAATGCGGGAGGCGATGGCTGGCAACTGGACGTGTGACAATCATCGTTTATGTCAGCAATATGGATTTGAGTTCCAAGTGTCACTCGAGGAGCGGATCCGACAGACTGCCTGGGGCTATCGTGAAAAGGGCTGGATCTGACAACGTCCGTTGACCCGCGGCGGCAAGGGCCAATACGATCGCATTGGAAAAACAGGAGTTTCCGAGCGGTGTTGCCAGTGCGATCTGCGCAAACACGACTGGGATTCAAAAACGGAGTAACGCGAGGTGTTCGTCATGAACTCGAAAATTCGTTCGACGGCAGGTCAAGTTGATGCGCTTCGGCAGTCGCTTTCCACGGCTGTTGTAGTGTTTGCCGTTATCTCTTTGGCAGCCTTGCTAACGGGTGCCGGTCGTGCCTTTGCCGACGAAACAGACTCGGGCACCTATCGATCGACGGCGGTCGATTTATCTCGCCGTCCCGTACCCCGGCTCGCGCACGGAATCGTCTTGGGAAAAGAAAAGGAAGCTGGTTATTCCAATCTAGTGACGTTGGTCGAACCGAGACTCGCATCCGGAGACATCGATAGTCTTCCACACTTTGCACAACGTTATGCGAGCATGTTCCAATTCACCGTGCTTGCGAATGTGACTGCCTTGAATCAAGGTGGCCAGACGTTCTATCTGTTGGACAGAGTTGGCGTTGGGTTCGCGATGAATATCAAGGGTGAAAAGATTGTCGTTACGCAAGACACCGCCAATCGCTACGGTGCTGACCTCGGACGCATTGACCGCGCGGTTTTGGGAGGCAATGAAGACTGCCTAGACGACATCGTGCAAGTTGCGCGCACGAACCAAATGATCGTCTTTGATGCTGAAGCCAATATGGTTGTCGGTAGTGAGCACGATAAACGATTTGTGCGTCACTTCATCTGGGTTTCACCTAGCTCGGGCAAACTCGGTTTCTTGGTTTGGTTGTTAGATGACCAGGGCGGTGCAAGTTACCAAGTTGCATCGCAAGATATGCAGTGGCTTCCGAGCGGTTATCGTGAGGACCGTCGCATCCATGTTTCTGACGGTGGGTTGTTATCGTCAATCCCCACGCCCGATCGATTCGCACTGGAGTCGTTGCCTCGAGGTAAGTCCGTCCCGATGTCGGCTCAACTCAAACAAGTCGCCGGCAAAAAACAGCTGACCGCAAGTGATTTAAAGACACTCGTCGCCGCCGTATCCAATTCCCTGAGTCAAGTGCGAATCACGCAGCGAAGTAACCCGTAGGACATGCTCCGAATGCCGTCAGACTTCAACGACTCCGCCACGACAGGGGAGCAATCGGTGACTCAACATTTTGTATGAGGCGTCGTCACGCGAGGCGTGACCTTCGAGTAAGGCTACCAATCGTCACGCCGAGCGATACCTACTCTTGGCGCAAGGCATCGGTCGGTGTCATTCGCGACGCGATCAGAGCTGGCACCAATCCGCCAGCTAAGCCAACCACCATCGCCAGGACGATCCCATAAACAACGACGATCGGTTGAATCTGTCCGTCGATCAAACCGTTGACCGTTGGCAAACTGGTTAGTGTTTTGACGATGATCACTGCCCCAATCACACCCACCAACGCGCCGATCGCTCCCAAGATCAACGACTCTGCCAAGATCATTTTGATCACTCGAATACGTCGCCATCCGATTGCACGGAGAACACCAATCTCGCGGGTCCGCTCTTGAACCGTCATGATCATCGTGTTCATCACGCCGACACCGCCGATCAATAGCGCGATCGCTGAGGTCAACCAAGCCATCGCACTGGCCAATTGAATCTCCGTAAGTGAATCGATGTGTTCACGCGCTTCCCGAGCGACAATGCCTGGCTCCAAGGCTTCAATCTGGCCGCGAATCCGATTTAACGCATCGGAATCCGTGGAATCCGTCGTCAACACACTGATGCCCAGGACTTGCTCTTCTCGTCCGATCAGTGGTTGCAACTCGTGCATGGACATCACCAAAGATCCGCTCTCGATCACGCTGAAGCTGTCAAAGATGCCCACGACCTCGAAAAACTCTTCCTCGTATACCTCGACTTGATCTCCGACCTGCTTATCGAGATTCTCCGCCAGGATCTGGCCGAGCATGATTTTCTTTGCATCTGCCTCGCGAAGATATCGGCCATCTCTCAATTGAAAGTGTTCAAAGACTTTCGACTCAGGAACGAATCCATTCACCACGACCATGTACAAGTCTTGATCCGGGAAACTAATCACATCGTTCAGCCCCGGGATGACCTCCTCTACACCATCGATCGCCAGAATCTGATCACAGATTGACTCGGGGATCCCACTCTCCAACTGCCTTCCGACCCTACCCTTAATGACCAGTAGATCGACGCCAACTTCTCCATAGAGTTTCAAGAAGGAAGCCTTGAATCCGACGGCGATGCCTACCAATGACACCACCGCACCCACACCAAGTGCCACGGCCGTGATCGTTAGGAGCGAACGCAGCGGGCGCCGCCTTAGATTTTTGAAAAGAAAAGTCGAAAACCACATGGGACGAATAAGATCGTGTCTACTTGGGACGTTTGATCGCAGGGTGATCCGACGACATGATGACAAACGAACGCTGATCGTGCGAGCGAAGGGTGGATGATTTTTGCCATCGAGTCCACTGTGATCACCGAGAATAAAGAAAGTTCAGATCGTTCCACGAATTCACTCTCACGATGGACCGCTGCGGCTTAGTTGCGACCGTGAGGGGCATTCCGGGAATCGTGTCGTGTCGCTTATCGATCAACACGCCAACGCCAGATCACTATGAATCATCAAAGCGATCGTCCCGTCGTCTTGGTCACGGGTTGTTCCAGTGGGATCGGCCGCGCGACGGTGATGCGACTGGTGGAACGTGGTTTTCAGCCGATTGCGGGAGTTCGGAAGAGGGCAGACCTAGAAAACCTCAGCGCGGCTTCTGATCAGATTATCCCCCTGCAAATCGACGTTGAGGATTCGCAATCGATAGCGGCGGCAGTCGGCGACATTCGAAGCCGCTTTCCGAATGGGATCGATGGATTAGTTAACAACGCTGGCATCGCAGTTGCCGGTCCCTTAGAACTCGTCACCAGAGATCAGTGGCAGCGTCAATTCGATGTCAACGTTCTGGGAATGATGGACATGATCCATCAGTTCCTTCCAATGATGCGAGGTCGCAAGAGTCGAATCATCAACATCAGCTCCGCCGCAGTGAATTTGGCCCTGCCGATGCTCGGCGCTTATGCATCGTCCAAGTGCGCAGTAGAAGCTCTTTCAGATTCTCTGCGACGCGAACTCTGGTCAGCTGGAACCAAAGTGATCGTGATTAGGCCAGGCCAAACCGCGACCCCGATTTTTGAAAAGACAGAAAGAGAGACCGAAACACACATGGACACGATGGACGAAGACGCGGTCAACGCCTACCGACGATCACTGACGCGTTTGCAAGAACTAATGCATCGCAGCGAGCGATTCCGTAGTTCGCCGAATCGAGTCGCCGCGGTTGTCGTTCGAGCACTTTCGGCTCGCTATCCAAAGAGACGCTACCACGTCGGCTGGGACACCAACGCATCGCGATGGGTCGCGCGATACGTGCCCGACCTGCTCGTCGATCGCGTCATCGCGTGGAAGCTACGTTCGCAGCGTGCAGAAAGGAACGGACACTGATCGTCGGCCCAAGTCGAAAGACGCCAATCCGATACAATCGGCAGAATCGTTAAAGTCGACGCAATCCTCACGTCGATCATTCAGAGGAACTGCACCTCTCCACCTCTGAGCCCGGCCGTGACACGAATTACCTGCTTGTTCGTGCTGGCGATTTGCCTCGGTCTGACTGAAAAAACAAGCGGCCAAACGGTCTCCTACGCCGCCGGCGCATTCGGCCAGCCAGCAACAAGCGAAACTAGCTTTGAGGAGAGGTTGCAAGCGATCGAGGATGAAAACGCACGCCTCCGATCCGAGAGCATTCAGCTTAGAGCCGAAACGGACCGACTCCGTGAACTCATTGATTCCAGCGAAATCAACAACGCTGGCGACATCGAACAAACAAGTTTCCTGACTCCGTCTCCTCATTCGTGCGATGGATGTCGCGATTGCGGTGAAACAAACCGTGAAGGTCCACTGGGTCGATTCTGTTTTGAGGAAATGGCCTGGAAAAAGGGAAACGGTTGGAAGATTGTTCCATTTGGACGCCTCCGCGCCGACTACATCTATTCCAGCGCTGCGTACACAAACGATGCGGTCATCGTATTTCTAAATCCGCGCAGTCCTGGAATCTCAGAAGACTCAACTTCGTTAACAGCAAAGCAATCACAAATCAACTTTGCGTTGACAGGTCCAACGTATCAAGGCTGGGAAACTGGCGGCATTGTCTTGATCAACTTCATGGGTCAACAGCCACTGCGAAACTTCTCAGGTGCGAACATCGTACTTGCCTACGGGGAGATCAAAAACGATGGGTGGCGAGTCGCCTTTGGTCGTATGCTTGATCTCTTTGGTCCGATCAACTCGACCACCGTCAACCAAATGCAACAACGTGGGGCCGGGAATATCGGAATCTATCGAGGCGCATTGAACATCGATCGTTATTTGACGTTAAGCGACACGCATAAATGGACGCTCTCCGGTCGCATCTCACAACCTGATATCAGCGATTACGCAGCGGTCCCACTCATCAATGGCCAAAACAATGGCTGGCCGAATATCGAAGCTCGCGTCGGCGTCGAACTCGGCGCCACGCAGGAATTCGGGCGACCCATTGAAGTAGGCATTTCGGGTGTCGTTGGAGAACTGCAAGCCGTTCTGCCCGCCATCGCTGGTGGTTTGATTCTGCCCGGAGCCGATGAAACGATCCAAGTCGGTGGAGCTTGCATCGATGCACAGATTCGAGGCGAAATCTTTGGTTTTCGAGGTGAAGTATGGTGGGGAAAATCTGCGGGAACCTACTTTGTCGCATCACTGCAGAGCATTAACCCGGAGACGGATCAGGCGATTGAGTCCGTCGGCGGTTGGGCGGAAATCTACTGCAACTTGACCTCGTGCCTGAAGACGCACGTCGGCTATGGACTGGATGATCCCCGTAACGACGACTTAGGCTTCTTAGATATAACGGGTCCGGGGCAAATCAGCTTTAACGATGTCGCCTGGTGGAATGTTATTTACAACGTGACCGACCATTTTGAAGTCGGTCTTGAAGTCAGTCATCGCCGAACACGTTTTCTTCAATCGGCGAACGATAACGAGGGAACGCAGTGCCACGTTTCTACCGCGTTTAACTTCTAGCAAGTCACGCGACGGCTCAGCGCAGCGGTGCTCGTAATCGAATGCATCTCATCCAGCCGTTCAAACGTCCGGCCTCTCCGAAAGGCCAGAGAGATGAAATAGAGGCAGCGATACTGCGTGTTTCATTTCTTCAACGCCTCGTGACGATGCGAATCCTGTGGGCTTTTCTCGTGGTCGGCTCTCCCTACGATCGCGGTGCGATCGGCGACTCTCTTCACTTGGAATGGGACTCGGAGCGTTGCCTCGTCAGTCGTAGATGGATCGCGGTTACAATCGGGTGAACGACCGGATGACATAGCCTTACGATCTCAAATCCATGAATGAAACATCGCTGAGCCTGCTGGAGCACCTTCGGTCATCGCCCGAAGCGGAGAGTTGGGAGAGACTCACGCAGCTTTACTCACCGTTGATTCGAACTTGGCTACGCAAGTACGACGTTCAGGACAGTGATGCGGACGACTTGATACAAGAAGTCCTGCTGGCGATCTCGAAAGACCTTTGCAACTTCGAACACGGGGGTCAAACCGGCGCCTTTCGAGGGTGGTTAAAAGCCATCCTGGTCAATCGGCTTCGAAACTTTTGGCGATCGCGAGATCGTCGTCCGCAAGCCCCAGGCGACTCGGGGATCCATGAACGTTTGGCCCAACTGGAGGATCCAGCAAGCGCGATGAGTCAGATCTGGAATCGAGAACACGACCAGTACGTACTGCGACAAATGCTCTCACTCGCAGAGCCTCATTTTGAAGCGACCACGTGGAGTGCATTCTCGCGCGTAGCACTTGAAGGTGCAAAACCTGACATTGTCGCCAAAGAACTGGGAATTTCCCGCAACGCGGTCATTGTCGCTAAGTGCCGTGTTTTAAGCAGGTTACGACAAGAATCCAACGGACTTGTCGAATCCTCCTTCAACTTTTTCGCCAATGGCTGAAATGCTCAGCACGGATCGGCTCTTCCTTGTTAGCGAAACCCACCGGCGGTCACCGCTGGTTGCAACGCTCTTGAACCTATCTACAGAGCCGATCACCACACACTGACTGAGCTTTCCATGTCCGAAAAAGCTGTCCACCCGACCCACCAAATGTTGAGTGCTTACAACTTGGGTCAACTATCACCGGAAGAAACCGAGGAGATCGAACGGCACATCAACGAATGTGAACCCTGTTGCGACACCATCGTCGGCCTCACGAACGAAGATACTTTTGTCGATTTACTCAGATCGGCCAAGCAACTGCCGGTCGATCAAACACCGAAGCAAGGAGTGGTTACCTCGCCTTCCAAACCGTTCGATGCACATCCGCGTTACGAAGTGATCGAACTGATCGGAAAAGGCGGGATGGGAGATGTCTATAAAGCTCGCCACCGCGTGATGGATCGAACGGTTGCGCTTAAATTCATACGACCTGAATTGATCCGCAAGCAAGAAGCAGTGGATCGATTCCAACGGGAAGTGACAGCTGCCGCCAAACTCTCTCATCCGAATATTGTGACGGCGTACGATGCCGAACGAGCCGAAGATGTTCACTTTCTTGTAATGGAATACGTTGACGGTGTTGATCTATCACAAGTGGTAAAGGATCGTGGCATGATTCCGATCGATGAAGCTTGCGCATTGATCGAACAAGCCGCCATCGGACTGCAGCACGCCCATGAACAAGGCATGGTCCACCGCGACATCAAGCCTCATAACCTCATGGTATTGGAGGATGGAACGGTCAAGATCCTTGACTTTGGTCTTGCATGTTTAGCGCCAGAAGCCACGACAGACGGTGATCCTGGCGAATCGCGCGGCGATCTGACGAGCGTCGGTACCGTCATGGGGACACCAGATTTTATTTCGCCGGAACAAGCGGCAGATGCACGTCAAGCCGATATCCGCAGTGACATCTACAGTCTTGGCGCATCGCTGTACTTTCTGCTGTGCGGTCGCCCCCTTTTTGCAGAGGGCAGTGTCAAGCACAAACTCAAGAGTCACGCGGTTGCAGAACCGGAACCTCTGCAGTCTTTACGGCAAGACGTACCGAAAGACCTTGTTTCCGCCGTCAAGAGAATGACAGCCAAAGATCCCCAAGAGCGATTCCAAACGCCGGGAGAAGTCGCAGACGCCCTAGCGTCTTTTTCAAAGCGAACATCCGAGAAAACGCCGATCAGACCCTCCCTGCAAACGAAGCCCAGTCGCATGCGGCCGCAACTTCTTTTGCTCACCGCTATCGTGGCCCTCTTTCTGGGAATCGTCTTGGCTTCAACCGTCTTCTTCATGAAAACCAATTACGGCATGGTAAGAGTCGAGGTCTTGGATCCCTCTCTAACAGTGCAATTCAATGCACAGGTAATTCGCGTCGACGATGGCGAGAAGGAATTCACGATAAACGCCGGCGAACAGAAAAAGCTCATCGTTACCATCGACGACTCATCATCAAAACTCACGACGAAAGACTTTGAAATCAGCCGCGGTGACAAGATCGCATTCAAAATCGAACGGATCAACGGCGAGGTGATTGTTCGAAAGGATGGTGATGCGTTTGATCGGGTGCCGCTGGATTCGGATTCCATTGCTGCTCAAGAATCGATTCAAAATGCGGCGCGGTTTTTGGGTACGGTATCAAGCTATTCCGATCATGAACGTGTTCAAGGATTTTGGATCGCCACTTCACGCGTTGTGGATGGCGTTACCGTGCAACGCAATTGGGAAAGAGATAGCTTAACCACGCAATTCTTCGGCCACGGAATTGACTGGGATATCGGTGGAGACGAAGACCTTGGCGACGGAAGCTATCGACTCGATCCCTCTCAAACGCCCAAGCACATCGATATTCGTGGCGAGGACGGAGACATCACGCAAGGCATCTACGAATTGGATGACGAATCGCTGCGGCTGTGCATTTCCAACGTGATCGGGAGCACACGTCCATCCTCTTTTGAATCAACGGCAGACTCCAAGACAACGATCACGACGTTAACCTTGATAGACGCTCCAGTCGAATCGAATCGATCGTATATGCGGGGAACATGGCGTGTCACATCTCGCGTCATTGCGGGTGTTGCCAGCAGTGATAGAGAGC
The DNA here is from genome assembly GCA_039179795.1 of Planctomycetota bacterium. Classification (GTDB taxonomy): domain Bacteria; phylum Planctomycetota; class Planctomycetia; order Pirellulales; family Pirellulaceae; genus Rubripirellula. Next base: position 319,999 of record JBCDEM010000003.1, on the reverse strand, counting down.
TCCGAAAAAATCCATTCACATATACTTTCGGAAAAAACGATCTACTAACCAACGTAGGTGACAGCCAAACGAAAGGGAGTTATCGCTTCGTCGACTACTTTGGGGATCCAAAGACAGTCAATCTCATTGACGCAGATGGCAACATCACACGTAGCATCTGTGAGTTCAATGGACGCACGATGACGTTGTGCCTTCAAGATCCCGATTCAAATCAACGACCCGATTCCTTCGAATCAACAGCGAATTCCAGAACGACCGTTTTGACACTGCAAAGAGTTGCCCCGCCAGTTTCCGATTTCCAGCTCATCCAAGGCAACTGGGCTCTCATTCCGTCCGCAAGTGAACTCGCCGGCAAAGTATCTTGGACGTTCCTCGGATCAAAGTTACTCAAGAATGACGGAACGGAAAAACTGAATACAAGTTTTCTACTTAACCCTTATGAAAAACAGATTGAGTTGATCGATGAGAATTGGACGATCACGCTGGGAAAATACGAATTTCGCGAAGACAGGCTGCAGGTCCAACTGTCAGGCGCGATTCACCCGCGTTCATCGACAAATCCGAATAATGCTGAATCCAACCCACGCGTGCTAACGTTCCAAAGAGTCGAAACGCAAGCCGACGTGCAACAACTGCAAGGATCTTGGCAAGTATTGCACGTCGAAGGTGATGGCGAGATGGTCCCCGTCGCTGGCCTGAAAGGGATGCGTTTCATTTTCGATGGGAATCACGTTACGATTGGCTACGGTCGAAAAGGAACGAAGTGCTCGTTCAGCTTGCCGCCGTCCAAATCCCCGTCATCGATTGACATCACGATCGAAGGTGTTGTCTCGAAAGGGATCTACGAACGAAATGGCAATCTGCTTCGTCTAACGCTGGGACACGACACACGACCCAGCGGTTTTGACGCCAAGGGTGTCAACGTCATGTTCCAAATGCGTCGCATTCCAGAAGATGAGCTTAGGAACAAACGAAAAAACAGACGCTCGGATCAACTCGTCCAATAACCTCTATCTTCAATCCAAGTTGCAATGATTCGTCACGACCAAAGAACTGACGCTGCTTCACTTCGATCGTATCTCGAAGAACGTGTTTCGCTGTTTGACCGAAACTCTAACGATGCACCCGGTTCTCCCGACGATGACATTGCGTTGATACAGATTGGATTTGAACATGAGCAAAGCGGGTATGTCGCCGTGGTATTCGATACGCGACCCAGTGCCGTACCCGACGGTGAATGGACGTTGCACATTGAATCTGAGAATAACTGGATTGAGTTTCCCCGCTGGGGAGAAATGACAATGCACTCATGTGAACAACTTGAATCCGGTCGGACGGAGGAAGCAAAGATCACTTTCATCACGATGATTGGTTCTGAGAGATTATTCGATTGGCATCATGGTGACTCGTGCGATTACGCAGCCATCTTTGGTGAGATGATTAAGAAGGTCGTCCTGACAGCGCGCGACGATGGAGTTTTTCGTGATCTCCCTCTTACAGATGACTGCCAAATCTGTATCGAAATGATCAATGGTCTGTACGCGTGGCCGGAGAGCAACGACGTGATCGAGCCCGCTCTTCGCGATCAGAGCTCGTAAAGAGTTGATCCATCCGCCGCTGCAATCACGCGTCTACATCGGCATCTATCGACCGTGACTGTCGGATTCACCGAAGGAGGTAGGTGCGCGCGCTATCTGGTCTGCACCCAACCTGTGCTGAATCGCAGGGGTAACGGCCACGACCAGGCATCTTCGTTTCGAAAATACCGGTACTGGACGAACAGAGAAGGGCACTTGGGATGAGCGAATGTGTTACAAAGCAACCAAGGCTTCACTGGAGCTCAAGGCAAGATCTGGTTTCCGACGGAAAACAAGATGCCTTGCGGTTGCAACCACGAATCACCCTCTTTTCCTCACGGTGAAACTTATGAGACATCTAGTCTTCTTGGCTTCAATCCTGTTAGCGACGCACGCATTCGCACAGCAGAAACCGAACATCCTTGTTATCTGGGGCGACGATATCGGCCAGTCCAATATCAGTGCTTACACAATGGGCTTGATGGGATACCGGACGCCAAACATCGATCGCATTGCCAAGCAGGGCATGATCTTTACCGACTATTACGGCGAGCAGTCATGTACGGCCGGACGATCCTCCTTCATCATGGGTCAGAGTGTTTATCGCACAGGACTTTCTAAAGTCGGCTTGCCAGGCGCTGAACTTGGCATGCAAGTCGAAGACCCAACCATCGCGGGATTACTAAAAGCACAGGGCTACCTAACCGCTCAGCACGGCAAGAATCATCTGGGTGACAAAGATGAGCACTTGCCAACGAACCATGGTTTTGATGAATTCCTAGGCAACCTTTATCACTTGAATGCAGAGGAAGAGCCCGAGAACGAAGACTACCCGGATGATCCCGAGTTTCGAAAGAAGTATGGACCGCGAGGTGTGATCAAGTCCATGGCGGACGGTCGCATTGAAGATACGGGACCACTGACAAAGAAACGGATGGAAACCGTAGATGATGAAACCATCGCGGCATCACTCGACTTTATTGACCGTGCGCACAAGAGCGGCAAACCATTCTTCTGTTGGTGGAATGGAACACGCATGCACTTCCGGACGCACGTCAAGGAAGAACTTCGTGGTATCTCTGGCCAAGATGAGTACGGCGACGGAATGGTCGAACACGATCGTCACGTTGGGCAACTACTGGACAAACTGGATGAACTCGGAATCGCCGATAACACCATCGTCTTTTACTCGACGGACAATGGCGTTCACATGAATACGTGGCCCGATGCGGGCATGACACCCTTTCAAAGTGAAAAGAACACGAACTGGGAAGGCGGCTGGCGAGTTCCGGCAATGGTGCGCTGGCCTGGTAAGATCGAAGCTGGAAGCGTGTGCAACGAAATCGTTCACCACATGGATTGGCTTCCAACGTTCTTGGCCGTTGCTGGTGAGGATGACATCAAAGGAAAGTTACTGAAGGGAGGCGTACAGGCAATCGGTCGTAGCTATCGAGTCCATTTGGACGGCTACAACATCCTACCGCTACTCACAGGAAAGACAGATAAGAGTCCACGAAAAGAGATCTTTTACTTCTCCGACACCGGCGAATTGACCGCGTTGCGATACGGCGATTGGAAAGCGATCTTCATGGAGCAGAAAGCACGAGAGACGCTTCGTGCATGGATCGAACCGTGGACCCCACTTCGCGTGCCACTGATTTTCAATCTGAGACGCGATCCCTATGAACGTGCATACTTCACGTCCAATACCTATTACGATTGGCTGATCGATCGCGTGTTCTTCTTGGTCCCTGCTCAAGAGTACGTCGGAAACTTCTTGAAAACATTCGCCGAGTTTCCGCCCCGACAAAAACCGGCAAGCTTTAGCATCGACCAAGTGATGGAGCAGATGAAGTCTGCCACAGCGATTTCCAAATAGCCTGCAGTCGAACCAACCCATTCCGACAGCCTGAACGAAGGCTGTCGGTCTGGGTCGTTAGTGTTCCTTGAACAAGGACCACTAGCCGTCACACATACAATCAAGTAGACGGGTCGAACGCCTTGCTGATTGATCGTCCTTGCAGCGCTGGCAATGAAATGTGCAACATACGGGATACCGAAGTGACTGTTGTTCCATTCAGCCTGTCTCGTATCGCATGCCTTGTGATCAGTCTCTCGGTGATGTCTACGTTCAGTTTTACTGCACGCGCAGACGTCAATGAGGACATCCAAAAGGCGTTTGCTGAATTCGCCAAAAATCGCACGTGGCTGACAAAACACGGCGATCGTCTGCACGGCGAGCTCGTGCGCATTGCCGACGACAAGATCTTCTTAAAGCTCGACGACGAAATCTACTGGATCCGCATTCCTCTGCTCGTTGATGCGCAGCAACTATTGGTGCATGACTTTGAAACAGAGTTAAAAGAGATTCGTGGTGCGGCCCGTCCGTTTCTGGCGGCGGAAACGCTTAATATTCGCGCGGACCCGCGCGGCTTCGACATCGAAAACCTGGGCAATGAACAAGACTTGCGTATCTGGACGGATCAAAATAACAAGACGATGAAAGCTCGATTGACTTCGATCGATCGATTTATGGTCCGCACGGATTTCGAAGGACTCGCGATCACTTTCCCCACTTGGGCACTTTCGAATGTCGATATCGAATACCTTCGCGGCGTTTCCGAAGTCGATCGCGAGTTTTCATTTCCAGCGCCGATTGACATAGACGCTGCCTCCGCAAAGATCGAGTCATTAAGTCAAAGTCAGTGGCGAATTCGGATTGGCAAAGTGGTTCGGAGTGCTGCTGCCGGACCCGAGGATCTCGCCGAAGCCAAACGTTGGTTGAGCAACATCCAAAGCAAATCGGCTTCCAAATCCCTAGCGAGAGTATGCAGGGACGAGCGTACTCTGCTGCCGCTACGTATTGCTGCTCTGGAATCCTTGAGCCGCTTTGATGCAAAAGAGGCCCATGAGACTTTGGCGGAAATAGCGACGACGACCGAATCTGCCTCACTGAGAAATGCCGCGAAGCTCGGATTGAAATCGCTTCCTCGGCAATCTGACGCGTTGCATGGTTTTCAGCCGCTGCTCAAGAACGAAGTCACTCGTCGAGCGGCGTACGACGTGATCGCTGAACTAGGTCTGCTCAGTGCCTTCGAGACTAAGGTAACTTCCGAGAATCGCCCAGTTCGAAGCCCCGAATTCCTCGACACTTTAATCGACGCACTCTTCAAGACGGACTCGGAATTAAAGAAGGTGATGGTCGGCTACGACACGGGTCGAGTTCCGACGGCTGGTGGCTGGCGACGCAGCGCAGGGTACAAGGAAAGACATGTGCGCACACCACTCCGCACGCCTCAGCCAGTCATTTACGAAACACTCAAGGGCTATTCGGGTGAGGATTTTGGATACAACCAGAACGCATGGTATGAATGGGCGAAGTCTCAGAAGAACGCAAGTGCGTTTCCAAACGAATAAGCCAACCAACGTCTATTAAAGACTGTATCTCCACCACTCTCCGTTTACTTCGTGACCTCCTGTTCAAGCTCCTCCATTGGCGACGTACTCTCCGCGAAGCGTTCCACTCGTTCGTCCAACTGGCGCAGTAACGCGAGGTGCAGATCGGACATGCTTGTGTCACGTTGGAAATCAATCGCGCGTCCCGACTTCACTTTTCCTCCGCCTCTTCCGGCAATCAGGATTGGCAGATTCTTTTCATCGTGTTGATGGCCGTCGGCAAGATTGGACCCGTAAACGATCGTCGAGTTGTCCAATAGCGAACGCCCGTCAGCCTCGGTGATCGATTTAAGTCGCCCAAGAAAATAGGCGACTTGTTCGTTGTGCCATTGCGTCACCAAACTGTACTGATGACGTTTCTCCTTCGGAGAATTCCATGACGTTACACCATCATCGTCTTGGGTCTCGCCCGAAGCATCCTTCCAGTGTGAAAGCGCGTGCCAGGTGCCGCTGACTCCATCAATAAAATTGAAGTACCGGTTGCTCTGTCCATGGTCCAACATGAATGTTGAGACCCGCGTTGCGTCCGCCCAGAATGCAAGCGCCATCATGTCGAACATCAGCCGCATGTATTCACCATGATCTGATGGAATCTCCGCTGCGGGTCGCACCAAACTCTGTTGTAACAGCGGGTTCGCCGCCGCTCGCTTCGCCTGCGTATCAGCAAATTGAATTCGTTTCTCGATCGCCCTGACCGATTCGAGATACTCTTCCAGCTTGCGATGATCGTTTACACCGATGCGACTGCGCATCGACTTTGCATCTTCCAAGACGGCATCCAGTACTGAACGGTCTTGAAGTTCGTCGTTGCTGACTTGGAACATGCGGTCAAAAACAACACGGGGGTCGGTTTCTCGCGGAACGGGAGTCGAAGCGTTCGCCCAAGAAATCGTGTTTCGCGGAAGACTGTTGGAAAAGTAGCCTTCGCCGCGAGTTGATAACTCAAGAGACGGAAGCAGTGTTTGATCACCGACCAACTTTGCCGCTATCTGATCAACCGACGCGCCTCCGGCATTAATCGTTCGGCGATCATAACCATGTCCCGTCAACCAAGTCGCTGTACCGGAACCGTGACCGTTGCCGCGTGGCGTCCACACACGTCTTGGCAACGTGATATCCGTTGCGAATGCTTGCAGCGGTTTCATGTAGCGGTTCAGAGTCAACAGTCTTCCGTCACGACTCACTTTTTCGGGTGCCCAAGCTCCTTCCGCAACACCGTTTGGAAAATACAGATAAGCGATCCTGACAGGGGATTTGGCTGCAGACCTTGCCAAGCACGACGGTGTCATCGCTTCAAGCAACGGCAATGCCAGTGCGACTCCCGCGCCTCGAAGAGCCGTTCGACGAGACATATGTTTTCGAATTAGCTTCATGGTTATTCCTCTTGAAAAGAACTCGTGCGGATTTGCACGCTAGCGCAACGAGACACGCGATTCCGCGCTGGATGAATTGGTTGGAACTGGCTGAGTCGAACGACTACGTTTGAATCGAAACGGATAACTCAGAACGATCTCACGTACGAGATCACCCATTCGGCTCTCGCTCTGGTCGATGTTGTGAATGATCCGTCGAACAGCAGGCTCGTCGTAGTATTCCAGTTGGCGACCAAGTGCGTAGGACAACAACTTCTGCGACAGTTGGCGAATGAAGTCACTCTTCCGTTGCTCACGGATGACCTGCTTGAGTCCGCTCAGACCGCTGAACTCGGTGCCGTCGGGAAGCCGTCCGGTCGCATCAATCCGAACACGTCCTCGCCGTGTTCGATAACGCCCAAACCAATCAAAGTTCTCCAGGCTAAAACCGAGTGGATCCATCTGGCTGTGGCACGCGTAACAGTTTGGTTTATCACGATGAAGTTCTAGTTTCTCTCGAAATGACAGCCTTCGCTTCGATTCAAGATCTTCCGAAAGCTCACTCACGTTCGGAGGCGGAGGTGGCGGAGGCGTTCCCAGTACCGTATCGAGAATCCAATTCCCGCGAACGACTGGGCTCGTGCGGCCGGGGAATGAGGTTACGGCCAACAGGCTCCCGTGCCCCAAAATTCCGCCACGCCGTGTTGGATCAACATCCACACGCCTCATTTGTTCACCGGTCACATCCGGAATGCGATACAGCCGCGCAAGCTCTTCATTCACGAACGTGTAATCCGCATTCACTAATTCGATGATCGGTCGGTTGTGTCGGACCAAGTGATGAAAGAACATCGATGTCTCTTGACGCATTGCGGCCATCAACGTGTCGGTGCACCAAGGATTATCAATCGGATCCAATCGGACGCGTGTTCCAAGATATTGAGAACCAAGCCACTGAGATGCAAATACGGATCCAAGTGACTCCGACTTCGGATCGCCAAGCATTCGCTCGACTTGTTGTTTTAGCACGTCAGGATTTGAAAGTTCGCCGCGGTGTGCGAGTTGCAATAGCAGGTCGTCCGGCATTGAAGCCCAGAGGAAGTAAGACAAACGACTGGCAAGATCGAAGTCGTCGACAGTGATAGAGTCTCCATTGTTCGATTCTGCTCGCTCCATTCTGAGAAGGAAGTTTGGTGAGACGAGCGCGGTACGCAGTGCTGCTTTCACCCCATGGTCAAATGTCTCACCCGCTCTTACGCTTCGCTCAATCGTCTCGGCGTACCGCTTCACTTCGTCATTAGTGGGTTGGCGGCGAAAAGCTCTCCAAAGAAAACGGGTCACCACTCGTTTTGCCGCTGAAGCGACACCTTCAGTTTCGGACGGATGCGCAATGATCAGCCGTTCTCGAGCTCGTTTTTCGGCTTCCGTTTTGGGCCACTCAGGAAGCGCTCGGTCGACGACGTACTCTGCGAGTCCAACGTAGCGTTCCATCAAAAGTGGCTGGATAAACAGAGAATTGGCGCTGTTGTCAAAACCGCTCGTCGCTGTCAAATCGACGGGAAAGCGATCCGTTACATCAACATCGATCCCAAATAGATCACGCACTGTGTTGCTGTACTCACGATGAGTCAGACGCCGCGCCGATTCGTAACCTGGATCGTCAATCTGGCTGTAATCAAAATTGAAAATGGCATGATGGAGTGAGAGAACGATCTTTTTTCGCTCTTCGATCGTGGGTTGCTGCCAGTCCTCGGGTGGCATCACGTGGTTTTTGGTTTGCTCAATGACGTTGATCCACTTCCTGCGATTCTTCACAATCGGTGTCGTTCTCAAAAGCTGTTCGAAGTTCAATTCGCCAGATGATGATTCATTGCTGTGGCAATCGAAGCAAAATTTCTTGAGCAGCGGTGTAACGTCACGATCGATGTCCGATTCCGCGAACGGCGCGAGGGTTTCTGCGTTAACGAGAACGGGTTGCATCGCTGGATCAAGCGTCCAGTTTGCACGTCTTGCACGATCTTCCTTTTGCAATCTGCCTTCGGAAGAGAGCGTTGGATCCTCGTCAAGGATCGGCGTCAAATCGAACTCTTCTTGAAGCTCGCGAAACTCCTCGCGAAGCTCTTCTGACAACTCGGGATCTTCTTCCATTTCAGCCTCACGAATACCCACAATCAGTTCCATGGCTGCCGCGGGCGCGTGGACCCGTTCGTCAAAAAGGATCTCGAGTTCCTCCTCTATTTCAAACGCATCGTGCTCATCCTCTCGCAAAATGATCTGGACCCATTCGTTTGCTAGGCTCTTTCCTTCATTGAGTCCCTTGCGCAGGACTTGCGCCAGTCTTTTCATTTGGCCATCTTCACCAGCGATTGACTCTTCAATCTGTTCACTGAATTCGATCTCGTGGATTTGAAATCCGAATAGTCGGTGACGTGCCTCAGAAACACGAATGTTCTTTTCAAGCCTTTTCCTATAGCGTTCGACGGTCGCTTGATCACGCTGGTCTTTCACGGAGTTGAGCTTCTTAACGAGACTTCTCCGCTGGCGATCTAGTTCTAGGAGTGTGTCGATTGATCGAATACAGGCCTGCCGTTCCGCACGCGCGTTGCGGCTTTCCCGTATCTGCTCGACCAAGTCTCCCCGAATCTCACCCAGTTCCTGGGACCGTTCCGAGAGATCTTCCACTTCGCCTTCGAACATCTCATCCGTAGGCTCACCGTCTTCTTCCTCATCATCTTCATCTACCCATTCGATCTCGACGTTTTCGTCCTCGGCTACTTCCTGTGCGAAACTGGTCGCATCTGAGCAGACGCAGAAGACTGGAATCAGGCAGGCAGTCCAGCTGACCAGGAACGAGTAGATAAGCGATCGAATCGCAGCATCGGCTCGCTTCGCGCTGACCGCGAAACAGCCTGCGTATTCGGAATGGATAGAAAATAAACTCATGGCCTGCCTTGACGGTTTGGGCACGGTCGAATCACGGAAAAGTCGAATCTCGGCACAGTTGAATCCCGGCACAGTCGAATCACGGCACAGTCGAATCACGGCACAGTCGACCGCAGATTTGTGGTGCAGTCAGGAACTTGCCCGATATCAGTGAGTGAAACGAAAGGCCATTTGGTTTAGTGTTTTGTTGGGATCCTCCTTCAATGGTCCTGAGAAGACGCCTGACTCGCGACGCGACCAGGAATCTTCGGAAATTTGAGAGAATCGACTAAACCGACCTCCAATTCCTTGCACTCACGTTTACACGAAGTTGTCTTGTGGTAACGGCTTCAAACTTCATGACCGCTCACTCGGTGCTCGATAGTCGGAGCCTGTGGGATCCACGGACAGCTTTCAAAAAGACTGGGATATCCGATGCTCGGTGATGAAGTGAGAACAATCTTGGATGAAGTCCAAGACCCTGTTTACCGCTTCTGTCTCCTGCAGCTTGGGAGTGAGGATCGAGCCCGGGAGGCGACTCAGGAAACAGCATTGCGGATCATCCAGAAGCACCGGCAATTCAAAGGCACAAGTAAAGTAACGTCTTGGGCGATTGGAATTGCATTGAATGTCTGTCGCGAGTTGCGCCGCAGAGAAAGCACGGAAATCGCACTATCGAAAGAGAACATGGATCAAACGTCACCGCTTGATTCACAACCAGATCAGAACGAAGAAATCGATCAACTCAAACAAGCCATGCAACAACTAACAGAGCGTCAGCGAGACACGCTGATACTGCGTTACTTCGAGGAGATGAGCGTGAGCGAAACGGCTGAAACACTTCAAATGGCAGAAGGCACTGTCAAGGCCACCACGTCGCAAGCAATCAAACTGCTTCGAAGGATCATCGGCATAAGGAGTGAATCGTCGTGAACACACACAACTCAGATGATGAACTGGACTTGATTCGCAAAGCCTATCAAGAAATCAGATACCCGGGTCGCTTGGCCGATGATGTCATCGGTGATGCAACCAATCGCATTGAAGACAGAGATGACTCACTCGACGACTCTCATCGACGGCGCGTCAACAAACGTGTGCTGCAACTTGGATGGTTCAGTATTGCCGTCGCTGCTGTATTTGCTTTCATCCTACTCCGAATGACGGCCCAGCCAGACAACGATGAGAACCGATCGATTGCTGAATCCACGACGGTTGAAAGGAACACTGATAACGACATAAATGTCCCGTCGAATTCTCCAACTGATAGCTCTGCTTCAAATCCATCTGATCTCGTGGATAACTCGAGCAACGGGATGAGCGCGCCGTCAGCACCTTCGAGTCGCCAACCAAATAACAAGGATCCATTCCGCGTCTTTGTTTCGCGAAGACAGGCTCGAGTCAGTACGTGGCAATCGAAACGGATCGCCTCGACGTCTCGAGTGCGGCCAAGACGATCGGGTGACACTCAGCCCGAACCATCGTTTTCGTTGTTCCCATCTTCAACCTCGAAAAGCAGTCGTAATTCCAAATTGAAAACTGATGCCAGCGGTGAACGAAGTCAGAGCTTTCGCTTATTCCCGCCGCAATCTCGTTCCACCAACACCTAGGAAAGTTGCTATGAAAAAAAGAACTGGTCGCATGAGCCTGTTGGTAGCCTTCGCCTGTGCTGCGGCATTGCTGCCTTGGATGCCACGTCTTTTGCAGCCTGCTTACGCTGGTCCACAAGACGATGAAATCGAATTTGAAGAGCCGGAAAGCCTTTTGGAGATTCTGCAAGAAGTGAAGCTAGCCCGTTTGGAAGCGCAGGTTGACAGCCTGCGTTTAGAAATCGCCGAACGTCGGCTAGCGTTGGTTCGAGAGCTTGCTTCCGTTTCCGAAGATAAGCTCGCTTCAGCAGCGTACGGATTGATGCGAGTGAGCGACTACATGGAAGATGATGACGCGGCGGACTTCCTGCATAGCGTCGAAAAAGAGACGACCGATCCAGCAATCAAACGTTTGATTCGGATTCGACTCACGGAACTTGAGCACGAAGACGAGGACCTGACAACTAGACAAGAACACTTGCGAGACTTGATATTGTCCAATTAGGTGACGAACCTTTCGCTTTGTGATGCCGCGTCTACGATTGACAGGGTTGTTACGGACAGTTCCGCTCGGTTCGTTAATCCGTCGCTAATGGGTGCCCGGCACCTCGCCACGCGTAGATACCACCGGGGTAACGCAATACGTTGGTGTACCCGAGTTTCTGCGCATATACAGCCGCGTTATGACTTCTAGCGCATTTGACGAAACCGCAATAAAAGACAATCGCGCGTTCCCTGTTCTCGCCAAGCAGAGTCTGAAAATCAGACTGCGTTTTGTCTCCCATCGTCGTTTCGTTCCAATCGTCCATGACTTCCTTCGGAAAAGTGAAATTGACGGCTCCCGAGAGGTGACCTGTTTCAAATTTTTCCGTCGGCATGGCATCAACGAGAAGGAACTCGTCATCACCATTCAACATTTTCTTCAACGTCGCGGTCGTGATTAGCTCGTAACCACCCGCAACCGTCTCATTGGCAAGCTTGACGGCAGCTTCTTCCGTCTGAACTTCTTGCTGGAACTGATTGGTCTCGCAACCGGTCAACAGAACGGAAGTCACCAAAACAAAGGACCAGTTCATTCGACGAAGCGTCATGATGTATAGCCACAGAGGGAAAGGAAGGTGCCCAAGAGTTGCCTGTCAAGATCCCGCGGAAACGACTTGTCATCAAGTGGCCAAGACAGCGACCCGCTAGATTTTGAGACTTTGCGCGGATTCTTCCCCAATCGAAATCTCCCCTCTTTGATAATGCTGCTTCTTCGCTGGGACACCGACTCTTGGCCTCAACTCTTGGCCTCGAACATGCGAGCAGTTCCGCGTTTTCTCGCGAAACCCTCGACACCCGTATTTCCCGTCTTCGTTGACTCCTTTTCCTCCTGTTCGAATCGAGATGTGGCAAATTCTGCCATTCGATCAGACTATCCTTACGTGACATGATTCTCTGAATATCGCTCCGACCGCGTTCCCTCTTAAAACTCCATGTTCCAACGATCCGCTCGTTCGCTGCTGCTCGCACCGATTGTTTGGTCGATGCTCTCAGTGGTGACTTCGGCCGAGAACTGGTGGCAGTTTCGCGGTCCTGAAGGCGGTCACGTCCGCAACGCGAATGTGCCAACGACCTGGGACGGATTTTTGTTTGACCCGGTGTGGAAGTCCGAAGTTCCTGGCAAGGGTTGGTCGTCACCGATCATCATCGAAGACACGATTTGGCTCACATCGGCCGAAGAAGTTGCGTTGGAAGACAGTAAAGTTGCCGAGCGACTTAGTGAGTTGAAGTTCGGATCCGTTGACATTGTTGCCAATGCCGCGGTCTCACTGTTTGCTCTGAAGCTGGACGCAAATACGGGCGAGCTTTTACAACGGATCGATCTTTTTGAGCATGTGGACCCACCGCCGATTCATCGGATGAACAGTTACGCATCGCCAACGCCTGTCACCGACGGTGAGACAGTGATCTGTCATTACGGTGCACTCGGAACGGCGTGCATCGAAGCTGAAACCGGAAAGGTGCTTTGGAAACGCGAACTGTTCGTCGACGAATTGACTGGGGGCGCTGGTTCGCCTGTATTGAAAGGCAACGATGTCTACTTAGCGTTTGATGGAACAGACGAACAATACGTCACGGCACTGGATAAGCGGACCGGTGAAACACGTTGGAGAACGGACCGTCCCGAGATATCAGTCGCTGAAGATTCACTTCGCCGATCCTTCAGCACACCGTTGTTGGTTGAATCCGACGGTCGAAGTCAGTTGATTTCGTTGGCGGCGCAGTGGCTTGTTTCATACAACCCGGTTGATGGCAGCGAATGGTGGCGGGCAAAAGTTGGCGCCGGCTATTCGTGCGTACCCACTCCAGTCGTCAGCGAGGGTCACGTTTTCGTTTGCACAGGGTTTACCTCGCCAGAGTTGGTGGCGGTCGACATTCACGGGGAGGGTGATGTAACGGATACCGCCATCGCGTGGCGGCACACCAGCCAAGTACCGGAAATCTCTTCCCCGATCGTGGTTGAGAAAGAAATCTACTTCGTTTCAACCAACGGCATTGCAACTTGCCTAGACATCGATAACGGACAGATGCATTGGAGGCAGCGCATCGGTGGTCACTTTGCCGCCAGTCCAACCTACGCGGACGGTCGAATCTACATCACGAGCAGCGGGGGTGTCACGACCGTCATTCAGCCCGGACGCGAGTACAAGGAACTGGCAAAGAACGAATTGTTCGGCGAGACGTACGCATCGCTTGCCGTCTACAAAGACAACTTCTTGCTGCGAACGAATCCCTACCTGTTTCGTCTCAGCAAGTGATCGCTAGCCGTTGTGGTAACGCAGACTTTGTCACACAGAGAAGAGTTAGGTCTCAGACGGACAAAAAAAGAGCCCAGTCGCGCCGCAGAATCCAGCCGATGACCAGATGGGCGGCAATGAAATGGCGATAATCACAGATCTCAAATTCAGCACTGAATAAGCTGTTTGTTTTCGTGCTAGACGCTTTGAACATGAGAAGAAATGATGCACATAACGCGTTGCCTGTTTTGCGTTGCGATGACGGTAGTCGTCGCGACAGGGTCGGTCTTTGCCCAAGAGCCTTCAGATGATGACTGGAGAAGCACAGCAACCGATCGACTGAAGGGCATCTATGAACGTGGCGTCTTTCGGACTCGAGATGTGGATGTGGATTGGCTGGAAGATGCCTCGGCATACCGCATCCGTGAGAACGATCCAAAGACGGGCAGGCGAGTCACTGCGCGATACGAGGTCGCGTCAGGTGAACGAAGCATTGTCGCAGAAAGGAGAAATCGAGATCGCAACCGACGACAGTCACCAGATGAGACTTTGCAGTTGGTCACCCGAGGTAAAAATCTGTTTCTCGTCGAGCGGAGTGGGGAACAGAACGGCGACGAAACTCAATTGACCGCGAACCCGAGCGAACGAGACATCGGCTTCTACGACTTTCGTTGGAGCCCTTCCGGAAACTCGGTGTCGTTTGTCCAATCCGATCGAACGGATGTGCGGATGCGTTCGGTCCTGGTGCCGAGCGATCCGAGTTACCCGGGCGTCCGTGAACGGCGTTTCGCACGTGTAGGTGGGAAAATTAACGAACTTCGTGTTGGCGTTGTCACCGTCAATCGCGAACAAATCGATAAGACGAAAACACTGTGGGTCGACATCCCGAATCCTGAGGAAGGCTTTTATCTCGGTCAAGTCGATTGGGTTCCAAACTCAGACGAGCTGCTCGTTGAAACACTGAGTCGCTTTCGGGACACACGAGTGTTTTGGCTGGCGACGACCGACGGAAAGGCGACTCGTGTCTACGAAGAAACCAACGACGCCTGGGCGGTTGGCAGTCACGGCATCAACTCTGGAGCCCGCTGGATTCAGGACGGTGCCGCTTTCATTTTCATCAGCGAGAAAGAAGGCTGGCGACAAGCTTATGTTTGCTCGCGAGACGGCAAGATCGAAACAAAACTGACACCGGGTGAGTACGACATCATCGATCGGGCGTTCGTCGACGAAGCTGGCGGCTGGTACTACTTTTATGCTTCCCCTGAAAACGGAACACAAAAGTACTTACATCGCGTCCCGTTGGATGGTTCGGGAGAACTGGAGAGGATCACGCCACGCAACCAACCCGGAACGCACAATTACAACATTTCACCGGATGCGAAGTGGGCCATTCATCAAGTGTCGACGCTGAATGATCCGCCCGTCACCGAACTGGTGAATTTGCCACAGCATGAAGTCGTTCGCGTCATCAAAGACAACAGTGAGCTGCGGGCAAAGTTTAAAGCGTTGGTGCCTCGGCCCACCGAATTCGTGTCAATCGACATCGGTGATGGAGTCCAAATGGACGCGTGCATCACGAAGCCAAGCGAGTTCGATGAATCGAAACGGTACCCGATCCTTGTCTACGTTTATGGCGAACCGTACTCGCAGACGGTGCTCGATCGTTGGGGAGCGGGTCAGACCGACTTCCACCGCGTCGTGGCTGATACCGGGTATGTCGTCGTGTCGATCGATAATCGAGGTACGGCTTGCCCGAAGGGAGCCGCTTGGAGGAGAAGTATCTTTGGCAGCCTCGGACCGCTTTCGACGGAAGACCAAGCGGTCGCCCTAAAAAAACTCGGGGAAATGAAACCCTATCTCGATTTGGAGCGTGTCGCGATCTGGGGATGGAGCGGTGGTGGTTCCAACACGCTCAATGCCATGTTCCGCAAACCCGATCTGTACGACGTTGGGATCGCCGTCGTTCCGAAGCCCCAGCCTTGGCTATACAACGCGTGGTTTCAAGAGATCTACATGCGCACACGCGAAGTCAACGCGGACGGCTACAAAAGGTCGGCACCGATCAATTTTGCCGAAGGCTTAAAAGGCAAGTTGCTGATCATGACCGGCTCCGGCGAAACGAACACGCACATTCAAATCATCGAAGGTCTGATCGATCGATTGATCGAGCTTGGGAAACCGTTTGACTACATGGTCTATCCCAATCGTGATCACGGCCTGAGCGAGGGCAGAGGCACGACCGTTCATGTTCGCATGAAAATCCTTCGCTACCTCGTCGAAAATCTGCCCCGCGGCCCAAGAGCTTGAAAACGCGTGTCCGCTGCCATCGGAGTGGCCGCGCCGAATTCAAGCCCAACCCTTGCCACGCCCCTGTTGCAATCGTATTGTAAGTGCAATCTAGAGCAGAGTATCGCAACCATCTTCCCGGGTGCTGACTGGAATGCCGGTCGTCAGAGACAGCCACAACACGACGTTTCAGGCGAACGTAACGCTGGAGAACTCAGCTGTCCGCGGCTCGCGGGCTGGGCAGGGCTGGTGCATGCCGCGGCCGGCCCAGCGTTTTGGTGGGAAGTTAATGAGCCAACAGGTTTGGTGTTGGGGTCGCGATATTGAGTACACCGATGGCAACCTGTTGCAGCGGTTCGGCTTTGATCAGCATCGTGACTCGGATGATGAAGACCGGTCGACTTGCTACCGGTTAGACGACGGTCCGCTCCATGTCGCCTTGTGGGGATTCGGAATGTTCTTCGGGCGACGAGATCTGGGAGGACTTTTCTTACATCGATTTGATTTCTGTCCGCGCTGGGCTCCCGTCGAATCACTTTCCCTCGCAATCCATTGGCCGGACGAGCTGCCCGGTTTTTTCCGACCGCGGGGACTATCGCAGTGGCAGCGGGCACGGGAGCTATGGAAAGCATCACTCCTGTGGATGGCCGACTATGAGCGTTGGGTGAAAAGTACGGCAGGCCTCGCATACCGACGACAATGCGTCTCCACGTGGCTCCAGCCATTCGTTCGCGCCGAAAAAATGACAACGGCCTGGCGGTTTCTCGGTCGTCGGACTTGGGAGAACCAATCGAAGCCTCTTTCAAGTTCTCTGCGACAATACGTCCTGCAATAGATTCTCAACCGCGAAACAAACGAACGTTACAAGTTCAGCCACGTTCTGCTCTTTCGGATCGTTCATGCTTTCGCGTTTTTTGTTTCTTTCGCGTTTTTTGTTTCTTTCGCGGTTGCCTTAAATGCGGCCCGTCTTTTCCTCGTTTGGTTGCCGTCATTTGCGATGAGTCGATCACACGAGTAGCATGAGCTCGCCTAACAAACGAGCAGACATCATGTATTTCAGACGACGTATAACAACACTTTTGTGCGTACTGGCCATCGGTCTCGTAACGCAGCTTCAGCCTGCATGGTCACAAGCGACTTCAGCCGATCAAAGACTGGCTGCTTGGAAACACCATCTCCATCTTGAAGCGACTTCGCCCTATCGTCATTTGCAATGGCAACCTCTGGGACCGAGTCGCCAGGGTGGTCGGATTGAAGCGTTAGCTTGCGAAGGCTCAACCCTTTACGTCGGCGCTGGTTCGGGCAACCTTTGGAAATCGACCAACAACGGAATGACGTGGACTCCCGTGTTTGAAAAGCAGTCCGCGTTTGCGATTGGCGACGTCGCGCTGGCTCCATCAAACACGGAGATCGTTTGGGTCGGCACCGGCGAGACTCAGCCGCGGCATAGTGGTTACTCATACTCCGGAACGGGTGTCTTTAAATCAACGGATGGCGGGGCAACATGGCAGCACTCCGGACTATCCGACACGCATCATATCGGCAGGGTGCTCATCCATCCGACGGATCCCAATACGGTGTACGTGGCAGCGATCGGTCACGCTTGGACGGACAATGAAGAACGCGGACTGTTTAAGACGGTCGACGGAGGCATGACATGGAAGCATGTGCTGGCGATCAATGAGCAGACGGGCGTCTTCGATATCGCGATGGATCCGAGTGACCCTCAAACGCTTTACGCGACGGCTTGGCAGAAAACTCGGTACAAGATGGCTGGTCCAGACAGCGGTCTTTATAAGTCAACGGATGGCGGTGAGAACTGGAAGCGACTCGCCGGTGGACTGCCTGAATCGACGGAACTAGGAAGATCAGGAGTCACCGTTGCACCTTCCAACCCGAACGTCGTTTACGCCTTTATCGACAACCACACTCCTGACGGAGATCGAGTTGTTGGTGGAGAGGTTTACCGCTCGGACGACAAAGGTGAAACGTGGAAACGAACCCACAACGAAAGTCTCTATGGCGTTTACAGGCAATACGGGTGGAAGTTTGCTGACATCCACGTCGTCCCCAACAATGAAAACGAGCTCTTTGTCCTCGGCAATCGTGTTTACTACTCGAGCGATGCTGGCAAGACGTTCGAGCCGATTCCGGAACAGATCGTTCGTCTGCATCCTCACAAAACGAAAGCGATGCATCTCGACCATCACGACTTGTGGATCGATCCTCAAGATCCCGATCGTGTTTTCTTAGCCAACGATGGCGGTCTATTCCTCTCGCACGATCGCGGCGAAACATGGCTGCATTTAAACAATCTGCCGATCGGTGAGTTCTACACCTTGCACATCGAGGAAGACGCAAGTCCCTTCAGGATCTACGGAGGAACCCAAGACAATGCGTCTCATGTTGGCCCAAGCACAGCACGACTCGACGACATGCGAGAAGATGATTGGTCGCAAGTGTTTCTTGATCGCTGGGGTGGTGGTGACGGATTCGTAACGTTGCCCGATCCGACGGAACCGGAATGGGTGTACTACGAACACCAGCATGGCGACATGTATCGCAAGAGACTGGGTGGGTCACCGTTGACCGGTGCGAAAGGTGATAAGCGAATTCGTCCGCGGGCGAAACACGGTGACGCCCCGTATCGCTTCGGATGGCACACTCCATTCATTCTTTCTCACCACAACCCGACGACTTTGTACGTTGGCGGAAACAAGCTACTCAAGTCCGTCGACCGAGGTGATCATTGGACCGAAATCAGCCCAGAGTTTTCTGCGCCTTCGGAGCTCGGAAATCGTGCACGCGCGCCGCTGGGTGTGATCACATCGGTCGCTGAATCGCGTCTGAAACAAGGCGTGATCTTCGTCGGTTTGGACAATGGTGAAGTCCATCGCACAGACGATGATGGAGCGACGTGGACGCGATGTAGCGTGGGACTTCCCGGCAGATGGGTTAGCCACGTGGAAGCTTCACGTCATGACGTGGGAACGATTTACGTTTCCCACACCGGTTACCGCGAAGATGACTTCTCAACGTATGTGCATCGTTCGACCGACCATGGTGAAACTTGGATCGACATCGCGAACGATCTGCCCGATGCTTCAGTAAACGTGATCCGTGAGGACTCGAGAAACGGCCAGGTTCTTTTCGTGGGGACCGACTTGGGTGTGTACGTGTCGACAAATCAGGGTCATTCCTGGCAGTCATTATGCGCATCCCTCCCAACAACCTCCGTTCATGATCTTGCGTTGCACCCGATTGAACAGAAGCTTGTGATCGCAACGCATGGAAGAAGTATGTTCGCACTTGATGCGAAAACGATCGTTCCGGAAGCGTCGGCGAAGAACACAGCGACTGCAACAAAGGCAAGTCAAACGCACGTGAACCGGTTCGTGGAATCTGCGAATCTGCGAGCACTCGGACCGATGTTTAAGCCTGGTCGCATCGCCGAAATTGCCGTCGACCCAACCAATCGCAGCACATGGTATCTGGCCCACGGTTCAGGCGGATTATGGAAGACAACCAACGCGGGAACAGCTTGGACGCCGATCTTCGATCAAGGCGGCTCCTATTCGCTCGGTTACGTTACGGTGGATTCAAGAAATCCAGACGTCGTTTGGCTCGGCACCGGCGAAAACATCTCCAACCGTAGTGTTGGGTATGGTGACGGCGTTTACAAGAGTGTTGACGGAGGTGAAACCTGGACAAACGTCGGACTCCGTGATTCGCAACACATCGGCAAAATCATCATCGATCCGCGTGATTCTCGAGTCGTGTATGTCGCGGCCGAAGGGCCACTGTGGTCAGCGGGAGGAGACCGTGGTCTGTACAAGACGAAAGACGGTGGTTCGACATGGCAAGCGGTGCTTCGCATCAGTGAAGATACCGGTATCACCGACATGGTGATGGATCCACGCAATCCAGATGTCATCTACGCGAGTGCATTTCAACGACGACGTCGCGTCGGGCAATTGATCGGTGGCGGTCCTGAGTCGGCGATCTACAAGACAACCGATGGTGGTGAATCTTGGACCAAGCTTACTGATGGCATTCCCACTGTCGATAAAGGACGAATCGCTCTCGCCGTATCGCCACAAAAACCTGACATCGTGTATGCCTTGGTCACGGCAGCAGGCGAAGAGAGTGGGTTCTTTCGATCAGCCGATCAAGGTGAGACTTGGATTCGTCAGAGTAACTACCGCGTCATTGATCCGCAGTATTACGGGGAGATTTACGCGGACCCGCATCATTTTGATCGTGTTTACGCGATGGACGTTCGCATTCATGTCAGCGACAACGGCGGCGAGACGTTTCGTCCGCTGCGGTGGAACATGCATGTGGATAACCATGCGATGGTGTTTGACCCCAGCGATCCCGAACATCTGCTCGTGGGAAATGATGGTGGGTTGTATGAATCGTTTGATGACGGTCAGACGTGGCGACAGTTTACGAACTTGCCTACTTCGCAGTTTTATCGGGTCGCCGTTGATGATGTGAAACCGTTTTACAACGTTTATGGCGGGACGCAAGACAACGGTTCGATGGCGGGACCCTCTCGCACCATTAATCGCATTGGAATCCGCACAAGCGAGTGGATTCGAACACGCGGTGGTGATGGCTTTCAGACGCGAATCGATCCGACCGATCCAAACACGGTCTACACGTTATCTCAGAATGGTGACCTAGCACGGCTCAACAAACGGACGGGAAAGAGCCAAGGCATTCGACCGCAACTCCCGAACTCAGAGCCTCGTGTTCGCTGGCATTGGGATTCACCGCTTATCATCAGCCCGCATTCGGCGTCACGACTCTACTTTGCTGGAAGTCGTTTGTTTCGCAGCGATGATCGCGGTGATAACTGGCAACCGGTCAGTAGCGACTTAACGCGTCAACTCAATCGTGACACGCTGCCGGTTATGGGACGCGAGTGGGAGAATAACGCGGTTCAGAAGAATCGATTCACGACCGAATTAAGTGTTATCACAGCCCTTGAAGAAAGTTTCCAAACCGAAGGACTGTTGGTGGTTGGAACCGACGATGGTCTACTGCAGATCACGGAGAACAGTGGAGACGATTGGCGACGCATCGAGGAATTTCCGAACGTCCCGAAAGGAACGTACATTTCTGACGTTTGCATCTCACGGCACGAGTCCAACCGGATCTACGTATCGCTGAACAACCATAAACGCGGTGACTTCCAGCCCTATTTATTTCGCTCAGATGATCTCGGTAAGACCTGGACATCCATCGCAACGAATCTTCCAGACCGGCACGTTGTTTGGTGTGTTGTGGAAGATCCCATAAACAGTCGTCTCCTGTTCGTTGGCACCGAGTTTGGTCTGTTCTGTTCGGTCAATGGAGGAAGGCAATGGATTCCGATGAAGAACGGTGTTCCACCCGTCGCGTTTCGAGACCTTGCGATCCACCCAAGTGAACGTGATCTCGTTGCGGCAACTTTCGGTCGAGGTTTTTTCATTCTTGACGACATCACCGCTTTACAACATCTCGATGTCTCAAGTTTGGATCAAGACGAAGGTCAACTCTTTCCTGCACGCGACACGTGGGTTTACGACGAAATCGACTATGTCGAAGCCGTATATGGCGACGAAACGACACCGAATCCTCCCTTTGGCTGCTCGCTCACTTATTTTCTACGAGACACGGTTCCAGAATCGCGTATACAGATTTCGATTGAAACAGAAGATGGCTCCGTTGTAAGAACACTGTCAGGCCCCAACACACCGGGCATTCATCGCGTCCAGTGGGATCTTCGCCGTGACGCAGGCAACCGTGACGCAGGCAACCGGGGCGGCAGGCGAAGAACGGGAGACCTCATCAATCCTGGCGAATACACAATCAAGCTTCTGCGTTTGAACGAAGGCAAACAGACGAGCCTGGGAGAGATTCAAACAGTCAAGGTTCAAGCGATCTCGACGGAATCGTAAACGAATCGAAACAGAGTCGTCAGAGATTTTGCGCTGCAAATACGACGGTACCGTGGGTGGAACAGGGTAAATTACTCGTTCCACCAAAGCGTTTGATGAGAGATTTCTGTCCGGGTCGTTCCATGATATCCATCTTCAAAGTCGACGCGACGATGCTTGAAATCTATCGCGAGCGCTTTGGCAATCCCGGATTCTGGGCCGAACCATTTAATGCTTTGACAAACGGTTCATTTCTCATTGCGGCCGTGTTCGCATGGTTCCTCGCATCTGCGAAAGATGATGATGAGAAATCCACAACCGTGCTACTTTCACTGGCCATGGCGATCGGCTTTGGGAGCTTTCTGTTTCATACGGTACCCAACCAATTCACGATGTGGTTAGACATTGGCCCCATCGCACTATTTCAAGTGTTCTTTCTTTGGCTTGCCGGAAACCAAATGCTGGGCTGGAGTCGACCAGCATCTGCAGCTCTCGTGATCGGAGTCGTCGGATCTGCTTTCGCATTACGGCCATTCACAACTCCACTGAACGGATCACTGTTCTACATACCGGTATTGATCGCGATGCTAGTGATTGGCGTGATACTGGCCAAGAAACTGCGGCGAGAACGTTATCTGCTAATCGGTGCTGCCGGCTGCTTCGCCATGGCGATCATTGCACGATCCAGCGACATGGGTGTTCCATGGAAATTCGGCAGCCATTTTCTCTGGCATACGATCAACGGTGTTGTCATCTACTTGGCGCTCAGAGCTTGGATCATCTTTGTCACGGACGAAAGGAAAATCATACGCCCGAATGCGGCACCAGAATCACTCGGCGATTTTGCCGGTATCGGAACCAATAGACTTTGAGCGCTTAACGCGTTGTACGCAAGATCGCGGAATACGGAAATCCTCCGGGATTACTTCAAATAGATCTCAACGCGATCGGTGACCGCGGCGTCCAGTACGAATGTGTTGCCCATAAGCGTTTGAAGTGACGGCTGCGTGCGATCTACCGCCGCGGATCCGATCATCTTCATGTTGACCAACCCCGGTCCAATATTGTCGAAGGCAATCTTGCCATCTGCCGGGACTTTTGTACTTGTGGCCCCGATCTCAATGGCAAGCTCAGTCGGTATCATCTTCCCTGATGCGGCTACAACGTTCACCGCCAAAGATGTTCGCGGAATCGCAACCAAGTCCCCCAGATCCGTTTTTTTCCCGGGGGAAGAAGCGAATCGCTGCTTCAGGAGTGTGAGTTGAGGTTCGGATAAGCGGTGTCCATCGATAATTGACTCTTTATCACACGGCAACTGATTGACTTGAAACACTCCGTTGCTGTCCGTGGCAACTCGAATGTACCCGATGGTTCGGTCATTGCGCACGGTTAGGATAAACCGCTTCAGTGGCCGGCCGGTTGGATCAACGACTCTTCCGCGAATCGACATCGTTGGAAGGAGAGGGTACTTACGATGGCTGTAGTTGTTATCAATCACGCAAGCCGGGCCAACGATGGGAATCGCGGCGATGGTTAAGTAGTCGACCCCGGCAACTGTCGGAAACCGGAACATGCCCCGACCATCGGTTAATACACACGGTCCGCTGCCGCTCGAAAAATCCAGGATGTCTTGATAAGACTGATAGCTTGTGGACACGACAGCCCCGGGCACCGGTTTTCCCGATGAGTCGATCAGCTGATGGGTTGTCTTCATCGCCGGTAGGTTGGGATCGATTCTTGTTAATTGGATCTCTGTATCCGATCCTTGTTTGCCGAGCGAAAGAAACTCCGTCACGCTTGCCAAAAAACCCGTGCCACCGGCCGCGATACGCACTTTTGAGAGTCGTGGAAACGGCCCAATCTCAAACTGTCCTTGGCTGTTCGTCTTCGTTGCGATCCTACAAGCTGGGTGAGCCAGGGGATTGTTGTTCGAAACTAAATCAGATGGCATCACACAAAAGACACGAACGATCGCATCGTCAACGGGCTTTCCCCGTTGATCAACAACTACGCCACGGACGCGCGTTGCAGGATCAAGCGATCCTCCGTCAGCGCGAAAGTCAATACGTTCATCAGAGAGAGTCAATGAACGCGTTTCCAGTGGCGTGATCATCTTCGGTATCCGACTCAATGATCGATCAAAGATAACCTCTGCGTTCTGTTCGCCAGCGTTGATTAACAGTTCACTCAAGACAGCGTATCGAGTGGGAACACTCGCTGGTGACACGACGACTTCAACGGGACCGTCATACAGTTCCCGAAGCGTAAATTCACCTCGTGTGTTGGTCATGACCGAATGTGGATTGTCTTTCCAATTCCGCAAATCAGATGCAAATGCACGTTGCTGCTGCACAGAGACACGCACATTCGCAACCGGCAAACCGCTCGGATCGACGACGATACCTTTAATCGTCTGATCTCCCGGTTTTTCGCGAATTTCGATTTGCGGCACTTCAATCCGCGAGCCACTGATACGAACAAACTTTTTGGTCGTGGATTGGACACGTCGACCCGCACGAATGCCAATTCTGATCGTTTCGAAATCACTGACATCTACGAACAGCTGATAACGCCCTCGTTCATCCGTTGTGGTCTCGCCCAGCTGCGAAGTGCCCCGATCATTGCTTCGTCCAAGATGTGACGCTCCCTGCCGTCGGTGATTCAAGGGTGGGTCTGCGGTCACGATAGCGCCGTGCCACGCTGCGCCGTCTTTTAGAACTCTCCCTACCAATTCAACGCGGCGAGATGGCTCACCAAGAGAGAGTTCCAAGTCAACCTCGAGCGGCCGATTCGACTCCGGGTCAAAGTCGATGAGCGCATCACGGCTCTGACGGTCATCAGCAAAAGCCTTCACCATCAGTGAGTTGTATTGACCGGTTGGTCGATCGATCGCGAACTCGCCATCCTCGTCTGTTAGACCAACGGCAATCGTCGCTTCCAACGGTATTCCAGCACGATAACGGCCAAATACTCTGTCGCCAGAGTGACAAATCACTTCGGCCCCGGTAACGGGCTTCCCGTCGCTGTCCACGATTCGACCACGAATCGGTTCTGCGGGCGTCAAACGGATCGTCTGTTGCTTTACAAACTTGCCATCGATGATCGACACCCGCTGCTCACGGGGCTGAAGATATCCGGGAACCGGAGTAGCAACGGAGAGGGTCTGCCGACCGGGAGGAACAGACAATGAAAACGAGCCGTCCTCTTTGGACACGGCAACTGCGTGAAACTGACTAATGATACCGCCGGGACGTTGTCTGCGCATGATAGATTGAACAACAACACTCGATATCCCTTCTCCTGTTTTCGCATCCACCACTCGACCGCTCATGGTCGTGGCCGGAATCAAATAGTAGGGCTGCGTCCCCGAACCACTGCGATGCGGATACTGCAATACGCTCTCACGCACGAATCGCGGTGGCGGCTCAATATTGAACTGCAGTTTCGCAACGCCTCCAAGATGAAAGACTTTCTCAGGGAGCGAGGGTCGGATGGTGATCCTTCCCTCATCATCACTGATCTGTTGTGGATGCTTCCATCGATCAACCGAGACATTCGAAATCGGCTTGCCCGTCAAAGGGTCAATGAATTGTATCTGTGCCCTGACAGTGGCATCCCGCAAGTCGATCTCGGCAAGCTCAGCGTTGGCCGACACAAGACCGCGTAGAACCGTCGAACTCCATCCTCTTTCATCACGCACCTGAAAGCCAATGAGCTGATCGACTGGAAGACTCTCAAACGTGCCTTGACCTTGTGGATCCACGGATGCTCGAGGAGCGAACATCGCATCTGCGACGAATCCGCGGCGGCCAAGAATCGACGCTTCACTCTGACCCAAACGAGCGACGCGAATCTCTTGCGGTTGAGCCCCTCCTCGCACCACCGCCGGCAAAGAAACCTGTCGACGCATCGTTATCTCTGCACGCTGATCACGCGATGTTCGAAACAGCGGATAGTGGTCAAAGCCATATTTGGGGTGAGCGATCACAACGTAAGCTTTGATCCGCCCGTGACTCTCTGTTCCAGGAAGTGTTGTGGCCACGGCATCGAAGCGACAGATACCGTTTTCATTCGTGACTGAAATGGCCCGCACAGGCTGAAAGGGTTTGGCCTGGAGCGAGACACGCGAAGCCGCTTCGTAAATCGATTCCTGAATTGCGACCACAGCGCCGGTAATCGGTTGCCCATCGGCAGAAACCAATTGAACGAGGACATTCAGCTCAGGACCGTCTGCCGTTGCCGCCTCGACAGACGCCAGCCAATCGGGATCCAAGTGATTCCAAGCAGCAGACTGACTCAAGACTTCAATGGCGTTGGAAACCCCCGGTGCAATGACACTCGGAGCCAATTCATCCGCGGAAAGACGGCCACACAGGGTTAAAACGAAGATCGTCAGACTGAGCAACTGTCGCAAAACGATGAGATAGTTCATCACTCTCGGAGATCTTTCGAGCAGGGGGTCCGCCATGCCCAATCGTCGTCTCTGGACCATCGCGAATAAGCCACGGTGATTCGCATCATCTGAAAAGCTCGTGGCGACGCGAGAATCGAACAGTATCACCCATAGCATCCACGATCTCAACAAACAGCCATCCCTGCTGCAGTACTAGACAGTTGGGCACGACACATAACCCAACTCATCCATCGTGAGGATACAGCATTCCAATAACCGGAATCATCCGTTGAGAATTCGCGAATCAACGGGTGCAATCACGCGCACCGTGAAGATGTTCATTGGCGGATTATTTGCCAATGAACTAGAATAAGGGGCACAGCAAAGACGCTCACGGTCTCGCTTGCGTTCTTGCTCTCTTCTCTGCCACGCGCTTGTGGATCGAACCATGATTAAACGAAACAAACACCGGGTCGGCTTCACGTTGGTGGAATTGCTGGTCGTGATTGCCATCATCGGTGTCCTGGTAGGACTGTTACTGCCCGCCGTCCAAGCGGCTCGCGAAGCCGCGCGACGAATGAGTTGCAGCAACAATTTCAAGCAGATTGGCTTGGCGCTTCACAACTATCACTCGGCCTTCAAACAGCTCCCGCGTTATGCGGGGGGCACTGACGGGCTCGGCACAAACAAGAATCTCGGAACAGAGCCCGGTTGGATTCGTTCAGGCTGGCACAATTCGCAGGCGTTGAGCGTACGCGTTGGCATCCTTCCTTTCATGGAACAACAGAATCTTTGGGAGCAGATTTCAAACCCCTATGACTTCGACGGGGATGGCTTGATCGATTTCCCTGCCATGGGCCCTTATCCAACCATTCAAGCGTTTACACCTGCTTACCTAACAAACGC
The DNA here is from genome assembly GCA_039179795.1 of Planctomycetota bacterium. Classification (GTDB taxonomy): domain Bacteria; phylum Planctomycetota; class Planctomycetia; order Pirellulales; family Pirellulaceae; genus Rubripirellula. The sequence continues at coordinate 292,811 of JBCDEM010000003.1, read as the reverse complement.
ACACGGTGCTGATTATCGGCCATGGCAAACGGAGATTCCTACGTTTCGTTGCCCAAGCGATCCGGGTGTCGGTCCACCAGCGGCGGGACGAACCAACTACGCCGAGTGTCTCGGCGACACATGTAACCAACCTTATGTTGGCCCCGTAAATTGGGCCGCTCCTGGCTTTGCGACGAACTCATGGAACGCAAGAATCACGAGAGCCGCCAGTCGTGGTGTCTTCATTCCGCGCACCGACGCAAAATTTAAAAACATTCGTGATGGGCTCTCCAACACGATCATCATGGGCGAAATAAAAACGGATCTTGGCGACAACGATATTTCGACCCGTCCAAACGGGACTCAGGACATTGACAACGTCGCACCGAACTTTGTGACAGCCTGCCGGGATGCCGGGCACATCGATCCCGATCGTCCTCAATTTTGGTGTGACGGGGTAGATTGCCCGATCCCAAGTGGTCCCGGCACGTTCTACGAGAATGGCTCGGTGTGGTCACGTGGTGCTCAATGGGCGTGGGGCATGCCTTTCAATAGTGCGTTCAGCACAACATCACCACCAAACTCCGACCTCTGCTACGACCGTTACGACGAAGGCGGAGGTTCTCTTCCCGCGAGCAGTCGGCACCAAGGCGGTACACACGTCCTGATGGCGGATGGTGCAGTCGTCTTTGTCACCAACTCGATTGAAGCAGGCAATCAACGCGCCGAACCCATTCATCTGAACAATTCGCCTGGTGCACCAAGTCCATTCGGATTGTGGGGTGCGTTGGGAACACGGGCCGGTAAAGAAGTCATCGAAGAGGATTTGGGTCGATAACTCATTCGGCCCGCTGTGAAGGATATCGATATGAAACGCATCATGTTTACTACGGGTGTATGCCTTGCATTTGCATGGGTCGTCGGTTGCGGATCCGAACGCCCATCAGTCGTCGAAACACGGATTTCCGACGAAGACCAGCGGGCAGCCGAACAGTCCATTTCGCAATACGACACACCGGAGTATGCCGAATCGATGTCCTCGCAAAACAGGCCCTAGTCGATCGGTCGATTACGATAACGGGTAGGTCATTCTCCGCACGAAGAGTCGCCGATCGCTTCGCAATCTTAGCGGTAGCGGGACACTATTCCATCTATTTATCGAAGTCACTTATCGCTAGAACAACCCCACACTCATAACTGTTCTTGCAAGAACGCGTGAATATCGTCAACGACACGAGGCATCCAGTCCGGTCGGTTCCAGTGACCGTGCTTTGCACCCTCGTGGATGATCTGTTTCGTATTCACGCCAAGCTTTCGCAACTTTTGCAAACTTGGTTCATCCACCGAAGGGTTATCAAGGCTGCCGCGAATAAACAGCAGCGGTGGATCATCAGCAGAGATTTTGAGAAACGCATCGGCCAAGCGATAGAGATCAGGCGACGCATCAATTGTCTTGCCGAGCCAGTTAATGGCATTTGACTTGCTTCCGCTAACGGATCGTTTCGCGACACTTCCAGAAGCTATCTCCATCGGCCCGGCCATGACGACGGCCGCTGCTAATCTGGCGTTGATGTCGTAAGAACGCGAATCCTTCGAAAGGGTGATCACCTGACCGTTCGGCTGCAACTGAGGTTGATCGTGACCAGTTGCCATCAGTCCAACGAGATGACCGCCCGCCGATCCACCCACTGCCGCAATCTGGTTGCGATTGACATTGAGCGCGTCTGCGTTTTGAGCAAGAAACGCCAGGGCCGCATTGCAATCTTGAATCGCAACGGGGAATCGTCTCTCAAAGCCAAGTCGGTACTCAATTGCCATCACACCGTAACCAAGCTTTGCCAATTCGATCGCCAATGAACGAAACTTCGTTTTGTCTCCGTGAAGCCATCCACCGCCATGCACGAGAATGATCCCCGGCGTCGGCTGATTGGATTGTGGCAGAAAGAGATCGCATAGTAAGTTTCGCGTTCCATCTCGGTAGAACACAGTGTTCAATTTCGCCATCACAGTGTCGGGCACCCGTGTTGACGGTTTTCCAGGGAGCGCTGCAAGTTCACCGGAACTCGCTCGATTCGGTTGAATCCCGTAGGCCTTCATGGGCTGTTTCACCAGTCCACCAAACGTGCTGATAAACAAATCAAGCCCATGCGGACCGCCAAAGACGCAGTTGATCGGTCGTTGCTCTGTTGAAATTTTGTCAAGCAACTTGCCAGAGGGCGTCCAAATCCAAACCGCGTTAGCTCCGGCGCAATAAACGTTGCCCGCGCGATCACACGTCATGCCGTCAGCCTTGGGAGCACCATCTTCAGATTCGACTCGCGCGAGGGGTCGACGTTGCGTCAAGGAATCCTCATCGACGGCAAATTGAATGATTTGTCCCGTCTTGGTTTCAGAGACGTACAACCGGGTTCCATCCGGAGACAGAGTGATTCCATTGGGTGTGGTCAGCCCCTCAGCCACAACCGATTCAGCACCATCCGGAGTGACCTTACGGATCTCGCCTCGCCGTGTGATGGTCACGTAAGCATTCCCTGCGATGTCGACCACCAAGTCATTGGGGCGTGCATCGTCGGAGAACGTGATCCATTCTTGCGGCTTTCCTTTGCCAGTGAATGTGAGAAGTCTGCCTTCCCCACTGTCGGCGATATAAAGCGTGCCGAGTTGGTAGAAAGTCCCGGAGAACTGGCCATTTGCAGCGGCAATGCGCCGCCAAGGTTTTTCTCGATTCGCCGGGTTGTAGACAAACAACTGCTTACGTTTGACGTCTGGAACGAAAAGCGAGTTTCCGGATGCAGCAGCCCCATCGCATAAATCAAAATCCGTGCGCACCGTCTTGAGAGGCTGATTCAGATTGACAGGAGACTGCGCTGGGAGCTGGGTGATCGTTAACTGGGTGATCGTTAGCTGGGAAACGATCGCAAACAGGAACGTGAACGCAGATCTTGCAGGTAGTGAATGAAACATTTGGTGGCGCATATTCTCAAGCTCATTTCAGCGTTTGTGGTGTTGCCCTCCTACTGTAACGTAGCGGGCACTGAGCCGCAGAAAATGAAACGTAGGAAAACAACACAGAGCTTGTGCGACTTCGCAGTCTCTGCCTTATTCGACGAGACTTCCATCTGCTCGGGACCGCTCAATAACGATCCAACATTTGGCTCGCACGCCCGGACGAAGGTATCGCTCATTGGGCCACGCCACGTCACTCGCCTCCTCAACAAGAACCCGAAACTGACCGTTGCCTCCATCGGTGGGATCGATCGACGTTACTCGTCCCCGATAGGCCCCGACAGCTTCGGAAGGCCAACCATCAGATGTCACGGCTGGCCAGCCTTCGAATTGGAGTAGCACACGGTCTCCCTGCTGCACGTTTGGCATGTCATTTCCGGAAACCGAGAGTTCGACAGCCCGCTGCAAGGCGTCAGACTCCGAAGGATCGACGGTGATTGAGAAAAGTTCTTCGCCCACTTTGAATGTCTGGCCGGGTTCACTGATGTTAACGCGCGACAGCGTCCCGTCCCGCGGAGCTGCAATGGTCCGACGCTGTTGTTCGTAGAGTTTCGCTTTGATGTCCTGGATTTCTTTTTGAATGGTCACCATTTGCTTCATCGCAGCGAGTCTCAACGTCTGTGCGCGATCAATCTGGGCGTCAGCTTCCTTTTCTTTCGCGATTCGTTCGCTCTCTTCCGCCTCCCATCGCTCTTTTGCCTCTGATTCTGCAACCGTACCTGCCTTGAGCTCAGCAGCCGCCTTATCCCAGTCTTTCTTCCATTTCAGCAAGTCATCTTTCTCATAGACTTGGCCTTCGCGTTCCTTTCGCTGTTCGTAGTTGGATCGCGCGAGGAGCTCGATGGCTTTTTGGGCAGCCAGGTGGCGTTTCCGTTCGTCCCATGCCAGCTTGGCTGCACGAACTGAATCTTCGGCGGCCTTAAGGATTTCGGTCTTCGCGGCTTCCCGCATTTTGATGTTCTTACGAGCCGTTTCTGATTGCATCGTCGCCGATTTGCGTCGCGCTTCGGCATCCATCAACTGCGCTGTTAACTGCGTTGCGAGCGCGGATGCCTCAGGCGAGATCTCGACCAGGATTTCACCTCGCTCAACGTGACCGCCAACAATCAACGTTTCACTGATCTGTCGTATCGTTCCCGCAACGCTTGCCTTCACAGATTGCTGCTGTCTTGGTGGAGTGAATGCGACAACTTCGCCCGTGCCGACGACGTATTTCTGATCGTCGTTCAACAGTCCTGAAAGGCTCCATGGACCGGACTCCTTTGATGGAGCCTCACCGATCGACGGTGGCCACCACTCAGCCTTCTTACTGTCGAAGCGTTCACCATCCTTGCTCACCACGACTTCACCCGCGATTAGACTCACCTCCAATTTGATTTCGTCGTTGCGCCAAATTCGGAACTGGTCGGTCACAAATTCGATATCCGAACCCTTTTGCCGAATGACAAGCTGCTGACGACCGGCGCTGATTTCAAGTTCTTTTTCACCGTCTGCGATCTCAATCGTCTCATCTTGAATCACTGCTTCCAACGACTCGTCCATCAACGCGACACGTATCGTTCCTTTTCCCGTTTGGAGATAGAAAACAACGCCGGCAACGATCGCTGCAACTAACAGAGTGGCAACAGCCGGCGTCAACAAGCGATGACGTTGTTGGTTGGGCTTCACCTTCGTCAACGGTCGTTGCTGTAAAGTTTGAGTGGTATCCAAAAAGGGACCCATGGCGGTGGCAACTTCCGCTGCCGTTTGGAATCGATCGTCCGGATGCTTCGCCATCATTCGAGCGACAATGTCGGCAAGCTCAACGGGGACTTCATCGCAAAGATGATCGAGTCGTTCTGGTTCCGCCTTGGCATGACTCTTGAGCTTGTTCATGACGCTTCGGTCGTCAAACGGCGGACGACCAGCGAGCAGGTGATAGAACGTTGCGCCGAGACTGTAGATATCACTGCGGACGTCGGCCTGACGCGCGTCTTCAGCTTGCTCAGGCGAAATAAAATCCGGCGTCCCCATGATCGCACCGGCCACGGTCCATTCGCTCTGGATGCTGCTAGATTGCCCCGACGACGCAGCCTCGGGTGTCAAAGAAGCGAGACCGAAATCGAGAATCTTTACAGTACCGTTTTCCGTGAGCATCAGATTGTGAGGTTTGATGTCGCGGTGGACCATCCCTTGCTCGTGCGCGTACTGGAGCCCGATCGCTGCTTGATGGATGTAGTTGCATGCTTCACAGACTGGCAAAGCGCCGCGATCCCGAATGACGCGGGAAAGATCGACTCCGTCGACATACTCCATCACCATGAAGTGATAATCACCGGCATTGTCCGCGTCATGCGCGGTGACAATGTTTGGATGCGATAGGTGCGCGGCCGTTTTAACTTCGCGATGGAATCGATCCACCGCTTCCGTTTTCCGCAGGAACTCGCGACTGAGTACTTTTAGTGCGACCGTTCGTTCCATCTTGCGATGCCTGGCCTCATAAACGTTGCCCATGCCTCCACGGCCAATCAGCCCGATCAATTCGTATCGCGGATGCTCCTTGAGCGGAATGGGAATGCCCTGTGTTTGCGAACTCGACTCGATCTCGTCGGCAACGTCATCCGACGGTTGACTGACTGACAGTTGCTCGGCTTCCTTTAGCAGCTCGACAAATGTGTCGCTGGAAGACAGATCAGCAATGGTCTCGCAGCACGGCTCACACTTGCTGATGTGCTGCTCAATCACGTCCGATTCTTCCGGCGAAAGCTGACCGATTCCGTAGGCGTGCAATTCGGCGGGACTCGGGTGGATGTCTCTCTCAGGCACCAGTGACACTCCGTGGCGGAAGATTCCGCATTCGTCAACTCGAACTTCGATCGTTCACGAGCGACATGCGACTATCTATAAAGAGCCACTCACGATGAAACATGTTAGTGATCGCCCAAAAAACTCGAGGTTGAGTCCACAAGTCCTTCGGCTTCCCACCGTAATCTACGTAAAACCCGGGATTTAGCCGTAACGACAGCGTTCAGAGAAATCTGCATTTCGGACGCCACTTCCCGTGGTCGTTCGCCTTTGAGCGCGACTCGATAGAACGCCGACCACGTGGAGGGTGTGAAGTGCGGTTCGGCGAGTTGAAGAAGTTGCCGTAGGACGTATCGGTCATGCTCGTCGTTCCATAGACGGCTCAACTCACTCGAAGGGTTCTCCATTTCAGCAAGCAGTTGATTGATTTTGGAATCACCAGGTGTCTCGCGCCGACGGTCGCGGGCTCGCCAAAAATTCCGCAGCCGATTGATCAGAATGCCTTTGAGCCAAGCCCGGAATGCCCCCGGCTGACCCTGATGCTCAAAGGTGGCGAGGTCCTTTGAAACAGCGAACAAAACCTCTTGCACCAAGTCCTCCGCATCACTCCCTTGCACATCGTATTTACGCAACCAAGTTCTGAGTAATGGTGCGTAAAGGTCGACGAGCCGAGTCCAAGATTCGGACTCAGGCGAATGTCGAAGCTGATTCAAAAGACTGACGGAAGTCTCGTTCATGACCTATTATCAAACGCAATAAAACAACGGTAATGAACTATCGTAATCAGACACCTTCAAAGTCTTTCAACCCATTTCTGATGGACACCCCGTAAATAATCTGCACACGCCTATTCATCAGAGAGCCAAGCTTGGTAAGCGGATGACTTCACGAATTCCTCAAACCCTTCAGCCTCTTGCAAATCACCATATCCAAACCCGTATTCACGTAGCTTTCGCAGCTGGGTCAGCACCGCCTCGTGGTCTTTCTTTACCAACGCCATGTTGAGCGCGTATTCGTGCGCGTCAGCGATGCCAACAGCATTAACATCAATGTCTGCAACGATTTCATCGGCGCGTTCGACGCGACCAAAGCTGGCGAAAGTGCTCGCAACCATCAGATCCAAAAGGGGATCGCCGCCTACCCAAAGCTGTAAGGCCGCATACGATTTTTCAAGCTGCTCAAAATCCTCCCGCATCACGGCGGCATCCATCGTGATCATCGGGAGGGAGGGATCGTTCGGAAAGCGCTGTTCATACTCATCGATCACTTGAAGGTATTCATCGGATTCCAGATTCATGGCGGCGACCAGCCGATGGAGCTGGACTGATTTCGATTCTTTTTCATCCGATGGAAGTTCTTCATAGATCTGCATCACTTTCACATAATCGCTGGATCGCATGGCGAGCGCCATCTCGTATTGCCTGTTGAGCCTTTCGCGTTGTCTCTCATCCTCGCCGGTGACTCTCGCCACCGGCGATTGGGAAGCGCGGATGACGGGTGCAGCGTTTTCACGAACTGAGTCTGAAATGTCTTCGCCAGTCATGGCAATGAAGAACTGATCAGCAACCAATCCCGCTTCTTTGCGGACGATCCTCAAGTCGTGGTAGTTCAGTGATCCATCAGAACCCAACAATCGGAACATCGCGTGAGGTTGGCCACCGCGCATCGCCACGTTCACAACTCGGTAGGACCCCCCCTTCTGTTCTTCAGCTGATAGTTGCTCGAGGATCGACTCAATCGTTTGACTCATTCCGCTACGAAAGCCTCGACGAAACTGATCGTTCACGTCGAACGGGGCCAAGATGCGGTCGCTCAACGCATCCATGTCAATGAGCATCGCCCCTCCTGCGGCGTCGCCGGTGCGAATCGACTCTTCCCACTTTCGCGCAAACTCCTCAGCTTCCTCGTTGCTAACGGGCTCACTCGAGGGCGTGTTACCTGCATCGTCGCTACCGACTTCTTTCCACTCCGGGTCACCCGGCTGCACACGATCTACCGGCGGAAGTGTCGTTGGTTGCGAAGCGGTTGACGGTGATTCGGCATCAGGGTTACATCCAGAGACGAACAGAATGCAGCCTAGTGCGATCCCAAGGAAACAGGTTTGATGGCTGACCACAGGAATTCCAAACCTCGAAAGACACGAAAAACACGAAAGGAAAATAACGGTATCGCGAAAGACGCGACAAACACTTAGGGAAAATAACTGTATCGCGTGCGACTCGCAAACGCGAAAAAGAAAATGCGTTGCCGCGTGAGATTCGCAATGTTGGATAGTAGAAACGGTGGACTGCTCACTCAGCGGTTCACTCCCTCGCATTTTCTGTTCCTTTCCTGACTAACGTTGTGACCAAGCACTGTAAACTCTGGTTTTGACACTAGGAGAGCTCAATGATTCGCATCTACATGCTTTGCTTCCTTTCGCTTTCGTCGCTCATACCGACCCGCGCAGATACATTTCAGATTACGGAAAACGACGAGCAAATCACGATCGTGACTCCACATCTTGAGGCTTCGATCCGAAAGACTGGGTACGTCAGCGGTGTTGCCGGAGGCTCCTTGCTCGACAAAAAAACGGGAGTCACGGATTTGGGTTTTGGTCTCGATATCGCGGACTGGATCATGGAGCCCGGCAGTGATCGATCCTATCGCGACACGCTCGATGAAGAACTCGTCTACCGATACGACAATCTTTATCACGGGCAACAGCCAAAGCGATCCATCGAAGGTCCTCAGATTTGCACAAAAGCTCGCAAACTGTCTCCCAAGATCATTCGCGGGCAAGATTTCATTGCGGTGCAAATGTCCTTCAACTATTTAACCGCGGCTCCAGGAAAGCAGACGGGCTCGCGGTGGACGCAGACGATCGTATTTCCGGAAGGTAAACGTTACTTCGTCTCAAGTGATCGGATCGATACGGTCAACAGCAGCGATGCCATGTTCCTTCGTATCGATATGCCTGGACACATCAAACACAAAGAAGGAGATACGTTTAGCCATGTCTACCTTAGTTATTTGCCTCAAACCAAAACGTCCGCGGCGATGGATAACAAACTCATCCCGGCGAGCTCCTTCTTAACCGATTTCGCACCGGATTCACGATTCAATTATCGCCGTGCCCGCCTAGAGAATGCTGGAGAGTCTCTCCCCAAACGTTTTATCCGCGCCTATCGAATCCGTGATCCGAAGGCGAACGCGGATGGCCCTTGGCTCGCAGGCATGACGCTAGATCCAAGCGTTGTCCACGAAGCGTGGTGTCATCAGCGTGGATACGTTTGCATGATTGAAGAAATTGGAGGCCGCAAGATCAAGGCCGGTGAATCATTCGGCGCGGCGTACATCGTCGGCTACTTCGATTCTGTGAATGAGATGCACGATGTCTACGACGACTTTCGTGGCTTCACGGGCTTAGAAGTCAGTGATGCGGGTTGGAAGTTAACGCGTTAAGTGTCGTGTGGTTGCGAGCACATCGAATATCAAGCGCCTCTTCATAGTTTCCGTACGCGAATACTCTTGAAGTAAAACACACTTTTCGGATCGTGAGCTTGAATCGCGATCGCGCCTCCGTTTGGGTCGATGAGTCGCTTCGCACGATTCCGTGGTCTCTTGGGGTCAGCCGGCTCGGTGTAATCGACAACTTTCTCGTCTTCAACGAACACCTGAATGCGTTTTCCTTCCACTCGTATCCTTAGCTCGAACCACTCGGTTTCCTCTACCGGCGACTCATTTACCTGAACGATGGCGTACAGGCTACCTGTTTTATGCTTTTCTTTCTTCGAGCTATTTAGCTGGACTTCATATCCCTTGTTCAGATATTTTCCTCCGCGCAATTCTCGGCCCGTATGAAAGAATAGGCCCGAGTTCGATCCCGGTTCAGAACGAGCAACCGCGATCAACTCAAAGTCTTTGAATACAACATCTTTACCGGTGTCGCCCACATAGAACAAATGCGACATGCCATTCTTGCCATGTGCTTTGAGGCTACCGTCTACCACCGCGAATGAATCTGGATGCACGTTTGCTGTCCAACCTGTGAGATCGACTCCATTAAACAGATCGCGCCATTCCGGATCAGAGGCAAGTACCAACTGATTCTGTGGCAACCAAGCGAGCAGTATTAAAATCGGCAATGCTAAATAACGTTGTGTCTTCACATTGACCCCAAATCGCTAACCTAAAAAAACCAAACTATTGTGCCGTCATATCGAACTGGAGCACGGCTTCTTGTGGTACATCGTTCAATCACGTCCGCGCCGGTTTGTGCGACGGAGATTAGAGTATCTTGCGGACGATCGGTTTCCAACATTCATTCCCCATGATTTCTTCTCTCACATTTGGATGGATGGCGTTGCACGGATTCAAAGCAAACAACATTGCCTTCATCGTTCCCGCTTGCAACGAGGCTGATTTCATCGCAGATACGGTCGCTGCGATTGTGGGCGCCGCTAAGGCAATCGAACGCGATATCAGCTACGAACTGGTCGTTGTCGATGATGGGTCAGAAGATCAAACGGCTGAGATTGCTGAACAACACGGTGCGAAGGTCGTACGAGTCAGCCATCGTAATATCGCCGCGACGAGAAATGCCGGCGCTGCGGCAACCAACGGAGATCTCCTTATCTTCGTGGACGCAGACACCCGGCCGAACGCTGGACTTGTGGAGCAAACCCTCGAAGCTTTCGACGCTGGCGCTAACTGGGGTACCGCACTAGCCGAGCCCTGGGATTCCCATCCTTGGTGGGTCAAGGTTGGCTTGCCATTGTTCAATTGGTACTACGTACGGTGGCGCCAATGCGCATACGGTTTTTACTTTGTGGTCAAACGCGAGGCATTCGATCGCGCGAAAGGATTCTCGACAACATCGGACGAGGGCGAGGATATGGCGTTAAGCAAATTACTCGTTTCGGACCACGGTCCACCAACAGTGTTTAAGACGCGCGTTGCAACTTCTGCTCGCAAGGCAGGCAGTTTTGGAATCGCGTACCACTTCAAGATGTTGTGGCTTGGCCTCCGGCACGGAGACTCGATGTACACACACCCGAGCATCAAAGACTACCGAGACGGACGACAACGGTTGAGGCAACAAGACTAAATGGGGTCACAATCAACGATTGCACGTTTCGCCTAATTCTTTCACTCCTCCTCAGCGGTGTTCCTCACCCTAACAGATCAAAATCTTTTTACGCGTTTTCCCGGTCTTCCGCCGTTCACCGACTTTCACTTTCGTGGTCCCGCTAAGCCATAAACTGATCAATCGCGCCCGTCTGCCCCAAACGATTTCTTTGCATCGTTAAATCCAAGTCTCCGTAGTGCTCAATTGGATGACCGTACGCGTTCAACAGAGTCGTATACCAGTTGCTTAAGGTCTTGTGGCCTTCAGTTCCGTGGAACGGGAGTCGGATGTATCGGCCTGCAATATCGAGCTTGGAGTTTTTTCCGCTCATAACGACCATCGGGGCTTCGGTATCCGGACTGTGGTGCCCAGCACCGGTCTCGGGCATATAGATGATCGTCGTGTTGTCGAACATCGTGCCTCCGGCTTCGGGAATAAGCTTGAGTTGTTCGACGAGAGTCTTGATCTGCTTCATGTGGTGTGTCTTGATAACATCCCTCATGTACGCAGCCCCAGAAATCTGGCCACCATGCCCAATTTGATGGATACTGGTCTTTTGATTGTTCTCAGGCAGGGAAGTGATGTCGGTACCCAAATCATCGATCGTGTAGGTGACGACGTTGGTCAAGCCAGAAGCGAGCGCACCCACGATGACATCGGTGAAGGCGGCTTGTTTCTGTGGCAGCGTTGCATCGGCACCGCCACCTGCATGGATCGGATCAATCTTGGGCAAGTACTGCGTGATCTTCTCACCCAATGCCGCAACCTTCGCGCCTCGATCACGGATGGCTTGAAGCGATGCGACTTGATCACTGATCTTGAGACGTTCGTCACCGCGGAGTCCCTTGAGTCGACGCGACTCCTGTTCGTGCAGATAGTCCAGCAACGCGTTATCGGTATCCGCTTCTCCCGTATTTGTGACGGATTTAAACAGTTCGTTGAACGCCGTCATTGGATCGGCGTAGCAATAATTCCGCTGCTTGGCAGCCGGGGCGGAATAGCCAGAGACGATACCCGTTCGGTGATCGCGCCCATGTGGCACGGCCAGCGACATCTCGACATGTCCGAAGGGTGATGGAAACAGTCTTGCCAATTCGAAATCGACGGTCGCCCGCTTTATGTTGTTGAGGATATCTCTCCCCGCTTTAAACGCGCCCATACAACCCGAGTATGAGAAATGTCCGCCTCCACTAACCGACATTGAGATTCCATGCAGGATGGTCATGTTCTCTTTGTGGCCGTCGAGACCCTTCAACCAGTCGGGCAATTCATGCTTGGCCAGATCGACTTCAAATGGCTGCTTCTCTTCATGTCTTTTTAGTTCTTCGGACGAAAAGGACGGCAATCCAAACTGAGTGGTCAAGTTGCCATTCGATTTCCGCACGAAGACAAAACGATGTGGCAAACTTTTCGCGGAAGCAAATCTGTTCTCAGGTTGCGCGCCCAGTAGATGGTTGAAGCAAGGTGTCAGTGCCAGCCCCGCACTACCCAACGTCGTCGATTTCAGCAGTTCACGTCGGTTGATCAACATTGCTATTCCTCAGTGCTGCGTTTGCGGTAGATGAATGAGTCCGAGGTGAGCAGTGATATGATCACCTCATCAAAACTACCGTTGTTATCGAGATACGCCCTTTCAGCATCCATCAGTGTTTTGGAATCCGACAGAGTCTCATTGCGTCCCAGGAAGTAGCGAAAGGCATGTCGAATGATTGACTGGCGAACTTTATCGGACTGAGCAAGACGTTCAACGAGCTCAAACGCATCCTTCACTTCCCCATCAAGCGATTGATCGGCGGTCCCTTCCAACACACCGCGCGGGTTCACTGGCAAGGTTTTGTAGACGGGAAGCGACGCACCAAATTCGTTTGTCTCATTTCGGTTCGCTGGCTTGACGAGATTATCCGGATGTTCGAGCGACTCGTCCGTGCGGTATCGACCAAAATCATCGTAACTCTCGAATGGAAAGCCTAACGGATCCATCTTCTGATGACATCGCCAACAATACGTATCGCCCGTCCGAATTTCCATGCGCTGGCGTAGCGTCTTGTGAGGGTCTGGAGGAATCACCGCATCCACTGTGATAGGAACGTCCGGTATCGTGCCAGCTAGCAGTTTTTCCCGTATCCATTTGCCACGGTGGATCGGATCGGTCTCCAAGTTCTGAGAGTGGGCGATCAACCAAGCCGGGTGGGTAAGCAAACCTTTCCGATGTGGAATCTTTGCGGGCTGTTCTGCTGGGTAATCCCACTTCTTCCAGTCGATGTTCCAATACGTTGTGACCTGCTCACCGCGCATTTGTTGGCCCGTCCGACCTAACACGTTGCCGCCGTGCCAGAAACCCATCGCCATCTTCATGTACGGCATGCCGCTGTTTTGGCCGTCTTGGAAATGAACCCCCAACGTTGTCATCATTCTTTTTAACGCTGTCAGCAGCGATTTGTTATCGCCACCACGCACCTTTTGAAATTCCCAAATCGTCAACATGAACGACTTGTGTGGTGTGACGTCATCTGGTCCCCAGTCTTGCCAATTGAGATCTTGAAAATACTCATAGACAGTTCTCATCTGATCAGAACCGGCCTTCATGACTTCATTGTCACCGGAGTGATAGACAAAGAACTTGTCCGTTGTGAGTAATTCTTCAAAGACGTTTTCGTCTCGTTCAAGAATGTACTCCACCAACATGTCAGCCTCGTCGATTAGACGGCTGACCGCTTGCTCATGACGTCCCGCACCAAATCGTGAATCGTCTTTGAAGACATCCATCGCCTTGGGATAGCCGAAAAACTCACGGATAAAGCGAAGCTTGCGAATCGGCTGATTGGTGACACTGGCATTCAGGTTTGCCGCTTGAACGCTTTCATCAACAATGGCCCATTGATCACGGCGAGCCAGCATGCGGCGAACTTCACGCTCATAGTCTTCACGTGTGTTCAGTCTTCCGTTTTCGACTGCATTGAGTAGATCTTTGCCTGGACTCCAGTCCGTCAACGCATAGGACAGCGCGTAACTGGCATCGCGTGGTGACATCATTTGCCGGCCGAACTGATCCGATTTGCCCTGGCCGAATTCAGTTCGGTACGCATATTCCGTACTCAAGACCAGCGACTCAATCAGTTTTGCAATGGCTTGCTGACGATCGAGCTTGCTCAAGTAGACGTTAAGTTGTCGCCGATACTCGGCGAGCTCTGTTATCGATGGATTACGTTCGAAAATCTTCGCGAACAACTCCGTAATCAACGAATTGACGGTGGCTTCATTATTGACACCAGCTGTATCGCGTGCTGCGCGGAAGGAATCTTCCCATTCCGTCATGCATTTTTCGATGATCTCTAGGTACCGATCACCTGGCTTCCGGTGCTTCTTAATCGTCTCAATGATGTCTGCCATCTCGGCGTCATCAAGTGGTGTGTAAGTGGGAGCGAGAAAGTCACCTGCTTTAACGTGCTCATAGAGTCGCCCCATGTCCCAGGTATCGTAGAACAACTTCATAGTGGTGATTCGATTGCGAATACGATACTCAGTTACTCCTTCGATCAACCAATCACGCTCGCATTTTCGGATGATGTCGTCATATTCGGCGCGATTGGCTTCGCTGTAAGGAGCCCAAACCGGATTGCCTTGGCGATCCAGCTTGGATTTTGCCGCGAGCTCTTCCACTTCATAAGGCGTGGTCTTGTACGTAGCGATGCCTCGCAGGATGGCTTGGATGTCTTCACGATCAAAGCGGCCAAGGAAATCAAGATTTGTGTGTCTTTGTTGAATACCGTTCGTTGAGTGCTTTGGCGGCCCCGGATAGGAGATTTCGGTGCGAATCAGATCCGGCAATAGTTCATCGTGCGCGTCACCATAAATCTGCTTAAGCAGTCGCTCCATGAAGGTGTACGATCGCAAGAACCGTTCGCGCGAGCGGAGTGTGTCCCGATGATCCAGTTCGGGTTTCATCAGTGCGTACATCGCGGGGTAATTCGCTTTCATCGTCGCCTCGGATGACATATGCCCCGCGATTCGCTTGGCATTACCGAGCATCGTCAAAACGTGACCCGTCGTCAGGCGTTGATGAACGGAGTAACGAACTCCAACCGTTTGCGGCAACAAGTACGGATTTGCGATCGTCCTGCGAAACTTGTTTCCTCGCTCCGTCTTTGGACTCCAATGCACACCGCTATCACCATGAACCTGATATTGGGTTCCGTAGATGGTCCTCGTTGGTTGGTAATCGAGTAAACGATTGATTCTCTCATTGAAAATAAACTCACTGACCAACCATCGGCGATCTGATGTGGAACCTGGCAAGTGCGCGTACTCGCCAGAGAAAAGATCTTGGTGATCGATGACATTTCCGTATTCAAAGCGCAACAGTTTTTCCGCAAGCGCCTTGGCCGCCTTGCCGGTGAGTTGACGATGGAGCCATCGCAGTAACGCATCGTGGTCGGGTTGACTCAGTTGCTTTGAATCCTCTGGCGGCATCTCTTTCAGGCGTACCGCTTCTTGCATCTTACCGAAGAGAGCCTGTCGATCGACCGCGTCGATCGTTTCTAAACGATCCAGGCGCACGCCGCCTTCCTGGACCGTCTCACCGTGGCACGACACACACTGATCTTGGAGGACTTGAATCGAACGGGCTTCGAGTTCCGCCGGATTCATTTCGGATTCGATCCCCTTTTGTTCACCCTTCACCATCACCGACGGATCGGCGGCGGAGACAAACGATTCGAATGAGACCATCCATAAAACGGTTCCGGCTATTCCGCAAAGCGATCTAGTGATCCCGCAAAGCGATCTGGCCAATACTGCTGAAGTCCTATCCAAGTAAGTGCATCTCGTTTTTTCGTTGATCAGCTCGGCGACGTCATGCGAAGCGAGACTGTTGTGGGTGGTGGGGCGAAGCGTATTGTAATCGATGGCCAAAAGTGATCGTCAGCTTGATCGTTCAATCCACTTTCTTTTGAAACTGCAACATGAACTTGTAGGCGTCTTGTGCTTCTTCGTTCAAATCAGATCGATTGACCAGTTTTTTTGCTTGAAATTCATCGAACGTCTGAGAAGCTCCCCACTCATCCATCTCCTTAAAACCCATCGACCATTGATCAAAAATCCGGTTGCTTTGAAGCCCCATCATGATCCGAATGACGCCTTTGTGTCGTTCGTCTTGCTTGATCCGCTCGTAGAGAGCAAGCACTGTCTGCTGATCGCCTTCAAGCATTTGCATGAAGTTGCCTCCCTTGTACAAAAGCAACCCTGTGATTTCGAGACGTTGATTATTCTCTCGACTCTGTTCCAACAGGTTCTGCAGTGCTTTGCCTTCCATCAAATTCACGGCCGAGCTCACGTAGATCAGATAGAACATTCGTCGGTCTCTTGAGTCTCTAGCGATACCCGGTGTGCGATGCGCTCCGTGCTCTAGGTGAATCGTGAATTCAACTCGCAAAGGCACATCACTTTCATTGTGATGATTTTGATCGAGTCGAGCGAACTTGGCGATAGCTTCGTTTTGTTTGACCCGCGCCCAATCGCGAGTTCAAATGGAAGCTTCCGCGTATCTGAGAGTTCGCTATGGATCCGCTGGTGCCCACCGACCCCACGCAACCGGACGACACTCACGATCTCGGGATCGACCGCAACGGATGGCTACCGATCACGATGGCCGCGACATGGCTATTACTCGTCGCTTTTGGCCTTTGCATTTTGATGATGTATGCGAATCGGCCCGGGCAAAGTGGGCGATTGGCAGTTAGCTGGCCGACTGCCATTGAATCTCGTCATTCGACTTCTAAGTCAACGCTGTTGGTCTTTGCGCATCCACGCTGTCCATGCACGCATGCCACGATCGATGAACTCGCCTGGGTGATGACTCGCTGTGCTGACCAAGTCGAGTGCCAGGTACTTTTTGTTCACCCCAAAGGGAAGTCGCTTGAGTGGGTGCAAGACGACCTATGGAGAAAAGCATCTTCGATTTCGGGCGTGAACGTCTGCACAGATGGCGACGGCCAACTCGCCAAAGTCTTTGGAGCGCAGACTTCCGGTCATGTAATGATGTACGACACATCTGGCAGATTGCGATTCGAAGGTGGAATCACGCCTTCACGAGGCCATCGCGGCAGTAACGTCGGCCGTCAACAACTTGTCAATCTGACAAATGAAGGACAACGATTAACTGCGACGACGGTCTGGGTTGAGAGCAGTCAAAAAAGCCGCGTTAGCATCGATTCGACGTGCGTCTTTGGCTGTCCTCTCTTTTCAATGCGATCATCGTCAACCTTGGATCATGCTGTGACTGAGGATCCAAGATGATGTCGCTCGCCAACGCCACTAGTGCCACTGCGGAAGACAACCGAGTCAAGCAATTATTCGAACAGCAGCAGCGAAGCATCTGGCGATGGACCGATCGGAACTTTGGGTTTCTGATGGTCTTTCAATTCTTATTTGGTATCGTCGCCGCGCTCGTTATTTCACCGATGACCTGGGAGGGTGAAAACTCTGAAACACACATCCACGTTTGGTCTGCGTTATTTCTTGGTGGATTGATCACGAGTTTACCGGTCTACCTTGCATTCTTTCGCCCCGGCCATGTGATGACGCGTCATGTCATCGCTATCGGCCAAATGTTGATGGGCGCTTTACTGATTCACTTGACGGGCGGCCGAATTGAAACGCACTTTCACGTGTTTGGTTCCCTGGCGTTTCTTGCGTTCTACCGCGATTGGAAGGTGGTGGTTACGGGAACACTGGTCGTGGCCGCGGATCATTTTCTGCGTGGTGTGTTTTGGCCCCGGTCAGTATTTGGCGTCAACAACGTCGAACCCTTTCGTTGGATAGAACACGTCAGCTGGGTTTTGTTTGAAGATCTCTTTCTGTTTGTCTCCATTCGACAGGGTGTGAGGCAGTCTTGGATGCTTGCACAACGACAAAGTGATTTGGAAGTCGCAAAATCTCTCGTCGAATCGGAACGAGATCGTTTCTTCGATCTATCGGTCGATATGCTCTGCGTTGCCAATCTGGAAGGCTACTTCGTTCGTGTGAATCCCATGTTCTCGGTCAAGTTGGGCTATGAAAACGAAGAGCTGCTTCAACATCCAGCTATGGAGTTCGTTCATCCCGACGACTGGGCAGCCACCGAAGAGGCGGCGCGTGAACTGCGCGAAGGTCACGATCTCATCGACTTTGAAACTCGTTACCGGTGTCGCAACGGCCAATATCTTTGGTTGTCTTGGTCGGCTCGCGCTCCGGGCGAAGGAGAATTGATCTACGCCGTTGCTCGAGACGTGACCATCCGCAAACACGAAGCACTTGCACTGGAAGACGCACGTCGAACAGCGGAGCGAGCTCGCGCGGTGGCAGAGGAAGCCAATCGCGCGAAGAGCGATTTCCTGGCCAACATGAGCCACGAGATTCGCACACCAATGAACGCAGTGATTGGATTGACAGAACTCGTCTTGGAGACCGAACTCAAACCGACTCAACGTGACTATTTGTCGACCGTGTTGGAATCGGGCGAAGCGTTGATGACGATCATCAATGAAATCCTCGACTTCTCCAAGATCGAAGCCGGCAAGATCGGGTTGGAGCTCGCACCATTCGATCTCCGAGAAGTCGTCGGCGATATGATGAGGTCGCTTGCATTGCGAGCTCATCGAAAAAACTTGGAACTTGCTTGGCACGCTGGTGCCGATGTCCCTCAGTATGTTGTGGGCGATGCCGCGCGTCTGCGGCAAATACTTGTCAACCTAACCGGCAATGCAATTAAGTTCACGGAACAAGGCGAAGTGATCTTGGACATTCAATGTTCAGCGAAAGATGCTGAACGGGCTGATCTGAGCTTCCACATTCGGGACACGGGAATCGGAATCCCCAAAGACAAACTGCAAACGATCTTCCAAGAGTTTGAACAAGCCGACCCATCGACGACGCGTCGATTTGGCGGAACGGGCTTGGGGCTTTCCATTTCATCACGACTTGGTGAGTTAATGGGCGGTCAAATCGAAGTAAAGAGCGAGCTTGGTAAGGGAACGGAGTTCTTTTTCACGCTGCCATTTAAGATTGGTCAGCCTCCAGATCCGGCAATCACGCAAAAGGACGTCAGTCTGCTTGACGGCCTGACGGCGATGATTGTTGATGACAATCCTTCCAATCGGTTGATCCTCGAAGACTTGACGTCCAATTGGGGCATGCAACCAATCTCGGCCGAAAGCGGTAGCGAAGCTCTGAGACTGCTGGGGCAAGGGACGTTACCAGAACCCAAACCTCTCGTTGTACTGACCGACATCCACATGCCAGATATGGACGGGTTCATGTTGGCTGAGGAGATCCGAAAACGCTGGACCAAATCGGACGCGGTCATCATCGCGTTAACTTCCGGAGGGCACATCGGAAACCTGCGCCAACGTGAAACGCTAGGAATCTCTGCCGAGTTGCTCAAACCGGTCAAGCAATCAGAACTTTTAGATTCCATTTTGCGAGCTGTTGCACCATTGACGGATCGTTGCGATGGCGAAGCGTCGTTGCCAACTTCCGAGATACCGTCTTCTCCAAATGTCATGCCCGCTATGCGAATCCTGTTGGTCGAAGATGGACTGGTCAACCAAAAACTCGCCCTTGGAATGCTGGGCATGTGGGGTCACGATGTGACGATCGCCGAAAATGGCAAAACTGCGATCGATCAGTGGGAGTCCAATTCCTTCGATCTGATCTTAATGGACCTTCAAATGCCCGTGATGGGTGGCTTAGCCGCGACGAAGGAAATTCGTCGACTTGAGCAAGAACGCGGTGGCCACATTCCGATCATCGCGATGACGGCCCATGCAATGAAGGGTGATCGCGAACTGTGTCTGCAGGCTGGGATGGATGGCTACGTTTCTAAACCGGTACGAAAGCAAGAACTTATCGACGCCGTACAAGCGATCCTCAACGGCTCGGGGGAAGAAGCCGTCAGCCACCAAGACGCGTAAAGCCCGCTGTGCATTCGAACGGTAGCGATCAATCGTCCGAACCGACGTTGCCACCGAAGTCTGTAAAGATAGTTTTCACATAGACCACTAGTGTCTTGATGAGACCCGGATCGTCAGACGCGAGTTGCATATTCTCATCCAGGTCACCCGAGCGAGCCGCCAACACGATTGCGGCCAGAACATGCTCCACATCGACTGGAAGTTGCGTAGGTTCCTCCAGCTCGAGCGCCAAGTCAATCAGAATTTTTACCATCGTTGGATCGACGGTTGCTTGCCCGGATGCTGTCACCGTAATGCCCGGCACGATCTGACGCGACTCGCTCATGCGTTCCATCCGTAGCTGCTCTGCTTTCGAAATCCCTTGATCGTTATGCTGCCGTCTTCAGCCAGACTCATCATTGAATATCCATTACTCTCTTCGCCCGATCCTTCCACCATGGCAACGAGCGTGCAGTAGTGGATCCCATTGATCTCGCGATAGTCATTCTTGTGGCTGTGACCCTGAAACACCGCCAGCACCTTACCTGAATCTTCCAACACCTTACGGACTTCCGATCCGTTTCTCACGCCATATTGATTGCTCACATCGAGTCGCTGATGCGCGAACACGACCGTTTTCTTCGCCGAGCTGTTCAGATCCGCTTTAAGCCATGAAACTTCAGCGGCCGGAATGTTCGGATCCGTCCATTTGAAGTTCTTTCGGCCATACGGTTCACCGTCACCACGAAAGCAAGAGTCAAGCACGATAAAGTGATACTCACCGGAATCGAAAGAGTAGTACGATTTGTCTTGTTCAACGCCATCGAGGAACTCCTGTTTTGTGAGCGTATGGACACAATGGTTCCCGAGAACATAGTGACGATCTTTATGGATGCTCGAGAAGTCACGGTTAACGCGTTTCAAGTAACCGATTTCAGCCTCCACACTTTCGGCGGCATCGATGAAGTCACCTAATTCGACGACAAAGGTTGGTTCTGCGGCGTCGAAATGCCCAGCAGCCTCCGCGAGTTTTCCAAGCGTTGCCCGATAGTGACGTGATCCAGCAGATGGCTTATCGGCGTAGTGCAAATCCGTAACAAGACCCACGCGTACGGAGGATTCTCCATCGGCAGCCAGAATCCGCTGCGTACTGATTGACGCCGTCGTCAGCACAAGTGCCCCATTTTGAAGGAACGCTCGACGCCCTAAACGAAACCGGTTCGATGCGTGATTCATCATCAACGGACCCTCTTCCGTGTCACAAATATTCGATGTCAGGATTGTAGTCGGAATTTAACACCCCAGCGTTGCCGACACGGTCGCGTTGTCGTCGTTGACAATAAAACAAACCAGCACTTTCCGGTATGATCGCTTTGCTGAATTCCGGTGCTCTCACACATGCCGGAGACGTTTGATGCACCGGTGGATTCGCTGGAACGAATCCACTCATCCATCCGCAAAAGGGGACCGCGTGGATAAGAACGACCAAGATCGACTCACTGAGCTAAAGGATTCTTTGGATTCGCTCACCGATGTTGACGAGTCTTTGTACAAGCGTTTGATGGATCAGATCGCCCAAAGCTCTCAGCCGTTTGGTTACGACACGAAAGGCAGATTGCGTGTCGCGTTCTTTGATGCCAAGTCTTACGATCGAGCGTCATTCACGAAACTTCCCAGCGATAGGGTTGCTTTTCAGTACATTCCCGCGTCACTGACAATCGACACCGTTGGTGCGGCTGAAAACTGCAAGGTGATTTGCATCTTTGTTAACGCAAATTGTGATGCGACCGTCGTGGAAGCCCTCAAGTCACGCGGTGTTGAAATGATCGCCTTACGTTGCAGTGGCTACAACAACGTTGACCTAGAGGCTTGTCAGCGTTTTGAGATCAGCGTTGTGCGTGTTCCCGCCTACTCGCCACACGCGGTCGCCGAGCATGCGGTCGCCCTGATGTTGACGCTTAATCGAAAACTGCATCAAGCGTACATCAGAAACCGAGCTGGCTATTTTGTTCTCGACGGCCTGACAGGCTTCGACATGCGAGGAAAAGTGATCGGCGTCATTGGTACCGGCGCAATTGGCACTTGCCTCGCAGAAATCCTGATGGGTTTTGGCTGTCGCATCCTCGCCTATGATCAGCTCCCGAATGAACAACTGCTTAAGCGTGAAGCGGTCCGTTATGAGTCTTTGGATTCCGTTCTTGCTGGATCCGAGATCGTATCGCTTCACGTGCCGCTTTTCCCAGAGACTCGTTACCTGATCAATGATGCCGCGATCGCAAAGATGAAAACGGGAGCGATGCTGATCAACACAAGTCGCGGTGCGCTGGTCGATTCCAAGGCACTCATACGTGGTTTAAAAAGTGGAAAGATCGGTTCCGCTGGACTTGACGTCTATGAAGAGGAAGCTGACATATTCTTCCACGATCGGTCAACGGAAATCATGACCGACGACGTTCTTGCCCGCCTGATGACGTTTCAAAATGTGGTCATCACATCTCACCAGGCGTTTCTCACCGAGGAAGCACTGGCAGAGATCGCGTCCACAACCCACTCGAACATTCTCGAATTCTTAGAAGGTCGACGCGATCAAGCACTGACCAATGCCGTCGTGGCAACGCCGCGACGATAATCACAACCGCGAAAAAAACGAAACAAGCGAAAGAGGAAAAAGGTGCGCAGCGAAACGAGAAAGACTCCACTTTCCGATCGAATCAGTCTGCTTCCTTTCGCCTTTTTCGTTTCTTTCGCGGTTTCGTGTCCGGTTCACGGTGACAAGAAAGTAGGGCTGGCAGGACTTGAACCCGCGACCTAGGGATTATGAGTCCCCAGCTCTAACCAACTGAGCTACAGCCCCCTGGTGAGCGTCGAAACCTTGGTGTGAACCATTGTTCTGAGTGATTCCGAGGCGTTTTGTTTGAGGAAGTTGTACCACTGGATTACATCCATTTCGACCCGGGAAATCATGGGTCGCATTCCGGACGTTGCGCAGCATCCGTTCCATGATCGCGCGCTCGTCCTGCTATATTCTGGTGGACTCCCACCAGCGAGGTTTCGATGCAGGTTCGCTGTCCCTACTGTGATGCCACTCTGGCAATTGCTGACGATGAGACCATGGATGACCTCAGCTGTCCAAGTTGCGGTAGTCGCGTGGATTTGATCGGCGACGAAACAACCGTCGCGCATGAGCTAAACGCTGTTGCTCATTTCGAATTGATTGAGCGTCTGGGGATGGGAGCTTTCGGGGAAGTCTGGCGGGCTCGCGACACTGAGCTTGATCGCTTTGTTGCGGTCAAGATTCCTCGTTCGGATCGATTTAACGAACGGCAGAAACAACAGTTTCTTCGCGAAGCGCAGGCGGCCGCGCAGCTTCAACATCGCAACATTGTCTCCATCCACGAAATTGGTCGCCACGAAGATCTTATTTATATCGTCAGCGAGTTCATCCAAGGCACGACGCTCGCCGATCGATTGACTGGCTGGCAACCGAGCATCACCGATGCGGCAGAAGTATGCGCCTCGATCGCTGACGGACTCCACCATGCCCATCAAGCCGGTGTTGTTCATCGAGATCTAAAGCCGGCCAACATCATGATTAACGTCGAGTTCGAACCGTTGATCATGGATTTCGGACTGGCGAGACGCGAATCCAACGACTTGACCGTCTCGTTGGAAGGTCGCGTCATCGGCACGCCATCGTACATGTCGCCGGAACAAGCATCAGGTGAGGGACATCAAGCAGATCGAAGATCGGATATTTACTCCTTGGGCGTGATCCTTTTTCAATTACTTACAGATGAACGCCCATTCCGTGGCAACATGCGCATGCTGCTGCATCAAGTGGTCAACGATGAGCCACCCAGTCCACGCAAGTTAAATAGTAATGTCCCCAAAGACTTGGAAACGATCGTCCTTAAATGTCTCGCGAAGGTGCCATCGGCGCGATACGACACGGCGGCTGACTTGGCTGACGATTTGAGAAGGTTTCTAAACACGGAGCCCATTCAAGCGCGACCGGTCGGTATTTTCGGAAAGACGTGGCGTTGGTGCCACCGGCGTCCTTCGGTCGCAACACTACTGGTTCTCTTAGCTCTCGGCGCAATTGTCAGCTTCATCGGAATTGACTTTCAACGACGGAGAGCCGTCGCAAACTTTGCTCAGTCTGAAGAGAACTTCCGCCAGTCTGAAATCCAACGCGAGCGCGCTGAGAAGAACTTTAAAGAGTCAGAACGGCAACGTTTAAGACGAGAAACCAACTACGAACGCGTTCTCGCGGCCGTCGATCGAATGCTGACCCGTGTGAGCGAACAGAAGCTCCTCAATACGCCGGAAATGAGCGAAACGCGACGCGCTCTGCTTCAGGACGCGGTGGCCTTCTATGAAGAACTGAAGGAAGAAGCATCGGACGACCCTGAACTGCAAGCCGAAACGGCAATTGCTCGCGGTCGAGTCGGCAACTTGCAATCACTCCTGGATCAACTTGACGAAGCGACGATCGAGTTACAGCAATCGATCGAATCTCTCACGTCGCTCGTTGATCAATACCCAGACCGCCCCAAATATCGCCGTGCGCTGGCAAACTCATACGCCAATCTCGCGAACGTCCACGTTCGCAAGGGTGAGATGAACGACGCAATGAAGAGACAAGAGGAAGCCGTCGATCAATTTCGCATCGTGGCGGACATGGATCCTGAAAACGGTGAGTACAAGGTGGATCTTGCCTCGAACCTCGATGAATTGGCCGAGGTTCTGGTCGATATGCAGCAGTTGGAACGAGCCTCAAACACTTTTTCCGAATCCAAAACGATCTATGACCAGTTGGACGAGCAAACGGCCAAAAGTCCTGTGGCTCGTCGCTATCGAGGTTACTCGTTGTTTGCCTCCGCGGATTTAATGGGTCGCGTGGGCCGGATGGACGAATCTGAAAAGGGTCACCGTGAAGCCATTGTTGTCTATGACAAACTGTTTGCCGAACACCCGGAGATGGAGGCCTACCGCGATGATTATTGGGAGATTAAGCGTGGGCTTGCCGTCGTCCTGATCAGTCTCGGCAAGATCCCAGATGCAGAGAAGGCCTTTACGGAAGTTGTCGAAGCAAGACGAAAACAGTCGGAGGACTTTCCTCGTGTCCCAAGTTATCGCCGTGACCTTTCGGGAAGCCTTAACGATCTGGGGATTTTTTATGCCCGCAGCGGAATGCTTGATCAAGCGTTAGAGCACTTTACGGCCTCGTTAGAAGTTAACGAATTGTTGGTTGAGGAGTATCCCGAAATCGTTGCCTACCGACGGATGCTTGCCTTTGACTACAACAATCTGGCTCCCTTGCAAAGCAGTCTCGGCAATTCGGATGAAGCGACCGACTGCCATCGGAATGCCTATCGGCTTCGCAAGGAATTGGTAACGCAGAGCCCTGACATGGAGGTGTTTCGCTTCGAGTTGGCCGTTAGTGCCTCTGGATTAGGTGACAGCTTAAAGTTTCAAACCGGCCACGAGCAGGAAGCGGTTACTTTACTTCGCGAATCCACCGACTTGCTCGAACAGCTAACTAGCGATTCACCGGAGGTCCCACTCTTTCGTCATAAGCTCGCCATTGCAAAACGAGCTCTCGCCCAGTCGATTCGCCACGACCAGACCGAAGAAGCGATCCAGCTTACGCGTGATTCGATCCGCCTGCTTGATGATCTAGCAAAGGCGATTCCCGATGATCCGAAATACACCCGGCATGGGGCGTTTAGTCGTCAGTCGTTAGGTGAAATCCAATTGAATGCCAGAGACGATGAAGATTCGATTTCGTCGTACCGTGAAGCGGAAATCATGATGGCAAGCATTTGCCAAGACCGTCCGGAAGCGTTTGAGTTCCGACAGAATCATGCGGATGGTGTTTTACGCTTAGCTCGTGCGTTGGACGTGGCAGGACAACATGAAGAAGCCGTCAAGCAGATGCAACATACACTTGAGCTTTGGAATCAACTGCTGATGGAAATGCCCGACAATCGGGAGAGTCTGGTTCAGAAGATGCGAACTCAAGAGGCCTACGCTCGAATCCTTTGTCTTTGTCCCGATTCGGAGTTTCGAAACTCGGAAGAGGCAGTTCGGATGGCAACCGAGGCGGTATCGTTCGATGAATCGAGTTCGGACTACCGGGCAACTCTGGCGTTGGCGCAATTCTATGACGGCGATTTTGCAGATGCTTTGCACTCGATCGATTTAGCGATCGATCTTCGCGATGAATCGAAATCGCCCCATGAGGAGGCCGACCAACTCATTCGAGCCATGATTCTGCACAAGCAGAGTTCGACCGCTATCGATGAGATAACCGAAGAACTGGAAAAGCTGGCGGCTGAATCGGATGAGCAAGTCGACCGGCTGTCCGCGGAATGGCTATCGCGACTCCGCGAAGAATGGTCATCCGTCCTTGATTCGAAATAACTTCACACGCCGCCAGCCACACTATTTGCCCTGACTTCGTTTTGGAAATGCGACGAGTGGCTGAGGCTGATATTCAAATACGACCAGAATGATACCTGTCCCTTCCGGAGCCTCAAATTTCGAGGGCCGATCCTCACCGGTTGGCGCGAAACACATCTTTCGACGCTCCTCACTCAATTCGTAAATACCTAAGAATTCCTCGCCATCTTGATCACCGCCGACGATCTTGAAATCAATCGCCTTCGGTCTTTTCGATGGATCAATCGTACTCGTTCCTTTGGCAACCACTTTCTTGTCTGACATGAGGCTCCACTTACCGTCTGGCTGATTGACGACCATCAACGACTGCAAATTTTCGGCCTTTGTTTCGTTACCATTGACCACCAGCTTGGCGATCGTCCAAGCACCTGCGATCCGCTTGCGATCTTTCGTGACGGCGTCATCATCCGCCCAACCTGGAACCGCCAGAAGCATTCCTACCAACAACGATGTGACATGTAGAATTCGCATTGAATTGCCTCCCAAGAGTACGGTGAAACGAACCTTTCCAAGTTACCACGGCAACAAACGGATCGCGACAAATTCCATTCTCCCAGCGGTCGTTTCAAATTTGAGCAGTCGTTTCAAATTTGAGCGATCGTTTCGCACTCGGATCAGTCATCGCGGAACTCTGCGTTGCCATTTAGCAAGATTTTGCGACAGTCTCCGACCTGTTTCACCGCGTCTGTACTGAGCCGGGAGAACAGATTTCCGTTGATAACGACTGCTTCGCAACGCTCCAGCAAGATCCCCGCGGCTTCATTCGGGTTGGCTTCCGTTTTGCTGGACTCGTTGTCGCGTTTTTGCATCGCGATTCCACGATCACTGTTTCCGATCCATGTGTCACTGAAATTGTTTCCACTAATCGTGATGCTGGCTGATTTTTCACGGACAGCGATCGCATGTCGCTTCACGATGGTGAAGGTGTTCGCCGAAATGGCGCAGCCGTGTGCATCCCGCAGATCGATGCCTCCACTGAACTCGTGAGCGATGACGTTGGCAGAAAGAGTGATCCCATAGCAATCCCTGTCCAAAACGATGGCCCAACCTTCACACTCTTCAATCATGTTGCTGGCGACGACGGATCCGTATGTATTCTCGATCACGACGCCGTGTCCAAGATGATCGTCCAAGTTGTTTCCACTCATTGTCAGATTGAAAGAGTCAATGCATTGGACACCATCGTCATTCTCTTCAAATTGATTGGCTGAAACGACGATGTCATGGCAACCTTCTAGGTACAGTCCACACTGTTCGTTGTAGGTGATCAGATTGTCGCTGATGCGAGGATCTTCGTAGCAGAAGTAGAGATGAAATCCGTCACCGCCGTTATAGCTGCTCGTCACTCCATCAATCATCAATTCTTCGATGTAGCGAGCCTCAATTCCGTGACCGCTTTTTTCATTGCCAGTAACACGCAGGTTCGCGATGGAAACACGCCAGAGTCGATCATCCGATGGTGTTGCTTTTCCTTCATACGCTGAATTCTGGATCAAGATCGCCGACTTGCCATTCTCGTTGCGATTGATCAAGTGGGTTGCAGTACCGTCGCCCACGATGCGTGTATCACCCGTTGAGATCTTCAGAGGTTCTGTAAGCTCGTATCGTCCTGCGGGTATCTTCAGCACGCCGCCATTCGCTGGGATCGCGTCGGCAGCCGCTTGCAGCGAATCGAATTCTCCCGCGTCGATCACTTGGTCATTCGCGTCACACCAGACCGGTTGCGCGACGGACAGCGTGACCAAAAACAAAGATGAGAGAGCGTGCGTGATAGACATGGCGGTGGTTCCGCGAGAGAGATTGGCGAAGTCATCAGTTTAGCTCGCCCTATTGCTGGTCGTCACGCGATCGCATCCGGTCGCCGAGGGTGGATGATTGCGGTATTCTTGGGGCGTCGTGTTTCGACGTCCCCCATCTCCTTTTCGATGCAATTGAATTGAGGAAATCAGTATGTCCGTTGCAACGGAAATCCAATCGATTACCGCGCGTCAGTTTGAAACCCCCGCCAAATTCACGGAGTTCTGTCATAACGGCGGCAAGCCATTAGGCGGAGTCATCAATGGCGAATCCGTCACGGGATCGATGAACGCAACTTTCGAGACAGTCGATCCTGGTTCGCTCGAAGTCTTAGCTCGCGTTTGTGAGATGGGGCAAGAACAAGTCGACGCGGCGGCCGAGGCAGCTCACCGTGCGTTTCTTGGAAACGGTGTCAGTGGGTGGCGTGACTTTCCCATCGAAGAACGTTGTGAATTAGTCATGAAGCTCGTCGAGCTTTGTGATCGAGACCGAGATGTGCTGCTGGCTTGTGAGATCCTGGACGGCGGAAAGTTATCCGAACTTGCCGAGGGAGACTTTGCTCAGATTCGCAACACCGCGGAGTATTTTTGCTCCATCGCTCCCCAACTAATCTTCGGTGATAGTGATCAGCGTCAGATTGATTCGGCAACGGAAGGATTCTTGTTCCGTGAGCCATGGGGTGTTGTTGCCGGCATCATCCCTTGGAACTATCCGATCGTATTAACATCTTGGTTCATGTTCCCGGCGCTTCTCGCGGGCAACTGTGTGCTGATCAAGCCTGCCGAAGACACTCCTCTGTCCGCTCTCTACATCGCCAAGTTGGCCGAGGAAGCTGGCTTCCCGCCAGGTGTCATCAACGTCTTAACAGGACGAGGTGAATTGACAGGACAGTTTATCGCTGAGAATCCCTTGGTCCGATACATCTCGTTCACGGGTTCGCCGGGGGTCGGGCAACACATCCTTCGCACTTGCGACAGACATGGAACCCGTATGAAGCGTGAGATGGGTGGTAACGGTTCAGCGATCGTCTTGAATGATGCCGATCCAGAAGTCGTCGCTCGAAAAATCGGACGTCACACCAACCAACACTTCGGACAAACCTGCTGCACGATCCACCGCATTTTCGTTGATGAAAAAATCGCGGATGATTTCATCGATGCACAACGAGAGTTTTTCCGTGGTTTGAAGATTGGTTACCAGGCAGACGAAGGAACTCAATTGGGCGCGGTCATTAACGCAACCCAGCAGTCACGTATCCTTTCCGCTCAAGCTCAAACCGTCGCTCGAGGAGGCGTTCCTTTGGTCGATGGTGGCCCCGCGGACGTGGATGGAAAACAGGGCTACTACATTCGACCCGCGCTTTATCAAACTCGCCCGGATTTGGCCTGTAATCCTGACGAAGTCTTCCACTGCTATGCAACCATCTGTCCTGTCTCCTCTGCGGATCAAGCTTTGGAACTTGCGAACAGTTCCCCGTACGGCCTTGGGGCGAGTGTTTGGACGAAAGACACAGAGCGCGGTGTTGCTTTGGCGAAACAGTTCCGAGATGGAACGGTGCAAGTAAACTGCCACAACATGATCGCATACGGGCTGCCGTATTCAGGGCAGGGCATTTCGGGTGGACCGGGTGCCGGTGTCAACTGCGAAGACACGTTGAAAGACTACACACAAGTCAAAGCGGTTTACGTCGCCGACTACCCTGGGTAATTCACCGCGACAACGATCCAGCAAAGGCGAACTCGAAGCGAAAGGCCGAAAGGTACAGACACGATGGATCATTCGATGCGAGCCGTCAGGTGCCATCGGTATGCTGGATTCAATGAACAAGATCAGCCACTCACGCAGACGGATCCGCTGCGTGACGTGCTGACACTTGACCAAGTACCGGTTCCCGAGTGCAACGCCGGCCACGTGTTGGTCGACGTTCATTTCGCCGGCATCCAGTATCCCGATGCTTTCCAAGCACAAGGGTTCTATCAAGAGCGTCCCTCAGTCCCGTACATCCCCGGCGTGGATATCAGCGGGATCGTGCGCGAAATTGGAAACGATGTAGATACGATTCAAGTTGGTGATCGCGTTGTAGCCAAGCTGAGCATGGGTGGATTGGCGGAAGTGGCCGCTGCGGAAGCGGATTCCGTTTGGCCGGTCCCAGAGCATGTGGATTTGGCGACATGCGCAAACCTAAGTCGCAATTACATCTCGGCATATCACTCGCTCAAAGTCGTCGGAGAAATTCAGAGCGGTGATCTTGTCCTGATTGACGGTGCATCAGGTGGAGTCGGAATGGCTGCGATCGAGCTCGCCAAGGCAATGGGGGCTAAGGTGATCGCAGGTGTCAGTTCGGAAACAAAGATGGAGTTTCCCGAACAAGCTGGTGCAGATGTCGTGCTGTGCTACGGACGAGATAAAGCAAGTTATCGCCAATTCAAAACAGGTGTAAGGGAAGCCTGTGCAAGCCTCGGTCATCCGGCGGGCGTGGACGCTGTCATCGATATGGTTCAAGGAGAGCTCTTTGAGGCGGCACTTGTCTCTGCTGTTCGCCCATTAGGAAAACTAGTACTCGTTGGTTTTACGGCCGGCCAAAAACCTATCCGTCCTGGCATGTTGCTGATCAAACAAGCCGCAGCGGTCGGTAGTTTGTGGGCGTCTTGGGCTAAACAATTTCCGAATGAACAACGACAAAACGTTCAAGAGATTCTTGAATTCTTTCGTTCCGGAGCGATCAAGCCGCGAGTCGATCGCGTCTTTCCATTGGATGAATTCTTGTCTGCGTTCGAGCTTTTCGAACAAAACCAGGGCCGTGGAAATACGGCCGTTCACGTCCAAGGCCCCCCGGCGTTTTCTAGTTGATCACTGGCAGCTTGTAGACGTATCCACTGAGAATCACCTCTTTCATGATGCAGGACGAACCACTTTCGATCGCAAGTGTTCTCGAACACGCCGCGCGGATTCACGGCCGTGTCGAAGTTGTGTCTCGGTGTCCCGAAGATGGATCGGTCCATCGTTACACTTACAAGGATGCCCTGACACGAACGAAACGACTTGCTAACGCTTTACAGAGTCTTGGTGTCTCGCGCGGTGACCGTGTCGCAACCATGGCGTGGAATTCTCATCGTCATCTCGAAGCTTGGTATGCGATCTCTGGAATTGGTGCAATCTGCCACACGGTCAATCCGCGTCTATTTGAACAACAGATTGTCTACATCCTGAATCATGCTCGCGACTCAGTGTTGATGATCGATGTAGATTTCTTGCCGCTACTCGAATCGATCTGGCCACAACTACAGACCGTTATACACATCGTGATACTGGCGGGCCCTGACCATATGCCGGCAACGACACTTCCTAATGTCGAATGCTATGAACAGATCGTCGCCGAGCAAGCTGACGCATTCGATTGGCCTACATTTGATGAAACGACACCTTCATCACTTTGCTATACATCCGGCACGACGGGTGATCCGAAGGGTGTGCAATACACTCATCGATCGAATCTGTTGCATGCGTATGCGATCAATACGGGTGAAGCGATGTGCGTCAGCGGACGCGACGTTGTCCTAATGACAGTGCCGATGTTCCACGCGAACAGCTGGGGTTTGGCTTTCTCATGTCCCATGGCCGGAGCGAAACTGGTTTTGCCGGGGTCCAAGCTCGACGGAGCAAGCATCCACGATTGGATCGAAAAGGAACGGGTGACGTTTTCGGCTGCCGTTCCAACCCTATGGAACATGCTGCTGAGTCACTTGGACGATCAGGGTGGAACGATCGAATCACTCAAGGAAGTTTTGATCGGTGGCACAGCCGTTCCGCGTTCGATGATTCAGACGTTCCAAGACCGTTACGACGTGCAAGTCGTGCATGCATGGGGAATGACGGAAGTAAACCCCACGGGAACGATGTGTCGCCTAGCCAATTACATGCATTCGTGGAGCGACGAGGCAAAACTGGACATCCAAGTCAAACAAGGTAAACCAGTCTTTGGCGTGTCTTTGAAAATCGTTGACGACGAACTGAACGAACTCCCGCACGACGGAACGACGATGGGTCGGCTCCTGATTAAGGGTCAGTGGGTCGTACGACGATATTATCGATCGAATATTGATGCTGTGGACTCGGAAGGTTGGTTGGACACAGGCGATATCGCGACCATCGATCCCGACGGATACATGCAGATCACCGATCGCGCGAAAGACCTAGTCAAGTCTGGAGGTGAGTGGATTAGCAGTGTGGAGCTCGAGAACATCGCGAACAGTCACCATGAGGTCGAGCTGGCGGCGGTCATTGGTGTTCCCGATGAAAAATGGCAAGAGAGACCCCACCTGATCATCAAATGCGTTCCAGGTTCCGAATTGGGACGTGAAGAGATACTTTCGGTCTTCCTTGACCGGGTCGCCAAATGGTGGATCCCCGAGCATGTCTCGTTTGTTGAGGAACTTCCGCTAAACGCTGCCGGAAAAATCAACAAGAAACGACTTCGCGAACTCTATCAAAGCTTCTCTGCGAATCGTTCCGTGACACCGCGATCTCTGAATTGAATCGATCTGAGTTCAATCGATCATCGCCTCCATTTCCGTTTATGGCGACATCGATCCACAAACCGGTGCGGCCCAATCAAGTTGGTCATGCGATTGCATCAATCGATCCAAGCCAGCTGTCAACTCATTTGGCATCGCCGCCATTTTGCGAAGACTCAAGTCAACGTAGGCAGTGATCGTTTCAAAGGATGCCGATACGTCCTGTTTATCCAGATTGGTCATAAAGTGCAGCAGGTGGAATCGTTTTGACGTGCGCCCGAGCACGCGTGCATGCGTTTGCACTTGCTGGCCGACACGAACTTCAGACAGATAGCGAACGTGTGTTTCGAGCGCGAACGTACCACCATGACGTTCCGCCATCTTTGACCAAGGTATCTCGAATTGCTGCAACAGTCCGCCCAGACTGACTCCAAAGAGATGCGTGTACCACATCACGTTCATGTGACCCATCGCATCCAGATACTCTTCTGGAATCACCGTCGAGTGGGTCAATGGCAATTGCTGCACGCATTCAAAGTCAATTGAGACACGCGGCATCCGATGTTCGCTCTTTTTCTTACGAATACTGTTTCAAGAACGTTGCCAAGACATCGTTAAACTCCGTCGACGCTTCCATCGTGGCCAAATGGCGTGCTTTGGGAATGACCACCATGTCGGAGCCATCGATACCCACGTGCAAATCGAATGCTTCTTGCAGGGGCGTCGTCGGATCGTCTTCTCCAACGACAATCAAACTCGGCAACTTAATCTCGGAGAGTCTCGGTGAGTGATCTTGCCCTTCCATGGCCTGCGTACAGCCAAGATAACCGATCGTCGATGTTGCCTCGATCATTGATTTCGCACGCTCGACGTCATCGATCGACTTACTCAGAAACTTCTTGGAAAACCACGTTGGCAAAATCGAATCCGAAATAGACTGCACTCCGCCTGATTGAACGGATTCCATCCATTCCCGTCGAGTTTCCGCATGAGTTGTCGTGCAGTTGCCGCGGGTGTTACAGAGCGTCAGGCTCGCCAACCGTTCGGGTGACGCAAAGGCAAGTTCGAGCCCGATCATCGCTCCCAACGATGAACCCACGAAATGGGTGGACTCGATCTGCAAATGATCCAGCAGCCCAAGCAAGTCCATCGCCAAAAGATTCAAGTCATATGAACCTTCCGTCGCTTCGCTCTTTCCGTGCCCCCGAATGTCGTACCGGAGACATCGAAACGAATCCAACGCCTTTAGCTGGCGATCCCACATCGTGCTGTCCGCCATGAACGCATGACTGAACGTGACAACATCAGCATCCTCGGGTCCAGACAATTCAAAATGGATTTCTAGATCGTTGACACGATGCTGCATGATTCCCTGCCGCGTTGAAGATGACGGTAACTGTGACAGCGAATCAGCCGTGAATCAATAACGCGTCGCGGCCCTCAATCGATTTTTACCCGCCCATGTGCGGGGTTGTTTTCGGACCATTTCCGGGGCGGGAGACCACAAAACGGGTGCGGATGGGGTCTCGTACGAAGATGCAATGCAACGGAGACGGTCATTCGATTAGGCCGGAGGGATCGACGAATCCCGGAACGAACCAATCAGCTGTTGGCGTGTTGCGTGCAGTCGACGTGACAGATTCTCGGCGATCGAATGCATCACACGGTAACCGAGTTCGTGATTCTGATCGCACAGCACACGCAGTTCTTCTGCCGGAAAACCGATTAAGCGGCAATCGGTTATCGTCGTCGCAGTCGCGGTCATTCGCGAATTCCCGACCACAGCCGACCAAGCCAGCACTTCACCCGGTCCGACGGTCAAGAGTAACAGCGGCTTCAACCGTTCTCCGGTCGTCTCCAGCGTGATGGAACCGTCAATGACCCAGTAGATGTGAGACTGATTCTGTCCCTCTCGAAACAGCACCGTAGCTGCCTGGATATCCTCGTGACGGGCAATCTGTGCCAGCTGCGTGAGTTCCGGCTCGGAAAGTCCAGCCGTAAGATCCATCTGGCGCAGCAAATCAACTCCAGCGGCGAAATCCATCGATGCAACTCCAGCGACTTGACCCTCGTACCGTTTTCATAGTACCGCTGACATCGCAGGTAGGTTCATCTGAAATCGGCAAAAATGGAGTCGACGGATCTGGGCGATGTGGCCCGGAAACAGCCCTGAACGAGTGTTCTGCATAGATTCGCTGAATGAAGGTCCGTGTTGGCAGTGTGCGTTCAGGACACATTCGCCTGACAATTCGTGACCGGAAAGAGAGTTCGAGTCAGACTTCCGGGGTGAATCCGCACGTTGTTTATTGAATTCAACGAAGCGACACGTTTCGGCATAGAATCTGCTTTCTTCGGTATCTGCTTTGTTTATGGAGACGCCACCGGGTGGTATCAGTCATTTCAATTTTCCATTGAGTCATTCATGAAAGTCTTGTTGGCTACCGACGGATCGAACAACGCGATCGAATCTGCACGTTTTTTGAAACGCATGCAATTGTCTGAACCGATGGATCTGACACTTCTTAGTGTTAGCTTTGACCCGGCAGGCGCCAGTGCAGAAGTGATTCAACCATGGTTCCCCGAATGGCTGGAACAACAGCAGGCGGATTTTGAAAAGCACCACAGCCAATTGGAATCGATGTTGTCCAGCCAGTGTTCGTCCGTTTCCAAGCGATTGAATGATGGACATGCAGCGAGCGTGATCTTAGAAGTCGCTAAGGAGAGCGAGATCGATCTGATCGTGATGGGAGCCCAAGGCCATTCAGCGATAGGCCGATTTGTTTTGGGAAGCGTCTCGGACAGTGTCGCCACGCATGCGGATTGTTCCGTCTTGGTCGTGCATCCGGGGACCGATGGTGCAGCGAATTCGAGCGATTGCCCTACGTTGGCACTGGCGTACGACAGTTCATCTGCAGCCAAAGAAGCCGTCGCGGAATTGACTGAGTTGGGCCTCCCTGCCGAAACACCACTTACGCTGATCAGCGTAGCTCCCGTTTTCGACTACTCCCTTGGAGAAGGATTAGCCGCGATTGCTGTTGAAAATGAACAAGCAGTGAGCGAGAGCATGACACGAGCATTGGAAGAAGCCTGTCAGTCGATCCGAGATTCTTTCCCAAAGGTCAGCGGACGGATCGAGAAAGGACGTCACATCGGCGACACCATCATCGAATGCGTCGATAAAGAATCGTGTGAGCTTTTAGTGATTGGTGATGCCGGTCACAGCTTGATACACGACTGGATTCTAGGCAGCACCACGAAGTTCGTCCTTCGCAATGCTCCTTGCAGTGTCTGGCTGTCACGACACCATCGAAAACCAAATGCAGCATGAACCGGCGGATTCACGAGTCGGCCGACTACATGCAGCTAAAGAATGTACAGCAGATAGAAAAACAGCATGGCGGTCAGCAGCACGCTAACCGCATTCGGCTCAAGAAACCCAATTCGTTTTTCGACCCGGTACAGCAGACTCATCGTCGTGACGGTCGTCGTCACGATGATGCCAAGTGCCGCGATGGCGTGGATGGGAGTTAAAGAGGAGAAAAGCGGTTGGGCATAGCAGGCATCAACGCCGATCAAAATCAGCAAATTGAACGCGTTACTGCCCAAGATGTTTCCGATCGCCATGTCTTCTGCGCCCATCCGAGATGCTTCACCCGTTGTGACCAATTCGGGAAGCGATGTCACAAGAGCGAGAAAGACAGCACCGAAAAACGTTCCGCTCAATTGGAGAAAGTCAGACAGGTTGATGGAGTTTGACGCTAGCGACGGAGCCAGAAGAAAAATCCCAAGTGTCGAGACGGTGTACCAGATCGCAGGTCGCACCCAAAGCCGGGACGCTTGCGCTGACTTGTTGTCTTGCAACGCTTTGTCTTCTTGACCGACTTCGTTCGGCAGCTCCGAGTCGCTGCTGCTGCGATCCAGGAAAACAAGACGGAAAGTCACAACGTAAACGACGCCAATGGCCAGACTGCCAAAATGAAAGCGTCCAACACTTGGCAGGCTAGGTACAAGTACGGCGATGGCAACGACGACAGCCAACATCAAGGATGCGAGCGCAGCCAAGGCGTGGGCAGCCGCTTTTGGCGTGAGGATCCGACTGCGGTTCCGTCGTGATAAATCAATCAGTGCAAGGATCACCAGATTCATAAGGCAGCTTCCCAAGAGACTGCCGACTGCCATGCCAGGTGATCCTTCGCGTGCCACCTGACAACTCACAACCAATTCAGGCAGGCTTGTCGCAGCGGCCAGTAACAAGAATCCGGTGATCGATCGATCCAAACGAAATGCTTCCCCAAGCGAGTCGGCAGACCTCGATAGCACGATTCCCAATCCCGCCACGCCCGTCGAGACGGCTGCGAAACCTAGCAGGGCGGACATGAGTGTCATTGCATGCAGCGTCTAGTCAGAGGCACTTTGGGTGACAGTAGTGTATTGTGGCACAAATTTCCTCATCATCGGTCGATCAGTTTGCCAACGCAGACGCCGAGTCTTACCTGACGTTCTAAGGAGATACAGATGCGCCGATCGAACCAACTTGCTCTATTGATCGCGTGCTCAATTGTCCAGTGGTTTGCGAACGCTTCTTTGGCCGAAGAAACGTTTCACCCCATGTTCAATGGTGTGGACTTTGATGGATGGGTACGAACAAACACACCCACGGAAACGTGGAGTTATCAAGATGGCATGGTGATCTGTTCAGGACGTCCGATCGGAGAGATTCGAACGGAAAAGATGTACCAAAATTTCATCATGGAGCTCGAATGGCGACACATGGTCCCGCGAGGAAACGCGGGTATCTTCGTCTGGGCTGACGACATAACGGCTCGCGGTGTGCCGTTCCATCGTGGGATTGAAGTCCAAGTTTTGGAGAATGCCTACGGCAACAATCAAAGCCATACCACGCATGGAGACATCTTCCCGATCCATGGCGCAACAATGACACCCATCAATGGACGCGGTGGTCGTCGCGCGTTTCCAACGGAGAGTCGTTCCAAACCGAGTCCAGAATGGAATCACTATCGCATAGAATGTCGTAACGGTGACATCTCCTTAGCGGTCAATGGCAAGGTCGTCACCCGCGGAACGGAGTGTGTCCCTAGCAAGGGCTACATCTGCTTGGAGTCCGAGGGTGGGATCGTCCATTATCGAAATGTCCGCATCATGGAATTACCAGACACCGAAGTCACTTCAGAGAAAACGGCGATTTCTGATCGAGGCTACGAGTCGATCTACCGCGGATTAGATCTAAACGGTTGGAAAGACCCATCGGAGTCTCCCGCTTGGAAATCTCGTGACTGGATTCTCGGACACGATGCTGAGGCCGGGCAAACCCATCGGTTGGAATCAGAAAACACACTGAAGCCGAGTCGATTCGTCATCGATGTCCGGCTGAAAGACGATTCCAGCACTGCGGTGGTTCACGTTGGTGGCGTCGCTGTCGATCTTTCTGCAGCTAAGACGTGGCTGGAAAAGACAGGACGTTGGAACCGAATCGAAGGCATCAAGAGCGATGGTCGTGTGCTGATTCAGATCAACGGAAAAGACGCCATGACGGTCGATGAAACATTGGCAGGTAAGTTCGTTTTAGAAGCGAATGGGCCGGTTGAATTCAGCAACCTCTACGTGGCTCCACGATCCGAATAGCGCCCAGATTCAGATCGTGGGCAACGACTGCTGCGATGATTGGCTGCGATTCCACCGCCAACCAATAGCGATCATTGCGGCGACGATCAAGCACATCACCATCGCGGAAGCGGCGATCGGAACCCCTTCAAGTACGAGCAAGGGCAAACCAACCGTGATCATCCCGCCTCCAACGAACGGCGAGGAAAGCGGCGCGGCGAGCGCGTAGTCTTCCGCGGCGCCCGATTCCAATTCAGGGTCAACCAAACGCAGCAGGACAAACCCTGTCGCAGTCGTTCCGGTCGACATGCCGTAGTTGATGAGGCCGAGTTCGAACCAATGTTTCGAGGGAAGTAAACGACGCGCGAAATACAGCAGACAAATGCTGGACCAAATCACGCCTCCAACGAAAA
This sequence comes from Planctomycetota bacterium, assembly GCA_039179795.1. GTDB lineage: Bacteria > Planctomycetota > Planctomycetia > Pirellulales > Pirellulaceae > Rubripirellula. Next base: position 254,194 of record JBCDEM010000003.1, on the reverse strand, counting down.
GCAGCGAGAACGGTACCAACAGAGTTGCCACCGCCGTTAGATTCAGCGATGCAATCGCCGCGACGACCAAGACATCCATTGCCGTTGCTGTGAGCCGGTTGATGGTTGGTCGATCAATCGCGTTCTCATAACCGACGACACGCAAACCCTGTCGCACAATGAGGCCACCAAAGAGCGTGTAGATGAATAATGGAAAACTGCCAACGATACTGCTCAGCGACATTCGCTCCGAGAGCGTTTTCTCAGCGTCTTGTTGGTCGTCCTGTCCATCGCTCTCAACCACATCTGCGACGGGTTGGCTGTCGGCGCTTACTTCATCACTCGCAGCGGCATCTGTCGCCGGTTGAACCTTGGTTTGGGCAGCGTTCGTGTCTTCTTGAGTACTTTCAACCATGCCCATCGCAGATTCCATTTCGCCAACCCCCCAAGCCATCGCAGACTGCAATGCCAAGCCAACGCCCATCGCAAGAGCGAGCCAAACGACTTGCAGCAACAGTGGATCCATGACCGCGCTGTTGACCCGTGCGTAGCCGATCGGTGTCCGCGCTGGTTCCTGCCGAGACGGAATTGAGGCTTCCGCTGAAATCTCTCCCGGTGATTGACCGACCCATCCCATTCGGACTCCGAGATTCACCCAAAGGATGCCGGATACAACACCAAAGACCAACCCACACGTGGCCATCAACACGCCCAGATCCAAGCCTCCCTCAAGCTGAATGCGAGGATGACTGAAGACTTGGCCCATGGCAGCCGCCGTCCCGTGGCCGCCGGCAAATCCGGTTTCGATTAAGGAACCAAAAGAGTTGGGCACCTCATAGAACGGCTTGATGAACAACCACGTCAACAAAAGTCCCAGTGCGGTTTGACCGACGACAATCACCCAAACCATCAATCCCTGCCGGCCGACTCGAGAAGCACTCTCCGAGAACGATGAAGGTTTTCGTTCCAACAACATCCCGGCGAAGACCACCGCGATCAACCAGCCCGGCCAATCACGTAGTACTGCAGACCAATCCGCTATCCGTTCACCGCCAAACTGGACGGCGACCAGCCCAGCCATGCCGGCCAGAACCGATGCTGGGATGTACAACCAGCGAAACAAAGGGATGCCCGCGCGAAGCACCACCCCGATCAAAAGTAAAACGGCAACAAACAGAAACGCGGCAGTCACTGATTGACCCGTTGCATTAGTTTCCGAGGATCTGATTCAGCGTTTCGCTCGGTCGCATCGCTGCAGATGTTTTCGCAGCAACGGGTTGGTAGTAACCGCCGATGTCCACCGGTGATCCTTGGGCCGAATTGAGTTCGCTAAGAATCTTGTCTTCCGAATCGGCAAGAGCTTTGGCGATCGGTTCAAACTCTTTCTGTAAGCCCGGATCGGTTTGCTGAGTAGCAAGGGCCTGGGCCCAGTACAAGGCGAGATAGAAGTGACTTCCTCGATTATCAAGTTCGTTCACTTTCCGGCTGGGTGAGCGGTTGTGATCGAGAATCTGACCTGTCGCTTGATTCAGCGTTTCCGCCAAAACAGATGTCGCTTGGTGCTCGCCAGCGCTAGCTAAGTGTTCCAGCGATACGGCGAGCGCCAGAAACTCACCAAGTGAATCCCAACGAAGATGACCTTCCGCTAGAAACTGCTGAACATGTTTGGGAGCCGATCCGCCTGCACCCGTTTCGAACAGACCTCCACCCGCAAGCAACGGAACAATCGAAAGCATCTTTGCGCTCGTGCCCAATTCCAAAATCGGAAACAGGTCCGTTAGGTAATCGCGCAACACATTTCCAGTTACGGAGATCGTGTCTTTACCTTCACGAGCACGCTGGCAGGTCAGCTTAGCGGCTTCGACTGGCGATAGTATTTCTAGTTCCAGTCCTTCGGTGTCATGTTCAGGCAAGTAGCTCCTGACCTTCTCGATCAGATTACGATCGTGTGCCCTATCGGAATTCAACCAAAAGATGGCCAAAGCGCCCGTTGCTCGAGCACGACTGACGGCCAATCGAACCCAGTCCCGGATCGGTTCGTCTTTTGTTTGACACATCCGCCAAATGTCACCCGGTTCAACGACGTGCTCCATCAGTGCATTGCCAGCTGAATCGATGACACGCACTTTGCCGGCCGCTGGGATCTCGAATGTCTTGTCATGTGAGCCGTACTCTTCTGCTTTCTGAGCCATCAATCCGACGTTGGAAACCGTGCCCATGGTCGTGACATCAAAAGCGCCGTTCTGTTTGCAATCGTCGATCGTTGCCTGATAGATACCGGCGTAGCAACGATCCGGAATAACAGCCTTCATATCATGCAGTTTGCCATCTGGTCCCCACATCTGACCGGACGATCGGATGGCGGCGGGCATCGACGCATCGATGATCACATCACTGGGAACATGCAGATTTGTAATGCCCCGGTCGGAATCGACCATTGCGAGCCTTGGCCGCTGCTCATAGACGGAGTTAATGTCCGCCATGATTTCGTTTTCTTTGTCTTCTGGCAGAGAGGATATTTTGCTGTAGACGTCACCGATACCGTTGCGTGTCTCAATACCCAACTCTTCAAACAAGGTGCCGTGCTTTTCAAAGACCGCTGCATAAAAAACACTCACGGCATGACCAAAGATGATCGGGTCGGAGACTTTCATCATCGTTGCTTTGAGATGAATCGAGAACAACACGTCGTTCTGTTTTGCGTCATCCATTGCGGCGGACAGAAACTCCCTTAGATCCTTGCAGCTCATCACCGACGCATCGATCGTCTCACCTGCTTGCAAGGCTAGGCCATCCTTTAGGACCGTTGTTCGGCCGTCTTCCGTCTGGAGTTCGATCCGAACACTGCCTGCTTCAGACAAAACATGGGATTGTTCACCGCCAAAGAAATCTCCTCCGTCCATGTGTGCCACATGCGACTTCGAATCGGACGACCAAGCTCCCATCGAGTGCGGATTCTTTTTAGCGTATTCCTTGACCGGAAGCGCAACACGACGGTCTGAGTTACCTTCACGTAGCACTGGATTGACGGCGCTACCAAGCACCTTCGCGTAGCGGGCGCGGATCTCGCGCTGTTCATCGGTTTGTGGTTCTGCCGGGAAGTCGGGAACGCCAAAACCCTGTCCTTGCAACTCGGCAATCGCAGCTGTTAGCTGCGGAATCGAAGCACTGATGTTTGGCAACTTGATGATGTTCGCTTCCGGGGTCTTGGCTAATTCACCCAGTTCCGTCAGCGCGTCCGGAATCCGTTGTTCTTCCTCAAGAAACTCGGGGAAGTTTGCCAGAATCCGGCCGGCCAAGGAGATATCCTTAAGCTCAAATTCGATGCCAGAAGAACGCGTAAAAGCACGCAAGATCGGAAGCAACGATTGCGTTGCCAACGCTGGAGCTTCGTCGGTGTGTGTGTAGACAATCTTGGTCGATGGTTGGGTCACGCTCTGCCTCAGCTTGACAACACTTGAGTCGGATCGGGAATAGGATCAGATCGAAAATGGAGTCGAATCGAAAACGAATTCGGAACGAAACGAAGTCGGATCCAAACGGGGCGGTGGGGAATTCAGCCGAATCGTAACATAACGGCCTGTGGCGAGATTCTCCTGGGAATACGCGCGTGCGCGAAGGGTATCGGTATCGACGATGACATGACCCGAATCGTTGGCAGAAATGTGGCGATTTCCCGGCAGAAGTCAGCGTTTACAATGCTCACAAGAACGCACGACTATTTCTCGCCGGACCCGACTCCATGAATTGCCGCGTATTTCTGAACGCTCTGATCGTCTCATCGATCGTTTGGCAACCACCTGGCATCCGTGAAAAAGCTGCGGCGGATGATACGGTGCACGTGGACCAAGGCAATGCGGGCATGGTCGTCAGTGATACGGCTGTCGCCAGCCGTATCGGTCGTCAGATGCTTTTGAAGGACGGCAACGCCGTCGATGCCGCGGTTGCGACCGCGTTTGCATTGGCTGTCAGTTGGCCGGAGGCAGGCAACATTGGCGGAGGCGGTTTCATGATCATCCGCCCAACGGACGGTCGAGAGGCCGTCTGCATTGACTATCGGGAAGTCGCACCCGAGGTGATGAACGCAACGTCGTTCAGGCGGACGGACACTCGATTTACGCAGAAAGCGGTCGGTGTTCCTGGAACCGTTCGAGGCTTGGCCGAAGCCCATCGCCGTTACGGCAGATTGCCGTGGTCTGATGTCGTGATGCCTGCCGCCAAACTGGCGAAAGAAGGCGTGGTCGTCGATGCGTCTTTGGCAAGATCGATCAATGCCGTGCTGCAACTACCTAGCGTCAAAAAGCAACCCGCATTTGCCGAACTGCGGCGCGTTTATGGCACAGCCGATGGGTCGCCGTGGAAAGTCGGTGAAAAGCTTTTCCTTCCCGAGCTCAGTCAAACACTAACCGACATTGCACAGAACGGCGCAGATGCTTTTTACACCGGGCGCACCGCAGAATTGCTCGTCAAGGAAATGCAACGCGGCGATGGTTTGATTTCGTTGACGGACCTTCAGCGGTACCGTGCAAAGGTACGGCCGGCAATGCAAGGAACTTATCGAGGCTACACGATCCTGGGTGCGCCTCCTCCGAGTTCCGGAGGCGTTTGCTTGATCCAAGCACTAAACATCTTGGAGAATTTTGATCTGTCGAGTCGCGACCGTTTCGATCCAGAAAACATTCACTTGATCGCCGAAACCTGTCGTCGCGTCTTTGCGGACCGCGCAAGGTACCTTGGCGACCCTGATTTCACGGAGATTCCCGATCATCTAACGTCCAAAGCATACGGACGTGAATTGGCCGATTCGATTCAGCGCGATCGAGCATCAAAGAGCGAATCGATCGCGCCGGAAATTCCGTTGACTCCGGAGAGCGAAGACACAACGCACTTCTCTGTCATCGACGCAAAAGGCATGTCGGTAAGCAACACGTACACACTCGAAGCCAGCTGGGGTTCGCGCATGGTGGTCGCTGGCGCCGGGTTTGTTCTCAACAACGAGATGGGCGATTTCAACTGGTTTCCCGGTGAAACGAATCGTAAAGGCAGAATCGGAACGACGGCAAATCTGGTTGCACCGGGCAAGCGAATGCTCAGTTCTCAAACGCCAACGATTGTTGAGAAAGATGGTCGCGTCGTTCTGATCACCGGCAGTCCAGGTGGCCGCACGATTATCAATACCGTGCTGTGCATCGTTCTGGGCGTCACGGAGTTTTCAATGGATGCTGCGACCGCCGTCGGACTCCCTCGAATGCACCATCAGTGGTTTCCCGATCAATTGCAATTGGAACGACTCGATTCTCCTCCGCATTCGCGTGTTGCTGCAGCCCTTCGAAAACTCGGACACACGGTGTCGAATCGCTCGGCCCAAGGTTCCGCTCACAGCATCGCGATCGATCAAGAAACGAGAACTCAATATGGGATCGCCGATTATCGACGTGGTGGTCGACCCGCTGCCGTCGCGGGCGATCGTTTTGCGATGTGGGACTTTGCCGAAGACACTGGTCAACCACTCTCATCAACGATGAATAGCTTCGCTTCAAATTCTGACGCTATTCAAAATCTGTCGTGGAAAGGGAGTCTCAGCGGGGCAAGAACCGATGGTCTCGATCGATTGCGAATCGAGCCCCGTCAAAACGGTTCACCGTCAGCAAGCTTGCGCATGCCGGTCGACTCGCGATCCGTCGCCATCGAATTGAAGATCGATTCCATCCAATTCGAAGGTGAAGAAACCGGCGAACGACTGATCGTGGAATGGGTAGATTCTGCTGGCAAAACGGTCGCGGACGTTGCTTTACAGAGAACAAACGGCGATCGTCTGACGCTGAACCGAAAAGTTCCCAACGAGGGCACCAATTCGATCAACGTTCCATGGAATCGCAAAGATTCGACCGCCGTGGTGTTGCGATTAGAGGTCGACGCCGATAGGGCCCATCAGCGAATCAGTTTTCGTCCAGCTTTCGCGCAAGACTGGGTTGACTCTCAATCCCAAGAGATTTCCTCGAGTGCAGACATTGAAACACTGCGTCTTCGTGTTGATGGTCCGTTTAGAGACGAGGGAGAGTTCATCCTGCTTGACCGAATCGATGTGCGTCGCGGGGTTCAACGCTGGTGGTTCGAGTGATCCCCGACCGAAGACTACCTGAAAACGATTTCCTTGATTTTCTCAACACACCGTAGAGCGTTTAGCTTTGTTGAAACCGTCTCAGCCATTGGGTTTATCCTCAGCCACAACGCTGGTCGCGGCCAGCATGATTGGCGTCGGAGTCTACACGACAAGTGGTTACACGTTGGCCGCCCTCGGGACGCCGGATCGTGTGATTGCCGCTTGGATAGTCAGTGGCTTGATTGCGATCTGCGGTGCGCTCGGATACGCGTCGCTTGCTTCACGGTTTGCCGAGAGCGGTGGTGAATATCTGTTTCTGAGCAAGATGCTGCACCCGGTGGCCGGATTAATGGCGGGTTGGGTTTCTCTGCTAGCGGGTTTTACCGGAGCGATCGCGATTGCGGCGTTGGGTTTGGAAACGTACTTAAGCCCCATCGTCTTCGATTCAGCGGAGCCTCCGTATCAGAGCTCCATCGCGATCGCCGTCGTTCTGCTGGCGGCTGTCCTACACACGATCGGAGTGCGTTCAGCAGCTCGTGCTCAAGACTTAGTCGTCGCAATCAAGATGATTTTGATCGCGGTATTCATCGTATTCGCCGTCTCAAAAGTTGGTAGTTGGCCAGGGCTGACACAGCCACCCGTGGCCAAACCACCTCCATTCGATTGGTTCGTGTTCGCGAACCAACTCGTTTGGATCTCGTTTAGTTATGCCGGCTTCAACGCGGCTGTCTACATCGCCAGCGAAGTGCGAGATGCCGAGCGAAACGTACCCCTCGCCCTGATCGGAGGCACGGTTTTGGTGACGGTTGTCTACGTCGTCTTGAACGCGATTTTTGTTTACGCGGCGCCAGTCGACACCATCACCGCAAATCAGAACATCGCACAAGTCGCAGCGACGGCGGCGGTGTCCATCGGAGGCGACACATTAGGACTATCTGTCCGCTTGGTAATCGTGATTTCGTTATTCACATCTGTTTCTGCGCTTGTGATGACCGGGCCGCGAGTCTACGCAAAGATGGCCGATGACGGTTTCTTACCGTCCTGGTTTTCATTCGGTGATCGAGTACCAACGAAAGCGATTTGGTTCCAAGCAGCATTTGCCATCGCAGTCATCTTGGGTACTGGGCTAACGGATCTTCTCGGCTACCTTGGACTCACGCTGTCGGTCTGTTCGGCGTTGACGGTGGCTATGCTTTTTGTCGTTCGGCTACGTGATCCGAAGGTCAAGTTAATACTCTTCGGTGTACCCGCTGTGTTGTATGTCGGGGGAACGTTTTTTATCGCCGCGCTTTATGGCATGAGCAAACCTGAACAAGCGATCGCTACGGCCGTCACGGTAGGTCTGGGCATCATCCTGTATCCATTCATCGGCAAGAAACCGTAGGTCGTGCTCCGCATGACGAGTCATGCTCCGCAGACGAGACAAATGAGCCGTCTCGCGGAGCCTGACTTACGAACGTTGCTATTTCGGTGGCAGGAACCGATGCTCTCGGCGGCGTGCGGCTTGGTGGGATTGACTCGTATCCAGTTCGGACCCAGGGTCTCCCTGCTTGGCCATCCAGTCTTTCAACTGCCTGCGAAATTGATTGATCCGTTCTTTGTGTTCGGGAAGGTCAATCAGATTATTGAGCTCATAAGGATCGGAATCCGTGTGATAGAGCGCTTCGCCAGGACGATGCATGTACCTCTGGACAAGATCGTACGTCCGTTCGGATTCCCATGAATCCCAAACCCAAGTTTGCCAGTAAGGATTATTTAACAGCCCATCGCCTTTGATGCCCATCAAGTGTTTTTCAATGTACAGCCGATCGGGTCGAAGATTTTGAACATAGCGATACTCTCCGTCGCTAACCGTTCGAACCGGGTACGGTGGACCTTCAGGAACGTTGTTATGCATTCCAAAGACAAACTTGTGATGTTCGTCGCGTTCCCCGTTTAACACATTTAAAAAGCTCTTACCGTCAAATTGATCTTCCTTGAACTCAACTCCAGCAACCTGCAGCAACGTCGGTAACACATCCGCATAGTGAACGATGGCATCACTGCGGACATCGGATTCCACGACACCGGGCCAACGAGCGACAAGCGCTGTGTGGACCCCGGTATCCCAATTTGTCCACTTATTGCCCGGAAACTGTGAACCTTGCTCTGACGTAAACAGCACCAGAGTGCTGTCAGATTTCCCCGTGCTTTCCAAGACTTCCAACAATTGCCCAACCTGGCCATCCATGTAGGTGATCTCAGCGAGGTAGCGCGAAAAGGCCTCGCGCGTGAGTAACGTATCCGCCATGTTGCCGGGCAAATTCAATTCGGCGGGTGGATACGCCGACGGATCTCCCATCACCCATGGCACATGAGGCTCCACCAAAGCGACGACCAATGCAAATGGAGAATCGTTATCTCGCGTCATGAACTCGCGAACACCGTCCAAGTCGTGGTCACGAGTCGGATTGCGAACACAGTTTGGATCAAACCCGGGAATCGATTCGAACGGGAACGACTTTTTCGGCTGCACGTGAACCTTTCCCGCGATCCCAACACGGTAGCCAGCTCTACCCAAACGATGAGGCATTGTGCGTAATCCCGCATGACTGCTGCTGTGATTCCAAGCACAACCGTTACGCATCGGGAATAACCCGGAATAAAGTTCGGCGCGGCAGGGCTGACACATCGCCGATGTCAGGTAAGCGTGATTGAACGTCATCCCTTGTGACGCCAACTGATCGATGTTGGGCGTCTTCGCATTCTGACCACCATACAGCGGAAGATCGTTGTACGTGCAATCGTCAGCCATGATGATCAGCACGTTCGGAGGCGCTGACATCGCGGCTGGAACAGCAATCAATATCGCGAAACAGAATCCAACAACCGATCGAAAGAACGTCGTCGGGGGTAGCGTCAGGAATGTCATCGAAGCGTTAGCTGGTTAGGCAATGAAATAGTGAGCTTGGTCAGAAAAGCATATCACGCCATGATCCGCGAAACATCGAAGCCGCTCGCGTTCTTTGTGTCTTAACGTGCTACAGTCTCGCAAAACCGCCGAGTCAAGATTCTCAATTCAGCTTGGACGATCTGGCAGCCATCCGTAGACATCGGTGAGTGCCCCGCAGATGACCTGCCGAAGTTCCTTTAGACGGACGGGCTTGCTGAGCAAGCGGTAAGCTCGCCATCGCTCGGCTTCCCGCCGAATCTCGTCATCGACCTGGGCCGACATTAGGACGCAGGGGGGGCAATGATCCCGCTGACTGAGACGCTGGATCACTTCCAAACCGTTGACTCTCGGCATATGCACGTCGATCAGAGCAACGTGGATCCGATCGGATTCCAAGACGTCGAGTGCCTCTTGACCGTCTCGCGCTTCAGTTACACGAAAACCGTGCCGACTCAGCCCTTCGCAAACAACTTGCCGAAAGGCGGAATCATCGTCCGTCATGAGAAGGTTTGGTATCAGCTGCATGAATTGCGACCTGCAACGCTGGACCTGTCACCGAGACAGTGTAGTGGAGACTATCATAATAGCTGCAACTTAGATGCCATCTCCGAATCTTCCACCACTTTTGAGTCAGTATGACATCGCCCACCGTGCAACCGGGTGGCTCTCCGGACCCTGACAGTTCTACCGGTCAATCGCCGGCAGCCAAACCCGCCAAAACCACATCGGCGGCGGACGTCGGAGAACTCGCCAAACGAATGATTGGGAATGTCGAACAGGCCATCGTCGGAAAACGCAAACAGTTGGTGCTTTCGCTCGTTACGTGGTTGAGCGAGGGGCACGTGCTTTTGGAAGATGTCCCAGGAGTTGCAAAAACGATGTTGGCTCGCGCCCTGGCCAAGAGTGTCGGGTGCAAATTCAAGCGGGTTCAGTGCACCCCCGACCTGCTGCCAACCGACGTAACAGGAACCTCGATCTTTAACCAAAAGACGACCCAGTTTGAATTCCGACCGGGACCGGTATTCACACAGATTCTGCTCGCAGACGAAATCAACCGCGCGACACCGCGAACCCAAGCTTCACTCTTGGAAGCGATGGCGGAAAGCCGTGTAACCGTGGATGGAACCACGCACGAACTGAAACCTCCGTTCATGGTGATCGCGACACAAAACCCAGTTGATCACGAGGGCACCTTCCCTTTGCCTGAAGCCCAGCTGGACCGATTCATGATGCGATTCAGCCTCGGTTATCCGTCGATGGAAGAAGAGATGCGGATGTTGGAACTGTTGCAACATTCCCATCCGGTTGATCGTTTGCAAGTCGTCGCAACGGCTGAAGAGATTGCTGCGGCACAGGTCGCTGTTCGCAAAATCCATGTCGATCCACGTGTGCGTCAGTATCTGCTTCAGATCGTCGCAGAGACTCGCAACCACAGTGACTTGGCGTTGGGTGGCAGTCCTCGAGCGACAATCGCGCTGTTCCGATGCGCTCAATCCATGGCTGCCATCCGAGGTCGCGCGTATGTGTTGCCGGATGACGTGAAACGTATCGCAGAACCGGTGATGAATCATCGCTTGATTGTCAAACCCGAAAGTCGATTGCGGAAAGTCACCTCGGAAAAGATCCTTGGTGAGATCATCAGTGAAATCGCCGTGCCCACGATCGAAGCCGCGTGATGGCCGACCCACCGATTCAGTCAGCTCCGACTCCTAAATTCGCGATCATCACTGCGATTTGTGCGTTGCTGCTATTCGGCATGATCTCCGGCGCCGCGTTGTGGATGATGGTGGCTATCGCTGCGGGATTGCTGATCGCACTGAATTACTTTCTTACGAACACCTGGGCGACAGCAACCCGTTCGTCGCGACGTGGCGGCGACGCCGAGCTTGCGATCGGTTCGGATTTCGAGGTGGAACTCTCATTGACCAATGGCAGTAAGGTGCCAGTTCTCTGGTTGCTCGTCGAGGACTTGCTGCCGTCCAAGGCGATGTCGTACGATCCGCCAACGTTGGATGTGCGTGGTGATCGAGTCCGTGTGCTGATGCTATGGGGCAACGAGACTCGCAAATTGACGTACAACATCGCTTGCAATCGTCGAGGCTATTTCCAGGTGGGACCGACGATCTTGGAAACCGGCGACATGATGGGGCTGTTCCGTCGTTATCGAGTCGGTAACCAACCGCAGTACGTCACCGTGTTACCCAAAGTCGTTCCGTTGACTTCCTACGAAATCGGTTCGCGTCGCCCGATTGGTGAAATCCGGATGCGGGAAAACATCATGAACGATCCGACACGATTGCGAGGGATTCGTCAGTGGGAGCCCGGTGATCCGATGCGCAGTGTTCACTGGGCAGCGACGGCAAGGACAGGAACGCTACATAGCAAAGTCTATGAACCGTCATCGATTATTGGCGCGACGCTGATTCTGGATCTACACCAGAGCACTACGCCCAAACATCACGAACCCGTTCGCAGTGACTTGGCCATTACGGCAGCCGCATCGATCGCGACAGCTTTGCACGAATCGAATGAGCCGGTGGGCATGGCAACCAACGCTCGTGACGCAGCGGACCGAATTCGACAGGAGGGATGGAAGGGCGATCATCGGGTCCGCGGGCAAGCTCAAGCAGCGGCGTCAATGCTTGATGCGAGTGAGCGGTTGCGTCCTATCATCCAACCGCCATCACGTGGCCCGCTTCACCTCAAGGAGATCATCCGAACGCTCGCTCGATTGGAACGAACGGACGGTCTGACGCTCTCGGAATTGCTCGTCGAGTGTGAATCACAGCTATCAGCCGAGACAACACTGCTCGTGATACTTCAAAAAGCCACACCGGACACGATCGCGGCACTGATCGGCTTGGAACGTCGCGGGCGCGCGGTCGCCGTGATCATTAACACTCACGACATCAACGACTATTCCGCGATCGCTGGTCCACTGATCGCCGCCCGAATCCCGACGTTTCACCTCGCTTCAGACGAAGCCATCATGGATGTGTGTCGGCAAACGCTCTTGCGCTAACTTGTGAGCGTTGTCGTCTCTTCCCGCCCACTCTTCGAGAGTTAGTGCGAAGAAGCTAAGGCTATCCGACAAACCTCAACAATGCGTAGTTGCGTTTTCCCTTTCGAAGCACGATCACGGATTCGCTCGCTAAATCAGCTTCCGTCAAGCGGTACTTGTCGTCAGTAATCCGAATATTGTTGACGTACACACCGCCATCTTTGATGGCCCGCCTCGCATCACCGCCGCTGCTCGCCAAACCGGCCTCCTGAAGGGCTTCTACGATCCAGTAGCCTTCGCCCTCGAGTTTTGTGCGAGGAATTTCACAACTTGGAACATCCGCAAAGATCTCACCGAGCGTCTCATCAGACTGCTCGCCGATCTCACCTCCGAACAAGATCTTGGAAGCGCGTTGAGCGGTTTCTAATCCCTCGGGTCCGTGAACGAATTCGGTCATCCAATCCGCCAATCGGTTTTGGGCGACGCGTCGCCCTGGATCGGATTCCGTCGCCTTTTGCAACTCAGTGTATTCGTCGCGACCGATCTCCGTCAGAAACGCGATGCATTTCATTACGTCAGCATCTTCGACGCGTCGCCAGTACTGATAGAACTGGTACGGACTTGTTCGATTGGGATCCAGCCAGACAGCACCTTGTTCGGTCTTGCCCATCTTTCGCCCGTCGCTGGTGGTTAGCAACGGGGCGGTGACGCCGAACAGCTGCTTGCCCAACATGCGACGGCCGAGATCAATACCGGCCGTAATGTTGCCCCATTGGTCACTCCCACCGGCCTGAATCAGACAATCATGTTCCCGACAAAGATGCACGAAGTCATACGCCTGCAACAGCATGTAACTGAACTCCGTGTAACTCAGTCCGGACTCGCTTTCCAACCGAGATCTTACGGAGTCTTTTCCTAACATCACGCCGATCGGAAAACTCTTACCAACATCGCGAAGGAATTCGAGGTAGGAAAAGCCATGCATCCAGTCGTAGTTGTTTAGCAGCAGCGCGCCCTGAGGTCCGTCAAAGTCAAGAAAACGCTTCATCTGGGCGGCAACACCAGCAACGTTCGCTTGCAGTTGTTCCGTCGAAAGTAGATTCCGTTCTTCGCTCTTTCCGCTTGGATCACCGATCATTCCCGTCGCACCACCAACAAGGGCGATCGGGCGATGACCAGCGCGTTGAAATCTTCTCAACGTCATCAACTGCATCATGCTGCCAACGTGCAGACTCGATGCTGTTGGATCGAAACCGATGTAAACGGTTTGCGATCCCGATTCGAGCAGTTTCTGCAGTTGCTCGGCGTCAGTGCACTGATGAATCAGACCGCGCCAACGTAGTTCATCCAAGAATTGAGAGTCCGTCATGATTGTCTTCGTTGTGACAGGATCGCCTCGGCGACCAACAAGTCTTCGGGATACGTGATTTTCAAATTGTCCGACGCACCGGGTACCAAGGCGACATCGTGGCCAAGGCGTTCGACTAACTGAGCGTCATCGGTCGCTGGCCGACCATTGTGCTTCCGATAGGCCTCCATCAACAACCCGACACGAAAGACCTGAGGCGTTAACGCTGTCCAGAGTTCACGTCGATCGACGGTCGCCGAGCGTTTTTGGTCTCCAAGATCACGTTTGAGAGTCGCGGTAAGAGGAGCAGCCAGGATCGCTGCATCGCTCTCTGCCGCTGCCAGAAGAACAGCCCTCAAATCGTGTTGAAGCACCAATGGCCGAGCGGCATCGTGCACCGCCACCCATTTCACCGCCGGGTCTTTCTCCAATTCCGCGAGAGCTGCACGGACACTGTCGCTGCGTTCGGCACCACCCAAAACCAGTTCGACGTTGGAAGAATCAATGTCGGAACCGAGAACATCGTCATCTAATTGAGATTGAAATCGTTCTTGGTCGGATGCTGAGACCGCCAAAACGATGCGTCCTATTTCTGGACGAATGGCTAACTGCCGCACCGTTTGGACCCAGATCGGATCGCCGCCCAGAAGGGCAAACAGCTTGTTTGATTCTGACCCAAATCGGCGTCCCGATCCGGCGGCGGGTAGGAGTGCGGCAACGGATCCGTCCGTTAAAGCCGAAGGAGCGTCTGACATGATGAAGAACCAGATGACTCAGTTTTGCATAAAAACCAAAACTCGCGAACGTCGACAGCTTTCGCTTTCGATTCCAGGAGCTGCAGAGCCGTCATGATGCCGTTGAATCCGAATCGTCTCAAGCCAATGTCATTTCGATCGGAGGGTTATTCGGCGTCTTCGTACTCTTCGTCTTCGTATTCTTCGTCCCCGTGTTCTTCTTCGTCCTCATAATCGTCTTCGTATTCGCCTTCGTCCTCGTACGTGTCGGCGTCTTCGTACTCTCCATCGCTGGATGCCTGATCGGTTTCGTCTTCGTACTCGTCCTCAGCGTATTCAGCATTTGTGTCAGCGGGCGCGTCGTCAACTTCCTCGCGTTGAACGGAGGCTTGTTTCGGTGCGGGAGACCGTTTCTTGGTGGCGGGTGCTTTCGCGATGGGCTTGGCCGGAGGCGCCGTTGCGGTTGCAACGGTGTCTTCTTCCTCATCGGCTTCCAAGCCCTGCATAGATTGCCACTGCGCCATCGTCATAATGACTTCCCGTGCTTTACTGCCGTTGTAGTCACCGACGATGCCATCCTCTGCCATGAAGTCAATCAACTTGGCGGCACGTCCGTAACCGATTCCCAAACATCGTTGCAGCAACGAGCAAGAACCACGTCCCTCGCGGATCACAACTTCGATCGCACTGTCGTACAGTTCATCACGACTCTTTAACTTGTCCAGACTGGTTCCCTCTCCATCACCTTCGGCCTCGACTTTTAGGTTCATCAGTTCGCCGACAAAATTCTGTTCTCCCGTACTGCACTTGTCACAGACCGAGTCGATCTCTTCATCGGACAAGTACGTTCCTTGACCGCGAATCAACGTACTGGTGCCAGGCCACAGGAATAGCATGTCACCGTTACCGAGCAATTTGTCGGCGCCATTTTCATCCAAGACGACTCGACTGTCCGTCTTACTGGCAACTTGGAAACTGAGACGTGCCGGGAGGTTACTCTTGATCAAACCGGTGATCACATCGACCGTTGGTTTCTGCGTGGCCAAGATCAAGTGAATACCAACTGCACGACTCTTTTGAGCGAGGCGAATGATGTGCTGCTCAACGTCTTTCCCGGCCGTCATCATCAAGTCAGCCATCTCGTCGGCAACGATCACGATGAATGGAAGTTTGTCAGGTACCTTTGCGGCCTGATCTTCATCATCCACTTCCAAACGACGCATCACTTCATCACGCCCAAGATCGTTGAAGCTATTGATGTGCCGGACACCGACTTTCGCCAACAGCGAATACCGCTCTTCCATTTTCTCAACTGCCCAAGCCAAGATCGCCTCGGCCTTTTTCATGTCAGTGATGACCGGGTGCATCAAGTGAGGCAAGCGTCCATAACCGCTGAGTTCGACCATCTTGGGGTCGATCATCAACATCCGCACTTCGTCCGGTCGGCAGCACATCAAGATGGATGTGATGATCGCGTTCAAACAGACACTCTTACCGGTACCGGTTCGACCCGCGATCAACAGGTGAGGCATCTTTGCCAAATCGACGACCATGGGATTACCGGAAACGTCTTTACCAAGGAACACGGGGATGTTCATCTTGGCTGTCCGCGTATCGGATTCCTCGATCACGTCACGTAGCCGCACGACTTGACGCGTTTCGTTGGGAACTTCGATACCGACGGTGTTCTTCCCTGGAACGGGAGCAACGATTCGGACGCTCGGAACGCGAAGTGCGATCGCCAAGTCATCCGCCAACCCTGTGATCTTGCTCAGCCGCAAACCGGCTTCCAATTCGATCTCGTACTGTGCAATGACAGGTCCCGTTTCAATCTCAACGACTCGGATATTGAAACCGAAGTCACGAAACGTCTCTTCGAGAATATGCGCTTTGCGACGGACCTCGTGGAGTTGTTCCTCGTAGCAGATATCGTCGCTCTGCTCGAGCAATTCCAAACTCGGCAAACGGTAGTCTTCCAAGCCGGAAGGTGCCGATTCCTGAACGTCCTTGTACAGTTCCTGCCGTGGGTCAGATTTGGTCGCAGGAGTGCGTACGTTGGGTTGTGGTACGTCGTGCGCTTTATCGCTGCGAACTTTAAGTTTCTTTTGACGAACCTTTAATTCCCGCGTTGCCTGTTCAGGCTCTTCTTCGTCTTCCTCTTCCGCGTCGTATTCAACGTCATCTTCTTCGGCTCCGGCTTCAACGTCTTCGTCCTGCCAAGCCTCGTCTTCGTCTGACTCGTCGTAAGCTTCGGCCTCTTTGTCCAAGGAAGCCTCGGCTTCTTCGCTTTCTTCGACCGGTTTGCGACGACGCTTATTGAACTTGATGCGTGGCTCCTGGCGTGTCTCTTCGTCTTGCTCCTCTGCTTCTTCACCCTCCAACGTGATGGTCTCTTCCAAGTCAGTAAATGGACGTCTGCGTCGGCGTGGGGTTGGAATCACCCAAGCTGCGTGTTTCATCCCCTGTCGTGAAACGCTCGCGCCCTTTGAGACAATCGTCTTTCCCGCGTACACCAATGCGTAGTCTGTCGTCAGCAGAACACCAACCGACAACAGCGTCATCGTCAGGATCCATGCTCCCGCCGGAGCGAAGTGTTCTAGCAGCCATGTCGAAGTCATGGCTCCGAGGTAACCACCGCCGCCCCAGACTGGCATCGACTCGGGTTGGAACGGTGATAGGGCGGCAGCCGTGGCGACGCCGATCACGACGATTGTCCCTCCGAGGGAACGCAGCACCGGAGCATTCACGCGCCCTCGGATCAGTAGCGCAACGGATGTCCCGCCCAAGGCAGCGATCACCATGGCCGTCGCGATGCCTAAGTTGTCGAATAGGATCGCGGCGATCAATGCACCCCAATAACCGCACGCGTTCGTGATGGTTTCATTGGCCGGGTAAACACTCACGTCGGGAGTGTAAACCTCACTGATCGGCCAGAGCGGCCGGTCGATCGGGTCCGCAGGACTGCGCGTCACAACGGAAACGGTGATCAAAAGGGTGACGGCGACCAAAATGATCGCGCTCAGGTCGCGACGGAGGTCAGGACTCCGGCCAGCTTCTTCTTCGATCTCTTCCAGTTGTGCTGTCGCCATGGTATGCCCGTGTTTCAACGAGAGAACCGTCCGTACGCGAGCGCGCACGAACAGACGGGAGGTTCTTCTTTGTGAAATCGGCACACCAAAGATGTTCAGCCAAATCAGACACGCCGAATCGACCTAATCCAACTATTCGGCAAAGTCACTCTTTGAACGGATCTCGAACCAATCCTGCTGTTCGCTCATGACCGGTAGACAAACTCGATCGGTGCATCAACATCCGAATGCAAACTCTGATGAACTGGGCATTTGCGCGCTGCAGCTTCCAATCGTGTCCGCATTTCTTGATCGGGCACCTTGTCGGCATCAATCGTCACCACCGTCCTCAGTGATCCAATCCGGCGCAGCGGCTGCGTCACCATCTCTTTGGTCACATGGACTTCGGATCCGGACAGATCGATCGAATGACGTTCGGAGACCAAACCAATGATGGTCATCACACACGTTCCCAGAGCGGTGGCCACCAGATCGGTTGGCGAAAAGGAACTTCCTTCTCCTCCGTTATCGGTCGGTGCGTCGGTGTGGAGTGTGTTTCCGCTGGGCCCATGCGTCGCATCCACGCGGAGCTTGCCGGAGTAAACGGCGTGAATCTCTACAGCCATATCAGCAATCTCTGGTCTCGGTCAGCCGGGGAAACGGGGTATGTGAAACCCGATTGACGCCATGATGGATCATTGTGATGACACAATAGCTTCATCGTGCCATTGCGGGCCTTTCCCACAAGTCCAATAGCAGCAAGGACTTACAAACAAAAAGGATGAATCAAAAACGTTTGGAGCAGTCTATGCACTCCGGTAGAGTACCGCCAGGCGCGTTTTTCCCGCCTGCATTTCGGCGGTTTCCTCCCACGACATTTGAGGATGAATCAATGTTGAAAAAAATGTTGCTAGCCGCGGTACTTCTTGCTGCTCCGATGGTCATGACCCAAACCGCTTCAGCGGACTACTGCTACCGTGGGTACCGAGCACCGGTCGTCTCGTACCGTGCCCCGATCGCGCGTCACCCAGGCATCTATGGAAGTAGCCTGTACCGGTCGAGTCTTTACCGGTCGAGCCTATCGCCGTACGGCGTTCCGTATCGATCGCGCTACGTTTCGCCGTACGGAGTCTACGGCGGTTATCCGTATTACGGTCGCGGATCGGTCTATGGTGTGAATCGAGGAGGCGTTGGCCTCTACATCGGTTTCTAAACCAAACCGCGTTTACGCTGGTCGGAATCAATGGAGGCGAGTGAGTTATGCATGACTCATTCGCTTTTGTTTTGCGCGGACGGAACGCGTTAAGCGCCGTCACCGAATGCCCCGGGTCGCAACCTGAGCGGTGATCTCTTGGCGATCGGCGGGTCTCACTCCGTCGGCAAGCTGGCGAAGTGCTCGATTTCTTGCTTCGTAAATTTGCTGTCCAGGCGGGCACCCATTTGCGAGACGATGCGGGCTGCCGCGTGCGACGCCAGGTGACCGGCTTGCCGCCAGCTCATTCCGTTGGTGATTCCGTACAACATGGCTCCTGCATACATATCACCGGCGCCAGTTGTGTCTCTCGGTTCAACAGCGACTCCCTCGATCGGGAATGCTTCACCACCATGCATCACCAGCGATCCCTTATCGCCGAGGGTGAGTGCAACATTCTCCGCGTGTTCGTGGATCTTCCCAGCACAGATGATCGGATCTTCGTCTCCGGTCAGACTTTTCGCTTCTTCTTCGTTGCAGAAAAAAAGATCAACAGGCCCGGTGACCAATTCCCAGATCTCGTCTCGGATCATATTGACCAGGAATGGATCCGAAGCGGTGAGGGCAATCTTCGTTCCGTGCTTTTTGGCGAGGTCCATCGCACGATACGCGGCTGCTTTCGTCGACGGTCCGGTGAGCAAGTAGCCTTCGATATAGACATACTTGGCGGCCTCGATAAGCGATTCCTGAATGTCTTGCTCGGTTAGTGTGGCGGTTGCGCCCAGGTGGGTCAGCATCGTTCGCTGGGCATCATCGGTGATCAAAACGGCACAGGTGCCCGTTGGTTCGCTGGCTGGACTGACGTCGATCGTGATCCCAAGTTTCCGCATTTCGTCGAGAAAGAAGGTCCCGACTTCGTCATCTCCCACTTTGCCGACGTACGCTGCCGATCCACCCAAGTCAGCGATGCCAACGATCGTGTTTGCGGCGGATCCGCCGGCACAACGATGAAGGGGGCGACCGTCCAACCCACCAAGGACAGCAGCCTGCTGGTCTTCATCAACGAGCGTCATGATTCCTTTTTCGATATCCAGTTTTCCCAGCAGTGCTTCTTCAACCTCGGCTTGGATATCGACCAAGGCGTTACCGACACCGAAAACATCAATACCTGGCATAAATCTCTCGCGTGAAAATCTCAGCAGATGAAAAACGTGAATTCGCGACAACGTAGCCGAAATGGCTCAAGCTGACGAGATTGCGAAACGGCCGCACCACCGCCGCCAGTAGCCGAGGGCTCGTCGCGGAGTTCGTAAGGGCAAACGCTGCGGAGCAATCGGCGACTCGGTTCGCCACCGTCTCTTGTCAAAAATGGCCTGAAAGGCGACACTTAGGGGCTGATGAAAAATCATGTGTGACCAGCCGAGCCCGCTGTGTGGCTCGTTTTCTTGGATCGCACGGCTATCCCCCCAACCTAGCGGCCGTAGTAGCGGTTCGCACCGAGGTAATCACATGGCTCGATATACCGGACCAAAAGCCCGAATCAACCGTCGTTTGGGTACGTTGATTTACGAAACTGCTGGCGCCGCGCGAGCGTTGGATCGTCGTCCATCGCCCCCGGGTATGCACAACCGCGGACGTCGCCCGAGTAACTACGGTGCGGCTCTGATGGAAAAGCAGAAGATCAAGCATTACTACGGTTTGGGGGAGCGACAACTGCGTCGCTACTTTGACGCGGTTGGCAGGAAGCCCGGAAATACGGGTGAACTGTTGTTGCTGATGTGCGAGCGACGTTTGGATAACGTGGTTCGTCGCGTTGGCTTTACCAAAACGCGACCGCAGGCCCGTCAAGGCATCGCCCACGGGCACTTTCGCGTGAACGGTGTCAAAGTCACCAAGCCCAGCTACCTGCTGCGTCCCGGCGATATCGTCGAAGTACGTGGTCGTGAGAATCTGAAGAATCTGTACCGAGGTGTTATCGCCAATGCGACGCCAGATGCTTTGGATTGGGTTTCGTTTGACAGTGAAAATTTGAAAGCCACCGTGTTGGGTATGCCAGGGCCAAGCGATATCAGCTTGCCAGTGGACGCGAACAGCGTGGTTGAATTCCTGTCGCGTTAGAATCGATGGACTGTTCCTCGCATGCATTTGTCCGCGAGGAAGGTCTGCGCGAACAGCCTGATTGACCGATCCTCCAAAAAGAACTTTTTCTCCGATGCATGCTCCTGTTGTTGTTCTCGGTGGTGGTCCTGGTGGATACGCCGCCGCATTCCTGGCGGCTGATGAAGGCTTAGATGTGACGATCGTCGAGGCGGAACCTCGGCTGGGCGGTACCTGCTTGCTACGTGGTTGTATCCCCAGTAAAGCGTTGCTGCATGTTGCGAAAGTAATCAGCGAAGTCGATGAGCTCCGTCAAGACTGGGGAGTCACGTACAACGAGAAGCCAACGATCGACATCGACAAAGTTCGTGCTCGGAAAGACCAAGTAATAGGCAACTTGACGGGCGGACTCGGTCAACTGGCCAAGCGTCGGAACGTGACCGTGATCCAGGCAAAGGGATCGTTCGTCAACTCGACGACGCTCAAGCTAGACGGCGATCATGATTCCATCCCGGAAGGAGGTCATTTGACGTTTGATCACTGCATCTTGGCGACTGGAAGCGTGCCCGCGATGCCACCAGCGTTCGACATTGGTAGTGATCGCGTGATGGACAGCACAGGTGCTCTGGACTTGGTGGATATTCCCGAGACGTTGCTGGTTGTAGGCGGCGGTTACATCGGTCTGGAAATGTGCAGCGTGTACGCGCGACTCGGTTCCAAAGTGACCGTTGTGGAATTGATGGATGGATTACTCCCAGGTGCCGACCGTGACCTGGTCAAGCCATTGGCAAAAGAGATCGACAAGATCTGCGAAGGTCGTATCTACTTAAACACGAAAGTTGGATCGCTCACGGAAGTGGATGATCAGATCGCCGTTACTTTCGAAGGACCAGCGAAGTTCGGAAACGAACGATACGATCGCGTGTTGGTCAGCATTGGACGGCGTCCGGTGACACGCGGACTAGGCCTTGAAAACACACAGGTCGAAGTGAATGAGCGCGGGTTTGTTGTCTGCGACGCTCAACAGCGAACAGCGGACCCACACATCCTGGCAATTGGTGACGTCGCGGGTGACCCCATGCTCGCTCACAAAGCAACCCACGAAGGACGTATCGCTGCCGAAGTGATCGCTGGCAAGTCGTCCGCATTTGATAAGGTTGCTATCCCCGCGGTTGTCTTCACGGATCCTGAAGTCGCGTGGGCAGGACTCACCGAAGGTGAAGCGAAGGAGCAGGGACGTGCAGTCGATGTGGAAGTCTATCCATGGGCAGCGAGTGGACGTGCCCAGGCGCTCGGGATCACCAACGGCCTGACGAAATGGCTGGTCGATCCAGAGACGGGCCGCGTCGTTGGCTGCGGCATCGTCGGATCGGGAGCGGGTGAACTGATCGCCGAAGCAGCTCTCGCCATCGAGATGGGATGCGAGGTGCACGACATTACCGATACCGTTCACCCTCACCCAACGTTAAGCGAAACACTCATGAACGCGGGTGAGATTCATTTCGGAACCGCAACCGAGATCTTCAAGCCGAAAAAGAAAAAAGCCGTCGCGACCTGACACGTCGTGGGTAAGGCAACGAGTCCCTTTCTCATTGCGATGGAACGACATCCGTCGCTTCATCCGCAACGTTCCGTGCCTCAGCCACAGCACTGTTGGAAGAGGAACTTCGCGTTGGCTACATAGCGTGGGACCAAACGCTTCGGATCGCGGAGCATGCGGTAAGCCCATTCCATGCCCAACTTTTGCCAGATCTTTGGCGCCCGCTGAGCTGTTCCGGCGATGAAGTCGAAAGAGGCTCCCAGTTGGATGCTGACGGGAACTCCGCAAGCACGAAAGTGCTCATGAATCCAAAGGTCGCCTTTCGGTTGTCCAAACGCAACGAGTAGCAATTCTGGTTTCGCTTGTTGGATTCGAGCGATCTGCTGTTCCTGTTCCTCCGACGTCAATCGGCGATACGGTGGCGATTCCACCCCTGCGATACGCATCCCCGGAAACTGTTTTTGCAAACGCTCCGCACAGGTCTGGGCGACCCCTGGTTGGCCGCCCAAAAAATAAACGCCCCATCCAAGGTTCGACGCTCGTTCGGCAAGCGGATAGATCAGCTCACTACCGGCGACGCGTTCCGGCAACGGTTGAGACGTCCGACGACTCCGCCACACGATCGGTTGCCCATCAGCGAGAATCAGATCCGCATCACGTGTCACTTGCTGCAACTCAGGCAATTGATGATGCAACATGACGTAGTTGAGATTGGCAGTGATCACGTAACTGGGCGTGCCGCGCGCAACGAGTTCCTGGATGCGATCAACGGCTTGGTCGAGTCGGACGCGGTCAAACGGAACCTGCCAAATATCGCATCGTTCAAGCCCAGCTAGCGCTTCGGCCCCAGCGGCAGGCAGTTCGGTGCCAACTTCGGCTAGTTCGACGCATGCCTGAGCCAGCTCGACGCAAGCCTCAGCCAGTTCAACCGGATTCTCTGGCGAAGACGATCCATCCACCGTTTCCTTCGAAGTTGCGTTCGTCACAATCGCGGGAACTTGTTTCGGCGAGCCAATTCCCGGCGAGCCGACTCCCGGCGTATCGGTGAGATTTGATTCGACAGCTGGCATGATTGCGATCCGTGACGGGGACGACACCATCGGAGAAGCGACGTCAAAACACTACGTTCATGACTCTTTCGCATTCGATTTGCTGACACATGCGGCGGTCGTTCGGTGCGGAGCGAACCCAGTTTCTCGGATCTTGACGACTGTGCGGATCGCTTCGGGACGATCATGATCATGTCCATGACCGAATCTTCCACGAAACGCCCACTGATTGTCTTGTCCGTAGAGGGCCTCGCGCGGTCTTCCCTGGGCTGCTATGGCTGTTCCTGGAACCAGACTCCAGCGATCGATACGATTGCCAGTACGGGTGTCGTCTGGGACCGACTGATCGCCGAATCCGATGATCCGGCCGAGTTATTGCGGTCCTGGCTTGCATCGAACTGGCTATCCGCTTGGGAATCCAAGGGCTCCCTCGAACTGGTAACGGATTCCGCCGATGACTTGACGGGAAATGCTTTTGATCACGTCACGCGTGTTTCCAGCGGCTCCTGTCCGGAGTTACCTGCGAATGACATCGTCGACACTCAGCTGGGGCAGCTCATCGCGGCTGCGGTCGAGCGTGACCAAACAGCGGACAGCTGGTCTGTCATGTGGATCCACACGAATTCACTCATGCGTTGTTGGGATGCACCGCGCGAGCTTTTTCCTCAGGAGCAGCTCGATGACGAAGAAGATCTAGAGCCGTTGGAGTTGGATCTGGCAGATGATTTCGATGCCTCCAATGAGTCGACCGAGACGCGATTGGAACGGTTGTTTGACACGACTGTCCCACCTGACTTGGCATGTGGTCCGGATGATCATCCCGATTGGGTTGCCGCTTGGATGCGAACTTACGGATGCCAGGTGAGGTTATTGGATGTCCTCATCGAGGTCTTGTTGCAGTCCCTGGACGTAACCGATCCATGGTTCGTTTTAGTCGGTACCTCTGGCTATCGACTCGGTCAGTCGGGATGGATTGGTTCGCGCGGCGATTCTATTCGCAGTTCCGATATCCATCTTCCGTTTCTCGTGAGCGACCTGGGCCCGCTGCGAGTTCCGCGTCTAAGCGGTAGTCGTTGTGTTCCTGAGATGCTGCAAGCACTTGCTGAAGAGCGTCCGGACGTCCCAATTGAAGGTTTTGACGTTCAACGGAACGACGATATTCGGGTCGAAACGCAATCGAGTCGGGTCCGCAGAGCCATCACAACGCATCAATGGTTCTATGTTCAAAACCGAGATGAAAGCGAACACCTGTTTCTGAAACCCGACGATATCGAGGACTTCAATGATGTCGCGCGAGTGCGTGAAGAGATCGTGGAGGACTTTCGAGAGTCTTGATGACGGGACGCGCACGCAACCGAATGACGCCAAACGCATTGCTCGCCGACAACGTCAGCGCATAAAGAAACCCTGCGGGTCAAATCAACCTGCAGGGCTTTCAAAGTTCAGTCAGTTGCTGAAAGAGCTCACGCTCCGTCGGTCTCAGCATCTGGAGCTGGTGCTGGTGGTGGAGCATCATCGCTAGCACTTACAGGAGCAGGCATAACTGCTGTTCCGGCACAGTCCGAGCAAGGTGCTGAAGTTCCACATCCACCGCATGGGGACGAAGTTGCACAAGGCGATCCGCATGGTGACGAAGTCGCACAGGGCGATCCACAAGGAGACGAGGTTGCACAAGGCGATCCGCATGGCGATGCAGTTGCACAAGGAGTCTCACATGGAGTAGCACAAGGTGTTTCGCATGGAGTTGCACAAGGCGTCTCACATGGCGTTGCACAAGGTGCTGGCTCACAACAAGCTGGCTCAGGAGCACAGCAGTTAGAAGCATGACGTGCTTTCAAGCGAGCGAACAACCCACCGCCGCAACCACGCTTCTGGAACAGTCCACCGCCGCAGCTGCTGATCTTGTGACCGCTAAACAGGCCGCCACCGCAGCCACGCTTGAACAGCCCGCCGCCGCAACCAGCGTGAAGGCCCGAGAACAGTCCGCCGCCACAGTGACCAGCGTTGGCTTCGTTTTGGTTCGTTGCCAGTCCAGCACCAATCAACAGTGCGAACGCGGCAATACCGCTCACCACAGTCCGATTCATCGAATTCTCCCAAGATTTCGGAGTGTAAGGTGCGATCCGAATTCGCACATCTCAAAAAGAGCCCGATTCCTGGGGCTCCACTTTTCCGTCGAGCTACCGAACACTTGCCGGCGGCTGATCGACGATTGTGAGAGAAAAGAGCTGACTGACGCAAGATAGGCAGTCTGAGCAATCTTTTCCGTTCACGTAAATTCGACGGATAAAGTAACCCTCGGGATTCCGGTGTCAATCGGGCACGAAGCCCAATTCAGTGCATTTTGTTCCAGGTTTTTTCGGCAACGGTCTTTCTGGGCTCACGAATTGCCACGGAATAGAACGAAAACAGCCCTCGAATCGAGGGCTGCTGAACACTGTTTTTATTGCATTTGTCCGCCGCTAGGCGGTTTCCGAACCCATCTATCGCGCGATTGTCGCACCTTCGGCAGTTGCCTGGGAGGGCGTGTTTTGTGTCTCGGCCGGTGGCGAAAGCAATTTTGCCATTAAATCACCATTTTCGAAGTCGATCACCATCGGCGGCTGATTCGGGTCCAATTCCATCGCCAATCCCGAGATCCGCCATCCAACGGGTTCCAGGTGTACGGCCCAAACCACTTGGAATTGGCTGCTGGTTCCATCTCCGTTGGGCTCGCTCCACAAACTGTGGACTAATGCCGAATTCGGATCATCTGGCAGCGACTCGAATCGTGTGACTTGGAAGGCCGCATCAGGAGATCCAATGGGTTGGACCGACTGACCAATCCGTTTCAGCTCGCTTTTCGCCGTGGTTGTCAACAAATCGTTTGCACGACTGTCTTCGCCACCACGGCGAATCTCGTCCAGAAACTGACTAACCACATCCGCGGGCGATCCCACGGACGCTGGAGCGGCTGCCGTCGGGTTAGACATCGATGAGGGTGCGACCACGGCACCCGGGTCGCTCGAATTGGTCGAGCCAGATGGATTGGCTTCGGCGGTCGGACTGGATGAAGATCCACAGCCGGCGATGGCAACCAAACCGAGGAGGGCGGGTAAAACAAAAAGGCGTTTCATGCTAAGTCAGCCAAAACAAATAGGTATTGGGTCCAGACAATCCTTGCCGTGTATCGAAAATCGCCGATCCGCGTCAAGTGAAACACGAGTACTTCGTTCATACTTCGTTCGCCCAAAACTCTCTTCGCAAGCTGGACGGACCAGCGAGCGACCGTGACGTCATTGGAGAATGCGCGTTGTCTCGTCCTGAAACCCAAGACTTCATCTTCCGCCGCGAATAGGTTTCTTTCACAATGGCGGGCCCCACAAATGGACGAAGCCTTCCAGAATCACTCGCCACCCCCTCGACAATATGCCCTCTGACTCACCGACGACGATCGCCGTAGACGGCCAACGGGTCGACCTTCGGAATCGATCCCTGGCCGCATTTTTGGCTTGGCTAGTGCCAGGTTTGGGGCACATGTACCAAGGTCGTTACACCAAAGGCTGTTTGTTTTTCGTGTGCATCCTCTCGGCGTGGATTCTGGGTTTTGCTGTCGGCGGCAGCCATGTCGTCTATGCGTCATGGCAACCCGGCGACAAACGATGGCACTACCTGTTACAGGCGGGGGCTGGGGCAGTCGCAATGCCCGCGATGGTGCAGGGTAACAAGATGCGGAAGTTCACCGACGAAAGAGGCGTCACTCGAAAAAACTACAAACCGCTATGGGGTGGTTTTATGGCTCCGCCGTTTCGACCAGTCGTCGAAAGCGAAGCAGATCAAGTCGCTGCCTGGTACGCGCAGAAAGGTGCTGGGTACGAAATGGGGACCTGGTACACGGTCATCGCCGGACTGCTGAACATTCTTGTCATTTATGACGCCTATGGCGGCCCGCTAGCCGTTCCTATCAGCGGAAGGAAAAAGGAAAAGCAGGAGGAAGACGACGAGGATGAAGCAGATTCTTCTGCGGGAAATACGGAGTCGAAAGGCTCCCAGTCAAGCTAACCTCCGCGAAGCGAATAAGACGATGGTTTCTATCTCTCCCACCTATCTGCTCTATTACATCCCGTTGATCATTGCGATCTCGGTCGTGTTTGGGGCGACCCGACATGAAGACACGTCGCTGATTCTGCGACACAGTTGGCATACCGCCCGCTGGATAACCGGATTCATGGCGATCATCTTTGTCGTTCTGTGCGTCCTCGATTGGTGGGCATGACCGGACGGTCCATTCGGTCGCGAGCGAAACTCGGGTAGATTAGCCGGACGTGAAATGAGAGCTTCCCGCGATCAAGGCATCGCCGGGGTTCAGACCAGAGCCGACTCGTTGGCTCGCGTCTCGGTTCGGACAAATCGGGGCGGCGTGCTTGCAAACGCCACCCCGAAGATCGTCGAGTCTTCGGATGGACGGCGCAGGAACTCGCTCTCGACGAATTGACGTTAACGAAACAGATTCAACATGCGAGTACTTACTCTCGGCGCTGGGACCGTCGGCCGCTGGGTCGCTGACATGCTGTGTCGCAGACGACATAGTGTCACGGTTGTCGACAATGATCCGGAAAACGTGCATCGAATCAACAGCGAACTCGATGTACGTGCCATCGTCGGGAGCGCTTCGCGAAGCACGGTGCTGTTTCAAGCCGATGTCTGCGCGGCGGACATGTGCTTAGCTGTCACCGGCGATGATGAAGTGAACATCGTCGCAGCCAGCATGGCAAAAGCCTTGGGAGCGCGACGCTGCATCGCGCGTGTGTACGCTCCAGCGTTTCGTGATCTCAGCACGTTTGATTACCAACGTCACTTCAACATTGACAGCCTTCTCAGCCTTGAACAACTGTCAGCCTTTGAACTCGCCCGCGCTATTCGCAATCCCGATGCGATTCCACTGGAGCACTTTGCCCGTGGCCAATTGGAAGTCTACGAATTGGAAGTGCATGCCAAGTCACAGGCAGCCAATCACAAGTTGCGTGATCTAAAGATGCCCAGCTCCGTCCGCATTGGATCGATTTCTCGCGATAATCGAATGTGGATTGCCAGCGGTGAGGATGAATTGCACGGTGGCGATCGCGTGAGTTTGATTGGAAGCACCGAGGCCATCGCCAAGACACGCTCCATTTTTCTCTTTGGGTCAGAAGGGCGTGCGAAACAACGTGTAATGATCGCCGGTGGCGGTGAGACGGGATATCACCTGGCAGACGCACTGACACGGCGTGACTATCGGATCGTCGTTCTCGAACGCGATCCAGATCGTTGCGATCGGCTCGCCAAGTTGTTGCCGAAAGTCACCGTCGTTCACGCAAACGCGAATCGACGGAGTGTGCTGGAAGACGAAGGCGCAGGGACCGTCGATTACTTTGCAGCGTGCACGGGCAACGACGAGAGCAATATCATGGCCGGCGTCGAAGCGCGCGAACTCGGTGCGTCTCGGGTGATGTGTGTTGTCGGGCGACCGGATTACGCAAACGTTGTTGGCAAACTGGGAATCGACTGCGCGGTAAGTGAACGAGACGTTGCCGCACGCCAAATTCTCGGTTTTCTAAACGAAGGTGCCATCATCAGTCAAAGTCGTTTGCCGAACGGCTCAATCGGTATTTACGAATTAGAGGTCGTCGAAGGCGCGCCGGTCACCGGTGCCAGCCTTGCTGAATTGCCACTCGCAGGACGATGCTTGATCGGTGCCATCGAACGCGATGGATTCGTGCGCGTCCCCCAAGCCGGTGACCGTTTGCAAAAAGGGGATATCGTTGTCGCCTTGATCGATCAATCGACAACCGATGACAGCCTTTCGCTGTTCAATCCATAGGCCTCAAAGTCTGACCATGAGCATCGAAGTCTGGTCGGATGTTGGTGGAACGTTCACCGACTGTTTAGTCCGCGAAAACGAGCACCGTCACACACTCAAGTTATTGAGCAGTGGGCGCGTCTTCGCGAAATGCACAGCGGCAACGTCTTCGGCGAAATTGAAGATCGATTCTGCGCCAGGATCATCAACGGATCACTTCTGGGTCGGAGCGAATGCGTGGTTGAACACCCGCGACGGGACCCGCCGTCCTCTCGGTGCAGTTGTCCGTCACTCCAATGCGGTATTGGAGTTTGCAACGGGCAATGATCAGATCGAAACGATCGACAACGATTCGCTCGTGATCGAACTGGATGCAGGTTTGGAGTCACCCGTCCTCGCGACTCACATCGTGCTCAAGGTTCCGCTTTCGGAGACGCTGCCCAAACTCGATGTTCGACTGGGAACGACCCGTGGAACGAATGCGCTGCTGACGCGACGAGGAGCCAAAACGGCGTTGATTGTGACGCAAGGATTTCGGGATGTGCTGCGTATTGGTGAACAGGATCGGCCGGATCTATTCGCGCTGGCCATCGAAAAATCCGAACCGCTGACGAACCTTGTCGTTGAAGTCAAGGAACGACTGGATGCTCACGGAAACGTTCTGGAAGCGATCGATACCGAGCAAGTTCGGCATGCATTGGAAGAGCTCAAGTCGCAAGATGTGGAATCGATCGCGATCTGTTTTCTCCATGCACACACGAATGACGAACATGAACGAGAGGTTCAGCGTATTGCCGATTCTTTCGGGTTTGCGAATGTCTCTCGATCCAGTGAAGTCGCTCCGCTGATCAAACTTGTCTCACGAGCTGAAACGACCACGCTCGACGCTTATCTCAATCCAACGCTAGCCGGTTATGTGTCACGTGTCTGGGAGCAGTTTGGCGGCGAATCGAAGTGTCGTTTCCGCTTGATGACCAGCAGCGGCAACTTGGTGGCTCCCTCCGATTTTCGCGGAAGGGATAGCATTCTGTCCGGGCCGGCTGGAGGCGTCGTTGGATTGGGACACGTTGCCAAACTTGCTCGTGCTGATTCCGCCATCGGGTTGGACATGGGCGGAACCAGTACCGATGTAAGTCGATTTGAAAACGGCGTGGGACGTCGATACGAATCGCGTGTTGCTGGCGTGAGAGTAATGACGCCGATGATGGACATCGAAACGGTGGCTGCGGGAGGTGGCTCAATCTGTCATTGGACCCAAGAGTCTCGCTTGGCAGTGGGTCCACAAAGTGCTGGAGCTGATCCGGGGCCGGCTTGCTACGGGCGAGGCGGACCGTTGACGGTCACCGACGTGAACCTACTACTTGGCCGTATTCCGGAGGAACGATTTCCCTTTCCGCTGCATCGTGAAGCTGCACAACAACGACTGCAACAGCTGTTCGATCAAATGCCTCAAGCGGAGCAACCTGTGACGCCTCAGCACTTAGCCGAAGGTCTGCTGGATATCGCCATCACGCACATGGCAGAAGCGGTCCGTACGGTCAGCACCGCGCAAGGCACGGACGTACGCAACATGGCGTTGGTCGGTTTTGGAGGTGCAGCGGGCCAGCATCTGTGTCGTGTCGCGCAAACACTGGGAATGAAACGGATTCTCGATCATCCAGACGCAAGCATGTTAAGCGCGGTCGGTATCGGCCTGGCCAAGATCGGGCGTGTCGTGACCCAAGGTGTCTACGAATTGCTGAGGCAGTGTGAAAAGGAACGGATCGAAAAAGTCATCGTGGACTTACACGATGAAGCTCGATCGCAGCTTTGCAACGAACACGATGGATCTGGCCAAATCAGTTTTCACCTGCAAGCGGATGTTCGGTACGCGGGGACGGACGCTTCCATCTCATTGAACCTGGAACCTTACGATTCTTTGCCCGATCGATTTCATGACGCCCATCAGCAAGCATTCGGTTACGAGCAGAGAGCACGCGATATCGAATTGGTCGCGATACGATGCGAAGCCACGTTGCCTTCGCGACACGCGGACATCGCAACAACACATAGCGCAACGACTGCTGAACCAACAACGATACAGCTTTGGCACAACGGTCGATGGCTAACGGCTCAGCTGTTGGATCGGGATTCACTCACAAGTGATCAGACGATTGATGGCCCTGCGATGATCGCTGGGAGCAACTCAACCCTGGTCATCGAGCCGGGATGGAAAGGGAGTTTGATCGCAGAGAACACGATCGAACTGAAGCCGAATCAAGATCAATCTTCTTTTACTCCGACAACCGAGGTGTCGCAATCAAGCGATGATCCTGTTTTGCTCGAGGTCGTCGCGCGACGTTGGCAAGGCATCGCCGATTCTATGGGAGAAGTTCTGCGACGAACATCGATCAGCGTGAACGTGAAAGAACGACGTGATTACAGCTGCGCAATCTTTCGCGGAGACGGATCGCTCGTTGCCAACGCGCCACATGTTCCTGTCCACCTTGGCGCGATGGGACACACCGTTCGGCATTTGATGCGAGTTTTTCCAAAGATGTCGGCCGGTGACTGCTACTTGAGCAATGATCCGTTCGCTGGAGGTTCCCACTTACCGGACGTCACTGCGGTCTCGCCCGTGTTCTGTTCAGATCAGCATCAAGAAGGTCGTCCCGATTTCTTCGTCGCCTCACGCGCGCATCATGCCGAGATCGGCGGTCGAACTCCGGGTTCCATGCCGCCCGCAGCAACGAATCTGTCCGAAGAGGGTGTCGTCATTCGCGACTTCCCACTGATTCAATCGGGACAAACAAACTTTGAAGAACTGCGCCAACTGCTGTCTTCGGGGCCCTATCCCTCTCGCTGCGTCGACGAAAATATTGCGGACATCACGGCTCAGCAAGCTGCCGGTGTTTACGGTTGCAAAGCGATGATTGAGCTCGCCCACCGCTACTCGATTCCAATTCTCGATTCGCTGATGAGTCATCTGTTGGATGTTGCGCAAAGAAGCGCGGCTCATTGGATTAAAGGTTTGAATTTCACTCCGATGACGTTTTCCGATCAACTCGATGACGGAACCGAAATCGGTGTCACCATTCAAAGAATCGGCGGACGGTTGAGCATCACCTTTGAAACGGGTGACGTGCATCCCAACGGATTCAACGCGACACCAGCAATCGTGACAGCCGCCGTGCTTTACGTTCTACGGACGGTTTCCGGATCTGACTTGCCGCTGTGCGATGGAGCCTTGAAGCAAGTCGACCTTCGGGTTCCACCGGGGTTATTGGATCCACCATTTCATCCCGATCCGAAGCGTTGTGCCGCCGTCGTAGCTGGCAACGTGGAAACAAGCCAACGGATCATCGACACCTTACTTGGAGCGCTCGGTGTTGCGGCAGCGTCTCAAGGCACCATGAACAATGTGCTGTTCGGTGACGAGACGTTCGGCTACTACGAAACCATCGGCGGAGGCAGTGGAGCGATCGAAAACCATCCTGGTGCAAGTGCCGTTCACACTCACATGACCAACACGCGGATCACCGATCCCGAAGTGCTTGAATGGCGGCTGCCCATCCGTCTGCGACAGTTTGCCATCCGGGCAGGGAGTGGCGGAGCAGGGCAGTATCACGGTGGGGATGGCATCGTGCGGGAATTCGAGCTTCTGAAACCGTTGGTCGTTTCGTTGATCACCGGACGACGGACTCGCCAACCGTATGGAGTGGACGGTGGGAGCCCTGGCAAATCCGGGCTGAATACTTGGATCAAGCCGGATGAAACGGTTGCGTTACCTCCGACTGTCACGATCCATGCTCACACCGGCGATCGATTGTTGATCGAAACACCCGGCGGAGGAGGATGGGGCAGAGCCGATTTTGCATAAAAACAGCATGGATTTGGATGGAAATGACAAACCTGTCCCGCGAATGCTCGATCGCCCCAAATTCGTTCCCGCTGTTCCATCGCTCCACTAAAATAGAGTGCCCGCCCTCAACGCCCTCTAGGACTCCTCGCTAATGATGTCGAAACGACATTGGACCGCTTTCTTGGCGTTCGTATCCGCCTCACTGGCAGCCGCACTGCTCACCGTGGCCGAGACTCCCGAACCTGCGAAATCCGATTTGGATTTTGGTCGCAATGTGCGATCGCTGCTGTCGGATCGTTGCTTCGCATGTCACGGACCCGACGAGAACCAACGTCAAGCGGGTTTGCGATTGGATACGGCGGAAGGTCTTGCGAGTGTGATCGAACCCGGCGATGTAGAAGCGAGCGAGTTGATTGCTCGATTGGAGACGGACGATCCCGACGTCGTCATGCCGCCGCCAGAGTATCACAAGCCGTTGTCGGAAGAAGAGAAAGAGATTCTGCGGCGATGGGTTCAGTCCGGCGCTGAGGTAATCCAACACTGGGCGTTTGTTCCGCCGGTGCGACCCGTGATTCCGCAATCGAGTCCTTACGTTGGCTCAACGCCCATCGACTTCTTTATCCATCGAGCGGCATCGCAATCAGGATTGGATATCAACCCGATCGCGGATCGCCGCACACTTTTGCGCCGGGTGTGTCTTGATTTGACTGGGCTACCACCAAACCGTCAGCAGATCGATGCTTTTCTGGTCGATGCGTCACCACAAGCGTTCGAACGTTTAGTAGATCAACTGATGGAGTCGCCGGAATTCGGTGAACACGTCGGTCGCTACTGGCTAGATTTGGTTCGGTATGCCGACACGCATGGATTGCATCTAGACAATTATCGTGAGATGTGGCCTTACCGAGATTGGGTCATCAACGCGTTCAATAACAATTTGCCATTCGATCAATTCATCACGCATCAACTAGCTGGAGATTTAGTTTCTAACGCTACCGATGCGGAACGAATCGCAAGCGGCTTTAATCGTTTAAACGTGACGACAAACGAGGGCGGCTCGATCTACGAAGAAGTATTCGCCCGCAACTGTGTAGATCGCACGGACGCGTTCGGCACCATCTTCCTCGGCCTGACGACCGGCTGTGCCGTCTGCCACGACCACAAGTTTGATCCCATTCCGCAAAAGGATTACTACTCGTTACTGGCGTTCTTCAACAGCTTGGACGGTAGCGCGATGGATCAAAACATCAAAGATCACGCTCCCGTGATTCGTGTTCCAAGTGATGAGCAGAAACAAGAAATCGCCGACCTAAGGAGCTCCCTTCAACAGTTGCAAGATGAAAAGGATGGCCCATTACCGCTGGTCGATTCCGCACAACTTCAATGGGAGCAATCACTCATCGATGGCGATAGTGCCGAGATCTATGTGTTACCCGTTGCAGACGTGAAATCTGAACATGGTGCAACCTTGGATCCACGTGAAGACGGCTCTGTCGTCGTCACGGACAACGTTGGCGACAAAGATACGATGACATGGATCGCACCGCTGCCAAGTGGAACGCAGTGGCAAACCCTGATACTGGAAGCTCTCATCGATGACGAAAGCCAGCGAGTCGGCTTAGCCGAAAACGGGAACGTGGTGCTGAGCGAGGTCACGGTCGAAACGACCGACGCAGCTTCGGAGGGAGTCTGGTTAAAGGCACCCCTCTCCCACGCTTTCGCGGACATCGAACAAACCGATGGACCATTTGCTGTTTCCTATGCCATCGATGGAAAAGTAAACGCGACCGAAGGCTGGGCAGCTGCGGGTCATCAACAGCCCGGAGGGCGCACTGCCTGGTTCGTTATGCCATCTTTGTTAGCCGATGGTGAAGATGCCAAGATTCGCATTCAGTTGAAATACCAGTCAGTCCACAAGAAGCACCAGTTCCGTCGTGTTCGGTTATCGCTGAGCAACGCCTCGCCGACTGTTCCCGACTCGAAAAAAATTGACCTGGGACCAATCCATATCGCAGGGCCTTTCGAAGTGGAAAGCCCAAACCCCGGTTACGGACGCAAGTTTGCTTCACAGCAATCAGCATTCAAAGCCGACGAGGTCTTCAATCACCTCGATAAGCCCTATCCTTGGCAACAGCGAGATGATCTTCGTCCGGTAGCAGTCAACGACCTGCCCGTTGTAATGGATCGTGCATCCGTGGTCGTCATGCACCAGAGTATCCAATCGCCATCAGCAACCAAAGCGACATTGCTGCTCGGCGCCGACGATGGACATGTTGTGTTCCTGAACGGGAAACAGGTGGGCAGGCTAAAAGGCGCTCGCTCGTTAGATCCACTCAAACAGGAATACGAACTGCCGTTAAAGAAGGGCAACAATGACCTGTACATCAAGATTGTCAATCATCGCGGAGAATCTCAATTAACCTTTGCGTAC
The DNA here is from genome assembly GCA_039179795.1 of Planctomycetota bacterium. Lineage (GTDB taxonomy): Bacteria > Planctomycetota > Planctomycetia > Pirellulales > Pirellulaceae > Rubripirellula. Next base: position 219,061 of record JBCDEM010000003.1, on the reverse strand, counting down.
CGGTCGCCTGCAATCGAAGTTCCCAGCGAGTTGGTTTCATTGCTCGAAGTTCCGACGTCCGAACGAACGGACGAGGACCAACAAGCCGTGCGCACTTTCTATCGCAAGGTTTATTGCTTACATCCCGATTGGTTGGCGCTGATCGATCAAGAAAAGGGAACGCAGAAAGCGATCGAGCAAAAAGAAAAGTCGATCCCGACAACGTTGGTTTGGAAAGAGCTAGCGACGCCTCGCAAAGCTCATATTCTTGAGCGTGGCCAGTATGACCAACCGGGTGACGAAGTCGGGCGGGCAACACCATCATTCCTGCCGTCTTTCCCGGAAGACGCGCCACTTGATCGCTTGGGGCTCTCTCAGTGGTTACTGCAGCCTGAGCATCCGCTGACTGCACGCGTTGCCGTCAATCGTTTTTGGCAGCAGATCTTTGGAACAGGGTTGGTCAAAACGAGCGAAGACTTTGGAAACCAGGGTGAACCACCGAGTCACCCCGAGTTACTCGACTGGCTGGCTGTCGAATTCATTGAAAGCGGCTGGGACGTGAAACGGTTACTCAAGACGATGGTAATGAGTGACACCTACCGAAGGTCCGCGCGAGTGACCGATGCGATGCAGGAGATTGATCCTGAAAACCGACTATTTGCGCGTGGACCACGACATCGTTTGGATGCGGAAGTCCTGCGAGACCAAGCATTAGCGCTCAGCGGCCTGCTCGTCGAACGACGAGGCGGCCCGAGCGTCAAACCTCCACAGCCCGATGGCCTTTGGGCTGCCGTTGGTTATTCGGGCAGCAACACCGTTCGATTCCGTGGCGACAGTGGTGACAAAGTCTATCGCCGAAGTGTCTACACGTTTTGGAAACGAACGGCGCCGCCACCCCAGATGTCAACGTTTGATGCGCCAAGTCGTGAGTCATGCACCGCGCGGCGCGAACGAACCAACACTCCGCTGCAAGCCTTGCTGCTGATGAACGAGAGTCAGTACGTCGAAGCGGCCAATCACTTAGCGGAACGAGTATTTGAGGAATCCAATACAACGGAAACGTCCGAGCGCATCGATTGGCTGTTTGAAACCGTTACCGCGAGGCTACCAGACGAGACTGAGAAGCAAGCAATCGCTTCTCTCGTCACAGACTTATCCGCGTACTTCAACGGACAACCAGCGCTTGCCACGGAGTTGACCGGTAAGTCGGATGCCGAACGTGCTGCCTGGACCATGGTTGCCAGCACACTGTTGAACCTGGACGAAGTGGTTACCAAATAAAGAAGTAATAACATGGCTGACCCATCCTTCCTTGCCGAACAAAACCGACGTGCCTTCCTGTCGCGTTCCTCTGTGGGACTCGGAGCAGCGGCATTGGCAACACTCCAAGCCGGTGAAGCAAATGCGGTGACTGGATCCCAAACTCCAGCACGTGTCGGCGGCATTCCCGAATTGCCTCACTTTGAGCCAAAAGCAAGACGGGCGATCTATCTGTTCATGTCAGGTGCCCCGAGCCAGATGGATATGTGGGATCACAAGCCAAAAATGGCCGACTGGTTCGACAAGGATCTACCGGATTCGATTCGCCAAGGTCAACGACTGACCACCATGACCAGCGGCCAAGCACGATTTCCGATCGCCCCGAGTATTTATAAATTCTCACCGCAGGGCACATCCGGAACGATGGTCAGTGAGTTGCTGCCACACATGGCGACCAAGGTCGACGAAATCGCTTTGGTCAAGTCGATGTACACCGAAGCGATCAACCATGACCCTGCAATTACGTACATCTGCACAGGTGACCAATTGCCCGGCAAAGCCAGCCTGGGTGCATGGTTAAGCTATGGGCTGGGGACGGAAAATGAAAACCTTCCCGCCTTTATGGTGATGACCGCTTCCTGGTCCGGGCGAAATCAAGCTCAGGCACTTTACAACCGTTTATGGGGAAGCGGATTCTTACCAAGCAAGTACCAAGGTGTGGCGCTTCGAAGTACTGGCGACAAAGTCTTGTATCTTTCCAATCCGAAAGGCATCGATAGCGCCGTTCGGCGTCGAATGCTCGACGCGCTGGGTGAATTGAATCAATCGACGGCCAGTCGTTTTGGTGATCCGGAAACCAATGCGCGGATTGCTCAATACGAAATGGCGTTCCGTATGCAGACGAGCGTTCCGGATCTGGCCAACATCAGTGATGAACCGCAGCATGTTTTAGATTTGTATGGACCGGAGGTTACCAAGCCAGGCACATTCGCAAACTCTTGCCTGATGGCTCGTCGCATGGCCGAGCGAGGTGTTCGATTTACTCAAATCTTCCACCGTGGCTGGGACCAACACGGAGCACTTCCCAAAGACTTGCCGAACCAATGCCGGGATGTCGACCAACCCAGCGCAGGATTATTAACCGATCTGCGACAACGCGGAATGCTGGATGACACGTTGGTTGTATGGGGAGGTGAATTCGGTCGAACCGTCTATTGCCAAGGTGCGTTAAGCAAAACCAACTACGGACGCGATCATCATCCAAAGTGCTTCAGCATCTGGATGGCCGGCGGAGGAACACGCAGCGGTGTCGTCCATGGAGAAACGGACGAATTCAGCTACAACATCGTGAAAGACGCCGTTCACATCAATGATCTTAACGCAACCATTCTGCATCAACTTGGAATCGACCATCGCAGATTTACCTATCCGTTCAAAGGACTTGATCAACGTCTGACCGGTGTGGAAGAGTCCCGGGTCGTTCATGAAATCCTGGCCTGATCCCGTGATTGCTTTACCAATCTGCTAGCAAATGTCACCGGAGCCGTTGGCGCCCGCTCGGCTGGAAAACCGAAGTGACATTTATTCGTTCGTCGTCCCGGTCAAGCATTTGCCACATGACTTGAAAAGGAATGCGAGCTCCATTCGCTTCCGGGTGACGACGAGTTTAAGCTGGTGGCCCGCGGAGAATCGGTTCTTCTACCGAATCCGCCTTCTGCACCCGGAGTATCCTCATGCGTTTCATGCTCGCGTTGTCTTTCCTGTATCTGTTGGCTCCATTATCAATCGCGCGCGCGGGATCTCCATCGTCAGAGCAACCGAACGTGCTGTTCATCTTCTTGGATGACTATGGGTGGCGTGACTGCGGGTTCATGGGAACGGACTTTTACGAAACACCTCATTTGGACGCGATCGCAAAGCGGGGAATGATCTTCACCAACGCCTATGCGGCAGCGGCGAACTGCGCACCTTCTCGCGCGTGCCTGCTCTCCGGTCAGTACACTCCGAGACACGAGATCTATAACGTCGGCACCAAATTACGAGGAAATCCAAAACACAGTCGACTGAAACACGTTCCGGGTACCGATACGCTAAGCACCGATATTCGAACATGGGCACATCAGATCCGCGATGCAGGCTATCGCACTGGCACAATTGGAAAGTGGCACCTGAGTAGGGACCCATTACCTTATGGATTTGATTTCAACTTTGCCGGCACCAAGAGTGGCAGTCCGCCACGCGGATATTGGGCACCGCATCCGAACGCACCAGGCTTAGAAGGTGCACCGAAAGATGAATACCTAACCGATCGCTTAACCGACGAAGCAATCGGGTTCATCGATCGAAACAAAGATCAACCATGGTTTCTGTACCTCACCCACTTTGCGGTTCACACACCACTGCAAGGCCGCCCCGATCTGGTTGCGAAATACGAATCCAAAACGAAGGGCGAGCTTCATGATCATGCGGTGATGGCAGCAATGATTGAAAGCGTGGACACGGGAGTCGGACGGATTGTCGAACACCTCGAAGAACTTGGGCTTACCGATAACACTGCGATTGTGTTTACGTCGGACAACGGAGGGTACGGTCCCGCAACTTCCATGGACCCGCTCAAGGGATACAAAGGAACGTACTACGAAGGTGGGATTCGGGAGCCGTTTTTCATCACCTGGCCCGGCGTCGTACAGCCAGGCACGAAGTGTGATACACCCGTCATCAGTGTCGATCTTTATCCGACTTTCTGCGAAATGACGGGAGCAGAATTTCCGACCGACCAGGTCATGGACGGAGAAAGCCTGATGCCGCTCTTCGGCGGCAGCGGTGAGTTCCTTGATCGTGCTATCTTCTGGCATTTCCCTGCCTACTTGGATAGCTACGCTCGCACCGATCAGCAGCGAGACCTTCTGTTTCGAACTCGCCCTTGCAGCATCATGCGTTATGGCGACTGGAAGCTACACGAATACTTCGAAGATGGCGGCCTGGAGCTATACAACCTCAGCGACGATATCGGTGAATCGACGAACCTCGCGGATCAAATGCCTGCGAAAGCAAAGGAGTTGCATCAGAAATTGATCACTTGGCGCGATTCGGTTGATGCACCGGTTCCGTTGGAACTGAATCCTAGATTCGATGAGGCTGCCGAAGCGGAAGCGATTCGCCGCCGCCAGAACAAACAACCCAAACCCAAAGGACAGCGATCGCGTTAACGCATGGCTTAGTAGCGTCGCTGGGATTGCTCAGCGACGCACTCCACTTGTCAGCAGCCTTCAATCACTTTGGCGATGGCCTCACACAACATTTCAATTCGGTCTTCGGTCATACCTGCAACATTGATGCGGCCGCTGCCCACGATGTAGATGCTGTGTTCGGTGCGAAGCTGATCCACCTGCATTGGATTCAGACCACTGAACGAAAACATCCCGTGCTGGTTGAGCAGGAACGAAAAATCGTGCCCGGCACCTGTCTGCTTCATCACCTCGACGAACTTGACTCGAAGATCACGAATGCGATTCCTCATCTCGGCAAGTTCTCCTTGCCAAGTCGTGGTCAAGTCTGCATCTTGCAGAATCATGGCCACCACTGACGCACCGTGTCGAGGCGGATTGCTGTAGTTGCTTCGCACCAATCGCTTCAATTGACTCTGAGCGGCTTTCGCGGCAGCACCGTCAGCAGCCACGAGCGACATACCACCAACACGTTCGCTGTACAGTCCAAAATTCTTTGAGAACGAGTTGCAAACGATCAACTCAGAACATTGCTGCGAGACGGCACGGACACCCACAGCGTCCTCATCCAATCCCTGACCAAAACCCTGGTAAGCGAAATCAATCATCGGCAACAGATTCCGTTCAGCGAGAACGGCAGCGATCTGCTCCCATTGTTCGGCAGTCGGATCAACACCCGTGGGATTGTGGCAACAAGCATGCAACAGAACGGCATCACCAGGCTTGGTTTTTTGTTGGAGGTCTTCAAGCATTCCGGCAAAGTCGAATGACTTCTTGTCGGCTCCAAGATACCTGTATGACTCCATCGGTAAATCTTCCGATCCAAAGACCGCTGCATGGTTTGCCCAGGTCGGATTCGGCATCCAAATCCGTATCGGCGCCAACTGGTCCGCCATAAACGCAGCAGCGACTCGCAAGGCCCCCGTTCCTCCGGGCGTCTGCAAGATGGCAAGCCGGTCACGATCGATGGAGTTACCAAAGATCAGATCGGCGATGCGTTCTCGGTAAGACGCAAGGCCATCAATCGGCAGATAGCCTTTGGTCTTTTCGTCATCGACCAACCGTCGCTCGGCGTCTTTGACACAATTCAAAACCGGTGTTTGGCCTGCCGCGTTCTTATACACACCAACGGACAGGTTCATCTTGTCTGGATTCTGGTCAGCAGCGAATGCTTCGGTTAAACCGAGAATCGCATCGGGTGGCGCGGTTTGGATGGAAGAGAATCGAGCGTTCGCTTGCGAGGTGGCAGATACATTCATGGAATCTTTGAGCAGTTATTCGTTATTCTGTCATTCCGTGACCGAGATCTGTTATTTAGCGGTCGATACCGTGTCACATCGCTCGCAAATTCGCGAAGCGCGATCTGACACTCAGGGGAACAACGATGAATCGACGGTCGGGATTGTGGGCCAGCATCCGTGCCGATCACTGATCGTACAAAACAGATCCTTTATCGACTATCGACCTCGAAACATTCCGAACACAGAATTCCGATCGTCGAGGGTCTACTCACACATCAAGCGATAGAGTGAATTCGATTTGACGTGTGACTTTGGGAGCGTTACCGTGACGGGGTTGTCGGGTCCATTCTCCTCTTCCCACTCGGCGGTGATATGCGGTACCTGGCCGTGGCATTGTTGTGCTGTTTAGCGCAGACATTGAAGTCCGCTGATCCTCCGTCAGATATGACGTGGGAGACTGCTTTCCAAGCAATCTCACCATCAACGGCCGATTCCCAGCTCGTTTTATTGCTCGTCACCAACGACCATCCGTTTGCGATCGATTCGCAAGTGACAGATGATCAGCAAGCTGACACGCGTTCACGAATTCCATGGTGCAGTCTGGAACTGCGAAAAGCGCTATCTCGTTCCTTAGCGCAGCGTCCTGATCTTGAAGAGAGACTTCAGCTGCAAACGATAGCCGCCGGGATACCGATGGAGCTGACTGGCGGTGTGTCTCGCAATCAACCGGCTCGGGCCGTCGTCCTATTATGTGATGGCTACTATCGCTTACTCGCATTTAACGTCGGTGTTCCGGATGCAGACAGTCTTCTTACACTCATTGAAGATGCTGAAGACGTTCAGCGATCGATGAATCTCGATACGGAGCTGACGCAGATCGCGTTGGCAAAAACGCTCGTCGAACGAAATCGCCCGCGACTTTCCCGCATGTGGCGGAATGTTCTTTCCGACGTCGCGGTTACGTTCCAGGGCGACGCGGATGAAACCGTTCGAGCCGCAGACATTCATCCCGTGGCAGGAAGTGTTTTCCGTGTTGCCGAGACCTTTCAAACCGCCTACGAAGTGGATGCCCGCCTCAGGTTTGGTCTTTCGGATGCATCCGATCGCCGTCGCTTGGCCATTCTTGAACAGCATCCAGAAGTGCGAAAGCCTTGGTGCCAGTCCATCCTTCCATTCATTGTTGGAATCCAACTGACGGAACACTGGCGAGAATTAATAGAGAGCGTTTGGGGCTTTCCGCCGATTACCGCCGACGTTGACATATCCGAAATCCAACGTTGGACGGCCACAACGCTCACATCGACGCACTGCATTCTGTCGGTAACGCCTCCTCAACGTCTCGCGCGGTTGCCGTGGCCACCTGACGCCGAAGATAAGCGGGGAAAGGCTTGGCATGAAGTGCATCAACTGGCGACCGATCGTGGATGCCGAAACATCACGCTTCAAGAACTGTCAATCTTGTTACGTCAGCTCGGCTCACGCCCGATCGATGCCTTCCAACCGTCTCTAGCGCGTTACGTCGTTCTCGAGAAAGATGGCTCCAATCCACTTGTCATCCGTGACATTGATCCTCCGGGACGCTTCGCGGCTGTGCTGAAGGATTCGTCCGCCAATCCCCGAGTTTTGAATCCACCCGCTGCATATCCACCCGCTGCCCAATCAGACAACCAATAGAATCCGCAGGTCGACTCCCATGTCCATTCGATTCATCGTTTCTGCCGCCGCATTGATTGCCCTCGCGTGCGGAAATCAAACGGGCGCGCATCAACCGGACATCGTCGTAGGTCGAGCATTGTTTGAACGTGACTGGCCTGTCAAAGATCCGCGGTTTGGCGGCGATGGGCTGGGTCCGCTGTTCAATGGACAATCGTGTGTTGCCTGTCACAACCAAGGTGGCGTCGGTGGCGGAGGCGAAGCAGAGTTCAACGCCAATACCGTCGGAATCGAGTCGATTCAAATCAAAGGGGCGGGCATCGATGACGATGTGATCGCAAAGATGGTCGGTGCGTTTCATCCCGCCTTTGTTCAAAGCAACGGAACGGTAATTAATACCTTTACCATTCCACATCGTGGTGGCACATCCGCATTCCGTCATCTTGCGGATCAGTTATACCAGCATGTCCCAACCGAGCGTGGTGAATCCGGCGGCTCCGCGAGTGCTTCCGAAGTCCGGCATTCCTACGCGACGCCCATCTTGTTTGAACAGCAAATCGGTCAGCATCGAATTTCGTTACGCGCGCGTTTGTTTCAGCGCAACACGACCTCACTATTCGGCGCCGGTTTGATCGATAAGGTCACGGACAAACAGATCGTCGCTCAAGCAAAAGCCCAAAAGTCTCACCCAGAAATCCACGGTCGACCGTCGACCTTATCCAATGGACGGATCGGAAGATTCGGATGGCGTGGCAACGTCGAATCACTCGTTCAGTTTGTGGACCAAGCCTGTGCGAACGAGATCGGCCTGGAAACGCGGCGAAAACCGCAAGCGACTGACCCGATGAATCGTGCCTATCGCAATTCAGATATCGATATAACAGACGATCAAATCGAATCGATGCGCGACTTTATCGCGGCCCTTCCCGCACCCCAACGACGAGTCCCCGAAACAAAGGAAGAGCTCGCTGAAGTCGTTCGAGGCGAACAGGTCTTTGCAAACGTCGGTTGCGCTGTCTGCCACGTGCCCAACCTGGGTGTCGCACAAGGGATCTACAGCGATCTGTTACTCCACGAAATGGGCAATGAACTGATCGATTTGAATCATGCTGAACCTTACGCCGTTCGCCGAACGCCAATCATGAAACGTGTTTACACGCAAGCCGTCACGACGGAACGTTTTCCTGGGGCGGGATCGATGGGCGCCTACTACGGCGAAACGACCGTCATCCGGTCGACAGACCGAGTCAACACTTCTCAAGCACTGTCGCGTCGACGCGTTTCGACAGGTGATCGACGGCGTGCGAATGCGTATCGTCGGGATTACTCGTTTAACGCCCCCGACAAACCCTCTCAATTGATTCGTCTGATCGATATCTACTCCGATAGTAGTTCCCAAACCAACCGACAAACGCTTTCGGACGGTCGACGTCAGACGACCGAAGACATCACATCACTGGACATGTACATTCGCGTGCATTACGAGCCGACGATGTTCAATCAAGAATGGCGAACACCGCCGTTATGGGGCGTCGCTGATTCAGCCCCGTACATGCATGACGGTAGAGCGGGGACCCTGTTGGAAGCGATTTCGATGCATGATGGAGAATCGGCGGGAACCCGTGATCGTTTTTTGAATCTCTCTCTTTCCGATCGACGAGCCGTCATCGCTTTCTTGGAATCGCTGGTGGCTCCCACCGGCGTACCGCAGCCTCAGAAGTAGCCGAGCTATTCGGAGTCAGTACCCATAGCGCGGCAAACAGGTCAATGGACAGATGCGCGGCCAGTTGACGGGAATTCATCGGCCTACCGTGTTTTCTTTTGATCTTTGGCTCGCCTGAAAAACCGGCTTGGGCGGCGAAATCGCTTGAATCAGCCAGATCGCTTGCTTTTTCTCGTTCAGCGATCGATTGAAAGTGCCCTCATCAGTTTCCCGATGACCCACTATATTTCGACGCAGCGGCATTCAGCCGTTTGGATCAAAGCAGATCACGCGTTTTCGAAACATCGTCTTCGAGGGCTAGCACGGGAATATGTCGTCGCACACTTCCAACCGCGGAATCGTCCGCACGCTGATTGATAACTCGTTCCTGCTGGTCGCTGGAGCAGTAGCCGCTCTGATCTGGGCGAATCTGGATACGGAAAGCTACAACCACTACGTGAATCTGGACATCACTTCGTTCTGGAGCGATACCGAAGGCCACGGAACGGAAGATCACTCAAGCGGCACGACGGGGCACGGTGAAGCTCATCTCGCCGAATCGGGTGACGCTGATCATGAGGGCGATCATTCCGACGTCGATCAAACCGCAGACGCAGTCGTCTCAACCGAAACCGACCATGGAGATGACCACCAACACGGTGATGAACACGCAGAATCGGGCGAAGACCACTCAGAACATGCCGGACACCATGGTCTAACGATCCATTTCATCATCAACGACATTTTGATGGCATTGTTTTTTGCCATCGCTGCGAAGGAAGTTTGGGAGTCGCTGCTCCCAGGCGGAGCCCTCGCAAACCCAAGGAAAGCCGCGACTCCGCTGCTCGCCACTTTGGGTGGAATCCTCGGTCCAGCACTGGTTTACTTGGGCGGAGCTTACCTGACCGGAACGTCTGCCGATTTGGGGCGTGGTTGGGCGATTCCGTGTGCAACGGACATCGCGTTCAGTTATTTGATCGCGAGGATCATTTTTGGTGCCGGTCACCCGGCGATTGCCTTCCTCCTGCTATTGGCGATTGCCGATGACGCGGCAGGTTTGCTGATTTTGGCCATCGTCTACCCCCAAGCTCCAATTGTGCCGACTTGGCTGCTGTTGACGGTCGGTTCGATGGGCTTGGCGTATGTGATGCGTAAATCACGCGTTCATTCGCATTGGGCCTACCTGTTGGGGCCGGGGGCGCTGTGCTGGTGGAGCTTCTATCAAGCCAATATTCACCCGGCACTCGGACTTGTTCCAATCATCCCGATGTTACCTCACGCACACACCGACCTTGGACTCTTTGCCAAGGCGGAATTGGAACGGAACGACACGCTGAACGAGTTCGAACATTTTTGGAAAACGCCCGTGGAGTTCTTCCTAGGACTATTCGGACTAGCGAATGCGGGCGTGGTGCTGAGCAGCCTTGGGGCAGGAACCTGGCTCGTTTTGGCCGGGCTGTTAGTCGGCAAACCGATCGGCATTACGGCGATGACGCTGTTGGCAGAAAAAGGTCTGAAGCTTCAGAAACCGACTGGTATGGATTATCGCCATGTGGTCACGCTAGGCATGGTGGCCGGAATCGGATTCACCGTGGCTCTGTTTGTTTCCGTCGCGGCCTTCACGGTTCCGGGTCCGATATTGGATTCCGTCAAAATGGGCGCCTTGCTCAGTTTCGGGGCGGCACCACTGGCAATCATCATGGGCAAAGCACTTCGCATCCAACCACTGAAAGTTGTAGCGGATGAGTCAGAAGAAGCAGCTCAAGCGGCCTAACAAGTCGCCGAACGTTTGACTGTGCGTTGTCAAACAAAACACGCACGGCTTCGAAGGAAATGGAGGAAAAGATGGATCCGGACAAGCTTCCACATGAAGCGATTGGCGACGACGAGGACCTACGACCGCAACCTGCCGACGAACCCATATCGGTCGTTGATTCGCAAGACTTGTATCGAGTCATGCGTCACACCATCGACCGTTTGGAAAAAGACCAAGCAGCTCGTGGTGATTTAAAAATTCTCTCGCGAACGCTACGGGAATTGCGTTACGCATTCTCTGTTTTTCGTCCATTTCGTCGTCGTCGCAAAGTCACGATTTTTGGCTCCGCACGGACACCACCAGGCCATCCAGAATATGAGGCGGCCGTCCAACTCGGACGCGAAATGGCAGAACACGGCTGGATGGTGATCACCGGTGCGGGCGGTGGGATCATGGAGGCCGGTCATCGGGGCGCGGGGCGAGAAGCCTCGATGGGACTCAACATCATGCTGCCGTTCGAGCAGAGTGCCAACGAGTTCATCGATGGTGATCCCAAGCTGGTCACGATGAAGTATTTCTTCACACGCAAACTGATGTTTGTCAAAGAGTGCAGTGCCGTGTGCTGCCTGCCAGGCGGATTCGGAACACTCGACGAGGCCCTGGAAACGCTGACGTTGATGCAGACAGGGAAGCAGACACTGATACCGCTCGTTCTTCTCGACCACCCTGGCGGCTCGTACTGGAGTGACCTGGGCGTCTTTATCGAAAAGCAGCTGCTGAACAACAAGATGATCAGCCCGGAAGATGTCGCTCTCTACAAGATCACCAATTCGGTCGACGAAGCCATCAAGGAAACTCTCAATTTCTATTCCGTCTATCACAGCATGCGATACGTGAAAGATCGCTTGGTCTTTCGGCTGCAAAGAAAACTATCAGGTGAAACGCTAGAGAAAATCCAAACTGAGTTCGCCAGCATTTTGGCAGACGGTCGTTTCGTTCAGCGAGACGCACTACCCGAGGAATCCGGTGAACCGGATCTCGCCGATTTACCACGCCTTGTGTTCCACTTCGATCGACACGCATTGGGTCGGTTGAGAATGCTGATTGACGTGATCAATAGCGATGCGGGTGGCGCCGTCTAATCGCCCTCAAAACACAATGACATTTCGCACGAGCGCACAAAAAAAACGCGTTGCGGATGAAACCGCAACGCGTTACGAGATGTCTCGAAGAAGAAGCTCAGACTACTTCTTTTCGTCTGCTTTGGGTTGAGCAGCTGGTTGTGCCAAGCCGGGACGAACACGCTTGTTGATATCGGTTTCTAGAACGCCAAAGACCGACTCGTGACGTGCGACCGACATTTGCAGAGCGGCCAATAGTCGCTTGGCAGTGTAGAAGTTGACGATGATGCGTTGCTTCACTTGAATCGGGTCCTTTGGAACACCGATTGGCTGTGGGTTCAATCCGAAGTCAACGATCAACTCTTCTGGTGAGCCCGTGACGCGGCAGAAATTGGCGTACGTAGCAGCGGCGTTGTCATCAACCACTTGAACTTGAACGGGTTGCTGAGCTTGTGACTGAGCCTGTTCAGCAGCAGCAGGTGCGGCGGCGGCTTGAGGCTTATCGCTGGCTGTGGTGTCTGCCATCAGTGATGTCTCCAAAAAGTTTGAGAAGTGTCTACAAGAAGTCGGAAAGGGGCTGAAAAATCGTCTGATGGTGCCGCCCGCAACCGCACCGGACTAATCACAGGTGAAATACTACCGCATGGCGGGTTTGCTGCAATGTAAGACGATCATGTTCGGTAAAAAACGCAAGCTTGAAAAATGGCAATCTGTTAAGCGGCGAAAGCTGCACAGATTAACGAGGATCAAAAGAACAAAGTTTAGAGTTCAAAATTGAAGGTCTTGGCAATCACGCGCCACAAGCGGCTTCCCAAGGACATGGGGTCCACATGAATCTTGGCCGAGCCTCGATATCCCGGTCGCAACGGAACCTCTTCAGCTGAAAGTGGGACGCGTGCCTGGTAGGAAACGTTCCTTGGTTTTATCGCTCCCGTCGCCGGATCAATCTCGGTTTGAAGATCGCCACCTGTCTGACTCGACATCGACATTGAGGCAGACTGCATCGGCTCGGTCGAACGCTCCGTGATCACACCACTGAATGATTCCATGCGGCGTGAATCAAGTTTCATGTCAACGACCTGATCGACGCGAACCAATTGCACATCGCCCTGATCAATAATCAATACGGCTTCAAATGCGTCCGGCTCACCGATCTCACAGATCACGTCATCAGCCGTCAACAGCGCGCCGCGATTCTTGGCATTGAGTGGTGAACCAGTCCAGCCGGGAAGACGACCATCGTTGGTATCTTGCGGAGCACGACTTGGCGGTGGAATGACGTAACCATCTCGCGTCGCGCGAACCGTCAATCGTTCTAGTTCTTCTTCGGTTTTGGCTCGCAATTCTCGAATCGACTTGAGCAGTTTTGTCTGAGTATCCAACTGTGCGACCAAAGCTGCCTCGTTGCGACTGCGGTACGACAACGTATTCAATTCGACTTCAGCGATCTGCTCCTGGCCTTTCAAGTCCGCAAGACGAATCGCCAAGTCAGGATTCTCAAGAATCGCTATTTCATCACCTTCGGCAACCAATTGCTGTGGTTCGACCGTCCACTCGATCCTTCCCGTGGTCCCCGCATAAACGGCACCAGCCTCGCTCGGGCGTACTTCAAAAGCACAGTCCACGTGATGCGGCAGCGGGATGAAACAGACCGCGGCAATCACGGCTCCGACGGTCCCCAGAGTGATCAGGAGGGGAGTGCGTTTCACTTTCGATAATCTCCCAGGAGTACGACAGAATTTCCAAGTTTGAATGATGGGTTGACCGACCAATCCAGCAAAACCGATGACCGCAACCAGCCGACCGATCGCTTGCAATCCGTAGGGTTCAAGAACCTTGATCACAAACCAGCAGATGGAGAAAACAACGACCCAGCGATAGATCACACTGGCAATCGTGAACATGCCGAACAGAAATCGGCCACGTGTTGGCAAGAACGGATCGTCCTGAAGTTCCAAACCCAAACATGTCTTTTGGAACCAACGCTTGAGTACTTCGGTGCTCTTTTGACGGAGGTTCGGAATCTCCAAAGCATCCATCAAGATGTAATAGCCGTCAAAACGCAACAACGGGTTACCGTTGACCAAAACCGTACTGACCACGTTTAAGAACATCATGTTCAAACAGAGGTCGTTGATCGTCGTGCCTTGTTCGGTGAAGTACCAAACAAACGCGGCAATCGATGCAAGTATCATCTCTACATAGATACCCGCCGCACCGATCCAAACGCGTTTCCATTTGTTGGGCAACATCCAGGAGTCGGAAACGTTGCAATACAAACACGGCGTGAACACCAAGAGCATGAAGCCGATTTCGTGACACTCGCCGCCGAACTTCTTACAGCTCAATCCATGACCAAACTCGTGCAGCACCTTCACGATCGCCATGGTCATCGCCAAGATCAACCAGCGATCTGCAGCGAAAAACTGCTGAAAAGTGGGGAGCTTTGCGTAGACGGTGTCGTACTGCGTCGCCAACAACAGCGAAGCTGACAAGAACAGCAAAGCAAAGAAGAACAGCGCCGGAACGGTGAAGATCCAACCAAACCACGGCAGGATCGCATTCAGAATTCGCTCCGGATCAAATCCCCGGTAACGAAGTGCGAACACATTGGCGAACTTCCCAACGAACTCTTTGTTCTTTTTCTTTCGGCCACGTTCCCGGAGAGCTTTCCCTTGTCCGGGTGAGTTACTGATCACCAGCCCGCTGCGGTGCAGCATGCCGATGAACTGCTGCAAATCACCAAACGTGATTTTCTGCGGCGCAAATCGTCGTTCGAATCCGTCTTTGATCTGCTGCAGACTGACATGCCCATCGAGCATGTTAAGGATGTAGAACTCTTCGTCGTGAAAACGAAAGTACTGCAGGCCGATCGGTTCCTTGACCACCCAGTAGCCGGTGCCCTGATATCGCTGACGGTTGGCCGTCAGGTCAGGACGTTTTCGGACCGTCAGCGGTCTGGATGAGCTGCTGACGAGTGATTCGGCAAGGGTCGTCATGAACGGTGATCAGCGAATAAAAAGTAGCGTTGGGAGATTAAAGCGAGAATCAAGCTTCAACAGAGTCTTAGCGATTGAGTTCTTTGATGACGATTTCAGCCTTCATCCCTGGCTTGATCATCCAATCCTCACCGACCTTGGTGTTCTCGATTTCCACCCAAACGCGATAGCGATCTTGAAGGTCCAATTCCATACTGACGAAGCCTAGCTTTGTATTGAATGTGACCGGCTCAGCTGCACCCGTCTTGATCGTGACCTCAACAGGAGTTCCCTTCAGAATCTGGCCCGGGTATCGAGCTTTGATGTCACCTTCCACTCGCAACTTGTCCATTTGAATAAGCGTCGCGACGGGAGCTCCTGGCTGTACCCACTCACCCAACTGGGCAATTCGACGCTCGATGAATCCAGTCGCCGGTGCAGTGATCTGGCGACGAGTCAATTCGAACTCGGCGATTTCTCGCTCGCGAAACTTCGCGATCATTTGAACCTCGGCGATCTTCTTTTGCATTTCCGCCAAATCGATTCGCAACCGTGCTCGCTCAGCTTCCAATCGTTTCTTTTCCATTTCCCAGTACGGGATCGCACCCTCGCGAAGCAATTCCTCGAACGACTTCAATTCGGCACTGGCCAGTTCTTCGCTGTTTCGTGCGTCCTTTACATTGACGTCGTTACCGGCGTTCAACATCGCTTCTTTTTCTTCAGCCTTCTTGAGCTCGAGAGCGAGCTGGGCAGCCGTATCGTCCACGACGGCCAACAGGTCGTCCGCCATGACGGTGTCACCTTCTTCAAACTTCAACTCCATCAACGTGCCCTCTGCTTTCGCAGCGATGTTGACCTTGTTGATGTACTGCACCATGCAGTTTTCTGCGCTGATTTGGCCGCTTGATGCGAGACTCGAAGTGTAAGACTGCTGTGCAACGGCGGGCAGCGCGAGCAGACTGAGCATAAAAATCGTCAGCAGGTTACGCATCGTAGAACTCCGGAAGAGACAAAAGTGATTCGAAAAGGATGTTGGTGCGGGTTGGTAATCAAATGGCGTTTGCCGACAAGGACTAGAAGAAGAACTTGTAGCACCATTCGTAAATCTCATGGAAAAACACAAACCCACTGGCACGACGTCCGCAGTAGATTTTGGCGATCACTTTGGCACCGGGTTTTGGCTTGAGTAATCGCAAGGACTCTTGCTCAGGATCTGCGTCCATCTTGATGATGGCACCGTGTTCCTCGTTCGCATCCGCTCGCATCGAGATGCTGTCCAGCTTCAGCTTGGCATCGAGAGGTTCATCCGGGTCGGTTGCAAGAATGTAGGTCACATCCAATGTGTCGTTTGGCTCGGTCAAATTCTGACCGGCGATGTACTCGTCCAAGTGACCTTCGCGTTTCTCAGGAAGCTCGAGTTCCAAGTACAACGGTTCGTCCAGGTTTGCGATCTCCATCAAGACCTGTCCGGTCATGATCGGTCGACTGCGAAGCGTTTTCTCGACATCCCAAGAAACAACAACGCCATCGATTGGTGATTTGACGACCAGATCATCTTGACGCTTTTCATAGAGCTCAAGCTTCGCTTCGAGAGCGGCGAACTCGACTTGTAGTTTTCTTTGCTCCGCGACCAGTGCACGAAGATCGGCTTGCTCAAGTGTGTTACGACGACCAAGTTGTCCCTGCACGCGACTGATCTCGGCAAGTGCGGTCTGGATCTGACCGGAGACTTCCGTGATCTGAATCTCCAGGTCACGGTTTTCCAATCGCACCAACGGATCACCTTCCGCGACAACGCTGTTGTGGTCGACGAGAACTTCAAGGACCTCGCCATCGATCGGCGCGAACACCTCCCGTCGCATCTCAGGAAGTAGTGTCCCTTCCGCTTCCAGATTAAAGTCCTTCTTGACGAACGTCAGAACCAAAATCACCGCGAGGATCAGCCCAATCACCGCCAGTGTCTTTGGAAGTGTGCGTGCACGCAAAACCCAGGTTGCACGTCCCATCGCTCGCCAAACTGGCATCAAAAAGAGATTCGTGTGGGCACGCGAATTGGCGATCGCACGCGTGCCGTGCTCGTACACTAAGTCAACACGCGCCTTAAAGATCTCCGGTGGAATGTCACTTTCGATTTGCTCAACAATCAAAGCACCGATCACATCGCCACGGTGAGCATTGTCGCGATCAAGTGTTCCCGTCGCGCCCGATTCATTATCAGTGCCAAGCTTTCGCTCGGGCTCTCGCAGCGGAAGCACGGCGACATTGCGTCCATAGGATTGGTCAACGTAATCCTCGAGCGCTTCTTCGATCTGCGGTGGCAAGTCTTCGGTCGAACCGTCATGCCAAAGTGGTTCGCCAGCAGCGACCACGCGTGTTGCCAAGTTATTCAGTGCGGAAACGATATTGGAACGATTCTCGATCGTGTCCTGGCCACTAATGGACTGAACTTTGCACTTCCCGCCTTTCTTGATCGCGACACTGACTCGGTCACAACCAATCAAACGACGTCCCTCGTTGGCAACGATGTAGGAAGTCTCTTTGAGATCCAGTGATTCGTGCGACGCCCGTGCGAATGAATCGGCTTGTTGCCAAAGTGTCTGGCGGTCGCCCAACGTTCGCAGCTTTTGACTTCTCAGCCACTCAGCCGCAAGCTCACACATCTGCTGCAAGAACCGCAGGTAGCCACGCTGGGTATCGGGGGCCGTGTCGGGACGCTGGAATACTTCGATCAATCCATCGTGTTGTCCATCATGCTTCAACGCACCCAAGACGAGCAGGTATCGGGTCGGGTTTCCTTCCGCGTCACCATCGGTGGTCCCCGAGTACGGAGGAACCAAAAGACTCTGTCCCGTGTTGGCCACACGCTGAATCAGTCTTGTGTGTCGCGTCGCATCGTCGGAATCGTCACCCAACACGGAAGGTTCCGCATTGATTTGATATTGAAGCTTTAACTGACGGTCTTCGTCTAACAGCCAGATCGCTCCACCGGCCGCAGCCAACGCGGTAATGATCCGTGACAGCAATTCGGGATAGAACTCTTCCGCCGTCGCACCACTCTTGGCCAACTGGGCGATCTCGTTCACCAGCCCCCGTATCTGGGCCTTGGTTTCCTCAACGGTTTGTTGATTAACCGACATAGACGATGGCTTTCATTGAGATGGAAAGGGAAGCAGGGAGTACCGATCGACAGTAGTGAATCTGGGCACTTATCGCCATGTTGACCTGAACGGGAAAACCAGAATCCCGATGCCCGGTCGTGGGACGTATTGGTTGAACCGACTGGTCCCTGCGTTGCTTTTTCACCACGCTCCTGGACAATTTATACAATTTGTATAAACTCGTCTAGAGTTGATTTCACGCGGGTCGAGATTTCCGTGTGGTCGATGGGTCAGATCACCCACGGGGGCGGCCCATGCGGTGCGGCTCGCGAATCAACTGAAATCTCGATCGATCGACGGAACGCTCAAACGAAGATGGAATCGCAGATACTGACCCAATCGGAATCCCTGGCGACGATGGACCAGTTGCAGCGGGAGCTCAATCGGCTGCAGCGTGCCGTCCGGCTGGCGATCCAGACTCAGCTTTCGTCGCTTACGGGCAAGTCTTTCCAAGACATCAAGCAAAATCGCGCGTTGGCGGAGTCAATCCATCAGTTACTCGACAGCCATGGACTTCGGATCCAGTGCACCGAGTGCGGGCACCCCGCGATCCTGCGTGTTTCACCACGACCCTCTATTCCTTCGGGTGTTTTTGTCTTTGACCACACGCTTGACGGGCGCCGGACGTTTCACGGCGGAAGTTCCACCGTGCCGGAGATCAAACTGGTCGCGAAACCGCCGCGTAAGAAGCCTCGGCGTGTCGCCGGTTGAGGCCGTCGTCTTACAACCGTTACATCAGGCGCTTTCAATCTGATCGATCGCGCACGGAGCACACGCCGACCGCCGAGTGGGCGATCTTTCTGGGTCCCATTCAAGGCAGAGTTGCCTGTCGCGTGGAAGTATTTCCGCGGGGCTTCTGACAGTGTGAGCTAGATTTCACACCAGGGGACTCTTGCTGCAATGCCAACATTGCCTGAATTACCGTCGAAACTGAATGAGACCGCGGACGCGAGGTGCTATGGCCTGCGCGTCGAGCGGCATCTGCTGCAGCTTGCGATCGCCACCAGAATGGACGATGGCCGCTACAAGCTTGCCATCGATCAAGTTTCGTGCTCTGACGCCAATGGATGGCTAAGCGCGACGGGATTTCCCCTGCTCATCGATGCGCTCGATTCACTGGCGGAACGACACCAACTTCGCAACGGTCGCGTCGCAATCTCACTCGATGGACACTACTGCGTGACGCGAGTCACGATGGGCACCATGGAAGAGGTGGACAGCGAATTGGAAATGCAGGCCACCCGCGTACCCAGGTACCTCCAACTGGGCCCGGGAGAGAAAGTAACGGGGTGTTCGCGGCAGAAGATTGCGAATAGCGACTACGCGGTCACGGGCGTGGTCAATCGTTCGATCATTCAGCGTCTCTACGATGCGATTCGCGAAGTCGATATCGATGTCACCTGGGTGGAGCCGTCCTTGGTAAGCGTGGCACGAATGCTGGGCCAGGCTCAAGTTGGCGGCGACAACCCGATCATGATCGCCGACGGTACGGGCAGCCATTGGGATGTTGGGATTGCCTGTAGCGGGCGGTTGCTCTTGGATTATCGACCTGCAGGCGCCAAGGACGAAGAAGGACTTCGCCAAGCACTTGATGGACACATCACCCGATTGAAACGGTTCTGTCTGCGGCATCGCGGCATCGCGACCGGTGAGATGAACCGTTTGATGATTTGTGGATCGGGCGATAAACCGGCCAATGCGATCGAAGTTCTCGGAGATTCTCTTGGCATTCAGCCGGAAATTCTGCGCGTGCCTAATTTGACGAATCTGTACGAGCTTGAACCTGAGAAACGAAAATCTCGAAGCGTTCCCGCCGTCGCGACCGTCCTGCCACTGCTCACCGGTGTCTCAAATTCGGAAGTTCCCGATCTATTGACGGAAGTTCGCCGAGCTCCCGACTTGCCGTTTGCCAGCCGTTTTGTCCGCAGCATGTGGCCCGTGTTTGCAGCCTGCATCGCGTTGGCAATCAGCTTTGGGATGGTAACCCGCCAGAGGTCCAAGCGAGTCAACGCGAATCAACGCGCTCAGATCGTCGCGAAACTGACAGCAGCGGATTCGCGTTTCGAAGAGCTTTCGCATCAACGTGAACTGCTGGGGCACCTGCAACAGATCAAACGCGCAACCAAGGAACATGACTGGACTGAGACGTTTCGTTGGACTGTGCAGAGTCTACCGGCATTGGCCAAATTAGATGAGTTTCGAGTCGACTCCGATGGCACCGTCCTGGTCGATGGCGCCGTCATGCATGAGCCTTTGATCTTCGAATTGGTCGGAAACCTGCGACAACTTCCGAATGTTCATGAGGTGGCGCTTACTGGAACAACACCTAACGAATCGATCAGCGGAATTCAGTTCAATATTCGAATGGAATTAAATGCGCCGGAGCTCGACTTGGAAGACTCTGCCGATTGGGAAAGAGATCATGAGTAGCCGCAAACTTTTCCAGATCGGTTCAATCGGAAGAACCCATAGGACGCGTGCAATCCGAGCAACGGTAGCGACCGGAAGTTTGGTTGCAATCATCGTGATAGGTCTCCCCTGGGTCGATGAATACCTACGGCTTCGACGCGAAGCGATGGAATTCGATGACTTGAGCGTTCAGCTCACCGAATCCGAGTTTCGCCAAGAGCAACTGGATCGCATCGAGGAGAAGATCTCAGGCGAATTGCAACGATCGATCGCTCAAACAACAGATCCGCAGAATACGCAGCGAGTCCGTGAGCAACTTATCGAATTCGTCCGAGAGGCCGGAGGACGGGTCCGCCGACTGGAAATCGAAGTTGGCCAGACTCGCCCGTGGGCAGCCGCCGGTGACGACCCTCGAGAAGACAGTATGCCAATTGACCAACAGGAGTCCCGTTTTATTCTCCACACACATACCGTTGAACTACAAGCAGAAGGATCATTAACCGCGGTGCAGCAAGTTTTGGAACGCGTCGCCAATCAGGGATGGTTGATGACAACGGAAAACCTAACAGTGATGCCCACCGGAAAACCTCAGTCACCCGTCAAACTCGAAATCCAACTGATCCTTTACGGTCTGGGACTTTCGGAGACTGACCCTGAGGATCAGTTCGCGTTGCGAGACGCAAACAGCAACCTGTTGTAACGATTTACGTCGTTTTTGCGGCGAATGGGAAGACGAAGTGCCATGGATGGCAAGCTAACGAAAAACGAAACGCGGGGATCGCGGCTGCCGGTAGGCTGGCTCGCGTGCTTTCTTGCGTTCGGTCTGATGACAACCGCCCAAGCCCAGTCACCGCAAATCCTGCGGATCGTGGGTGAAGCGAAGCCGATCGAGTCGGCCGGCAATGTAAAGGGTCAGATCGTTCGATCCAGACCGCGGATTCTGCAAGTCACCGACAAGAACAGCGTTAAAAGAAGCGCCACTGACTCGGTGCTTCACAAAAAGAATCAGACCGGAAGCGTCCTGCTTCAACATCGCCAACCACGCGTAGCACAGGTCGATATCACGCGTCCCGAACTGCTCGCATCGGGTAGCCTCTCAGATTCACAAATCGATGTCGATTCACCTCATTCGAATAGACCGCGCTCTGTCGAAGACGCACTAGAAACACGCGGCAGTGTGACGTTTCGAAAAACTCCGCTTTCCGATGTTGTGTTCATGCTCAGTGATCTTTGGCACATCAATATCGTGGCCGGAGAAAACGTCACCGGAGAAGTGAGCGGAGCCTTTCATGACGCGCCCCTGAAGGAAGTTCTTTCCGCGGCGCTAACGGCGGGCGGGTACGGATACCGAAAAACTGGAAACAGTCTGATCGTTTTGCCCGTTGAGGAGATCGGCACCGACGATCCCAGCTTCGTAACCGAGACGATTCGGATTCCGGTCTCTTTGCAAAACGATGAATCGGCACAGCAGGCTGCACAGTTGCTACTGAGCGAACGGGGACGACTTCAAAAGGTCGGTGAGTCTGGATTGCTTGTGATGGACTCAGCACCCCGCGTCGCGCGGATTCGACAACTGTTTCAAGAAATCTCAAGTGATCAACCGGCTGCGACTGGCGCGGCCACTCCGATGGCAGCGGACACGATCACCCAATCGGGAATTGCCTATTTCAGCCCCCAATACACAAGTGCTGAAGAGATGGCCGAGCCGCTGCAGCTGGCCTTGGGTGATCAAGTGATCGTCGCGTCTTACCCAACAGAAAACCGGATCATGATCAAAGGCAATGCCAACGATCTTCGCTTGGCTTCCGAGGCGGTCCGGCAACTTGACCAACCACGTGCTCAAGTTCGCATTACAGCGATGATCTACGACGTTGCCCTGTCCGAACTGGAGAGATTGGGGATCAATTGGGGCCGGGATCTACGGGTCAACGCAGCTGTCGAGAATCCTGCATTAGAAAATTTGACCGGAACTGTCAGCGAACTGTTCCGCTTCAATTCCGATCTCGCGACATCCGGTGCGACGAGTATCGGCATCGGGACGATCCAAGAAACGGTGGCAGCGGGTGCCTTCCTGGAAGCGCTTGATACAACGACCGAAGCAAAGCTGCTTGCTGACCCATCGATCACCGTTGGTGATCGTCGCCAAGCTTCGATTCGGATCGTGCGTCGTATTCCAATCGTCGGCTCGAATCCCATCGAAGGGTCCAACGCGGTGTTCACGCAGACCGAGTTTGAGGAGGCAGGTGTCGTCTTACAAGTTTTGCCACGAATCAGCCAAGACGGAACCATCGAATTACAAGTTCAACCGGAATACAGCGTTGTTGCCGAACTAACTTCAACGGGCCCCGTGATTGACAGTCGAACAGCAGACACCACCGTCCGCGTCGCAGACGGTCAAATGTTCGTCCTCGGTGGCCTGCGGCAAAAGAGTATCGTGGAGACGAATCGCGGTATCCCTTACCTCCAAGACGTGAAATATGTCGGCAAGTTGTTTCGAAGTCACGACACAGAAATTCGGGAAAGCGAGCTGGTGGTCTTCTTGAAACCAGAGATCATCACGCCCTGTTACACTGGCAAGCCTCGGGAATTCACAGCTTCGAGTTTCGCGGAGCAACAACTTGATCGCATCCCACATGCGGAAGAGGGCCCGATGCTGATTCGGAGTCACGATCCGCATTGCCTGAACCCGATAAACCGCCAACCCAGACCACGTGCGAATGGCGGTAGCGAGTCGCTAATGTACTCGTCGCGTGGTTACGAATCGTCGGCTCCGCTTTACGAAGCACCGAGCACAGAGCATCTGCAACCTAGCCAGCATCCGTCCAGGGCAACGGAGCCGGCGCCACAAGAAGATGCTCCGACACCGTTCTCAGTGCAGGTATCGATCAAAGAAGTGCTCCCACCGGTTCACATCGACCCACGTGGAATGAGAAATCGTTAGCTTCGTGTAGCGATTCAACCGTTTGAGTCCGGTTGATCCTTTTTGGTCCATTCAGTCTTTATACGACGCATGCGTTTCATACCAGACGTCGGCGATCACGGTTTGAATGCGGACGGCCAAAGAATCCCGTCGAAGACCAAGGTAGGACGTCACACGCATACCCGCTGGTATCCGTGTTGCAGTATCCGGGTCCAACTCGATCCGTCCCCTGAAATATGGTTCACTGAGCCGCAACATTTGCTCCGCGTGGCTTTCTTCAACGGTCTCGACCGGCAAGTTACCACCTTCTGTTGCCGCCAACGACGTTTCTGTGAGCTCAACGCTTGCCCTTGGTTCAATGCGTTCCAAACGACCGTTGAGCAGTCCAAAATCGGGCGTGCGGATTTGAACATTCGTTCCCGACAGCTCGCGTACTTCATCGACTTGGCTTTGCGGAACAAGCGCGATCAGTTCTTTGTCCGCAGCGGTTGCAAGGACCATGAGCTCCTCACCTTCGGTGACGTACGTACCCAGTTTCGTCTCCAATCGCCTCGCGCTCACCGTTCCCGCCTTCGGTGCGTGAATACGCAGACCATTGACTTGGGTACGAACTTGATCCAACTGTTGTTGAATAGCGGTCATGCTCTGATTTAGGACGTGGCGTTTGCCCGCGTCGTGCGCACCTGTCGCTTGCCTCAATCGAATCCTGTTTTGTTGCAGGGAGAGTTCGAGCTGTACCAGACGCTTGGATAGCTCTCGGTTCTCAAGTTCAATCAGCAATTGCCCTTGTTCTACGTGTACTCCATCTTCGGCATGCACGGCAACCACAAAGCCATCGGCGCGACTGCGAATGATCGACTCTGGTTGGAAACGGGACACCGTTGCCACTCGGATCGACGTGGGAATTGGCAGCCAGAAAAACGTCCCCGCTGAAAAGACTGCGAGCAAAGCCGAGACGATCAAAGCTCTGGCTAATAACGGAATTGACCGTCTTTTGAGTCGAACAAGAAACTGAACATAGTGTCGTAACGGTCGACTAGACCAAAGCCAGATCCCTAGCACTGCGATGACGATCCCGGCACCCGCAAACATCGCCGAAGCGGCGACGAACAACGAGACGCAAATCACCACTTTCCAGATGAAGGCGGCAATGCCATAGCCAAACGCGAACGCACGTCGCCATCCCGCCAGCTCACTCGGTCCCATCTGATCACCGGTGATTAAGCGACTAAGAAAGCGCCGCACTTCGGCGGCCGATTGCTGATAGAGGTTGGGGACCTCGATGAGATCCGCCAGCATGAAGTACCCATCAAAGCGCATGAGAACATTCGCATTGAATAGCAACGTGGAAACACCTGCTGTGAACACCAAACTGTGAAGCTGAAACCTTAATAGCGGCTCTTCCACATAAACCCAGGCAAGTAGCGCAAGTGCCGCAATCACAAGTTCCACATACATGCCCGCCGCCGAAACCACGATACGGGACCAGCGGGACGGTAGTCGCCAGCAGCTGGACACATCGACGTACGCCATTGGCGCAAACAAGATGAACACCAATCCTGATTCGCGTACCGTCGCTCCCTGCCGATAGCAGGCAATGGCGTGCGCCACCTCATGGATGATCTTCAGTATGATCCAGCTTCCGAGCAGCCACAGCCAGTTGCTTGGATGGATCAAGACGCTGGAAGAAGAAACAAACTCTGTTCGATGAAGCAATAAAACCGTCGCAGCAATAACGATCAGCACGATACCGCTCAGGACGCATCGCGGATCAAATAGTGGAGCGATTCCTCCAATCCAACGGTTGAAGAATTGCTCGGCCTTGGGGAAAGGCAGCTTGATCCAAAATGGATTGAGTTTGGATAGCCAATGAGGCCACAAAGTCGCCTCACGATTCCGCTGAGCCCGATTCACGCTTTGATTGTCTTTTCGGGATGGATCCGGTTCATTTCCCAGGACCGCCAGCTCATTTTGCAACAGCCAGCGAACGATCGTGCCAGCTTGCACCGCAGTGGGAGCGCGACGCCCGAGTCGTGCGGCCGCCAAACCACATGCTTGCGGCAAGGTCCGATTTCCATTGAGACAAGAAATCAGCACGTACTCTTCAAAACCGATGCGAAAGAAGCGGTGAAGCTGCGGAATCTCTAAGCGATAGACGAGCTTTCCCTGCTCACGAACGGGCCAGACCAAAACGTCTTTCGCCATTCGAATCTTTTGGTGTGTCAGGTCACGTGTCGTTGCATCACGATCCATCGTTCACCATCCCAAGAAACGGTACGACGCGTGATATGCCTTGTGGAAAAGATTCCAGCACAAGGTGTGACGGTCACCGATGATTTTTGCGCGTCCGCGCATTCCCGGACGCATTCGCTGGTCCGGATCATTGAGTTTCAGCTCGGCAACGTAAACGTTGACGTGATCTCTTAGCTCAGCGCGAGGATGGACCCGTTCAATGCTTCCCTCGAGTTTCGTGCCAGGATAGGCGTGAACGTAAAAGGCAACGTTCATCCCGACGCGTACATGCGCAAAGTCTTCCTCGGGAATTAACAACTCAACACTGCATTCACCGAGCGGTGCAATTTCGAAAAGCGTTTCACCTCGCGTCATCGGCATTCCCTCAGACGGTTCCAAATCTCCGCTGACAACAATGCCGCCGATCGGGCTACGAATCTCCAAGTTTTCACGCTGGTATTCCAGCAACTCTTTATCGAGTCGCAGTTTCTCGGATTCGAATTCCGCCAGTTGGCTCCCCGCAAAATCATGCTCGGACAAGAATCGTTTACGTTCTTGTATCGCTCGGCTTAATTCGGCGCGGGTTCCCGCCAATTGGAATTCAATCTCCCTTGGATTAATGGTTGCCAACAAATCATCTCGTTCAACGACGTCACCCGGACGAACGAATACTCTTTCCAGTGGCGCATCAAACGGAACCGCTACAAAGCGTTGCTCAACGGGCTGCAATTCCAGTTCGGTACCGATGCGGTATCGAATCGGTAGCAACATCACAGCCAACAGAAGAATCGCGGACGTGAGCAAGAGAGTTCGCTTCTGTGCTGCCAACCACGCACGCGACTCTCGAACGCAAGATTCCAGCTGACCAGGTTGAAGTTGCTCGAGGCCAGTTAGTTTCAAACCGACCGAGCTACCTAACAACCGCATCAGTTGAATCGACGGCGAAGAAGCGTCAAAGACCATTAAAACGCCGCGAGGACTTTCTGTTTCATCGATCAGACTGACCGCAGTAACACGTGCGACGGAGATCGAATTGGCGAACTGCGCGACTGCCAACAATGCGTACTCTTGGTCCGGTTGCTCAGATGGCCAAACGGTCACCGAGTCGCGGCCAACGATCTCCTCCGTAGCCGCGAGAAGTTTGCGATGATCATCTTTGGATTCAATTATCGGTTCCTGTCCTTCAATCCGTGCGGTCAACTCATAGTCTTCGCGAGTCTGACGCTTCCAAAGAACGAGAACATTGCTCGCTTCGCAATGTTCCCGCAATCGAGCAACGAGGCGTTCTGATGCCGCTTGTACAGTGGAGCAAGTGTCAAGCTCAGATAACAGCTCCAACGTCGCAGCAAGTGTTCTTGCTTGCTCCATCGACGCCTGCAATTCGATGGAACGGACATCGTCGCTAGCGGTTGTTTCTTTACGATACGCAGCCGTCGAAACGACCGAACCCAAGGCACTCGGACGTGTACCTGGCATCTCGTCGCTCGATTTTCCAGCATCGAATGGGGAAAAGGAGTTTGACATCCTATCGCTTGTTTTGCTCGATTGAGTTGCGAGCTTGTCGGAGAGCGGCACCCTTCGGTCCGCTGCTGGATTTCAAGTCCCAATGACAAACCACACCACTCGGCAGCTTCTGGTCGGGATTGGGCACGCGAATCTTCACTTTCACGGTGTTGCTATCGAGTTCGGCGATGGGTGAGACGTACTCGACGACACCAGAACAAGTCATTTTCTCGTAGCCGATCGTTAACGTCACTTTTTGGTCGACCGAGATGCGCTGAACGGTGTCAGTTGGTACGGAAAAGACCACCTTGAGAGTTTTCAAGTGGACAATGTTCATCACGACTGGGTCCGTTGGCGAAACGAATTCACCGACTTCCTTCTGAATGGAAACGACGTATCCATCAATTGTTGAACGGATCATGCGTTGCCGCAGTTGTGCTTTGACACGCTCGTACTCCAAGCGTCTAACTTCCAAGTCTTCAATCGCACTTTGCAATCGCGAAAGAGCTTGTTCGTAGTCACTCTCGGCGCGATCCAATTCACGCTGCGTTGCGTTTCCCTCCTCGTGCAAGGCTCGATAGCTATCGCGTTGTTGTTCTCGAATCTGCAATTCGATTTCGGCGGCTCGACGCGCACCGAGTGAATCCTTGGCCGCGCGTGCAACATCCAGCGAAGCTCGCAACACGTCATCGTCCAAACGTGCCAACACTTGGCTTTGCAGGATCTCGTCGCCCTCCTTCACCAAGATCTCGGAGATCACACCTATCTCCGGAGCTGGTACCGCAACGCTTCGATACGGTTCGGTGAAGCTCTCCAATTGCTCAGCGGCCACGGTGCCACTTCGCATCAACACGACAGCGAGTATCCACCATGTCATTTTGTTGTGTCGCATTTCTGTCATCCGTGACGTTTGCTTGTCTCGTGTGTCTCAATTACGCAAGTTGAAAGCAGTGCTGTGGCGAATTCCGATTCGTGAGCAATCGTTCATCCTCACAATCTGATTCCAAAAGTGACCAACGCTGTGCAGTGGCCTGACGTTGAATTGAATCCTGGCACTTTTGCAGGCGTCTTTGCAGTTCGAGTGACTGTTTTCGACCTTGTCGGTCCCATCGTTGGAGAGCGCGTCGAATCCAGGGTGCGTGATCCTTTGCGGGAGAATCTTCTGCACAAACGAAGACTCTCGCCGAGCCTGGATCGCCACATCGCGCACAGCGACCCACTAATTGCCGATCGACTCGTGAAAGCGAGTGAGGCTGGGCAACAATCACGTGCAAACCACCGCTCTTTGCAACGTCGGCATGCAGCTTGATGTCCGTTCCTCGACCCGCCAAGTTTGTTGCGACTGTGATTGCACCCGGTTGACCAGCGCCGGCGACGATCGAAGCCTCATCAGCATCCTGGATCCCATTGAGCAATTCGAACCTCAGGCCTCGTCCTTGCAGCTCGCTGGCAATCTCAAGACTTTCGGCGATGCTCAGCGTCCCGACGAGAACACTACGACCGTCTCCCACCATCGCTTCGCACTCCGATCCGATAGCGGTCATCTTTTCCGTACGGGTTAGTGAATGATGTTCGGCAAGCATCAACCTTCGAGAACTGCGGCGCAGCGGAACAACGGCAATGGGCATGCCGTAAACACTCGCGAATTCACGTTCACATCCGGCAGCAGTCCCTGTCATGCCAGCCAAAAAACGGTACTGACGATAAAAACGCTGGCGCGTAATCTTTGCCTCGGCCACGCGTTCTGAGCGAATCCTCATCGATTCGCGTGCTTCCACAGCTTGGTGCAGTCCATCCGACCATTTGCGATCCTCGAAAATCCGACCCGTTGATGGGTCAACAATGCGAATCTCATCATCGACCAGGACGTAGTCAATATCTCGCCGCAGTGCATGTTTGGCTTTCAATGCCAAGACAACATACTCGTGCCACGGACGAAGCAACTGCGAGCGGACGGCGTCCTTTGAAGACGCGTAAACGACTCGAAAACCATGATCGGTAAGCTCGACGTGACGCCCCGTGCAAAGAAAGTCCGCATCCTGCACTAGGTGATCAGCAACGCACTTTGCTTCGCGATGGATCGCCGAATCGGGTGATTCTTCGTCCGAACCAAACGTCAGGATCATGGGTGAAACAGCGTCGTCGATTAAGACGTGGTCCACTTCATCGATGATCGCAGCGTTTAGACCTCGTTGTAACAAATGCGAGGATGATTCCTTGCCCGCCATCTGGGTTAGCACTCGGTGGCCGAGCCTTGGCCGCTGAATTCGATCGAGCGTCAGTTGATCTTTCAGATAGTCAAAACCGAATGCGTATCCAGGGCCGTAAGTGACATCAGCGCGATATGCAGCTCGGGTCTCTGCCGGCGATAGATGGCTCAACAATACTCCGGTCGAGATCCCGAGCAGTTGAAACACGGGGTCCAGACTCTCGCGATCTCGTTCGGCCAAATAGGCATTGGTGGTTACTACGTGAACGCCACGACGTGACAGTGCATGGACGTAGGCGGGAATGGCACCGGAAAGTGTTTTGCCTTCCCCCGTCTGCATTTCTGCAACGGCGCCATGACTCACCATTACTCCCGCGCGGATCTGCACGTCGAACAGGCGGAGTCCCATCACACGGCGGAGCGCTTCCACGACGGCCGCTGCTGATAAGGCAAGGAACTGCGTCTGCTCCATTCGTTTCGACGCATCGCTTTGGAATCGACGCAGTTGATTGGTATGGGAAACTAGGTCTCGGTCAGAATAGGATTCCAGTGCTTTTGCACAGCGTTTCGTTTCATCGACCGTCTGTTGAATGCGATTGGATTGGAGAAGCATCCGCGACTTTTGCCGAGCCAAGCGAGTGCGATCGAGATTTGATTCGTGAATTCGACTCATCAGCGCGCCGCTCCTTGCATCAAGTAGGCGGGTCGTTGCGCTTCCCGTATCTCCGGTTGGCTTTCGATCATCTGATTTTGAAGCGGAGACGCTTGCAGCGGTTCATCA
Organism: Planctomycetota bacterium; assembly: GCA_039179795.1. Classification (GTDB taxonomy): domain Bacteria; phylum Planctomycetota; class Planctomycetia; order Pirellulales; family Pirellulaceae; genus Rubripirellula. The sequence goes on along the minus strand of JBCDEM010000003.1, from coordinate 188,932 downwards.
AACCGCAACAGAACACCCATCTGCTTGCGCAATTGAACCCACGACATCGCGTAGGCGACTTGTGCACGCACAAGTGATTGCTCTTCGTCAGCTAGTCGTTCTTGCGCATCGAGAAGGTTTTCAATCAGCAGCACCGCTGACTCGTTTGGATCCGGAAGTTGTTCCCAACGTTGCTGCAGGTACGCCACCTCACGTTCTGCAGCGTCAATCGACGCTTTCTTAGCCAACATCTCGTTGAACGCTGTGTGCGTCTCTCGAACGGCGACTTCGACATCCGTGAACGCGATCTCAGCGGTCTGCTGAAACTCGTACACGGAGCGAGTTAGTTCCCAACGATTCCGATGGAGCCTTGCTTCGCTTGCCCGGTTGCCAATCGGGATCTCGAACAGCAATCCCGCTGCGTAGCTGGGGCGTCCTTCGGTGAATTGACGTTCCCAAGCTCCAAACATATCGCGTTGATCATCCAGACCTGCAACGTAGGTACTCAGGATGAGATCCAAACGCGGTAGGACTTGGTTCTTCGCGGCACCCACTTTTGCTGAGGCCGCTTGAACTTTTCGAATCGACTGTGCAATGTCGGGTCGATTATCAAGTGCCGTAATGGTCGCTTCTCGAACGGAGACTTCCACTGGCTCGGATAGTGGACGATCTTGCGGCGTGAGTTCCCAGAGCGATACTTGGAACAACCGTGGATCACCAGTGAGCAAACGCAGTTCGGCTTGCGCGTCTCGAATACGCGCCTCGGCTCGGACAAGATCAGATCGCCGACTCGCAACTGCCGCTTCGGCACGAAATATCTGACGTTGCAGTGAATCAACCTGCCCGCGGGCATCCAAAACATCGCGCAACCGAGCGGCTCCGGCGAGCAACTTTTTCCGTTGCAACCATTCCGCTCTTGCTTGATAGAGATCCCAGTACGATTGAGTGACGTCCGTTAGATGCTTCTGCAATCCCGCGCGAACCTCGCTGTTCGCCAATTGAATATCGATTCGCGCTAAGAGTACCTGAACGTTGTTGACTGCCCGTCCACCATCTTTCAGCAATGGCTGCGTGAAGTTGATTTCTAAACGGGACGTTCCTTGTGGATTGGGAATCAGGAACGTTGAGTTGTTGTCTTGGAATCCGCTGCGTTGAGCAACCTCCCACGTCGCACCGGTTCGTGCCCTGCGTCGAAGCCCCGCAGCCGATGTGTAGGTTTCATCGCGAAAACGTCCATTCAAGAAACCCGTCGTAAGCGTGTCACCGATCGGTTCATTCGTATCCGCGAATTTGGCCTCAACGAATGCTGCCGTGTCGAATTCCGCGTCTGCAATCACCAGATCATTGCGGCGAATTTTTGGCTCGGTCAATAGACTTTGGACGTAGGGAGACGAAACCAAAGCGATCTGTGTCAGTTGTCCCACACCCACCGGCAACGTTTCTTTCGAAAGCCCCAACGGTTGTGGCACTGTGTCCTGCCACCATGGCTGGATGACGATCCGCTTGGGAGGATCAATCAACAACGCTTCAGACTCTTGCAGCTCAAATGCTCGCGCCCGATACGAATCGAGTTGTCCAGACATCGGACCATGTGGGATTGCGTCGGGGATGACAACTTCCGGCCCTGTTGTTTGCGGAAGTGGGTCGGTGCCGAACATCGAACTCGGTGTCGCGACGACGCGCGATGATGCAGAAGAGGATTGAGGCCGTCTGGTTTGTGAGACGACCGACGCAGGCGTCTTTCCGTCGCGGCTGTTCGAGTAAGCGCTCGTTCCAGCCAACGATCCTGCAATGGAACCGAGGGATCGTTCGATATCCTTCGGCCATCGTGTACGGATGGTCCGGCTCGGATTGCCTTCATTTGCGTTACGGGTTGGCTGCTCGATCGGGTGACCGATCCGCTGAGGGCGAGGTGACTCTGGACGCTGAGCCGGCGCAGGGAGAAATCCCCCCAACGCAAACATCGCCGTGGCGAGCAATCTAAGGCTCCCACGCCCACTCAACCTGAGTGATTGGTGTTTCACACCCTCTCCGCATCTACTTCGTTTGTCGGTTCTCAAGCCACCTCTGAGATCCGCACAACACGGACAATCGGCAAAGTTCCTACAGCCCGCACATGTGGATCACCGAAAAACCGGACAGTGAAAGAGAACGTTGCCGTAAAAGGCATCACGGACACCGCAAAGCCTCGCAGCGTCCCATCACCTCCAGCCCCCCCAATCCACCAAAGGAATGGCCTTGGCATTCACTCCGTGAGGCTGGAAAAACCGTCAGGATCCATCGTCAAACCGTCAAAGGAGCGGTTCAACCATTGCATTGGCGCAATAAAGCCTGGTCATGACCTAGCGTTTAGCGTTAGCGATCCCCGTCCTCCAAATGCACTTGGCTTCATGAACGTTTCTGCCACGGCGAGCGATAGTCTGAATGCGGCCACACCCACGGCACCTGCAGGTCAGCAGGAAGAATCGGGCCTTGGAATTGGCGCCAGCCTTCAGCGTCAACAAGGTGCTCCGCGAGACGCCAAGATCATGATCATCGATGATGAGAGTGTGAACAGTTCCTGACGACCAATGAGTCCACCGCCGCGCTCTCGATGATCCGAACCCGACAGCCGGATCTGGTGCTCCTGGATATCAAAATGCCGCGCATCTCCGGCCTGGAGATTCTGGAAACGATGCGGAAGGAACCCGAGATCGCTCAGATTCCGGTCATCATTGTGACCGCTTCCAACGAACCAAAAGTCAAGCTTGCTGCACTGCGTCTAGGTGCTTCCGACTTCCTGTCCAAGCCAGTCGATCCGAGCGAGTTGATGCTCCGTTTGGAAAACGTACTCGCGGTCAAAGCCTATCAAGATCACTTGGCCGAATACTCCGAGCGACTTGAAAAGCAAGTTCAATCGCGAACCGAAGAACTCGTTCGATCACGCCAAGAGGCAATCCACTGCTTGGCGAGAGCCGGTGAGTATCGTGACGACGATACGGGGCATCACGTCACGCGAGTCGGTCAATACTCGGCTTTGATCGCGCATGAACTCGGGTTTCCAAAGTCCGGCATTGAATTGATTGAACAAGCGGCCCAGCTTCATGATGTCGGCAAGATTGGTATTCCGGATTCGATTCTGCATAAGCCGGGAAAGCTGGAACCTCACGAATTTGAATTGATTCAGGAACACTGCGGGATTGGACGCCGGATCATTAATCCATTGAGCCATGAAGAATCGATCCGATTGAAGTCGCACACGTCGGTCGGATTGCAAATCATGGGATCGACAAGTTCGCCCGTTTTAAAGTTGGCGGCTGTCATCGCCGCTTCCCATCACGAGAAGTGGGACGGCACCGGTTATCCCAAAGGGCTCGCTGGAAATGCGATTCCAATCGAAGGCCGGATTGTTGCCGTCGCCGACGTTTTTGACGCGCTCTCGTCAGCGCGTCCCTACAAGAAGGCGTTTCCGCTCGAAAAGTGCTTGGCCATCCTGCAAGAGGGCAGGGGAAAGCACTTTGATCCAAGGGTGCTCGATGCGTTCTTTGCCCGCATTGACGAAGCGAAAGCGATTCGAGAGCGATACGAAGATCCGGCCAACGAAGCTTGATCATCATTCGATGGGTCTGCGATAGACGCCTGTTCTGTTCCGCATTCATCGGCTGAATCGCGCGGAATCCCGGCATTCATGCTGCACTAAATGAGCGGCTTGGTAGATTTAACACTCCGCCCGTGCGAACCCGCCCCCGCTTTGGGTATCATGCGAGGACTGATTTGGTCCCTCCAATTCCCGCTTCGCCGCAGGCCCGCCCCATGTCCTTCCGCATTCTTATTGCCTCTGCAGTTCTGTTCGCAAGTTCAGCGATTATCCGAGCGGATGACGACCCCGTTTTTTCTGGACCGCAAGTCGGAGAAAAACTGGTCCCTTTTAAAGTAATTGCCGTTGGTGGTCCTCAAACTGGAGCGGAAGTCGATCCCATCGCGCGAGGTGAAGGGAAACCGATGCTCCTAGTCTTTGTACACAAGTTGACTCGGCCCGGGATTGCTTTGGCGAAAGGCCTCACCGGATACGCAACGAGTTTAGAAGGAGCTGCGACCGGTATCGTCTGGCTTGACGACGACAAAGCAAAAGCGGAAGCATATCTGACGCGAGCCCGAAACTCACTCAATTTCGTTGCACCGATCGGAGTGTCCGTCGATGGTGGAGAAGGCCCCGGAGCCTACGGGCTGAATCGAAATGTCGAGCTGACGATTTTGGTTGCCAAAGAAAATAAGGTGACCGCGAACTTCGCTTTGGTCCAGCCATCCGTTACGGAAGCGTCCAAGATTGCTGCTGAGTTAGCAAAGCTTCTAGACAAACCCGCTCCAACGGCCGAACAACTCGCTAAGTACATCAGTCCTCGCATGCAGCCAAACATGCAAAGAGGACAACGACGACCTGGCGCATCGAACAACGGCGGTGACGAACTTCGCACACTCATGCGGGGGTTGATCAATGCGGCCGACGACGATGCCTCCGACAAAGCAATAAAAGCGATCGACGAGTGGATTGGAAAAGAAGATGGGCGGCGTGCGCAGGTGAAGCGAATGGCAAATGCCGTATTAGAACGAGGGTTAGGATCCGAAAAGGTCCAAGAACAGCTGAAAAAATGGCGCGGCGATAAATAGTCAAAGGATCGTCGTAGGAGCCCTGTTAAATGACGTGGCGAACCATTCTCTTTGTCGTCGGTATTTGTTTCACCAGCGCTGGCACTGCGCTGGCTGATCGACCGATCGATTTCGACACTGAAATCATGCCAGTGCTCACTCGGTTGGGCTGCAACGCAGGTTCGTGTCATGGAGCGGCCATCGGCCGCGGCGGGTTCAAGCTGTCGCTTTTGGGTTCAAGCGCTGCTTTGGATCATGATGCGATTGTCCGACACCTTGAAGGTCGACGTGTCAATCTCGCTCGCCCTGACAGAAGCCTTTTATTGCTCAAGCCGTCAGAGCAACTTGGTCACGAAGGTGGCCTCGTGATGGAAGAAGACAGCGAAGGGTTCAAACGCATCTCGGCTTGGATACGTGAAGGCGCCCGCCGAGACGGTTCACGCGAACTCATTGACCTGACCCTATCGCCACAGCGAGCCACTTTGCCAAAGCCAGGTGAGACTGTCCGTATCGGAATCACCGCATCCTACAGCGACGGATCCTCGGACGATGTGACTCGTTGGACCGTCTTTCAAGCAGCGGATCAAGACGCCGTTTCGGTGGACACCATCAGTGGGGACATGACCGTCCAGCGTCGAGGCGTCCACATTGTCATCGCGCGATTCATGGACCGAGTGTTGCCTATCCGTTTAACGGTCCCAATGCTGGAGACTGCTTCGCAGACCCAACAGTTGACCGAGAAAAACGAAGTTGATCGCTACATTAATCGAGAACTCCAACGTCTCCGTCTTCCCGTTTCACCAGCGACGGATGACTGGCGTTTCATTCGACGAGTGACACTCGATTTGACGGGCCGCATGCCCACCGCTGAAGCCGTCAAACGATTTATGTCCGATTCGAACCCGGAAAAAAGAGAACAGATCGTTGTTGACCTACTGGCTTCCGATCAGTTCGCGGAATACTGGGCGCTCAAGTGGGCGAACGACATGGGGATCGACTCCAGGGCATTACAACCTGAGGGTGCGAAAGCGTTTCATCGCTGGCTCCAACAACAGCTTCGAAACGACACGCCCTGGGACGAAATGGCGATCGCCATGCTGACTCAATCAGGAGACAGCTATGAAGACGGATCCCTAAACTTCTTGCGGTCAGCGGGGAGTCCCGGTGAATTAGCCGAACATACCAGCCGGACGCTAATGGGCGTGCGGTTGCAATGCGCGAATTGTCACGACCACCCACTCGATCACTGGAAACAGGACGACTATCACGGATTGGCAGCGATCTTTGCAAAGTTAAAACGTCAGCGCATCGTTTCAGAGTCGACGCGAGGAGAAGTCACCCACCCCGTGACGGGAAATCCGGCCATTCCTCGCATTCCTGGCGACCGCTACTTACAAGCCGAATCGGATGGACGCACTCGACTAGCTGAATGGCTGACGAGTCCCGCAAACCCTTACTTTGCCAAAGCGATCGTTAATCGAATCTGGCAGCAACTTATGGGACGTGGACTCGTTGACCCTGTCGATGATCTGCGGGCAACGAATCCGGCAACACATCCTGAGTTACTGCAATGGTTAGCCGACGATTTCGTCGAACACGGATACAGCGTCCAACATACGATCGGTACCATTTGCCAGTCGGCTGCCTATGCACGGGCATCAACGCCATTGCCGGACAACGAATCTGATGGTTCGTTCTACTCTCATGCTTTGGTCAAAAGCCTTGAAGCCGAAGTCATAGCTGATGCAATCACGGATATCACCGGCGTGCCACTGAAGTTTCGCAACGCAGATCTTCCACGCACGGTCTCGTTAACCGACAATCGCATGCAGATCCCGACGTTGGACGTCTTAGGAAGATGTGATCGGGAAGCTTCCTGCAGTCAAGCGGATTCGTCTGCGTCGCTAGCTCGGTCACTTCATCTGATAAATGGCGAGTTGATCAATCAACGTGTAACCGCAGCGGATGGACGCTTGAGTGAATGGCTTGCCTCGACGTCCAACAACGCGGAAGTGCTGAATAAAATCTTCTTAGAAACGCTCTCTCAGCCCAACATGGCCAATCAACCTTATTGGCAAACGGAGCTGGCGGCATTGATTGCAGATGATGATCAAGCGCGCCGCGCGTTCTTCGAAGATCTACTCTGGGGCCTTCTGACGAGCCGCGCTTTCATGACGAATCGTTGAGCCGGCAACTCATTCGATCAAGCGCAAGAGCTCAGATGTTCTCTCCCAAGTCGTCGTGCGGATCGCACAGGGCACCCAAGGCCCGGTACAACTCCGGCTTTCGGACGGGTTTTGAGACATAATCGTCCATCCCAGCATCCAGACATCGCTGCCGATCGCCTTCCAAGATATGCGCTGTCATCGCGATGATGGGGACACGATTTCGCGTCTTTACTTCCAGTTCTCGAATCCGACGCGTCGCTTCCAAACCGTCCATCGTCGGCATCTGAACGTCCATTAAAATCACGTCGAATTGATTGTCCTTGTAGGCCGCTAGTGCTTCATTGCCATCTTCCACGACATCGACACGGTGTCCCCACTTAGTGAGCAGACCCACCGCCATGGTCTGATTTGCCTTACCATCCTCGACGAGGAGGATATGAAGCGGTTTCATTGAACCTGATTCACGGAAAGACTTTTGACGCATACCAGCGCCCCAGTCTTCATCGGGCAGTTCATTGGTGTCTTCACGCGTAATCGTCCCCGCAAGCACGCTGATCAGTTCTTCCGAGCGGACGGGTTTGATTAACTGTGCGTTGACACCCAGTTCCTTGCATCGTTGAACATCATCCGTCTGAACACTCGAGGCGAGCAGGATGACCGGAATCCTATTGAGGACATCATCTTTTCGCAGGCGATCAATTAATTCGAAACCTGCCATTCCAGTCATTTGAGGATTGCACATTAGCACCGGCAGATGCTCACCGGGAACCTCCTTCAGTGCTTGTAGTGCATCCGGTGCTTCTTCGTGGACTGAGCAGTTCACACCGCGGGCGGCCAAGAGTGATGCGATGTCGTGACAATCATTCGTGTCACTGTCAACAATCATGACTTCTAGTTGAGTCAAATCCGGCAATTCATGAATGACGTGCGATGTTGCCGGCTGCAAACGCAAAGTGAAGAAAAACGTGCTGCCTTCCCCAACAGAACTCTCGACCCATAGTTCACCGTCCATCGCGTGAACGAGTCGCGATGTAATCGCCAAGCCAAGCCCGGTTCCCCCATAGCGTCGCGTGCTCGATGTGTCCGCCTGACCAAATGCGTTAAAGATGGACTCCAACTTTTCCGGTTCGATGCCAATGCCATTGTCTCGAACACTGAAAAGCAGTTTGACGCCTGAAGCATCTCGTTCATCCAATTGCACATCGACGAACACTTCGCCATCTTCGGTGAACTTAATGCCGTTGCCGACCAAGTTCATCATCACCTGTCGCAGCCTCACCGCATCACCGCCCAACCATTGCGGTACCAGTGCATCAACATGCCAGGCCAAATCGACGCGTCGACTGCGTGCTTTCACCGCAAGCGACCGAAGGGTTGCACCAACAACTTCCCGCAAATCAAAGTCCGCGACATCGAGATCGAGCGTTCCCGATTCGATCCGTGAAAAGTCCAGCACTTGATCCAGCAAAGACATTAGGGAATCGGCCGAGTCTGCTACCGTCTGCATGTAATCACGTTGCACCGGATCCAAATTGGTGCTCAACACCAAATCCGTCATACCGATGATTGCGTTCATTGGCGTGCGAATCTCATGACTGACGTTTGCCAGAAAGTCATTCTTCGCGCGACTCGCTTCTTCCGCGATATCCCGTGCCCGCCTCAATTCACGATTTGCTTCTCGGGCCGCGTCGCGAGCATCGGTGAGCTCGGTCTCGGCTGCTTTGCGAGCGGTGATGTCTGCGATCGTCGCTTGCAGCAACTTGCGATTGCCGTGTGGCAGCGGAACCAATCGCACTTCACAAGGGATTTCCTTTCCCGTCGAATCACGATGGACCCAATCAAACACCATCCGTTGCCCACTTAACGCCATTTCGATCATCTCACCAGCCAACTGCGGCGTCGGAATATCGCCTGGTTGCATGGGAGGACTCAGATCGACCGGATGACACTTCGTGATCTCATCGCGAGTCATTTTGAAAAGCTGTTCCGCCTGACTGTTCGCAGCGACGAATCGCTGTTCATCGCAATCGAGCGTAACGCATGGATCAGGCGCGTGCTCGACAAGCAATCGAAAACGGGCTTCACTTTCGCGCAAATTCAATTCCGCCAGTTTCTGTTCCGTCACTTCTCGGGCGATTCCAAACGTCCCCACGAGTTCACCATCGCGATCATGCATTGGCATCTTGGTGACCAGTACCCATCGTTGCTTCCCGTCTCTTCCAACAAGCAACTCTTCTTTATTGAGAATCGGTCGACCCGTCCGAAATATCTCCGCTTCATCCTCATTTATCTGATCGGCGAGCGAATCACCCCAGAGATCTGAGTGCGTCTTTCCAATGCATTGATCTGGTTGCAGTCCGGCCGTTTCGGCGAACGCTTGATTAACACGTATGAAACAACCATCCCGATCTTTGAAAAAGATCGGATCGGGGATGCTATCGACCAGCGATTCCAAAAGGAAGCGATCGATTGATTCCGAATCGGCGTTTGGATTTGCAGACATGGCAGGGGCCTAAGCAGCCCCCAAGTATAGCCGATCATTTTCTGGCGAGTGGGGAGGGTATCGCCCTCGAGATTACTCGAAGTGGCCACCTTCGCTCGCCGAAAACTCCCCATAGACGGGTAAATGGCTGGTCACCGACTCTGCTTCGGCTGCATTCAACTCGAACGACCGAAGCCACTCAAACGCTCCACCGCGCCCGACGAACTCTGTCGTTGATGAATCTCTGAACAGTAAGTTGCTGGTCTGGTATCGACCGAAAATGTCCGTGGGTCGACTCTCGACGGTCGCCTTCATGTCGGCATGCGTCAGCGTCCCCAGCAGATACGCATCGTCAGCCTGAAACAGACCAGCGATCAGAAGATCATCCTCTCCACGACCGTCATTGGAAATGGCTTTTAACATGCTTGGCAGCAACGCGACCTCTTGCGGAGCGCGTGCTAAGTCAATGCGAACGTTGACCAGAGAGAACGTCCAAGCTTCACTTGCGGATGGACCGACCGCCCGGAAGCAACCAACCAATGGATCAAAGGTCATCTCATTGCTCGGATCTTCGACCGTATACGTTTGACGACGATCAACGACCACGCGCTGAGTGTCAAACACAAACGCTAACTGCTCTAAACGGTCGCTAGGTCCCGTTGATTTGCTGACCACAAAGTCATAGCGTCGGCCGGACCGATTGAGGGTATCGACGAGCCGTGGAATTAAGTCACGCTCAATGGACGCGATCTGCTGTAATGCGATCACGTCGAACTTTTCGATAACGCGGGTTACGTATTTCCGACAAACTGGATTTCGGAGCTTCGTTGGCCCAAAGCCATCCAAGGCCCATGATGCGACGCGAATGGGCGGGTGCATTTTTCGAGTCTCCACGCCATCGGTCGGCTGAACCTGACGCGTGCGACTTCGAGATGCCGAGAACGGATTATCGCTTCCGCCCGCGAACGAACTTGAGAGCCCGAGATCACCAGACGACAGTGCGGGCGGCTCATCCTGGTAACTGATGAAAGTGGAGTCATCCTCGGATTCATCCGATTTCGCACTGACGGAAACCGCGTCCAAGCCAGAGACTTCGTAGTTCTGAAAGAACCACCATCCTCCCGCGGCCAGCAGCAAGACGATTACGCCCAACTGAATCGGATGTCCGCGATCAGAGTCGGTCACGATTTCCACCCCAAGTACGTTGGATGAACCAAGCCGCATGCTGCGGACGATGCGACGAGTCCATCTCGACCACACCATCGTCTTGCATCGTTCCAAGCGGTCGATGGACGTGAATCGACTCCCAACAATCGGGCAGTGAACGTCTCGACATGCGGTCGGATCTGGTCCCAACGGCTCCATTGGAGTTTCCCGCAGGGTTTACCCAGGCGATCAAATCAATCCGCTCGAAACCACTTCGCACATCGCCGTCCGCACGCTTCCGGCTTGCCCTCTACCCAGGTATTCTGTGGGGATGTTTTGACGTCCGGCCGCGATAGGGTGCCGCCGGAAACCATCTGACGATGCCTTTCCTTCCTGAGTGGACCAACCGTGTCAGAGATCATTCAAGTCGAAGTTCCAACCGTCGGTGAATCGATTAGCGAAGTCCAGATCGGACAATGGCTCAAGGGTAAAGGCGATTGGGTTGATTCCGGGGAAGATTTGGTAGAGATCGAAACCGAAAAAGCATCCGTCCAGATCCCGGCGCCAGTGGCCGGAATCTTGGAGTCGATCGACAAGGAGAGTGAGGAATTCGCCGACGTCGGTGAGGTGATCGCCTCAATTCGTGTAGCCGAGAAGCCTGCCGATGGGGGATCTTCCGGCGGTTCCGCAGCAACGCCCGACGCACCTGCCCCAGCGGCAGCGACGCCAGGACCCTCGGAAGGAACAAAAGCTTCATTCGTGATGCCGGCCGCGCAGCGTCTGCTCGATGAGAATGGTCTTACTGCTGCCGATGTCCCCGCCACGGGCCCCGGTGGAAGACTGCTCAAGGAAGACGTCATTGCCCACATGCAAAAAACACCTGCACCGGCCAAAGCACCTGCGGCACCGCCGGCGACCGTCGAACCGCGTCGCGCCGTCAGTGGCAGTTTGATTGAAGACTCCCCATCACACCGAGGTGAGGAGATCAAGCCGTTGAGTATGCTACGGCGTACGATTGCCGCTCGACTGGTCGAGGCCCAACAAACGGCTGCCCTACTGACAACTTTCAACGAGATTGACATGAAACCCGTCATGTCGATTCGCAGCAAATACAAGGATCGATTCCTCGAAAGGCACGGCGTCAAACTGGGATTCATGTCCTTTTTTGCTAAAGCAGCCGTCGAAGCTCTACGCCGGTTCCCAGCCGTCAATGCAGAGATCCGCGAAAACAACATCGTGTATCGCCACTATCAGGACATTGGGATTGCAATTGGTGGTGGTAAGGGCTTGGTCGTCCCTGTGTTGAGGAACGTCGAGTTGATGTCGTTCGCCGACGTTGAACGCTCGATCAGTGACTTTGCAAAACAGGCGGGCGAGAATCGACTGCAACCCGAAGATTTAATTGGTGGAACCTTCACCATCAGTAACGGTGGGGTCTACGGATCGCTCCTTAGCACGCCGATCGTTAATCCGCCGCAGAGTGGCATCCTGGGCTTGCATTCCATTCAAGAACGTCCGATGGCAGTCGATGGCCAAGTTGTGATCCGACCCATGATGTACGTTGCGCTAACCTACGATCACCGAATCGTGGACGGACGAGAAGCGGTAGGCTTTTTGCGAACAATCAAAGAGGTCATCGAAGATCCAGCGCGACTGTTCCTCGAGTTGTAATCAAACATCTCATCATCGATCCGAACCAAGTCGATTGCCACGCGACCCGCAGTCCTTTGAAGACGGTCGAACCAAACACTCAGTCTCGAGAACGTGTTAGTCTCAAGTGCTGTGTCGCGCGCGATTCGCGCGCTCGGTTCGTCGAAAATGGGACGTTCACCCTCATCGGCAGTGGAGTCGTATCATGCTGCGTGTTATTTGCTGGGCCGCTTGTCTACTGATCACCGCTCAAACCGGCTTCTGCCAAGAATCACCGTCCAATACGGCTCGCGGTGACGCTCTGGTGACGGACTATTTTCGCCGACAGACACGCCAGTTGTCGGAAGCAACATTTGCGGAAATCCAAACGCTTGAGGATTGGACCGAAAAGCGAGAGTTATATCGTCAGCAGCTGCTCGACATGTTGGGTCTTGATCCGCTTCCCAGTCGCACACCACTCAATGCTGAAACCACGGGGACGGTGAAACACGACGAAGGCTTTCTCGTAGAGAAGATTCAATTCCAATCGCTCCCAGGGCTATACGTCACGGGGAATCTATATCGACCTATAAAACAAGACAAACCCTTACCAGCAATCCTGTACGTTTGCGGTCATGGCCCATCGCGTAAGGAAGGCATCAGTTACGGCAATAAAGTGACGTACCAACACCACGGCGCGTGGTTCGCCAGAAACGGTTACGTCTGCTTGACGATTGACACGATCCAACTGGGTGAATTGGAAGGGATTCATCACGGCACCTACCGGCACAAAATGTGGTGGTGGAATAATCGAGGCTACACACCTGCCGGAGTCGAAGCATGGAATGGCGTGCGGGCTCTGGACTACTTGCAAAGTCGAGAAGAAGTCGATGACGAACGGATCGGTATCACTGGGCGAAGTGGCGGCGGAGCTTATTCCTGGTGGGTCGCCGCGATCGACGACCGCATTCGAGCGGCGGTCCCTGTCGCGGGAATCACGAACCTCAAGAACTACGTCGTGGATGGATGCATTGAGGGTCACTGTGATTGCATGTTCATGGTGAATACCTACCGCTGGGATTACCCCATGATCGCAGCGTTGGTCGCACCGCGACCGTTGTTGATTTCCAATACGGACAAAGACCGCATCTTTCCACTCGATGGCGTGATTGATGTGCACGCGCGGACACGGAAGATCTACGACCTATATAACGCCGGCGATCAATTGGGATTGCAGATAACCGAGGGTCCACACAAAGACACGCAAGAGTTGCGGGTTCACGCGTTTCGCTGGTTCAATCGGTTCTTGAAGGGCGAGGACGCCCTCGTCGAAAAGACGGCCACGAAGTTTTTCGAACCCGAACAATTGAAGGTCTTTGACGAACTGCCAACGAATGAACGTGTCACGACTATCCACGAGAGTTTTGTGCCGGCCGTTGACGCCAGCGATATTCCCAATGATCCAACGGAATTTGATAGAGCGTCAGCTCAGTGGATGCAGGCCTTAAAAGATCACGTGTTTCGAGGATGGCCTAAAACGGAGGAGCCACTCGATTTGAAGGTTTTCGATACCAAAGGAGTCGTTCGTTTGGTCGAATACAACGCCCAATCACCCTATCGCCTGGAGCTTTACATCTTTCAGTACATAGCCGGTGAGGGCCCACCGATGACCATCGAAGTATTGGATCAAGAATCGTGGGAAAGAGTCGCTCCAGCGCTAGCAGTGCCTTTCCCAGATAGATTCCCTTCCACTCCAAAGTCAATGGATCTTTGGAGAGAGTTTGAAGCCTTCACAGGAGGAGGAGGGAATTTCGCTTTCGTTATACCTCGCGGCGTGGGTCCAACGGAGTGGTCACGCGACGAAAGACAACGGACACATATTCGTCGCCGGTTCATGCAAGTTGGACAGACAGTAGCCGCGATGCAGATTTACGATGTACATCGTGCTCTGCAAGCACTGAATGCTGTTCCAAATTTGAAATGGTCGTCCCTGCGTTTAGAGGGGAAAGGGGAGTCAGCGTTCTGGGCGTTGTACGCTTCATTGTGGAATGAGAACATCGACGAACTCGTTCTCCGAGACTTGCCGACGCGAAATCGAGAAGCTCCCGATCTTTTAAACGTCAGCCGCTTTGTGGAAATGCCTCACGTTGTCTTAATGGCTGCGAGTCGTGTCGATGGCACGAGTCTGTCATCCGAGTGGAAGACAATCCTCGGAGACCATCACCTGCAAAAAAAGATTCACACGATTCGACGTTTGACTCCGTAGTGGAGTCGACGAATTCGTGTTGATCTTCGCCGATTGATATGCAGCCCAAGCGACTTTGCCACTGATTTCCGCTTCGACCGCGAAGCGATCGAAGAGTGTGCATCGTTGTGCGGAGCATCAATCGATTAGCTCAACGATCCAGCCATTGCACTTTTTCGCTGATCGCGGTTCGCTGGCTCGTGGGCCATTCGCACTTTGGGTAGCCGATGTAGAACAGACCTAACGCGCGATCCTTTTCTTCAAGACCCATGAAGTCTCTCATCGCATCGCTGGTAGCTGCGATGTTGGTAGACCAGAAACCGCCCAAGCCCATCGCAGAAGCGGTCAAATGCAGATTCTGAACGGCACACGCAACTGCGTGGAGTTCGTCGAGTTCAGAGATTTTCTCGGTCTCTTGGCGTTTCATTCCGATCGCAATCACCGCCGGCGCTAGACCAGCGTTTTCAAGCATTCCATCGAACTTCTTCTGTTTGAAGGTCTCAGGTGTGCATAGTGACCGATAGGTCTCCGCAAGAAACTGTGCTAACCGATTTCTCGCGTCTCCACGAAATACGGTAAACCGCCATGGCTCGGTCATGCCATGAGTCGGTGCCCAGTTCGCACTTTCGAGCATCAGCTCAATTTGCGATTCTTCGACGTCTCGGTCCGAAAACTGCTTTGGCTTGATCGTTCGTCTGCGTCGAATCAAGTCGCTGATCGATGCTGCGTCCACTCTTGATTTGCTCCTGATATCCCGTTCCAACGAAAACCGTTAATCGTTACCGCGAAGTATTCTGCCCGGATTGACTCGCATCCACTGGTCGATCTGATGATCGGATACACCCACCTGATTCTTCAGCACGTCAACCATCTGTGGAAACGTTGATGCACAGCCCGCGAAATGCGTTTTGCATGCTGCCCAAGCGGCACCATGATGATCGACTTCCACCACCTGCCCTGAAAGCTGGTAGCGTCCAGGCCCCAATCCGGCAGCGCTAATCGCGTCGGTTACGATGACCACATTCTCGGACGGAACACACTGCAAATAGTTCTTCAATGCCATTGGTGGCACGTGGTGCCCATCAGCAATGAAGGATATGGAGAGCCGATCGCTCAAACTCAATACGCGTTGAATAATATTGTCGTGTCGAGGCAACATACCGGGGCAAGCATTTCCAAGATGAGTGAAGAGCTTTAAGCCCTGATCGATCGCGGCGTTTAATTGATCAACGGTCGCGTCACTGTGACCGGCGGCCACTGTGATGCCCAGGTCCGTCAACTTCCGGGTTACTTGTCCACCCGCATCGCGTTCGGGAGCGAGCGTCACGAACTTGACGGTCCCTTGGCCCGCATCAATCAACCGACCGACCGTTTCCGAGCACGCGTCCATGGTGGCATCAGCTGGATGAGCGCCAACGAATCCGTCCGCTGCATTGAGAAAGGGACCTTCCACATGGATCCCAGCAATTACGGCGGCGATCTTCGGATTGCCCTGGATCAAAGAAGCAATTTGCTCGATGCGTTTGAGCATCGCTTCCAAAGGTGCCGTGATCACGGTGGCAAGGATGCGGTCGGTTCCATCTTTGCGAAGCTGTTGGCATACCTTGACGATCGATTCTTCGGAAAGCGAATCGGCATTGAAATCGACGCCGAAATAACCATTCACCTGCAGATCAATGAACCCTGACATCAAACCGGTTCCAACGACGCTCGAGACGATTCACCCAACTCACTCGCCGCGGCTTGGTCAATGATCAACACGGCATCGGAATGCTCACGTAGAACACTCGCCGGGATCTGCGGTGAGATCGGATCTTCCACAGTCGCGCGTACGGCTGCTGCTTTCCTTTCATCCGGAACACTGCAATAGATGCTTGCAGCTTTCATTATTTGCTTCACCGACATGCTGATTGCGTGCGTCGGCACATCGCCTAATCCGTCAAACCAACCTTCACCCACTTGTTGCATGCGACAGGGTTCATCCAATTCAACCAAAATGTACGGTTGCTCGGTGGTGAAATCAGCTGGAGGATCGTTGAAGGCCAAGTGCCCGTTCTCACCGATTCCCACCAAAGCAAGATCGATGCGAGTCTCCGAGATCAAAGACCCGACTTCCGCGATCACAGACTTCGGATCGGCATCACCGTTCAAAAAGTGAAATGCGGCGAGGTCCACGTGGTCGACGAATCGCTCCTTTAGATACTTACAGAATGACGCACCGTGCTGATCGGATATGCCAACATACTCATCCAAATGAAACCCATGCACTTTGGGCCAAGCGATATCGGGCTGTTTAACCAAGGCGCTGAGAACTTCAAATTGCGAAGCTCCCGTGGCAACGACAATGTTTGCTTCCCCGTGTTCGGCGATAGCGCGACGTAGATCTTCGGCGGCGTGTTTGGCAACCCATTGTCCCATCGCTCTCGCGTCAGCAGTCAGAATCGTTCGCATGTTTCTAATCTTGAACACTCAGTCAGTTGTGAACCATTTATCGCCGCATTGTCATCTTTGCTAACGCCGATTGCGAGACCCGGGCCGCGTGCGGAGGACGTTTCCTCCTGCCGATGCAAGGAGTGTTTTCTTCGTCATCGCCCCGATATTCCGCCAATTCACTCGCACGACCTTCGGGACAGTTATCCAGTGGGTAAACTGTTGGGACGAACATTTCATTCGTCGCCCCCGCCTACCTGATCCCACCCATGGTGACCCGTTTCGCCCTGCCGTTCTTTCTTGCGATCGTGTTCGCGCCGTTTGCTGCGAGCGACGAGTCGAGCGAAATCGAGTTTGTCCGGGACATCCGACCGATCCTATCGAACGCATGTTTCGAGTGTCACGGTCCCGATCAGTCCACACTGGCCGCGGGACTCCGCCTCGACTTGGCGGCTTCTGCTTCGAGCGTGGTTGAATCCGGTGATCCCGAAGCCAGCGAATTGATACGCCGCATTCTGTCCGAAGATCCGGACGAACGGATGCCGCCCCCCGAGTCGCCCCGTCAACTCAACGACGACCAACGGCAAGCCCTTGTGAAATGGGTGCGACAAGGTGCAGAGTTTTCTCAGCACTGGTCGCTGATACCCCCGCAGCCGAGCGTTGTGCCAGAACTCTCATCCGATGACTGGTCGCGAGATCCACTCGATCGATTTGTTTTGCGTCGGTTACGTGAAGAGCAAAAGGAACCATCCAAACGCGCTGCCGCGGAAACACTGGCCAGACGAATCACCCTCGATTTAACGGGGCTTCCTCCAACCACCGAACAGATCGATCGATTCTTGCAAGAGGACTTGGATGTTGCGATCGACCGACTGATCGATCGATTGATGCAGTCGCCTCGCTACGCTGAACATATGGCGGTTCCCTGGTTGGAAGCAGCGAGATACGCAGACACCGATGGTTATCAAAACGATCGTTATCGATATCAACACGTCTGGCGTGACTGGGTGATTGACGCATTTCGAATGCACAAACCATACGATCAGTTCGTCGTTGAACAGATCGCTGGGGACATGTTGCCGGACGCAACGCTACGGCAGCAGATCGCAACCGGATTTGGTCGAAACCACCGAATCAACTCCGAAGATGGTTCCATCCCAGAAGAGTGGCGAACTGAATACGTTGCAGATCGTGTCGACACGTTCGGCACGCTGTTCCTCGGGTTAACCGTTTCGTGTGCACGTTGCCACGATCACAAGTACGACCCGATCAGCCAGCAAGAGTACTACCAGCTATTTGCGTACTTCAACAACATCGCCGAGTGGGGTGTTGGTCCCAATAATGGCAACTCTCCCCCTTTCATCGAAGTGCCAAAAACGTGGCCCCTGATTTCGCCTGGAGAGAATCAGCTTATTCAGCCGGAACCGGTCAACCTGCGGCGCGCGAGAAAAGACGCTGGCAATGGATTGCAACGTCCGCAAGCTGGTTCGCCCAGTACTGTGATGGTGATGCATGAACTTGATAAACCGCGCGAGACGTTCGTGCTCAGCCGCGGACAATACAATCTTCCAGATCGTTCACGACCGGTCTCCGCCTCCGTGCCCCGTTCGCTTGCGACCGCAGAATCCGATCGACAACCGGGTAATCGGTTGGAGTTAGCTCAGTGGCTCTTCCACCCAGACCATCCACTGACGGCGCGTGTGGCGGTCAACCGAATCTGGCAACAGTTCTTTGGGACGGGACTCGTTGAAACGAGCGACAACTTCGGATCACAAGGTGCGCTGCCTTCGCATCCGGAGCTGCTGGACTATTTAGCATTGGAATTCATTCGCAGTGGTTGGGATATCCAAGCCATCCAACGCCGGATACTTCGAAGTGCGACTTATCAGCAGTCTTCAGTGATTTCCGACGACGCTATCCAATGGGATCCTGACAATCGCTTTCTTGCCCGAGGTCCGCGCTATCGACTGCCGGGTTTCGTCGTTCGTGATCAAGCGTTGTTGCTGAGCGGAATGTTGGTGGAGCAAGTTGGAGGCCCGTCGACCAAGCCTTATATGCCACCGAAGATCTGGTCAGCGATTTCAAACAATCGGTACAAACAAGACAAAGGCAGCAATCTCTATCGGCGAAGCCTTTACACCTATTGGCGACGTACCATTCCTCCGCCGACGATGATGAGCTTTAACGCGGCCGCGCGCGAAGTCTGTTCCGTTCAGACCGAGAGCACCAATACACCGCTGCAAGCTCTCACCTTGATTAACAATAAAACATTCATCGAGTCGTCTCGACTCTTTGCAGAGCGATTACTCAGGCTTGATGAAACTCTTGCATCCAAACTGCACAAGGGTTTCCGTGAAGCGACTGGACGGATTCCGAATGACGCTGAATCGGCCATCTTGTTGGAAACATACGGTCGCGTCTTGCAGCATTTCGAATCAAATCCTTCAGCCGCCAAAGAACTACTTTCGGTCGGTGAACAGGAACCAGATGGGTCTCTGCCCATCCATGAATACGCCGCAATGACCATGACCGCATCGATCATCCTGAACTTAGATGAAACCATCAGCAAGGAATAGTCAGAAGAATTTAGTCCTATGAACCCATTCTCACGACGATCGATGCTGCTGGGATCACTTGGCTTGGCGACGTTGCTGGACCAGGACCTCGCGCTGGCTGGCGCTGACGATTCTTCGAAGGGACTGGCCTACCTGCCGCATCATGCTCCCAAGATTAAGCGGATCATCTATTTGTTTCAGTCTGGCGGCCCCGCGCAAATGGACTTGTACGACTACAAACCTCAGTTGAAAAACCGATTGGGTGAAGAGGTCCCAAAGAGCATTTATCCGGACGATCGAAAAACGACGATGAGTTCAGCGCAGGCGAGCTTTCCAGTGGCTCCCTCCGCGTTCAAATTTACACAGCGTGGTGAAGCCGGTTCGTGGATCAGCGAATTGTTGCCGCACATTGGATCTCACGCCGACGACCTGTGCATCATCCGTTCGATGCACACGGACGCGATCAACCATGATCCCGCCATTACTTTTCAACAAACCGGATCCCAGATCCCCGGACGCCCGAGTATCGGCTCTTGGGTCGATTATGGATTGGGCAGCGAAGCCGCGAACCTGCCTGCATTCGTTGCCATGAGTAGCAAAGGCTCGGCAAAGCAGGGACAGCCTCTTTACGATCGACTTTGGGGCAGCGGATTTCTTCCATCGAAGCACCAAGGTGTGAAATTTCGAAACCAGGGTGCTCCCGTTCTCGACATAGACGACCCGTCAGGTGTTTCTCGTCCGCTCCGTCGGACGATGCTGGATTCACTGAACCGATTGAATGAGTTGAAGCATCAGCAAGCCGGCGACCCGGAAATCCAAACTCGGATCGCGCAATATGAACTTGCGTTCCGGATGCAAATGTCGGTTCCCGATCTATTGGACTTTTCAGATGAACCTCAGCACGTCCTCGATCAGTACGGCCCCGATGTCAAGAAGCAAGGCAAGTATGCGTTTAATTGCCTAATCGCTCGCCGGTTAGCAGAACGGGGTGTTCGTTTCATTCAATTATTCCATCAAGGCTGGGATCAACACAATAACATTCCAGGACAGTTGCCCAAGCAATGTCGCGACACAGATCAAGCCACGGGTGCTCTGCTTCAAGATCTCAAACAACGTGGAATGCTTGATGAAACGCTTGTGATCTGGGGTGGCGAATTTGGGCGCACCATCTACTCCCAGGGCGAACTGACGGCAAACAACTACGGACGCGATCATCACCCGAGTTGCTTCACGATGTGGTTAGCCGGTGGTGGAATTCAGGGTGGTGTAAACCATGGCACCACGGATGACTATAGCGTCAACGTCGCGACCGACGGAGTTAGCGTTCACGATCTTCATGCCACGATCTTGCACCTTCTCGGCATCGACCATGAACGGTTTGTTTACCGTTTTCAGGGGCGTGATTTTCGTTTGACTGACGTCCACGGAAACCTCATCCAACCCATTCTCGCATAACGTCGAAGGAACTTCACCAAAGTGATATCGATGCGATCCTTTCTCTTCTTGTTTGTTTTCAGTCCCGTCGCCATTGCAGACGATTTTCCGGAACTGTTTAACACCGAGCCGATTTCCGCGCAAGAGCAGATGCCGGCGCCGGAAGCCGCAAAGAAAATGAAACTGCCTCCCGGATTTCGAGCGAACGTATTCGCTGCCGAGCCGGATGTTCAGAATCCGATAGCAATGGCTTGGGATACACGCGGACGAATGTGGATCGCGGAAAACTACACGTACGCCGAACGTAGCCAGCGTTTCCAACTCGACCTCCGAGACCGGGTGATCATCCTGGACAATACGACTGGAAATCAATTTAAGACGCGCAAAATTTTCAGCGACAACCTGACGATGCTGACCGGCATTGAGGTGGGACACGGAGGTGTCTGGCTGATGTGCCCGCCGAAGTTGATTTTCATTCCCGACGAAGACGGGGATGATGTGCCGGACAACGCAGGCGAAGTCGTCTTGGATGGTTTCACCGTCGCTCAACAAAACTATCACAACTTCGCAAATGGGTTGCGTTTTGGTCCTGATGGATGGCTCTATGGACGTTGCGGTGGTTCCTGCCCGGGTCGTATCGGGCGTCCTGGAACCCCCGATCATCATCGCTTGGCTCTCGAAGGAGGGATCTGGCGTTATCATCCCAAACGCCAACAAGTCGAAGTACTTACAAGTGGAACGACCAACCCCTGGGGGCACGATTGGAATGAGGTTGGTGAGTTGTTTTTTACGAACACGGTCAACGGGCATCTGTGGCATGTGACACCCGGTGCACACTTCACCCGACCATTCTTACTGGACCCTAACCGACGAACGTACCGGTTGATCGACTTTCACGCGGACCACTGGCACTTCGATACCGGCCAAAGCTGGACCGCCTCAAGAGATGGTGCCGCGAACTCGCTTGGTGGTGGTCACGCACATAGCGGCGCGATGATTTACCAAGGTGATAATTGGCCGTCACGTTACCGAGGCAACCTGTTCACTTTGAATTTTCATGGTCGACGTGCGAATCAAGAGATCTTACATCGTGAAGGAAGCGGTTATCTCGCCAGTCATGGCGAAGATTTTTTCCTTGCTGCGGATGAGTGGTTCCGCGGTATGGACTTGAGCACAGGTCCTGACGGAACGGTTTTTGTACTCGACTGGAGTGACGCGGGGGAATGTCACGAGCATACGGGCGTTCATCGCACGAGTGGACGCATTTATAAGATTGAGTACGCCCCAGATAACGAGTCGGAAAACTCTGAAGAGGTTCGGCCGGACATCCGACAGTTGCCAGACAGAGCATTGGGAGCACTGCATGCTCACGACAACCAATGGTACGTCCGACAAGCAAGACTCGAGTTAGCACGAAGGGCAGCAAATGGCAATGAGTTGAAGTCTGCCAATGAGGCGTTGCGTGCCTTATTTGCATACGGGAACGACAAATCAAGGTTGCTCGTCCAATCGTTACTTTCGCTGCATATCACCGGTGGCATCGATGATTCGTTTCTGCGAAAGCAAGTCGCACATCGAAATGAATATGTTCGAGCTTGGGCGATTCGATTACTGACCGAACAGATGCCACTCGACGATACTTTGGGTCCGGTTTGGGTGTCGATGGATGACGACGCCCGAAGAGATGTTGCGGTTGAACGATTGCTCCCGTTGTTGATCGAAACGGCTGCGACCGATCGCTCCGCTTTGGTGCGCCGGACGCTTGCTTCGACCTTGCAACGGCTACCCGTAAAAGCCCGACCGGCTCTTGCAGAAGCACTGGTGGGACATGCGGAAGATGCCAGCGATCACAATTTACCATTGATGATTTGGTATGGATTGATTCCGGTCGCCGATGAAAATCCCAACCAACTCGCTGCCGTTGCGAAAGCATGCCGACTGCCAGTTACGCTTGAACAAATCACGCGTTGCCTGACCGAAGAAATCGAGAACCATCCCGACGCCATCAACACAGTCATCGCTCACGCGGTTGATCAAGATGAGATTTTACAGGCAAGTGTTCTAAATGGACTGGCACAAGGTTTGAAAGGATGGCGGCAGGCAAAACAACCAAATGCTTGGTCGCAATTAGCGGCCAATGCACCGGCCCAGTCCGCAGCGATCATACGCGAACTCAGCGTTGTCTTTGGCGATGGACGTGCAATGGATGAGCTTCGCAAAATCGTGGTTTCCGGAAAGAAGGTTGAATCCTCCGTGCGGCTGGCAGCTTTGCAAACGTTGATCGATCAAGGACCCGACGACCTGCGAGAGATATGCCAAAGCCTTCTTCGAGATCAACACATGAACGTGTTGGCCGCAAGAGGTCTCTCTCAATTTGATGACCCCAAAGTCGGTGAAGCCATCGTAGCGCGTTATCGCAACTTTCGCGGGCCCTTTCGACCGCAGGTGATTTCGATTCTCGTATCCCGCGCTTCCTTTGCAGAACAACTGTTGGAAGCAATCGATGCGGGCAAAATTCCGCGTCAGGATCTTTCCGCCTATCAAGTCCGTCAGATCCACAGTCTTGGAAGTGACAGTCTGAGCAAAATGGTCAGTGATGTCTGGGGAGATGTTCGCGAAACTTCAGCCGAGAAAAAGCAAGTAATCGAGACGCTCAAGGAGAAACTGACTTCCGAGTTTCTCACCCACGCCAATTTGGGCAAGGGCAGGGCACTCTACGCCAAGACATGCCAGAACTGTCACCGGCTCTACGGCGAAGGCGAGGTTGTCGGTCCGGACCTGACAGGCTCAGACCGCGGAAACCTCGATTACTTATTAGGCAACATCGTCGACCCGAGTGCAGTCGTCGACAAGAAGTACCGCATGTCCATTCTGTTAACGGACGACGATCGCATCATTAACGGATTGGTGATTGATGAAACCGATCGTGCAATCACGATCCAAACCGCCACCGAAAAACTGACCTTCCCGAGTGATCTTATTGTGTCCCGAAAGATGACCGAGAAGTCACCGATGCCCGATGGATTGCTTGACACACTAACATTGGAGCAGATACGTGATCTGATCGCGTATCTGCGACACCCTAGCCAAGTTGATCTGGCATCTCTGCCTGACGACATTCGCTGAGCGAACTCAAGACACCGATGTAACTTCCCAACCCTTGCGATACTTCTCACGAATGTAACTTTGGGCTTTGGCGTTTCCACCGGCCGTCAAGGACGATGCGTCCCAATCAAAACTGCCACCACTGCGATAGGCCACATTGCCTAACAACACGGTCTCAGCAAGCGGGCCGGAGTAACTGAAATCGCATGTTGCCGCTTCGCCACCTTTGCAGGCGTTAATCCACTCTTGGTGGAATCCTGGAGAATCTGGAATGAAAGGCTCCGGAGCTTCAAATTTCGAGAAGCGATCTTCCGGATAGAGCTTACGCTTCCCAAAGCCAGCTTCAAGAATACCTTTTTCTCCGATGAACACCGTGTTGTTACCTTTGGCAGAAAGACCATTCTGTTTCAGCATCTCTTCGGGAACGCCGTGATACCAATGGAGATCCACCGGCGATTTTTGATTGGAGTCGGCGAAGGTGTACTTAACCTGCATCGACTTAGAAGTGCGTTCGGCATCAACGGGAGGACCAGATGCCTCGACACGATTCGGGTACTTCAATCCGAGGGCCCAGAATGGAATGTCCAGAATGTGGCATCCCCAATTTCCTGTCTCGCCCGTTCCGAAGTCCCACCAGAACCTCCAACCGTACGGACAAAATGACGAATGGTAGGGACGAAACTCAGCAGGTCCAACCCAAAGGTCGTAGTCGAGTGATGCCGGAATGGAGGGAGTGTCGGTCGGAATCTTTGGCATTCCGCGGTCTCCGCCAATCCAACAATGGACTTCTTTCACCGTTCCGATGGCATCACTTTGAATGAGCTCAACAACACGGTGCATGTTCGCCAAAGCGTGCCGCTGCGCGCCCAATTGTGTGGCCAGACCTTTTCGCTTGGCAAGTTCAGTCAACGTACGCGTTTCCCAAACATTGTGTGCGAGCGGTTTCTCCAGGTAGACGTGCAGATCCAGCTGCATGGCCGCGAGCGCCGGATGAAAATGCGTGTGGTCGGGCGTGCTAATCGCGACACCGTCCAGGTCTGTCCCAATCTGATCGTACATCTTTCGGAAATCGGTGAACCGTTGTGCATCGGGAAAACGCTTGAACGAATCCGCGGCACGCTTTTCATCGACATCGACGAAGGCGACCAAATTCTCCCCGGATAAACCCTTAACATTTGCCGAACCACGTCCGCCGACACCAATACATGCGATGTTCAGTTTTTCGTTCGGGCTTGTTGCGGCGCTGACTCGTCGACTTGCCGCACCGTGCGCGAAACCAACACAGGAAAGCGCGGACGCCTTAAGGACGGTTCGGCGAGAAATTGATTTCGACATAGGGCACCAGCTAAGCGTTTTGGGGAAGGTGGTCTGAATGATGCGGTCATCAAGCTGCGTCACATAGGATAGCCAGGATTTTAACGGCTGCGCCCGCCGTTTCGGGAATCCAATAGCAACGAACGGGCGATTGGCTTGACCGACGAAAGACGAATGGAATCGGCCCTGGCCGATTGTGTAGGAATTGTCGGTACCTCCCGTGCAATCGGCCATCTCACGGGACCGGAAAGGCTTCGTCGATCAGAGTTTTTTGACTGACCTGTTTTCTGTCATAGGTTTTCAGTGGAAGTGAGCGGATCGGTGTTCGGTCCGCTGCCGTTGTCTTTCGCGTCGAGTGTATCGGGGTAGGAAGCAACGGTCAGCCTTGCTCCCAAGACAAGGGCAAACCATCCGAGAGGGTGGGGCGCAAAGCTACGGATCCGTGAGACGAGTTGTCACTTATCTTCAGGATTGCCGAGCTACCGTGGGATGTCCGGCGCGTAACCGCGTGTCGGATTGCCAAGGCGTGTCAGGCGAAAGTCGGAGACGAGGCTGCCCCAGTTCAGGTTTGGTTCATGTTGAACCAAGCCTCTAGTCGTCGTCGTGTGCCTTAACGGGTACGCATCTCACTCGCGAGGAGAGAGACATGAAGAATTTCGCTAACAGCGTTGTGAATTTCCTGAAAGAAGAAGATGGCCCAACCGCGGTTGAGTACGCCGTGATGCTGGCTTTGATCGTTGTTGTCTGTTTGGCTGCCGTTGGCACCATCGGTACCAACGCCAACGCCAAGTTCGAAGCTGTCGGCACTGCGATTGCTGCCAACTAAGTTGCTTGCCACGCTTGCGTGGCATTTGACATTAGTCTCGACGCACATTGGTGCGGATCCCTTTGGGGTCCGTGCCATCGCGCCGGGATCTCATTCTTTCAACGAACTTCCTCTTCCCGCACGGAAGTAATTCGCGGGAGACCTGCCGATGAACTACCCACTTCTACCCGCCGACGCCGCCGCATACGCCTGGCAACTGTCTTGTTGTCTCGTGACCCTGCTGTTCGCAATGTTCAGTTGGATGCTCGGCCCACGATGATTCGGAATCGATATTCGCACATACGTCGATTCACTGCTCGCCAAACATAATCACGGGGACAAAAACACCATGCCCACTTTATTTAATTCCATCGCTGAAAACTGGACCGTCTGGTTTGTCACGATCGTATTGATCGTTGCCGCAATCATCGACGGAGCGATTTTGAAAGTCCCCAACTGGCTGACGTTTCCCTTCATCCTCTGTGGCTTGGCTCATTGGACGATGCAGGATGGACTGAGCGGATTCGGGTGGAGTTTGCTTGGAACATTCGTCGGCATGATGCTGTTGCTTGTGTTGAGAAATGTAGGTGGCATGGGTGCTGGAGATGTGAAACTGCTCGCAGGTGTTGGTGCTTGGTTGGGTACCGTTGTCACGCTTTGGGCGTTTGCCGCTACCGCGATCGTCGGTGGTGTAATGGCCGCTTTCATGATTTGGAGAAGCGGCGAGTGGACGAAGCACTTCGCAATGGCACATCAGATTTTGCACGAGTGGAAGACCGTTCGCAGCCCGGAAAAGCTGGCCGCGATCGCACGGGAACGCAAACCGAACATGTACTTGCTGCCTTACGGAATCCCCATGGCAATTGGCTCGATCGCCTACTTTGCCTTGGCAGGAATGTTGATCTGACCCAGTAAAGTCGTACTGAAATCGGTCGCAGATCGGTTGTTTCACGGCGGACCCCAAGGCGACAAGCTGCGGGGTCTGGCGAAAGTGAACGGCTCGCGACGGGTTTTCTGGTCAGGTGAATCGTAGGTAGATGGTCGTGCCGGTTGCAGCGGTGTCATGCCTTGCTCCGAAAAACCCTTTGAGTCGATCTACCTTGCTTTGTCAGATCGACTCTGGACCTATTCAAAAAGCTGCCTTTCCAGGGCGATGATCTGCAATGCGAAATAAATCACTCTATCTGCTAGTGGCATGTGTTTGCGGGACAGTGGCGGCGATCCTCGCAAGCCAATGGCTCAAGGCTCAAGCGAACAGTCAAGGGCCAAGCAACATGGCCGAGATCTTTGTTGCTTCGGTCGCGATCGACGTGGGTGAGAAGATCACTCCCGATCGCATCCAATTGGAGCAGTGGCCAGCCGACAAGGTGCCACAGGGAGCGACCAACGAACTCGCTAAGTTAGAAAACCAATACGCGAAGCAACGTTTCTACGTCGGCGAAGCCATCATGCCCGTCAAGCTGATGGAAGAAAACTGGAGCACCGTGCCCAAAGGGTACAAAGCCGTGGCCATGAAGGCCGCCGACGTCACGATCGCTAACCTGATTCAACCAGGCGACCGTGTTGACGTGATGGCTTATTTTAATCGCAGCGAGTTGATTCCTCGCAGCATTACCAAGACCGTCTTGATGGGCGTACGTGTTTACGCTCTGGATGGCGACACCGAACGAAAAGTTGGCGAAGATCGTCCGAAGTCGTTCCGAACCATCCAACTGCTGATTCACGAGAAGGACGCTGAGGCTTGGACTTACGCGAACGAGCTCGGCAAGGTTCGATTGAGCTTGGGAAGCGACGCGGACTACAGCACCGACGATGGATCCAACGAAGCCGGTCAAGAATTCCTGGCTTGGATCGAGGAGCATCGCAAGCAAAAGGAAGAAGCCGAACGTCTGGCTGAATTGGAACGTCAACGTGCGAACGCCAAGCCAACCGTTACGAAACAAGAACCAACTACCCCCAAACGAGACGAAAATGGATTTACCATGTTCAAGATCGTTGAGGGCAAGATGTACGAGTACTGGGTTGTTCCCGGAAGGTTGCCAGTCCTGATCGGCGAGACGGGCGGAGTCAACTTTGCAGACGCCGGTAGCGGCAGTGGAAGCTCGACGAACACCGGCAACTCAACCGATGAACCAGCGACCGATTCGACGCAACCAGCGCCGTCCGGTGAGTACGACTATTTGAACGGCGAATCAAGCCCGTTCTTTGAGTCCGAAAACGAATCTTCTCGCGAAGAGTAGTATCAACCGATCATGGCTGGTTGAACTGCCAGCCGCGAACTGTTTTAGACCCTTTTTGAACCGTTACCCGATGGACCATGATGGGTTAGCACCCCGCTGCTAACCGATAGATTCGAAAGGATTCGAATCGGTCCCCGCAAGGATGTATCCGAGATGGAAACGACTCGACTAACGGCACGCTTATCGGCCGCCCTACTTTTGGCTGCCACGCTCGTTGCAGCGTTTGCTGTACCCGCGTCAGGCCAGACGGGTCCGGTCCGATTGACGTCAACCGAATCGACGGTGGCTCACAACATTTCTCAGTCGGTCGAGAGACTGGAGATGCTGGTCAAGAGCAGCCGTATTCTGACCCTGGAAGAGCGAATCCCAAAGTTCCAAGTACATAACGAGGAAGTCCTGGGTGCAACGCCTGTCTCGCAAAATCAGATCCAGATTTTTGCAAAGACTCCCGGCACAACGCAGCTGAACCTGTGGGATACCGACGACAAACTCTACACCGTTGACGTGATCGTCCTTGCGGATGCTCGTGAAGTCGAAGGCATTCTGAGTTCGCAACTTCCATTCGCATCGCTAAAAGTGATGCCGGTCAACAACAGCGCGATCGTAACGGGCACCGTTACCAGCGTTGACGATGTGGATCGTGCAATCGCCATTGTCGAACAGTTTTACGCGACGGTTGTGAACAACATCAAAGTCGTCGGAGTTCAGCAGGTTCTGCTGCACACACGTATCATGGAAGTCTCACGAACGAAACTTCGTGACCTCGGCATTGACTGGGGAACATTCACCAGCAACTCATTCTTCTACAATGCTCCTGGCCGATTGCTGGATGCAGCGAATGGTTCAACCATTGGTGCTAACCCAACAGCTGAAGGTGTGCTGTCGGCAACGAACAGCGTGTTGTCTGGCGGTGGTGACTTCACCGCTCTGATCACAGCTTTGCGTAAGCAGGACTTGATCAAGTTCCTCGCCGAGCCAACGGTTATTGCGACTCATGGTCGTCCAGCTCGATTCAATGTGGGTGGTCGCGTTCCTTACCTTGTTCCGACCGGTAACGGTGCGATCAGCGTTCAGTACGAAGAGTACGGAACGGCCGTTGACTTCTTACCATTCGTGGTAGGCCCTGGACGTATCCGTTTGGAGGTTCGCCCAGAGGTTACCGAACCGGATGACTCACGAGCGATCACAGCTGCGGGTATCGAAGTTACAGCGTTCAGCCAACGCTACGTTGAAACGGCTGTCGAGTTGCAAGCCGGTCAGACATTCGCGATCGCAGGTTTGCTGCAAAGCCGCAGTGAATCGGTCACACGGGGAACTCCTTTCTTCGGTGAGATCCCCTACATCGGCGCCGCATTCCGCCGGGTTCGAGAAGAACGAAACGACATCGAATTGTTGATTACCGTGACGCCAGAACTCGTCGATGCCATGAACCCCGATCAGGTGCCACGCGGCGGCCCAGGACTCAACTCCACATCGCCAAACGACTGTGAGCTCTACCTGCAAGGCCACATTGAGGTGCCTAACATGCTCGGGAACCACGACAGCTGTGTCGTGGGCGGTGACGGCTACAGCACGTCTCACGTACAAGGCGGTGAACACTACTCCGGTGGTATTCCCTCGGGAGCCATCATCCCTACAGCCGAAGGCGTCGTCGTTGGAGAGGGCGTAACGATCAGTGCTCCGCAGGAGTAATCGGTCGACAGCAAGATCGCTGCGATCCCCACCTGAAGGCATCGGACATCATTCATCATGACCAACGTACTTAGAATCGCCCTGGTTGATCCCAACGACGGCACCCGAGAATCCCTGAAAGCCATGCTATTGGGGATGGAGACGGTGTGGTTGGAAGCGGATTGTTCGCGGTATGAGTTCTTTCCCGATGTCATCGAGCAGACGAATCCTGATGTCGGTGTGATCGCTCTGGACAGTGATCCGGAAAAAGCAGTCGACCTGATCCAGCAGCTATCTACCGACGCGCCGGAAACTGCGATTCTGGCTGCGAGCGAAGATACCGATGGCCAAATGATCCTCAAAACGATTCGGGCAGGTGCGAGAGAATTTCTCACACTGCCAGTTTCGAACGATGATCTTTCCGGAGCCTTGCAACGTGTCAGCCAACAAAAGTTTGGCACGGCAGAAGGTGGTGGAAGAAGCTGCGAAGTGATCTGTGTCGCCGGAGCAACGGGTGGTGTTGGTACAACGAGTACCGCCGTGAACTTGGGTTGTGTGCTCGCAGACGACTCTCGAAACAGCGTAGCGTTGCTTGACCTCGATCTCGCACTTGGTGATGCCGATGTCTTCTTGGATTCGATCCCAGATTACACGTTAGCGGATGTCGTCCAAAACGTTTCCCGTTTGGACATCCAATTGCTCAAGCGCTCGTTGACGAAACACAGCAGTGGATTGTACTTGTTGCCTCGGCCTGTCGAGTTGCATGACACGGCTGCGATCACGGAAGACAGTATCCGTAAAGTGATCGGACTATTGAAGGCTTCGTTCACACACCTGATCATTGACCTTTCGAAGACCTACAGCCAGGTCGACATGGCCGCGATCGAAAGTTCCAACCGCGTCTTGCTGGTCACGCAACTGGACCTTCCCTGTCTGCGGAACGTCGTTCGGTTGATGATGAGCTTTGAAGAGATTGAAGGTCTGAAGAATAAAGTCGAGATCTTGGTCAATCGCGCCGGTTTGGATTCCGGTCAGATCAGTTTGAAAAAAGCCAAAGAGACGTTAGGGCGAGACGTCTTTGCATTGCTACCCAATGACTATCGAACCATGGTGGAAGTCCGAAACAACGGCGTTCCACTGATCGTGCAAGCCCCTAAAGCGGCGATCACCCAAGCCATTCGAGAGTTAGCAGAAAAGCTCGAAGGCGGTGCTTCAACGGAAGGTCAGGAAGACGATCCGGCGAACAAGTCCGCTGAGAGTAAGTGGAAGAAGTTCTGGCCGGGCGCGAAGGCCTAGTCCAGACGACAGAGATTGATTGGAAAGCCAACCTCTCAATTCGGCACTTCAACCGTCGAGCGAATCAATCAATCCATTGATTCCAACCAATGGATGAGCGTTCTGACCATCGCTCCGGTCGCCCCCGCATCTCGATGCGCTTTCGGACTGTCCGCAAACGCTGGCCCAGCGATGTCAAGATGCACCCAAGGAACGTCAGCAACGAAAGCCTCTAGAAACTTTCCAGCGGTGATTGCGCCACCCCAGCGACCCTCACCGACATTCTTGATGTCTGCGACCTTGCTCTTGATCTTCTCATCATAGAGTTCGAACATCGGTAATTGCCAAATCGGTTCGCCTACTTGATCTGCCGACGTCTTAACCGAGTCACACAGGGGTTGATCGTTCGTCATTATCCCGACGACGTCTGTCCCGAGCGCGACTAAGCAAGCGCCCGTGAGAGTTGCCAAGTCGACGATTGCTGATGGCTGATGCTGGACAGCAACGTCTAAGGTGTCGGCCAAAACAACTCGCCCTTCGGCGTCCGTATTGAGAATCTCGATGGTCTTTCCACTACGAGTTTCGATCACGTCGCCGAGCTTGTAGCTCGAACCGCTCACCATATTTTCAGCCAGACCGCAAAGACCGATTACGTTGTGGCGCAGTCCAAGTTTTGCGATCGCCTGCATCACGCCCACGACCGTGGCAGCACCGGCCATATCACACTTCATATCCGTCATCGCTTCACTGGGTTTCAGTGACAGGCCACCACTGTCGAATGTCACTCCTTTGCCAACGATTGCGACAGGCGGTTCGTCGCCGCCACCTTGGTAGTGAATCATGACCAATCTTGGCGGTCGATCAGAACCAGCACCGACCGCGAGAATGGCTCGGCAACCTTCCGCATCCAGCTTTGCTTCATCCCAAACTTCGACGGACAGATCCGTACCCGAAGCGAGTTGTTTAACGCGTTCGGAAAAGCTGGCCGGGTACAACATGGCCGGCGGCTCATTCACCAGACGTCTTGTTTCATTGATACAAGTTCCCAAGATGTTCCCGCGATCCAAAGCGGTCTCATCCAAACCGATGAAATCGATTGCCGCTGGAGGCTCAATCGATGGATCGGTCTGGTACAAACACTGTCCCTCACAAGCGATGTGAGCGCCTGCGATCAGATGGTCGTGAGTCTCTGTCGGGAACGACTCCGCGAGTGCGACGCTGACACGATTCCGTTTTCGATCGACGAGCTTGCGAATCGCGGCGGCGGTCAACTCAAACGCATCCGCCCGCGTTAGCTCCTGGCTGCCCAAACCGACAACCAGCAACATGATAGGACCCGGACTCTTCGGGTATGCCAACAAATTGAGCTCACCGCGTTTTCCACGAATCTGTCCCGTTTCGACAAGTCGTGAGATCCAGTTGCCTGTTTCTGCGTCAATCGCTCCAAGCGTGTTTCCAAAAGAGCCGCCCGTATATCCAACCACCAGCACATCTGCCTCGGCATCGATTGCATCACTGACGATTCGGAACGTTGGGGTCTCAAACGGTGTGCTGTCCAGCATGGAATTCTGCAATGTCAGATCGAGGAAAACGTCTGTGAGATGAGTCGTTCCGTGGAGTTTCCTTCACCACGCAACGTCAGCCGTCATTTCATGGCGACGTTAGTCTAGGAGGCTCGCCACCGTTATCCTAGCCGCGACATCAAGACCTCGGAAAAATGGTTGGCTTATCGCGGGCACAACATGCCTCTAGCCGACGTGGGAAGATAACTCGTCAGCGTGAATTTGGATCCACATCGCTGAATCATCTCAATCAGAAAAAACGGTACGATGGCGACGCTTCAAGAGACATTCGACTGCGATCACCCGGTCGCCCTGATCACGGGCAGTGGTGCCCCGAGAGTTGGGAGAACCATCGCGGAACAACTAGCGGTGTGCGGCTGTCATATTGCATTGCACGCGAATACCAGCACGAAGCAGGCCACGGAAACTTCTGAGCGATTCCAGAGGGAATTCGGCAGTAAGACGTTGGTGACACAGGGATCCTTGGAAAACGAGTCGGTTCCGGATCAACTCGTTGAGCAGACGGTCGAAGCGTTCGGACGCATCGACATCTTGATAAATAGCGCCGCGATCTGGGAGCCGACGCCGCTGTCTCAAATCACGGCGGCGGAAATCAGGCGTTACTTCGATATCAACACACTCGCCTGTTTTCTGCTCGCGCGGTCAGCGGGACAGAAAATGGAAACGCAACCGTACGGCGGTAGCATCGTTAATCTCGGTGATTGGGCGACGGTGCGGCCCTATTTGAGTCACGCCGCTTACTTCCCGAGTAAGGGTGGTGTGGAAGTAATGACGAGATCACTCGCTGTCGAACTTGCACAATTGAACCATCGAATCCGAGTCAACTGCGTTCAACCGGGACCGGTGCTACTGGCTAAAGGAGTCAGCGATGCGGAAGCGGACCGACTCGCACAAAGCACCTTGGTGCGTCGTGTCGGAACTCCCAAGGATGTCGCTCATGCGGTCCAATTTCTTTGCGAGAACAGTTTTGTCACGGGCGTCTGCTTACCAGTTGATGGAGGTCGAACGATCTTCGCACCGGATGGTCTGCAGGTAGGAATGAATACCGGTTAACGCGGTCCACCTTCCATCTACCGCAAACAAGCGAACGTGTGCGGGAAACCCTAGCCTATGCGATCCCCGTTGGTACAAGCTCGACTACCACGAGAGTTTTATAATCGCCAAACGGATGTCGTTGCGCGTGACTTGTTGGGCAAAGCACTCATTCGCCGATGGAACGATCAATGGCTAGGAGGCTGGATTGTTGAAACAGAAGCCTATTTGCCTTGCGATGACGCTTCGAGCCACAGCCACCGCGGACGAACGGCCAGCAATGCCGCGATGTTTATGAAGCCTGGAACACTCTATGTGTATCCGATCCACGCGAAATATTGTTTGAACGCGGTGACTGAATGCGAAGGGCGGGGTAGTGCTGTCTTGATACGAGCCATCGAACCCGTCTGGGGCGTAGATCATATCGCCCAGCATCGAAAGCTAAACGACCCGCGAAGATGGACGCGTGGTCCTGCGATGTTGTGCCAAGCCTTAGCGGTGGATCGAAAACTCGATCAAATCGACTTAGTGACTGACGAAAACATCACGATCGTTTCGGGAGTGGAGATCACGCGAGTGACAACTTCGCCACGAATCGGAATATCAACCGCAACAGATTTACCATTGCGGTTTTTTGTAGACGGGAACCGATTCGTAAGTGGACGCGCCGGCGATCATCGGGCCCGGCCCAACGAGTCGCTCACGCATTACACCGCCGACTGACCGCAAGGTGCGGGCAACGAGTGTCAAAATCCGCGGCCGGGTCGGACGCAAGGCACCGGACCGATGCGCCCGACCCGCACAGGGCCGCTTCACGAGAACTGCGAGCTGAGGCGGTCAGTCGCAGCACTCTCGACTGCTTTGAATCCAGCGATTAGGCGAGACAGCCGCAAGTCGATTGAGTTTGAATTGGGGCTGTCGACGATTGGCACAGCGACGGCTCGCAAGCCAAAGCCCCATCCACATTCGAAAATGTGTGATCTGCGTTCTTGGGAAGATCGAAGCAATTCCGCTTGGCTACTGCCAAAATCCCGACGCGAGACCGCAAAAGTGGCAAGCGTCGTGCCAATCCTGGGTCAAGCCAGCAAACGAGGCTCGCCGGTCCCTTCGTTCACACACGAGCCGCTTAACGCCGGGCGAGACACCCTTGAATGGCCGAAGTACGCGACTGCCCAAGTCTTGGATTGGTTTTTGAGGCAGACGAAATGCTTGCTTCTGAGGCAGATGCCCATCCGTTGGGCATTCAATCAAGGCGGCCGCTTTATTGGACGCCGATCGTCAACCACCCGTCCTTCGCAGCAATCAAAGTCGGTTGAAAGACTTGGCCGCGAAGTGACTTCAGCTTTGCATCGCCGGGTACTTCCAGCGGGTCGCCGAGCACCGATGCTGGAAAAACTTCCGTGAACTTCTTTTGCATCGACCGCCGCATCCCGGCTTGAGAAATCGTCAATGGGCGACCGCCGGGGAAATCGATGCTGACGTCTCC
Source organism: Planctomycetota bacterium (assembly GCA_039179795.1). Classification (GTDB taxonomy): domain Bacteria; phylum Planctomycetota; class Planctomycetia; order Pirellulales; family Pirellulaceae; genus Rubripirellula. The sequence goes on along the minus strand of JBCDEM010000003.1, from coordinate 153,727 downwards.
ATCGCGAACCAGCGTAACCACACCATTTGATTCGGTCGGTCTGTAGATCGCGGTAATCTCCAGTGGTTGCTTTAACTCACGACCACCCTGCTTGAATCGCGTGCCGCGAATGCCCAAACGTAAACTTCCTTCACGGGCTTCAAAAATGACCGGCCTCAGGCGAGCAAAATCGATCTCGAATGGCTTCTCATTGCCGGCGTTTTCATTCGCGGCATCCGAATCTTTATCTGGAAGGCCAAATAGATCAATCAATTGACCTTCCTTGACCGTGCGACCGGAAAGGACAGGCGAAACTGCGTTGTCGAGCGCCGACTCGTGTACTTGCATCAAGATCTGATACGCACCGTCAATACTGGGTCGCGGTGTCACTGTGGTCAGTTGATCATCACGTCGAAAAGAAGCTTGTAGCTGTAAATCTGTATTGCTGGAGCTCCAACGTGCGAGGGGTTCCGGTAATGAAAGACGTTGAAGTATTTTGCGAGCCCTTACCAGTTCCGGCAGGTCAACAGTGATCGCTTCATCGGTTTGCTGGGCAAATTGATCGCTTACATTCTCACCCATTTTTCGCAAGGCGATCCGATCCGCTTGCGATTTCTTGTTCGCGGCTTGTTTTCGAGCGATGTTGCGCACAATCCGAAGTGGATGCTCAATCGCTTTGATCTTTGTAAACAGTGAAGCCTTTTCGACACGCGTCTGACCTAATCTCACACCCGATTCACTGATCGTGACCATACGCGATGCCGTGATGTTTCCATCCCCAAGCGTTCTCAATCGAACCGGACCGTTGTAGCCTCGACTGTTCGTGTAGACGCTTCCAACCAAGGTGACTTTCACACGAGCGTCATTCACAGAAGGAACCAGATCGGCAGTCACGTTGCCGCGCAACCTCGCTTGTCCAATCAATCGAGTACCAAGGATGCAATCGTTGACGGGGCCGGTTTCCTCCACGTCCTGTTGTACTGCTTGCTCAACGAGATCTTCCCCAAGCGTCACGGCAAGATTCGGTTGATTGAACGCTCTCTGCAATGACAAGATCAGGTCGGGCGCTTGACCCGATGCCGCGATCACTCTGACAAGTGCTGACAGGCTGATCCCCTGTGTCGGCGATGGCTGGTTTTCCATACCTTCAATCAGTTTCGCCAGCCCATCTAGTTGTTTCTCAATCTGCTGAATACTTCTCTCGCGATCACGAAACAGGACGGCGTTAATCAAATACTCAACGGCCGTGCGCAGGTCCTGCAGCACGTCCATCTCCAATCCAGGAGCGGTCGCCAGCAGACGAAACCTCAATTCGCGGGCGGTTCGCCCAATCTCTTGTGCAGACACGTCAGACTCGATCGCTTGTCGCAATGGCTCAACGTCCAAGTAAGCCATCCAAGCAGCCGCGTTTGCGGGATCCGTGCGACGCCGAAAATGGTCGTTCGCCTGTTCGATACGATTCAGAACATTCGTTTTCGACTCGGCTAGATCTGGGAACCGTTCAGCATCGAGAGATTGGACGGCCCGCCCGATATCGCCGAGCAAACTTTGCTTCGTCGAATCGGTCAATTGAGCCGCCACGGGAACCCGTGTGCCCAGAAGAATGAGACAGATTGTGAAGGCGGATCGAAGTCGCAAGATGTTCATTCGGCACACAGGGGACGGCGCTTTAGTCGTGTTCCAACGGCAAGCCTAGTTGCTCACGCTCGAGATTCGATCCCTTTTGGATTTCGAACCGAAAACGGGCCGTCACGACTGGAGGTCGGCATTCTAGGCACCTGAGGCAAAAGAGGCGCACCGCGAAACATCAAAAACCTTGGCAAACCAGAAAAAAAATCAGCTACGCGTCGTAGGGGAGAAACTCGATCGAATCACAAAGTGCTCGCAGCGCATCATTCACTTTTTCGTCCGAGTCATGAGTCACGACGATCATGATTAAATCGGGGACCCGCCCCAATGTGCCCTGCGGATTCGATGTGCCCTGCGGATTCGAGGAAGCAACTGGATTGTCAGCGGGCTCTGCGTCAGCGGGCTCAGGCACGACCGGCCTTCTACCACTGGGAGTGAACCGACCCAAAAACCTTGGATCCAGATCCGTCCAAGCCAATTGCGAGAGGATGCTGGGTACGGAAACGGTTGAAGATTCACCCAGTCGAACGAGCCGGTTGAGTTTCAAAAAGACCCAATCGACCTCAACAGAACCAAACGATTCCGATTGTGCGGTATGACCTCTTGGGGGCCATTCATCCAAGCGATTGATTCGCAAACTCGCGATCGAACTCGTTGCCGCGTGCACCAACGTTGCCTGGCTGCAATACCGATCAGTGTCGACGGCCAAATACGTCCAGCCGTCCGGTAGCGTGACGCGTACACCCAATTGATTGAGCTCATGGGTAGACCCGGTGTGACGCACGATCTGTGAACTCAGCTCATTCCAATGACGCCATTGAATTGCGACACCCATAATCGCAACGGCGATCAAACCGATTCGGACAGCGCCGGTCAATTCCATTGCTTTTCGCGGTGCCGGGTGATCAGGATTCATGACGTTTCACCGGAAGTTTGAATGATCCTCAGTCGTGTTCTGCCGTCTGTCTAATACTTTGGCAGATCAATCACTCCATTCCAATTCTCGGGTGGAATCCGGTTGTGACGCAAGACGATCGACAAAAGAACATCTTTGGGTCGGTCCCAAGCTGGGAGCTCATGCAAGTGGCGGTACGCCTCTTCCCAATCACCCAGGATCAACGCCGAAAGACTGGCTTCGTATCTTTGAATCTGTTCATCCGTCAGGGAACGTGAGTCGTCATTGGTGAGTGTGATCAATTCATACACTTCGACCGGTTTCTCCAAACCAGCCGGTCGAACCAACGCGAGTTTTCGAACGCGATGATCACGGCTGCCGGCGGATTGTATTTGCGTCGCCGTTTGCTGATCAAGAATCACTTCGGCACCAAAGACTTTGGTTAAGCCTTCTAAACGGCTCGCCAAGTTGACAACAGGGCCAAACGCAGTGACTTTAACTTGATCGACGGTCCCAATCCTGCCAGCAACGGCACGACCGCTGGCGATCCCCACCCCAAAGCGAAAGCTTGAATCACTTTCTGGCTGACCAGTGGATCGCCGATTGTCATCAAGAATTCGCCCTGCGGCTGATGCAGCTCGCAAAGCGGCGTCCTGTTGTTCCAGTGGCCACCCCCAGAAACCCATCGCAGCATCGCCGTGAAAATCCCCGATGACACCACCGGTATCCAGGATGTGTCGTGTCATCACTCCTAACGCATCACTGACACTGGCAAGGAGTGCCAACAGATCATCGGATTTGCGCTCACTCTGTTTTGAAAAACTACGAAGGTCACAGAACATGACGGACAGATCCGCTTCGCGAGGGGCGAGAACTTCGTCAGTGTCTTTTCCCGCCAGCGCTTCCATGACGACGGGGGCGAAGAAGTGACGAATCGCGGACTGACGGCGTTCTAGTCTTCGGCTTTGCCGGAGATTAGCCAAGGTCGTGCCAACGAGCTCAGCGAACTTGACATCGTCTTGCAGATCGTCGGGAGCCGCCGCGATCGATTGCCCCAAATCAACACCGACATCGGTGATTAACTGCCCGGTGACGTAGAGCGCCCAACCGGGACACGCCTCACTTCGGAGTGGAACACAGAACGCCCAATCAACATCTTCGCTGGCCGTGTACGTTGTGTCATGTCGCATGCCACTCCATAAATGGAGGACGCTTTCGCGTTTCGAAATCGCCGACCGAGCTAAACCCGCGCTGACCGGCGGACCTTCTCTTCCGGGAATTCGGCTGTCGTAGTGCAAGATTTCGACTTCACCCGACTCTCTGATTTCGGTCGCCACTTTCACGATAGCAACGGCCGATGCCGATGTTGTCGCTTGCAGCAGCACGCTGGTGACTCGAACGAGCAATTCCTCGTCGCTGCCGCTGCTCGCAATTAAGTCGGGCAATCGACTGAGCACTTCGATCCTGGATGCAGCATCGCGAAAGTGCCGTCGCCGCAGCACAGCATGATCAAAAGCATGTTCGGTAACGTTCGCAACTCCGGATGAATCGGAGGCGCCGGGTCGATTGGCCAAGGTAAACGTGGTGCTTCCGATCACAAAATGATCACCGGGCACGAGCGTAAATCCGTCGACCTGACTGCCACGATGGAACACCGGGTTCCGCGCGGAATCCAAACAACGAACTTGCAATCGTCCATCGGCCAACGGCATCAGTGCAACGTGTGCACGTGACACGAGCGCATCCCAGGGAACATTCCAATCAGCTCCCGTGCGGCCAACAACGATCTGGCGACAGTTGATTGACGAAGGCAGTTCACGGCGCCAACGGTCATCACTCGTCGGTCCTTGAGCGATCAGATCAGGCATGGCAGCACATCGAACAGCAGCATTTTGGATGCTTCATTTTGAACACTGAATTTTGACCACGCTGTTTAGTTTACGTCGGGATCCACCACTGCGGCTCCCGCGGCTCGACCAGTACTGAACGCAGCTTGAAAGTTATATCCGCCAATCGGTCCGTCGACATCCAAGACTTCACCGGCGATGAAAAGCCCTGAAACTAAGCGGCTACGCATGGTTTTCGGATCCACTTCGCCGAGCTGCACGCCTCCGGCGGTCACCTCCGCCTTTGGAAAACCCTTGGTGCCACTGACTGGTAATGCAAGCTGTTTGATCCGATGAACTAGAGCTTGGCGTGATGGCCGAGACAGTTCCGAGAGCGTGTGATCCTGCTTCAAAGCCGTGTCTTGACCCACCAAAGCGGTTGCCAATCGTTGTGGCATCCAACGAGAAACGACTTGGACGACACGTTGTCGACCATTTCCCGAGGCTCGATCGGAAAGGACTTGTTCAACTTCATCTTTACTCACACGTGGAATGAAATCGACCGATACAAGGACATCCTCCGGCGACGACGCAGCCGTTACCGCTTGGCTGACATCCATTGCGGCTGGACCCGAAAAACCAAAATGCGTAAACAACCAGGACGCACGGCGCTCTGCCAATACCGATTTCTTCTTTGGTGCCCTCGGATTAACGACGGTTGCAGCACAGTCTTCGACCGTCACACCCGACAAATCGTGCGTCCATGCACTGCCGCCAGTTAGGGGAACAAGTGCCGGCCGCGGTGTAACGATCGAATGCCCGAGCCCGCGTAGCCAATCGTAGGCATCTCCTGTGGTGCCACATCCTGGATAACTCAGTCCACCAGCGGTCACGATGACTCGGTCGCACTCGATGAGTTCACGGAGTGTCTGCACATGCCAACTGTTTCCATTCGGAGTGATACCCGAAACCGTCACACCCGTCTGAATCTTGACTCCCGCTTCGATTGCCAGAGTAACCAGAGCATCTCGTGCGTGCACGGCACGATTGCTCGAGGGAAATACCTTCCCGGTCGATTCAACTTTGGTCGCAACACCTGCACGACGAAACATCTCAACCACATCCGTTGGCGAAAAGGCACCGACACTTGGTTGAAGAAAACGCTGCGCGTGGCGGAATTGAGACGTGATTCCTTTCGCGTCGGTGTTATGCGTAAGGTTGCAGCGTGTCCCGCCCGACATCAATATTTTGACACCGACCTTGTTGTTCTTTTCCAACAAATACACCTCTGCGTTTCTTCGCGCGGCTTCCGCGGCAGCGACCAGTCCCGCAGCGCCGGCACCAATGATCACAACTCGCAACGGTGCACCTCGTCACTGAATTTTCGCCCATTATCACCGTTCATTGACAAACACCTTGGCATGATTGGGTGACAGCTTTGTCACGTCGGACCCTGGACGAGAATCAAGCAGAAGCGTTCCCGTACTTTCGATCTCAATCGATTCGAATTCAGTCTCAGCGACAGAAGTCAGTCGGGCGACGACCGTCGCGGATCGTTCCGGTGTTTGATAGTCGATACGGTAGATACCTCGACGTTGATCACAGATCGCCGTCAAGTTTTCATCTCGCAGCAATCCTTGTTTGTTCCATTGTTTGCGAATTTTGATCAACGCTTGGTACCACGTTCGTAATTCGATGTTTCCCGATTTGGCAGTACCGATCTTTGAGTGTTCAAATGCTGCAACATCGGTTGGCAGGATACCCGTTGACCAGTCATGTTGTGGATACTCACGTTGCCGGCCGTTTACCACCGATTCTTGCAGATGCGGATCGCCAAAATCGACGAAGAAACGAAATGGTTGATCTGAGGCAAACTCCTCTCCCATAAACAGCATCGGTATCGCCGGTGTCAGCATCAAAAGTGCCGCACAAGCGCGTTGGGTTTCAACGCAGGTCAACTGATGCAACCGCTGACCCAGTGGATGGTTCCCGACGAAGTCATGTGTTTGAATCGAATAAATCAGTCCGCTCGTATCAACGCGTTCTAATACCTTCGGTCGGTGAAGAGGCTCGAAGAGCGTTCCTTCATAGACATACCCTCTCTGCAACGTTTGACACAAATCGCTTCCCGGTTCGTATGGACGATCACACAACTGCTCACCGGGTCGCACCACCGCAAATAGGCTGTGCAGAAAATCATCACACCATTCAGCCGTGAAACCGACTCCACCTTGATCAATCGGCTGGATCATGGGCGTATCGTGTACGTTTGATTCCGCGATCAGATCAGCCGGTCGTCCCGTATGACTCGACCAAGCTGCTACCGCACGCCCAAGTTCTTCAACAATGTGCGGCCGACTCGTGTCTAGGATGCAGTGGACGGCGTCAACACGCAGCCCGTCAAAATGAAACTCATCCAACCAGTACAATGCGTTGGCCAAGATAAATCTTTTGACACCCTGACCATGTTGCGGATCATCAAAGTTAGGCCCTGGTCCCCAAGTCGTTTGGTGTTGGCTGGATAAATACGGTCCGACGTCAGCGAGATAGTTTCCTTCCGGCCCCAGGTGGTTGTAGACGACATCCAAAAAAACGGCCAAACCCTTCGCATGTGCCACATCGACGAATCGCTTTACATCCTCGGGCCTGCCGTAGTTACGGTTGGGCGCAAAAAGATTCACTCCGTCGTATCCCCAATTCCAACGGCCTGCAGCATCCGCAAGTGGCATTAATTCAATGGCAGTGACGCCTAGATCGACCAACTCATCCAGTCTATCGATCGCAGCGGACATCGTTCCCTCGTCCGTCCATGCTCCGATGTGCAGTTCATAAAGGATCCAATCTCGTGGCGGTTGTCCCTTCCAAGCAGCGTCAGTCCATGCGAAATCTCGCGAAACCACTTCACTCGGGCCATGCACACCTTCGGGCTGAAATCGAGAAGCGGGATCAGGTCGAGGTGGTGTGTCGTCGGCCTGAATCCAATAACGATCACCGACTTTAACATCCTCTCGCACGACCGAATGAAGTCCGTTGCCATCCGATTTGAGTCGAAAGTCAGGGCCATCGACGATGTGAACGCGTATCTGATTCGCGGTCGGTGCCCAGACTGAAAAACCCGTTCCTGCCTGGCATGGCCGTGCCCCCAGTTTCCGATGCCATTCGAGAATGGCCTCCATCTCGTTTTCAATCATCGTTGATACAATCTATCGACCGGCCTAATCCTGAAGTAAAGAGAGAGTAGATCCTTTGATATCCCGTGACTGTTGGCAATCCCACCTGAACGTTATTTCCCTGGCAGCGTCAGTCGGTCGCTGCGCGAGTGCCGTTCTGCTTGCGTTTCTGGCAACGTTGGGCACGACGTCAACAGTCATCGCCGATGAGACCGTACGGATTGCGACGTTCAACGTTTCGCTGTTTGGAAAATCAGAAGGCGATATTCTTCGTCGATTAGCCGATCCGCGCGATTCGCAAGCGAAGAAAATCGCCTCGATCGTGCAATCCGTGCGTCCCGATGTCTTGCTGATCAACGAGCTCGACTACGATCCCGATGGCGAAACCGCCAACCGACTTGCCACAAACTTCTTCGCCCGCAGTCAGGATGGACTGGATCCGATCGACTACCTCTACATGCTGGCGTTCCCGAGTAACACGGGCATTGCCACGGGACAGGATCTCAACGGCAATGGGAAGATGGACGATCCTCAAGATGCGTTCGGGTACGGTTTGTTCCCAGGGCAGTACGGTATGGCGATCTTTAGTCGATATCCCATTCAGGTGAAGGCGGTTCGGACGTTTCAGGAGTATCTTTGGAAAGACCTTCCCAACGCGCTTCGCCCCGTGCATCCCGTCACAGGTGAAAGCTATTACAGTGATGAAGCGTGGCAACAATTTCGGCTCTCAAGCAAAAATCATGTCGATGTACCGATCGATTTAATCGGACAGACGCTGCACGTCCTGGCAAGTCACCCGACACCGCCCGTCTTCGATGGTGACGAAGACCATAACGGCTGCCGCAACCATGACGAGATCCGATTTTGGATTGACTACTTGAGCGACAGAGAAGCCAAACACTTGAAAGATGACCGGGGCATCATCGGTGGACTGAAAACAGGACAGGCATTCGTCATCATGGGCGACTTGAACTCCGATCCCGTGAACGGCGACAGTCGACAAGCTGCCATTCGACGTTTGTTGGCGCATCCACTTGTGCAAGATCCCGAACCTCGCCGAGGGGGTCTAAAAATCAAACAGCAGCATTCCAATGATGAACGCTCTGTACTCACGGCCAAGTTTGGACGTGTTGATTACGTGCTACCCAGCCGCAACCTGCAACTCGAACAGAGCGGCGTATTTTGGCCGTATGATCCTGACTCGCGTGTGGAAGCGAGCGATCACCGAATGGTTTGGATCGATGTGAGGTCACCAGACCAATGACTCGCCGTGTGATGCTGATGGCGAGTTCTTTACGTGGCGGTGGTAGTGAGCGACAGACAGCACTGCTGCTCGAAAAGCTTGACCGAAGCAAGCTAACGCCTCACTTGTATTTGATTGAACGAGCAGGTGATCTGCTCGATGAAATCCCAGAAGACGTCATCGTTCATAGTTTTGACGAGGCCTCAGTTGAGGGTGGCTTTTACTTCCCAGGCCGTCGCTTGCATCAGCAGTCCAAGCACGTCCTGAATATCATCCGTGAGCATCGGATCGATATGATCTACGACCGCACGTTTCACATGACGATGATCGCCGGTCCCGCATGCAGACAATCACAAACACCACGCGTGTCAACGATCGTAAGTCCGCCCGAATTCGCTTTGCCGTTGGTCGAGTCACGCTTCATCAACTTGAAACGCCGTCGCTTATCACGAGCCTATCGCCAGTCACACTCGGTCGTTGCTGTTAGTCGCACAGCGGCCGAATCGGCTGAAAAGTATTACGGACTGCAGCGTGACAGCGTTCATGTCTCCCGCAATCCGGTAGATGTCGAAGCAACACAACAACGTGCCACAACCATGCAGCTCGCGCGTGACGCCACGTGTTTGAATTTTGTTTGCGTCGGTCGAATGACCGCTGAAAAAGGCCATCTCGACTTGCTGGACGCGATCAGCACTTTGGAAAAGAACTGGTCGGATTCAATACCAAAGATTCGATTGAAACTGGTGGGCGATGGACCGCTGAAGGAGTCGCTGCAATCTCACTGGCACGCGATCTCCACGGGAGTTCATTGCGTTGACTTTCTCGGATCACAACCCAATGCCGCACCCTACATTCAAAATGCAGACGCGCTGATCTTGCCTTCACATTTCGAAGGCATGCCGAATGTCGTTTTGGAAGCGATGGCGCTTCGGATCCCCGTCATAGCGACTCGATCCGGTGGAACGGTCGAACTGGAACGCGAACAGCCGACGATTGCTTGGGCCGAGCCAGAAAACTCCGCGTCGTTGGCAACGGCAATTCAACAGTTCGTACTTGAACCGGAATCGGCAGCCGAGCGTGTCGAATCCGCTTGGCAAATGATTCGGCAGTATCACGACGTCGATATTCAAACGCGCCGCATCGAAGAGCTGTTGCTAAGTTCAGTAGCGCTGGATGATGCAAAAACCGTCCGGTGATGCAATGTTTCGCGAAACGCGTTGACGTGCTAATTGAGCATCTGCTTTACGAACGGCGTGACGTCCGATTCATAGGTGAATCCAACACTCGATCCCGCATCTACGAACGACTTGACCAACTTGCCGCTCGCGTCAAAGACGAGGACGGCGGGAATGGATACCAAACCGGTCGCCGCGTAGATATCATCGCTTGGCGTTTCGCTAATGAACGTTGTCATCTCACCTGCGTCGACGCCTATTAAAAAGGACACCACCCGTTCTTCGTAGTAACTCGGTGGACGCGATTTGCGTCCGTCATAATCCATATCGACAGCGATGCATTGAATGTCCGCGCCATGCTTTTTGTGAAGTTCCACCAAGCCAGGGAACTCTTTAAGGCACGGCTCGCATGACAGCGACCAAAGATCGACGACCGTGACCTTGCCGGTTGATTTGACTTCTTTTTCAATTGCGTCCCAGGTCGCGTAGCGGACCGAGCTGCTCGTCGCGTTGGAACTCGAATCAGGGATTTGTGCGCCGGCGGGCATTTCCAAGCCTCCGCTCCCCTCACCGGCGGAAGAATCATTCATTTCGGGAATGGTTCCCGACGGTAATTCGATTTCTCCTGGTGCTTCCGCTTCACTGGCAGCCGGCGGATCGTCTGCAGTGGCCGATTCGCTTGTCACGGAGCCTGGATCCGGTGGATCCACGACGACAGAATCGGACGTCTCAGAATCACCGCATCCGATTATCATCGCTAACACGCCTACAAAGAACGCATTCACCGTACGGCGATTGCAACGAAATCGCTTAAGATTGGCTGGTGAGGGTTTATTCATCGATCCTTCGCACGTTTACCAGGGATTTGGTGATGGAACTTACGCTCGTCAGCTAAATTGTAACGCGTGGCCGTGTGCGTCACACATGTGGATCACGGTCCTTTTCCAACTCATACGCTCTGGTTCGATAGGGTAATCGCAACCGTGGACGGCGATATGTCAACGACTGAGCTGGTTGTTGCTTCCAAAAGAGGCAACAACGACGCATTCGGCCGGCTGCTCGAGCAGTATCGCGGCTATTTGCTGATGTTGGCTCATCGCTACCTGTCCGAGCGATTGAGAAGACGTGTGGATCCGGCGGATATCGTGCAGCTGACCTATTTGGAAGCAAAACGAGATCTGCCGGCATTTCGAGGCGAGACACCTGCTGAGTTTTCTGCTTGGTTGCGTGGCATGCTGAAAAACAATGTCGCCACGGCCGTCACGCGTCATGTGACCACTCAAAAACGCTCGCTGAAACGGGAAGTCGATGCTTCACCCGCGGCTCGGGGCAATGACTCGGCCGAGGGTGGCTGGATTCAGCAGTTGCCAGGAAGCACAACGAGCCCGAGCGGCATCGCCATTCGTGCCGAAGCGGTCGTCGCGCTCCTGGAAGCGCTCCATGAATTGCCGGAGACACAAGCGGAAGCGATCAGGCTTCGCTATATGGAGGGGCTTCCGTTGGCAGACATCGTCGAACGCATGGGCAAAAGCGATACGGCCGTCGCCGGTCTCTTGAAACGTGGACTGCAAAAGTTGCGGACTTTGATGAACGAAAAAGACTGTCCGTGGCTTTAGGCTCCTGATCATCCGTACCCCAGCGGTACGTTTGCAGCAGAACCAAAATACGCGGTCCGTAAAATCCCTACCGGATCACCCTTCCTGGCGCCCCTGAAAATGGGATTCATGGCCTGTATTGAAGGGAATGCTTGGTATCCTGGGACGTGCTAAATCGCGCGGTTTGACTCGATCGCAGTCTGCCCGGAGACCGTTCTGATTTCCCGCGGTAGTATTCCGTCCGAAAGTTTGACTCGATGCCCGACCCTCCCCAAACAGATGATCCGCTAGACGAGGCGTTTGCCGCGTACCTGCGATCCTGTGACACCGGAGAGATCAAGAGTCGTGAGGACTTTCTAGCTCAATTTCCTGAGCTGGCCGATGAGCTGAAGCAATTGATGGAAGCCGCCGACATGATCGGCAGTTTTACCGACCAGTCATCTGGCAGCCCCGTATCGCAGGCCGGGAAAAATCCCGCTGACACGATTATCACCAGCAAGGCCAGCGAATCGGACCCAGACTACGATCCGGCCGTCACGTTGCCCATCGCGAATCGTCGCAAGGGTGACCCAGGTCCAACGCTGCCTTACGATCTCGGCGGGACCTATCTGTTACAGGAGGAATTGGGACGAGGCGGGATGGGCGTTGTCTACCTGGCCAAGCAACGTGAGCTAAACCGCTTCGTCGCCGTCAAGATGATTCGCAGTGGCATGCTGGCCGGCAACAACGAAGTTCGTCGCTTCTACATCGAAGCACAAGCAACGGCGCGTTTGAGTCATCCGGGGATCGTTAGTATCCACCACTTCGGACAACACGAGGGTCACCATTTCTTTTCGATGGAGTACATCCGCGGGACGGATCTCCAACGAAAGATCACCGGCGAGCAGTTATCGCCGAAACAAGCGGCTCAATATGTTCGCGATGTTGCGATTGCGATTCACCACGCGCATCAAAAAGGTGTTCTTCATCGGGATTTGAAGCCCGCCAACGTTTTGATCGATGAACAGGATCGCGTTCATGTGACGGATTTTGGTTTGGCCAAACACATGGATGCTGATAGCAGCGTCACGGGCAGCGGAGCAGCTGTTGGCACACCTCACTACATGTCTCCGGAACAAGCTGGTGGTCACAGCGAACGTGTATGCCGACAAAGTGATGTCTATTCGCTCGGCGCGATCTTGTTCGCTTGCGTTACAGGACGACCACCGATCGTTGCAGACACCGTGATGCAAACACTCGTGCAGGTCATTCACGATCCAGCACCATCAGCTCGGTCAGTACGCGGCGATATCCCGGTCGATCTGGAAACCATCATTGCCAAGTGCTTAGAAAAGCAGCCGGGCAAACGCTATGAATCGGCGGAAGAACTCGCCGAGGAACTCAATGCTTTTCTAGAAGAAAGACCGATTCGTGCCCGGCCAAGATCGCGTGTCGTGAAAGCTTGGCACTGGTTTGAGGGCGTTCCCGTCGTTGCCGCCTTGATGGGACGGCGAGTGCTTCATAGTTCGGCGACGCATCGTCGTTTCCAAACAGCCATGTTGCTTTTGCTGTTTTTGCTGACACCAATCATGGTGGCTGGATTCTTCACCATGGTCAGCTACTACCGCAATGTCCTTCCCGATACCGTTCGAATCGCGGGCGGAGTGGATGGTGGCTTGTACAACGGCCTCAGTCAGGAATTACTCGATCGAATCGCCCAGTCGCACGATATCGAACAATCCCTAAAGCAAACCGGTGGATCGATCGATAACCTCGAAGCACTTCTCTCTGACGAAGTCGACCTCGCACCCATGCAGGCGACGGCGATCAGGGGTGACCGACTGTGCGTTGTCGCCCCGTTGTTTGATGAAGTGCTTTATGTTTTGGCCAGAACAGATTCCAAGATTCAAACAATCCGCGATCTCAATGGGCAACTTGTCGCCGTGGGACCGAAAGGGAGTGGCTCGCAGGCAACGGCTAACCTAGTGCTGGAGTCACTTGACCTTCAGGATTCAGTCGAGCAATTGTCTATCGAATGGAGACAACTGTCCGATGCGCCGGAAACGCTCGACGTTCAACCTGACGCCGCGATGGTTTGTATCGGAAGCGGAAGCGAAATCGTGAACAAGCTGTTTCATAGCGGGGATTGGCGGATCGTCCCGATTTTCGAAGGTGTACAGATCCGACGTCGGCATCCTACGCTTGAAGTGATGACGATCGAGCCTTGGGAATTCCCCGAAGGATCACGACCTGATAGCGGGATACCCACGGTTGGTACCACGGCATTCTTAGCGGCGAAAAAGAATGCACCGTCGAGTCTTGTCCGCGCCGCACTGGATGCTCTTTACGCCGATCCGCCACTTCTCGAAAGCTTGATCCCAAAAGCGGGAGCTGCTGAATGGCAAGACCTCGGATTTCACGACGAAGCGAGACGCTATTTTACTGAGTACGTGCGAGCACAATCTGCTGAAAGCCATTAGGGATTGGCGGTCGTCGATGCGTCATCATCCGTACAGTCCGCACCGGCCCCATAACTGACAAAACAATCTGTCGTACGAGCGTCGTTCTGACGCCGTATCAACCGAGGTAGCTAGCGGGAAACCTAGAGTTTGGAGTTTCGATTCCACCGCTCCCACAGCTACCGGTCCATGACGACAGAGAGTCAATCGACGACCCGCACGTCACCGCAGAACCAAACGTCTGCATCGGACGAGGGACGTACGCATCAAGGCTCCCTACGTAGCAAGCTGGTCCTTTCGCTTGCAGCGGTGTTCTTTCTGTTCCTAACGATTGATGAGTTGGTTCGGCAGAAAGTCATCCAGCCGGAGTTCCGATCTCTCGAGGAATCCGGCGCCATTCGAGACGCGAATCGCGTATTAGCGGCCTTAAACGCAGAAGTTGAACATCTGGCCGTACTCGCAAGGCACTGGGGAACGCAAATCCGGGAACGAGAAGCGTTCACCGAAAAGAACGAAGTCCCTCCGAAAATTCAATCACCGGAGAATCTCGACTGGGCGGCAACCATCAGCGGGAACGGCGATTGGGATTGGATCCTGCATCCCCATTCCGACTCAAGCACGAACTCAGACTCAAGCACGAACTCGGGTGATCGCACGGAATCAGAATCACCTGATCGTGCCGAAGCGCATCCCCAGCCGATCGAAAACGATTTTCGATCTCTGCTGGATCTGTGCCGCAACAGCGGACGAAGTTCGTCCAGCGGCATGACACGGATCGGATCACAATCACTCGTTCTATTCTCACTGCTGGAGCTCTCCGTCGACGGACCCGAATCGTCGAATCCATCGCCGTTCCTGTTGGTTGCGCGCCGGGTCGACGGTGAGCTGATCGAATCGCTGCGACGTCAAACGCAAGTCGAATTCACCCTGCAATCGCCAAGAACGGGAGAAAACGATCAGAAACTGGTCGTGTGGCAAGCCAACGAATCCACACTCGTCGTAGAAGTACAGCTCGTCGGATTGGACAATAAACAACTCGCGAACGTGTACATCGAAGTCCCTCGTGACATCACCGCGCGATCACAACACACCACACAATTGGCGAGAAACTCGTTCATCTTCGGATCCGTTGCTGCACTGTTAATTCTGCTTTTGTTGCTGCAAAAGATCGTCATCAGTCCGTTATCTGCGATTCGTGAACACTCCGATCTCGTCGCCGAACAGGGACTCAATACGAAACCGCTCGTGCTGCAAGGAAACGATGAAATCGGTGATCTCGCATCCGCCTTCGACAAGATGGTCGGTCGCCTGAGTGACACACAAACGCAATTAACGCAGGCATCGCAGGCAGCCGGTCGAAGCCAAGTTGCCAGCACGGTAATCCACAACGTCGGCAACGTTCTAACCAACGTCAATAGTTTGATTGACGCTGCGTGTGATCGTACCGATCGACTGAGAATCAATCCGTTGAATCGGTTGGCATCGAGCATGCGTTCAAGAGATCAAGACGCTGCAATGTTAGCTGCGACCCCCGATTACTTGGATGGCCTGGCTGGTTCGCTGCAATCCGACCAACGATCTATCCATGACCTGCTCAACACACTCAGTGACAACGTCCGCCACATTCACGACATCATTCGCGCTCAGCGTGAACACACAGAACAGTCATTGGAGAT
Source organism: Planctomycetota bacterium (assembly GCA_039179795.1). Classification (GTDB taxonomy): domain Bacteria; phylum Planctomycetota; class Planctomycetia; order Pirellulales; family Pirellulaceae; genus Rubripirellula. Next base: position 138,101 of record JBCDEM010000003.1, on the reverse strand, counting down.
CTGCTGTATTCCGCTTCAGGAAGTCATCGAAGAAGCAATCTCATGTTGCCGAGCACGACTGGAAGAAGACTCGATCAAAGTGACCTTGAAGGGTCGCGCCCAGGTCGAGATCGATTGTGACCGGTCGCTAATGCTGCAGACGATGATCAATCTGATTGGCAACGCACGACATGCGATGCGGATCGTCGATCAACCAGCGCGCGAGCTAGTCATTCAAGTTCAAATCGACACAAAAAGGGTAAGCATCGCTTTTCGGGACAATGGCTGCGGTATGAAACCGGAGACCATTCAACGTGTTTTTGATGCCCATTTCACTACGCGAGAAAGCGGCACCGGACTGGGGCTGCATTTCTGCGCTATCACTTTGAAACGACTTGGTGGATCGATTGCTGCCGCCAGTGACGGGCTCGGGAAAGGATCGGTCTTTACGATCGAAGTCCCCCGAACCCTTGCTTGCCGCAATCCTTCCCATCGAAAGAATGCCACAGGAACGTCAACATGACACTGGATCCCGAACCTCGACGAATCCTGGTCGTGGATGATCAACAGGAAATCCACGATTCATTCCATCGTATCTTCGCCGATCGCGATGACAACGATGATGCTCTGTTCGACTTCGAAGCAAAGTTCTTAGCATCAGGAAGCGAACCAAAAGAGCCGAACACGCCAGCGATCGTCTACGAACTGGATCACGCGAATTCCGGTGAGCAGGCGTGCGACCTCGTACAACTAGCGGTTCACAATCAACGCGCGTACAGCGTCGCCTTCATTGATATGCGAATGCCTCCAGGAATGGATGGCATGGAAACGACGGAATCCCTCTGGAAGATCGACCCTAATCTTCACGTCGTGATTTGCACGGCGTACAGCGACCACGTCTGGGAGCAAGTCCTTGAACGTCTTGGACACAACGATCGATTGTTGTTGCTCAAGAAACCATTTGAATCGGATGAGGCTCGACAGCTCGCTTTGGCACTGAGTGAAAAACATCGACTTGCTTCGATTCAAGAGCAGAAAGTCGTTGACCTCGGGCGCGAGGTTGAGCGTCGCCGTCGCGCAGAAGAAACCATGCGTGATATGGCTCATCGCGACGCACTGACGAAGCTTCCCAATCGACCCTATCTGATCGAGAAACTCTCCAAGATCGTCCAGCGACAAAACGAAGATCGCACGCCTCAGCACGCGGTTTTGTTTCTCGATTTGGATCACTTCAAGATCATCAATGACAGCCTCGGGCACGATGCAGGTGACGATCTCCTCAATCAAGTCGCTGCACGATTAAAAGAGTGCGTCCGTGAACAGGACACCGCTGGTCGTGCGAATGAAGAGGGAGAAACGGTGCGGCTGGGCGGCGATGAATTCGTCGTGCTCTTGGAGCACCTCGAAGATCCTCAAGATGCACTGTCAGTTGCCGACCGAATCGTTAAACGAATTTCCGAGCCCTTTTCGTTGGCCGGACGGCTCGTCAATGTCGGAACCAGTGTGGGCATTGCGTACATCGACAGCCATGTCTCGGATGCACACGAAGCGCTTCGAAACGCAGATACCGCGATGTATCGCGCGAAGAACTCCGGTCGTGGTCAGTTCGCTGTCTTTGATCGAACAATGCACGACGACATCGTTGCGCGTATGGAGCTCGAAAACCAGCTTCGGCGAGCCGTCGACAACAAAAATTTCCAGCTGAATTATCAACCGATCGTTAACCTGAACACAGGTGATATCCAGGGTGTTGAAGTGCTCGTTCGTTGGACAGCAGACAACGGACGAATGATTTCACCCGCACAATTCATTCCGATGGTGGAAGAGATTGGTCTGATCGGGAAACTGGGCGAATGGGTCCTAGAGCAAGCCATGCTCGAGATCATGGAGTTGATGGATGAGCACTCCGTGCAGAATGTCTACTTGGGTGCGAATATCTCACAACGTCAGCTAAGTGATCCGTTCTTCCTGGATCATCTTGAACGAATCATCAATCGAACGGGATTTGATCGACGACTGTTTAAGATCGAAATGAATGAATCGAGCAATGTGCGTTCGGCCGAACAAGCATTGCATACACTCCTGGAACTTCACGATTCTGGCGTCGGCATTCAGATCGATGACTTTGGAAAGGGTCAATCTTCTTTGACCTGCTTCCAAACGTATCCGATCGAAGCCGTGAAGATTGACCGAAGCTTCACAGCCTCCATCGCGACCGACCACAGTCATGCGGTTATCGCACAAGCGATCGTCCAGCTAGCACATCATCTGAACGCAAAGATCGTCGCGGAAGGTGTTGAGTCGGCCAATCAACTGGAGTCATTACGGATGTGGGGTTGCGATGCAGCTCAAGGATTCTTGTTCTCAGCACCACTGACAAAGTCATCTCTTGGCAGATTGTTGCAAGATCCGTTGCAAAGCGAGGGCGTTCGGATGCTCCGTCGTGCGGCGCGGCCTTCGCTCGCTTTTCATCCCAACTCGATGAATCCCGCGAATCAAACCTAGACCAGCGAAATCCGGCTTGGGCAAGCTTCAGATAATGGCCAGTGGATTACGGCCCGCCTCTAGCGTGCCTCTTGTCACACCGATTCGATTGTCCGCCCGCAATTGCCGCCATACGTCTTGCCCACTTATTTGGCCGGCAAGCAAACGTTGGTACGCATCAATCGTCGTACGAACTTGCGCAGGTGATTCGTTTAACAACTCGACACGAAAAGACGCAATCCGGCGATCGAGTAGTTCGCTGACCATCTCAGCACCGCTCTGCGGCGTCGCGTTGTACAGTGTGTTGCGACATGCAACGTCAGCAACCAATTCATGTTCGGCTCCTACTCGATCGCGTAGCTGAACAACATGCCGGTCGCAAGGACGACCGCAATTCGTTTTGTCCGTGCCGGGTGACATCACGGAGCAAAATACACAATGCTCCATATGGAACATGGGCATGTGCTGGTGGATCACCAATTCCATCCATGCTGGCGGCAAAGAATCCAGCAGATCGCGAAGCTGCTGACGATTCAGATCGTAGGATGCTGTGACGCGAACAGCACCCAAGCCACGAATCCACTCGGCCGATCGATGATTTGAGACATTGAGTGAAAAGTCGGCCACGAACGGCAACGAATTCCGGCGACAGTATTCGATCGCCGCCAAATTACGAGCCAGCATCAAGTCGGGATCCTGGCGACCAATCACTCTCAGTAAACCGGCTTCACCCGGTTTTTGTATCCGCACGGATGCCAATCCGATCGGCACTGAATGACTCTTTGCAATCTCAATCGCTTTTGCGTATTGGCGAATGTCGTGGAAATCTGCGTAGACCACAGCGACATCCATTTCACACGCCGCTTCAATCTGATGAAGACTACGACACATGATTGCCAATTGAGGCGTCGCCGTATCACCCGGTTCCGAGGTGATAGGGGAGAGCAACCGACGAACTGTTTCTCCGGTGATGGACCGTTTGGGCCGATGATCGAGATCCTTCATCAGCTTTTCAACAAGTTCACGACGGCATTGATTCAAGAGACCCATCGGAATCATCACTTTGGATTCCATCTGCTGTACATCAAGGTCCGCGAGTTCGAACGGCGTACCACCGAGGCGACCCAGCTTGTCGCGCAAAAGCTCAAGTGTTGCTGGACGGTTACGGGCTTCGGACAATTCGTCGTCGGATTGTACATGCACGACCGTGCCATCCGCTAAACGACCAGTCAAGCCGAGCGGTTCACCAACTCGTGCATGCACTTCAACGCTTAAACGCTGCCGACGTACGGGATCCTGACTCGAAAACGTCTGTCGCAAACGTCGATTGAGTTGGGGATCGTCATTCTTAAAAACATCTACCCCGATCTCGATTGTCTCCCAGTCAATATCGTCGCGTCCAAACGTCAGCCAAACCTGTTGATGTTTCTTGGCGTCTTTTGACTCTGAACCGCGCAGGTTTTCGAGGGCATAAACTCGACCTCCCTGAGAATCTTCACCGCTGCCGAGAGCCAATCCATCCCCAAGCCGAACAGGCGCGGCAACGGCGACAAGGATTTGGTGGCGGTGAGGCCGTAGATCCAAGACTTCGCCCAATCGAATGCCATGCTTTGCCGAACCGAGACCAGGCACCAGACGCTTGTGATCGTTTCCTTCTAACCAACCGGGAGAGAAACCACGCGAGAACGATAACTCCATTTCGCGTTTTGCATTTTCATCCACGGTTACCGTACCGATCGACAATGTGTCATCGATCGCTTTGCGGTACTGGCGAGTGACATTGGCAACATACTCAGGCGTCTTTAATCGTCCTTCGATCTTCAGTGAAGCAACACCCGCTTGAATCAACTGAGGAACGGATGCGTAGCCAGCTAGATCCTGCGGGCTAAGCAGGTAGCGAACGTCACCGAGATCACGGTCCTCACCGTCACAAATCAATTCGTATGGCAAACGACACGCTTGAGCACACTGCCCGCGATTGGCGCTACGACCTCCTAACGATTCACTCGTCAAGCACTGACCCGAATACGCGACACACAACGCACCGTGAATAAACACTTCCAATGGAAGATCGGTCGCTGATGCGATCTTTTTGATTTCTCGCACGGAGAGTTCACGAGCCAGCACGACTCGTGATAACCCCAACGTCCTGGCAACCTCGACTGTCTCGGCACTCGTGAGACTCATTTGTGTCGAAGCATGGATTTCCAAATCGGGGCAGATTTCATGCACCAACCGAGCGACCCCGAAGTCCTGAACCAGAACCGCATCCAATCCAGACTCGGCAATTTGCTCGACAACGCGAACCAACGGTTCCATTTCCGATGGGAAGACGAGCGTGTTCAGCGTCGCGTACCCGCGAACACCCCGTTGTCGAAGCAAACGTGTCAGATCGGGAAGATCCGGCAATCCAAAATTCTTCGCACGATGGCGTGCATTGAAGCCACAATCGAGACCAAAGTAGATCGCGTCAGCACCATTTTCGATCGCAGCACGTGCGCATTCCCAGTCCCCAGCTGGGGCAAGCAGTTCGACGAATTGATCAGAGGGTGGGCTCATCCGGACAGTATGACGGCCGACGAGATTCTTACCAACCGATTAAAAGCCCGCAGGAGATGAATTCATCGGACGATCACGCGTTTGTTCTGCTGGGTTTGCTAGTCAGCTTCGACGAAGCCTAGTTCGGAGATCGACGCCCACGGCCCACCGTTCACCTCAGAATGACATAGAAGCCGCACGTAACGTCCTGTCGCATGAAAAGCTGCCTCCTGCGGCTCCTTGCTTTTCTTGAATTTGATCTTCGTAGCGTCACTCCAATCTTCTGCGTTATCGCTTATCGAAACCTCGCAGTCCTTGACGGCCCCATTCCATCCGCCATCCTGCCTCGCAAGGTATCGGATTCCCCTCAACGAGTGAGTCTTACCCAAGTCAATCACCACTTCGTGGGGATGCTTCAAGATCTCGGGGGAGAAGCTCGTGTGCCAGTGTGTCATGGGATCTCCATCAATCATGGCATCCGCAATACGGTTCCCACCGGCTTGACTGCTGACACGGACCACTTGAAAGTCTTGATTGGCAATCAAACCCTTCGTGGGCAAGACTCTCGCCTGGTTACGTCGCCTTGGACGACCACCAAACTTCGCACGACGATCCTTTTCGTGAATGGCCGGGTTGTGAAACGAACCTTCTTCCACCGGTGAGTGTGCGTCCTCGGCATACTGGATGAGACGGCTCAAGACATCCGGAGACTCTAAGGCAGCGCTTTTTGATTCACTCGGGTCGGCCGCAAGATCGTAGAGCTCCCAATCGCCTTTGCGTGGGCGGACCGCTTTCCAATTGCCTTCGCGAACCGCAATCTGTTCACCCAATTCCCAGTACAGATACTTGTGCTGATTCTGTTCGCGACCTGCTGCGTCAATTCCGATCAACTCTGGAACGATAGAAATCCCGTCGATGTCATCTGGCGTTTCGGCTCCCGTAAACTCCGCGATCGTCGGCATGACATCGGGAAAGTACCAAAGTAGATCACTTGTACGATTGGGCTTAATCTTTCCTGGCCAACGCATGACCATCGGAATGCGAAGCCCTCCTTCGTAGAGCGTTCCCTTGGTGCCACGAAACTCGATACCCGATGATGGATTCTTATTGGCCGAATGAAAACCGCGAGGATGCTGAGGATCGCGGAAGTAGTCATTTCCGCCGTTGTCACCACAAAACACAACCAACGTGTTTTCTTCTAGCTCCAATTCCTTCAGCAAATCCAAAACCTCGCCGACCTGACGATCAACCATCGACACCATTGCCGCGTAACGTTTGGCTTGCTCAGGCCAAGGCTTGTCACGAAACAATGCCCACGCTGGATCCTCGTCGGGAATATCAAATATCCCGTGTGGTGGTGTGATTGGCAGATAGCAGAAGAATGGCTGGTCGCGATTGTCACGGATAAAGTCCAGCGCGGCGTCGTGGATCAAATAATGCGAATAGACTTCACCATCACTCATTCCCCGGTTTCCTTCCAGAGGCACTTCCTGACTGTTACGAACTAGATACGGCGGATAATAGGTATGGGCATGTACCTGGTCGTAGTAGCCAAAGAACACGTCGAAGCCGTGTTCTTCGGGAACGCCAGTCGAACCACGCCCACCACATCCCCACTTCCCGAAACCACCCGTCGCGTAGCCTTGTTCTTTCAATATCGATGCGACCGTAACTTCCCCAGTGCGAAGCGGGGTACCGCCACCGTTGCTGCGAACAGAGGTATGACCGCTATGCTTGCCGGTCATCAAGCAACATCGTGTCGGTGCGCACACACTGGATCCGGCCAGGGCGCGCGTAAAACGAATGCCCTGATTCGCCATCGCATCGATGCGGGGCGTTTTCAGATTTGGATTGCCGAGGCAGGACAACTCGTAATAGCCGAGTTCATCCGCCATGATGTAAACGATGTTGGGCTTCTCGGCGGCGAATGCCGACGCCGAAACCAGCAAGAATGCCGCAAAGCAGATCAGTCGCATCATGTACTCAGAGGTTGAGGAGAGGGCGTGGCGAACGGCCTCTACTTTACCTCGAACACGACTGAGAAATACCAGGCAGGCGTGCGGCTTGAAGTTTCAACCGCGTCCAATTCGTGATTTGGTTTCAAGAAAACGATCAAGAACCGAGTTCGACGTCGATCTTCGCTTCGTCAGCCGCTTCACGGAGCTTGGAAAGTGCACGTGCTTCCAATTGACGGATTCTCTCCTTCGTGACTCCCATTTCTTCACCCACTTGCTTCAACGTCAAAGGCTCTGCGCCTCTTCCCAAGCCGAAGCGAGCGGTGATGATTTTTTGCTCTCGCTCATCCAGTCGATTCAGAATCTTGGACAGTTCCCGCTGACGCGAACGCTGCACGGTTTCTTCTACGTAAGGATCTAAGCGATCATCTTGGCGAGCCACAAAAAGCTCTTCAGTCGTCGTTCGGAACCGATCACGATGCTTGAACTCGCTTGGAATGGTTCGAGCGAAGTTCTTCATGATGGCCCATGAAGCGTATGTGCTGAATTTGTTACCACGTGAGTAATCAAACTTTTCAACCGCACGAATCAGCGACATGTTGCCGTCACTTACTAGTGCGAAGAAATCATCGGTGCTGGCAACATGCCGTTTCGCAATCGATACGACTAATCGCAAGTTACTTTGAACGATCTTATTCTTGACCAGCACTGCCGCTTCATAAAGATCATCGATTTGCTCCATGATCGCCGTCTTGTTGCCCTTGGCTGATTCAAGGCTCTCGCGAAGACGACTCGCTTTGTGCTTGAGATAATTCATTTTTCGGAACAGGTGATACTCCTGTTCGCGGGTCAACAACGGCACGTCGTACAACGCAGCCAGGTAGCTTGGTAAGCCGGCTGGGACACGAACTTTCCGAGGAGCCGATGCTGGCTCGGGCACGGGTCCGAGATACTCGGCTTCTCGACGAACATCATCAAAGTCTTCGTTGAAGATGTAATCGAGCGGCAGCTCGTGAACCTGCTCCATTCGCATGTCGAGCAGGATTCGTTGAATGCTCGTTCGCGTGCGTTTGAATCGCTTGCAGAGCTGAGCAACCGATGCTCCATGTGTATGGAGCTTGAAGATTGCACGCTTGTCCTCCTCGGTGAGGGCACCGCGATGGTTGGGGAAAATCGCCAACGATTCATTCTCAGAATCGAAGTTCTTCAGCGTGTAGCGAATCGTCTCAGGACTACGATTCATCTGCTCGGCTAACTGACGAGTGACCTCTGACAATGACGCGCCGCCTTCGACCAATTGCCGGGCGCGCTCGATCATCTCGCTCTTCTCGTCTTCGGAAAGCTGGCTGAAGCGTTCCCCTCGACGAATTTTGTCGCGATTCTGCGCGACGAATCGTTCGACACTGGTGTGCAAAAAACCGACGCGCTTGCGGCCACCAAACAGCAAGCGACGACTTACCAAACCAGCATCGCGCCAGCGACTGATGGTTTTGGTGGAGACGTTGAACATCTTGCTCAGTTCATCGACGGTATGAACTGGCTCGCCAACTTCCGATACGGCCACGTCCGCGGAATCGCTGAGGTCTTCGATCAACAAACGGAGGTCATGCTTTAAATCGCCGGCAGCGATATTGTGGCGGCTGGGAGTCTCAGGCCGGAACTTGGTAATGCGAAAGCAGATGTAGTCAAATGCGTATGCGCGATCAGATTCGATCTCGCTGTACAGAGTTTCAGCCAATACCCCTTGCTCGATCTTTTTTGCCTTTGGCGCAAATCGAGTCAGTTGGTCTCGCAGTTCCTTGATTTTCAAATCGCGATAATCTTCGTGCATCGCCATCACTCCCAACGTTGGCACACTTGTCGATCGTTTTCCTTGCGATCCCGGCGGACCGCTCGACCGTGCTGCCATGTTGCCCGGCTAGCACCCTATCCATAGGGCGACGTTCAGGTTGGCTTTCGATCAACGACTTCACGGATTTCTCCGTCCCGCGTCGCACCTTCAAAAGCCTCTGGCGACTCCTTGCCGCCAGCCAGTGTTCTTCCTACGCACGAGTAAACACCGCTGTTGTAGCGGTAGGACTCGCAAAATCGAGCAAATGTTCACTAAACGGGCTCAATTTCGCCACTCCCATGTCACTCTGTTTGGATCGATTCGCGAATTCTTCATGGTTCTTGGGACCGCCAAATCACTCGCAAATGCTCCACTTAACCAACGATTCAACCAAGGAAATCTTGCGCCAAATCACCAGAATCGCGTACGAATAATCGTTCGTTCCGTGTTAAAGCCTTCACAGCAAACAACTTATTCCTCTCCGTTAAGTCCACCCGTGCGACCCGTTGAATCCCAAAAGTCCAACTGGGTTGTAACTTTTTCCATCAATTTGTGCTCACCAGCGTCCCAGATTGAGACACTCAGCGAGACACAAGTGCCGATCTGACATCTGTAACTTCCTATCGCCAGGGCGACTGCCAAGTTTGGTCATGGGGATGATGCGGCCAGAAAAAGAATCGATCGATCTGATTCCATCACTCGGACGATCTAACCAATCGATGCCTAACAACTCGACGATCTAACCGAGCGACGAGTTTGCTATTCGTCTGAATTAATCATCAATGCCCACGGCGTTTCAGAGCCCACGGCAATTCGGTGCGCTGCGTTTGTTTCCTTTCAAAAACCTGGATTCACGGATGAACAACGAAACAACTCCATCCCGCCGTCGATTCTTGCTTGGTTCTGCTGGCCTTCTTGTCGCGTCGACCCCCGCAACCTCTGCCATGGGAGCTAATGGCCAGAAGGCACGACTCACCGCCGGCAACCACCCGCTGTTCCGCGTCCGCATCGAGATGGAAGTCGAAGGCAATGTTCGAGTTTCAAAGAACCCACTCGTTTCGCGAAAGAGCGCCTTGAGCTTACCGCTGAAGAGTGAGGCCGTGCTCGACTACGAAGAGCGTTACGCAGCAGGTAGGCGTCCTGATCAATCGCTTGAGCGGTTTTACCACGAAGCCCAAAGCACAAGTTCGCTCAATGGCCGTGAGTCGAGCCTGCAGTTACGTCCGTCTGTGCGAGATGCGTCGATCAGTCGCGCGGAATTTCCTGAGGTCGTCTCCTCGAATGAAGACTATTTCCGGCGAGATGAGTTGGACCTGCTCCGCGTCCCCGCATCAAGTGTCGTTGTGGATCAGCTGTTACCCGATCAACCGGTCGCTGTTGGATCGAAATACAAACCAAAACAGGCAGTGCTTGCCGCTTTGCTGAATCTCTCATCCGTCGAAGCAAGCGATGTGAATATTGCGGTCGTCTCTTTGGATTCAAAGCAGGCGAAGTTTCAAATCCAAGGAAAAGTCGACGGATCAGTCGATGGCGTTCCCACGGTGATTCGGTTGGTTGGAAAGCTGACGTTTGATCGGCGAGCGAAAACGTGCGTATGGCTGGCGATGGGACTGCATGAAACGCGTGAAATTGGAATTGCGGAACCGGGATTCGATGTCTCCGCGAAAGTGCGAATGGTGCGAAAACCATTGAATCAAACGGTTGCGCTTCCCAAGAAACGCCGTTCGGTTCCAGTACAGCCATCGCCTCAAAGACTGTATGTGGATCTGCAGAGCGACGAATTGGCCATCGGCGCGCTGATGGATCGCAATTGGAGAATGATGAGCGACCTGCCCGGGACAGCGATGATGCGAATGACCGATCGCGATCGAATCGTCGCTCAGTGTGATTTTCGATCGCTCGTGGCTTTGGAGCCGGGCGTTACATGGTCCATGAAGTCATTCCAGGAGGATGCCCGCAGAACCCTGGGTGAGCAGTTGATAGAGTTCTCTGAGGCGGAGCAGCAGACCAACAAAGACGGGATGACGGTGCTACGTCTGACCGCGAATGGCGAGGTCCAGGGGGTTCCAGTTCACTGGATCATGCTTCACTTTTCCGACGAATCGGGTCGCCGCGTGCTGGCCACCTTCACGATGGAAGCGGAAAAACGCGAGCGATTCGCTGGCGCGGACGAGCAGTTGGCCAGCTCACTGCGGTTCACTCGCGACGTCACCCCGCTGATGGAATCCCAGACGCTTCGCGAATCCCCAAACCTCCGCGAATCCCAAACCTTCGCGAATCGCAGCCCAGATCCGGCAATGAACTCGGATCGGGAAATCAGCCGGAAATGACGCCGGTTGCTGCCGAAAAGGAAGTCACCGCAAATCTCGGCGAACCAAAGAACGCCCAAGTACAATCAGGGGCTAGCCTGAAATAGACCGCGGCCGCCCCCAAACCTCTTCACCTATTGTTCTATCAGCGAATTACCTACTGATGATGTTCCTGCAACGACCCACCTGGCGCACGCACGTTGTAACCTTTGCGGCATTATGCTTGTTCGCCTCACCAGCGATGGCTCAGGCGCCCAAGAAAGATCCGTCGTTTCAACAGGAAACGATGTTCGCACCCGGCGTGGTCACCGTCATTCCACCCGCGGCGCACCCCGAAGAAACATTCGACGGACCGCAGACTTTGCAGTCTCTTTTGGACGCTCATCCTGAGATCCAATGGAACGCCGAGACGCATCCGGATGGCGCTCCGCACTTTGACCCCCGCAGTCGTACCTTGGTGGAGATGGCCAAACAGGTCATTCTGCGGCGCGAGATTTATTGCTTTGAGCTTTCCTTCAAGCCGCTTCGGCAGATCTACATCGACGTGCCGCGACCAGATGGCCGGATGCAACGGAAGCTGGTTTGGTACATGGTCTATCGCATTCGGTATCGCGGCGGAGATTTACGACCAGCGGCTGACACGGTGGCCGGCGTGCCGCTCTATCGGCGTGTCGAAGGCATCCATTACGACTCACGTTACGTGTTTCCGATGTTGATTCTCAGCAATCACATTTCTGGTAAACGCTACATGGATCAGATCCTGCCGACGGCGACGGAAAAGATTCGCGTTCGAGAACAGATCACGGCCGAACTTAACAACTCGATTGAGATCTCGAAGATCAAGATTCCTCACAGCAGTGATGATGACGCTCCGGGTGTCTGGGGTGTCGCTACCTGGACCGATGTCGATCCCAACCTCGATTTCTTGTCGGTGGAAGTCTTTGGTTTGACCAATGCATTCCAACAGGATGGGGAAGGTGACGATGCACCTTATCGTCGAAAGATGCTGCAGCTGAATTTCTACCGTCCTGGTGACACGATGAAGCAGACGGAGGATTTGATCCGCTTTGGAGTGCCGGCTTTTGAGAATGAAGCCGAGCAAGACTACATTCTCCAACAGTATGGGCTCGAAGAGCGACTCGATTACCAGTGGTTGTTCCGGTAATCTAAAGATGGGGTTGAACACGCGGCACACAAAGCCGCGGTCTGAGCCGTTGCCGTACCTCCGTCGGCGCGGGAAGGCCATCGTCCTCGATGAGTGTCACGGTGTGCCGTCATCGGCTCTGTGTTGGTTGAATTACCCGTCTTCTAGAGAATCTCTTTGTTTGTCGATCGGGTCATTATCGAACTTCATGCCGGAAAAGGCGGTGATGGCTGCAGCAGCCTGCGCCGCGAAAAATACGTTCCGCGTGGAGGCCCGGACGGGGGCGATGGAGGCGATGGCGCCAGCATCATCTTGGAAGCCCGTTTGGGTGTGAACTCCCTAGCTGCTTTTGCCAACCAGAGAATGTACCGGGCGCCAAAGGGACAGCCAGGCCAAGGCTCGATGCGTCATGGACGTCGTGGCAAAGATCAACGATTGCTTGTACCACCCGGAACAACCGTGATCGACGCGGAACAAGGCTATGTGATCAAGGACTTGAAAGGCCCAGGTGAAGAATTCGTCGTCGCTCGAGGAGGAAAAGGTGGCCGAGGTAACGCACACTTCAAGAGCAGCACGAATCGCACTCCGCGCGAATGCACACCTGGAGAACCGGGCGAAATTCGCGATGTCGTTCTCGAACTCAAATCGATCGCCGACGTAGGTCTCGTCGGAAAACCGAACGCCGGTAAAAGCACATTACTGAGCAAAATCACGAGTGCTCGACCCGAAATCGCCGACTACCCGTTCACGACCAAGTATCCGAACCTCGGCATTGTTGATGTCACACCGCAACGTTCGTTTGTGTTGGCGGACATCCCCGGCTTGATCGAAGGTGCGAGCGAGGGCATCGGTTTAGGTCATGAGTTTCTAAGACACGTTGAACGGGCCGGTCTGCTTGTTCACCTTGTGGAACCAGCCCCGATCGACGAAACAAATCCCCTGGATAATTATCATGCCATTCGCGCCGAGTTAAGCCAGTACGATCAACAGCTCGGTGAACGAGACGAGATGATCGTTGTCACCAAATGCGAACTTCCGAACGCCAATGAAGTTGCGCAGCAACTGACCGACGATACGGGTCGAGACGTGTTTCTAATCAGTGCGGTAACGGGCGCAGGGCTGGATGAGCTGAAGACGGAAGTCATGAAGCGTGTCGAAAATCGTCGGTCCGAATTGGTTGCTGCGGGAGAAGAGGTGACGTTACTTCGCAAAGACGACTTACCCGCCGAACGCAAATCGAAGCCACGTCGTGTTCCACCGCACTTAGCCGGACCGACTGCGAAGCTCTCGAACGATCTACAAGCGAAAGACTTTGAGTTGGATAGCGACGATCCTAACGCTGGGGATCGATCGTGAACGGCCATGTTGTTGCGGTCGATGTTGGAAACTCAACCGTCGGACTGGCAACTCAATTAGACAATCGCCTGGAATCTCATCACATTTCGTTGGCGGTACCCGACTGGGTCTTGGAATGCCAGCGATGGGTCAACGAGCTCATTGGCTCGGCTGAATCTGAACGGCGCAAGCTGCAATGGATGATCGCAAGCGTTAGAACCTCGGCCTCCGATGCATTGATCCAACATCTAACCCGATCAAGCGAAAGCGAAGTCCATCAGATCTCCAGAGTCGATGTGCCCATCGAAGTCGATGTCGATCATCCAGAGCGTGTCGGTATTGATCGATTGTTGGCAGCAATTGCCGCGACCCGGATCCTGAGGCCACCGTTTGCGGTTGTCGATGCGGGCTCGGCGATCACCGTTGACTGGGTGAACGGTGGAGGGCACTTTTGCGGAGGCGCGATCTTGCCGGGGCTGTCATTACAGGCCGCAGCCCTGTACCAGGGCACGGACGCTTTGCCAGAACTTGCCCTTGATACTGAACCAAACTTGCGATTACCGGGTCGAAACACGGACGAGGCCATTCGTGCGGGCATCCTGTTTGGCACCGTCGGCGCGATCGAGTCCTTGGTCAAACGCTACGCCGATGCTGATGATGGCATCTTGCCAACGATTGCCCTCACCGGCGGTCAGGCTGATCTGATCGCCCCTCTAATGGTGCAAAATCACCGACTCTTGCCCAATTTGGTTTGCCGCGGACTGCTCGAGTTGCCAAGATCGAAACGGTACGTGGAGTCCGAGTCTGGGATCCACTGAGAACATTTTCCACCGAGTGCATTGAATCATGCCCGCCGAGAAAGTCTCTGATCTATTGCCTCTACCCAATGGTTGCCGGGAGCCGCACGCCTATCAGGTATTCGGTTTAGCCGATGGTGAACAGGATCCAAAAACAGTCACCAAGGCCATTCAGGAAACAGTCAAGCGGTTGAAGGCCTGCAAAGACGAGACGGAACCGAAGATCTGGAAGCAAGCCGCAAAGTTGGTTAACGACGCGAAGATCGTTCTCGGTGACCCGGACCAAAAAGCAGAATTGGACGCGCGATTCGGTATCTTTGCTGTCCCCGAACCAATCGTTGACCACAACTCGGCGGCACAAACAAGCGATCCGCTTGCAGCTGTTTTGCCCGCTGCGGATCCGTTGGCATCCATGCTTCCATCGGCCGACCCTATGGCACCTGCCCCGTCGGTTCGATCGCCCGCGCAGCCCGTTGGGACTCCCGCGCCTTCGATCGGAGTTGCACCGACTACCGGAATTCCACCAACGGCACCTGCTGTTTCCAATGATCTGGCTCCGCCCGCGCCGGCCGCCACGCTCGAACCGGCCATTCCATCGATTGCCGTTGAAGACCCCAGGGCTAGCAGCGGTCGCACGAGTTCGCGCCGCCGCCGCTCCTCCACCGGATTATTCATGTTTGCTGGCTTCATGATCAGCATGATGGGGTTGATCGGTGTCTTGGTTTACTTCGTTTTCGTCATGGACGGTGTCATCTCGGTTTCTCAGCGTGACGGTAACCTTGTTTCCAATCAAACGGCTGAAGGTACGGTCAATGGGCAAGCCCAAACACCGCCCGACAAACCCCGCGACCCAATCATGGGTGACTTCGCAGAAGAGTTCACACCCGGCCCGGATTCGGGGCGACCGAGCGGACTCGTTAGCGAAATGGACGAGCCAGCTCCGAATGCCAACGACATGGGAATGGGTCAGCCATCTGGTAATGGAATGACCCCGTCACCGGCGATGCCTGCAACCGAGCCCGAAACAGGCATGGATCCAGAGCCAGTGGATCCAGTGCCTGCAATGGACACGGATGCCGCCATGGACGACGAACCAAACATGGAAAGCGAATCCATGGAGCCAGACGCCGCCATGGAACCGGAGACCGATCCGAAACCTGAACTAACGGATGAGATGATCGCCGAAGCTGACTCGGTGTTGAAGAAGGTTGAAGATTTGATCCGATCAGCGAAATGGAAAGAAATGCTACCTGCGGCCGAACAATTGTTGGAAACACCTATGGACAAGGATCAACGTGCGCGAGCCGAGGCGTTACATGAGCTTGCCGACCTTGCAACGTATTACCGCGGTGGCATCGAAAAAGCGGTCGCCGATTTGAGCGTTGGCAATGACTTCGAAGTCACCAAGGATTTCCGTGTGATCGTCGTCGAGAAAGGCGAGGATCTCTTGGTCGTTCGATTCAACGAACGCAACAAGAGTTTTCGTTTCGACGAATTCTCTTTCCCACTAGCACACAAACTCGCTTCATTCGCGATGCCCAAGTCACCAGGCGCAGAGGCTGCCAAGGCGGTTTACCAGGCAATTGCTCCCAGGAGCAACGAAGGCTATATCGAACAATCCCTTGAGATGCTTGAAGAGATCGATCCTGACACAGAAGAAGTCGATGTTGCCCGCGCAATCGAGACACTCGAATCCCTTGTTTGTCCTTAGGATGACAACAACGGGGAGACATTTTTGACAAACACTATCGAATTGCTTCAGCAGCTGATTCGTTTTCCGTCGGTCAGTTCTACGAGCAACCGGTCGATTGCTAATGAGGTGAGCAATCGGCTCGAGAAACTCGGATTCGCTGTCGAACAGACGTGCTACGTTGATGAGAACCAGGTTGAAAAAGTCAATCTGGTAGCCTGCCGTCATCCGCATTCCAGCGCTAATCCAGATTCATCCGGCCACGCGTACTTCTGTCACCTAGACGTCGTCCCCGCCAATGGCTGGACGGGACCCGGAGGCGATCCATTCGACGGTGTCCTGCAGGACGATCGTCTTTTCGGCCGCGGTTCCTGCGACATGAAAGGTTCGCTCGCTGCGATGATTCAGGCCGCCGAGAGTGTCAAGGAAAGCGAACAGCTGGGACCCTTGTGGTTGGTTTGTACGGCGGATGAAGAAATTGGTTTCGACGGCGCCAAACATCTCGTCAATCACTCAGAAGCCTATCGCGAAATCGTTAACCACCAGCCTCTGGCAATCATTGGCGAACCAACGGAATTATCTGTGGTGCACGCTCACAAGGGAATCGTTGGACTGCAAGTGATCAGCCAGGGACGCGCAGCGCACAGCAGCACCCGTGACGGCATCAATGCAAACCGTGCGATCGTCCCGATGCTGCAGACGTTATTGGAAATTAACGAGATGAGTGAAACCGATCCGGCCTATCACGACGAACGGTTTGACCCGCCGATTCTCTCCTGGAATTTCGGAGTGAGTGACGGCAGCACGGCCGTAAATATCACGGCGGAACGTTCCGTCGCTTGGGTTTCACTCCGACCAATGCCAACGATCGACGGCGAAGATCTTATCGAACGCGTTCGCGAACGAGCCGAATCCCTCGGCTTGGAGTTTCGGCGAATCGAAGGGGGTGCACCGCTGTGGGTCGAACCTGATGCAGCATGCATACAGGGAATGTGCCAACTGGCGGGAGGGGAACCTCTAACCGTTTGCTACGGGACCGACGGCGGCGAATTCCACGAGCTTGAACATCGCGTCGTGTTTGGTCCCGGCAGCATCGCGCAAGCGCACACGACGGATGAATGGATTGCGCTCGATCAACTCAGTAAGGGAGCAGAGATGTTTGAGCGAATCTTGCGAACGGATTGGTCGCACGTTCATTGAACAAGCAACCGAGCGTCTACTCAGTTCCGGATGTCGGCATCCCAAGTTGACGCATCTTGCGATACAGATTCGAACGATGAAGCCCCAAGCGAGCTGCAGCATCCGTCATATTGCCACTGCACGCATCAATTGCCGACTGGATGTGCCGCACTTGAAATTCTCGTGTGGCATCGCTGAGTGTCCCGTCGATCGGAGACACTTGCGTGGATTTCAGTACACTCGCATTCAACATCAGATCCTCGACTTGAATAACGTCTTCGTTGCACAAATAACAAACTCGCTCCATCGTGTTGCGGAGCTCGCGAACGTTTCCGGGCCAATGATGCGACAATAAAGCGGCTTTCGCATGTGAATCAAACACGGGAACGGTCCGACCGATCTGGTAACAGAAATCCTGCAAGAACCGATCGGCCAGCAAGAGAACGTCGTCGCCTCGTTGACACAGTGGTGGCAACGTCAACTTTACGACGTTCAAACGAAAGAAGAGGTCTTCGCGAAATCGTCGCTGCTCGATCAATTCTTCCAGTGGTTGATTTGTGGCCGCAATCACACGCACATCGACAGGAATTGTCTGTGATCCACCGACACGGACGACGATTTTCTCTTCGAGCACGCGCAGCAGTTTTGCCTGACCACCGGGACTCATGTCGCCGACTTCATCGAGAAACAGCGTTCCACCGTTTGCCAGTTCAAATTTACCCACGCGTGTTGCGTTGGCGTCTGTAAACGCACCTTTTTCGTGGCCAAACAATTCGCTTTCAAGCAACGTCTCAACCAGGGCAGCGCAGTTCACCGCGATAAAGGGACCATTGCGACGCTCACTTTCAAAATGAACATGTCGGGCCAAAACTTCTTTACCGGTTCCGTTGTCGCCCAGAATCAAAACAGATAGATCGGTCTTCGCAACCTTTGTTGCATTCTGCCGAACGCTATCAATCGCTGGATGTTCACCGATGAGGTTTGCCATGGACGCTGCGTCGTCGACCAAACGATCGCGATTCTCAGTCAGCTTTCGGCGAGCTCTTTGACCTTCGATCGCAACGGCAGCGTGCATCGCCAGGTCGCTCAGTAACGCCGCATCAACGGATTCAAATCCATCACCACGGTGATTGATGGCTTCAAACACACCGATTACCGCATCGCGTTGACCGCGCATTGGCACGGCGACGAGCGACCGTGTTTCGAATGCCAGTGATCGGTCCACATCACGATTCACTCGCGATTCATCATCGGCACCACCATTCCAGATGGTGTATTCACCCGTATTCAGGACCTCTCCCACGACACCGGCATGATCGTCCACTTCGAGCGCATCACCTTCGACACCAAGTGCCGGACGACCAATCAGTTTCTTTCGTCGCTTATCCCAGAGGAAGATACTTGCCCGATCGCAGTTCAGCAGGTGTGTCGCGGTATCAGCGATCCGACGCAGCAGGGCATCATCATCGTCGAGCGTTTGCCATTCAGCGGCAGCTTCCAAGACGGCATTCAGCTGCTCGATTCTTTGCACTTGCCGTTCGCGCGTTTGCATTCGCTGCAGCGCAACGCCCAACAGATTCGCAGCGTTTTGTAGACGTGCCGACGATTCACTCAAACCAGTGGACGTCGTATTATTGCCGATTTGGAAAATCATGGCGGCGGACGCGTTTTCACTCGCATCGGCGGTTTGTTCACCCATGTCCGACAGGACGGGGATCACACACCATCCGTCGGAGTGTTGAATGCGTCCCTGGTCCAGACTCTCGCCAATCAGCATTTCCGGAAGTGTCGGTGCAGCATCTCCGGACCAGTAATCCAAGAGCCAGCGACCACGTTGCTGGTGGGCGATTCCCCCGGCATCAGCATCGAGCGTTTGCATCAAATCGGGCAGAACGGTCGAAAGAAATCCGGATCGCGAAGTCTCATCTCGAAGCGCGTTGACCAATTCGACGGCCAGCCGAAACTCGATCGATTCGATATCGTCAGAAGCGCGATGTGGCAAATCCGTCCTCGTTTTCCGCAAGAGATTGGATTGATCAACTTGGTCCGCTGGTGAGATTGAGTGAGTCAACTTACTGTTCTTTCGGGTGATTCGGTAGGCAAATGGACGAACATCACACCCCTGCGGTATGTTGTCACTCAGCCGAGGTGGTGACCGAGTGAACACCGAGGGCAAATCCGATCAGTTCCAGGAAATCGACACGATGCAGTTCAACGGAAAAAAAGGGCTCATTCTAGGTGTGGCCAACGACCACTCCATTGCTTGGGCGATCGCCAAGCAAATCATGGAAGCCGGTGGTGAATGTGGGTTCACCCATCTGCCGGATCGCGAAGACGATGAACGTCAACGCAATCGGCGACGGGTCGCCCAGTTAACAGACAAATATGAGAACGCAAAGTTCCTCATACCTATGGATGCGCAGAATGACGACAACATCCGCAGTGTTTTTGAACACACTGGGGAAACGTTTGGGAAAATAGACTTCCTCCTTCATTCGATAGCATTTGCGGATCGCGATGACCTTTCACGCGATACCGTTTTCACCAGTCGAGCAGGATTTCAATTGGCGATGGACGTCAGCGTCTATTCGTTGATCGCCTGTTCGGCTGCCGCAAAGCCGATCATGAATCCCGGCGGAGCGATCGCCACCATGACGTACTTCGGTGGAGAGAAGTGCGTTCCCGGTTACAACGTGATGGGGATCTGCAAAGCGGCCTTGGAAGCGACGATGCGTTATCTCGCCTTTGACTTGGGTGCAGATGGTGTTCGCGTCAACGCGTTATCGGCAGGCCCGGTTCGTACGCTTGCCGGCCGTGCTGCGGGAGTGGAAAGCATGTTGGAACTCTATGAGTACATGGCACCACTGGGACGCAATGTCACCCATGAGGAAGTGGGTCGAACGGGGGCTTTCCTGCTCTCGGATAATAGCGAAGGAATCTCGGGAGAAATCCTGCACATAGACGGTGGCTACCACGCGATGGGAAGCCCTGGTCGGCTGCTGGACCAAATTCCCAAATAGCATCGATTTCCTTAACGTCCATTTTTGTTTGCATCACATTCATCCCCGAAGGTTTTGACATGGTTCGAACCGCCAGCACCATGTTGCCGCTTGGCACGACTGCCCCTGAATTCTCATTGCCCGATACCGATGGCAATCAAGTTTCGCTCAGCGACGTTTCCGGTAAACGTGCTCTGCTGATTGTGTTCATGTGCAATCACTGCCCATTTGTGAAGCACATCGCAGAACAGCTAAAGCAGTTGAGTGACGACTACTTGGCCAAAGATGTCGCTGTGGTCGCAATCAGCAGCAATGATGCGGAAAAGTATCCGGATGATTCACCCGCAGCGATGGCGACAGAAAAAGAGATGCGAGGTTACGCATTCCCGTATCTCTACGACGAAGACCAAAGCGTAGCGATCGCTTACGCCGCTGCGTGCACGCCTGATTTCTATTTGTTCGACGGAAACAACTCGCTTGTGTATCGCGGACAACTCGACGCCAGTCGCCCCAATTCCGGTATTCCCGTGACCGGCGAAGACCTTCGGGCAGCACTCGATACAGTATTGGCCGGTGACACACCAAGCACTGATCAAACACCATCGATTGGTTGCAACATTAAGTGGAAGTCTGGAAACGAACCTCAATATTTCAACCCACAAGGGACTGCGTGAGCGTTCCCTACCTTCAAGATCTGACTGTTCGACTAGCGCTTGGCGCTTCACAAATCGATCCTTCGTTCCGTCAACGGCACGCCGACTGGCTGCGTGCACAACAGCGTCCCGATGGTGGGTTCGCCGGGAGGGAAGGAGAGAGTGATCCGTACTACACGGCCTTTGCCCTTCGCGCTCTTTGGATCCTCGACGCCATCGATGGGCCCTTGGGACAGAAGGCGGCTGCGTTTCTGCGAGAACGTCTGAGCAAGAAAGAGTCCATCATTGATCTCATTTCATTGATTTTTGCCGCCGCCATTTGTGAATTGGCGGCAGGAGAAGTTGTGATCGATGATGAAGATCAGATGTGGCGTCAAAATGTTGCCCAATTGATGGAAAGTTTGCGAACCAAGGACGGTGGGTTCGCAAAGACACCCGAAGGTCGCGCTGGCAGCACGTATCAGACTTTTCTGACGGTCCTGTGTCACCAGTTGATTGAGGTACCCGTTCCCAATGTGGACGGCATCGAGTCATTCCTCGAAACACAACGACACGAAGAAGGTGGCTACCTGGAGATCCGAGCGGCCAAGCGAGCTGGGGTCAATCCGACGGCCGCTGCGATCGGAACACTAAAAGCAACCGGCCGATTGAGTGTGGAAGAGCAAGGAGACA
Organism: Planctomycetota bacterium; assembly: GCA_039179795.1. Classification (GTDB taxonomy): domain Bacteria; phylum Planctomycetota; class Planctomycetia; order Pirellulales; family Pirellulaceae; genus Rubripirellula. The sequence continues at coordinate 116,536 of JBCDEM010000003.1, read as the reverse complement.
CCGCTTCGTTCTTGGCCGAGATGCAATCCGATGAAGGCGGCTTGACGGCAAATACCCGAATTCCGTTTGCAGATCTGCTGAGCACATTCACGGGATTATTGACCCTGAGCGACTTGAATGCGACGTCCCTTATCAACGTCGAAGTCGCACAACGATATGCTTTATCCATGCAGTCGCCGGAGGGTGGTTTTGTCGGTTTCGCCCTCGACCAAACGGCTGATGTTGAATACTCATTTTACGGCATAGCGACCATCGCACTTTGTCACCTGATCGCATGAACGACTCCCAGCCAAACAGTCAGCTATCCGTTTCCCGTCTGAACAAGTCATTTCCGACCGCAGGTGAACCGTTGCATGTTCTCCGCGACTTAAACCTCGATTTGAATGGTGGTGATTCGGTTGCCATCGTCGGACCGAGTGGAAGCGGAAAGAGCACGCTGCTGCAGATTCTCGGAACGCTCGATCAACCTGACTCCGGATCCGTGTTGATCGATGGAAAAGACCCGTTTCAATTGAACGAAACGCAGCTTGCTGATTTTCGAAATCACAAGATCGGGTTCGTTTTTCAGGATCACCATTTGCTTCCCCAACTTACCGTGATCGAGAACGTGTTGGTGCCAACGATCGCCGGCGGAAAGCCCAATGCGGAAGAACTCGAACGAGCCCAAGAATTGATCAATGCGGTCGGACTAAGTGGTCGATTGGGGCACTTACCCAGCGAGTTATCCGGCGGTGAAAGAGAACGTGTTGCAATTGCCCGTTCGCTATTGATGAAGCCGACACTGATTCTTGCGGATGAGCCCACTGGTAACCTTGATCGCACCACTGCGAATTCGGTCACGGAACTCTTGATTCGCTTGCAGCAGTCAATGGGAGCGATCTTGATAGCCGTGACGCATAGCGACACGCTAGCCGGAGCTATGCAACGGAGTTTACAACTGAGAGATGGCCAGCTGGTTGAGGGCTGAGCGTTTGAGCTAGCGCGACGAATCGTGAATAAACCGGGTACTCATTTAGGTCATTACGCGACGTCGCCAAGTTCCAATCGTTTTCCGTATCGCCGCATGACCTGTTGCTTCAATTCGGCAAACGACTCGTCGTCCAACTCCGGATCTTCATCGATCATCTGCTGTGCGAGTTCACGTGCCGCGCTGAGGTATTCCACGTCCTCCCGTAGATCCGCGATACGCATCGGTGGCAATCCGCTCTGACGCTGTCCGAGCACATCGCCCGGTCCACGCATTTCAAAGTCAGCCTCCGCCAGATCAAAACCGTTCTCGGTTTTCTCAAATACCTGCAGTCGTTCGTGTTCGAGGGCCGGTTGATCACCATCGGTGAACACGCCGACGTGTCCTCCGTGGTTTCCGCGACAAACACGTCCGCGAAGTTGGTGCAGTTGGGCCAAGCCGAATCGCTGAGCACCCAGGATGGTCATGACGGTCGCGTTGGGGACATCGATGCCAACTTCAATCACGGTGGTGCTCACCAGGACGTCCAGCTCGCCATCTGAAAACAATCGCATGACCTCCTGCTTTTCTTCCGGTGACATGCGACCGTGCAACAAACCGACTTCGTATTCCTTTAGCTGATCCCGCCGCAATTCTTCAACGACACTTTCAACCGACGAAACATCTTCACCCACGTCTCCATCCGTATCGGCCGCTTGCACGCGAGGCGCGACCACGTACGCTTGCCGGCCTTCATCCAATCGTTCGCGAACAAAGCTCCACCACCTCGGTTTCCAATCATCTCGGGCAAGATAGGTGTTCACCTTGACCCTTCCAGGAGGCGACTCTCGCAAACTGCTCAGATCGACATCCCCGAACAACGTCATCGCGACACTGCGAGGAATTGGAGTAGCCGACATAACGAGATAGTGAGGATCGACACCACCGCTCCGTAATGCGACCCGCTGATTGACTCCAAACTTGTGTTGCTCATCAATCACGCACAGTCCTAACCGATGAAAATCCAGTTCGCCGTAGATAAGCGCTTGTGTTCCGATAATTAGATCGATCTCACCCGCCGCCGTCGCACGAGAAAGTTCTTGTCTCTCGGAACCGTTTAGCGAACCGCATAGAAGACCAATCCGCACGCGACTGGAATCGAGCATCCGTGTCAATGTTGAATAGTGTTGCCGCGCGAGCACTTCGGTCGGCGCCATCATCACGGCTTGATGTTGGTTCGCCACAGCCAGCATCATCGCGTAAACGGCGACGACCGTTTTTCCGCTGCCCACGTCTCCCTGCAGCATCCGGTTCATCGGAAATTGGCGAGCCATATCTTGGCGAATTTCCTCGGTCGCGCGTATTTGTTCGCCGGTCAACTCAAACGGAAAGCGTTGGATGATGCGCGCATCAATCATGGCTGAAGACGGCAATGGCGGTGCGCGCAGATCGGTTGTCAGCTTGCGTCGACGCATGGCGAGCGCCAACTGCATCACGAGTAACTCTTGAAACACAAATCTTCCGCGAGCCCGCTTTAACGAACGCTCATCCTCCGGCCAATGCATCTGCTGCAAGGCTGTCTCAATATCAGGGAATGACTGATCGTTCTCCCACAAACCTCGCGCTCGCAAATGGGCGGCGCAGCGTTGTCGAAACGATTCTGACATCACTTCGGACAGCTGTCCCGCCAGAGCATGCACCATCTGGTCCGTCAGTCGTCGAAGTTCGGTCTGCTTGATCCCATCGGTTAGTGGATAGATCGGAAGGATTCTCGGTTTTGGGTCTTTCTCATCTGAATCCAGCAACGTCACTTTGGGATGGACCATTTCCATCCTTAAACCGTTCAGCTTCGGTGTCCCGGTGACCATCACTTGCCGACCCAGCACCAATTGTTCGGATCGAAATGGCTGGTTGAAGAAAAGAATACGCACGACGCCCGATTCATTTTCGACGATCGCAGCGAACACGGACTTCCCGGGCGTTCGCGAAACTAATTCGGAATCGGTAATCTCGCCAACAAGCGATGCTGGCTCACCCTCTTTCAGATCATCCACACGAGTCGCTGGTGCGGGAAACTCATGATCACGTGGAAACAAAAACAACACATCCTGCGCTGTGCGTAAACCAAGTCGCTTCAATCGCTCCGCCCGAGCCGAACCCATGCCGGGCAAATATTGAACCGGAGATGAAAGCTGCAACGCAAGACTGTCGGCATCCATGTCATGTCGAGTTGATGAGGTCAATGATTTGTTCGTGGGCCTATTTAGTCTATCACTCGCCACCCTAGGTATGACAACCGACCACGAAGCCGAAAGACGAACAAGGATGAGACGGAATTGAAAGCGAACGCCCGACGGATGCTACGCGACAGATGCTAACCGTCTACCCTCGATCGATAGTGTCTCGCTAACGATAGCAAGCTGATGAGCCACAGCGTTCCAAAGAGCAACGGCGCGAATTGAATCGTGTATACCGAGATCAATGCAACAGCGAAAAAGGCAAGTCCGAACAGGCCGGCACCTCCCCAAACATGGCCCGACATTGCCACAAATCCAAATCCGCTCAGACCAGCCGTGAGGGGGAACAGACTGTCATGTTCAATGCTCCCCGTGAGTGATAGCAGATTGACGGTACCAAGCGTCAACAAGTAGCCAATCCAAATGGACCAGACCGGACGTTCAGCCACACTGCGTGGCAACAGCGATCCACTGCGAGCACGATAGATCGCGGCAAAGATTGTCACCAACATCAGAATACGCGGCACCCAAAACGCGATCCAACGCGGAAAGTTCGCCAAGTCCAAAATGAATATCGCCAAGTGACTGACAAAGATAATCGACGCAATTAACACCAACGCACGGCTCCACGCCGCGAAGTGTGGCTGATGTTGGTCGCGCCGGATCTCACGAGCGAAACGATCTAGCAAACCGCTCCCCGCAGCGTCGGTTGGTTCGCCAGCCAAGTATCGATCCAAATCCAGAGCAAATGCTTCGGCCGTTAGATAGCGATCGGTCGGTTCGAATTGAATGGCCTTCAGACAGATCTTTTCCAAATCGGTGGGCACATCGCGTCTCAAGAAACGCGGTTCCGCGGGCTCGTCTTGCAACACGCTTCGTAAGACTTCTGCTGCAGAATCGCCGACATGGGGCGGTTGCCCGGTTAACAGCGCGTACAGAATTGCGCCGAGCGAATAAATGTCCGTACTCGCATCCCCAAGTCCCCGTCCACATGCTTGCTCAGGACTCATGTAGTGTGGCGTTCCTAAGACCTGGCCCGTCCGTGTGATCATGCTCCCTTCACGATGCCATTTGGCCAAACCAAAGTCTGTGACCAATGGTCGTTCATCCGGATCGATCAAAACGTTTTCCGGTTTCAAATCGCGATGGATGATTCCGCTGCGATGGGCATAACTAACAGCACGAGCCACATCACGAACAAGACGCGCCGACGTTCGATCGTCGAACGTGCGGTCGTCCACGCGTTTCTGTAGCGTTGGCCCTTCAACAAGCGTCATCGAAAAGTACTCGTGTCCCTGCCAGGAACCGGTCTCATGAATCTGGATGATGCCCGGATGCTGCAGGCGCGCAGCGGCCTCGGCTTCGGTTCGGAAACGACGACGCTCTTCTTCACCTGCCAGCACACCGGATGAAATGAGTTTCAATGCGACGGTGCGGTCCAAAGTCTGCTGACGCGCTCGATAAACGACTCCCATGCCACCGCGGGCAATCTCAGCTTCAATCTCGTAGGGACCGACCACCGTTCCAACCAACGACGTCTTCTGCGACGGTGGTGAATCATCCATCCAATGATGATTCCGGAAAAACGTCTGAAGCTCGGCAGCATGCTGTGGATACGACGCCAGGTACGTCTCCGGCGGCGGTGCGTCGCCCTTTTCGATCCGCTCGATGTAATCCGCCATGACGGATTCCAAGGTGATTCCCTCACCCATGGTCGGTGTTTCGCTGGACGAAGATGGCGGTCTTTTCTTCATCTCAGCAGTATAAGCTGGCTTTCGCGAACAATTCTCAAGGTATGGGCACTAGGTTGGAATCACCCGATTCCCTTTCGAGATCGTCCTCATGGTGGAAGTCGTTTTTGCCCTGTTTTTGGCTTGGCTGCTCATCACCGTCTTTGGGCATCTGAGCTGGGTCGTCGTTCGCACGTTTTTTCGCATCCTCACGGGCCAAGTCGACGAAAGCCTCATCGCTTCATCCACCGCGCACTCAACACTGCCGGATCCAAAAGCGGATCTCGAAGCGACTGGCCGTGTGATTTGGCGTCTGAGTGAGCAAGGCATCCTTGACGGGCGCGAGGCAGACGCACTGCGTGGCAAGCTACGCGTTTTGGAGCATCAAGACGTCAGCACACTCGGAACACTTCTCCCGCCTGAAAGCACGCCTTCCCGGCAGTCAGCAGCTGAGAAAACACCTGGACGAGTCGACGACGTCGCTGAGGAAGCAGCAAGGGTCCCGCCATCGCCGGAACTGGCACAGGACGATCCGTGGACCCGACCCTTCGACGAACCGGAAGCCCCCTTGGTTGCGACGCTGGTCACCGAACCGAGTGCAGAACGTTTTGCCGCCGAAAATCACTCGACGGGACAGCCGCCAGTTTCCGTCACTGCGACCATCCCGGACCATCAAGAAACGAACCTAGAGCCAGTCGAAACGGCACCGGCACTGTCCCGCGCCGAGATCATTCAGTCGTTCTTGGCGGCACACAATATTCGCTGGGGAGAGCTCGTCGCCGGGATGCTGATCGTCGTTTGCTCGATCGGGTTGGTTATCAGTCTGTGGAGTCCGTTGGTAGAAACGCATCGCGTCCTTCCTTCGCTCATCTTCCTTGCAGCGAACGCTGCAATCTTTGCCGCCGGGCTCTACACGCTTTCGCGCTGGCGTTTGCGACATACCAGTCGAGCCGTGTTGGTGATCGCTACATTGCTCGTCCCGCTGAGCGTGTTGGCAGGACTCGCGGCGGCTGGAGCGTCCGGTGACGCGGTTCAGCTTAACGACCCCATCACGTTAACTGGAATCACCTTAGCCGGTGGCGTTTACCTTTGGCTTCTGTATCTCAGCGGAAGGGCATTAGTGCGGAAGTCCTATGCCGTTCCAATGATGATCGTCATCGCGGGACCTGTGGCGATCCTGCCAATCATTCCAGCCGCCGTACGCACGATGGAAGCACAAGCCGGTTGGCTGCTAGTTGGTGGGTCTCTTGCTGTCGTTGCCGCGTGCATGATGATGATCCGAGCCCGCCGTGATGACATGACACTAGGCAAAGCAGGTGCACGAACGCGAATCTTGGTTATTGCGTTTGGAGCGTATTCACTGGCCGTTTCAGCCGGCTATCTGGCGTTCATGGTTCGGCACCACGGGATGGAAGCGTACCTAGCGATCGCATTATCAGCCATTCCAGCCATCACGGCACTTGCCGGCTTATCACGATTGCTGATGAAGTCGGCGCGAGGCGGCACGCAGTCGATTGTTGGAGCGATCGTTTACTCGCTGCTGCTCGGGATCGCATGGACAACTCTACCGCCGTCGATCTACAGCCAACAGTGGTTCTGGTCTTGGGCCATTATCTTGTCCTCGAGTCTGTTGCTGCTTAGCTGGATCGCCCATCAGCCACGTCAGGCGGCACTGGCAACGATTCCACTCGGGTTGGCAACCGTGATGACATCTCCGATTTGGATCGGTGATTTTGTATGGGGCGACTTAGTGCTCTGGCGACGCGTGATCGGTGGGGAACCGATGGTGGCGATGGCAGTGGTCACCTTCATCGTTGGCATTTTGACAGTCAGCTGTCGACGTTCAACGTTCATGCGACCGATGGCAGTCGCTGCAGCGGGCTGGACAACACTGCTGCTCATCACAGCATCGATTCTATCCGTCAGTCCGCCTTCGCTGCTCGGTGATATCCCAGCGGCAGTCGTGACTTGCGTGCTGTCAGTGACCGCGATCGCTGCGGCGGCCACGTCCAGCCGGCATCTCTCGATTCAAATAGGAGCGCTCGTTGCGGTCGCATTCACTTGGTTGTCGGTATTTCAGCCCATTGCCATCGGTGAGCCGCTGGCAACAGGTGATGTGTGGATGATCACCCTGTTGGCGATCGGGATTACCTTAACATCACTTTGTGAATTGCTGGGCCCGTGGGCGAAATGGCGTGGGGAGTCCGTCGAAGATGCTTGCAGTGCAAAAAACATCTGGCTGCTAGTCAGCAGTGCGTCATTGACGGCAACGGCTGGGATCGCGTGCTTCCACGCGCCGACGAACTGGACTCTATCAGCGACCTATTTGGGCATCGTGTCGGCATGTTTCGCTTGGAACTGGACGATCAAAGGTAATCTGACCGTTCTGCGTTTTTCTCAGCTGGTGACCATCGCAACAGCGGTCGTGATTGGTTTTGGACGATTTGATCAGTGGTTATTCACCAACGACGCTTGGTCGCATCGACAGGCCCCTTGGGCTTGGGCAATCTTGATCGGACTCGTTTGCGTCGGATGGCTGATCATTCGCGACGGTGTTATTCGAATGGTCGCTTTTAAGCCTGCTCTGTCGAAGCGTTTGGGTTCGTTCGCGGATAGCACAGCGACACCGAAATGGATGGTCGATGGCACGCTTGTGGGCATTCAAACAACGCTTTTGGTCGTTGGATCCGTCTGGTCCCTTTTCATCCTGTTTGCTTCCGCTACCGGCCAAGACCCTGCTCTCGGCGGTCCTCCCTGGTGGTTGCCCGTGACGTCGCTCACACTCGGTGCGGTCGTTTCCTGGTTCACTTATCGACAAGAAGTCTCCGATGTCACTTTTCATCTGTTCACTTCGATCGTCAGTGTCGCTTCACTCGTTTGGCTTTCGACAGAACTCGCTGAACGATGTCCGTTTTCGATATCCCATCGAGTGATCTTGGCGACAACACTGATCGCACTCGGTGGATATGTTTCGAGTTCTTTGCTGATCCGCAGGAAATCGCTCCTAGCGAAATCCACGTTGCAAATTGCCTCGGCCGTTGCCATCACCGTGGTCGCGATCGCTTCGGTGTTGCTGCTTCAACTGCATTGGTATCAACCGCTTGCTGAAGGAGCGATGGCAGAACTGGGTCCAACTGCCGCAGTCTCTGCTTGGTGGCTGATCATTGCCTTCGGTTTGTTGAATCAAGCGAGGCGAGATGGAAAAGGTGAATCCCAGATCGCTTCCCGAGATTATTCCCAACATGCTTCTCGAAGCTCGTTGCTGACCGCGTCTGCCTTGCTCACTCCTGCGGCCGTGGCAATTCTCGTTCCTGCAATCGTGGAAACAGACCGCATCGTTTGGTTGCAGATCGCAGCACTGGCATCCGCCGTTTGGATTCTGGCTGTACGCGCTTGGGTCACCGAGAGACGAGACGGTTCGGACGGCTTTGCATTGACGTTCTCATCTGTCTTTGTCTCCGTGACTGGAATTGGCTCCACGTCGGCCGTTACGCTGGACGTGCTTTTCAATGTTTCGTGGCTCAATCATGTCGGTGGCGTGGCCTGTGTTTTGATTTCATGCACCGCATTGGCCATGTGGCTTGCGGGCAAGCTGTCGTTGCCGTGGGTGCTTTCAGATCCATCGTTGAGTTCTGACGAAACACCGGCCAGTCGACGTCTTGATCGACTCTCGATGTGCTGGCCGGTGGTGATTTCCATTCTGTCGGGCCAAGCTGCTTGGTTCGTATCATCCAGGGGATTAACACCAGCGATTTCGTCCGCCGAATTAACCGGCGGTTTGATTCTGATCGCTGGAGCACTGTCGCTTGCCAGATACCGGGTCAGAGAGTCCGTATGGGATTTTGGCCACGTGTCGATCCTAGGCCTAATTTTGTTCGCGGCATCCGTGTTGATGAGCCCCAACGGAACGATCTTTCCTTGGCTGGCATTGCTCGGATTAACGATGCTGGGACTTCTCGCACCCATCACGTCGACCCGTACAGAATCACGATGGTCGGAATTGGGATTCAGCCGACTGTTGGGTTGGTTAACGGTGATTGGTGGAACTTACTTGCTCCTCGGACAGATCACTCAAACAACCTATTGGGAACAATCCTGGACAATCACCGTCGTCTGGATATCGGCATGGGTGTTGACTTGGCGGTTGATTCATCCACATCGCCGTGGCGATCTTGATCAGCGGCGTCATCGTGCGGCCATCGCACTCGGGGACATGGAGTTTTCAGGTCTGTTGCTGGCAGGTCTGCTGGTCGAGACGTTACTTGCCACGCTGAACGGTCAACGATTTACCGACGTTGCATGGACCGATCCGTTGTTGTGGTTACGCGTTGGGTCCTACATCGCCGTTGGTTTCTCTGGATTCACTCGTGGTGGCCGCGGTAGTGCTTGGACGCTTCAGTTGGCAATGCTAACGATTGCGTCATCGCTGGTCGCTTCGCATGTCGCGATTTCAATGGAAGTGACTGAGTCGCAACGGTGGGTGTGGGTGCTTTTGCCGGCGGGATTCATCGTCGCGCTGACTTCGCACTGGCTTACACCGCTTTCGCGATGGATGACTCGAATTGCAGGGGACGAGTACCACGTACATCTTGTCCAAGCCAGCCGATCAACTTGGCGGTTGGCGTCGCTTGTGGCTTCGTTTGCAGCGATATCAACCGTCGCGATGATTGCCGCCTCTACTCCGATGGTGGATGCACAACTGAGCACGCTGACGTTGGTTCTTTGTGCCTGGTCGGTCGCCGTAACGGCTGAAACGAGTGAATCCAATCGACTGCGTTACTTAGCCGTCTTTCTTGGACTGGCATCAATTGGCTTTCTCGCGACGATCCCTGGTGCTGAAACGGCCGAGCCCTTCCTGGCGGCGAGCATGCGCTGGTTGGTTGCTGCTGTGTTGACGATTCCGACGATGATCTTCCTTTTGCCAAAGCTGCTGGGAACATCAATGGCAGAACGTTGGAATTCAGCATTAGTCCTCGGGGCGAAGACGACCGGACTGGTAGCGACCGGATCATTGATCGCGATGTTGATCATGGAGGCGGGACTTCACAATGGTGGTCGCATCGCTGGCGTTTCCATCCCGTTGATCATCGGAGTTGCGGTCACCTTGGCGACACTCAGCTTATTAGCAACCGTGATTGCAATCCTGTCCGGCCCTCGTTCCTCGTGGCGTGAACAACTTTCACTTTCGGATAACGAACGTCGCATTCTGATCGTTGCGGCACAGGGATTTGCGGCCGTTACTTGGCTGCACGTCTATCTGTGCAACAGTGAATGGGCATTCGCGAGCCTGCGACAACACTGGCCCTACGTGGTGATTGCACTGGCCTTTGCCAGTGTAGGGGCCGTCGAATGGTCCAAACGTCGTAAGGACGAAGTGATGGCGGGAACACTGCGCGTCACCGCCTTGTATCTACCGATGATACCGGTCCTGGGCTTCTGGCTCAGTGGACGAGGTTTCGATTTGAACTGGAAGTTTATCGAAGGTTTCGTTCGATACGATGTGCTGTTGATCCTTGGAGCCACGTATTACCTATTCATTTCGGCTATCTGGAAAAAGCTATTACCGCGCGTTACGGGAATTGTTCTTGCCAATGCAGCTTGGTGGATTTTCTTAATCCAGCAACCGAATTGGGAATTCCTGGCTCATCCTCAGATTTGGATGATCCCTCCAGCCGCCTGTGTGTTGATCACGGTGCACCTGTATCGAAATCAACTGCAACCAAGCGTGACCGCGGCGATCCGCTACGCGGCAACCCTGGTGATCTACATCAGCAGCACGGCCGACATGTTGATTCAACAGATTGGCACAAGCCTATCGGGGCCCATTATTCTGATTACGCTCGCGCTGTTCGGCATGTTGCTTGGTGTGATTCTGCGTGTACGTCCATTCCTGTATCTCGGTGCAACCTTTGTTTTCTTGGGGGTCACCAGCATGGTGTGGCATGCTCATCATGCGTTTGACGCTGTTTGGTTGTGGTGGGTCTTTGGAATCACGACAGGCATCTGTTTACTGGCGGGCCTGATGGCCATCGAGAAGAACAAACCGAAACTGCGGCGATATGCCGACAATTTGGCCACTTGGAATGGCTAGTTGCTCAGTTGAATCCAGCGGTTCAGCCGAGTAGGCTTGCCGTCTGTTTGGGATTCCAGCTGCCGCAATTAAATAGTGGATAAAGACGATGAAGTGGTTTGTCTTTTTGTGCCTATTCGTCTTAGCCGCGTTGCCTATTGAGAGCAGTTTCGGCCAATCATCAAAACAACCAAACGTGATCGTGATCTTGACCGATGACCAAGGTTGGGGGGACTTGAGTCTTCATGGGAATCCGAATCTCTCCACACCCAACATCGACGCGATGGCGCGTGATGGCGCCGAGGTCGAACACTTTTATGTTTGTGCCGTTTGTTCACCGACACGGGCGGAGTTTCTGACGGGCCGCTATCACGCGAGAATGGGGGTTCACAGTACATCGACCGGCGGTGAGCGATTCAACGCCGATGAGCAAACGATCGCGGAGGTATTTCGCGATGCGGGTTATGCCACGGCCGCCTACGGGAAATGGCACAGCGGTATGCAGTACCCCTATCATCCCAATGCGCGCGGATTTGAAGATTACTATGGGTTCTGCAGCGGCCACTGGGGAAACTACTTCTCGCCCATGCTCGAGCACAATGGACAGATCGTCCAAGGCGACGGTTTTCTGGTCGACGATCTGACGAACCGAGCCATCCAGTTCATCGACAAGCATCGTGACGAACCTTTCTTTATCTACTTGCCGTTGAACACGCCGCATTCCCCGATGCAGGTACCCGAACCATTTTGGGATCGATTCAAGGAGAAAGAGATCGTTCCGGACCCGGCTCCAGAGAACGCAAAACGACAGAATCTTGTTCATACCCGTGCAGCGCTTGCGATGTGCGAGAACATCGACGCAAACGTGGGTCGGCTATTGGATCATCTGGATCGATCCAAGCTTTCCGACGATACGATTGTCGTTTACTTCTGCGACAACGGTCCGAATGGTTCGCGGTTCAATGGTGGGTTAAGAGGTCGCAAGGGCTCAACCCATGAAGGTGGTCTGCGTTCTCCATGTTTGATCCGCTACCCACGAAGGGTCCGCGGTGGAACAAGAGTGAAACATATCGCGGCGGCGATTGATCTGTTGCCAACGCTCGCCGATTTCGCGGGGATTGAGTTTGAGCCCAAGAAAACACTCGACGGGATTTCCATCGCTCCGCTGTTACGTGAAGACCAGGTCGATTGGTCAGACCGTAAGATCTTTAGCTCTTGGAACAACAAGTTCACCGTACGCACGGATCGCTATCGCAAACAAGCCGGTGGCGCGCTGTACGACATCAATGCCGACCCGCGTGAAAGGAAAGACCTCAGCAAGCTAGAACCAGAATTGGCCGCACAGTTGGAGTCAGACCTTCAAAAATGGGTCGCTGAAGCGAAACCGCGATCCTCGCGAGATCCGGAGACACGTCCATTTTTTCTTGGCCACCCGGACGCTACCTGGACACAGTTGCCAGCTCGCGATGCAACACCGAGTGGCAGCATTATCCGCAGCAATCGTTTTCCCAATTGCACCTTCATGACGGATTGGAAAAACACGAAAGACACCATCACTTGGGATCTCGAAATACTCAGTGAATCTCGCTACGAAGTTGAAATGTATTACGCGTGTCCGCAATCGAGTGTCGGCACAACGCTTGAGCTTTCCCTTGGTGACCAATCGATTCGTACGAAAATCGAAAAAGCGAACGATGTGCCGCTGATTGGAATGAACGAGGATCGCTTCAAACGCGTCGAAGGCTATGTCAAGGAATGGACTTCCATGAAATTGGGGCAGATCGTGGCAAAGCCGGGGCGAACCCAGCTAACTTTGCGAGCGCTTGACCTGGCCGGACCTGCCGTGGGTGACATGCGACTGCTGATGTTCCGCAAGCTTCCCCAACCTTGAGAACCCTATCAGCGTTAATCTGTGCGGTCTATCCGGACTGGGAAATCGCCTCTCGGTACAACGCCAAAAACGAGTGTTCGGAAAAAGTAGTCTCGCCGCACCAGATGTGACGATTTAGGCATTTGGTTGATCGCCGGAAGACTGCCTTCATCTTCGCCATGTCTCGCGAAATCAACCACACCGTATTCGGTTGTTGCACGGGAATCCGACCCGTGATTTCTCGCTGAAGAGATTGCTGTGGCCCCAACGTTGAACCTTTTCTGCGCTAACGGTGACGAAGCACCGACCTTGCGAGTCGGTAGAAGACTGGACAAATACCGAATCCGAAGACGCCTGGGCGAAGGCGGATTCGCCACGGTATTCGAAGCGCAGGACATGATTGAAGACCGAAAGGTCGCGTTAAAAATCCCGCACGCGCAGTACGTCGAAGACGAATGCAGTCTCGCGGATCTGCAACGCGAAGTACGGATAATGGCCAAACTGGATCACCCATGCATTCTTCCGCTAAAGGATGCGCGAGTGATCGAGGGTCATTTTGTGATGGCCTTCCCGCTCGGCGAAGAGACGCTGTCAGATCGATTGTGTCGCCGTATTTCGCGTGCCACAGCGATGGATCTGATTGCTCAGATGATCAGCGCTGTCGCCTACGCCCACCAAAACAAGGTGCTGCACCGCGATATCAAACCAGAAAACTTCGTGCTGTTTCCCAACCAAGTCGTTCAGTTGAGCGATTTCGGCCTCGCTCGACTCGAGCGAGGTGGGTATGACGTCTCCGGTTCCGGAACCATCGGTTACATGTCTCCTGAGCAAGCGATGGGCCGCCCTAGTTTTCGAAGCGATGTGTTTTCACTGGGTTTGGTGATCTATCGCACGTTGGCGGGAGAAGTTCCCGAGTATCCGTTTGACTCCCTACCTGGATTCAATCGGTTGAGACGAGGAGTTTCACAAGACTTCATCGCGCTCGTTCGCAAATCGATTGATCCTTCACCCAAAAAGCGTTTCCGCGATGCCGTGGCGATGCACAACGCGCTCAAGAAGATCCGATTCCCGTTGACCAACCGCTCCGTCTCGTTACGAGCTGGAACGAGCCCCCACGCCATCACTGCTCGACGCGTCGCCTGATTCTTCTAATCGGGCGACCACCTGATCGGCAACGCGACCGGCCAATCCAATGACCGGAGCAATGCCCACGCCGTGCAATGCGTTGCTAACGAGAGAGATTCCATCGAGCGATTTCATTTCGTTATCGATCCTCTCGACTTTCTCAACGTGTCCGACGTGATATTGCGGCATGGCGTGATTCCAACGCACGACGCGAGCGATCGTTGGTGGACTACCCATTCCGATCAATTCACCCAGTTCGTCGGTAGCAATCGTGATCAGCTCGTCGTCACTGTGATCCAAAAGCTCCGGTTGCATGGCCCCGCCAATAAAAACGCGAATGATGACGTGATCTTCTGGGGCGCGTCCCGCGAACTTGTGACTAGCAAAGCTCCCCGCCAAAATCCGCCGACCTTCGCTCAGCGGGACAACAAAGCCAAACGTATCGATGTTGCCTTTAATCTGAGCTCGTGGAACGGCCAGCACCACAATCGCGGCGGATGCCATTTCGATGGCATCTAAATCCACCGCAACGTGTTCATTCAACGGACGAAGAAGCATCGATGCCGGGTGAGGTGGAACGGCGAGGACCACGTGATCAAAAGGTTCGGTCGTTTCATCCTGGATGCGAATCGACCACCCTTCATCAGATCGTGCCAAGCCGGTAACAGACGAGTTCAAATGAATGGCCTTGGGCGGTAAAGAATCAGCAAGAGACTCGAGCAGCTCCTTCATTCCTCCTCGAAACGAACGAAACTTTCCGTATCGAGCACCTGCACTCGAACGTTCCAATGAGTCCTGGCCGGACTTGCGGCGCGCCACCGTGGCTGCAGCAAGCGAACCAAACTTCCGCTCCATTTCGTAGATCGGACCCATCGTGGCTCGCATGCTTAGCTTGTTGATATCAGCCGTGTAGATGCCTGCTGCAAGTGGAGCAACAATTCGGTCCAACACCTGCTGACCCATTCTTCGCAGCACAAAGTCACGGACAGATTCATCACCATCATGATTTCGTCGCGCAGCAAAACGTTCCAATAGGAAACGCACTTTTCCCGTCAGCCCAAGTAACGGCGTTGTCAGCATCGGGATCAACTGCGTCGCACGCATCAAGACGAATCCCTCCGGAACCGGGACCAGCCTGCCTCGATGAACAATGCGGGCTCCGCGACGAGTCGGCTCGGGCTCGATCAACCGGTCTTCTAATCCGAGTTGCCGGATCAACTCAATTGCAGCGGGAGGCTGCGTTGCGAACATGTCCGCGCCTTGATCCAAAATGTAGCCATCGACAACTTCCGTATCGATCACTCCGCCAATACGCGGTCCCGACTCAAAAACCGACAGACTGATGGAGGGATCGGCCAAGTGCATTTGGGCAGCGGTCGCCAAACCGGACAGTCCGCCTCCGACAATGGCCACACGCGACGATGACGGGCGATTCAAGCCGAACAGTTCCTACACCGGTGACCAACGAATAGAACCAAGCGATCGTCGAGCAAACCATCAAAACAGAAACCGTCAGCTAACGGCAAACAGTCGCCGCTCCAGCCAACGGTTTCAAGAACATTTTGCGGAATTCGAACGCTATCGGCGAGAGCTTCCACTTCCGTAACCGCTCTCTTGTCCAGAACCTGAACCTCGTGGTGGACCGGAGCCAGAGCTTCCATAACCGCTCTCCTGTGGATCACTTGAACCAGCGCCACTCGGTGGACCCGAACCGCCACTTCCGTAGCCGCTTTGCTGAGGGTCACCGGATCCAGCGCCGCTTGGCGGACCGGAGCTGCCCGATCCGTAACTGCTTCCACTTTGCGACCCACCTTGGTTTGATGCGGGTGCGGATCCAAAACCGCTTGGGCCAGCACCGGGACCGCTTGAACCACGTCCCGATCCTCTCCCACCGGATCCAGAGCCAGAAACTCCGTAACCTTCTTCCATTTCAGATTCGTATCCGTCGCCCATCTCTTCATCGTAGAGATCGTCATATCCCTCGTCTTCGTAACCACCTTGGAATCCACGGTTACCACCGCCTGGTCCAGAAGTGGAAGCCAAAGTGCCGCCGCGCCCCATGCTTGAAGAAATCGAAGCAATGGCCCCTTGAGCGATCGGCAAGATTGGGTCCATCGCTGTATGGAATTGGTTTGCGTCCGAAGCAGAAGCCAGCGTCTGCATCAGTGTTCCGGCTGTCCCTTGGATTAACGCAGCCATCGTATCGACCCCACCACCATTCACTTCAGCCTTCCATGAATCAACTCTCGATGACCACGTATCGGCAAGTGTCTTTGGAACCCAATATCCTTCCACCGAAACGAACTGAACCTTCGTCGTGGTCGATCCCTGTTTCAGGCTGACCGTTGCAACGCCATCACGTTCGGAATCAACGGAAATGGTTCGGCCAAACGTATCGCTGTATCGAAACATTTGAGCCAAGTACGGCGCGACGGCCTTGTCTCTTTCGGCGAGCCATTCAGAAAATGGAATCGCCTGCAAGCGATCGACCTGTGTAGCGCTCGGTTCGAGTCCGACGCGAAGCACGTTCGCGAATGCCAACACGGGCCCGCGAAGCTGATCCATTTGGTCTTCATCTAACGCGTCGAGCCGTGGGCTGCTGAAGATCCAATTCTGTCGAGTCACGAAAAGATCACCCGCTTGATGCGCCGTGCCAACAATCGACTGCCACGTCGAAGGCCTGATTTGTTGGGTGGCGAGTTTGACAATCGAGTCGATGTCGGCGCGGTAACTCGGTGGCAACGCGTCGTAAACCGCCTTGATGTGTCCGGCCGCGATCGCATCATCAAGTTGCTGCAAGAACTGCGACGCGGTCACGTTCGCTTTTGGCGGAACGTAAGCATCAGCAGCAGGGGGTGTCGGGAGTGGATTCGGTGCGGGTGCCGCGGCTGCCGTCGCGCGTCCTTGAAGTTCGGCGACTCGTTCGGCCCGAGCACTGTCCAACCGTCGAGCGATTTCTTGTGCCTGAATCCGGCTTTCACTTCTCAATGACATCAACGGCACGGCGACGCGGCGACCATTCTGAAGCTGCAACACAACTTTGTCGTCCCAGAGACCCACCATGCGGGCCTCGACCGAATGCGTTCCCTGAAGACTGGTCCAAGTTTCGGCCACCGCGTTCGAAGGACTGTTCAAAGCCAACGCCGAAAGGCAAAGAACGCAAACGATGAAAGGTCGACTGAGCAACATAAGATTCAAAATCGAATTTCGGGGGATGGATTGCAAGTCCGGCACGGAGCGGGTCGTGAGTGTGACTGCAATTGATAGTGTGATTGCAATTGACCGCGCATTGCCACCGATCGATCCATTATATTGAGATTAGGTGGTGTTTGCGGACCCGAAAATCCAATGATTCTGCATCAACTTCGGCGAAATTCAGGTAGGAATCGCCGTAGGATCGTTCGGAGACGAAAGGCGGAGGAAACACCCCGGCGGAGGATTTAAAGTGAGCGATACGATCCATTCGGCACCAGTGAAGGCCGAAGAGGCCAGTCAGCTTCGCGAGAAGTTGTACAACGGGACAATTATCGAGCGGGTCGATACTCACAGCGACTTGGCGCGATTCCGCATTCGCCCGGACAAGCCGATTCCGCCATTCAAGCCCGGCCAATACGTCGGCCTTGGACTGGGAAACTGGGAACCGCGACTCGAGGGGACCCAACCAGAAGAGGTTCCGGAAAAAAAGCTGCGCAAATTGGCTCGCCGAGCGTATTCCATCTCCTGCCCCATGCTTGACCCGATGGGTGAGCTCGCTCCCGTCGACCAAATCGACTACTTGGAGTTTTACATCACCCTGGTCCGGGAAGCCGATTCACCGGATAAGAAACCACCCGTCCTCACGCCACGTTTATTTCGCCTGGGTGCCGGTGATCGCATCGAGGTGCAACCAAAGATCGTGGGGCGTTACGTGCTTGAGAACATCGCCCCCGACGACACGGTATTGATGCTCGGCACCGGCACCGGTGAAGCACCGCACAATGCGATGACGACCCATCTCCTTGCCGAGGGGCATCAGGGCAAGATTATCAATGTGACCAGCGTTCGACGCCGAGCCGACTTGGCTTACGCACTTGAGCATGCTGAGCTGGTCAAGAGGTTCCCGCAGTATTGTTATCTGCCTGTTACGACCAGAGACCCAGAAAACCTCGATACGTCGAATCCGAATTACATCGGTAAACAATACCTTCAAGATCTGTTCACATCAGGTCAGTTGGCACGCGCCGCCGACGATCCACTCTCGCCAGAAAACACGCATGTGTTTCTGTGTGGAAACCCAGCGATGATTGGATACGCTCCGCCGGGTGCCAAGCGGCCGAGCACGTCGGGAATGTTGCCACTTTTAAGAGCAGCTGGATTCACGGACGAAGGTGACGCCGAACCGGGCCCGGGAACTATCCGATTCGAGAAGTACTGGTAAACTCACGGGGTCAATGACTTCTACCCAAGAGTAACCTCCATGGATCTTTCTCGAACAATCGCGCTCATCCTCGGGGGTGGACGCGGAACACGGCTGTTCCCACTGACAAAGATTCGCGCAAAGCCGGCCGTACCTCTCGCAGCGAAATATCGCTTGATCGACATCCCGATCAGCAACTGCATCAACAGCGGATTGAATCGCGCCTACGTGTTGACGCAGTTTCTTTCTGAGAGTTTGCATCGACATCTTCGACAGACATATTTCTTTGATCACTTTAGTGGCGGTTTTGTTGAATTGCTGGCCGCCCAAGAAACTGTCAACGTCGGATCCGATTGGTACCAGGGAACCGCTGACGCGGTGCGAAAGAACCTGGTCCATCTAGAAGAAGACTGGATCGAGCACGTCCTGATCCTGTCTGGCGACCAACTGTATCGCATGGACTTTCGTGACATGATGCGCACTCATGTCGAATCAGGTGCAGGCGCCACGATCGCAGGTATCCCCGTCAGCCGCAAAGACGCTTCATCGCTTGGCATCATGCAGGTTGATGACGAGGGCAGAGTACGCGGATTCGTCGAAAAGCCGCAAACGGAAGAGGAAATCGCGACGGTGCGAATGGATCCCGCCTGGATCGATGCTCGAGGCATTCCCAGTCACGGCCGCGATTGCCTGGCCAGCATGGGTCTGTACATCTTCAACAAAGACTTAATGATGGATCTGTTACGAAACACCGATCACCAGGACTTCGGCAAGGAAGTCTTTCCGTCGGCCATCAACAATCACAAAGTGCAAGTGCACCTTTTCGACGGCTATTGGGAAGATATCGGAACGATCCGAGCCTTCTACGAAGCCAACCTTTCTTTGGCGAGTAAAGCGCCTCCATTCGATCTTCGAGATCGTTCGGCGCCGATTTACAGTCGCCCGCGTTTCCTACCTCCGACCATCATGGGAAAGACGTCCGTCAACAATAGTTTGATCGCGGACGGCTGCCTGATTGGCGACAACGTGACGATCGAAAATAGCGTGATTGGGCTGCGATGCGTCATCAACGACAACGCCACGATCAAAGACACTGTCGTCATGGGTGCGGACTTTATGGAAAACCCGGATTCCGTTCCCTCCGGCGTCGTTCCGATCGGCATCGGAGAGAATTCTTATATCTCCGGTACGATCCTCGACAAGAATTGCCGGATCGGGAAGAACGTCCGCATTGAAAACAAGGACGGAATCGAAAACCAGGGAGAAGACGAGGCCGTTCAGATTCGAGATGGAATTCCCATCGTGATCAAGAACGCCCAAATCGATGACGGTTTCACCCTGTAAATCTCGCTAATGTTGCCGCGCGATCGTAGCGTGTGCCAGCGTTGCTGGGTTTGGATGATGAACGGGACTCGGGCAGTGGAATTCGCGCTGACGAGTCCAAAACGACATCGTCGCCGACCGCTCCGTCGGTCGTAGCGTGTGCCAGCGTGTTGGGTTTAGATGATGAACCGGTCTCGCGATAACCAGGACAAGAGACGCTACGATCGCGGAGCGATCGGCGACTATGAAATGATTGAGAGGTCGCATCCCGCGAACTACGGGAGGTTCAGTAGGCGTTCGCTTTCCTTCAATAGGAAATCGACGTCCATGAACGGTTCATAGCTGATGTCTTGCCATCGGACGCGACCTCGCGCGTCGATGAGGAAGGTTCCATGCAACGGTTGATTCTCAAAATCATCCCAGCACCGGAAGCTCTTAAAGACGGCTTTCTCATCATCGGATAGCAGCGGAATCTCAAGCTCTCGGTCAAAGTTCTTTAGACCCAATTGCAACTGCTCAACCGATTCGTTGCTAATCGCCACCGTCTCAATTCCTAAGCGTTGGAACTCATCCGCCCTCGGCGAGAATTCATGAAGCTGCTCAACGCAGTGCAAACAACCAAACCCGAGATAGAAAATCAGTAACCGTGGCTTGCCGTCGAACTCTGCCCCACTGACCAAATCACCCGCAGCAGACTTTGCGCCCCATGACGGCGACTGATAAGGCTGCCAACGAAACGGCCCAAGTTCATCAAGCGGTGGGCGATCGCCCAAGTCATCACCGGGTGGCACTTCATTTCGCCAATCACCTTCGATCCCAGCTTCATCGGCAACCGGTTTCAATTTGGCGAGAATCGGCGTTTTGATGTCAGCTTCAACCGCGACGTTTCGCAAGGTCTCGAATCGTTTCAAAGCGTCTTCTTTGCGATCCTTGCGCCATAGCAAATCCACTAAGATCGCGAGCGGCCGCACTTGGTTCGCACCACTGTTGACGGACTTCTCCGCCATCTTGATCGCTTCGTCCAGCTCACCAAGATCCGCCAACCATTGTGCTTGCATCAGCGAATTCAAACTCGCCTTCTTGGCGTTTGTTCGGTAAGCCTCCAAGTCCTTTCGTTTCACTGCCGCCGCTGTCTCGGCTCGCGCGATGGCTCTTTGAATCGACTTGATGTGTGAATTGATTTCTTGCTCTGTGGGAGGATCTGGTTTGTCTTCGTCGTCATCCGAATCGAGTTTTTCCTCGGTCTCTCCGTTCTCCTCATCTTCCTTGCGGTCTTTCAAATCGATCAGATCAATTTGAAGCGCGAGATCCCGGCGTTTGAGGGACCGTAGCGTCCGGTTGGCAGACTTGTCGTCACCGGTCATGAACTGTGCAACGCACAACCAAGAAAGCCACTCCTCTTGCTGTCGTGAATCATCGGTTGGTGGAAGATAGGCTCCGCCCGATTCCTTGATAAGTTCTTCCCACAGACAATATTCCGTGAGCGTTTGCAACAAACGTTGTCGCCCATACTTATAACTGCCACGCTTTTCCAACGTGTTGTATTTGGGGTGTCTCGGAAGCGATACCAGATTACGAGACAAATCCAACGCGTCTTGAACACGCCCAACATAGATGAGGTTTCGTACACACCACTCGTTGTTGTGAGCAAAGTTGTGAATCTCGTCGGGCATTAAACGTGTGCGGATCATGTGCGCGTGATCGACACGCGCGGAAGCTTCCTGTTGCCAGGCGGCATCTCCATATCGTTTCAAGCGAGAGTAAATGTGACCGGGCATGTGCCACATGTGTGCAATGCCGGGACTGGAGGGACCACACATTGCAGACGATTCGAGAGCGTTCTCGGGTCGAGCGTAATCCCACAAGTGAATCCGATAGTGGTGCGCCGGATGCATCGGATTGGCTTCGAACACATCTCCAATCAACGCATCCACGGCATATCGACTGGTGATTTTGACACCGGCGCGCTCGGACATCCAAAGATGAGCGGCTAAAAGAGCTTTCGCTTCCACATCATCAGGGAATTCGTGAAGCAGTTTCTCAAGATCGGACGAATACCGCTCGGCACGTTTCTTCCGATCGTCTCTATTCTCGTCACTCGACTTTTCTTTCTCGCCTTCCTTCGCTGGTTTTGGCAGGAGTCGTTCGAGTGCTTCGATGTACAGTTTTTCTCGCTTGCTTGCTTTGTCTCGTCTCTCCATCGCTTCATCGATGAACCCGCGAGCTCGTTCCTTGTTGTTGGCGTTAGCCAACGCCATACCCCAATAGGCAATCGCTAGGTCAGAGTCTTCCTTGGCTGCCTGTCGGAACGACCGCTCGGCTTCCAGGTACCAAAACCCGTGGAGCTGCGCGATGCCTTGTTCGATGAATTTCTGCGCCGATGGCAGCTTGGTGGATGTCGGGAATTCGATCGGCGACATACCAGGAATGATCTCGGCTGCCTGCCGAGGGCCTGCGTTAAAGGCTTCACCGTGATAACTATGCCCTGCCAGAATCGCATCTGCATCGGCTTTTTCATCGGTCGGCTCGGCTGCCAACACTCCAATGGATAGAAGTGTTGCGAATGCCCAACTCAGTCCAAATCTCGAATTCAAGGTGACGCCTCCGAAGGGTTTATGACACGAGCAAATTGTAGTCAACAAACCTCGATCTTCGGACCCGCCAAAGTTCGTGAATGTGGATGGAAGATTCCGCGTTCCCGCGATTCTGTACCGGATAGGCGAAGTTTTATTGCTTGCGATGCCAAACGAGACGAACGTTACGTCCCGGTTCATACCCAAACTCTCGGGCATAAATCAAAGCAGCCGATCGAATTGGAAAGAGCGTCGCGAACTCCGCACCGCACCATTGACCGGTTCCCAGTTGTAAGTACCGGGGCAAATCTTCATCAAATCGCCGCCCCGCCGCGCCCATTCTCTCAATCAACCATCCGGCAACGCAGGCTCGGGCATCCACGCGATCTGCAGGCTCTGAATCCCATTCAGAATGCCCAGCCAAAAAGGAATACGCGGGACTCAAATCGGAATACAAAGTATCCGGATCCAAAAACATAGGATTCATCCGAACTGCAAACTCTCCTTCCAGAGACTCATGGTTGAACGCTGGATCGCCATTAAGATCCGAGTCGCCCTCTGGTGATGGAAAACCCTCGGGTGATGAAAAACCGTCTGGAGAAGGAAAATCGTACATCGTGTACCTCCACGTTCGTGTGAAAAGGACCAAGCCTGGGAGAGTGATCGTCTCCACGGGTCGTGACACGTGTGGTCCTCAGCCACATTAAAATGGCGATTCCCCTTAATTGTGAGCCCTCACCAACGCCAGCCGGTGCCATTTCGCCATGAACGATCTCTCTCAACAAATGCGATCTCATTCACAACGGGACCGTCGCGTTTTCTTGAAAGCCGGTGCTTCGATTGCAGCTTTGGCCGCGGCCGCGCGATCCTCTGAATCCGTGCAAGGCCAAGAAAGCGGCTCGGATTCGCCAGGCGAGAAAGTTCTCATTGGGATCATGGGCGTCAACGGACGCGGTGCGGCGATCGCCAATGGCATGATGGCCGCGAAGAACACGGAAATCGCCTACATCTGCGATGTCGATGCGCGAGCCGCCGGACGGGTAGGGCAATTGGTGTCCGACAAACAAGGCAAGCAGCCGAAAGTTGTCGGCGACTTCCGCCGCATCCTCGATGATACGAGTGTCGACGCGTTAATCGTTGCCGCACCCAATCACTGGCATGCTCCGGCCACGATCCTAGGCTGCTCGGCAGGCAAACACGTGTACGTTGAGAAGCCGTGCAGTCACACGCCACAAGAAGGTGAATGGGCCGTTGCCGCGGCGAGAAAAAACAAACGGATCGTGCAGATGGGTACGCAGCGACGGTCCTGGCCGGGGATCGTTGAAGGCATCTCAAAGCTGCACGAGGGAGCGATCGGCAAAGTGCTGTATTCGCGCACTTGGTACAACAATCGCCGACCTGCCATTGGAACAGGAAAATCAGTACCGGTCCCCGATTGGCTTGATTGGCGACTGTGGCAAGGACCCGCGCCTGATCGTCCGTACAAGGACAACGTGGTTCATTACCAATGGCATTGGCATTGGCACTGGGGCAACGGCGAACTGGGCAATAACGGCGTGCACGCAATCGATGTTGCTCGATGGGGATTGCAAGTCACGTACCCCGTACGCGTCACGGCAGGTGGCGGGAAATATCGACACGAAGATGACCAGGAAACACCTGACACCATGATGGTCACCATGGATTTCCCTGAGGACAAAACGATCACGTGGGAAGGACTCAGTTGGTCACCGCTGGGTCCACATGATTCGGGATTTGGCATGAGCTTTCATGGCACCGAGGGCAGCATGATCATTCGAAGCAATGCGTACACAATCTATGATATGAAATCGAAGGAGATCGATTCGGGCTCGGGACAAGCAGGTGACTCGGATCACTTCGCCGACTTTCTTCATTCGATTCGGACGGGACAACTGCCCAACGCCGACATCGAAAAAGCGCATCAAAGCACGTTGCTATGTCACTTGGGCAATATCGCCTATCGAACCAACAGTGTCTTAACAACCGACCCAACTAACGGTCACATTTTAAACAACCCAGATGCGGAAGCGCTGTGGAGCCGCGAGTACGCGGCGGGCTGGGAGCCGCAAGTCTGAGTCGGTCATGTTCCCCATGACAGCGAGATTTGAAAATGGATGAGACTGCAAGAGCTCTGGGGCGAGAACGAGTGGATTCGTAACCTCCTCCACAACGGAGTCTTCACCCCTATCTCGATCGCGGATCTAACTGGAGAATCGGAGGCGGATTCTTTGTTTACACGCGTAAGAGACGCAGTCATCTCTAGCCAGAATAGACACCTTGGACTTTTTGGAGCTACCGGCGTCGGTGTGGGCGCGATCGTTGGTGGTGGGATCTTGGCTTTGGCCGGCGTTGCTTTCTCCGTCACTGGCCCTTCAGCCATCATCGCGTTTGGACTCAATGGACTGATCGCGTTCTTGACCGCACTCAGTTTTGCGGAGATGGCTTCGAAGTTTCCGGAATCCGGTGGGACGTACACCTTCAGCCGCAAGGTTTTATCGGTCGAAGCTGCCTTCACCGTTGGATGGGTCGTCTGGTTTGCCTCCATCGTTGCCGCCGTTTTGTACGCCATTGGTTTCGGTTTCTTTGCGTTGGTGTTTCTCCGCGACTTGATCGCAGTAACGGGCAACGAAGCTCCTGATTGGATCATGGATGCGCGAGCTGAGACGGCTACTGCCCTGGTGGCGATCTTACTGCTTTCGCTTCAACTGATTATCAAGAACGGTGGCGGTGGAACGTGGTCGAATGTTGGCAAAGTCGTCGTCTTTGGTGTGTTGATTGTCGGCGGACTGTGGGCACTCGGTGGCCAACGGATCGAAAAGTCAGGTGACGCTTTGCGGCCTTTCTTTACGACGGGCATG
Organism: Planctomycetota bacterium; assembly: GCA_039179795.1. Taxonomy (GTDB): domain Bacteria; phylum Planctomycetota; class Planctomycetia; order Pirellulales; family Pirellulaceae; genus Rubripirellula. The sequence goes on along the minus strand of JBCDEM010000003.1, from coordinate 91,387 downwards.
GCTGGTCTGATTCAAGCGATGGGATACAGCTTTATTGCGCTGCAAGGATTCGATTTGATCGCGGCTGTTGGCGGGGAGGTGCGTAATCCCAGCAAGACGATTCCCAGGGCGATGATCCTCTCGCTCGCGATTGCGTTGCTGATCTACTTGCCGCTGCTTTTTGTTATCTCGACTGTTGGTGTCTCAGAGAATCAAACAGTCACCGAAATGGCGGCGGCGGATCCCGAGGGGATCGTCGCGATTGCTGCTCGCAACTTCCTTGGTGAAAGCGGTTACTGGTTGGTCATTGTCGCCGCGGTGTTATCGATGTTTACCGCGTTGCAAGCGAACCTGTTTGCCGCATCCAGAATTGCCTTGGCGATGTCACGCGATCGAACACTTCCAAGTTGGATTAGCCGACTGACGGTAAGCCGCCAAACACCCGCCTATTCGATCCTGGTCACCGGTGCACTCGTTGTTTTGCTAGTGCTCGCATTGCCGGATGTGGCAGCGGCTGGTGCAGCATCGAGTTTGATTTTCTTGATGACGTTTGCCATCGCTCATTGGTTGTGCATTTTGGTTCGGCAACGCAGTGCCGCGTCACCACCACCGTTTCGGGTGCCCGGTTTTCCGATTGTTCCCATCGTCGGAGGAACGGCATGCGTTGGTCTTGCCATTTTTCAAGGCATCGCGGTGCCTTCGGCAGGAACGATCGCCGTGATCTGGTTGAGCTTGGGCGGCATCCTGTTTTTGTCACTGTTCGCTCGACGAGCTCGACTGATGGATGTCACGAACATCGCCACCGATCCAGAGCTTTCACGATTAAGAGGCAACACCCCGCTGGTACTTGTGCCGATTGCAAATCCACAGAATGCCAACGCGATGATCACGTTAGCAAACACGTTGGTTCCGGCGAACATGGGTCGCGTTTTGCTGCACAACGTCGTGGTCGCCAGCTCCAATTGGGATCCAACGACGGATTCGCAACCGATCGATCGTTCACAAGAAGTGATCCGCGAGTTGTTGAGGGCATCAACGGATTTAGGGGTTCGCGCTGAGACGTTGACGACGGTCTCACCCTCACCGATGCAGGAGATCGCCCGAGTCGCGCGACTTCATCGTTGCTCTGCCGTGTTGTTAGGACTGAGCGCGATCGATGTGACGGGGCGTGAATCGGCGTTGGAAGAACTGCTCAGTCATTTGAATATGGATGTCGTCGTACTGCGCGCGCCACAGGACTGGTATTTAGATGAAACCCAGCCAATCTTGGTCCCAATTGCAGGGCGTGGTGGCCACGATTATTTACTCGCCCGAATATTGGGAAGTCTCTCCCGAGCTCAAAAACGCCGAGTGACGTTTCTACGAGTCGTCCCCGAGCAAACTCCCGAAGCTGAACTCAAGCGAATCCGGCGAGAACTCGACCGGATGGCGACGGACAACGCGGCAGGTCGTTCGGATCGCGAAGTGATCCTCAGCGACGACGCCGTGGGTGCCGTTGCCGAACGTGCCCAACAGGCGGGGCTGATGATTCTGGGCATTCAGAGAATCGCTCCCAACCGGAAGCTCTTCGGCGACTTCACGCGGCAGATCGCTGCACAGACGTCTTGTCCCATCATGGCCATCAGCCGCCGTGGATAAAGAACGTCGGTTTCCGCGGAACTTTTTCAAATTCCGCGCGCCACTCCGGTACTTCGCGACACTAGTGTGATAGTTGTCCCCAAAAAACCGAGCCTATCATGAGAGTGATCGCGTCAATTGACACCAGTGACCCCGCGGAAGCGTCCTCCTTTCCGGCAGCTTCCGTTGCACTCGAGCTGGAAAAACTCAGTGATGCAGATTTGCTGCAGGCGTGGACCCGTGACCAACATCGGGCCGCGTTGTCGACGCTTGTGCAACGCTACAGCCGTCTGATTTTGAGCGTCTGCCGGCGTCGCTGTCGCAACGATGCCGACGCGGAAGATGCGTTTCAGACAACGTTCCTCTACCTCGCGCGAAACGGCCATAAGATTCGTCATCCCGAACGCCTCGTTGGATGGCTGCATCGCGTCGCGCAGCGTGCTTCCCTCGCCACCCTGCCTTCCAGCGAACGGGACACTTCCCCCATGATTGAGCCTCCTGCACCCGGTGAAGATCCACTCGATCGTCTTGCTCAGCGACACGAATCGATTGTCTTGGATGAAGAACTGGCGGACCTACCGGAACACTATCGCTCGGCCATCGTCATGCACCTTTACGAAGGTCTGTCGATTCACAGTTTAGCCGACAAGTTGGATACGACGCCGGGATCGATTCGTGGTCGCCTGCAACGCGGCAAGCAACTCTTGGCGAGTCGATTGAGACGCCGTGGCATCGTGCCGGTGACGGCTTATGCAGCCGCGCAGACTTGCCTGGTGGAACAAGCTGCCGCGAATGAAGCGACCCACGTTCTGATGGAGTCAATCACGAACGATCTACCAATACCCGAGCCACCGATTGAAACATCTCTTCTGGAATCTCTTCTCAACCAAGGAACTCGTCTAATGCCTTCTATCTCTACGTTGACCGGAATCGCTTTTGGAACCGCCTTGATCGCAGTGATGCTGGTGGCAGATGGAAACAGCCAGGGTGCGGGCGAACAATCCGTAACGCTTTCGCAATCCTCGAAAGGTAATTCTTCCACTGCCAATATCACTGTCTTGCCACAGGCAACGATGGTCGGAGGCATGCAACCGAGTGATGCACAAGTCTCAGCTGGGGGCGGTGGGTCGCCGCCACCAGGACCCGGGATGAGCGTCGGAACACCACCAGGAGGTATGCAAGTAGGAGGCCTCGGCGGAGGTGGCGGGGGAGGCGCAGGAGGTGGCTTTGGTGGAATGGGCGGCGGCATGAGCGCCCCCGGTGGCCTCGGCGGGATGGTTGGAGGCATGGGCGGCGGGATGAACATGAGTTTTGGAAGCCCATCAGTCGCTCCTGCCCCCACTGAACCGGATTCAGAAACCGCGATCAAAGCCAAAAAAGCCCTGGCATCCGACATCGAAATCGGTTTCGGTGGGGCACTGACAACGATTGCCGACCAAATTTATGGAGCGACTGGCGTACCCGTCTTGATGGATCAGCGAGGCATTGCGTTTGCCGAATTGGATCCATCCGAAGAAATTCAGAAACTCCCTGCCGAAAACAAACCGCTGAGATCAGCACTTCGCATGCTACTACAGCCCTACGGCTTGCAAGTCGTTGTCGAAAACGAAGGCTTCGTCATCACGGCTGATCCCGACACACTCGTCCATCGGGGCATTGGGACCACGCGATGGATCAATATCCAAGAAGACGCAGAAGCCGAAATTGCAAGTGCTCTCAACGCACAGACTTCAATGGAGTTCATCGAAACACCCATCGAAGAAGTGGTGAAGTTCATCGGCGACCAAAGTAACGTCCCGATCGCAATCGATGAATTTGCTCTCGAAGAAATCGGCATTTCAAAAGACGAACCGATTTCAATGACCGCGAATAGTGTAACGCTGAGGAGCGCCTTCAAGCGAATGTTGAAGAACCGTGATCTCACCTATACCGTCCAGGGTGAGACACTGGTGATCACCACCGTCGATGCCGCCGAAAATTCGCTGATCACCCGCATGTACTGGCTCGAAGGCACTGGTTTCGTTCGAGGCGATTACAACTCGATCATGGATCTCGTTCAGACATCCGTGAACCCTGATACTTGGGAAGCACTTGGCGGACCATCCACAATGGGTCCGGTAGTGACCAAGCGTCCGGGTTTATTGATCAGCACGACCTACCCCAACCACGAAGTGATCGAGAAATTTTTCAAGGCACTGCGTGAAACGCATTTCGGTGATGACCCGGTTGCCTCCGAATCGGCCACACCCGTGGGCGGATTTGGTGGAGGAGGCGGTAACGGAATGCCAGGAGGAATGCTCGGCGGAGGTGCCGGCGGAGGCATGTTTTAGATCGACCCCAACATTCACTTAACGCTGGTCGCGGACGTTTACGTCGGTGACCAGCGTTTGTTTGTGATGACGTGCCAGGTCATTGCTACCAGGTAGGTCATTGCTATCAGGTAGGACTTTGCTACCAGCGGCTTGGCGCGTCCACGCAGCAACCACCACGCGAGAACCGCCACGTCGTACCGAAACCAATCCAATAGCTTTCGATCGAGACCGATGTGTCACCAAAGTCTCGCGTATCTTCGAACTGACCCCCGGCGAACAAATCAAAATCAACACCGGGCAAGATATCTTTGATGCCAATGCCTCCGGTCAGACGGTGCTCGTTAATATTCGGAAACAGTGATTGGATGTAATCGACCGTCGATTGTGGATTGATCACTCCACCAATATCCGGAGCAACGACATTCCTGGATGCATCTCGAGCGTACACGTGCCCGAGTCGGAACTTAACCCCGCTCGGTGTGGTGAACTGTATGCCCGATTGCACTGCCAATTGATCATCCCAGATCGCGCCAAAGAAGTCGGTTTCTGACCATTCGAAGTACAGCACATCGATTCCGATCAAGAGCCTGCCATTCATCAGCGACTGATTGGCAACCCCAAGTCCGTATACGCTTGGAAACGACAAACTGACGTCGATAAATGGGTTGCCTGCCCCGCCCACTCTCAGAAAGTCATCGAACGTGTGCTTCTGCTCCGTGTGCCAGTAGCCACCGATGGATGTTGAATCATTAATGTCATACGTGAATCCAAGCAGTGCTCTCAAGTTGTAGTCAGGTGTTGCACCACTGGTTCCACTAAAGATTCCATCCATTGAAGTTGAACCGACCACGGCTGTTAGGCCAACGGAAAGTCGATCGGTCAAATCAACGCCAGCGCCCACTCCCGTAGCGAGTGCGACCAATTCCGCGGACGTTCCATTGCTTGCGACAACATCTCGGTAGTTCACACCAAGTCCGGAAGCAGTGAGCAAACCCATACCAACCGTGCCGGGAATCCCCAATGCGGACAGATCCTGCGTAACTCCAATGTTGCCGACGATTGAACCAGGCCGTCGCGATCGCGATTCAAATGGCGTGATTGAAGCCGCCGCAATCGTCGTGTCATGATCCATATTGATCGTTGGTTCAACCCAAGCTCCGCTGAAGCTGAACTTCGTGCCCTTTTGTTGAGCAAGTGTTGCCGGGTTACCGCCCAAAGCGGACTGTATGTCTTGCGGGCGTGCGATCGAAACGCCGCCCATTCCGCCTGAAGCAGGCATCAAGTTGTTCTGCAACATCACGCCAAACGCTTGCCCGTGGGCAGCCGATGGCATTATCAATGCGAGTAACAGTAAAAGAGTAACGGTCGATAGAATCCGTGTCATGATGCCTTCCTTTGCATCCATGGGATACCAATTACATGCGGAACATCGCATGACACATGCGATTGGTTGCATCCGTCTAATCGACCCACGAAGAGTCATCCGACCAGCCATCGTGACTACTGTCGGACGACTGTTGCCTCCGGGACCGAGGCCGCGATTGCGACAATCCCATCATCCGGCAGAGTTTACTGACTGCGTGGTTTCATTGAGAGATCATGCCCGCAAGGTTTATCAGAGACGCACAGTCATTCGTCTCGCTTCACCTCAGTAGGGATTAACTGAATGAAGCGTATTCTGCTGCGGCCCCATGAAGCGTTTCAGGCAACAGCCGCAGAAGGACGAAGCCGACTGTGGTGCGATTCGTGCATCGCATCCTTAAACAACCGCCCTCGAAAAACGCCTCCAAGTTCTGTCATGCCACGAACCCTTTCACTCATGACGTTGTTCGCGCTTTCTTTCGCCTCCGCCAACGGACAGGCACAGCGATGCTATTCGGAATCCGGCGGTTTCCCACGTTTGTTGTTCCTCGACGACTTTGGCAAGATCGGAAGACCCGAAGCCCAGCGTGATCCTTTCGAGGAGCGCATTGAAACGGAACGGCACGACTTTACGCAATCGACCCGAACCGTCGGCCGCAGAGTTGTACAAATCGAAGCCGGATACAGCTATTTCTACAAGGACAACCGCGACGAAATTGAGAAGTCACACACGACACCCGAAACGCTGTTGCGACTGGGACTGACCGAAGACATTGAGTTTCGATTGCGTTACAGCTACGGCTGGACTTTCATTGATGAAGCAGATGATCAGCGTGGGTCCCAGGACTTGATCTGGAGTTTCAAACTGGGGATGACCGAAGAGTGCGGCTACATACCCGAAAGCGCCCTCGAACTCCGCTTTTCCGCACCCACCGGTGGAAGCGATTTTTCAACGGGTCGAGTCGACCACGGATTGGACTACATCTTTGGCTGGGAGCTGAATGAGACCTGGGTCTTGTACGGTTCCGCTGGTTATGTAACCGGTGCACTGGGTGATTTCGGATTCGTTCCGGAAGAACCTGCCGAGGACTGGTTTATTGTCTGGACTCAATCGGTTGCGTTGAGCACTGAATTGACCGATCGCACAACCGTTTACAATGAATTCTACAGCTTGTTTTCGTACGCCCTTGAAGATGACTTTGCCGTCGTCTTTTACAACATCGGGGTCGACTACTACCTAACGGAAAATTTTGTTCTCGACTTCCGTATCGGCAAGGGACTGACGCCCGATTCGGATGACTTTTTCTCCGGAATTGGCGGAGGCTTTCGCTTTTAGTCGCGGAGATATCACCTAGAAGCTGAATTGTATCTGGCTGCGAAGTAACCATCCGTCATCGCTCGGCGCAACGTCGAGCGCCGCGGAGTTGATCGGAGCGCCGTTCAAGCGTGTGATGTCGGCAACAAACTTCGCATGGTTGTCTCGAAAGTACCAAGCGATCGCGCCGGCGAATTCATCTGAACTTTGATCCGACACACCAAGTGTTCCGGAGTTGCCTTCGACGCGAGACCAACGCGTGAGCACTTGAAACTTCCTCGGAATTAGGAAGTATCCAAACTGCAGCCAGAAACCGTGGTCAAACGTGTCGTTCACCGCTACGGGTCCCGAAAAGTCTCCAACGGTTCGAAAATAGTACTCCAGCGTAGCGGACCAGCCACGATATTTGATGGATGCATCCATGGCGTACAGATTGACTGAATAACTGGACACGGTAGCGGGCAGCAGATCGGACAATCGTTCGCCCGAATCAACCACGAGCAAGCGACTGAATTCGGTGGTTCCAATACGATCTATTTCCGACAGAGCAATGCCGAATCCCACTCGCATCGCCAAACTCTCGTGCCAGTCAAAGTCGGTCAGGCTTCCTGTTCCCCAGTCACCGATGGGGTAACCGTAGACACGTGTTGACCAAGCAAAGTTGTCGTCCAGTGTTCCACTACTGCCCGTTTCCGCACCGCCGGTCACCAATCCATTGAACAATGCCGTTTCCCAAACAAGCGGCTTCCCGAACGCCTCGGCCTGGCCGTACAGACCCCACGCCAAACTTCGGTTCACGTCAAAGAAGGTGCTCGAAACCGATCGATCGGGAAACTCAAATTCGCGACCCGACAGCCATCGAGCCATCGTAAACGGCATCTTGTACTTGCCGGTTCGAAATCCGAACGTCCCAGGTTTCAGTCCGAACTGCGCGTGTCCAAGGTCGTAGCTTAGAAAGTAATCGAGCAATCGAAAATCATCACCGCTCGAACTGCGACCGTCCAACTGGACGAAGTAGGAGAAATCGGGATTGAACGCACTGCCACTAAAAACCAAGCGTCCACGTTTCAGTTGAAACTGATTCAAGTCACGGTTGGGTGCACTCGTTGGTGTCAGCTGGATCTGACGTACGTCGGAAAGTGTATGACGAAGCTGGCCCCAACCGTTGAGACGAATTCGAAACGGATACCTCGACACCTGAAGGTTAAGATCTTCCTTGCTGGCGATCAGGAATCCGTTGTCATAGCCGACTCGAACCTGATTCAACCAGGATAGATCCGGCGTACCATCCGGTCCATATTCATTGACGATCGTTCGGTGCGGTCCGTTTTGGCCAAGCCCCATGTTGCACGAACCGTCGCACATCAACCCCGCTTCGAAGCACTGGTCACAAGCGATCTCGTCTGCGACAACCGGATGGCTAGCGGTAACCAGCCATGGCAATGCAAGAGCGACGACAAGGAAAGCGAGAGCTCGCAAATGGAGATCCATCGGGAGAGACGTAAAAGAACACACATTCGGGGTATCGGCATCATTCGGAATAGCCGGTAAAAGCGAACCCCAAGGAGATGGTTGCTCCAATCAGTCAAACCTTGCGGATCAGGCAAAGTCCCTCGTTGTGCCCGGGCCTTAGACAGCCCTAGAATCGGGCCTGACGAGAAACGGTGCGCAGATCACGTTTCCCCTGCCGACCTCCATCTAGCTCACGAAAGATCCATTCCTCACGTGCGTTCTCCCTCCCCGTTTGAGCCGTCGAAAAACTCTGGTGCGAAACCGAGGGTACGCCGCATTGGCTCATTGGTGAATCAATTGATGTCGAGGCGAGGTTACGCCCAAGTCGCTGCCAACGAGCAGTTACATCAAGTGATAAGCACGGTGCTGGATCCATCGTTGCACGGTTCGTTCCAAGTCGGAAACCTTCGTAACGGAGTCTTGCAGATCTTTGCCGCTGATTCAGTGACGCTTCAGGAACTGAACTTTCAGAAGCGGCAGATCTTGAAAGGCATTCAAAAGGAAAAGACATTCGAGAACATTACTGATCTCCGTTTTCGAATCCAAGCAAAATGACAAAGTCCAGCGATAAGGGGATTATCACAGGCGCTGATGGGATTCGCCGATGTTGGTGGTGTGGTGATGATCCGTTGTATGTTCAATACCACGATCAGGAATGGGGCATGCCCGTTCGTGATGACCATCGCATCTACGAAAAGATCTGCTTGGAAGGATTTCAGGCTGGCTTGAGCTGGATCACGATCCTCCGGCGACGCGATCAATTCCGTCGCTCGTTTGCGCAATTCGACATGGAGAAAGTCGCACGCTTCACGGATAAGAAAGTTGATAGCCTCGTCCAGAATCCCGCGATCATTCGTCACCGTGGAAAGATTGAATCAACCATCAACAACGCGCGGCAAGCGATCGCATTGATTGAATCGGAAGGCTCATTATCCGATTTTGTTTGGGCATTCCAACCGCGACGCGCGACCGTTTATCGAGATCGGAACAAGATCCCGGCATCAACGGATGAATCAACGGCACTGAGCAAGGAATTGAAACGACGCGGCTGGTCTTTCGTGGGTCCCACCACCTGCTATGCGATGATGCAATCACTCGGTCTGGTGAACGATCATCTGCGAAGTTGTCATTGCTGGGAAAAGGCAGAAGAAGCAAGAAAAATGTTTTGTTGAGTTTCTTGCTTGTCCTCTCATGCGTCGCGGCGACTCTATTTTCTGCGGAAGGGATCAATGAACGGAGAACGTTCAAAGATCACATCGTTTGAGATCCGAGGATCGCCCGTCGCACTCAATTCATTGAGTAAACGTTGGTGTAGCCGTTTCAATACATCCGCGTGCTCAATTGATTTCGCGAGATTCTTCATGCAATGAGGATCTTCCTTGATTTCGTACAATTCAAATTCCGGTCGCCGGCCGACCGCAAAATCGAACATTTCAGGGGCTTCCCGACGGTGAGTTACTACCCATGCCTTTGTGGGACTGGCGTCTAAATCGCCGAAAGCAGCAAACGTGTTTTCCTTTAACTTCTCGTACTCGGGAATGTCACCAGGCTTTCCGCCGTAACCGGGCCCCGTTCCCATCGGCCAACGTTCTGGTTCAAAGTTGATGATGTAGAGGTATTGATCGGTCCGTATGGCTCGTTGCGGATAGGGTTTGTAATCCGTCCGCGCAGCAGCAACATGACGTTCACGTCCGGTAAAGACGGCGTCACGTTCTGGGTCAATCCATCCAGACTTCTCACTCTTCAACAGAGGCACCAGAGTACGAGCAATCATGGTGTCCGGCCGTTCCACTCCTGCTGCTTCTAAGAACGTAGGCGCGAGATCCGGTAATGAAACAAAGTCATCCACGACGCGTCCTGGTGTCGCAATGCCGTCGGGCCAACGGATTGCCAGTGGCACTTGGGTTCCTAAGTCGTAAAGATTGCATTTGCCTCGTGTGACGCCCGGGATGCCGTGGTCACCGCTGACAACCAACAGAGTCTCGTCGTAGATGCCAACCCGTTTTAGCTCCTCGATAATCACTCCCAATCCAGCATCGAAAGCTGCGACTTCCCCCAGGTAGTCGGCGAAGTCCTCTCTCACCGTATGAACATCTGGCAGGTAAGGCGGGAGTTTGCCTTTTAAACTGTCAGGGTCGATTCCCCACAGTTCCTTCCCGCTGCCAGCGACCCATTTTCGGTGCACGTTGGTGGGTCCGAACCAGTAACAAATCGGCTGATCGCTATCCAAGACTCCGTCATCGTCATTGTCCAAAAACGATCGAACGTTGCGGCGGACTTCATCGAATAGCGTCTGCTTGGCAGCGTCTCGGTCCGCTTTTGCCATCACGAACTGCGAGAAACGATTGAACTTGCTTCCATTCTTGTTGTGCGAACGAGCAGCAGCACCATGGGGAGCATTAGCAGGCGTACCGGGGCTCCATACCTTGTAGGTGTGACCGATTCGGTACCCATCGGATTCGAGGATCAATGGATACGCGGGAATCGATCCATCCCACACAGCGCCTTGCAAGATGGACGCACGATTGCATCGCCAAAAATGCTGGCCAGATAACAAAGAACTGCGGCAAGGCGTACACGATGGTGCGCTGACAAATGCTCGCGTAAACAAGACGCCCTGTTCAGCTACCTCATCAAAATGAGGTGTTGGCACGTGATCATTGATACCGCCGGGATCCAGTTTCCCGTAGGCTCCGGCATACTGACCCCAATCATCAGCGAATGCCATCACAATGTGAGGTCGATCCGCCGCAGAGCACAGCTTGGAAAACAAACACACCAGAACCAGTAAGCTCAACCAGCGCGAACATCGTTTCATCGTCTTCTTTCCCATCCGATCGGTGAGGAGAAACTGCCAGCAAATATCTTAGCGGGTAACGTGACCATGCGGCTGTTTGCATCAACGATCACCCATTCGGATCCCATTGATCCCGATGTGAGTCACGTGTGACAATGTCAACTTGTTAAGCGCGATCCCTCTGTCCCGGTTGACCGATCGATGAACCTTCCTGAAGAAGAATCCCAGACCGTAACTCCATTGTCCGCCTCAGCGCGACGTGTGCTCGGTGTCCTTGTCGAGAAAGCCAAGACGACACCGGACAATTACCCATTGACGCTTGCGGCAATCATCACGGCTAGCAATCAAAAGTCCAATCGTTCACCCAAGATGGATTTGGATGAAGATGATGTGTTGCTCGCTCTCGATGAACTGCGGAATCTGGGCGCTGTACGAGAAGTGCAGGGGAGTGGTCGAGCGGTGAAGTACCGGCACGCAGCCTATGAATGGATGGATATCGATGGTCCTGGGTCAGCCGTCATAACGGAGCTGTTGCTTCGCGGGCCTCAAACCGTTGGGGAAATTCGCACACGAGCATCTCGAATGCACGCACTACCGGATCTGGAAACGGTCAAATCCGTTATCGATGGATTGGTGGAGAAACAACTCGTCGAAGCATTGACGCCGCCCGGCCGCGGACAACTGTTCACGCATTCGCTTTACCCGCCGCAGGAGCGTCAATACTTGCTTGAGAAAATCAACAAAGACGCGCCGGCTGCTCCAAGTAGTCAAACGCCGAATGCTGCGAAGTCAGTGGTCGACCAATTGTTGTCGAGGCTCGATGCCGTTAGCGAGCGTATCGAGTCACTGGAAAAACGGATTGCGACTCTGGAAGATTCTGACGACTAGGAGAGCCCACAGATTGGTCGTCTAGGTTTTTTTGAATCATGCGCACTGCTTGAAACGATTTCGCCACCCGGCCGGGCGACTGAATTTGACGACCCTCTGTGCGCGACGCATGATGGCAGACGTCGCTGTTAGCCGCCCAGCACCAGAAAAGTTGGATTCAGGGCAGCGAACCGCACACGATCGAGTTGATACTGCCCCCGCGCAATGTTGATCATGCGAACGTCTGCTTGCAGACCAGCCGATTCGATCGCTTGTTGCACAGCGACCAAGTTATCGGGACCCGAAACGCTCACCACAATGCGCCCCTGATCTGCCAAGCGACCCAAGGCCGCCGAAACGAGGTCAGGCACCATACGCCCCGTCCCGCCGACAAAGATGGCATCGGGGTCCGGCAGATCTGACCAAGCCTCGGGCGCTTGACCATGCACAGGAATTAACGAAGGCACATCGAACATGCTGGCGTTCTCAACCATCAGTCCATAGTCTTCGGCGTCCATTTCGATCGCGTAAACCTTACCAGACTTTGCGATGGACGCTGCCTCAATCGCTAGCGATCCACTGCCCGCGCCGACATCCCAGACGATACTCCGGTCGGTCAAATTCATTTCAGCCAACGCTATACAACGGACCTCAGACGGCGTAAGCAGGCCGCGTTTAGGTCGTGATTGCAAAAACAGATCATCCGGATTTCCAAACAGACGTTTTCGGTTGCTACCGCTGGGTCGATCTGCGGCACCCTGATGACGTACCAACACCATCACGTTCATGGGCGCGAAAGTCTGATCGCGAATCGATGACAAGTCTCCCTGCGTAACCGTCTCACCGGGCGTTCCCAGATTTTCACAGATATAAGCGGTGAAATAATCGATTCGTCGATCCAATAGCGCTTCTGCGACGACTGGCGGTGAAATCGACTCGGTCGTGAACAAACCCACGCGTTCAGCCGTTCGCACGCTGTCGACGACTTGATCAAGCGACTGGGTCGCCAAGTTGCATAGGTAAGCGTCATCCCAACTTTCTTTCACCCGAGCAAAGGCGAGTTGCATGCTGCTCACATGCGGGACGACTTCAAAGCGATCTTTCCCAAAGGTATCGGTGAGGTAGCGTGCGATTCCGTAGAACAACGGATCACCGCTAGCGAGAAGAACGATCTGCTTATCCGGCAAAGATTCAATCGTTCCGCTCAATTCATCCAAGTCGCCCCGTACCAAGCGACGCTCGGCCTTCGACTCGACCCGATCCAACATGCGAGCCGTGCCGATGAGCACTTCCGCTCCATCGATCAAAGATCGTGCGTCGCCCGTTAGCCCGTCGACTCCGTCGTCTCCCATTCCAACAATATGAATACGAGCGCTCACGACTTTCCGACTTTGAATAAGAGGACGTTCATTGAATTAGCGGCGGCTGCATAAAAAGTCACGAATCAATGTTCTTTTGACCGTTCGATGGATGCCACAAGGCACGCGCCGCGTGTTGAGTATCCGAACAAGTTACAGCTTTCGCAGCTCTTTGAGAATCTCCTCCACAGAGCTTCGCTGTGCGTGCGAAGTGCTGACCTTTTTCCAACGAATGTCTCCGTTGCGATCAACGACGTAAGTGGCGGGGTATGCCGTCTCGTGGTGCTTGTCCCAATGAAGCCCCCATTTCCGAGCCATTTTCATTTGATTGTCGCGCACGAGAATCATTGGTTCCGGCAAGCGACGCGTTCCTTTGAACTGCTCAGCGCGACGTTGCAAGTCATCGACGTCACCGGGATAGACCAAAACGATTTTTGCGGCAAGAGACTTGAGTGCCGAAGAACGATTTGCCAGAGACGCAACCTGACGCGTGCAAATCGGGCACTGGTAACCGGGATACCCTCGTAGCACGATGACCACGACGGGGCCTTCGCGATACTCATCGCTGAGTGTTAGGTAGCCTTTCTTACCGACAATCGGCAACTCGAAATCGTGGATTCGTTCACCGACTTTCTGTTGCTCAATCAAGACATCCGAAGCGAAACAGTCGACGCTTACAAAAGTCATCGTCCAAGCCAGCATCATCCAGATCATCGTCCGGCAACAAACATCCATGTCACTCATCCGTAGTGTGTTGAAAAACTGAGTTATTGGTTTCGTCGTTCACGTTGTCGGCGGCTGTATCGTTCCAAGATTTTCCGTTCCGCTGACGTTAGACTCGATTCACCTTGATCGTGAATCTTTGCCAGGATCCGATCCGCTTCTTCCGCTTCCTGTTCAAGTTTTTTTTCAGGGTCATGCAACTTCAATTTCATACGACGAGAACGTTGCCGCATTTTGGCTGGGATGTCAGCAATGCCACCGACACCTAAGAAGTTTAACCAACGTAAATTCCAGTTTAGTAAGTAATAACCCAGGGCAAAGAACGCGCCCGCCAAGTGCACTTCAAATGCAGTGCCGGTGACTCCGAGTGACTCCCAGAATCCGGCTGCACCGATCAAATCTGTTGTCACGTAAAAGACGGCGAGCACCCAAGCCTTGATCGGAAACACGAACATCAACAAGATTTCGCGATTCGGAAAATAGCATGCGAATAAGACGACTGTCGCCACGACCGCTCCACTGGCCCCAATCGTGGATCCGGGAACTCCTGTGAGGACGCGACCGGTCGATGCAACGACTCCGCCGATGAAAATTGCGACGAGGTAAAATCGTAAGAACTCAAATCGACCCAATCGCCGCTCAACGTCCCGACCAAAGACGTAGAGTCCGATCATGTTAAACAGCAGGTGCCGCACGCCCTGACTGTAATGGGCAAACCCATAGGTCAGGAATTGCCACCACATCCATGGACGGGTGAGCGTCTTATCGTCAACGGCCAACAGGTCGTTCAGCCAATAGACTCGTGCGCCTTCACTTCGGGTCGAGAAAATCATGTTCGCCAGAAACACGACGACATTGATGATCAGCAGAATGATCGTGATATCGCGCGGATTCTGCGACCGACTCCAGGGAGTCGATTCCTCGCGCCCATAGTCACGATCATAAATCCCCATCCGAACTCCTAATTTGCATGCTGTGCGTCAATAACGGAAGAAGACGCCTTAGTATCGCAATCCTAGCATTCTATCAATCCGAAGCCGCATCCTATCAATCAGGGGGCTCTGGACGGTAGAGCAAGTGATTCGCTGACATCGACGCCGCGTCACACTGACATCGCCCGACGCATTTCCCCGTCGAGTACAAAATCGACCCTAGGCCGCCTCGGGAACATCCTGAGACTGTGAAAGTTGCTTTCTTAG
Source organism: Planctomycetota bacterium (assembly GCA_039179795.1). Classification (GTDB taxonomy): domain Bacteria; phylum Planctomycetota; class Planctomycetia; order Pirellulales; family Pirellulaceae; genus Rubripirellula. The sequence continues at coordinate 76,346 of JBCDEM010000003.1, read as the reverse complement.
ATGTTCAACCGCACGAAGCAACTGAGCGTCAATCGAAAGACCGTTTTCAGCTTCTTGATCGCCATCCGAACTGTCCGGGTCCTCGGCATCTGCTGACGGATCTTTTCCTCCAACGGACGCAAGCGACGGGTAGGATGCCTCACGCCAACGCTTGGCAACTTTCTCTAAGGTCTCGTCATCCAGCTCGACCTCTAATCCCTCATCGGGAGAAACGCCCCACTCATCGTCTTCGGTGGCGTCCTTTCCGCGATGAATGTTGTGGCCATTCGGTCGGTAATATCGCGCAACCGTTAAGCGAAGGGCGCTGCGACCAAACTGCAGGGGAAGGATGTTTTGGACGGTACCTTTGCCGTAGCTCCGTGTGCCTACGATGGCAGCTCGCTGATTGTCTTGCAGACTCGCAGCAACAATCTCACTGGCGCTTGCGGAGTTTTCGTCGATCAAGATTGCAACCGGCTTGGCGTCATCGACCAGCACGCCTGGCAGTGCTTCGAATTGATCTTCCATCTTGCCGCCGCGAACGCGCGTGGAAACGATTTCCCCGGATTGCAAAAACATGTTGCTAACATCGACCGCCGCTTGCAGAAGACCACCGCCGTTGCCGCGAAGATCCAAAACTAAACCGCTAAAATCGTTATCCAAATCGACGAGTACTCTCTCCAATTCACGGACGGTCTTTTCACCAAAGCTCGTCAATCGAACGTAGGCAATCGTCGAGTCGTCTTTCAGACGATAGACCCAGCGATTCTCATCATCGCGATAATCACCGATGACGGACTCCAATTCGATTCGCCCACGTAACACATCAAGGTTCTTTTCGCCAGACTCTCGTTGCACCGTCAGATTGACCACAGAACCGATGGGCCCCTTCAATCGACCGCTTACATCGCGCAACAACATGGACGAGACATCTTCACCATTGATTTGAACGATGTTGTCTCCTGGAAGAATCCCCGCCTGCAGTGCCGGAGATCCAACCAACGGTGTGATGACACGAACCGGTTCACCTTCCTCGGGTTGCTCTACAAAGATTCCGATGCCCGCGAACTCTTGATTGATGTTCTCTTGAAAGGACTCGTAGTCGTCGCGAGGAATGTATTCGCTGTGCTGATCCAGCGTGGCAGTCATTCCGTTCATTGCGGCGACCAACAGATCTTCGCTTTCGACCGGATCGACATAGTACGCGTCGATCAGATTCAACGCGTCGCTGACCATCATGGCGGTTCGCACACGGCGATTCATCACGTAACACGCGACACTAAAACAGGCTGCCAGGATAATGACGTTTAAGTGGCGATGCGGCATGGTCGCTCCAAGGAACCCTTGCAAATCATTGTTCTACCCGCATTGTAGGCTGCAACGCACAAAACTTGCAGCCTGCAATGGAACGATCTCCTAGGAGATCTGCCGTGAGGAAACGGCCAATATGAGGAGGGCGTCCGCGTGTGGACTTCCTGCGTGCTGGCGACCAGCGGATCGATCAGATCGCCTGATCAAACGCCGCTGACGAAGGGCACAGGAATCAGGATCGCGTGCTGTTGAATCCACGTCGCTAGCCCATCCCAACTCGTGTACTGGGAAACGTAGACAAACAACAGGTACGTTGCGACGACCAGCGGCATGGCGAAACGGACCATCCAACGGTTCAGGCCTGCCCAAATTCCGCTTGGATCTGGTCGACGACGCGCTCGTCGCAAAGCTAGCCCCGTACAAACACGTGCTGGCAGGATAAATGCGACAAACACCAGACAAGGCAACCACATCACTTCCTGCTGGGTCGCTTCGATCTTTAGCAAGTAAAGCGGAATCGGCGTCAGCACGAGCGTGACCAACATGGCAAAGAGCCAAGCCCACGGGGCTCGACGAAAACAACGCCGGATTTCACGAACTTCAAAGAGTGCTCCAAACCTTCCCTCTGCCGCAAAGTGTGCTTGCAACATCGGCAGGTAAAACATGCCAGCACCCAGCAACACCAAGGCGAGGAAACCTATCACGCCGGCCAAACCCGTTTCACCTTCGCGAAACGCCGCGATGATCACGGCAGCCGGAATCAACCAGATCAACGTCCCAATGGCTCCGCGGGCACCGAGCCAAAAATACTGGGGCAATTGCAACGACGCAGTGAAATCCCACAAACGGTCCGGAGCGTTTCGCCATGTCCGCCATCGCCAACCTTCTCGCAAAAAACGAATCGGCTGCGGCCACAAGTAGTGCTTGAGTCGTCCACCCCGCACCCAGGCCCATAACAGATAGGCCGTCGCCAGAACGGAAGAGGCGATCGCAAGAACTCGCATCGCCGTGGCTTGCCCAGACCCGGGGTTGATCAACGTTGCAACTGATTCCCAGTGAGCAAGTAATTGAGTTGGTAAGGCAGCAACCAAGACGGCCAACGCCGCGAGGCCAATCTGTCCCGCTTGACGAAATTGCGGAAGCGATTGGCGAAGCTTGCCGCCGTTGGCCAAGCCTCCAGCCACGCTCAACAGGTATCCGAATGCAACGAGCTGAACAATAGGGATCGCGGTCAAGAAGGCCAACAGTGCGACCAATGATGCCAGACAAAAGCAAATACGGAATACTGCCGCGACCCCCCCGAGCATGCGCCTGATCAAACCACGCTGTTTCTCCGGAGGCACGAGTGCTGGGTAGACCGGCTCCGGCTCCACCAACGTCGCCATGATCGGCTCGGGTTCAACCAACACCGCCTCAATAGGCCCATCATCAACAAGCTGGGCTTGAAGGGGTATCTCGGATGAAGCGTCTGGATGAATCGTTTGGGAGTCAGCCACGGGCAGTGGTGTCAAAAAGGAAGTGCTGTCGCGTAACCGTTACGGAACGCAGGCCGAAAGCGTGTGAAACTTAGCGTCGATGGGAGTATTCGAGAGTTACAAGCGAAACTTGGCTTGCTTGCTCAGAAAATTGTACCCAGTAGGTCAGCTTAATCGGCTGCACAAAGTTTACTGAAGATCCGCCTGATATCGGCCGATAAGTGCCACTGACAGCCTTCGTGGGGGGATACTCGATAGGCGCACGGATGGTCACCGGATGCAGGCGACGATCGTGTTTCTCCCATGATTGGATCGTTCACAAAATCTTGTCTAAGTGCGTTCCTGTTGTCGCTACTAGCGATGCAGTCGGGTTGCGTTGCACTCAACATTCCCAGTCAGCGAATGCATGACCCATCCGATCAGGGTGGTTTATTCGGGCACTGGAAAAACGCCAAGCATCGTCAGCCAGAATTGGTTGAATCGATCCCGGGAATGGACCCGCTGGTTGTTCAGGAAGCCGCGGAAATTGCTCAGTCGGTGGCGCACTGTTCAGGCGGGTTTGAATGCGAGACCGGTGTCTGTTCCGATTGCGATTGGGACGGCGACATGTTGGCTCCATCCAGCAATGAACCGCCAGCGGAAGAAATCCCGTGGCCCAAATTTCACCCCTTGCCGACTCGGCCGGTCTTTGGGCCGAATGGCGTTCATTAGGGTCGATTCGTTGCGTGTCTGGCTAAGAAACACGCAAAAGACAGCATTTGCTGACAAATCCCGCGGCATACGGCGGCCGACCGGTCATTCGCCGTGGTGTTAAGTTTGGCAAACCTTGCGGCGTCCCTCTCGAGGCGTCAAGCAGTACCTCGGAATGTTCCGATGCAAAGGGCCATACCGGTGTTTCCGGTATGCCTACGGCGGGGGCATGTGAACTCCGCTCGATCGATGCATCCGAATGATTCGGGTACGGGGAATATATGCGTCCGACCATCCTAGTTTCCCGCGCCGCGACCCGCCTTGTGATTGCCGTCTGTTTGACGGGCTTGTTCACAAATGGACCGTTGGCCGCTCAAACTCCGCCACCGCAGCACGTCACCGACGCGCGGGAAACACCGACTGTTTTGGCCATCCGGCGTGCTTCACCGGCCGTCGTGAATATACACGGACAAAAGACGGTTCGATCCACTGCCGCAGGTATGGCAGGCGCGACGGGTCCGGATTCATTCCGACACGTGAATGGAATGGGCACCGGGGTCGTTATCGATCCTCGCGGGTACGTGATTACCAACTACCACGTGGTAGAAGATGTCGATGACATCCGCGTAACACTGCACAACGGTGAAACGACCAGTGCCGATTTGGTCGCAACGCGTATTCGCAACGACTTGGCTTTGATCAAAGTGAATACCCGAGAATCTCTGCCAACGATTCCGCGTGGAACAAGCAGCGATTTGATGGTCGGTGAAACCGTCATCGCCATCGGTAACGCTTATGGATATGTTCACACGTCCACGATCGGAATCATCAGCGCTTTGCATCGAGACGTCCCTGTCAATGAGACTCAGGACTATCAAGACTTGATCCAAATTAGCGCCGGCATCAATCCGGGCAACTCCGGTGGACCGCTGCTAAATATCAATGGTGAAATGATCGGCGTGAACGTTGCCGTACGCGTCGGTGCTCAGCAAATTGCTTTTGCGATCCCAATCGACCAAGTCGTTGACATTGTCAGCGAGATGATCGAACAGCATTACAACAACCGACTGGCGACAGGATGGAGAACCACCGGCGGACCCCGCGAAGGTGATGGAGTCACTATCGCCAATGTCTCCGCTAGCAGTCCAGCCGCACGCGGAGGACTGAAACCGGGTGACCGCGTGGTCCGCGTTGGTTCTCAGCCCGTCGATGATCGGTTGGGCTTCGTGCTCGCGATGCTCAACCTCGAGCCGGGTTCGCCAATTGAAATCGGAGTCAATCGTGCGGGTGAGCTCTACCAAGTTTCGATGACCACCGAAGCACGACGTGTCGAATCGTTGTCCGTGTCCGAGTTGGCTTGGTCTGTCATCGGCATTCAAGCCAAACCCGTCGCCGAATCGATGATGCGACGACTCAATACGCGAATGCGAACCAAGTATCGAGGCGGGCTCTACATTACAGCAGTCCGTCCCGGATCAGCTGCCGACCAGCAGGGCATCATTCCTGGTGATGTGCTGTTGGGAATTCACGGCTGGCAAACCTCGAGCATGAAGGACTTGGCCGGCATCTTGGAACATCCCGATATCCAGAAGGGACCTCGTGCCAAGTTTTACTTGGTACGGAGAGAACAAACGCTATTCGGTCATATGGAGTTGGCCGCTCAACCCAACCGTCTGATGCGGTAACGTCAAACACGCCCAACGTTGAATGCACCTTGAACGCTCGCGTGGATGACTTTTTTCCACGACGTGGTCCCGGGGTAAACCTAACCGATGCTTACCGCAGCACGAGGTTTGCCGACCCAGCCGGGACACGAGCGTCGGGTCTCTCAAGATCAGCAACCGCAGTGGCAGTGCTACCAAGCTCGCGAAGACTCGTAGTCGCTAATCTTCGATTCATGCTGCAGTGTCTGGGCGATGTCATCCAGTCCATTGAGCAGATTGTGCCGGCGACTCGGATCAACATCAAAACTCAGCTCCAATCCATGGTCATCTCGGATGCATTGGTTTTCTAAATCAACCGTCAATGCATACGATGGGTGTGCGGCGGTCCGCTGAAACAACTCCTCAACGTCCTTCTCGGGCAAGGCGATTGGCAACAAGCCATTCTTGAAGCAGTTATTAAAAAAGATATCTGCAAAGGACGGCGCGATGACCGTGCGGAACCCGTAATCATCCAACGCCCAGACAGCATGTTCTCGGCTGCTTCCATTTCCAAAGTTTTGACGAGCGATCAGGACCGAAGCGCCCGACAATTCGGGCCGGTTCAATTCAAAGTCTGGATTCGGCGTCGTGCCGTCGTCCAAAAAACGCCAATCGTAAAACAGGAACTGACCAAACCCCGTTCTCTCAATCCGTTTTAAGAACTGCTTCGGTATGATTTGGTCGGTGTCGACGTTCGCTCGATCGAGCGTCGCGACCATCCCGGAATGAATAGTGAAGCTTTGCATGATTCGAATCGGTTTAAAGGACGATCAATCGACGATCGTTGCTTTGGTTCTCGCTACGCTCTAACGGTTACTTGAAGTTCCATCCGCGTATGTCAACGAAATGGCCTTCAATTGCCGCGGCGGCAGCCATCGCGGGACTCACCAAGTGGGTACGTCCACCTTTCCCTTGTCGCCCTTCAAAATTACGGTTGCTGGTACTGGCACAACGTTCACCGGGCGACAGCTTGTCGGGATTCATTGCCAGACACATGCTACAACCGGCTTCGCGCCAATCGAAACCTGACTCTTTAAAAATCCGATCGAGCCCTTCTTCCTCGGCTTGACGTTTTACCTGGCCACTGCCGGGAACGACCATCGCATTGACAGCCGAACTGACGTGATGGCCTTTGATCACGTCGGCCGCGGCGCGCAAATCCTCGATGCGGGCGTTCGTGCAAGAGCCGATAAACACACGTTGAATCGGAATGTCGTGGATGGGTGTTCCAGCTCGCAACCCCATGTATTGCAACGCATCACTCGTTGATTTCTGATCCGTGGGATCTGAAAAGTCGGTTGGGTTTGGGATCTGATCACTGATGCTTCGAACTTGTCCCGGATTTGTGCCCCAGGTGACTTGAGGTTCGATATCCTCACCCGCGTAGACATTGGAACGGTCGTAGACAGCGCCTTCATCACTCGGCAACTGTTCCCACCGCGCGACGGCCTGATCAAAGTCGGCTGGTACTTGAGACTTTCCACGGAGGTATTCAAACGTGGTTTGATCGGGTGCGATCATTCCGGCACGCGCACCGCCTTCGATGGACATGTTGCATACCGTCATCCGCTCTTCCATGGACATGTTGCGGACGCAGTCGCCTGTGTATTCAAGGACATATCCCGTTCCGCCAGCCGTTCCAATCTGGCCAATCAAATACAGGATCAAATCCTTGGCTGTCACGCCGTGCGTGAGCTGACCATCGACACGTAATTCGAACGTCTTCGGCTTGAATTGGCGAAGCGTTTGAGTGGCGAGAACGTGTTCGACCTCGCTGGTTCCAATTCCAAACGCCAAGGCTCCGAACGCGCCATGAGTTGCCGTGTGGCTGTCGCCACAAACGATGGTCATTCCTGGTTGCGTGAACCCATTCTCAGGGCCGATCACGTGAACGATTCCTTGGCGAACATCACCAATGTCAAACAAGGTGACCCCAAACTCTTTACAGTTCACCCGCAGCGTCTCGATCTGCTTTCGACTAATCGGATCAGCAATTGGTAAGCTGCGATCGGAAGTCGGAACATTGTGATCGGGAGTTGCGATCGTCCGTTCTGGCCGTCGAATCTGCCGACCAGCTAGCCTCAATCCATCGAATGCTTGCGGGCTGGTTACCTCGTGCACCAAGTGCAAATCGATGTAGACAATACTGGGGCCTTCCAAAGGCGCATGGACAACATGGTCGTCCCAGATTTTGTCGAGCATGGTTCGCGGCTCGGACGAAGAATCAGCAGACATAGGGAGGAACAGGGAATTCGGAGGTGGGGGCAAATGCTCGTGGCGTGTCGCCAAGACTGACTAGTCACTGTCAACTGTCGAGCCCGGAATGTCAACGGCTTTACAGAAGGACAGGCGAGGGCACAGGTTCACCGCAGGCGTGAAGATCTCCCATTCGGAAAGTCCGGAATGACGAAGCTCGATCGATTATGTGACTCGCCAGCCGGGCAACAGCAGATAGGCTGATTCAGACTTGGTAATAGTCCCGATACCACTGAACGAATCGTTTGACGCCTTCTTCGATCGAGGTCGAAGGGCGAAAACCGACCGCTGTTTCTAACGCGTCGATGTCTGCAAACGTCGCCGGAACGTCACCGGGCTGCATCGGCATCAGGTTGCGTTCCGCCTGAATACCCAATGCCTTCTCGATGACTTCGATGAAGTACGAAAGCTCCACCGGTTGATTGTTTCCGATGTTGTATACCCGATAGCGTGCGGAGCTCGTCGATGGATTTGGATCGTCACTGTTCCAACTGGAGTCAGGTGTAGCGACCTGTTCACTGGTGCGCTCAACGCCCTCGACGATGTCATCGATATAAGTGAAGTCACGCTGCATCTTGCCCTCATTGAAGACATCGATGGGCTGGCCTTCCAAAATCGCCTTGGTGAACAAGAACAACGCCATATCAGGTCGTCCCCAAGGCCCATAAACCGTAAAGAACCGCAGACCAGTCGTTGGCAAATCGTACAGGTGACTGTACGTATGGGCCATCAATTCGTTGCTTTTCTTGGTCGCGGCATACAAGCTGATTGGATGATCAACCTTCTGGGACGTAGCGAATGGCATCTTCGTGCCGCCACCGTAGACACTACTGCTGCTCGCGTAGGTTAGATGAGGAGTCTTCGCGTGACGACAGGCTTCTAAGATGTTTAAGAAGCCGACAATGTTGCTTTGGACGTAGGCGTGCGGATGGGTAAGCGAATACCGGACACCAGCTTGAGCTGCTAAATGGACCACACGTTCAAAATCATGGTCGGCAAAGACGTGGTTGACCGTGTCTGCGTCTGCGAGGTCCGCCTCGACCGGATGAAAGTTATGAAAATCCTGGAGCTGCTTCAGACGGTCACGTTTCAGCTGAACACTGTAGTAGTCGTTGACATTGTCTAAACCAACGACAGTCAATCCGCGCTGCAGCAACCTCTTGGCAAGATGAAAGCCGATGAAACCGGCTGTACCGGTGACGAGGTGCGTGCTCATTCGATGCGAATCATGTTGGGCGAATGACGAGCCATTGACCACCGCGAACCGGCTGCATGGCGATTCGCCGCAATTCTAAACCGGCTCTTCGACGAAATGGTCGGGAGTGTCGTTCTTGGTTGGCACAATTTTGGTCACGCTGACTTTGGTCCGTCGCAACTCCTCGATCTCGGCGGCCATTTGCGAGATCAAGTTGGCGATTTCCGCACCAGCCTGTTCACCTATGTTCACCATAAGCGCTTTTCGTGAGTTGTAGCTCAGTCCAGTTCCATTTTTCATCGCAGGGGACTCCCGTTGATTAACATTCCATAAAGACAGGTGAATAAACAAATAATTTGATTCACGTCAAACGCAAGAATTTGTCATTCGACCGTAACACTTTTTGCCAAGTTCCTAGGTTTATCCACGTCACAGCCGCGCAAAAGCGCGATGTGATATGACAGCAATTGCAGCGGTACAACCGTCACGATCGGCTGCAAGAACTCCGGCACCTGCGGGACCCGGATCACTTCATCAGCCAACGCATCGACTTGCGGGTCCTCATGGCTGGCAACGGCGATGATCGGGCCGCCTCGGGCTTTCACCTCTTCCATGTTGGCGATCACTTTGTCGTACGTCGTTCCATGAGGCACGATAAAGACGCTTGGCGTCGCGTCGTCGACCAGGGCGATCGGACCGTGTTTCATCTCTGCAGCCGGATAGCCCTCAGCGTGGATATAGCTAATTTCCTTGAGTTTTAGAGCACCTTCCAGCGCGGTCGGGAAATTGTACTGGCGGCCCAGATACAGCACGTTTCGGGCCTCGCAGTATTTCTTTGCCACATCTCGGATCTGTTGATCACAGCTCAGAGCTTCCTGGACGGCGGCGGGAAGTCTCCTCAAATGCTCAATGATCTCTTGACCTCGCTCATAGCTGAGATGTCTCATTCGGCCAAAATACAGAGCCAACATCGTCAGCACACAACACTGCGACGTGTACGCTTTCGTACTCGCGACTCCGATCTCTGGACCCGCATGCAAGTAAACACCGCCGTCGGCAGCTTGTGCAATGGAACTGGCGACGACGTTGCAGATCGCCAACGTCCGATGGCCCTTCCGTTTCGTCTCTCGCAGCGCGGCGAGCGTGTCGGCCGTTTCACCACTTTGTGTAATTCCGAACACCAGCGTGTTCTTTTCAATGGGTGGATTGCGGTACCGCAACTCGCTCGCATATTCGACACAGACAGGTATTCGAGACAGATCCTCAATCAAGTACTCGCCCACGAGCGCCGAATGCCAACTCGTACCGCAACCAGTCAGAATGATTCTCTCGACGCTTCCCAATTGCTGTGGAGTCAAATTCAGACCACCAAAAACCGCCGTCGCGTCCTGGTCGTCTAAGCGACCACGCATCGCGTTACGGATCGCCTCGGGTTGCTCATAGATTTCCTTGAGCATGTAGTGGTCGTAGCCTTCTAGGCTCGCTTCGCCGCTGTCAACTTCCAACGGCTGAATGTCAACTCGGATCTTTCCTTGTTCGCGATGGAGTACGGAAAAACCATCGGGCGTTAGGACGGCAATTTGATGATCAGCCAAGTACACAATTCGATCCGTGCGTCCAACCAACGGTGATGCGTCACTGGACACGAAGTACTCACCACGACCGACGCCAATCACAAGGGGGCTACCAAAACGTGCCGCAATCAAGAGGTTCGGTCGGTCGCGAAATGCAATCGCCAGACCGTAAGTGCCTCGCAGCTGCCGCACGGCCGCTTGCACGGCATTGAGGTACCGGACATTCGGTTGATCAGCGGCGTCGGGAGTCTGCTTCAAACACTCGGCAACCAGATGTGCCACCACTTCGCTGTCGGTATCCGACGCGAATTGGTAACCCTTGTCCTGCAATTCCTTTTTCAGCAGTTGGAAGTTCTCAATGACACCGTTGTGGACCAAGACGATGTCTTCGTTTCCACCGTAGTGCGGGTGAGCATTCGCCTCTGTCGCTGGACCATGCGTCGCCCAACGCGTATGCCCCAATCCCAGCGATCCGGATGGCAGTGTGTCACCCAATTGACCAACAAGCGAGTCAATTCGTCCGACAGACCTTGTCACGTCGAATAAACCATCACCTTGAACGGCCACACCCGAGCTGTCGTATCCGCGATATTCCAACCGCCGAAGACCATCGATCAAGAATGAACAAGCCTCGTCACTTCCGACGTAGCCAACGATCCCACACATGCATCACCTTGGTCGCGAGTACCCTATTAATCGCGAGAGCTAGGATGCTTTCGCGCACGAGAAATTCCAAGAAAACCCAAATGGGTTCCAATAACGTCCAGCCGCGACCCGGTAGGTCAGGCTGGAAAATCCAAAGTGTCTACATAGTCAGATTGTGCCGATCGGGAAAAGGCACGAATCGAAGGACTGATCCAGAAACACTCGCGTGAAACACCGGTCGAGACACTACGTATTACGCGGCCACGGTCGACGGTGTTTTGCTGTCAATAACAGCCGTTAGGCTGCGCGACGACGTGGCTGCGAATCCGCATCAGCGTAGCGAGTCCAAGACTCACCATCATCGAAGAGGATGACGGTTTTTGTATGAGAAATCCGTGAAAGCAAGGCCAGAGTCGTCGGCGTTTGCCACTGGTCCTTTGCAGCAGCGATTAACACCAAATCAACGGCCCCAATCGTATTGGCAACGCGACGCAATCCGCCCTCAATGTCATTGGGGAACAGCTTGGGCTGAATCTCGTTCTCACGCAGTGACCGAAAAAAATCTCGCAGTCCGATCTCTCCATCGCCCAGTTCGAATTCGTCGATCGCGATATAGCGGATGGAATCCGTGGGCTTTTTTCGCGTCAGTGTGCTGACCACGGACAGGGCCCGACTGCCATCCCCTACGGAAACCTCAAGGACGGTGAGGACATCCAAGCCTTTGAGTTGCTTACATAATCCTGCGTGGGGTCCGCCGCCAAAAAAACGTCGTTTCGGGGCCGACTTCGCGGTCGGTTCCATGCGCGAAACATCTGATTTCTCGATGGAGCTGGACTCAACGGCCGAATCCTCTTTTGAGCGACGTCTCAATGAGTTCCAGAGTTTGACCAGCGGCATCGTTCGTTCTCGACGAGAGTCAGGGGATATAACGAGTCATCTAATTTTTTCGGCGTTCACCATCAACGGAGTCGATCCGATTGGTCATAGGTAAGATCAGGCAGTTCGCGCGGGACTTTACCGAATGTGCCACTCAAGTAAGAAACATGAGCGGTGTGCACGCGATGGATCCCCTGATGCGCAACATCACGACTCGGATGTAGCGGGTCTGATCCAGATTCCCAATTGGATTTTGGGGCTTTAGAAACTGTCCGATTCCGTTGGCAACAGCGATGCGAGCAGTTTCGCAGAGAGATCGCTGTCGCGTCGGAATGCTAACTCGACGGCCGCAACATGGCTTCGTCGCACTTGCATCGATTCCGCTGCGCCAGCCGGAACACCATCGACGTAAGCGTGCACCGGACGTTTGCCGCTGTGATCGAGTGTTGTGATCTGAATAACAGCATCGGCTGGCATCATGAGTGGCTGCCAAAACCTCGGACGGAAAATATTGGATCCCGCAATCGTGAGTGATTGCGTATCGAGTGGCACGGGGGTTGCGCCCATCGCTCGCGCGTAGGATGAAGATCCGGACGGTGTCGCGACCAGTAGTCCATCGCCCACAATCTTGGGTACTCGTGACTGCCCGTCCACGCTCAGCTCAAACCAAGCCGCCTGACCGGTTTGACGTTCGATCCATGCGTCCGAAAAAGCGAGGTGCTTCTTCAACTCTCCATCGGTTGACTTAACCATCGCTTGAAGCATTGGCATTCGATAGGAAACAACATCCATGTCATCTAGCGTTTCGAACGGCTTCGGATTCATCAAGAATCCAAGATGACCGGCATTGATCCCAATAAATGGCAGACGCAAACGCCAGTACTGTCGGATCGCATGCAACATCGTTCCATCACCGCCGATCACCAGAATGAAATCAGCATCATTGCCTTCCCAACTTCGATATCGATCGGCAAGCCGCGCTGCATTTTTGTTTCGATCATCGTAGACAAGTCGTATTCTTGGACTGTTCCACCGCAGCGGTAACTGCATCGGATAGCGAACGGGTTGAAAGAGCCGATGACGTGCGATGTAACGCGTTGCGATGGGCGGCAAGACTCCCGAACAATCGACACCGTTTGCTAACTGCTGTCTCAGTTCATGAGGTTGCCGAATATTGTCGAGCCGGACGACTTGGTTCCGCGCCGGTAGATCCGTTCGTTCGATCTCATCCTGTTGATCAGTAACAATGATGAAGCCGCTTTCGGTCCAAAGCCGATCGCCATCGTGCCACGCGTTTCGAAGGTCGCTCGCATGAGACGGACCAGCCACCGCTTCCTCGTTCACGACAAACCACAAGTCATCGTCTTCAAACGTTCGCGACAGCGTCACTGGAGCAACTGCACGTTCGTCCTCCAGACCTCGAAAGTCAATCTCAACACGTGGGCGGCCCCCAAACGTCAAATCAATCAGAGCAGCTCGATGAACCGGTTCGGCGTGCTCGATAATCAACCCGCCACGAACATGAGCCGACGGAAAGATCTTTACCGCGTCGTATCCTGCGGTCAGCAACCTCTCAACCAACTCAACCTGCGCGGCGGTCGGTGGGTCGAAACTTCCGATCATGGCTGCGACACGACGTGACTTGTCTCTCGCAGGCTCGACCGCTCTTCGCTCGGATTGATAGAGATCGTGTTCACGGATGTAATTAAAAACTTCCACCGGCAACAGCTGATCGACCTCGGGATCTTCACTTGCTATCGCACGACGAATCGCGGTCGAGTTGGAGTGAAAGCTCGTCGGCCGGTCGATGTAATGATGGGGTTCGTGTCGGTACCAAACATCCGGCGGTGGATCTGGCAAATCATCCGACGCAACGACAACCACTGGCATCAGACGCTTCAGCGACTCGAAATTCGCCCAAGCGTGCATCGACTCGACGTTGTCGCGACCGATCAAATAATGCAGAACGTAATGAGATTCGATATCTTGCTCACCCACCAACCGTTTAGCCAAGTGATAGGTTTCGCCAAGAAAACGATTTCGGATCTCGTAATCAAAAACCCGGACCGCTGGCAGAGATGCGGCTGCGGCGCGACACATGGCCAATCGATCTTCTGGTGTTGCCATGCGTTTGCCGGCAAGATGTGAGTAGCACGGCATCCACCAAACTTCGTCCACATCACCGCTTTCCAGTGCTAAGCGAGAAATCTCAAGATGTCCAAGATGGATTGGGTCGAATGCTCCACCCAAGATGCCCACTCGTAGTCGGCGTCCAAATTTCTTGTACGTCTCGTGCCGCCGCTCAATTCTTGCCAGAGTCTCCTCGACGAGTTTTTCAGCATCCCATTGATTCTCGTTAGCCAGCTGCAAGACGGAGCAGAGCAAGTCACCGGCAGCTTGCTGCAGTGACTGCGCGTCGACGTACCGAGACAGCTTTGAGGTCTGCCGCTGCACATCGGCGACGCGTTCTTCAATTGGAGTTGGACCGAAATGCCGTCGAAAACTATCGGCAACGAGATCTTCTAACTCTCGGTCGTTACGCCTCTCACTCACAATCACTCCGCTTCCAAGGTGCGAGAGTTCCGGGATTCAATTCCCAAATGTTCTAGCACCGCTTTATCGAACTTTCACCATCAGTGTAGTACTGAAGAGCTCAATTGACAGAGAGATTGAGTTCCTTGCCCGACGCTAACGTTGATAGATGGGCAAGAGACCATACGCAGGCGTTAGGGCTAGCACTGCAAGGGAAGTGCTGTATGTCGGCCCAAATCGCTTTTCATTGGCGCCACCTGGAGGCCAACCACCGGCTTCGGTCTGTTCCTCGAGCAGTCCCGCCGCGATCTGTGGAAAGATCTGATCCCAAGCGTCACCACCAACCTGAGCCATTGCTTGGCTGCTGTAATAAGTCGACAGGTAGTAATAGTTGTTTTGCCAGGGCAGCGGATAGTCTCGACTGCGAAACCAACGCACGGAAGTCTCGACACCGACGTGTTCGTGGCGGCCACCCAAGATCAACGTCAGCGTTGCGGATGCCGTATTGGCGAGGGTGATCTGTGACTTTGCCTGCGATTCTGCTGGTCGATACCGGAAGACGCCTTTCGTGTACTCAGAAGGATCCGGTTCAAAACAACGCTCCACAAAATCCAGACCCTCATCGAAATACTGCTTGGGGACGTTGAACTCCGCGTTCCGAGCGGATCGCAAAAACATGAGCGCCCAACCAGTGACCGACATGTCGGATGCGGCGCTGGGACTCTCGGGATATCCGTAACGCCATCCGCCCACATCCGCGGCCGATGACTTCGTGCGCGATTGAACCTCGCGATGGTAAACGAGCGCTCGATGCAGTGCTTGCTCGATGCGATCGGATCGATCACCCGAACACATGCCGTAGACTTCTCCCAACATTAATCCAGCAATCGAGTGGTTGTAGACGACGGTTTGAGATGGAGTTAAGTGCTGTGCCGGAGGCACGACCGGACGTAATGAAAAGTAGCCGCGTCGACGCTGAGTGCTAAGTACGAAATCGATCGCTCGCGAAATCGTTTCACCATACGGCCCTTCATCGGGGAGGTGACCACGAGAAAGAAACGCCATGATCGCCATCGAGGTGACGGCAGGCTGAGCAATTTCATCACTCGGGAAACGACCATCTGCCGCCTGTTGATCGGCAAGCCAACGCAATCCACGATCAACGGACGATTCCACACGTATCCACTGGCTTGCAGGTATCGCGGCACTCAGATTTGTATTCGTCGCAATGACAGAACCAACGTTAGATTCCTGCGCCAAAGTGCTATTGGTCGACACCGATAACAAGGCGAGGATGGCGAACCACCGCAGCAGTGAAAGGAAGGGTGAGCGCATGGTGATCATCCTTCGTCAATGGTTTGCATGAGTTCACGAATTTGATCTTCGTATTGCTCGATCGCTTTTCGATACGCTTCGGGTGGTTGCTTGCCGCGAACTTGCCAAAGCCCATCCTCTAACGTGGATAGCAACGTATTCCATTGTTGATCCGGAATCACTTCTCCACGCGCCACAGCCGCCAACAACCGTTTGGCAGCATCGCTTTGCACGAGCTGTTGCCAGGCCATTCGATCAACGTCGCCGTTGTTGGACTGATCCATCAATTTCTGCATCTTCTCTGCCATCTTTTGCAGTTGCTCTTTTTGATCTTTTCGTGTGGCCGGATCCTCCATCTGTTTTTGAATCTGCATCAGCGATTTCTCAAGACTTTTTTGGGCCTGTTTGAAGGCTTCTTCTTGCTCTCGCTCCTCTTTGGTTTGTTCCCTCCGTACTTTCTTTTTCTTGGGAGGTCGTTCGCGCGACATCTTCATCGCTTGTTCGGCTCGCTGTGAAGCCGCCTCTCCTGACTCACCGAGGTTTCCGCCACCCTGTTGCCAAAATACGGAATCGGAAAGCACTCGCAGATTTTGACGGCGATTCGGAATGCCTAGCTGCGCCGTAATACTGGGCTCTCGTTCCAACCGAGCTAAGAACTCATCGAGTGTTGGATCTCGCAGATCCGCAATATTCGGATCATCAACGTCGTACTGATCGAGTTCCGCGACAACCGCACGACGAATCCGATCAAAGAGCTTTTCCGCTTGTTCCAGTCGGTCCGTAGCGAGTTGCTGCTGGACGGTTGCGGCTTCCAATTTTCCTTTTCGCGCGCGGTAGGTGGAGGCGACTTGATTGAAAGTGATCATCTCCATCAATGGATGCAGTTCGTTAATCATGTCCGTGATCTCGGAAGGAACTCCCGATTCGCTGACCTGTTGAAACTGAAGATCGAGCTCGCTTCGTATCTCCAACATCTCCACGCGCAAGACCTGGGTCTCAAATGCAAGCCGATGCTGTTCCGTCGCGACGATGCCAGAAAAGTCCTGAGTTGCCAGATCGGTGCAAAGTACCGCCCATGCGTCTGCTTGGTTGGCGACGGCACGTGTTTCCAAAATCCGCGGCTCCGCATAATCCGTGACTAATTCGTTGCCGTCGTTCTCGAACAGGAGTTGATCTAATGTTGCTGAAAGTTTTTCTACCTAGCCAACGAGAGAATTCGCACGCAGTAGCATTGCCCGTAATTCCGCTGGATCACCCTTGGGCTGCAGCCACTGCTCGGCATCAAAGCTCACTTGACGTGCGATGGCCGCGACCTTTTTGGCCTGTCGAATCAATTCAGCCGCCGTGCCGGCGTCCTTGTGCATCTCCAACGGTAACTGCTTCTCCGTACGTTCAGCCAGCTCAGCGGAGTCTTTGGCCAAATCCGTTGCTTGCGCCAAACGCAATTCGATATAGATCATCCAAAGATCTTGTTTCTGGGTTGGATCGATCTGCAGCCAACCCAAGGCTTCTTCGGTTGCCTCGTATTGTCGCTGCGAAATTTCCGTCAAGCGATCTCGCAGCGATTTTCCGCGACGCTTGACCAACTCCATGTATCGAGACAAAAGTCGAGGATCGTCACCGAGCATTGCGGCAAACTCGTCCATCATTTGCCGTCGGAGTTGAAGCACTTCCGCCAATCGATCGAGGTATTCCTGATCGACTTCAATGATCGCCATCTTACGTTGAAGAGGATTGAGGTTTTGCCGGGCTTCTCTCAACAGCATCCGTCTTTTCTCGAGATAGACCTCGTACATCGTGACCGATTCATCCAGTGCTTTTTTCAGTTTTCGCTCCTGCTGAACACGGTCGTAGCGTTTCAGTAGCGCGGCCAGTAGCTCTCTGGAACGGACGACATGTTGCAACGAAACCGCCGCATCGGCATCGCTTGCGTTCGGCCGCTGAATGGCTGCGAAAACGCGATCACGCGCGGGTGTGACGTGTGTTCGAGTGATATCCACCATTTGTAAGCCAACAAACGCATATTGATTTTCGCGGGTTTGTTCACGAAGGTCCGCCACGTAGGTTTCGACGTTACCGAGGGCAGCATCGACGCGTCGAAATTGTTCTCCTCGATCGGAGTCAGCAATCGATCGATCGGCCAACTGCTGCAATGCCGTTTCGATGTCGGCCAACATCCCGTCGATGGCCACCACATTCTCGCGAACTTCCAGCTTCTCATTCGGTCCATCACTGGCCGAAGCCAACGCTGCCAAGCGTTCGGTGATCTTTAAACGACGTCGCCCCGTCAAAGTGTTTTGACCACTCCGATTTGACTGACGATCCAAGGCAAACGCTGGTGGTGGCTGTCTGTTCGATCCCTGAGTCTGCGCAATGCGATCTGTTTGTTGATCCTGACGTGGGGGTTGCCCCGTCTGATTGCTCGTACGTTCTGTTTTCGGGTCAGAATCCATCGCAGTTCGGTCCCGCTCGGATTGAATACGTCCCCGTTTGTTCTCGTCGTTGTTGGACCGTTCACCATCACGCCTGGAATTTGACGCGATGTCGGTGGGTTCGACCGCGCCGGCACTCTCTTCAGTTGGTTCGTTCAGATCAGTTGTTCGCGCGGCGGAGGAGGATTCCGTTTTCTGTTCCTGCGAAACTGCGATGGCCGGCGCTGCATGGTCAGTGGATTTCGTTTCCGACTCTGGATCTATCGCGACATTTGACTCAACCATTCCTTCGTTAAGATCCTTTGCCGCATTGGTTTCGGGTGACGTCGCGCCGTCTTCTGCAACATCCTCTACGGACGGGCCCGTGGTTTCGTCCTTCCGCTGTGCCTGTGCTATGGACGTCTCCGTGGAAGGATCAGTCGATCGGTTGTCTCCTGCTGACGGATCGGTTGGCAAGTTCTCCAAGGGATGCTGGCTCGCGTGGCGTTCCTCTGTTCGCAATGCCTCACCGTCTGTTTTTGGATACTCGAGCATGGTCGCGAGATCATCCTTAGCTTCCGTCGGACCATCGGATGGAGCGTTTGCGGACGATTCCTTTGATGCCAGTTTCGCTTCGTCCTTTGATTCAATGTCAGATGTGGATTCGCTGGGTCGCTCTTGGTTAGCAACCTGCATCCGAGGATCCTCGGAACCTTGATTCGTCGAACGAACGTCACGGTTATCCGTAACTCGAATCGAATAGCTAATTTCACTTTTTTCGGTGAGATTCAGTGCGGCCAAATCCAACTCGGTCTTGCCCATGAGATGCCGGGCCATTTGCTGATCGCCGAGTGGAATATCCTTTACTTCCAAGATGACGGGGTTCCCCTTAGCATCTTTGCGAGACTCATCGTAGATGACTAATTCCGCACTCGCGATTCCATGGTCATCGTGGGCTTCAAACTGAATCTCCAACATTTCATCAAACGCAACCGCCATTTCATCTGTCGGACTGACCACGCGAGCGACCGGTGGCTTATCGGCAATCACTTCGATTCGTGAGAACAATCGTTGCCGATTCTCCAAACCATGCGGACTGAACAATTGCGGCCGAAGGATGACATCATTTAGTAGTTGAATGCGAAAGCGATACCATCCTTTATCATCTTTAGAGAGTTCATAGATCGTTTGCGAACCATCCGAATCGCCAGCGGATGTTCCCGCCGTGCGTGTTGGCTTTGATTCGAGAGCTACCAATAACTGTTCAATCGGTTCCGAAGACTTGATGGCAAGATCAACCGTGCTCCCTTGAACGACCTTCAGTCGTCTCGGCATGCGATCACGATGAATCGGCTCTCGCTCGGTATAGTCTGGGAACTCAATCGCGAATTGGATTTCATCGATCTCGGGGTAATCGATCGCCGACAGTTGGTGCCAATCCGTTTGGCCATCACCCGATCGCACTCGATACGTCAGCGTGTCATCGACTCGCAGCGTATGAGCGAATTGACCTGGCGATCCGTCGTTTGCGTGCATCCGATATTGCTGCTCCTCGCCATCCTGGTCGCGCACCAGAAGCACGGCGCCAGATCGTCTTACGCCCGTCAACTGAGTCAAAACCTCAATCTTCTGACCTCTTGGCACGAATTGATCACCAGTGAGACTCGCTAATTGCGTCGCCGTCAGATTATTCGTTGGTGACCAGAAACGCTTTAGAAGAACGGAAACGTAGACGGGAAAGACCGCGTACAAACCGATCCAAATGATTGTGCTCAACATTGCTGCAATCAATGCTTTGCGCGGGGAGGCCGGAGGTGTGATCCTTCGTGGTTCCACGACGCGTCCCATTGCAACGGCTTCACTGGTCACTTGATCGGCCATCGCTTTTTCAACGGCCGTCAATGTTGCTGGATCTCGCTTTAGCACGCTAGCGACCGTTCTCCATCGTTGCTCCAGCTGTGGAATCTCATCATCCACCGATGAAGCGGCTCGATCCCACCCAAGCGCGTTTCGTACCTGCTTCCATGCCAACACGAATAGCGTCACGGCGGACACTAAAAGCGTGCTTGACGTCATCAAGACTCGGACCGAGTTGTTCATGAATGGAAACAACCAATCCAGAACGACCGAACAGAACATGAGCATTGTCAAGACAAACCAAGCGGCCGCCATTGCGCGAACGATCGTCAACGTTGCGTGCCGCCAACGCACCGATCGCAATTTACCCTCCATCTCAGAAGGAAATTTTGGTGTCGATGTTGATAGAGAAACAGACATGATTAAGACAGTCCTCTCCATTTGCGAACAATCCACTCGGTTTGCAAACATCCGAAGACCAACCACAGGTAACGCCATCGGAGCCACAGTGGTTGTCGTTGCACACGATGTGTCACAACCGGGTCGAGATTGGTGAGTTCCAAGATTTCGGAAACGGCCGTCGGTGGCAGCACTTGACCACCGGTAAGCTCGGAGATTTGAGTTGCCAAGACGCGATTCACCCGCGTATCGACCAACTCGGCCGGCAGGTCAGCTTGCACAGTGAACGTCGCAACGACTTCTTCGGGATTGCCTTCCGGCTCGATGTCGGTACCGGCCATCAAAGCTTCGACAAGCGTTCCGGCGGGTTGTGCTTGGTAAACACCGGGTGGAATCGAATTCACCTCGGCGCGATAGAATCCGGGTCGTTCGTCGTCCCGCGCCAACGGAACAATTCGCTGTTCGTCAGGGGACGAGATACTCAAGTGCAACGCACTCTGATCCACGGTGTCAGCAACGATGGGCGCGCCCTCGGAATCAAACAGGATCACCTCGACATCAACCGAGTCTTTTGTTTGGTAGAGCGTTTTGCTGGAACGGATTCGAACGAGTTGGTTCCCACTTGCTAAATCGGAAGCAATCGCCCATCGCATCAGTTGACCCCAAAATCGGTAGTGCAACCGATCACCCCGCAAGAACCGAAGCCGATAGGTTTCTGGACCAGACAAATAGACAAGACGCCCCCTGCCAACAGGCTGCCAACAAAGAAAAGTCGAATGTCGACCTTCGGCCGCATCAGCTCCGTCAACGGAGTTTTTGGGAACTGCAGCGATCAGGCTGCGCGCCGCAGGCAATGGATCGCGCCATTCCGAGACACGATTCAACGGCGAAAAACGATTCACGAAATCCCACGATTCCTTTGTCGATTTTTCAGTTTCCCCGATCATCAACGCAACGTGTGATTCGCCGAGTTGTGTGACTCGGAACGCATATCCTGACGAGCTTTCCAGCTGATCAACCGGACGGACTGGAATGACTTCCGCCAGTGGATGCTCCTGGTAAGCCGCAGGCATCGCACGTCGGCCGGCAATCAGAATCACCGTTCCGCCGCGAGTCCGCACGTACTGGATCAACGACTCTTGCGACGCAGCGGAAAAACGATCCGGAGACAGATCACCGAGAATGACGACATCGTATTGATCCCAATCATCAACCGTGATTGGAAAGGAACCGGTCGATTCACGTCGTCCCGTTGCGATCAGACGTGGACGAAACAGCAGCTCGTCAAGCTCAATTTTGGA
Organism: Planctomycetota bacterium; assembly: GCA_039179795.1. Lineage (GTDB taxonomy): Bacteria > Planctomycetota > Planctomycetia > Pirellulales > Pirellulaceae > Rubripirellula. The sequence continues at coordinate 54,828 of JBCDEM010000003.1, read as the reverse complement.
ATCACGACGGAACAATTGTGCGAGATAGCGATACTCCCATCGTGGAAGCTCATCGGCCAACAAAACTTTGATATCGCTCCGGGTAACGTTGATTTCGATTTCGTCAAAATTGTTATCCGTCGTCATTTCGCCATCCAACGGAGCGATGGCAATTTGAAACGATGCGAGACCGACGTCGGCGACACGTTGATCAAATCGAACTCGCCGGCTTGCCGCATCTGAATCGATGGTGACATTTCGAAAATCGACCGCTTCTCCGTCACGCAACAGTTGAACGAGGCACGTCTCACCCAAACACTGATACGCCTCTAACTGCGCCTCAATCACAACGTCGTCGTTCCTCATCGCGACCGACGGTGCGCTCACTGCAACCAAGTCCACATCTCGTAATCGAGAGGGATTTCCAATTGGAATCACGTAGACAGGCGTGTCATTCAATTGAGCCGCGATTTCAAGCGGACTTTGATCTTTATCTGAATTGTGAGCAACGTCGGTTAGTACAAACGCCGCCGCAACGGGTTGCGTTTGTTGCATTCGTTCGATGTGCTTCAGCGCCACCGACAAGTCGGTTCGGTTTACAAGATCCTCACGATCCGAGAGTTCCTTCAAGTACTGGACGGTTTCGTCTGCGCCTGTCAAATCTTGAACAACACCGTCGAAGGTCGTCCATTTGATATCCGCTTTCTCTTGCAATTCTACTAGCGAGCTCAATCCAGCTTGTCTTAGCATCGCCGCAACGCGTTCCCCACGCGGCTGCCCTGCGAACATCTTCCACTCGTCTGTTCGTCGCGATTCTGTTTGGTCACCAAGTGTGACGAGCCGAGAAGAAAGTTCTTGGAAGACACGCTGGGCGGTTGCCGATCTGTCCATGAGATCGGGAAGACTCTCGCGCCACCCGAGTTCGGTCGGCGTGCTTCCCCGTTCGAGCGTCTCTGCGAGATCCTGCAACGATTCAAATTCTGGACTATCGACGAGCCGTAACAAGCGGTTCACCAATCCTTGCACGGATTCGGATTCAGAATCCTGAATACCGAGCTGATCAACTGTTTGGCGGATCGATGCCAAATGATCACGTGATCGAGAAACCGAGTCACTCGCTAAACCGACGTGTGCGGTCACAAGCTCTTGTGAACCATGCTGCTGCAAACTCTGCACGGCTGCTTCAAGTTCGCGGTAAGCGATTCCGATTGCGGCCTCCGCGCGGTCACTCAATGCGACAGCTTCGCCATATCCGCTAATCGCATCAGATTGAGCGGTTTTCCATCGGAGCTCGTCGGAGGACCCCTTTGGATCCAATGTCGACATACTCGCACTTACATCGGTCACAAATGCGATTGCTCGCTTTGTTGATGTCGACTCTTCCACGACACTTGTCGGTGCCAGCAACATCCAAAGTACCGTCGCAATCCCAAGCACTCGCAAAACGACGAATAGACTCGTCGTACCAGATCCCAAGACGTGGCGTTCACGATAGAGCGTCCAAAGCATCAGCGATGCGCAGCCAACCATCACCAAAACAATGGTGGCAGGATGGAAGGGAAAATCCCACGCTAAGTACCGGGTGCTGGTTGTTTCCGTCGGTCCGATCATCGAAGTTGCTCCGCTGCACGAGGCGACACGGAGTCCGATGTCGAACGAGCCTGTTCACTGGGGGACCAACGCTCAATCGGCGGATCCACCATAGAGGTTCCACTTGTCGAGGGTGGTGCGTCCAACTCCGAAAACTCCGGTATGCCAGCGGACCCGAATCGCTCACGAGACAGCACACCCGACAACACAAGCTCACCCGTAATGAGCAAGATCAAGCCAATCAACAAATAGGGCCAAACGGGATCGGATTGCGTGGAGGCGATCTCTGTGTCTTGTTCCGCATCGATGCTCGCCGTCGTCCAACCTCGCAACTGTTCTTCTGCGGATGACTCAAGCACGCGAAGATCGGACTCACCAACATCGCGTTGGACATGGAATGGGATTTTCTGGTCCGCTAAACCTAATTCCAGTTGGTAGTCACCGGGCAATCGAGTGCGGCTGGAATGAAACACGAACGTATCCGATCGGCGTTCTGCGGTTAGTTCGATGACATCTCCTTGTGGCGTTGAAAGAAACCCCGTCGGTGCGCCTTCGGAAGGATCACTACCCAGTAGATCGTCTTTCACTGCCAATTCGATCGACTGTCCAGGTTGCAAGTTGTACTGCGTCGCTCTCGGTTGAGCCAAATAGTCGACCCAGTCGCGAATCATCACGACAAAAGACTGCGTGCGAGCCAGATCACTCCACTGCAAACGCAGTGGGACGGCTTGAACGATCACGCGTCCTTTACCAAAGAAGTTCTCAACGACCAGTGGCTGGCCGTTATTCAGATGCAACAGGGTTGAAACATCGAGTTGATCCTCGTTGGAACCGGCAAACTGAAAGCGTCGGCGTATCAATGCGTCTGCTAGATCTAACTGCTTGTCGTCGGTCATGTGGCGTGTGGCGGGATGATCGCTGCGAAATGGATCCACTCGAATCTCCCGCTGTTTCATCAATTCATCCGAGGTCGATTCATCGATTGCTGCATCGACGTCTTCCGTATCGAGCGTTCCTCCTGTGTCGACAGACCCGGTATCAACGACACGATCTAAACGCATCGGGGAGAGCCCTGCGGCATCCGCAAACAGCTGATGGTTGAACGAATCGACATCCGTACGTGGGCCCAACGCGATCCAAAGGCCTCCACCTTCGCTGACGAACTGGGACAGTCGATCGACGGCGTCTTCCTCCAAACGGGTCAGATTCGGAATCACGACGACACGCTGCGATGAAAGATCCAACGCCACTAGATCGTCTGATGTAATCAGTGTCGGAACGTAGATCGATTGATCATCCAACGCTTCTCCATCGATCCATCCCAAAGCCGCCTGAACGAAAAAGGCATCTTGCTGCATTTCGGCCAACTCGAAGGAATCTTCCACAATCACAATTGGCACTTTGTTGACCACCTCGACAACTAGGCTCGAATGATTGTCGGCGATTAAATCATCTTCGCATTGGAGCTGACAGCTGAACTGATACGTCCCTGTCTCGGGGAACGAGAACTCCCAGGGGACGTCAAGATTCTGTCCACCGTCAATTGAATCCATTACCTGGCGATGGAACTCTTGACCATCAACGAACCAGACCAACTCGCCCGGTGCAAGTGAAGACACACCGCGGTTGTTCAATCTCGCCGTCACGGTGACCGGTTGACCCACGCCGACAACCCCACGACTGATCGACAGTCCATCAACCGATAGATTGCCCTTCGTCGGTGTCTCTGATAATTCGTCCAATCGAATCACTTCGATTTCGGTTGAAACAGATGTTTGATCGAGCAGTTGATGAAATCGATTCCAACCCGTTGTGTCGTCCAATCTCCAGTCCGCTGCTTGGCCGTCCGTCAAAACAACGATCCGTCGCGATGATTGATTGGGTGCGTGCTCGACCTGCACCGCCTCGAACAACGCAGCCAATAAATCACTGCGGCCTCTCGTTGCCTCGAGTTCACCCAGATAGTCTTTCAACCATTGGCGAGACTTTCGATCGCTGCGAACTCGTCCAACATCGCCCCAAACGGGATAAGGTGCCGACGTGAGGATTCGCACATCATCGCTTGCGGGTAGTTCATCCAAACGTGACAGACTCTCCTTAATTGCATCCTTTATGAGAGTTTCGTCGTTACCCGTTCGAAGCATGGACATCGAGTTGTCCAACACAAGAATTGTCTCGCCTCGAAATTCGCCACCGAGATAGCCAGCGGGCAAAAGCGGTCGCGCGAGTGCAAAAATCAAGCCAGCGATTGCCAACACACGCATCGCTAACAGCAGCCATTGCTTGAGCCGACGTGCACTCGTTTTCCTTGCAGCCGCTTCCATCAAGAACTGCATCGCACCCCATTGAATGACTGCATTACGCCGACGATCGAACAGATGCAGCAACAATGGTGCTGCCGCCAGTGGGAGCGCAAACAGAAACGCGATGCTTAAGAAACTCACCGACCCAAAGCTCCTCGACGAGCCATTCGGTTACGCAGGAACCACGCAAGAGCATCAGCCAAATCAGTGCCTGTTGTTAGACGAACGTAGTCACCACCAATGCCGACCACCATTTCTTCCAAAGTGGTGACGAACTGATGAACGCGCTTAAGGTATTGCTGGCGGATCGCCGGTGGATCTAAATTGATACGTTGTCCTACTGACTCCAATGATTGAAAGGCAGACCATCGGCGAAAATCAAACGTTAATTCTTCCGGTGCAAGTACATGCATCACCACCACATCATGCCCGCGAGCACGTACGATTCGCAGTGCTGTTGCGAGCTCTTCGAGTTCACCAAAACAATCTGAGAACAGAACAAACAATCCTCGTCGACGCTGCCGAGCCGCACAGTGCTGTATTTGTGACCCAAGTGCTCCAGCTTCTCCCGCCTCAGCTGATTGAAGAATCGACAGGATGGCTCTCAAGTGCGCGGCGTGCTGCTTCGCGGGAAGAAAAACGGAATTTGCTTCGTGCAAGACCGTTAAACCAACGGCGTCTCGTTGGTGGAGCAGCAGTCTGGCTAAGCAAGCAGATGCCTGTTTGGCGAACTCGAGTTTGCTGATGGTGGACAAACCAAAATTCATCGACCCACTCGCATCGATCGCCAACATCGCGTGCAAATTCGTTTCTTCTTCGAACTGGCGAATGAAATAGCGATCGTTCCGCGCGTAAACCTGCCAATCGATCTGTCGAATCTCATCACCCGGAGCGTATTGACGATGCTGGGAAAACTCGCAACAACCACCCTTCGTCGTCGATCGATGCTTTCCCGCGAGAAGACCGTCAACGACGGTGCGCGAGAGCATCTCTAAATGCCCGATCTGATCCATGACTTTCGGATCGACCAAATCTGCGTAAGCGGACGCAGTCTTGGATGACTCGACCGTGTGATCACTTTCGGATTTTCGTCGCAACAGACCTAACATGGATCGCACCTACTGACCTGCTGCGGACTTGGCCTGTTTTAATGAAGGTGTCTCATCCATGATTCGTGACAAGACCGAGTCAGCGTCTACGCCCGCTGCCTCAGCATTGAAAGTAAGGATGATCCTGTGTCGGAGAACAGGCTGCGCGACGGCGATCAAGTCTTCCGTCGTCGCATGACAACGCCGATTCAGAAGGGCCCGAGCCTTTGCCGCCATCAAGAGTGAAATCGTAGCGCGAGGGCCGGCGCCCCACTGAACCATGTTTTTCAATTCTGCCGACATCGTTCCCTCTTCGGGCCGAGTCCCGCGGACCAGATCCAACGTCGCTTCGTAAACGTGATCAGCTACCACCACGCCTCGTACCAGCGATTGCATGCGTTGGATTTGTTCCTCATCCAACACCTTGCTGGTGTCGAAACGATAATCCGTGGTCTGTCGACGGGCGATTTCCAATTCATCTTGTCGACTCGGATAGCGGACGTGGATCTTTAGCAAGAATCGATCCAACTGAGCTTCGGGTAACGGATAGGTACCCTCAGTTTCGACCGGGTTTTGAGTGGCCAAGACGAAGAACGGTTCCGGTAGCGGATAAGTCTTTCCACAAACCGTTAATTGTCGCTCTTGCATTGCTTCCAAGAGGGCACTTTGTGTTTTGGGCGGAGTCCGGTTGATCTCGTCCGCCAAAATCACGTTACCGAACAATGGCCCTTCAACGAATCGGAACACTCGTTTTCCGGTCGTGTGATCCTCCTCCAACACTTCTGTACCCGTGATATCACCCGGCATCAGGTCGGGTGTGAATTGCACTCGTCGAAACGTCAGATCCGTCAACGATGCGAGTGTCGAAACGAGCATCGTTTTAGCCAACCCGGGCATTCCTTGCAGAATGCAATGGCCGCGGCACAATAGGCCAATCAACAGCTGTTCGGAGACTTCCTCTTGGCCAACGATCACGCCGGCCAACTGCTCTCGTAACCGTTTGAGTTGCTCATGCAGCGCGTCCACTGCTTCAGAAACGTCCACGGGCTCGTCACTCTTTTTTTGAATTCCGTTGGAACTCGGTTTCGACATTTGTTCGATGCGGTGAGACATGAGATTGCTAGATCGGAGAGTGGTCTTTGGCTGGGCTGCCACCTGTTATGGCAAAGTTCCAACAGTCATTGCACTGATTGAAATGATTCATTGAACGCAATTATTTATCTGACGATGTCGCTTGATTTTCGAATTCGATTGCTTCCGCCGCGCTAATCAACTGGTCGTCGTCCGAGTCCAGATTGGTGAATTGATCATCCGTGCCCGGAAACTCCGAGCGACTTAGATCGTTGTCAGCATTACGGTCCATTCGTACAAACCAATCCGGTCCTTCAATGGATTTCTCCGAAACAATGTTCGAAGTTGTCCGAATCTTGGCCAATTCTAGATGTGCGGTCGGCCCGAGACCCACGCAAACACGTATGGGTGGAAGCACCTCAGGAGCCGTCAGCGCTCCATCGCCGTCGAGATCGAATCGGCCCAAACGCGTCGGAAGCTCACGTCGTTCACGAATTGTTAGTCGGCCATCATCATTCGGATCAAGCGAAGGAAGCAACGGGTAGCCATCCATGACAGCGCCGAGTGAAATCTGTTGTGAACTTGATCGTTGAACAGCAGCGAATTCAATCACGTTGGCATCTAGAGAAAGCTGGACAGACTTCGCTCCTGGAGTCAATTCCTTTAGGTCCAGTCGGTCCGAATGCGAAATCAACGTCAGCTTGGACTCATCCGGATCCTCGGTACTGAATTCAATCTCCAATTCAATGTCGGCCCTAACATCTCGTAGTCGCTCGATTTCATCTTGCTGAAATTGTCCGTCACCGTTTTGATCGATCGTGATCAGAGACTCCCTCAAAAACGGATGGCTTTCTAGCGTCTTTGAAAGATTTTGAACAAGGATAATCAAGGGTGCCTTAGGCTGGGTCCGTTCCGTGGCATCCATTGCTTTCTTTGCAGCATCAGAAATCTCCAAGACGTCGACGACTTCATTGCGGTCCGCATCGCATTTTTCGAGATTGACACTTGCCGCTTTGATCTCGGCCGCGGAGATGACTCCGTCACGATCGCGATCCAGAACACGAAAAGCGGGTCGTTCGTCGGCGCGAAACTGTTGAAAATAGGGTTGAAGCAAAAGCAGGCTCGGGCCTTCCGCCCAATGCGTCAACAACCAACTCGCCTCTTCTGTCTCCAGTGGTTCACCGGTCGCTGCTGCGTATCGTCGCGCGAGTTCTTGAGCATCTGTGGTTAACTGGTAGGAAGCAGACTGGGATGCAGTTGAGGCCTGTAGGACATCAGCGTCCGTTGATTCATCTTCAACGTTTTCGACGTCGTCCGCCTCACGTTGTGCGACTGGATTCGCGCTTCCTTCGGACAGTTGTTTTGCGACTTTCTGCCGCGCAATTGAGAACGGCTCTCCATCAATCTTGACGGTTATTTGAACCTGCACCGGGCCAGTACTTGCTTCCAAACCGGGTGGCACCAATAGAAACCGAACGCGACCATCCGTCATCGTAGAGAGTTCGTCAGAGTGCTTGTAGCCAAACTGATACTGGGGCAAACGTTCGCTGGGCAGCGTAGCCGGCGGAGGTTCGTTGCGTGCCATTTGCGGCATTGGACTCGGTGATGACGGGCTGGTTGCATCGAGTGTTTTCGCGGAAACGGAAAGGGGCAACAGATCGCTGGCCTGCGCTGCAACGATCGGCATTAGCAAAACGATTGCACCAATCCATCGGCAACACTTTCGGTCGCAAATCAACTTCATGCCAGCACGTCCTTAATCACGTTTCCTTCGGAAATCGGCATGGGACGTCCATTGGGTGCCATGTTGGTTGGTGCGGAACCAAGACCGAGCGCTGAACATAACGTGCTGAGAAGATCCTGTTCCGCAATGAGACCGTCTTCGACTGCATTTCCGTCCTTGCTGGTTCGACCGTAGGCTTGCCCGCCGGCGATGCCACCACCAGCCAACACACTCGTCCAAGCATTAGGAAAGTGATCGCGTCCAGCACTTGGATTGATCGTCGGTGTCCGGCCGAACTCGCCCATCCACAGGATCGTCGTCGACTCCAACAATCCATGTTCTTTCAAGTCTCGCATCAAGGTACCCCATCCATCGTCGAGGACTTTGGAGAGATTTGCGACGGCATTGAAGTTGTCACTGTGAGTATCCCAACCGACACCTCCGCTGTTTGTCCCCAATGAGACTTCGACAAACGGGACACCGCGCTGAATCAGTCGTCGCGCCATCAAGCAACCCTGTCCAAACACATTGGAACCATATTCCTCACGCAGCTTCTTGGGCTCACCGGAAAGATCAAACGCTTTGGCGTCATCACTGTTCATCAAACGCACAGCGCCTTCATACACTTGATGATGAGCTCCTGCGGCACCGGCGCTTCGCGAAGAAACAAACTGCGATTGAAGCTGACGCCACATCTCTAAACGCTGCTCCATTCGCTGCTCAGAAATTCCTGCAGCACGATCGAGCGACTGGACCTTCAACTGTGGAAAGCCGTCTTCATCATTTGACACCGAACCGGGAACGTCAGCGGCAGCAACAAACAGCGGGCCATACTTCGGACCCAGAAAACCGGGGCTGAATGCTTCTTGATTAAAAGCGCGATAGGTACCGATGCTGACGTTACTGGGTAGCGTCATTTCGTCTTCTGCCATCTGCCGCGCTAGCGACGAACCAATGCACGGATATTGAATCGGCCCCATCGGCTTGTGACCCGTTCGCATCAGGTAAGAGCCACGGCCATGATCACCCTCTTTCGTTGATAAACCTCGTAGGACGGCCAGTTGGTCTGACATCGCCGCCAGTTTCGGCAAATGCTCACTGAATCGGAGACCTGGGACGGCCGTCTGAATTTCACGAAACTCACCTCCATTCTCATGATCCGGCTTCATATCGAATGTGTCCGTTTGACTCGGACCACCACTCATCCAAAGCAAGATGCAGTGACGTTTTCTTTCCGGATTCGCGGCAACGGCTTTCGCAAAGTTCGGGAACCAACCACTTGCACTGACGGCTCCGAATCCAGCAGCCAGGGAATGGCCAAATTGTCGACGTGAAATCTTTGACATGGTTCAAACGATTTAAAAAGGTGTAGAACCGGACGGAAGTGAGTACATCAGTGGTTCAAAGCAAATTCAGAGCTGTTGATCAACGCCCAAAGCAGATCAGCCATCCCGGCATTTCGTTGATCGACGGATGCATCCTCGGGAACAAAATTAGCAACCAGCGCCAATTCTTCTTTTCGAGGTGGTCGCGACATCGTCGCCATAAAGACGATCTCGATGCGTTGATCGTTGGTGAAAAACGGTGCCTGAAGGGATCGAATCAGCCCGCTGTTCTGCTCAGCCGTTGCCTCAGACGTCAGGGATCCGTTCATCAGCATTAAAGCCTGTGGTATGCCGGCCATGTATTCCGACCGATTTGAAGCCGGCGCGGAAAACTGCTGCAGAAACTCTTCGCGGCGTCCATTTCCAAATCGGTTGATGGAATAGTCAGAAGCGTTCGCTTCTGATTGATCCAACATCGTTGCCACGGCAATGCAATCGTACAGCTGTTCCGCCGTGAGCGTTTTGACGTTCATTTGAGCAAACAGCTTGAGTCGTTTCTCCGTTTGCTCGTCTTGATCACCCACGAGGCTGGCACCGCTGGACAGTTGATAGGCTCGCGACAAAACGATTGATCGAATGAGTGACTTCAGATCAAAGTTGGTATCGATCAATTGACTTGCAAGCGTATCGAGCAACTCGGGCGATACGGGCTCATTCATCACGCCGAAATCGTCCACGGGGTCGACGATTCCAATGCCAAAGAAGTGGCTCCAAAGTCGATTTGCTGTGGCCCGGGCGAAGTAGGGATTGTCGGGACCGGTAAGCCAATCGGCTAGCTTTGCACGTCGAGCGAGCTCGGATGGATCATTTTCAGTATCCGTTTGTCCTAAAAAGCGCGGCTCCGCAACGATCTCCGTTTCAGGGATCATGACTTCACCTCGATCAACATCTCGAACTTGCATGACAGTGGAGACATTTTCGAGCTCACCTCTTGGGCGTGAGATCTGCGCAAAGAAAGCGGCGTAGCTCCAAAAGTCTTCCTGAGTCCACGGTTCAAATGGATGGTCGTGGCACTGTGCACACTCCAAACGCATCCCGAGGAAAGCACGGGAAGTCTTAGCTGCGATTTGATCCGCATCTAACTTCAATGCGGAATAGAAGAGCAGGGGGCCCGACCGTGACAATCGCCCTTCAGCGAGCAGCAGCTTGCGAACCGTTTGATCGTAGGGTTCGCCTGATGCGAATCGTTCCGATAGCCATCTCTCAAATGCTTCGCGTCCCCCGAACGCGTCCAAGTCAACGCCCTCTGGAATTAAAAACGATCGCCAAACGGCCGCCATTTGTGACGCATGATCCGGACTATCCAGGAGTCGATCGATCAATCTGACATAACGGTCGCTGCTTTGGTCCTTCATGAACTCCCGCACCTCGACCACGGACGGTGTTCTTCCGGCCAAGTCTAAGTACGCACGACGGAGCAACTGCAAATCCGACGCTGCCGCGACCGGTTGGACCTGTTCACGTTCCCACAGTGTTTGCAACTGTAGGTCGACGGCACGAATCACTTCTTCACCCGAGCGCGAAACCACCGTTACAGGGACCCACTTATTTGCTGCCCCTGTCGGCAGAGACACGATCTCGGGAGAAGAAAGCGACTCGACGGAAGAATCTCTCTCTACATTGCTACCTGCGCGGGCTGGATCGGTACTGGCCGTTACTCGATCACCCATCGCGGATTCGATCTCGGTGGAAGAACCGGCGTCTGTAAGATCCACTCGCTCAACTTCTGGCGTTAAATCGGACATCGCAACGCTTTCGCCCGGTCCGAAATGAGCCAACTGCAACTGTTCAACTGATTGATTTAAATAAACGAGTTGCCTGAAATCCTGCGTTGCTGCAACGTTGGAGCCACCATCGGTTAACTGCACGGACATTGGCAGGCTCGATTGCGCATCCAACTCGATCGACAACTCGTACCGGTCTGCACTAGATGATTCCAATAACACATTCAGATGAATGCGTGATTCATCCGACAGAGGCGAAAGCCATTCTTGATCGACAACGTGAATGCCACTCAGTCGCTGAAGTGTCTCATCAGACAACGGTTGATCCAACAGAAACGCCGCCAACATCAACTCAGTGCTTAGTTCGCCGGAATACTCCAACGAGTGACGTTGCACAGAAGGCGTCCCAGATGGCAGGGTTGAAACGGAGCGATCGCGTAAATCAATCCACTCGGTTGATTCGTTTGTCTGACGCCCCACGACTTGCTTGGACAGATCCAACCATCGCACCGTGTCACCACTTGCGATCTGAATGACACCCTGTTGCTTAACAGCCTCGACCATCGTGGCCCAGGCATAACGCTCCGCCCCACCCAACATAAAGACGACCAACAGAAGTGACGCAGCTAATGCCGCAACCACTGGCCAAGTCTTCACGCTGGTTCTGGCAATCTCACTAACATGCGAAAGTCGCGACGGACTGAGCTCTGGTGACGACCCCCATCGAGAATGAATTCCACGATCTAGCCGTTTGATGAGTGACTTCGGTACGGCTGGCGCATCCATTGCGTCGGCCACCATAGCAGCGAAATGACTTGCCTCTTCGGCTGTCCAATCATCGTCGACGACGTCGCCCTGATCCACTCCTGACAAATCATCGAAGTCGATCGGATGATCCGTTCTGGACGCATCTCTCGCCGAAGCAGACTGAGGATTTCGATATGCGTTCGAGTCTTGTGTCATGGTCTATCTGCATCTATTGCGATGTTCAGTGTCGCCATTCGATTCGCTGTTGCTGATTCGTAAAGTGTTGTTGATTCGCATCATTCTCAATCGACATTCGATCAACCATCGCTTGCCAATTTGGAGGCAAGAAAGCTGGAGCGAAGATCTGACTTTTGTTCGGTAACACCGGGGTCCCCGCGATCATTGGAATTCTGAGCAACGCCTGAAATCGAATCACCTGTGATAGACTCGACTTCACTTGCTTCCGCATGCGCCGGGGCCTGGGACGGCTCGGACCGATCCTGGTTTAGTTGTGTTCGCAGAGCATTACGTGCTCGGAACAGAGTTGACTCCGCCGCTTTCACCGTCGTTTCCAATCGTCGAGCAATCTCTTTCACACTCAGTTTTTCGACATACTTCCATTCCAATGCGATTCGGTACGCGTCAGGCAATCGATCCATTGCATCCCTGACGGACTGTCGCTGTTGGTCTTGATCATGTTTGGTCGCCGGATCTTCGGAATCGACCTGCGAGCCTTGCTGCTCAGCCTGTTCGACCAGATGCTGAACTCTCGCTGCAGCGCGAAAGTGATCCTGAATCCGACGCAGAGCCACCGTTCTCAGCCATGCACTTGGGTGCTCAATCAGCTGCTCGGACGCGGCTGCTGTCACCAAAGCCAAGACGGCTTCGGAAACGATATCCTCTGCCAAATGCGAATCACGATTGACGCGAAAGAACACGAACCGCCAGATCGACGGCACGAAGCATTCGTTTAAATGCTGTGCCGCAGCGGGATCTTGCTTTCGCAATCCATCTATGAATTCGGCATTATTCAAAATCATCCTCGCGAACTGCGGTCGATCACCACATATTCGGTTGTCCACAAAACCAGTCGGCGAACGTCATCAATTCACGCGGGCAAGAAACCAAGAAATCTGCGTTTTTCAAATTTCCTGAATTCCGACTAAGTTCTGCAAGATTTCGCACGTGAATTTCGAACCTGACTCGACTCCAATAGATCTGAGTGAAATTCGAGTATAGGGACCAGCCGCCGGGAAATGCGTTCTTTATTAGCGGTTTTGCGATGCCACTCCCCAACGAAGGCCGCGTTGGCAGTTGTTTGCAGCGCATTGGCTTGGTTCGCTTCCGATGCCGTCGCGAGTGATCCGAATGCACCCCGGTCGCACCAGGCGAACCCTTCCGACAGCAGCGTCATGAATCAGCTGTTTGGCGAAGAAGTTCTTACGGAGAATGCGGCAGAGCTTTGTCGTCGAACGAGAGTGATGCCTGCTGAACAAAAATACAAGTCTCTATGCGACTGGGTGCTTCCAGGTCGAGGACACAGCTTTCGCATTCGCGGTGCTATCCGTCGATCGGAAGACCCAATCGGCCAAACGGAAATCGCCAGAACAATCCTGGGTCCGGTCTCGCAGTTCGCCGAATCATCTTGGATTTCGTCTCCTGCCCGTGATCTGATCCAAGTTGCTGATCAATTGAATCAGTTGGATGAGTTGGCGGATCGAATCCAAGCAATCACTACCAATGATCTTCAAGCACAAGCGACGCTGCTGACTCTGATCGCCGTTGCCAGTGACAAAACCAACATCGTCGCCGCTCGCTTAGAAGAGCAATTCGGTTGGCAACGTACTGCCGCAACAGAGATCACCGTCGATCAGTGTTGGCGCGACTTGCTCGTACTCTGGGCGGCCTCGGAGAACCCTCGCACACAGCATCTCGTCACCGATGATCTGTTTGGAGCGTTCCGAAACCTGCACGCCTATCACAGTCATACCGAGATTGATGTCCTCAAGGATTTCCTGAGGTTGCTCAAAGGAAGAACGTTCGGCCCATCTAATGCGTTCGATGTCGTCGATGCCACAAACCAAGACATCAAGGACTTGACCTCGACCCACTTCGAAGCCGCTTGCCGTTTGGACGCTTCAACCCACGCACTAGCCAGACCTCTGACTCGCTTCGCCACGGCTGAAGGAATGGCGTGGAAGATCAGCGGACACGAATTGGATTATCTGTTCTATCGTGGACCCATCGGTGCCAACGTTGATATCTCCGCGGAAGTCGCTACACAGCCAGGCGCATTTACTGAGATGATCGTTCACGGTACCGCCGCTCAACCCGTAGGTGATAAGGAAGTTAGCATCGGCCGTTATGCCAAAGGAAACGACCAGATCCCAAGTACGCACCGGATCGAACCGGTCGAATCACTTACTCATCTGCGGGCAAGGGTCCGTGACGGAGTCGTAGACCATTTCTTCAACGGATTGAAGCTTCACCAGTCGGATGCAACCGCCTCGTCTGCACCCTGGATCGCATTTCGCAGTTGGAGAGGAGCCGTTTCAAATCTTCGAAACGTCCAATTGGTCGGCAGCTCCGACGTACCTCAGTCAATCAATCTTGTGGCAAATACTTCACTCGGTGGCTGGGCCAGCTATTACGACCCTGACGCAAACGAAGGGCTCGGTTCTTGGAATGCTCACGTCGGCGAACAAGGCGACATCCTGCTAGTTAGTGATCGTGGTAATTCACCATCCAACAGCTTTGATGAAGACCTCATTCGGTATCTTCGTCCCATCACCTGGAACGCGAGGATCAAGTACGAGTTTCTGTACCGCCCAGGACAAACCATGGTTCATCCGGCCGTCGGTCGAACCGTAATGGTGATAAATCCAGACAACGTGAGAATCCACCCGCTGACCGACGGTCGCTTCGAATCAAGTGGTTTAAGGCCGGACCTCGCGTATCCAGTCGGTCGTTTGAGCAACGATTCTTCGAACAACGATTCTTCGCGTTCCGATCCTGCGTCGACGCCAACAAATCCAAGACTCATCGACGGTTGGAATCGAGCAGCGATACAGTTCACGGACGACCGGTTACAACTCTCGATCAATGATCAATTGGTGGCGACCGTTCCGATCGACGAATTCAACTCGCGTGTTTTCGGTTTCTTTCACTATCGGGATCAAACGAACGCGGTCGTCCGCAATGTCTCCCTCGTGGGAGACTGGCCTCGTGCGTTCCCACCGATCAAGAAACAGACGTTGGCATCGTCAATCATCAGCGAGCTGAACAGAATATCCGAGCAGTTTTCACAAACCTTCCAACACGATTTTCGTGAGGGTATTCCACCAGAGCTGTTTGATTTTGACGGCGACATGCGTTTCGTCGAACAGATGCCGGATGGTGTGCGCATCTCGCGCAACACCGATGGTGGCATTCGAGCGATGCGATTCTGTGCGATCATTGATGGAGACTTCGATATCGTTGCCTCGTATCGGGACCTTCAGATTTCCGAGGCCGACCCGACATGGCATTGTGGTGTGGGTCTCGCACTCAATTTCAACAACTACACGCGTGATTGGTGCGCCATTCATCGCAGGCGTGATCGGATGCAAGGTCGCCACTACGTAGGGTTTGGGCAGAAAGAAACCAATCCAAGCGGTAAGACAACCTGGGTCGGAGGCGCGAATGTCGTTGACCAATCCGATCGAGGTCGGCTCCGCATGGTCAGACGTGGAAATCGCATCTATGGATTACACGCCGTCGGTGATTCGGATGCTTTCCGCCTCATCAAAACGACCGACATTTCACCTGGAAGTATTCAAATCCATGGACTGCGACTGATCACGGATATCGGCAAGGGAATGTCAACGAGCGCGACTTGGGAATCACTGGAAGTTCGAGCGGCGTCCATCAATCTTCTGCAAGTCGAGGACTCTGAAAAGACGTTGCGAATCTTCGATGCTGCATTGCAGAACAAACCGGTGTCGGAAGTTGATCTCACTCGAACCACAGTCGCCAAGGCAGGCTTGTTCCCTGTCGGACAAGGAATCATCGAAACGAGTGATCGCGGTGTGACGACAACCAGTGAAGGGAGTCGATCGCCTCAGCGATACATGCTGATCCGACGCGAATCCCTTGGAAGTGATTTTGATATTCAAGTCGATTTCAAAGTCGACCGCCTGGACCCTGGACGCGAGAACGAAGCGTCCGGTGAAGTCGTCCTTCAGTTGCGATTTGAGGACACGGATGTTTCTGAGCCGGAAAGCGAAACGAATCATGTCTACGAAGCGACGATGATTCTTCGGCACCGGTGGGACGGGAGCATCGACTTGCGACCACGCGTGGTCGCAACAGGCCGAGGTGGGAGTACGCTCTACTTGCCCATCCGAACGATTCCGGCCAAATCACCTGATCAGTTTCGAATCATCCAACACGAAAGATCGCTCTACTTTTGCTTTTCCGAAGAACAATCTGAGGAACTGAACGTGGTTGCGACGTATCCACTGGATCGTGAAGTGAATGTCAAGGCCATTCATTTGTACGTTATTGGTAGCAGTGGAGGTGGGGTGGTCAAGACAACTTGGAAACGTCTACGACTCGGGGGCACTCCCCCAAGAGACATTTCCTTCTCCGACCCAATCGACGTCGTTGGTTTTGAATAGATGATGAGTCACTCTTGCCCCTCACTTCCTGGCCGAAACCATCATCGATTGATGATCTGGTTCATTCTGTTTGCATCAATCGCCCCGCTGCGATCGAACGCACAAGAAGCAGTGACGCAGACCGCCGCCAAAGCATCCGACGGTCTGGCACTGAGTCATATCTTTTCGGAACAGCACATCGATGAAAGCGGTCCGGCAATCGTCGATCGCTCAAAGTCACTTCATCCAGAAGCGAGAATGATTTTTCTTGGTCAATGGGTTTTACCAAACGACGACCATCCAAACTTTCGTGTGTCTGCGGATTACTACCAGGCGGGATCGGATGAACCGAAGATCATTTCACCCGCCATCGACTGGCTAAGCTTGGTGGTACAACTCGAGCACACAGAACGTGCTGTACAACAGATTCAAGATGCCACGGTTTCATCGGCAAACGATCGCTGCGACCAAGCAGCCCTGTTAGCACTGCTGGCGATAGAAGAAGGGAATACAGCCGAAGCAACAACACGGCTGGAAGACTACTTCACGTTGTTGCTGTCCGACAAAATAGAACTTGACGCAAGACGTGACGGCGCACTCTTGTGTGCGAAACGTTCGACGTCTTCGCCAGAGCTCATGGATGTGATTCATGAGCCCGTCCAGGTGATGATCCAGCACTACACAAGTGAAGTCGCGCGAACGGCTTGGCATCGACACTTCTGGGCTGTTCACGCAAAGATCACACGCGAAGTCGTCCGCAAATCAGGTGATTCCATTGACGACGTCGATCAACTGTCACAGTGGCATCCGATCAGTCGCACGTCAGCTTTCGAACATGGCTCAGCGTTTCCTGCTGCGGATTGGTTGTTTCGCCCTGGATCGGCTCAGAACCTAGCGAGCCGTGGAGACGACTTCCTCTTTTTCCAATCCCCGTTGCTCGGGAACTTCGAAATCGAAAATGAAGCCACCGCGTTTGGCTACCGCGAAGCCCAACTGATGGTTGGTGGCGTTTGGGTGACACCCATCTATACCCACAAACAATACGGATTTGGGAATGTACGCGGTGAGCTTCAGCGACGTGCGATCGACCCTCCGCTAACTGACACAAGCTCACACGGTTGGTTTCACTACCGGACCAAGATCGGGAATGACCTGGCAACGACTTACTTCAACGGTCGTCATGTCCACGATCAAAGCATGTCCACTCAACGTGACCCGTGGATAGCCATTCGAAGCAGTTATCGCACCGACGGGATCGTGAGCGATCTACGAATGACGGGCGACGTGACGATCCCCGATTCGATCAACATGGTGGATTCTGGCGAGCTGCTCAGTTGGTACGACTACTTTCAACCTCCGGGGAACATCAGCCAACGTTTGGGGTCCTGGAAAGGAAAAATCTGGAATGACGGATCAGGCAACACAGCAACTGAAATCAATGACGCACGTGATGAGACGTTAACACTTGGCAGTTGTGCGGAACGTTTGCTCGTCTACACAAGGCCGATCATCGAAGACGGCATCATTGAATTCGACTTCTGGTATGCCAAGGGTGAATTTGCTGCTCATCCCGTGGTCGGTCGAACCTGTTTTCTGCTAACACCGACCGGTGTTGTATCGCATCAAGTAACCGATGGTCGATTCGAACGATCCAACCGACGACCAGACAACCTCACACGTAACGTTCCGGGAAAATACGAATTACGTTTCAAAGAGAATGGTTGGAATTCCCTACGGCTGCAACTGGACGGAAACGAACTGACGATTGCGTTGAATGATTCACCGATTCATCAGCAGACGCTAACGACGCCGCCACTGGATCGTACATTTGGCCTGTTCCACTTTGCCGATCGTTCGAACCTACGAATTCGCAATCCGAAATGGACGGGATCTTGGCCGAAAGAATTCCCTGATTTGGCAAAACAGGAATTGGCGACGTATCTCAATAGATTCCTAGATGAATCATCGACGAAATTGCCAGCGGTTTTTTCACATCGATTGGACGAAACATCGATCGCCTCGCGAAAGTTCATCTTGGCAGAAGGTCATCCGATCCAAGACGTCCAACCGACGGCCGATGGTGTCTTGGTCTCACGACAGGGACGAGCAGGGTACTCTGGCGCGATGCTTAGTCCCGTCATCCGCGTGGGTGGTGATTTTGATGCCACCGTATCGTTCGATCAATTCTCATGTGATTCGGATCTTGGGAAAATTGGAAGTGTCCGTATTTCCGTTGCCGCCAAGAATGACATCCAAGACACCGCTTTGATTCAACGCATCGAGGATCGTACGAACGAACAATCCATTCAGTGCATGAAGATGGAAATCATCGACGGATCTGATCGCCGACATTACTTCGCCCGCCAGCCCGTTGATGCTGATGCGGGGCGATTGCGGATCAGTCGCAGAGACGATCGCGTGTACTACCTATTTGCCGAGAATGATTCGCAGCAGTTTCGTTTGCTCGGCGAAGAGAGTTTTTCGACGGAGGATCTTCAGGAACTAGGCATTCGGTTTGGAGTTCAGATACAAGGCGAGAACGGAAAATCGAGCGTTAGGATACGAAAGTTCGAAGTACGTGCAGAGCAACTTGGCGGCGTTGCGACGGAGGATCAAGACACTCTGTTGGCTCGTTTGAATGCCGAACGAGATAAGTTGCCATTCGTGCTCGAGCACGATTTTACGAAAGCCAAACCAGACGAAGAACAAACCTTTTACCGTTGGACCGATCACGATCCTTGGACGGCAGATCAAGGCGGTCTGCGCGTCGATGCTCCTGGGGCCAACACTTGGCACAGCGCGGGTGTCGGTTTGCGAAATCAGTTCTCGGGTGACTTTGACGCTACCTTCGCGTTTGAACCGATCACGATCGTGACACCCGAAGAGGGCAAACACTCTCAGGTCTACTTGCAGATTGAACTAGATGATCCAGACCAAACTCAACTCAGCTGCTTGATGACCAAAATGCCTGATGGAAAAATCGTCAGTCAAGCACAGATTCGTGTTCCAAACGGTAGTGGATTCACCTACCGAAACCTGGGCTCCTTGGGTGTGTCGGATCCCGACCATTTGCGTTTACTGCGTCGAGGAAGTGACGTTTACTATTTTGTTGGCACGGAGGAAGGCGAATTTTTTCTAGGCACAACTCAAGCCAATGATCGGCCCATCGACTTCTTTGGCGTTCGGATGATGCTGCACACGGGCAACGCGACGGGGACGTCTTCCATGCTCGTTCGATCGATTCAACTGAAAGCCGACGATCAAGTTTCAATCATGACTACAGTTCCTCCGATCCTCCGTGAGGACGCGACGAATGAGTCATTGCCCGCCCGCCTTTTACGTTCGTTTCAGAGCCTCTTCGATTGACTGACATGTTTTGCTGCACCACGAAACGACTCCGACTGCTAACGCTGAGTATCCTCTGTATCCTCTTCGCGTTTGTGTCCTTGCCGCTCCCATTGAGCGCACAACAGAGCAGCACACCGAGCGCGAAGGCTATCCTGCTGTCTCTGCGTGATCGCGATGAACAAACCGCCCTGGATCAGCTGGGGGCGTTGGTGGATCGGACGATCACTCTGCAAGATCTTGTCTACAGCGAATTGCCGTCTGCTGCTGGTGGTCTACATCGCAAGTTTGCACAACTCGATGCAGATGAGCGGTACGAGCGACTGCTGAAATGGACGTTTCCAGAAGGCATCGAAGAAGCCGATCCATCCAAGGTCCGAATCAGAATGCTCTCCAGTGTCGTCCCTACGGATGCACCTCCGAAGGTATTCGCCCGTTCCATCGGTGAACGGCCACGCGACACTACGTTTGCCATTGCTAAAGTCGGCCCGGTAAGTGGTTTTTTTAACAGCGGTTGGATGCTTGTCGAGGCGGCTGACGAGGCCGGCCGATTATCCCGCTTTCGTCGTTCACTCGAATCATTGAGTTCATCGAATCAACCCGGCATGCAGGAACTCGGCTTGCTTGCTCAGTTGGCCGGAGCCCGCGGACAGATCGACGATGTTCGCGTCTATCTGGAACAGAAAATCAGCGCTAGTGGGCAACAGAAAGAGTTCACCGTTCAGGACTTGAATGCTGCGGCTGTTGCATCGGCCGCATTATTGCATTCGTCATTGGAGCCGTTGGCGGAAACGTTGCTCAGTAATCTCGTCGACCGCAGTGGCAGTGGAAAGGCGATCGAGCTGCGCGCCTTCTTGAGAAACGCCTATGCGACGGCAGTCCAGATTCATCGGGGTGTATCGGGGCCAGAAATTCTATTTCAAAACCGTTTGAAGTATTGGGCTCCCGTCTCCGTCCGGACCGCACGAACGCTTTCTCGTGGCCAGCGACGATCGACTTGGTTGACACACGAACAACATCTCCTGCATCTGTCCGGTAGCTCGACCGATGTCTTGTATTGTCGTTTTCCGTTGACGGGGGACTTTGACTTTGTTGTGCAAACACAAGAGGGTGGAGACATCGGTACCGATGGCGGCCTGGTCTATGGTGGACTTCATTTCCAAGCACTCGGACGAAAGGACACTCTGCAAGTTTGGGATGCCGATCAAAATCACTTGCTGACCACTCCTTCACCTTTCGCCCGTCACGACGTGCGACCTGTCTTCAATCGTGTCTCAATCCGCTCGCGAGGCCAAAAAAGTCAGTTCGAATCAAACTTGCATCCAGTTTATTTTGCGGCCGCCGAAGCTCTAAACAGTCCCTGGTTTGGGCTGCGAAGTTCCGGCGCTAAACGTCCAGTCTTCCGCAATCTCAAACTGACGGGAGATCCAATCATTCCGCGCGAAGTGCGATTGCTCGAGGGCGATCAACTTAGAGGGTGGCAAGCGGGTTTCTTTGATGAATCACAACCGAGTTTTCATTCAATGGACACCGGTATCGACTCAGTGGATTGGTCGCTGACGTCCGGAGTGTTGGTTGGTTCGACGTCAACCCAAGAATCAAATCGTTCCAAGCCGGGCCTGTTGCAGTACCAACGCCCACTGCTGGAGAACGAATCGGTTCAATATGAGTTTTTGTTTGAGGATGCGTCTTCGCTGGTTCATCCGACCATCGGCCGTCTGGCGTTTTTGCTCGAATCCGGCGGCGCGCGAGTTCGCTGGATCACGACGGGTGACTCGGAGTGGTCTGGACTCAATACGGATAACGCTGCCCTGGAACCACTCAATCGACGCGGCCCCCGACCGTTGCCGTTAAAAGCGGGTGAGTGGAACCGTGTCCGTGTCGATTGGACTGATGGCAAATTACTGATATCACTCAACGATGAATTGATCTATCAGCGGCCCGTAGAAGTTTCATCGCCTTCGCAGTTTGGTCTCTACCGAACCAGCCGTGCATCAGAAGTGCGAATTCGCAATGCATCTCTTACCGGTGACTGGCCTGAAACTGTTCCAGAGTCTTTCGTGAAGAACCCGCTGGAATTGAGAAACGCAGAGTAGCTGCTCCGAGCTTTAAACGGTTCTACTTAATGCTGCCGCCGTGAAATTCGCTTCCGCGGCAATGGCGTCCTGTTCGGTCCATTGACCAGCGACGCCACAATCCTTGAGCGCTTGTTGCAGTGCCTTGGCTGTTTGAAATCGCTTTTCACGATCCGCTTCGATGCACTTCATGATTAACGATTCCAGATCCTTTGGGACCGCAGAGACATACTGGGTCATCGCTACCGGATTGGCTTCGAGTTGAACCTGCATGACTTCGTACGGATCCTTACCCTCAAACGGTGGTCGTCCGGTTAGCAAGAAATAGCCGACGCAGCCAAGGGCGTACAAGTCTGTGCGTTGATCGACTGATTCGGGCGTAAGAATTTGTTCAGGCGACATGTAGCCAGGCGTACCCTCGACGTGACGCTTCTTGCGTTTCGATCCACCATATTCAATGCTCTGAACGAGCCCAAAATCAAGCAGCTTGGCGAAATCATGGATACCGCCTCGCTGTGAGGCGAAAATATTCGCGGGCTTGATGTCACGATGAATGAGGCCAGCCGAGTGAGCCTCACGAAGTGCTCCGCAAACCTGAATTAGCAGATGTACGACTCTCGCGGGCGGGATTGCGCCGGATGCTTTGACCAAATCGCTCAAATTCTTGCCCGGCAACAACTCCATCGCAAAGAAAAACGTGCCGTCTTTGGTTAGACCGTAGTCGTAGATTTCTATCGTGTTCGGATGAGTCAATCGTGCCGAGGCACGGACCTCATCCTGAAATCGTTGGAGGACCGTTTCACCCATGCCAAGGTCTGACCGGATGAGTTTGATCGCGCATGGACGTTTCAGCAATCGATGCTCGGCTTCAAAGACTTGTCCCATTCCTCCACTGCCGATCAGACGCATCACCCGATACTGAGAAAGGTATCGCGCTTGGATGGCGCCAAGCTGTGCATCGTGGATCAAATTCGCCGCGAAGACTGATATACCGACGGCGACCAACGTAATGGGAAATGGAAGACCTTGTTGATCTTGCTCCAACAGGTACCCAACATGCGGGTCCAAAAACTCTGCAAACTCAGTGACAACATAAGGAAGAAATGCAAGCGGTAATAGAATCGTCACAGCCCGCACCCAAGAATTGGGCATAAACGTCCCGTATACGAGAATGACGAGCGCCCAGATGACATGATTCCAGTGGTTGGAAGTCACCAGATCGACTGCGTCATTCATCGCGGATGCTTCCAACATCAATCGTGTGCTAATGGTGATCAACAACGCACCAAAGCTGGCCATAACGGAAGCTTCCAACAAACGGATCTTTCGAAGGGTCAGATCTTGTCGTCGGTGCAAGACCCACGCACTTCCCAAAGTGACCACCAGAGATAGCAGCCGAAATCCATAACCCCATTCAGCGTACGTGTTCGTGAACAGGCGTAACATTGAGATCGCGATTAACGCCGCAAGCACAAGTGATATGCCTGTCAACCGACGTCGCAGCGTATGCGTGTTCTCCTTCCAGACCTGATGCAGTATCAGATTGGGCTCAACATCCGACCGTGCTTCGATTTCGATCGACGTTGGTGACTGAGTCGCCAACGTTTCGGCTTCCGAAGCATCGAACGCGGTATCTTGTTCAAGCAGCGTCTGTTCATGGTGAAAACGAAGCAGCGAAAGCACTTCATCCTCGACGGCCTGATTCCCAGCAGCGCGTTGCCGAACAAAATCAGCTCGTTCACTTTTTGCAATCTGAATGCATTCTGCAAAGATCGCTTTGACGCGTGCATGATCTTCCGCGTTCACGGTGTCGGCTCACCGGAAAGCTCACGCCGCAGCCATGCTTTGATCACGGTCCACTCCGCCTCGACCGTCCGCTTGGAAACGCCCAGTACTTGAGCGACTTCCGTCACAGTCAGACCTCCGTAGAAACGAAGTTCAACGATCTGCGATTGACGAGGATCGAGTTTCGCCAGTTTCTCAAGCGCTTCCTCAATCGCCAACACGTCCTCATCGCTGCGATTGCTGACTTGGACTTCATCGCCGAGCGCAACTCGGTGCAACTGACCACCACGTTTGAGACGTTTTTTTGATCGAGCATGGTCGACCAGGATTCGCCGCATCATCTTTGCACCGACAGCAAAAAAATGCGTCTTTCCTTTCCAATCGACACGGTGCTGATCGATCAACCGCAAATAAGCCTCATTGACCAGCGCTGTCGGTTGGAGCGTGTTTCCGGGCACCTCATTTCGCAACATGCTGGCCGCGAGTCTGCGCAGCTGGTCGTACACGACATTCATCAAACGCTCGGCCGTGGCCCGATCATTTTCGGCCAGAGCTCGAGTCAGCGTTTCGGTCAAATCAGGTGTTTCGTCTGTCATCGCTCAAGTGCGTCGTTCGCAGCGTTCCATGGAATCTCATTGTTTCTTGAGAAATTCCTGCGGACCCCTCGAACGACCATCGCGTAACCACCGGAACCGATAAGCGTCGGCCTCAGCAACCACTCATTGTACGTAAGAACGATGTTGGAAACACAGACACTCGAACCGAATACTGCGACGGATAAAGAGCTGGTACAGGCTGCGCTCGCAGGTGAGCGATCAGCCTATCAACAGCTGCTGGATCGTCACCAAGATCGATTGTTTCATTCCATCAGCACGCTGACGGGATCGAGTACCGTCGCGGAAGAAATCGTGCAGGAAGCGTTTATCAACGCGTTTCTCAAACTGCACACGATGCGGCACGAGAGCGGGTTTTACACTTGGCTGTATCGCATTGCGCTGAATCTGCGTCGAAAACATCTGCGTCATTATCATCGCGAAACGCAAATCAGCGAATTGGCGTTGGATGAACCCACCACCGACGCACGTGAGTCGCCCCCGGAGAAACTGGTGCGTGCCGAAACCCGCGCGCAGGTGCTTTCCGGCATCCGGAAACTAAATTCCCGCCATCGCGAAATCTTGATTCTCCGCGAGTTCGAGGGCTTCGATTACCAGCGGATCGCGGACGTGATGGGGATCGAATTGGGGACGGTTCGCAGTCGCCTCAGTCGAGCACGCTCACAATTGCGTCGCCTACTAATCGAAGCTCATGCGAACCCGTAGTGACAGTGTTTAACGCACCGAGGTTTCAACCGGTGCTTACCCGTTCGGGAAACGGAACCTTCTGGGAGATTACGACGATCTCTTCATCAGCCGCTAAGACATGTCCGATGGGATTGACACTCATTTCATGACCCTTCCCAACGGCAATCAACAACGCTCCGTGCGATTGTCGGAGTTCACTTAAGACTTCATCGAATTCACGCCCCACCAACTGCTCGGGAACAGGAATCCGATAAAACTGATTCCCGTGTTGATGGGTGAGCAGCTCATTGAAAACATCCATCATGCCTCGGTTCAGCGCCGCCTGAGCCATCATGTAGGCACTGTGCTCGCTACTGACCACGTAATCGTTGACTTTCCCCATTTTGAGGTGCGATGCATAGTCACGATTGTTCAGTTCCGCGCACGTGTAGACGTCAGGATTCAATTTCTCGGCGGTCAATGCAGCCAAGATCGTTCGTGCATCAGCATCCTGTTCGTTGCGACCACCCGACGTGTCATTCAGAATGATGCACATCTTTGCGTGATGAATGCCCACCCGTTCCAAGGTGGAAACGCGGGTGAAATCTTCGTTTACGAAAAACACCTGCGACTGCAAATTGGCAGACACCGAAGGCGCTTCGTGCTCCCACTGGGAAACGACCACGATCGGCGTGTCCGAACCGAGATGAGACGCGCGGCATTCTTCGATGATGATGGCTGCCTTGGTGTTCCAGCCGCAGATGACGACGTGGTTCTCCAGTTGTTCTGACTCCACGCTTTTTCCTCTCAATCGTAGTCGTTCAACCATAAAGGCTGACACGGTTCCGGTGAACATGGCAAAGATTGTCAGTCCCATAAACATCACGACGACCGCAACCACTCGACCGCCAACGGACTGCGGTGCTTCGGGGATCGGTTCGCCAGCGAACAACGAATGGAGACTGAACCAAAACGCTTCGCCGAACGACATCCCGTTTCGTGCTTCAAACAGCATCATGGCACTTGTTCCCAACAGAACCGTAAGCACCAGCAAGCCGCAAACAAAGATGTACTCGACAAGACCTTTCCGAAGGATGTAGGGATAGTTTGTTGACAGTCGGGAGACGTAACCAAACAGTCGTAGGATTCGCAGCAAGCGAAACAATCGCATCACGCGCGCTGCAAAAAAGCCCGGCAAAAGGGAAGGCAATGTGGCGATGAGGTCAATCCAATACTCACGCACGTATCGCCGTGGGGACCAGGTCGCAACAAACCGCAACAGCAGCTCGATGACGAACACCATCGTGATCACATCGTTCGTCAGTTGCACTTCATCGAGCAACTCGGCCGGCTTCTTGCTGTCGGCAGCTGAAAGCAGGAATTCAAGCAGCGTCAAACCGATTGAAACAATGATCAGCAATCCAACGGACAGCTCAACCTGCGGACGCCGAAAGAAGCGATCCAGTTGTCGTGAGATCGCAGGTCGTTTACGGCTTCGGGGTGGTTTCACAGAGATACCGGTGCAGGCCTATCAAGATGCATCGCCGAGTCGATCCGTCGCATTCCGACGTCCCAACCAATATACCGGTTCCTCAATAGGGACGTTGCCCGCTCAAGCTGCATCGCGATGCCTGTGGCTAACGACGGTCGCGCTATAGACTCCAAGCCGAAGCTCCTAAAGAGCACCCCCGGCAGGACTCGAACCTGCTACCTACACTTTAGGAAAGTGTCGCTCTATCCTGATGAGCTACGGGGGCGTGACGAACATCTACCCAGAGCAATTCGTCGCAGCATACCATCTGTCGCATTTCTGCGGTCGCGCGACAGTGGACGCTTAGCGTCGATCCGCTTCCACACCCACGACTTTCACGACCAGCTCGATCTTAACGATCAAGATGTGCAAGGGCACTAGGGGAGAGTTGGGGCGTGGGCGCAGCCAGCGATGGAAAGGAACCACTTGATTGACTCGGATTGGCTGATTCCAGGTATCGAGCAGCACCGCATTTGATCGAAGTTGGTTCGGTTTTTCTTCGCATGTCTCTGACGGCACGAAGTGATTTCCAGCCGCGAATTGCCATCCCTGGAGCGAACCCGTTTGCGGCGAACAGTCTTGCCGATCGATAACGGCGCGTGATCCACTTCGCCTTGGCTTCACAGAGAATGCCTAACGTATCGAGCTCCTTGCAAGCGGGATCATCATGGTACTGTTGCAGTTGCAACGCGCGCAGAAGTCGTCCGGGTGAGAACCGATCCCAAGCTGGATCAAAACTGATTTTGTGCGACAGACAAACTCCCTTGGCAAAGTGACAGTACTCGAATGCGATGGGTTCGTTATCCACGCGCAAAATCCAAAGGTCTAATAAACCTCTGTCTCGCATCAGCTTCGCTTCAGCATGGTAGTAGTCGCGCAGGCCAGGGGTTTGAAGAATGGAGGTTCCGTTCTGACCTTTCCACGATCGATCTTCCATGGCGAAGCACGCTTCGAGAGCCGACTCCAATTCGGCATCAGAAGCTGCCTGCAATCGCTGGACGGAAACTTCGCCCTGAGCATTGAGTTTGTTTTGCGTGCGTTTGATCGCACTTCGATGGTTCTTCGACCAACTACTGCGGTAGGCGTCCCAATCGTGGAGGATATCAACGACACCCACGTCATGGCCACGACTCTGATGGAGCGTTAATCCACGCTCTTGCAGGCATCCGATCAGCTTCTGCCAACGTGCAGCTTCGATCTCAATTCCTTCGAAGATCAAAAGACCATCCGGGAGAGAGCACAGTCCATCAGCGATTTGCTCAATCGCTTCTCCTTCATCCCTTGGATCAACGAGCAGGTCCCCGGCAACGACGGTGCAATCGGCCGGCAATTGAAACGAACGCAATCCGCCCTTGCGTGATCGCACCAAGGGCAAGGCTGCTTGAAAGGAACGACCGTCGGCAGCAACCAACGCGGTCAGTTCGTTGTTTGACGCGAAGGTCTCTCGCCACAATTCAAGACCCGCCGCGAGGCAACTTGGCAATCGACACTCGCTTCGATGCCAGAGTGCGTCCCATCGATCCGAGTGTTCGGTCAAATGGGACGTTGAAAGCTGCACGAGCTGAGACATCACGGAATCCTGTTTCGGAACGAGTAGAGGACGAGAAAACCTAGCTCGTCCTCTACGGCAAATTCCAAACAGGTCGTGATCCGCAGGAGCGATACATCAACCGCCTCCCACTTTGCCGTCACAATCGTTGCTACCGATTGCGTTTGGCCAATGCTGCTTGCACCGTCTTAGCGACTTGCTCGGCCAACTTTGCTGATCCTTCTGGCGTGTAGTGCACGTTGGCCTTCCGCTGCATTTCCGCATGTTTGATGGCGAAGTCATACAGCGGATTGATTTCGATCTCCCCGGCCTGCTTCATCACTTCCGCTGCGGCATCGTTGTAGATCTTTGAGTCTCCGACGACGCGTCCTTTAGCTCCTTCCGGAACGGGAGTCGTTTCACACCAGATCACACTGGCACCGGTCTCTTTAATGCGTTCAACCAGCTTCTTGAGATTCGCTTTGTAGTCCTCGAGGGCCACTTGTGGCTTGCTGGTCTCCTTTGCGGGATCCGCGAGATTCTCGCCTTTGGGTCCCATGTACTTCAGATCGTGAAGACCGTGGTTCCAATGAATGACGTCCCACTTACGATCGCCGATCCATTCGTCAATCGATTCCACTCCTCGAGTCGTGGGCCCGCAATTCGTCGAAGGGCGAAAGACGTTCGCCTTCCCATCTAACTGCTTCCGAACGTCCAACATGTAACCTATCGAAATGGAATCACCGATCAGCAGAACGTTGGGAAGTTTCGGATCGATCTTCGTAGGTGGCGCGAAAGGTGATTTCTTGCCCTGCGCGAACGCGTTGGTCGTCAAGACGCTGAATACGAGCAAGAAAGCTATGACCAGCGGTCGACAGCCGGATCGTTTCATGGTTGCCTGTCCTTTATCTTTTAAGCGACACCTTTGGATCTCGCGTCAACCAGTCCGCCAGAAAATGATGCCTGAGGAAAATTCAGCCACCTATCGTATTCTCGACGCCTCGCTGAATCGAGCGAGTGAGGGATTAAGAACCCTAGAGGAGCTGGCGCGGTTCGGTCTGGACGATCCTGAACTGACCAAAGCACTGAAATCGCTACGCCATGGCCTGACGGACGCTTTGAGCCTCATCCCACGCGAGGCACTGCTTCGATCCCGCGACACCGATGGTGACGTCGGTACCCATGTTCAGGAGCCAAGTGAGTACAAACGCTCTGACCTGGTCTCCGTTCTTCGAGCCGCCAGTGCGCGTGTGCAGCAGTCATTGCGTGTTCTGGAAGAGTGCTGCAAAACGATCGATTCGACCGTAGCCGGTCAACTCGAGCAGATCCGCTACCGCTGCTACACCGTGGCCTCCCAATTGGAGACCACGTGGCCGGGTTCACAGTCAAAAAAACGATTGGAGGAATCGAGCCTGTATGTTTTGACCGATGCCGCCGAATCAACGGATCAGTTTGCGGCGAGCGTTCGTCAACTTGTTCAATCAGGAGTCGACATCCTGCAACTGCGTGACCATTCCGTCAATGACCGAACACTTATTGAAAGAGGTCGCGTCGGAACCAAGATCGCGAGAGAGAATGGCGCGTTATTCATCATGAATGACCGAGCTGATCTGGCGTTGGCGGCTGATTGCGATGGAGTACATATCGGCCAAGACGAATTGCCCGTAGCGGTCGCTCGTAGGATTGTCGGTGATCAACGGCTGATTGGCGTCTCGACGCACAACTTGGATCAGGCTCACCAAGCCGTTGCGGAGGGAGCCAACTACATTGGCTGCGGACCCGTCTTCGCCGGTAACACCAAGCAGTTTGATCACTACGTTGGGACGGATTTCCTGAAACAGGTCGCAACTGAAATCCGTCTGCCAAGTTTTGCCATCGGAGGGATCGACGTAAGCAATATAAACGAAGTGATTGCGTCTGGCATTCGGCGCATCGCTGTCACGGGTGCCGTCCGTGATGCATCCGATCCGAACAAAGCCATTCAGTCGCTCAAACAGATGCTTAGCGTATAGGCCAAGATGCGACGGAATGAGAATCGCCGCGAGCCT
The DNA here is from genome assembly GCA_039179795.1 of Planctomycetota bacterium. Lineage (GTDB taxonomy): Bacteria > Planctomycetota > Planctomycetia > Pirellulales > Pirellulaceae > Rubripirellula. The sequence continues at coordinate 24,989 of JBCDEM010000003.1, read as the reverse complement.
CTAAATCTCCATCGCTACTCAGCAAGCAGATCTTCGATTCTTGATTCCATCTGCTGGACCGATTCCGGTGTGTAACCCAACCAGGCATCTGCGATGATGCCATCCGGCCCCACGAGGATCGACGTTGGATAGTACAACGTATTGAGTTCTAGACGCTGAGCCGCACTTCGTCGTGTCACACCATTCGGATCTGCGTAGGCGAGCGTCGACATGCCGCCGGACTTCAGATACGCCATCGTCTTCGCCGTTAAGCCTTGAAATGTTTCGTTCCCGCCACTCTCACACGAGATCGAGACAAACTGGAATCGGGAAGAGTCCCGAAACTTTCCAGCCATCTCATCCAGCTCGGGGTATTCCATCTTGCATGGCCCGCACCAGGTGCCCCAAAAATGCACAAGCGTCACGGTGTCTTGATCGAGGCTTGCCAGCGTTTCGAATGCTGCGTTGTCTTGTAACTTGACGAGTTCGATTTCCGGAGCTGGTTTTCCTACGCCGGAAAGGGTCGGTCGCGACTGTCCGTATCGCTGCACCGAAATTGCCAGCAGCACAATCAGAAACGGGACCGCCACCCAAAGGATCGATACTTCACGTTTTGGTCGGATTCCTACCTGTGGAGGCTCGACTAATTCGCTTGCCTTCAGCGTTTCAAAACTTGATGACGGAGTTTCAGCTGACGATGGCGAGGATTCGAGGCCTTGATCTGATTCCAATGGGGTATCGTTTATCTGAGCGGTCATTCGTCTTATTACCAGGGTTGCTTGCTCAGTGAGTTAGCCGTTGTTCTGCGGAGTAGGAAGTGGGAAGTTAAACACCATGACCAAACGATCTCAAGCATTCGGCGTCTTCACCTGTTTCCTTAGTTTAATGTCCGAGCCGACGTGGCTATCCGCCGAAAATCCGGCAGATCGCGTGACCGATGTCGTGAAACTGGCAAACGTCGACGTTAAAGAGAGCAGTGGACTCGCTGCTTCCTGGCGAACGCCAGAGCATTTTTGGACCCACAATGATTCGGGCGATCGTCCGCGTCTGTATGCGTTCAATCAGCAGGGCAAGGCAACGGGACGGGTTGAGTTAAAAGGTTGCAAGGCGTCGGACTGGGAAGACATGGCGTCGTTTGTCGATCGCGGTGTGCCTCGAATACTCGTTGCGGATTGCGGCGACAACGATCGGAGACGCAAGGCCATCACGCTGTACTTGATGGATGAACCAGATCCGAAGAAGTCGCAAACGGTTGACTTGAAAACGGTCGAGGTGTTCTCAGTCGTCTACCCAGATGGCCCTCGAGACTGCGAGGCGGTTGCCGTCGATCCAGAACGACGTGAGATCCTGTTGGTAACGAAAAGCTTTCTACCATCCGTGGGCGTGTACACGATTCCGTTGCCTCCGCGTTCGAATGGAAAATTGGCCGTGCGTCATGAGGCAGTCGCCAAACGAATCGCGACATTGGCCATCCCGATGATCACGGCGATGGATGTCAACCAGCAGAATGGCGACGTCGTGATCACCGGTTACTTTCAAGCGTTTCACTACCGATGTAAAAATCGTGATGATCCCTTTTCCGATCAACTAGGCAGCCTCCCCAAACCGATCGAGCTGCCGCGATGGCGGCAAGTCGAAGCGCTTACGATCGATTCATCTCAGCAAATTTGGTTGACGAGCGAGGGCTCCCCGATGCCGATGGGTCGGATTCCGTACGAATTCGCGGAGTGACATCCCCTTCGAGAATTGGCCCCATCCCGAATTGGCCCCGGTGAAATCAGAAAATCGGTGAAATCTGAAATCCGGTGAGAATTAAAACCCGATGCGAATCTTGAACCATGACGTTTGAAGTCGAACAGAAGTACCACGTCGATGACCCAGACGACTTGGAGCGTCGGATTGTCGATCTCGGTGGCAAGCCGGGGCCGGCCGAGCGACACAACGATTCGTATTTCAACCATCCGTGCCGTGATTTCGTGGAGACAAAAGAAGCGCTACGAATCCGGCGCGTCGATGGAAGGCCTTATGTGACGTACAAAGGCCCCAAGTTGCCGGGTGCCATCAAGGCAAGGAAAGAGCTCGAATGGACGATCGCTCCCGGCGACCCGGACGGGACGCTAACCGAGCAGCTTTGGCGTGAGCTGGGATTTCGGCCGGTTGCAACGGTCAGCAAGACGCGGCGGACATTTCGATTCAACAACCATTTACAGACATTCGGCGTGATGATGGATGACGTTGATCGGTTAGGCTCGTTCGCCGAGATCGAACTGGTCGTGGGGGGTCCGACGGAGGTCGAGAGGGCTCGCCAGCAGATCGCCGAATTAGCCGCCCGATTAGAGCTCAATCGGGACGAATCGAGCAGCTATTTGAGGATGTTTTTGGCACTGGACACCCCGGAATAATTGACGCAGCATCCCCATTCGACCTATTCTCATAGCCCTGCAATTGTGTAGAGCCTCCCAAAACACCCCCACCTTCGGAGTGATCCCATGAAAAAATTCATTAGCAGTTTGGTCGCCATAGTGATGGTTGCAGGCGCGACGGTCATTGCATCAGAGATTGAACTCGATGGCGTGAAGTGCATCGTTGCTTCCAAACGCCCTGCCAGCGAAAGCAAGGCTGCCGACTACAAGGATGCCACAGTCTATTTCTGCTGTGGCAACTGCCTGAGCAAGTTCAAAAAGGACTCCAAGCCTTTCGCGGCCAAAGCTAACAAGCAGTTGGTTTCGACGAAGCAATACGAGCAAAAAGGCTGCCCGTTCAGTGGCGGAGACATCAATGAGGAAACGGTCATCGATGTGTCTGGAACCAAAGTTGCTTTCTGCTGCAACGGCTGCAAGGGCAAGGCCGAAAAGGCGGAAGGCGAAAAGCAAATTGAGCTCGTTTTCAACGATAAGTCGTTCAAAAAAGCTTTCGCTAAGAAAGAAAAGAAATCCGAGGGATCCTGATCCTACGTAATACCGTCGGAATTCAGTTAGCCGGGGTCTCGTCGTGAGGCCACCGGCTTTCTTTTCGTGTATGGTGGTTCTTGTGTATCCCACCGAAAACACGTAACCAGTTCTTTAATCGCCCGAGTCCTTATGTATCTGCGAATGGCCCGCCGTTTCTTGACGGAAACCGACAAACGGTTGCTGATCAAGGCAGCTTGGACGCTGGGGGCCAAAGGTTTGTGGAGCGTTCACAAACACAAGCGACGATTGAAACGAGGAGAGTTCTTTCCTCCGTTTCTGTACATGTCGGTCATCAACAGCTGCAACCTGCGATGCCAGGGCTGCTGGGTAGATGTGGCTGCGAAGCAGAGTCGGATCGAAGTCGAAGCGGCAAACAAGACCATTGCTGAAGCCAAAGCGATGGGGAATAGCTTCTTTGGAATCTTGGGCGGTGAGCCGTTCATGCACAAAGATCTGATGAAGATCTTTGAAGCGAATCGTGACGTCTACTTCCAAGTCTTTACCAATGGCCACTTCATCAATGACAAAGTGGCGGCGCAATTAAGAGAGTTTGGAAACGTCACACCGTTGATCAGTGTTGAGGGCACTGAGATCATCAGTGACACTCGCCGTGGTCGAGCGCACGTTCTGAATCGTACGATGGAAGGCATCAAGGCAGCACTGCGAAACAAATTGCTCGTTGGTGTTTGCACAAGTGTCTGCAAGTCTAACATCGATGATCTGGTGAATAACGCTTGGGTCGATCGCCTGATCGATATGGGAGTGATGTACTGCTGGTACCACATCTATCGCCCTGTGGGTCCGGAACCCAATCCGCAACTCGCTCTTACGAGTGATCAGCAAAGGCGTGTTCGACAGTTCGTTGTCGATACGCGCGCGACAAAACCGATCATCGTGATTGACGCCTACCATGACGATGCCGGTAATGCGCTGTGTCCGGCCGCCACCGGCTTCACGCACCATATCGGTCCCTGGGGCGATATCGAACCCTGTCCCGTCATTCAGCTGGCTGCCGATTCGATTCACGAAGAACGTTCACTGAAAGACACATTCAATGAATCCGGATTCTTGAAAGACTTCCGCGAATTGACAGCGCAAAACACACGTGGTTGCGTGATCATGGAGAGACCCGATCTGTTGGTCGATCTTGCCGAAAAGTACTCCGCTAGGGACACAACAGCCAGAAAACAAGTGATTGAGGAGTTGAAGAAGGTCACTCCCAGACGCAGTCAGTTCCAACCAGGCGATGAAATCCCGGAACGCAGTCTGGTTTATCGATGGGCTAAAAAATACGCGTTCAACGATTTCGGAACCTACTCGCAGCATTTCGAAATCTCGAATTATCAGGATCCAGATCATTTGGATCCCGAGCAATCGGATGATGAGCATCCGCCCAAGCCCCGACGACCTCGCCAATTGCCGGTCGTTGAACCTGTTTGACCTACTTAGCGTCATTTGATCCGCTCTTTACTCGGGCAACGTCCGTTCACTACACGGTAATGCTTCACTCGATCCAAGGACGTGAGGCAACCCGTGACGACGACCGAATCGACCACCGACACTTCGACCGTTGATTTTGACGAAGCAACGCGAGTTGCGATTTCCAAGGCGATTGAAGGCGATTTTTCGCAGCTGTCGGAATACGCTTCGACACATTTGATTCCCGCCCTGTTACTGGCCGGAATCGGTCTCGGGGTGATCTTCCTTGGCTACCTCTTTGCGTCTCACGTCTCACAGGCCATCAGTCGCCCAATCTGCCGACGTGTTGACGAGACGCTGGGCCGCTTCGTAGGCAAGTTTTCCTTCTACGGCATCTTCCTGGCGATCCTGGGAGCCGTGCTGTCCAAGCTGGGGGCACCGCTCGGTGGTTTGGCCGCGATGTTGGCAGCCGCTGGTTTTGCGATCGGCTTGGCATTCCAAGGCACGCTGAGCAACTTCGCCTCAGGTGTATTGATGTTGGTCTTCCGTCCATTCAAAGTCGGGGATGTCATCCATGCAGCGGGCATGACGGGAAAAGTCAACGAGATCGATCTTTTTCACGTCACCTTAGATACTCCCGACAATCGTCGAATCATTGTTCCCAACAGTCAGATTTCCAGTGGCACGATCGAGAACATCTCCTTCCACACGGACCGACGCGTGGAGGTGATCGTTGGCGTTGATTACTCGGCCGATATGGACAAGACACGAAACGCGCTGGAAGCAGCGACGGCCGAATTGTCCGAAGCGATCCTACAGGGCGAGGATCGCGGTTCGGCCGTTGTTCTCAGCAATTTGGGTGATAGCGCCGTGGAATGGAAAGTCCGCGCTTGGGTTGCAGCCGCTGACTACTGGGCGATGCACGAGAGACTGACCGCCGCGGTGAAGAGTCAATTGGATTCCGCGAGCATTGGCATTCCGTTCCCTCAAATGGACGTGCATTTATCGAGAGTCAGTGAAGAGTCAAGCAATGAAACCATGACACGACCGCGAGTGCGTCCGGTACGTCGCGAAAGTGACTACACAACTGATTCCGTTCAAGGAAATAGCCTGCAACCGTAAGTCCGCTTTGCGTCGAGAGGCAATCAGCTAGGTACGAATAACTTGTACCGAAGTCGGATCTTGTTTGTGCCAAACGCTTTGCGCTGACGCCGCAAAAAAACTCTTCCTCCGTCGCCGCTGCAGCGTGTCGTCGGACTATCATGTCGGCTACTTTTCTGTTGCTGACAACATCGATCCGTGCCGCGGCTACACTTTTCCAGTCGCGCGCATCACAAGGAGGAGTCATTGTCATGTGGCACACTAGCCGAGGTGATCGAACACTGCGCGGTCAAGAAGCGTCGTTGGTGCGACGCGCGATCGACAACATGGTCGACAGCCTTTTGTTGCACGTTGATGTAGAACTGGACGACTCCGCTATCGGTTTGGAAACGGGCATTGCGGTTTACGATGCGTGTTCCGTTTCGCAGCGAATTGGTTTGCTACACGAGGTGGCGAAGTACTTGCTGACCGACACTGATTCGGCCCTTGTTCTTTCGGCACCACTTGAGGCAACGATCGCAGCGATCTTTGTCGACATCAGAGACCAAGTGGCGATTGAAATTGAGTTCTTGCCACAGTTGTTGGAATCGGATGATCAACCAACTTGGCGGCAAATGGTACTCGATGCTTATCAATCGACGTTGGCTCCGGAAGACGAAGGCAATCAAGTTTGGGCAGAGATGGTTGCGCAATTGCCCGTTGTTAATTGCCGAGACATTCGCGATTGGGAATGCCTGATTGATGCATTGGCCGACGCGATTCTGTGGGATCGCGATTTCGAATTGGAGGGCCAATTCATGGATGAGGAACCGGATGTTTCACGCAATCGCCGTCGTCTGCTGGGCATCAGCGACGATTATTTCACACGGATCGCGCCCGACCCTTTAGAAGATGACCTTGACCGGGTTGTCTCTCAGACGCGACAGATCGTGCGAGGAAAACCGCGGTGACTTCAATTCGATCTTGCCGCTGATTCCTTTGGGAACGTATCACAGATTGGGCGTACCGAATTGAAGCGATTGCGGTACGAATCGAACCCTTTCTGAGTTTCAACCATGGCGTTTGATCTGTTGCGGTCGATCGTGCGTCGCTTCCACTGTCATGGCACGCATCATCGGCTGGCCTGGGATGCTCTTTCCCTGATCAAGAGCGACAGCGGAAGACGCTTGGTTCGTATGCTGCGCCGACACCATGGTCGTTACCTCGTCGGTTCGGTGGATCCCGATACACGCTTCTGTGATTTTCAGAATCACGTCATTCATGCCCGCGAGGGCTTCTGGGGTGGTGCACCGAGGGTGGCGCATGCCTGGTATGACCGGATGTTGAGATACCTTCGTACGCATCGCTACTCAGACGCAGCCCACGCGGCGGGCGTACTGAGTCACTATTTCAGCGACCCGCTCAATCCACTTCATACGTATCATGACGAACGAGAACGCGTGCTACATGGACCGGTCGAATGGAGTTTGCACTGCAGCTATGACCGGTTGCTTCGTTGCTGGCAGCACAGTGACATCCGCGTCGTCTTTCAGTTGAGCGACCACGATGGATGGCTTGGTGAAGCAATGCTCCATGGAGCCCGGTACGCCAATCGCAAATACGAGTCTTTACTGGACGGATACGATCCCAGTCGCGCACTCAACGATCCGGCGGGTGCGATGACACCGGAAGCTTGGAAAGCGATGGTCGAATTATGTGGACTGGCCATCACCGGTTGGGCGAAAGTGCTCGAACGAATCGCGGAGGAATCTGAGCTCGAACGCGGCGCGCCGCTGCCGTCCTTTAGCCGCGTGCTACCAGCTGCTGTGGCTTCTGCCAGAATCCCGAATCAGAACCTGAAGAAATGGTCCGAGCATCAGGCCCACCGAATTGAATTGGCAGAGTTGCTGGACGAATGGAGAATGACCGGGGACATTCGGGAACACCTGCCGACAGAGGTCGATATCGTGCACCGCGTGGTGCGAGTCAGGAGAGATGAAAAGCGTTGGAAGCTTGAGCGCGAGCGACGATTGGCTTCGAAAGACACAGCGGTCAAGATGCAGCCAAGACGCCGGGCAGCGTAAATGCTAGGCTACTCGGACCCTTTCTCCCCTCTAACGGCCACGCGAACCAAAGATGCGCGCATTTGAAGCTTCCGAGTACTACTTTGATCATGCCGCTGAGCACTTAAAGATCGACAAAGATCAACGCGAAGCGCTGTTAATGCCTCTGCGGGATGTAAAGGTTCGAGTCACGATCGAACGTGACGATGGCCGACTGTCCAGCTATGTCGGATTCCGAGTCCAACACAATCACTTCCGCGGCCCGATGAAGGGTGGACTTCGCTATCACCCGGAAGTCGATCTCGATGAGACTCGGGCTCTGGCGAGTTTGATGACGTGGAAGACCGCCGTCGTCGATCTGCCTTATGGCGGCGCGAAAGGTGGCATCGGTGTGGACCCATCGACGCTTTCCGTTCGAGAGATCGAGCGGCTCACGAGAGCCTTCGTTGATCAGATCCACGACATCGTCGGACCGGACACAGATATCCCGGCTCCGGACATGGGAACCGATCACCGCGTGATGGCTTGGTTTCGCAACCAATGGGAAAAGTACAACGGATTTAATCCATCCGTGATCACCGGAAAACCGGTGGAAGAGTATGGCGCGAAAGGACGCGAAGAAGCGACCGGCCGAGGTGTCGGAGCGCTAACGATCAAGCTAACCAAACGACTTGGCCACCAGCCCGAGAAAACAAACGTCGCGATCCAGGGCTTTGGTAACGTCGGCACCCACGCCGCGAAGTTTCTCAGCGAAGCGCAATTCCGGATCGTCGCCGTCAGTGACATTTCGGGGACGTACTACGATCCGTCCGGCTTGAACATTCCAGAACTCTTGCACCACAAACTGAATCACCCGCGTGGATTGCTGGAAGGTTACAACGGCTGCCAGTTGCTTCCGATGTCGGACCTGCTGGAACTCGATGATGTTCATGTCTTGATTCCGGCTGCTTTGGGTGGCGTGATTACGGCCGAAAATGTCGATCGCATTAAAGCATCGATCATCATCGAGGCGGCAAACGGACCGATTTGGCCCGAAGCCGACCGAGAGCTCGAGAAACGCGGAGTCACGATTCTGCCCGATATCTTGGCCAATGCCGGGGGCGTGACGGTCAGTTATTTCGAGTGGGTCCAGAATCGTCAGCATTACCGGTGGACGCTCGATCGCGTCCGACAGGAGTTAGATCACACGATGAGCGACGCGTTCGAAACGGTCTGGCAAACCTCGCAACAGCACGATTTGCCGCTTCGAACGGCCGCCTACATCATCGGAATCCGACGCGTCCAACGGGCTGCCGAACTGGCCGGATTTGCCTCCGCGTGACCTCCGGAAACGCGATCAACCCCTGATCGTGCCAAAATGGAAACCCTTTCGTCCGCCGCAGACGGTCGGCGGACAGGCGACTGGCCTCGACGATCGTGGCCCAAGGCTGGTACATTGCCCGGCTTGCCTGAACGTCCGAATCCGGCTGTTCTGATAGCATCGTTTGCGGACTTTCTGCTGCAAATCCACCCACTCCCCTGATGTTGGCGTTCCACCGCTGCATCGCTTGACCCTGATCGTCCAGTGATCCTGATACTGAAGAGCAACGCGTCTGGCGAACAAGTCGACCACGTCCTGGAACGGGTCGAGGCTTTGGGTTTGCAGCATCACCTCAGCCGCGGAACCTATCGGACCATCGTCGGCATCATCGGCGATGAAGAGAAATTGCAAGCCGAACCGCTGCGGGCCATCCCGGGTGTTGCTGATGTGATCCCGGTGCTGCCTCCTTATAAGTTGGCTTCGAAGGATGCTCATCCCGAACCAAGTGTGGTGGATGTTTCCGGCGTCAAGATTGGCGGCGGAAATCTGGGAATGATTGCTGGCCCGTGCAGCGTTGAAGATCGCGATCGCATGTTTCGTATCGCGGAGAAAGTCAGCCAGTCCGGCGCGAATCTGTTCCGTGGCGGAGCCTACAAACCACGCACGAGTCCCTACGCGTTTCAAGGGATGGGCGAAGAAGGCTTGAAGCTGTTGAAAGAAGTCGGTGAAGCGTTTTCGATGCCCGTGGTCACCGAAGTCACCGATCCCCGATTGGTCGACTTGGTTTCGCAGTACGCTGACATGTTACAAGTCGGCGCGCGGAACATGCAGAACTTTGCTTTGCTCACCGAAGTGGGTAAATCCAAACGTCCTGTACTGTTGAAACGCGGCATGAGCGCCACGATCAGTGACTTGTTGATGTGCGCCGAGTACATCCTGTCACAGGGCAATGGCAGCGTCGTGTTGTGTGAACGAGGCATCAAGAGTTTCGACACCGCGACACGTAACCTATTCGATGTCGCTGCTGTCCCAGCGGTTCATGCGATATCACACTTGCCGATTATCGTTGACCCGTCGCACGCGACAGGTCGACCCGATTTGATTCCACCTTGTGCTTTGGCGGGAATCGCAGCAGGTGCGGACGGAGTTCATATCGAAGTTCACGATTGCCCCGAATTGGCAAAGAGTGATGGCCCCCAAGCACTTCTACCCGAACAGTACGATCAACTGGCTCGCCAAATGAAAGACCTCGCTGAGCTACTCGGAAAAACCGTTTCACCGTTGCCGGAGACACAAGTTTGACTCGCCGATATTTGATTGCCGGAAACTGGAAAATGAATACGCGTCACGACGACGCAGTGGCGTTGGCGAAAGGTGTCGCGGAAGCGGTCGGCAGCGAACCGGCAGTGGATGTCGCTGTCTGTCCACCCTCGGTGTATCTGCACGGTGTTGCCGATGCATTGGCGGGAACACCTGTCGGCTTGGGCGCACAGAATCTGTACGCAGCAGACGATGGTGCGTTTACCGGGGAAGTCAACGCCAGCATGCTGACCGATGTCGGATGCCGCTACGTCATTCTCGGTCACAGCGAGCGTCGCGCTCTGATGGGTGAATCGGATGCCGATGTCAGCAAGAAATTACACGCCGCGATGGCGGGCAATCTGATCCCGATCGTCTGTGTTGGAGAGACATTAGAAGACCGCGAGGCCGGACGCACCGAGGCGGTGGTCGAGACCCAAATTCGTGGCTCGCTGGAAGGACTCGACGAAATCCGCGCGGCGGGCATCGTGATCGCGTACGAACCCGTTTGGGCGATCGGAACAGGCAAAACGGCGACACCGGAGCAAGCTGAAGAAGTGCACGCGTTTCTGCGAAAACAGCTGGCGACGCTATTCACGGAGGACGCGGCCAGCCAGATCCGAATTCAATACGGCGGCAGCGTTAAACCGGGTAACGCCAAGGAATTGCTCGGCCAACCGAATATCGATGGTGCCTTAGTCGGTGGCGCGAGCCTAAAGGTTGCGGACTTTATGGGGATCATCGAAGCCGCATGACTTGCAAATGCGTAAGTCTTAAAGACGAATACTGATTACGAATCAACATCCATCCGAAGGGTGACTTCCAGATGACTTTCTTTGTTCTTGGAACCTTAACCGGCGCATTGCTGGGCTGGTTAATGGGCTTTCTATCGTTGTTTCTGATCCTGTTGGTTTTAATTCAACGCGGAAAAGGTGGCGGACTGACCGGTGCGCTTGGCGGACCTGGCGGCCATAGCGCTTTCGGCAGTAAAGCCGGTGATACGTTCACTCTGATCACCGTCGTTGTGGCGTCCGTGTGGGCCGCGACCTGTGCGTTCACCATGTGGCTGCTGGGTACCCACTCACCAACACCCATTACCGACACGAGCATCCAAGCCGGACCTGGCGACGATGCGGAAGGGTTGGTCATTCCGCCTGTCGAATCAGGCGAGGGCATGAGCGGACCCGGACTTGGAAGCCTGAGTCCAACTGACGAGTCGTCCGACGAAGATTCCGGCACACCATCAATGGACCTCGTTCCTGCAACGGGTGAGTCTGAATCCGCGGGCGAATCTGAAACGGGGACCGATTCCACCGATGAGGGTGAGAGCGCTAACGCAGGTGCCACAGAGTCGACCGAAGATCCGTCCGGTGCAACGAGTGAGGGCGAGACAGGGGCCGCGGAGGAAACATCCGAACCTCCAGGCGACGAGTAAGAGAAGGATTTTAAGAAGCTTCAATCGGAGTGATAATCTGCCTGAGAGGCATTGCTCCGACACCGACACCATTTCGCACGGCTCTTCGCACAATGACCTCTCGTGTCGTTCGCAGCATGACCGGCCAAGGTCATGCCACCGTCAAGTGCGATCTCGGCGTGATTAACGTCGAAGTCCGTACGGTGAACAATCGGGGCTTTAAGTGTTCGCTGCGTTTGACGGATTCCGTTTCTTCCCTGGAATCCAAGGTCGAGGCTCTCGCACGAGCATTGATTCATCGCGGCACGGTGAACCTGAGCGTCCAGTGGCGGCGACCACCCGGAGAGGATCTGCCTCAGATCGATACCCATGCGTTGAACGCCTACGTACAACAATTGACGGGTGTACTCAGCGACCAAACAAAGATTGAACTTGCAAGCCTGGTGACGTTGCCGGGGGTTCTGACGAGCAGCAACGAATCGAACGTCGATGATGACCAGCTTTGGAGCTTTGTTGAACAAGCGGTACGACAAGCAATCGACAACCTGAACGAGATGCGAGCCGTCGAAGGTCGTCGCATGGTCGATTCTTTGGAAACCGATTGCGACGGGGTTGGGGAGCGATTGCAAACGATCCAGCGCCTCGCTCGGAGGTCCGCCGATGTCTATCGCGAAAGACTGCATGCGAAAGTCGAAAAACTGCTGCAATCTCATGACATCCAGGTGCAGCCGGTCGATCTGTTGCGAGAAGTTCAGATCTATGCCGATCGTGTCGATATCAGCGAAGAGGTCACTCGTCTGCAGAGCCACTTGGAAATGTTCAACGATGTGATCGGCGAAGGGAAAGACGAACCGACCGGTCGCAAGCTAGATTTCATCATCCAAGAGATGTTCCGCGAGACCAACACGATTGGAAGCAAGGCTTCGGATGCGGAGATATCCGCAGAGGTCGTGGAGGTAAAATGTGCAATTGAACGGATGCGGGAACTTGTCCAAAATCTGGAATAACGATCTCGAGATCGTTTCGCATCCCGACCGGAGACCCCAATCATGAGCAGCCATCCCGATGGATCCGATCGCTGCGAGGGCCGGCTCGTTATTGTCTCCGGGCCGAGCGGAGCCGGAAAATCGACCGTTGTGCGAAAATTGCTTCGCGAGTGTGAGCTCCCCCTAAAGCTCAGCGTTTCGGCGACGACTCGCACCCCTCGGAAGGGAGAGGTCGACGGAAAAGATTATTTTTTCCTGTCGGATGAGGAGTTCCAACAGCGTCGCCAAGCTGGCGAATTTCTCGAATGCAAGGAAGTCTTCGGCCTCGGACGCTGGTACGGAACGCTACGATCGCAAGTCGCCTCTGGTCTAAATGCGGGCAATTGGGTTATTTTGGAGATTGATGTCCAGGGGGCATTAGCGGTCTTGGAGACTCAGGAATTCCATCCCATCACCATCTTTATCCATCCCGGCGGAATGGATGAATTGGAAACCCGACTCAGGGCCCGCGAGACCGAGACCGAAGAAGCGATCCTCGCCCGCTTGGAAACGGCCGCCAACGAAATGCGATACATGCAGCGCTACCAACACGCCGTCACCAATGCGGTTGTCGATGAAGCGGTCAGCGAGATCTGCCAAATTCTGAAACAGAAAAGGGAACAGCATCCATGCTCGAAGAGCTGAAAGAAGAAGAAATCGTCAACAAAGTGGGTGGCCGATTCAAACTCAGCACCCTGATCCAAAAACGACTCGTCCAGTTGAATCAGGGCAGTCGCGCTTTGGTGAACGTCGACACTCACGACAAGATGTCGATCGTGTTGCAGGAAATCATGCAAGATAAGATCGTGCTGAATATGGACAACGAGGTCGAAGAGGTACCCGACCTGGATGCCACGATCGCCGCTGCCGAAGGCCCTGAATTGGATGCCTCGGATCTGTAGTGCGTTGACCGAACGCAAGGGAGCGATTCGGACGACGACATCTCGTCTGAATCGTTTCCATTCCTTTTAAAGCCGTGTCAGGCCCCACCGATGAGTCGAGATAACCAGTCGGTTCTGCTGGCCGTTGGCGGTGGCATCGCGGCTTTCAAGTCAGCGATTCTTTGCAGCCGTCTTGCGCAGTGCGGCTATCACGTGCGGGTTGCGATGACCGATTCCGCGACTCAGTTTATCGGTGCCGATACGCTGGCAGCGTTATCGGGTCGCCAGGTTGTGCAGGGCATCTTCAATCCAGCATTTCCTCTCGGTGCACACATTGAAATCGTCGAGAGCATTGATGTGCTGGCAGTCGTTCCCACCACGGCCAATCTACTGGCGAAGTTTGCCAACGGAATCGCCGATGACCTTGTTTCCACAGCGTACCTGCAAGCGACCTGTCCCGTCCTGCTCGCACCCGCCATGAGTGCTGCGATGTGGTCAAAGCCCGCTGTCCAACGAAATATCTCGCAACTTCGTGAAGATGGATGTCATTTTATCGGTCCAGAATCTGGCTGGCTCAGTTGCCGCGTTTCCGGGGAAGGTCGAATGAGTGAACCAGATGCAATCCTAGAAGCCATCGAGTCGATCTTGAACGATTGATGGAGTCAATATGAAGTGCTTTACGACATGGCAATCAAGTTCTTGTTGGAATTGAAGTCGGGGTCGGTATGACGCTCTACGTTTTCGGTCACCGCAATCCAGATACGGATGCGATTTGCAGCGCGGTCGCGTACGCGGATTTTCTCAGGCGCACAACACGCCCCGATGCCGTCGCTGCTTGCTGTGGGACTCCGAACCAACGTACGGAATTTGCGCTGCGACGCGCCGGTGTTGCACCACCCAAGATCATCATGGACATCCGTCCGGAAGTCGAGGATGTCTGCAATCACAAACCGGTATTTGCACGCCACAAGGATGTGTTCTTTGATGTCTATCAACGGATGAACCAACACGGCATCCGCGCGATCCCCGTCTTGGATGACGATGACAAGACGATGGGCATCGTCAACTTGCTAGATCTGTTGGAATTGGTGCTTGATGGTGGTGTTGATCCCGTCCAGTCACGGGAAGTGCGTAGCACGTTGGACGACGTTGTGTCGGTCCTGGACGGAACCTATCAACACTCCGTCAAACCAGATCAAGTCGATGATTTTGTGTTGACCGTTGGTGCGATGAGTGCTGGTGGTTTCACGACTCGCATGAAGGAGTTCCCCGCGGAGCGATTGTTGATCGTCAGCGGTGACCGACCGACGATCCAACTACCCGCGCTGGAATGTGGCGTCCGTGCACTTGTGGTCACTGGAGGCTACAAACTGTCGAGCGGCCTCATGCAAATTGCAAAGGCCAACGGCGTCACGATCATCAACAGTCCGCACGATACGGCTACGACCACCATGCGGATCAAAGCGGCCCAACGAATCGAGTCCGTGATTGAACGGGACTGCATCACGCTCTCCGCCAAAATGCCGATTGAATCCGCCCGAGCCCAGGTTGTTCGCTCCACACAAACCATTTTCCCGGTGCTCGATTCAGGAAATCTCGTTGGTGTCTTGAGTAAGAGTGACTTAGTGAATCCACCTCAACGCGAAATCGTCTTGGTCGATCACAACGAAATGGGGCAGGCGGTCCAAGGCGCGGAAGACGCCGACATTGTTGAAGTGTTGGACCATCATCGACTTGGTGGCTCGTTGCGTTCAACTCGTCCGATGCGATTCACAATGGAGCCGGTCGGATCGACCTGCACGTTGGTCGCCAAGATGTTTCAAAGAAGCGGCATTGAACCGTCGTCCGGGATCGCTCTGTGCATGGCGTCTGGCATGATCAGCGACACGCTTTTTCTGCGATCTCCGACAACCACCGACGTAGATCGCGAACTGCTCGATTGGCTTGGGCAATTCTGTGATCAGCGACTCGACGACTACGCGAGCGAATTCTTTAAGATCGGATCGGCGTTGCGAACCTGCACACCGGATCAAGTGGTTCGTGAAGATTGCAAAGACTTTGAAGAATCAGGCCGGCGGTTTTCGATTTCCCAGATCGAAGAGATCGGCTTCGACCTGTTCTGGCAACGCAAAGATGAGTTGGCCAAAGCCCTGCGTGACTTGGCGAAGGAACAGCGAATGGAATTTTCGGCGCTGCTGATCACAGATATCTCAAGTAATGGCAGTCTGCTGTTGATGAGCAGTGAACCGGAAGGCTGGGAAGACATCAACTATCCGCAGCTGGAAGACCGACTGTATCAGCTGGACGAAGTGGTCAGCCGCAAGAAACAACTATTGCCGCTGATCATCAGCCTGTTGGAATCCTCGCCGCTTGCAACCGGCTAGAATCAAGCATCCACTGGGCCCTGCCAACGGCTTGACACGTTGAATGAACGTGTTTGCAACGGCGTGGAGGCTCAAGAGAGATGACCACGTCATTTGATTCACTGATTGGAATACCCAATGCGTTGTTACTTCGCGATTGTTGCCCTTCTGTTCACGTACGCCTCGGCATTCGCACAACATGACGGAGCCCGCGACTCCGTCCGTTTAATCGCGGACGGAAAATACGATCAAGTCGACAAAACACTTAAAAAAAAGAAGCCATTCGCTGGTGACGCGGAATCAGCGTTTGTTCGAATGCTGAGCTTTCTCGCCCAAGATCAACTCGACGAAGCGTGGACTCAAGCCAAGCAAGCACTCGACGCTGGCCTTCCGCCGGAGCGTCTTATCGTTGGGCCTCGCCCACTCCTGGAAAAGCTTAATGACGTCGCGGCGTTTGTAACGTGGCGCGAAGCGTCGGATCTGCCCGTACTGATCCACGGCCCGATGGTGGGTAACGTGACGGCAACATCCGCTAACCTTTGGGTCCGAACCTCACGGGAAGCGGTCGTCGTTGCGAAGGTCGAGAACGGGAGCGATTCACCCTCCGTTCAGACGCAGTCAGGCGACGATTTCACCACCGTGCTGACGGTCGATGGGTTGGAGCCGGATCGTTCTTATAAATACTCGGTTGAGGTTGACGGCGAAACATCAGCGACGGGTTCCTTTCGCACGTTCCCCAACAAAGGTGATGGCGGAAAATTCTCGGTCGGATTTGGTGGAGGTGCAGGATACGTTCCAGAGTGGGAATCGATGTGGGACAACATTCTGTCGTTTCAACCGCACGCTTTCTTGATGCTTGGTGACAACGTCTACATCGACAAACCCAAAGATGTAACGACACAGCATTACTGTTACTACCGCCGCCAGTCGCGTCCAGAGTGGAAGCGATTCACGTCAAACACGGCGATCTTTTCGATTTGGGATGATCACGATTTTGGTACGAATGACTGCGTTCCCGGTCCAGAGATCGATGAACCTGGTTGGAAGCAAGATGTTTGGAAAGTGTTCCGTCAAAACTGGGCCAACCCCGGTTACGGAATGGGTTCGGAGCAACCTGGTTGTTGGTATGACTTTTCGATTGGGGACGTGCAATTCATCATGCTCGATGGACGTTACTACCGTGATCTTCGCGGTGGCAGCATGTTGGGACCCGTTCAAAAGAAATGGCTCCTGGAAACTCTCAACGATTCAACCGCTACGTTCAAAGTCATTACCTCTCCCGTTCCTTTCACGGCGGGAATCAAGAAGGGCAGTCGTGACCCGTGGGATGGATTCCCGGAGGAACGCGAGGAGATCTTTCAACACATCGAGCGTAACAAGATTGAAGGCGTCTTTCTGGTCGCCGCCGATCGTCATCGGACGGACTTGCGCGTAACAAAACGTCCAGGTGCTTACGATCTCTACGAATTTGAGAGTTCACGTTTGACCAATCATCACACACATCCGGTCGTCAAAACGGACGGATTGATTTGGGGTTTCAACCAAACGTGTTCCTTCGGACTGATGTCCTTTAACACAACGGGGGATGATCCTCAAGTTGAATTCCGTTGCATTGGTCTCGATGGTGAAGAGAAGGAAACCTTTACGTTAAAGCGTAGCCAGCTGAGTTTCCCGAATTCGAATTGAGAACGGACGTGCTTGAAACCGTTTTAGCCACCTCGTCGATGATTCCTCCTTCCCGTTAAACTGCTGAAAGTGGCGAAGGCTTTTTGAGTGATCGAGTTCCTTACGTGAATTCGATTAACAAGAATCAGCGATCCTCATGGGGCGGGAGTGATCCATGGACAATCAATCGGCGAGAGACACGGCGGATTCATCGGCCGACCGGATTCTGATCGTGATGCGACATGCCAAGAGTGATTGGGGAGATTCGTCGTTGTCGGATCACGATCGCCCCTTGAATGCACGAGGCCAACGAGATGCACCTCGCATGGCTGACTGGTTGGCGGACTCGGGTTGGACACCAGATGTCGTGCTCAGTTCCTCGTCGTTACGCACTCGTCAGACGTTGCAGTTAATGAACGATCGTTGGCAAACCGAGCCGACGGCTCTCTACAGCGAGTCGTTGTATCTTGCCGCCCCCGACACGATTCTCGATTGCATTCACAGCGACGGTATCGGTGCGAAACACTTAATGGTGTTGGCCCACAATCCAGGCATCGCTTATTTTGCCAGTACGCTCGCCAATGAATCGCTCGACATGCCGACAGCGGCGGTTGCGGTGTTCCAACTTCACTTGGATCAATGGTCCGACTTGCGCGTATCCACTCCGATGCAGATGGTCGAGTTCATGCGACCCAAAGCACTGTGATAAAGGGAATTGCAGGAGGCAATGAGCTTTTCTTGGTGCATGATCGTCGCGGCAGTTTTGATCGGCCACTTCGGCTTTAACTTGTCGATTTACAATCGGATGAACGCATTCGGTTGGCCTCGTCGTACGGTCAAGCGGCTCACAAAGGTGTTCTTTGTGTTCACGCTGCTGTTTCCGATCGGCATGCTGGTTTTCTATCACGATCTCATCTTGGATTTGCTGTACGGTCGGCCGGAATCCATCCCGATTCCGATCATCGTTCAGATCTACGGTTGGGTTTGTCTGGCAACCTGGCCGCTGTTCGGGATCCCTTGGTTATTGTGGCGACCCATCTTTGGACTTGAGTGGGTGCGTGCAAAACGACAAACAGAGGTGGTTGATGTTGAGAGGGTGCTATCGCGTTCGCTGAGTTTGAGCAAGAAATGCCAATGGGAATCGCGACTGCCACTGAATCAGATTTTTGAGTTATCCATTGAAGAGATTGAACTTCCTGTCGTAGGTCTACCTGATGCACTAGACGGCTATCGCATTGCGCAGCTTTCAGACATTCATCTGACCGGCGACGTGCATGCCGACTTCTCGCGGTATGCAGTTGAACGTGCAACGCGCTGGCGACCAGACTTGATGGCGTTGACCGGCGACATCATTGATAGCTCACCCTGTATCGATTGGTTGGGAAGCATCTTTGGAGGCGCCGAGGCGCGAGATGGATGCTTTTATGTGCTGGGAAACCACGATACACGGGTCGTCGATTCGGTGCAGACACGAACGGCGATGGATCAAGCTGGTTGGACCGACCTTGGAAGCCGAGGCTTATCGATGCCGATTCGTGGTCTACCTTGTTTGCTGATTGGCAATGAGCATCCTTGGTATCGACGTCCAGAGATCTCGCAAACCTCCGGGGAGTCGTTTCGATTGTTGCTGAGCCACAGCCCCGATCAGTTTCAATGGGCGCGGCAGCACCACGTGCACTTGATGCTGGCGGGACACACACATGGTGGACAGGGACGGTTACCGTTGGCCGGTCCATTGCTCAGCCCAAGTTTCCACGGCAGCCGTTATGCTTCGGGGGACTTCTATCGAGCGCCCACGACAATGCACGTCAGCCGTGGTCTCAGCGGAACGCATTTGATGCGAATCAATTGTCGGCCAGAACTATCGCTGCTGACTCTACGGTCGATTCATCACGACGACGCGCGTACTTGAATCCTGGAACAAAGAAACACGCTGCCGAGACGATCCCAAAGATCAAATGAGCGTGCGCGGGAAACAACGCCATCAAGTAAGTCGCGATCAACAACGCTCCGGCCTGAATGTAAAAGATACCGCTCAGCATGCCCGCCTTGATGATAAAGACCATCGCACTGATGACGCCAAGCAAAGGCGAAAGCGTCAGGACATCCATCCCCAGCCACCACTCGATCGGAAAAAGCATGGCGATCGCGACCATACTCGCACCCCAGACGTGAGCGACCTGCCGTTCGATGAACGTCACGGGTCCCATGCGTTGCCGCAGCTTCCAGAACACGGCAGCCCAGGCACCAAGACCCACGGTCCACAGCACGACGTAAATCCCTCGTCGTGTCACGCCGCGGTACTCCAATTGCCACGTCAGCAGACCAGCGACGAGCAGCACCATCGAGTGCCAGACCCATAGCTTGCCCCAGTTCTCAAGCACGGTCGCATGATGCGTTTCGCGGAATACACGAGCCACGACTTGATTGAATCGACCACTGCGAGCCGAAACACGTTCGTTCGCCAGAAACGCTTCCAAGTCATCCGCCAATGAAGCCGCGGAATCGTAACGAAGGTCGATCGGTTTTTGTAAACAACGAACAACGATCATTTCCAAATCTCGATCCAGACCCGGCCGGAGTGTTCTTGGCGGAGTCGGCTCTTGCTCCACGACCAACATGGCCATTTCCATCGGAGTCTCAGCGACGATCGGACTGCGACCGGTCAACGCAAAATAGAGCACGCTGCCGAGCGAGTAGACATCACTCGCGGGGCATACCAAATTTCTGCGACCGCTCGCTTGTTCCGGTGACATGTAGGCAGGCGTGCCCACCATCATGCCGCTCCGCGTCAGGTCGAATCCGTTGCCAATCTGTTTCGCTAAGCCAAAGTCGGTAACCAACGGTATACCGTCATCCGAAATCAGAATATTGCTCGGCTTCAAATCTCGATGAAGGATTTGCTTTTCATGCGCGACGGCAATCGCACGGGCGATTGCGGCGACGATCGCAGCTGCCTCACGCTGTGGTAGCGGACCGCTTGCAACTCGTTGGGCCAACGTTTGGCCTTCGATCAGTTGCATGCTGAAGAAGGGCCGGCCATCGATATCACCCGCTTCATAGACGGGAACGATGTTGGGATGTTTCAAGCCAGCCGAAGCCGACGCCTCGGCTAGAAATCGGGCCATATCCGATTCGCTATCGAGACGTGCTCGAAGGATCATCTTAACGGCGACTTCACGATCCAAGCTGAGTTGTCTCGCACGGAACACAACTCCCATGCCACCACGGCCAAGCTCTTCGATCAACTCGTAGTCGCCAACAATCGTTGGCAACGTCATCCGTTTGCTCCAACGCGAAGCTGACTTGGACGCGGATTGATCGGAATCACTGCTTGCGGCCGCATCGGTTACGAGCATGGTGCCCCAGAGCCGACGTAGTTCATCGGCTAAATCGGGATGTTCCTGGCACGTTCGATGCACATCAACGATCTCACCTCGGCAGATGGCGTCAGTGACTTCAGCCAGCACATCCGCCAGTCGTTGATCATGTTGAGAGGACGCATCTGAGGTTGGCGATTCGCTCAACGTTCATCCTCTTGGTCGTTGCTGTCGTCGGCATCATCGAGCAGCTCACGAAGTCGTCGCAGCGCCCGAAGGTAACGCATGCTAGCCGCCGGAGGATTTAGGCCGAGTGCCTCGGCAATCTCTAGATTCGAGAGATGCTCATAGTGTCGCATCATGATGATCTCACGATCCTGATCATTGAGACGCTCGATGACTTTTTCGACCTGGGCAGCAATCTCGCGACGTGTGGCTGCCGTCGCAGGTGTCACACCGGGATCGCACAATTGAACGGCCAACTCCATCGTTGACTGATCGGTTCCCGCTGGGACGGCGATCGGCTGTTCGCGATCCATGTTTCGTTTCGCGCTAACGCGGTGCCGTCGATACGTATCGATGATCCGGTCCCAGGCGATTTGTCGCAGCCAAAGATGAAATGCCATCGATGGATCGTCCAAGTACTTATTCAGACGACCATTTGCTTCAATCATCACGTCTTGAACGACATCACTGACGTCGACGCGTTGTTGGACTTTACGATCCAATCGCAATTCGACCAACCGCCGGACAGGCCCACGATGCTTCTCGAGCAATCGATTCACTGCATCCGAATCGCCCCCACGCGCAGCCTCCAGCAGCGTTTCGGTTTGATCATCAGTGGGCCATATCGATTTCGCCATCATGCACTCCCACCCTTAGTTTAGAGTTCGGGGAACCGGTCGGTCGAACGGTGCACGAAAGCATTTTCTGCGATCCGTGAAACTCGCCGCAATTCCAGTTCCGTGTGCGAAATCGCGCGGATTTACTCCGCCAATCAGGGAAGCTTGCGAATTTTGATGTTTTTGAAGCGAACCACCATCGGCGGGCCCTGGTGGATTTGCAAGGCGATCACTCCATCGCTCGCAGATTTGTCACCCTGGTTATCGGTCACCTCAGCCGTCATGGCTCCGTTGATGAAGTGCTGCAGACGTTTGCCATCCGCGACAACGCGGAAATCATTCCATTGACCCGGGTGGATACCCTCACCGAGTTTCGCGGCTTCACCAAATCGTTTCTTTGCTTTCTTGCCATCTTCGCCGATGGTCACCGATTCACCGCGTTGTGCGAGGATTCCGCGACCCTTTTCCTCATACAAAATCCCAGCGAAACGATTTCCAAAATCGATGTCAGCCTGATAGCCGCTAACAACGAATTTCTCTTCGTCGATGACACGGCTTCGGTACTGAATCCCGGAGTTGCCACTTTCGATTTTAAATTGTGCTGTCAACTCAAAGTTCGACGGCTTCTCACCCGTCCACACCAAGAACGTGTTGCCTTTGATTGGCTTCTCCGCTGTCGTGCGTCCAACGATCTCACCATTTTCGGCTGACCAAAGATCTTTCCGTCCGACCCAACCGGTTAAGTCTCCGCCACCGTACAGCACGATGACATCACCGTCGGCTTTCTTCGTGTCGTCAGCGACGGTAGGGCAGGCGAGGGCGGCGATCAAAAAACAGAGCGATGCGAATCTCATGGCGAATCTCATGGCGAATCTCAGTCCTTCAGGTTGGGGCGTTCGATTGGCTTGATTGTAGTCGGGCTGTCGGCGACAAGGCTACGAGCGGGATATGGAAAGCAGCATTGTCTGGGGAAGTGTTCGGGGGAAAAGTGCTGAGCGGTCGCTATAACGGTACGATTGCTCGCTCACCGACGTTGTTCGTGTGGCGATGCAAGTTGTCGCGCCATTGCAGGTACTCGGCGCGTGAGCGAGGGACCGATGGGGATTCGTGGCCTCATCCACTACGTGGTCCGATTCCTTCGGGAGTTGCCCAGTAGCCGCCTCGGGCGTGGTCAAACGTCAGCTTGGCGCCGCGATGTTCATGACGGAAACCATCTTCGATTGTCCACACGGGTTCACCGGCGATGTACGTTCCAACGGGCCAACCCCTGAGCGTAACTCCATGCCACGGACTCCAGCGCGTCTTGGTCTGCTGCTCCTCATCTAAGATTTGTTTTTCCCGTTCCAGGTCGACCAGCACAAAGTCCGCATCGTATCCCGGGGCAATCCTTCCTTTCCCAACGATGTCCCAAACTCTCGCCGGAGCATCCGACATCCAGCTGGCAACTTGTGTCAAGTTGCACTGTCCCGCATTTACCCGGTGAAGCATCAACGCCAAACTGTTTTCGACGGCGGGTAAACCCGAGGGGCATTTCGGATAGTCCTGCGCTTTTTCCTCCAGAGTATGCGGCGCGTGATCGGTTGCGATGACTTGGATCTGTCCGTCTATCAACGCCTGCCACAAACCATCGTTGTCGGCTTTCGTTTTGATGGATGGATTCATCTGGATGCGACTACCCAAGCGTGGGTAGTCGTCAACATTGAACTCCAGATGATGCAAACAGACCTCGGAGGTGACATAGGGGTCACCACCAAGCAGGAACTTCACTTCGGCAGCCGTGGAAACATGCAGAACGTGGAATCGATGTTTGTGCCGACGTGATAAATCGGTTGCACGTTCGGTCGCGATCATGGCCGCCTTCTCGTCACGGATGCGAGAGTGATCAGCCACTTCACGTCCACCGGACAAACGCTCGGCGTTAGCTCTGACCGTGGTTTCATCTTCGCAGTGAGCACAGATAGGCAAAGTTGTTTCTGCGAAGATCCGTTCGAGTGCTTCTTGTTCATCGACCAACAAGTTACCCGTGCTACTGCCGATGAAAATTTTGATGCCCGGCACATCATGCGTCTGGGCAAGTTCCTGGCAGTTGTCTGGGGTCGCCCCAATATAAAAGCCGTAGTTAACGAGCGATTTGCTCGCCGCGATGGCCTCCTTGGCTTTGACTCCTTCACGCGTGATCGCTGGCGGTTTCGTGTTGGGCATTTCCAAGAACGAAGTCACACCGCCGATCGCACAAGCGTGCGAAGCCGTCGACAGATCCTCTTTCTGCGTTAAGCCGGGCTCGCGAAAGTGCACCTGATCATCAACGACTCCTGGCATGAGATGATGACCGTTGCAATCAACGACCGAATCAGCCGACACCGATTCACCGGCATCAACATCCACGATTCGGCCATCCTCCACCAGCACCGAACCGCGTCGCACTTCGTTGGGCAATACAACTTGAGCATCACGGAATAAACAACGCGACATAACCAATGCCCGGCAGAAGGGAGAGGGAACCTGGAAAGCCGCCACTGTAACGAAGTGATGCCGCCACGAGAATCAGCACATATTGCTCGCGAACGTGGTTGTCCGGATGCACATTCTCGTTATGGCGTGAGCGATCTTCGAAAAGCGTCGAATGCATCGCGAAACGCGGCTGGCGGCGGTTTACGGTTCCCAGAGTCGCGAATACCTCGCAGCGCGTCCGCCGAATCGCGTGCTGTCTGCCGGGTCGTGTTTTCCGGTCGCATCCCTAAACTGCGAAGGGCTTCTTCGAGATCCCGATTGGGTTGATTGGCTCCCGGTTGCTGACCGAGTTCGCGCATTCGCTGCCAACGATCCGAAAAGCGACGCAAGTCATCTTCGTCCCATTGCAATTCTTCGAGCAACTTGCGATCGGGCTCGTCACGTGTTTCCTGCAAGTAGTCGAGCACCATGTCGGTCGCTTTCTTGGTGTAGGCCAGATTGGGTTCCGCTGGTGGATCGCTCGGAGTTGACTCTCCCTCTTGGCCCGCTGCGGCGGAGTCGCTGCCTTCGCCCGTTGCACCGCGGGGAGTGGAATTGGAAGAAGCTCCTGAGTTCCTCGGCTGCCCACTCATGTCGCCCGACGGTTGAGATTGGGAATCGCGAGGATCGGCCGAGGAAGACGATTCGGAGTCACTGGGCTGTCGCTGTTCACTTGCAGGATCACCCGTTTCCGATTGACGCTCGTTCGGTTGGGACTCCGATGGGTTGCTCGACGGAGACTCACTCGACTGGGGATCACCGGACTGGGGATCACCGGACTGGGGATCACCGGACTGAGGATCACCGGACTGAGGATCACCGGACTGAGGATCACCGGACTGAGGATCACCGGACTGAGGATCACCGGACTGAGGATCACCGGATTGAGGATCACCGG
>JBCDEM010000002.1:0-629497 GCA_039179795.1 Planctomycetota bacterium | reverse complement strand
TGGGTTCTTCAGAAATTGACGATGGCATTCCGGACAAAGGTCATATTGACCGTGGTGGCTGGAAGCCATCTCGTCGTCGGGGTCTCCGACCTCCCCATCGTGCATCCCTTCGAGCATTTGATGGAGTTCTGCCAAATGATCGATGTCATCGTCTGTCTCGACGATGGTGTCATCAGCAGCCGACTGGATGTCGATGTGGACGATGAAGCGCGTTTGTTCTTCTGGATTGATTTGGCGCTTACAACGATCGCAAGTGTAGTGGATCATCCATCAAGTGCCTGTCGAGTATTTCTCACGCCGCGATCGGCGACAACGCGCGATCTGGATAACAGAAAAATTTAATGATCGTCGTGAGATACTTTTATGGTAGTGACGAGTCGAATCCGTTCGCAAGGCAAATAACAACTACTTTTGTCGGGAATCTAAAGCCGTCTTGACAGCGGTCATCAAAGCAGATTCGATTTTTTGATCGTCGTCAAATTGATGAGGATCATTGATCCGTGGACGAGTTAGCTTCCGTGTTTTCATCTTTACCCTTATCATCTGCTTGTGACGAGTCGTCTGTTTTCGCACCCTCGTCAGATTCTGTTTCGACTTGGCTAGCGAAACCATTGCCCGATACCACTTCTCTGCTGGCCGGGGGTCGGATCTCAATCAGCATCCCCGGCAGAAAGTCCGGTTCGAGAGAATCGAGGTCGCGATCATCCAATATCTTGAATTGGTAACCTCGACGTTTCGATTCCTGTTCCAGTCGTCGAATCGCGGGCACGTGTCCGTAGGCAAGTAAGCACCGACCACCCGCTGTCAATCGTTGGGGAAGTCCATCAAGCAGCGTATCCATAAGCGCAAAGCTTGGATCGTAGAAAGCATGATCGGCCGGTTTGGTAACGACTCCATCTTCCCAGGGCGGATTGGAAATGATCAGGTCAAACTTTTCACTCTGGCCTAATGCACTGAATGCACTCGGGTCCGATGCCAAGACTTGGCGGACGTCGATGTACTCATCCGGGATTGCGATCGCCGTGTTGTATTTCGCGCACGCAACGGCCGCTGGATTAATGTCGGTTGCGATGACGGACTTGGCATCATTCTGCATGCACAGAATGGCCAAGATGCCCGTTCCCGTACCGATCTCCAACACGTTGCGGCCAGCCGCGACGCGATCGTCTACGATCATCTTGCGAAGAGAAACCGTGTCATCCGGTTCCCAGAAGACAGACTCGAACTGAACGATCTCATCATCGGCCAAGAGATCTTCAAGCGTGTGTGTTTGAACGACCCGATAAGAGTAGTCCAGGTCGTCGCGATATTTTTGTCTACAACCAGCGATCGCGACAACAATGCACAGAGAGATTAAAAACCGACGCGTATCCATCAAAGCACCTGAGTGAGGAGTCTGTCTCACTCACTAGTCTAGTGTGCTAACGATTCTTCGTGCACGCCGAAACTTCCCCGCGTTTGCTCGTGTCAAGTTCGCGCGAACCTTCACCGTCCGTTTTCCGGCGTCGGGGCTATCTGACTTTGCACTCGAATCGGATCGTCGCGTCCTCACCGACTTTCAGCGGTTCTTTAAGCTTCCATTTCAGACGCAGCGATTGGCTCTCGTTGGGCACGACTTCAAACTCGGCATCTCGAGACGATGTTTGACTTCCGTCAACGTATTCGAGGCGCGTGGTGAGATTGTCGATCAGTGTTACATCACTGACGGTCGAATCGCCAACGTTTTCAACACGCAAGACGAATTGGACGACATCACCTGGTTGGGCGTCGCTTCGATCGGCAAGTTTCGAGATCTGCAGTCGGCCGGCATCTGGGAACTCATAGATGGTGAAGCCTTGCACCTGCTGATTGCGAGTCAGGGTTGGAACCCTTAGGTCTTCTACGACGACTTCGACCGATTCATCCAGCTCCCACATGATGGCAGCCAGTGCGTATCGTTCCAGCAGTGCTTTTTCTTCTTCCTGGAGGATTCGCAATTCAGCCATCGAGAGTGCGGCCAGCGCTTCGAGGACCTCGCCGGTTTGTTCAAGCTGCAAGATACCTTCTACCGGAACGCCGCGAATCTGTTCACGCATCGCGTCGATTCGACGAGCAACGTCGGCGTGCCCCAGTTCCGTCGACTCCGTTAAGACCAATCCCGGTAGTTCGTGTTCAAACCTTCCGGCACTAACGGGCATATCAACCTGACGGAGTCCAACCGCTCGCCCGCCCGCCAGTGCGCTCGTGATCCGTCGCACCGAAGCGAATCGGGGAGCGTAAAGACAGGCGCGGTTGCTCGCTTGGAATTCGATGTCACCGGCATCGGTGACATAGTGAACGACCGTGTCTTCTGCCTGGAGACCGTCTACTTCATCTTCACGGTTCAATCGCGCGACCGGTGGATGATCACCTCCGTCGCACAAATACTCTTGCGGGTCGTGTCCGGTCCATGGCCCCATCGGTGGCATCGCGTATCCAAACGGAGTGACGGGTCCGCATGGCGCGCAAGCAGCATTACCAAGTGCACCATTCATCCCGGGTCCACAAGCACCATGCGGCATGAACGGTTGTCGAAATCCAACTTGTGCCACGGATTGGCCGTTGGGCATTGCCTGAGCGGCAAGCATCTGGTCACCGGTCATTTGGGCACCGGTCATTTGCATTTGCATCATGGGCGTGCCCGGATTCATTCCAGGCATTCCCGTCATCGGTCCTCCTGCCATTCCCGGCGGCATGCCCTGCATTGGCATGCCTTGCATTGGCACCGACCGGGGTGGCCCCTGGAAGCCCTGATTCTGATGAGCCGGTACGGCGCAGCCGATGGTTAACAGGCCGGACGCACAGAGAAGTTGAGATACGCCGATCAGACGACGGATCTTATTCTTGAAAGATGGTTTCGTTCGTTTCGTCATCGATGACTTCATGGCTGGTTGGTCGGCATCGGTTGGCCTGCGGTCCAAGGCGGATCACCGAAAAGGAACGATGGCATCAAGAGCGGAGCGTTTGGCGGTGTCACGGATCCGATGCGAACGATTGCGACCGGTCGACCCAATCGATCGGCAACTTCCAAGGGATCTTGATCAGCGGAGAGTTCCAACGGGCGACGCGTTTTGGGCGTTTGCACCATGGGAGTGGCTGTTTGTGGGTCTTCCAGGTAGATCACTCGTGTCACCATCTGACCGGCCAAGGCGGAGTCAAGATCCTCTTGATCCAATTGGATGCTGATCGGGTATTTCCACGCCAGGCCTCGGGGTGGATACGTTCGATCGATCACTTCAACGGTCGGATACAACTCGGCACCAACAGCCAGTGGAATCTGCGTGATGCGAAAGCGATACACAGCCCCAATCAATAATCCCGCCACCATCGATGGCTTCGGATCCACGAAGGTTCCTGATTGCGACAGTGCAAACTGAACGTCACCTGGTCCATCAATCTGGATTGGCTGAAAGTACCCAGCAACCGGTCCGCGGCCGGCGAGCCTTGCTTGCCCCAGTGCTCCAGGCGGCATCGTTCCCGTTAATGGACGATGACGACCTGTGTTGCCTAGATAGTCTGCCGGGTCCTGCGCCGATGCTTGTGAAAGCAGCGCCGCAGAGGCCATGACCATCAGGCCTCGTCGCGAGATTCGATGAGAGTGCATGAGCGTCACGGGGCAGATCGAATGTCAAGGCGATAGGAATGGTTCCGGCACACGGGCCGGCCGAAAAGAAACGCGGTGAGATTTGTTTCGATCTACACCGCGTTTCGTCATCTCATCTATTTCAGTCAGCTTGTCTTATAGACGGCTGGACTTAGTTCACGTGCTGGCTGGGGTGCTGGTAGTGACCGCGGCCATGAGGAACACCTGGATTGATGTTCTGCTCGGTGATGTTGATTCGGCTAACCGGATTCGGGTAGCTGAAGCCGGGCTGCTGTCGCACATTCACTTTGATCGCTTCGGTCGGACGCGGCATGTTCATGTGCGTGTGGTTACGCATGACGTGCTTCTGAAGACCGGCCGGGTGTCCCAGTGGAATGTGGGGTGGTCCAGGCAATCCGATGGGCGTACCGGTCATCGGCATGCCGTATTGTGGAGCCGTTACGCCAGCGATCATGCCTGGCAAAGCCGGTGGCACAGCACTTCGAGGTCCATCGTTGCAGCCGCATCCTTCGGTCATCGCTGGAGCGAATGGTGCAGGCAGGCCAGCGATCGGAGGAGCGAACGAACCGCCCGCCATTCCGGTCGCACCAGCCATTTCAACGTCTTTGTCACCGAGTCGAATGATCGCCAGGATCGAACCACGTCGGTCAGCTTCCACGATCGGGTCGATGCCTGGATCCAATCGCGTGCTTACGAGAGTATCGATTCCAGCAAGTGCAGGACCTTGGAAGTCCGGATCTGGTAGGTAGATCACTTTGGTGACGAAGTTACCGGTCAAGACTTGGTCGAAGTCTTCTTCGGTGAACTGAATGGGCACCGAGTTGTGTGCGAGATAGGCACCCGTACGTGGGTTGGCGTAGGCCAGCTCAATCGTTGGATACAGCTCAACACCCTCACGTGCAGGAATGTTGGTCAATTTGATTCGGTACAAACCACCTTGTGGGAAGTTTTGTCGGGCCGGAACGACCAACGGCTCGCTGTCGAACATGCCAGCACCGGTAACGTCGTACCGAATCTGCATGCCTTCGGGCTGACCGAATGTCACTTGCAGGGTTGGCGGTGGGCCTTGCAACATCGGTCCGCCCATTGTGGTTCCGCCGACCATCGTGCCGCCATCGCTCAGGCAGCTGACCAATTGGGTCTCACCCGAACCGTCCGCGGCAGCCGTGCTTTCCATCGGAGCTGCGAGTGTGGGGGTGGAAGGTACTGTGGATTCCATCATGCCACCTGCGCCCATCATCATCATGCCAGGTGCCATTGCTGGTGGGCCCAATACGCCGGGGCCAGGGCCTCCGACACCGGGTCCTGGTTCCATGAGACGTTGTTCGGGTGGCAGGTTGTGGCGAACCGGCACACACCCGGTGGCGAGGATCGCCGTGGCCGCCAATAGCGACAAATGAGTGACGATTCGTTTCATCGTTTCCCCCCGTTCCTTGGGATGGTTCCTTGGGATGCTCTGTCTGAGTCAAAGTTTTGCTTGTCGATCAATCTGGCTGGACTTACCAGGCGATGGGAAACTACGATCCGCGCGAGGCATGGTGTTATGAAGACAGCCAGACCGACTTCGTAGTTGGTCATCGGCACGGATCATGCGACATCTTTGAGAAAATCGACATAACCGGATCATGAAGACCGATCGTCACATCCCGCGAAACTGGCGACCCATCGTGAAACTCGTCTGCATTGCCGCCGTTCTTACCGGCGGTTTGATCGTCGCTTCGGAACGAATGAGCGTTTCTGTTGCGGAGGATCCCTACGCAACGGACTCATCTGCCCTGTCGTCAATTCGCCCAGCCACGCCGAACGCGCCATCACCAAGAACTGTCGATACCTCCGCTAAAGCGCAGTCTTTACTTCATCGCGTTGTCACTACGCTGGTCAATGGTCCCGCCTTTGATGCCAAGGTGCGAGAAACGGTTTGGACCGGCGGTAGAGAGGTCGTCGGTGTTGGAACCTACGAACAAGCGGGAATGGGGACCGGACGCTACAACCTGCAAGTCACCATGCACGACGGCGATGGGAAACATCGTCTACAGCAGATCAGTGATGGACGGCTGGCATGGACTCGCTCAGAGATCGCCGGAAACGTCTCACTGCGCAGAGTTGATGTGGGACGACTCGATCAATGGGTCAGCGCCGCGAGGACAGGGCTGCCTGTTTCTCCTCGGCTCCAAGTCGGAGCATGGGTCGAGATGCTTGCGTCTTTTTTGAAAGACTATGACCTGCAGGTGAAGGGAGCGCACTTGAAGGAAAGGCCGATTTGGGTCGTTTCGGGAAAATTGAAGTCATCCAAACGCGAACAAGTGATGGCCGATTCTGGGCTCGATGAGTGGCCGTTACTCTATCCCACAAAGGTCCGAGTGGCTGTGGCAGCGGAGCTGGATCCAGCCACGAGCTTTGGGGCGTTTTTGCCGGTACGGATTGAATTCTGGAGCGATCCGTTAATGGGTGACGACGATCAAGCGGATGCATCCGCCGGCGGTCAAGGCCGGCTGATCACACTCATCGAGATCTACTCCATCCGACCTGTCTCACCGCCACCCGTCGAACGATTCCGGTTTGAGAACCAGGACGACGAGGTCAACTTCACGAACGATACCGACTTTTACATTCAGCAATATGGCGTGCAATTGACGGAACGGCAGCGACGCCAGCTTCGACGTTGAGTGATCGGCGTCTGTCGGACGTCGCGGCGTTGCGTATGATGTCCGCATGTCTGAATCCCCTTCTGCTGATGCTTCTCCGTCATCTTGGATGGCTTGGGCGCAACTGGTCCGACTGCCCAATGTCTTCACGATCATTGCTGATGTGGGTGCCGCTTATCTGATGATGGCGGGAGGACCGAAGCATCTCCCGTCGTTCGCTTTCGTCATTTGTTGCGGCATCGCCCTGTATTGGGCTGGAATGATTCTCAACGACGTCTTCGATGTTGAGCGGGACCGACAGGAGCGACCCGGCCGACCGATTCCCGCTGGTCAGATCGCGCTGTCCCAAGCTGTCACGGCTGGCTGGATGCTGCTATTGATTGGCGTGCTGCTGAGTGTTGCCGTCGGTTTTCTTTCACCTGGTGTGGAAGGGTTCTTTTGGCAGCCGGTCGCCGTTGCGATCGCGTTGGCCGTGATGATTGTGGCTTACGACGGACCCCTCAAAAGATCACCCTTAGCGCCGGTCGCGATGGGAGGTTGCCGCGTACTGAGTTGTCTACTCGGCGCTTTCACTGGTTTGGGATCTGGGGGTGGTTTGGGAACGACGGGTGGTGTGCTGCCCAATTTTGCATTCGCCATCGCGGCCGGTTTCGGTGTCTACATTATGGGTTTAACGACCATGGCCCGACGCGAGGCGACCGGCGGACGCTCGCCAAATCTATGGATCGGTTGGTTGGTCCTGCTGGTCGGTGTTTCGATGATGGCGTTTGCACCGCAACTGGAGCGGTATCCATCCGTCTTCCAAGTGCGTCCAAACATGTTTGCGGTGTTGATCTATCTGGTGGCTGCACCTGCGGTCTTTCGCGCACTGAGGGCGATCATTGAACCGGAACCTCTAAGGATTCAGTTAGCAATTCGCGTTTCGATTATGACCATAATTCCACTGGCGGCGTGTTTTGCGTTTTTAGGCGCAGGTCCGGCATGGGGAATGGCAATTTTCCTGCTCACCATCCCGTCGACCATGTTGTCCATTCGGTTTCGGGTGACGTAAGGAGCGGCTTGCATGATTCGTCGGGAAACAGGCTGATGCTTACCGGTTATCACACGGCCGGTCTGCTGTTGCATGATCCGTGCACGGCTTTGCAAGAACTCGCCGGACTCGGTTTTCGTTGCGTCGCACTGCGTCCGCACGCTTGCATGTTCAACCCAGCACAAAGCGATTTTAGCGAACGCGTCGTCCGCCTGACCTCCGTGATCGAACAGTCGCAGTTGCAGGTTGTGTTGGATCTGGACGCTTCGTTCATGCAAGATCCATGGAATCAGCATGCTCCATCCCTTGCTGCAGAAGATTCCACTGGGCGTCAAAAAGCGGAGGATTGGATTTCGCGCTGGTTGGAGGTAGCTGCAGAACTCAGTGTTTCTGTGGTGACCTTCAACAGCGGTCGCATTGACCCGTCGACCGATGATCTGCCGGAACGGGTGTTGGATCGTCTGGTCTTACCAATCGAACGGCTTCTTGCGAGCGCCGATGCCCATCAAATAGCGCTAGCGTTGAGACCTCGCGGTGGGGAGGCGATCGCGACCGTCGCCCAGTTCGAGCGTTTTGGTCAGTGGTTGGACATCGGCAATGGTTTAAGGTTGGCTGCCGATGTGGGGGAAATGCTGCGTGGTGGCGAGTTACCATTGGCGGACCGGCTAGCGCGGAACCTGGAATCGCTTGCGGTTGTCTATCTTTGCGACCGTAAGGCTGGAACGCCAAGGGATCAGCCGATCGGGATGGGTGACGTCGATTTGAATCGGTTGATTCGTTCGTTGTTGAACCACACATTCGATGGTCCAGCGATCGCCCGCGTGGAGGGATATCCGGAGCTGGGACTTTCGTGCGCACGAACCGCGATGGAGACATTCAAGCAAGCGATTCCTGCGATCGGCGAAGCGAGTGAATCGTGAAACGCCTCGGACGCCCGTGAAACTAGAAAAACTGTGTTCTGCGAGTCGAAAATCCTGGACGCTGCTTGCTAGACACTCCTATGATTCCAGTGTCGGCGGGCGGAGGATCGACCGGATCGGCGGCGCGAGCCAGACGTGGCTAACGCGACGCGGCCGGATGTGATCCCAGCCAGTCGACCGGATCCCGAAAGGGGGTTCGAGATCACGAACAAGAGTGTTCAAGAGATCCAGCAGGTGACCGGATCGGCATGCGTGTGGCAACACGCACAGATGCATACGATGTGCGGATGCGAAACCTGTTTTGAACACATCGACTGACCACAGGATGAGGATTATGCAAGATTTCTTCGGCGTGCCTGCCGTACGAACTGGGCTCGCCCTGCTGGTCTTGTGTGTCCTGATCGCCGCCGGGTTTTATCTTGTGTCAATCTTTCGCGACTACGCGGATGAGGACCAACAAGACCCCGATGAGCTGCTGGCAAACTTGCGAGAAATGCATCGCAAAGGTGACATCAGCGACCAGGAATTCCGAAACATACAAGCGAAAACCCATCGCACTCCTGCTGGAACCGAATCCATCGACGACTCGACCTCCCAGGCCGATTCGTCCGCGGGGCGACAAAGTTGACCCGAACCCACTGAGACCTTTCACAGGCTTGATCCTCACGATCGATGCCAGTGATGGGCCTGCAACGTTCGGGGAACTCGTTCCCGATGGCTAGGACCCTCCCGATCAGGAGCTGAGAAGGATAACCATCCGCCTGTTTGCCTCCCAATTCCATGTGGGCATACATCAGCGGAAACAATAACCGTTTGAAACTGAAACCACGATTGGCTCGAGCTTTCGAGGATACGGATGACCCATCCCGACAAAGTGGCCCCTCGCCTTGTGGCGAAAGGGCTATGGAGCTGGGAAAGCATTCGAGCCGTGGCCCGAAACCGTTTGGAGCGTGATTCGGATCGCAGATTCGGTCTACAATAGACGTCAGAGCTTCGGCTCAAGAAAGTTGCGTCAATTGATGACTGGTCGGTGATTCAAGTCACACAATCAGGAGTCGTGTATGCCCTCGAAGGAAAACTTAAGCTCGCGTCGCGGGAACTCGTCCAACAAGAAGAACGCATTCTGTTCTTTTTGTCGAAAGAGTTATCGTGACGTCGGACCTCTCGTTGAAGGTCCAGGCGACGTCTACATCTGTGGCGAGTGCATTGAGCTGTGCCAATCGATTCTCGACCAGGAACAGCGTCGGCGTGGTCCGAGTAAAACGTTGTTCAATGAAATTCCTTCACCGAGGAAGATCGTCGAACACCTGGACCAGTATGTGATTGGACAGAATGCTGCCAAGCGAGTTTTGGCTGTTGCCGTTCACAATCACTACAAACGCCTGACCAGTGAATGGGAAGGTGGATCGGAAGTTGAGATCGAGAAAAGCAACATCTTGCTGGCTGGCCCAACAGGCAGCGGGAAAACGCTTCTGGCTCGATCACTCGCACGTATGTTGAACGTCCCGTTCGCAATCGGTGATGCGACCACGCTCACCGAAGCGGGGTACGTTGGCGAAGACGTCGAGAATCTACTTTTGAAACTGTTGCATGCCGCAGACTTTGATGTCGACGCAGCCCAACGCGGAATCCTTTACATCGACGAAGTTGACAAGATTGGCAAGACAAGTGCCAACGTGTCGATCACCCGTGATGTCTCCGGAGAAGGCGTGCAACAGAGTCTTTTGAAGATGCTCGAAGGCACCGTTGCAAACGTGCCTCCGCAAGGCGGCCGAAAGCATCCCGAACAGCAGTACATCCAAATGGACACGAGTAACATCTTGTTCATCGTGGGAGGTACGTTTGTTGGGATCGAAGACATCATTCGCAAGCGTCTGGGTCGTAAGACACTCGGCTTTGCGGGTGACAACGTGCGAAATGAAAAATCCGATTCAGAACTGCTGACGCAAGTTCAAACGGAAGACATTCTGCAGTTCGGGTTGATCCCGGAATTGGTTGGACGTCTTCCTGTTGTCAGCTACTTGCAACCGCTCGATGAGGAAGGTTTGGTACAAGTGATGAAAGAGCCTAAGAATGCTCTGACAAAACAGTACCAAGCGTTGTTCCAAATGGAGAATTGCGATCTGCACTTCACCGATGAAGCGTTGCACTACATCGCCCGCAAAGCGATGGCGAAAGGCGTCGGAGCTCGCGGATTGCGAGGCATTCTTGAGGAAGTGATGCTCGACATCATGTATGACCTGCCAGACCAAGAGGAAGGCACCGTCTTCACGATTGACGAAAGCGTTGTCTCGGGAAATCGCAAGCTGTTCCCAATGCCCGCAAGTAAGAGTGCCTAGCGTCCCATCCAGACTGGATTGAGAATTCAGAACGCCAAAGTCGGAAACGGCTTTGGCGTTTTTGCTTGGCTCACCCCGAAGTCGATATCAACTCAACGAGCGACTCGTGCCGGAATGGCGCAATACGTCATTCCTTGTCGGGATCTTTGTAGAACTTAGTGATGTCGATGCCGGCTCGTCGTTCGTCTTCCATGATTTTGATTCGTAACTCCAATCGCTCCATTCGGCGCATCAATTGAGGGATCACATCTTTGTTTTCATCTTGCGGCTTTGGACGCGGAACGGTTGGATACCCGAGATGACGTTGCATGGCACCAAACAAAAAAAGCGGTTCCTTGCGGCGATTGCCTAGTGCGATTCGTCCTTCTTTGCGCCCGTACAAGAACGGTCCTTTCCCTTCCAGGGACTGTCCTGCGTCGTGCAGGCGAATCTTGTACTCTTCACTGGCGAGGAATAATAGATCCGCCAAGTCGACCAGGCCGATTTGGGCTCGCAGGATCAAAATCCACTTCGCCCATGCCGTGTCAAACATGGGATCGTTGCTGATCGCTGTGAGGCCTTTGTCGTAGTTCAGTCGGTTTCGACATAGGACTTCGAACTGATAGAAAAACAGTCCGGCAGGGGTGGCATCTTTTGCGCGATACTTCGCTTCGGCTTCCAGCACTTCCAATGCCGTTTCCATTGTGAAACGACCGGCTTCACGTTCGGCGGATTCAATCAAGAACGATTGGAATGGGGTGAAGTAGTGCGCCAGCTTGTGCATTGCGGGCGACATCTGTCCGGAGTGTTTTAGCTCCGTGAGCAAATAGTCGATCGCCATGGGCAACTTGGTGGTCGTCAACAGCTCATAACGGATCTGCTCGAGCAATTCCTGCATCGGCAAATCGGCCGCACCCCGTTCCCGGACCAGTTGATACAGGTATCCCTGCTCAACGTACTCGGCACGATCCAGCTGGCCAGACGAATGTGACATGTCGAAAGCGTTGCCGGCCGAGAGGAGTGATTAATCGTTACTCGTATTTTCGAAACACGACGCAAGCATTGTGACCGCCGAACCCGAAGCTATTGCTCATTGCAACGCGAACATCAGCCGATTGAGCCTGGTTCGGCGTGTAATCAAGATCGCATTCCGGGTCGGGAGTCTCATAATTGATCGTAGGCGCGATGGTCGACGTTTCAATCGTCTTGCAGAGAATCACCGCTTCGATCCCACCGCTCGCACCCAAAGAGTGCCCGAGCGATCCTTTGGTGCTACTGATCTTGGTCTCGTAGGCATGCGATCCAAAAACCGCTTTGATCGCGTGAGATTCGGCCTTATCGCCCAGCGGAGTGCTCGTGCCGTGCGCGTTGATGTAATCGACATCGGTAGGTTCAATCTTGGCATCGGCGATGGCTGCCCGCATCGCTGCAGCAGCACCGATTCCCTCAGGGTCTGGCGCCGTGATGTGACCCGCGTCGCTGGTCGTTCCGTAGCCGATGACTTCGGCGTAGATTTTGGCGTCTCGATCCAAAGCGTGCTGAAGCTCTTCGAAGATAAGCAGCCCGGCGCCTTCACCGAGTACAAAACCATCTCGATCGGCATCGAAAGGTCGGCTTGCAGCAGCGGGATCGTCGTTGCGAGTCGAGAGTGCTTTCATGTTTTGAAAAGCGGCCAAGCCCATCCGGGTAATCGCTGCTTCGCTGCCGCCGGTGATGACCAAATCGGTCTCACCCAGTCGGATGCTCCGCAGCGCGTCGCCCATTGCATTGGTGGCGCTGGCACACGCGGTCGCGACCGCGTAATTGGGACCCTTCAATCCGTAGGTGATCGAAAGGTTTCCGCCCGCTGCATTCAGCATCATCTTGGGGACGGTAAACGGACTGACTCGATCTGGACCGCGGGTCAGCATGCGTTCAATCTGTGCTTCGATCTCGCCAAGGCCTCCGATGCCGGATCCCAAGATCACGCCGCACTTGGTCCGATCGACTTTATCAAAATCGATTCCCGAGTCCGTGATGGCGTGGGCACCGGCATGGACGGCAAACTGCGTAAATCGATCCAGCCGTTTTGCTTCGCGAGGCTCGACAAATCCATCAACACTGAAGTCGGCGATGTCACCACCGAAGTGGACTTTGTACTTGGTGGTATCCAGGGTCGTGAGCTCGTGGATGCCACTCTCGCCCGCGGTCAATCGTTGCCAAAAATCGGGAACGTCTAGTGCGATCGGGGTCACGACTCCGATTCCGGTGACCACGATTCTTCGTTCGTTGGATGGTTGCATCGGAATGCTATTTGGGAGATAGGGATGCCGAGGAGGTCGGGCTTGGAAGGGACCAAGAGCGCGTGCAGAGGCGGCGTACCAATCGCGCCTCAGTATTCGGACGCCTCATTATGCCGGCGGCGCTACGTTTTGCCGACGGCACTGGCTCCAAAACAAAGACACTCGCTCCAAAACAAAACGGGGCATCCCTACCAGCCAAAACAAATGCCGCCCACTGAATGCAAGAACGAAAGGACGTCCTTGAATCCTGGGCGGCAATCATGAAGGGTGCCAAATCGCGGCTGCGATTCAGTTAGGCGTCATCGCCTTTTGCATTCTCAATAAAGTCGACCGCCTCACCGACCTTCTGGATCTTCTCGGCGGACTCATCTGGAATGCTGATATCGAATTCTTCCTCGAGTTCCATTACTAACTCGACGGTGTCCAAGGAGTCAGCGCCGAGGTCGTTCACGAAAGAGGTTTCGCGATTGATCTTTTCTTTGTCGACGCCGAGCTGTTCGGACACGATCTCGATTACACGTTCTTCGACAGTAGCCATGAGCAGTCTCTAGGTAAGGTCAGCAAGCTGAATTGGTGATTTGGATTGTTTAGGCGGTCTGCACCAAACCAATGGTCAGGGGTGGGCAGTGGTTGGGTTCGCCGATCGAAAGGAGCCTCTGGGAGGCTTTCGCTTTCGCCGAAAAGATAGGTGAAACCAGCAAAACACGTCAATACACCGATCTGCACTTCGTGTCGGGATCGGATAGGTGGGGGCTGGCGACGCTCGCGGCTCCGTATTGCAAGGCGGTACCGAATGGCCGCATTGGGAATGCGGGTCAAATTGTCGCGTTTAGCCGACCATTCCACCGTCGACGACGATCGTTTGTCCGGAAATGTAGCTGGCATCCTTCGA
The DNA here is from genome assembly GCA_039179795.1 of Planctomycetota bacterium. Lineage (GTDB taxonomy): Bacteria > Planctomycetota > Planctomycetia > Pirellulales > Pirellulaceae > Rubripirellula. Next base: position 615,788 of record JBCDEM010000002.1, on the reverse strand, counting down.
CGCCAGAAACAGCACAGCGGCGGCGACATCCTCGGGTTCACCCAGCCTCTTGGCCGGGATGCGTTTTTTGGCTTCCTCCAAAACAACTTCGCCCAATTCGGCCGTCATTTCACTGGCGATGAATCCCGGGGCGACGGCATTCACGGTCACTCCGCGGCTGATCAGTTCTTTGCTGAGCGTCCGGGTCAGCCCAATCATCCCAGCTTTGCTGGCTGAATAATTAGCTTGGCCCGGGTTGCCCATCAGGCCCGAAATGCTGGCCATGTTGATAATCCGGCCGTACTTCGCTCGTCTCATGATTCCTGCCGCAGCGCGACAGCAGACGAAACAACTGGTCAAGTTGGTGGCGATCACATCGTCCCATTCCTCGTCCGACATCCCACGCATCAATTTGTCTCGCGTGATTCCGGCATTGTTCACCAGGATGTCCAATCGACCGTATTTTTCCTTGGCTCCTTCGATGGCCGCCGTTGCCGCAGCACGATCGGTGATGTCGCACGTGACGGCTTCTGCTTTGCCACCGGCTTCCTCGATTGCTTTAACCGTGTCGGCCAATTTGTCGGCGTTGCGTGCTAAGCAGAGAACCGTCGCACCGTTCATGCCGAGGCCGATCGCGACGGCTTTGCCAAGCCCCTGTGACGCCCCAGTCACAATCGCCACGTGGTCCTGCAAGTCCGTTGTTGTCGAGAGTTTCATGCTGCGATGTCCGGGATATTCAATGTTGGTTGGTAGGAGAAAAACGTTGCCGGTTCGGGTAGGCCAGCAAACAGATGAGCGAACTCAGTCGCCAAATCCATCGGCGGGAGTTTTTCGATGGATCCGTTTCAGTGTTCCGCGAAGTACCCGTCCGGTTCCTAATTCTTCGAATCCGTCGATGCCGTCTTCAAGCATTTTTCGAATCGAATCTTCCCAGCGCACCGTGCCAACGACTTGTCGACTCAAAAGATCGCGAATCTCATCAGCGGATTGGTGAGGAGCTGCATCGACGTTGCTGTAGACGGGAATCTTGGTGTCGGTGATGGGCATTTCCGCGAGAGCTGCCTTCAGCTTTTCCACGGCCGGCCGCATCAATTCGGTGTGAAAAGCACCTGCGACACTCAGTGGAATCACCTTCACGGCTCCCGCATCGGTTGCAACCGGAATCAATCGGTCGATCGCGGACAGATGACCGGAAACCGCAATGTTTCCAGGGCAAAGGAGATTGGCCGGCTGCAGCACATCTGCGTCCTCGCGACACTGTTCACACAGCTGCTCGATCAAGGACAGCTCCAGACCGAGCACGCTGGCCATCCCGCTTTGCACGGCATCCGCGGCAGCCTGCATCGCCTGACCACGTCGCTGCACCAAACGGACTCCGTCGGCGAAGGAAAGGCCCCCGGCAAAGCAGACCGCTGTGTATTCGCCGAGACTCAACCCAGCCGCAGCTTTCGCGGCCGCGATCCGTTCGGGCTGCTGTTCACGCAACACTTCCGCCGCGGCCATGCCAACAACGAACAGAGCAGGCTGGCTGAATTCTGTCGCGTTGAGCTTGTCTTCAGGTCCATCGAAGCAAAGCCCAGCGAGGTCGTACCCGAGAATCTCCGAGGCCTCATCGAAGCAGCGTTTGGCGATTGCGTGATGCGAGTACAGATTTCGGCCCATTCCGACGTTTTGTGCGCCTTGGCCGGGAAACAGGATGCCGACTGAGTTCATGTGACTGATCGCCGTATAACCGCGACGGCTTAGAAATGGGGGACGACGCCGCAGTTTAGGAGCGATTCGCGGCTCGGGCAGAATGATAGGTGGCGTTGGGAGACGCTGGTTCCGCCTTTGGATCAAAAGAAAGGACTGCCGACAAAGAAGAATCGGCAGTCAACAACCAACGGCTGCCTAGCTCTCTTCCGGCTCGACAACCGTACGGCCCTGGTAGTACCCGCATTTTGGGCAGACCGTATGAGTTGGGACGGCGATGCTGCACTGTGGGCAGTACGCGATTTGGCGTTTTTTGACGTGGTCGTGCGAGCGGCGTTTGCCGGTTCGACTGTTGGAGTGTTTGCGTTTTGGGACAGCCATGGCTGCTCATCCGGTAGGTTTTTGGAAAACGTATTTTCGAGCCGCGTATCGTAGGATCCTTGGCCCAAATCCGTCAACGCCCACTGGGGCAATTCCGTGCCTATTTCAACCCGACCGCCATGCCGAGGTTCGATTTGCTGGCCTCAATGAAGGCGAATTGGACGGATCTCAGACCCAGATCGGAGAGCACCTGCTGGATTTCTTCGAGCGATCGGACCCGGCCGGCCTGCGTAGTCAATTCGAGCCGCCAGGCTTCCAGGGTTTCCGCGAGTGACGGTTTGGCGGGACCACCAAACTGGTCAATCACCGCGACCCTGCCACCGAGTCGACAGGCACCGATGGCTCGCTTGAGCAACTCCATGGCCGGATCGTCTCCCAGAGCCGACAGTCGTTGTGCGATCAAAACCAAGTCGAACTCATCGCTTGGCAACACTGCCGCCTCAGGTGCTGCGGCGATGGCGGTGAAGCGATCGCCAAGTTCAATCGAGTCGGCCGTGCTTTGAGCAGCCACAAGCGCGTCGGGTTGATCGACACAAGTGATCGATACTGTCGGGTTGCCGTGGGCCATTGCGCAGCTCCAAACAGCCGAACCGCAACCGAGATCGAGGACTCGATAGGGAGTTTCGGAAGCCTCGCCCGCAATGTCCAAGATCTCTGCAGCTTGCATCGCGGCGGGTGTGTGAATCCATTGTGTTGCCGCGACCTGATTGTGCCGGAGTTGATCGTCATGGCTGTCGCGTGGTGAAGTGTCATTGACCCGTCCAACGAGCTTCTGCCACTGGTGATCACCAAGGTCGTCATCGTACTGGCAAAGCAGATGCGCCGTACGCGACAACGCGTAATCGTCTTCATACTGTTCAACGATACCGACGGCGATCAAACCATCCAAAAGGAGATCCAGTGGATGTGCCGGAATCTCCAAAGCCTCCGAGAGCTGCTCGAGAGTACGCTGCCCTTTTCGTAACTCATCGAACACTCCTAGCTCACGAGCGCCCCGCATGAAGTGAGAGGCAGCGTTGATCTGCATCAGATGGTGGTAATGGTCAAGCGTTCGATCTTGAGCAGACACGTTTCGATGACTCGCTTCGCGTGATAGTTCGAGTTTTTTCAGTGCGTGTTAGGACGATTGACGCGACGACCAGAGGCTAAGGACCAGCACGCAAAGGATCAGCACGCTAAGAATCGATACAACGGTGCGTGCCCTTACGACGTCTCTTGATCTACTTTCCGCAACGCATCGATAACGGCTTTGCAGCGACGCATCGTTCGATCGAATTCACTGAATGTCAGCGTCTGGTAGCCGTCGCTCATCGCGGAGCTGGGATCAGGGTGGACTTCAATGATCAATCCATCGGCGCCCGCTGCGACAGCTGCAGCAGCCATGTCGGGAACCATGTAGGTATGTCCGGTTCCGTGACTCGGGTCGATGATGACGGGCAAGTGTGTTTTCCGGTGCAAGTACGTCACGCTTGCCAAAGGGAGCGTGAATCGCGTGTGGCCTTCGAACGTGCGGATACCACGTTCGCAAAGCATGACTTGATCGTTGCCTTCGTTCAGGATGTACTCGGCGGCCAACAGGAACTCGTCCATGGTCGCCGAGGGACCACGTTTTAGGAGGACGGGTTTCTGAGCTTTTCCAACCGCTTCTAGCAGTCGGTAGTTCTGCATGTTTCTGGCACCGACCTGCAGAACATCAGCGTACTTGCCAACCAATTCGACATCGCTTGTTCCCATGACTTCGGTGACCACACAAAGACCGGTTTCTTCGCGCGCGGTGGCCAGCATTTTTAGGCCGTCTTCCTTCAGTCCTTGAAAGCTGTACGGACTCGTTCTTGGTTTAAACGCTCCTCCACGCAGGCCTGTACCGCCGGCCGCTTTCACGGCACGAGCTGTTTCCAGAATCTGTTCCTCGTTTTCGACACTGCAGGGACCGGCAATGAAACCGACGTCCCCTGCCCCAGCGGCAAAATCGAGGACGCGAATCTGGCTGGGTTCCGTACGCACTTCGCGGCTGGCCATCTTGTACGGTGCCACGATAGGCACGACCGCCGAGACACCAGGTCCGCTCTCCAAAGACTCCTTGAAGTGCTCGCGTTTGTCGCCGATCGCCGCCACGACCGTTCGCTCCGTGCCGACGATGACGTTCGCTTTCAGACCAAGGCCTTCCACGCGCCGGACGGTTTCTTCCACTTCGGCCTGCGTCGCACCAGGTTCCATCACAACAATCATGATTCAATCTATTTATCGGTTCAGGAGAACAGAGGGAGGTCCCGAAGCCAGTAGCGTACGAAGATCAAGCTGGCTTGTCAGTCGGGTGAACGTAGGAGCAGCTCCACGCAGCACAAAAGTGCCGCACCCAAGTACAGCTCCGCGGAGCGAAGTCGTGCCGCTCAGGAATCAGCCGCGACCCACTGGCGATGAGGCCCAAGCGGTTCGATGGGCGAATCGCGATCCGGACGAAAGAGAGACTCTCTAGGCCCCACGGAGCCATCGGAACCATGTCTGAACGTACAGTTCAGGTGTCGCGCCAAACGCTTCGGTAAAAGCCTGTTCAAATGGCTTGCCTGCGTTCAGATTCCGCAACATGTTGTCGAAGTTCCGGCGTCGCGTGCGTTCCAGCATCGAGTTTGCGATGGCGGCCCCGACTCGGTCGGTCTGCTCGGGCGATAACTTGCCGTCCAAGAACTCTTTCGCGTTGGATGCTGCGGAAAGTGCTTGCACCATCTCTTGTTCCGCTTCCCGGCGTTGATCACGATCCCGCGAACCACCTTGCCTGGATGCCATCGCAGAGCCGATCCCTTCGGCGAGCCATCTTGGTACATCCGTTCCGCGCGAGGCGACCGCAAGCGACACAAGCGGTGCGGTCAAGCGTTCGGCGATAACCTCTTCGTCTTCTAGCTCCGTGGCCACCATCGAAAGGTAACCATCGATGCCATCGAAAGACCAATGGCTTTGCCAAGCCGTTGGAATCCCACGTTGCTCGACCATCTTTGCAAACTCGCTGTAGTCATAACGCTTAGGGAATACAAAGATCGTGGCGCGGCCGTGGAAATACTCTTCGCCGGTCGTTGCTCGAACGACTGACTTGACCGTCTTCATTTGCTGTTCGGCTAGCGTGGCGACTCGATCGATCGTGCCCTGCGAGGCCGTTCCGGTTACGAAAAAGTGTTCGGTCTGCATTGACGAAACAGTGCGTCCCGAAGTCGCCACCAGTTTCAAATTACCGTCCGCCAATTGACCACGTCGCACGCTCATTTCTTCTGCTGAAGCCGTCGCCGCCCATGCCAGTTCACTCATGCGGCGTATCGGTTGAGATTCGCTCTGCCCGTCTAATGTCGCGCCTTCGTCGATCCACGTGCTGATCAATTGGATCGCTTCCTCAGGCAACGCGGGTCGTCCGCCCGCAGGCATCCTTTGTCCCTCGCCCATCCCTCGAAGTTTCTGGATCAGCAGACTCTCTTCGCTCTTGCCCGGCACGATGATCGGACCTGTGTCACCGCCGCGCAGCAACTGCGCGAACGTGTCCATTCTCAGCCCACCACTCGTTTGCATCGCTTCGATATGGCATCCATTGCAGTTGTCCAGTAAGAGCGGCGCCACGTCGGATGCGAAACTAACCGTTTCGCGACCGGTCGCGCGTGTGACGCTGAGCCTCGGCGCCATATTGACCACGGGAGGTGCACCAGCGGAAATTGGACCGTTCGGATCGGTACCATCAAATTTAGCGCCAGCCATCACCCATGCTTTGAGTGTCTCCAGCTCCTCGGTCGTTACTCGACCGCCCCCGCGGGGCATATCACCCGTCTCGATCGTTTCGATCAAACGACTGCCGATCGTGTCGCCAGGAAACACGACGACGCCTTCGGGCGGACCCTTCATCAATGCTGCGAAAGTGGCCATGTTGAAATTCCCACGACTGCCCGTGACGTGACAATTCCCACACCGATTGACCAAGATCGGCGCGACTTTCTCCGTAAAGCTGACCAGATTGGTTGGGACCGGTTCAGGTTCAGGTTCAGGTTTTGTGCTTCGCGGTCGTCGCGGCTTCGGCGGATCGGCATCCATTTCGGCATCGTCCGAATCGGCTTCGGATCCCGGTACGGGCCGAGCTGGGCGTTTGAACGGAGGCAGCGAGACGCCCTCGAACTCCAACATCGCGTGCGCTTTCTCGACCCGCTGGATGGCAGGAATGAGAGCGTCGTAAAGATCGGTCGAGCCCATCTTCACGGCGGCCTGAATCTGAGTCATCGCGATCTTGATGCTTTTGCCGGCATCGTCATATTTCCCATCCCGATAGTGGAGTCCTGCCTGGACCACGGACTGATTGACCGCATCGGCCACCCGTTTCTCGCGGGGGGGTAGGTCTTCGCCCCTAGCGATAAGCGAGGTCAGCGCGCAAACGACTAGTAGTAGCAGACGGGATAACAAACGGGGGGACATACGCTTTTGGGGGCTTTGAAGGGGAAACTTCATACGCAAAGAGAACGTCGTCAGTCCAGTATAAGTACCCGAAAGGCTTATCGACCTTTTCCTCAGTATTCGTTGCCAATCGCATCGGAATCGACCGCTGCCGCGGTGAAGGAACTTTTTACCACCTGGCGAACTTGTCGCGATTGGATCTCCTCCTTCAGCCGTGCAACAGCCTCAGCGACCGGCATCGAGCCGAGATCCCCGTCGATTCGGTCGCGAAGTGCGACCATGCCCGTTTCCGCCTCTTTAGGGCCAACGACCGCCATGTAGTTGACGAGGTCCAGCTGGGCATTGCGAATCTTTGCCTGGACTTTGCCACCGCTCGAATCCACGGTCACCTTCAGGCCTGCTTCGTCCAGCTGTTTGGCAACCGCGACGGCATAGTCGAGCGATTTGTCACTGAGCGGCAGCACGCGAACCTGTTCGGGGGAAAGCCACAGCGGGAACGCTCCGGCAAAGTGCTCGATCAACATGCCGGTGAAGCGTTCGAGCGAACCAAACGGTGCCCGGTGGATCATCACGGGTCGATGAGCCGCATTGTCTCGGCCGTTGTATTCCAGCTTGAACCGTTCCGGCAGGTTGTAATCCAGTTGGACCGTTCCCAGTTGCCAGGATCGGCCGATGCAGTCACGCACCATGAAGTCCGCTTTGGGACCATAAAACGCCGCTTCGCCTTCTTCTTCATGAAACGAAAGCCCGGACTGTTCCAAGACTCCGCGAAGCGCATTCTCAGCCTGGTTCCAGTTGTCTTCGCTCCCGACGTATTTATCACTGTTGGGATCACGGAGAGACAATTGGACCGAATAGTCGTCCAAGCCAACCGATTGCAGAACGAACTGCGTCAATTCAATGGTTGCGCGGAACTCTGCCTCCACCTGATCGGCGGTACAGAAAATATGAGCGTCATCCTGCGTCAGCCCTCGGACTCGCAGCATGCCGTTCAATTCACCCGTCTGCTCGTGGCGGTAAACGGTTCCGAATTCAAAAAGGCGAAGTGGCAACTGTCGATACGAGCGTTGTTGAGCTTTAAAGATCTGGCAGTGATGCGGGCAATTCATCGGCTTAAGCAAGTAGCGTTCATTAACGAGTTGCCACTCGTGCAGAATGTTGCGTTTATCTTCGCTGTTCGCAGACAGTTTGTAGTTAGGTAATTCAACGCCAAACACTTTGGCGGCTTCCATCAGCTTTTCTTCGCCATCGCGATCGATGGTGCCCTCTTTCAATCGCTGACTCCAAGCGTCCAGCATGCCGCCGACTTCGCTGCCGAAAAGCGGTGCGAATTGACTGTCGCGGTAGTACGGGAAGTGGCCGCTGGTTTCGTACATTTCAACGCGGCCGATGTGCGGGCTGTAAACCGGGTCATAGCCACGCGAAAGCAACTCACCACGCAGAAAATCCTCCAACGCAACACGCACACGCGCACCCTTTGGCAGCCACAGGCAAAGCCCTTGGCCGACTTCGGGATTGATCGAGAAGAGCCCGTGTTGTTTTCCCAGCACGCGATGGTCACGCCGGCGGGCTTCTTCGATTTGTTCCAGGTACGCCTTCAGCGTTTTTTTGTCAAAGAAGGCCGTACCGTACAAACGCTGTAACTGCCGACCGGAGGTATCTGCCTTCCAGTGTGACCCCGCGACGCTCATCAGCTTGATCGCTTTGATCGCTCCAGCATCTGGAATGTGCGGTCCACGACACAAATCGACGAATTCGCCTTGCCGGTAAAAGCTGACCGTTGATTGATCAGCCAAGCCCGTATCGATGTGTTCCACTTTGAGGTCTTGGCCCAGGTCTTCGCAGAGTTTTCTCGCTTCATCACGATCGAGAACAAAGCGCTCGAAGGGTTCTTTGTCCTTGATGATTTTTTTGATCTCGGCCTCGATCTTTGGGAAATCTTCCTCGCTGATTTTTTCGTCGACTTCAAAGTCGTAATAAAAGCCGCCTTCGGTAACGGGACCGAATGCCAACGAGACGCCTTCGTAAAGCCGCATGACGGCACGCGCCATCACGTGCGCCGCCGAGTGACGCATCACTGCCAGTGCGGCCTCATCGCGCGACGTCAGCAGTTTTAGTTCGATCGGGGCGTCGCCGTTGGACAGATCGCCCAACGGTCGGTCGGCATCCACGGCCAAGCCGGAGACCTCCGCGGCGACCACGTTACGTGCCAATCCCTCGCTGATTCCCCTGGCCACATCCATCGACGTCGAATCAGCTGGATGCTCCACAACCGTTCCATCGGGAAGCTGAACCTGAACATTGGCACTCATCCTGGCGGACCTTCATTTTCTAAGAGTGATCGGACGACACTCGCATACCACAGGCGAGCGTTCCTGCATGTGACAGAATAGGGATCAGTCGGGATGAGCGACAAGGTGAAGCGACCCCCGTCGGCCGCATGATCGGGAAAAGCAAATCCTCTTGACGAAACCTCCAACTCTGACCATGGTTTAAACAGATGTTTTAAACGCGTGTTTAAGTTCGCATCATGAGGGCCATCAACTCCGCGAGTTTTGGCTTTTACCCCCATTTTGGCGTCGTTTCGTCTCGTTTCTACGGCCGTGCGAATTCTTGTCCGAGTCAACTGATTCATCACCGCTCGAAGCCCCCGCCACGCACCAGGCGTCATCGACGGAGGAGTTTGATACACGGACTCGTATTGTCGAGGCGGCCGGACCGGTGTTCGCTGCCCGCGGGTTCGATGGTGCGACCGTTCGCGAGATTTGCGGTGCCGCCGGTGTCAATGTGGCCTCAATCGCCTACTACTTCGGCGACAAATTGGGGCTTTACCGCGAGGTGATTCAGGGCATTCGCCACGCTCGGGAAAGACAGTTCCCAGCCCCTGAGCCCGACGCAGATCCTCGCCGGACACTGCACCGCATTGTTCGGACGCTGTTGTCCAGGATGTTGGCGTGTGATCCATCCGGCTGGGAGACCCAGTTGATGATGCGGGAAATGGACCATCCCACGCCCGTATTCGAGAGCATCATCGAGGAATTCTTTCGCCCACTGTTCGAGCGACTGATCGGTGCGTTTGATCGCTTGATGGACGGCAAAGCGCCGCGCCACACACTGGAACAGTTGGCTCTCAGCGTGGTCGGTCAATGCCTGTATTACCGGCTCGGATCCAACGTGGTGAAGATTTTGGTTCCCGAGCAGCGACGCGTGAACCACTACAACATCGACGCCCTCACACTCCACATCACGTCCGTGATGTTAGCCGCCTCCGATACCAAGGATGTCCTGGAAGAACAGAACAACGTCAGGCAGTGGACTGCCCCTAAAGCACAAGCATTTAACGAAGAAGATCGAGTCTGAGAAAGCAGAATTATGTCTGAGACACAGTTCCCGACAGCCGATCCGCCGGTACGCGGTAGGCGACAAACGCAGAATAGATTCAGCGATAGCGTGATGTTCAATGTAATCATCCCGCTAAGTCTGCTGTGCGGTGCGGCCGCCATCTTTTTGATCCTGAGTCCCGCTGAAGCAGAAAAGCGAGCGGATGCCGACACGACCCGAGTCGGGCGACTGCGTGCTCTGCCGCCCGTCCGTGTTGAGCGATTGATGACGCTCGAATCGATGGGACAGGGACTCGAGTTAGAGGTCGACGGGGTTGTTGTTCCTTTCCAGGAAGCACGCGTTGCGGCCGAGATCAATGGTCGTGTCGTGAAGAAGGAGCCCGTATGTGAAGCGGGAGGTTACGTCACTGCCGGCCAGTTGCTGATGAACATCGATGACAAAGACTATCAGTTAGAAGTCGATCGTTTGAAACGGCTCGTTGAGCAGGAAGCCCAGGCGATCAAAGAGTTGGATCAAGAGTCTCTGAACTCAGACAAGCTAAAAGAAATCGCCGCCAAAGACGTCGAGTTGCAGGAAGCCGAAGTCAAACGCTTGATGACGTCTCGCGAGCGAGGTGCGGCTAGTCGAGCAGAGGTTGATCAAGCGAATCGAATCCTCTTGGCAGCCCGTCAACAATTGGTCACTGTCCAAAATCAATATGACCTGTTGAGGGAACGCCGCATACGACTTGAATCGTCCAAGCGATTGGCCGAGACGCAACTGGAAGCGGCGGAGTTAAACGTTGAACGATGCAAGATTCTTGCACCGCTCGAAGGTGTGATTGTTAGCGAACAAGCGGACGTTAACACGTTTGTCTCACGCGGTTCAACGCTCGTCACGATCGAGAACACATCCAAGGTGGAGGTTTCGACAAGCCTGCGGATGGATCAACTCTACTGGGTGCTCGACCAAGCCGGACGGGACCTGGAGGCTGATTCCCTGGGCTACGATCTTCCCGAGACTCCCGTCATTGTCGAATACGTTATGAACGGACGCGAAGGCACCGTCTATCGTTGGCAGGGTCGGTTACTCAGTTACGACGGGATTGGTTTGGATTCTGATACTCGAACAGTTCCCGTTCGAGTGGTCGTTGACCAACCACGACAGTACGTGTCTGAGGACGGGATCCCCGTCGAATTGAATTCCGCGCCGGCTCTTCTGCGTGGCATGTACGTTCGAGTCCGGTTGCTTCTTCAACCAAGGACCCAGTTGGTCGTCATTCCTGCCCGTGCATTGCAGCCTGGAAATCGCGTGCTTCACTTTGTTCCGGATGATTCGGTTTTGTCCGCTGCTGAATCCGACGCGGACTCGCAATCTGAATCACCCACCGCGACCGAAGACGCTTCGACGAGCGAGGCCGATGTCACGCAAGTGGATGATCGAGGTGAGTTTGATCCAACCGATTGGGAACCCGGTCGTGTCTTCACGCGAACTTCGATCTATCCGGTCGAAACGTTGCGTTTGAGCGGAATGAAAAGTCAGAGTGGATTGAACGAACGCATTTCTGCTGAAAAGTTTTGGGTCTGTGAAGTCGCAGACAAACTGCTGGAAGGCGGTTCCTTCGTCGTTGTTTCTCCAATGGGAGATATCGAAGACGAAGCGTCGGTTCCCGTGCGAGCCGCAAAAGAAAAAGCAAGTGAACCCGTGGGTGACGAGCGAGCGATGACGCCGTCGGAAACGAGACCTACATCCGTGCAACAAGATGTCGCTTCGGCGGAGGACGCGTGATGCGAAGACTGGTTAGTTGGGCGATTTCAAATTCCCCAGGAATGAATGTTTTGATGCTCGCCCTGATGGTGGTGGGCGGGTTCTCTTTGCTCCGAATGCGTCGAGAAGTGTTTCCGGCTTTTGAGTTGGAGATTGTTCTCATCACCGTGATCTATCCGGGTTCGACGCCAACCGATGCGGAAGAAGCGATCTGTCAAAAGATCGAAGAGGCAATCCGATCGATCGAAGGTATTAAAAAAGTGACGTCGATCGCCCGTGAAGGCGGCGGCTATGTGATTGCTGAACTGCGGGGCGACGTGACGGACACTCAAAAGGTAATGTCGGAAATCGATCGCGAAGTCGATCGTATTCCCAGCTTTCCCGATTTGGCCGAAGATCCACAAATTGAACAGATCGTATTCCGTGAAGCTGCGATACGAATCGGAATCGTCGGACCGCAAGATAGCTCTCGTGAAGCTGAGTTGCGACTGAGAGATGTTGCGGAAGAAGTGCGCGACGATGTGTTGGCTCTCCCTGTTGTCTCGTCAGCATCGATCATGGGAACACGCCCCTATCAAATCGATGTTGAGATCCCTGAAGCGAATCTTCGTGCTTATGGTCTGTCGCTTGGTCGAGTCGCCCAAATCATTCGAGAACGCAATATCGAGTTGCCTGGCGGTCAGATCAAATCGGAAGGCCAAGAAATTCTGTTACGAGCCAAGAACAAAGGACGGATCGGCGAAGAGATTGGAAAGCTCCCGCTGATCACTGATCCAAACGGCGTTGTGCTGACTGTCAACGATTTGGGAACCGTGCGAGATGAATTTCAAGATGTGACATCCGTCGGTGAAATCAATGGCGAACCCGCCATGGTCGTCAACGTGGAGCGAACCAAGTCCGAAGATTTGCTCGCCATGGTCGACCAAGTCAAAGAGTATTGCGAAGCCAAAGCGATACCAGAAGGCTATCGACTGATCGTTTGGGGTGACAGCAGTGCCGAGGTGCGCGGGCGTGTCAACCTGTTGCTGCGAAACGGAATCCAGGGTTTGCTTTTGGTTTTCCTTGTGCTGACGCTCTTCTTGGAGATGCGGTTGGCATTTTGGGTTGCGCTTGGCATTCCGATCTCGATCCTTGGCGCTGGTGCGGCGCTCTCGATTGGCGATCAAACATTGAACATGCTCAGTCTGTTTTCGTTCTTGATGGCCTTGGGGATTGTGGTCGATGACGCGATCGTGATTGGCGAGAACATCTATGCCCACATCCAAATGGGTAAGTCGCTTACTCAAGCAGCAATTGACGGAACCGTTGAGGTGATGCCGAGTGTTGCTGCTTCGGTCACCACGACGATCATTGCGTTTTCGCCAATGTTCTTTGTCAGCGGTGTGATGGGTAAATTCATGGCGGTGATCCCGTTCGCCGTGATTGCCATGCTGGTGATTTCGCTGTGGGAAAGTGTGTTTGTTCTACCGTGTCACCTCTCACATAAACACACTGGCTTTTTCAAGATCGCTTCGGTTTTCATGTACCCGCTCCGTCCATTCGCGTTGGTGTTGGGCTGGATGAGCAAACGCACCAGTAAAGTGATGGAGGCAATTTGCGAACGTGTTTACATGCCGGCGTTAAGACTTTCCATCAAGCATCCGGTGCTACCAATCGCGGCTGCGTTGGCAATGTTCACGCTAACGGCATCGTTGATTCGAAGTGGCGCCGTGCCCACAATCCTGTTTCCAAAATCTGACAACAACAACCTTCAGGCGACCATCGCGTTTCCTGATGGCACAACGGAAGCGGAAACAGATGCGGCCACTAAACGGATGGAGCTGGCGTTGCGAAGCGTTAGCGAGAAAATCGCAAAAGAACGTTCCGAAAAAACAGGTTTGTCGGTTGAAGAAATTTACCCGGATTCGGGTGCGCGTAGCCTTGGTCCCGTCCGATTGACCTACCGCGATGTCGGGACGATCACGAATTTGAATAACGCCGCCGGCGGTGGCGGGTCAGGCAGTCACGTCGGCCAGATTTTTGCCGAGCTGCATGATACCGAGATACGAGATATCCATAGCGACAAAATTCTGTCGATGTGGCGCGCCGAAGCGGGTGAATTCCCTGGCGCCGATCGAATCACCTATGGCAGCGTTGGCGTTGGACCCGGTGGAAAGGCGATCGAGTTCAAGTTGCTCGCGCCGTCGGACGAAGTCGAACAACTGCTTGCCGCTACCGAGGCAATCAAGAGCCGTCTTGGTGAGTTCGCAGGCGTGTATGACATTGCCGACGATAACGCGCCCGGGAAATGGGAGTTTCAATTCCGAGTCAAGGACCGTGCCCTCGCGACAGGCGTTACGCCAACGGATCTGGGACAGACCGTCCGCAATGCATACTTCGGTGCCGAGGTCATGAGACTTCAGCGTGGGCGTCATGAAGTCAAGCTGATGGTTCGTTATCCAGAAGAAGAACGACAGTCGTTGGTCGACTTCCGCGAAATTCGCGTTCAAACGGAGAACGGCGCACAACGCCCTATCACCGAGCTCGCCGAAGTCGGATTGAATAGAGGTTTTTCGGAGATCAATCGAGTTGATCAGCTGCGTTCGATCACTGTCTCGGCCGACCTTGATGAAGCGACCGCGAATTCGGAGTTGATCATCAGTCAGTTGCAGAAGGAGTTTGTCCCCGAACTACTTAAGCAATATCCAGGGGTGTCGTTACGATGGGAAGGACAGAGAGAGCAAAGTAATGAATCTGTGGGCAGCTTGATGGTTGGTTTCGCCGTGGCGATCCTCGCCATGTTCGTGCTGCTTGTGTTGCAATTCCGCAGCTACATCCAGCCATTGCTAATCTTGACGATCATCCCTTTCGGAATGATGGGAGCCGTCTGGGGTCACGCACTGTTGGGCTTGCCGTTGACACTATTCAGCATGTTCGGCTTGGTCGCGTTGGCCGGGGTGGTGGTGAATGATTCGATTGTGTTGATCGACTTCATCAATGCACGGGTCCGGGATGGAGTACCAATCCGAACCGCGTTGCTCGAATCGGGTCAACGTCGTTTCCGACCGATCATGCTGACGAGTCTGACGACGATCGCCGGTCTGTTGCCCTTGATGACGGAGCGTTCTTTCCAAGCACAACTGCTAATACCGATGGCCGCCAGTCTTGCCTTCGGTTTGATGTTGGCGACGGGCCTGCTTTTAATCCTTGTGCCAACCTTCTACTCGATCTACATCAACACGATCGAGTGGTTCGGAGTGCACTATGGAGAGGAAGAGTGAAGAAGTTTGAAGTTTGAAGTTTGGCTCTTTCTTTCACACTTCACCCTTCAAACTTCTAACTTTCTTCAAGTGCTTCGTCAGTGATTTCGAGGTTGGTGCTGACGCTTTGCACGTCATCATGTTCATCGAGTGCCTGAAGCAGCTTGACGACTCTCCTCGCGACGGAAGCTTCGACTGCGACGGTTGACTGTGGCAGCCGAGTCACTTCCTGCACATCTGGTTGAAGATCCGCTTTCGCAAAAGCGTCCGCTAGCTCATCGAAGACATCGGGAGCACAAGTGACTTGAAATTTCCCATCGTCGCTTGGTTCGACGTCGTCTCCACCGTTCTCCAGGGCAATCTCCATTAGCTTTTCTTCGCTGACCGATTCGCCACTGAACAGGAACAGCCCCTTACGATCGAACAGGTACGAAACGCAGCCTGACTTGCCGACTTCTCCACCGAGTTTCGAAAACATGTTACGTAGTTCGGGACCGGTGCGATTGCGGTTGTCCGTCAAGGTCTCGCACATGACGGCCACGCCGCCGGGGCCGTAACCTTCGTAGGTAATCTCTTCTAAGTCACCGCCATCCAGTTCACCGGTACCACGCTTGATCGCGCGGGCGATATTATCCTTCGGCATACTGACGGCTTTCGCATCGTCAATCGCTTTGCGGAGTTTCATGTTTGCAGAGGGATCACCACCACCCGATTTTGCGGCGACGATGATCGCTTTACTGAGCTTGCTCCACAGTTTTCCACGTGCTGCATCCACTCGACCTTTACGGTGCTGGATGTTTGCCCATTTTGAATGGCCTGCCATGATCGATTAAGAAGTAAGGGTGAACAGGAGTTGATCGGAAACGAACCCGACGCGCTAACGAGGCTTGCGTTTGGTGAGTTTTCGATTGGGTGACTTTTTCGACGTTGCTTTTTTGGTGGCTGTTTTTTTCTTGGTCGTCTTTTTGGCGGTCGTGCTTTTGGTAGCCTTCTTCGCTTTTTTGGCGGGAGCCGCTTTCTTGGCCTTTACCGTCTTCTTCGCCGCTTTCTTGGCAGTTGTTTTCTTTGCGCTTGCGGTTTTCTTTGGCGCGGCTTTCGTTTCAGCTTTCGATTCGGTTTTCTTGGCTGCCGGTTGTTTGGCTACCGGTTGTTTGGCGGCGGCCTTGGATGCTGTTTTGGAAGCCGCAGCCTTGGCGGTCTTTTTCTTTGCGACCACCGTCTCTTTTGCTTCCTGTTCGGCTTCGGCTTTTTCCTTTTCTTTTCGTTTAACCACGCGTTTCTTCGCGGCTTTCTTGCTCGCCAGCCATTCGTCCAATCGCTTGCTGGAACCTTTGCTGACTAGGTCCAAAACGGCGCGAGCTGTCTTGTCTTTTGTGCTCTTGTTGAGGGCAACGGCGCACTGGTGGAGTAACCCACCGAACTCGATGCCCTTGCTCTTTGGGATGGCTCGTTCCAGACCGGGAACCTTTCCAGACATCGCTTCGGGTTGGCTGACGATCTCTGTCGACAGCATGATGACCATCGCGGAGTAATCGATGGGAATGGAGTGCCCGCCGAGGCCATGCTGAACCGTGTAGCTCAAGACGAAAGGCGTCATGCCTGGCATCTTCTCAAATTTGGTGACCGCCTTACCGAGGTTTTCCTTTTTCAGGTGATCCAAATCGAACGTGTAGAACTCTTCGAAGATTGCCTGCAGGTTGCTCTTCAGACGTCGTGCAGCTTTCGTGGGATCTGGCAATCGGGACAGTACCTGGGCCAATTCAGTGACCGTCGTGACCCGCACTTCGTTCCAATCAAAAAATTCTTGCTCGCACTTTGCGATTCCCTCGTCCGCCAGTTCAGCGGTGGAATCTTCCAGCAGAGAAGCGTAGAGCACATGTTCCAACATCGGACGTGCTGGCTGCGCCGGCAGAGGCTTGTAGTGCTTCTTGAGGGCAGTATGGAGTTTCCCGATCAGTTTAGCGCGGTTACTGGCTGACATCTGGTTGCAAATCGATGCGAGTGAATGGAGAAATCAGGTGACGTCGATCCCGACTCAGACGTCTTCGGTGCGGTCGGAGATCACATCTTGCGGGTTGGTTTCCTCGTCTGAGCTTCCTGCTTCGCTGGAAACACTTTGCTCCGACTGAAGCGCTTCGTTTTCCTGTTTGATCTTGGCCAAGATATCCCCGATCAACAGTGAATTTTGGACGCCCTTGTCGATCACGAATTGCAGGCGAGGTGTGTGTCGTGTGTCGATTCGGTTGGCAATTTTACTCTGCAAAAAGCCAGCGGCATTCTGGAGCCCACGCACGGAGAGTTGTTCTTGCTTTTCATCTCCCATCACGCTGACGGAGACCTTAGCCTCACGCATATCAGGACTGACTTTCACGCCGACCACGGTGACATTTTGCACCCGTGGATCGCGCAACTCAGTCAGGATCGCGGAGGCAACCACCTCGCGGATCGCTTCAGCAGCCTTTAGCAATCTTCGGCTTGTCACAATCAGAGCCAGTGAACGGGGGAAAGAGAATCGGAAACAGATGGTCGAAGGGGGAGCAATGGGTAGACCCATGGCGTCCCAATCAAAGCCCGGCAACTCGAGTCGCGGGCTTAGCTCAGTCGAGGGTTCTTGCGACCTCTTCGATGCGATAAGCCTCCAGCACGTCGTCTTGTTTGACGTCGTTGAATCCTTGCAATCGGATCCCACATTCCATCCCACGAGGGACTTCCTTGACGTCCTCTTTGATCCGCTTGAGTGATTCCAAGGGATAATCGCCAATCGTTCGACCGTCTCGGTTGATACGTATTCGGCATCCACGTTGAATGGAACCTTGAGCGACGTAGCAGCCAGCGATCGTCCCGACACGGCTGATGGAAAAGACTTGCTTGACCACAGCTCGACCGAGTTCGACGAGTCGTTCTTCTGGTTTAAGTCGACCTTCGATCATCGCTTTGATGTCATCGGTCAGCTTATAGATGACGTCATACCGTCGAATTTCAACATCGCGTTCGTCCGCAAGGGATCGTGCTTGTTCATCCGGGATGACGTTGAAGGCAACGATGACGGCGTCCGAGGCCGAAGCTAACGTCGCATCGGCGAGCGTTACACCACCTACGCTTCGCTGAAGCACCCGAATCTCAACTTCGGGATGATCAAACTTGGAAAGTTCCTTATCGATCGCTTCCAACGAACCCTTGACGTCTGCTCGAACGATCAAGTTCAGTTGCACCTTCTCTTCGCTTTGGCCCAGCCGTCCTTCTTCGAGCAACATTTGGAACTTGTCGAATGAGACCTTTGTGGTGACACCCGACAGATTCTCTTGGCTGCTAGCGTGTGCGCGGTCTTCAGCAATTTCGCGTGCCTTACTGATGTCGTCCAAGACATAGAATCGTTCGCCCGCACCCGGTGGTTGATCGAAGCCCATCACATTGATCGGTGTACTTGGACCTGCTTCTTCGATCGACTGTCCTTTGAGCGTGTCGCTCATGGCACGCACTCGACCATGCGATGTTCCGCAGACCACGACATCGCCGACTTTCAGCGTTCCGTTTTGGACCACCAGCTTTGCGACGACTCCACGATCACCTTGTTGTTCCGATTCCAAGCAGATGCCCATCGCGGTCCGGTCTGGGTTTGCTTTGTACTCGTTCAGCTCGGCGATCGTTAGCAATGTCTCCAGCAACTCATCCATGCCCGTACCCTTCGTGGCACTGGTCTGGACAACTTCGACATCGCCACCCCATTCGCTTGGCGTCAGTTGATACTCCGTCATTTGCGTCATTACGCGGTTTGGATCGGCGCCTTCCAGGTCGATCTTGTTCATGGCAACAACGATCGGCACTTCAGCTGCCTTCGCGTGACTGATCGCTTCTTCGGTTTGCGGCATGATGCCGTCATCTGCCGCGATAACCAGCACAGCGATGTCGGTGACGTTGGCACCACGAGCTCTCATCTCGGTGAACGCTTCGTGGCCCGGTGTATCCACAAACGTCACGCTTCGACCGTCATTCTTTTCGACTTCGTAAGCGCGAATATGCTGCGTAATCCCACCGGCTTCCCCGCTGACAACGTCAATGCCAATCAGGTAATCCAGCAGACTTGTTTTCCCGTGGTCGACGTGCCCGAGGAACGTGACGATGGGTGCTCGAGGTTGCAACGAATCGGTGTCGTCTTCCTGCTGTTCGAGTTCCGTGATAACTGTTTCTTCCAACGTTTCGGACTCTTTCAGTTCAATCGAAAGGTCCATTTCCGCCGCAATGACTTCGGCGGTTTCAAAGTCAATTTCTGAGTTGATGTTTGGTGGCGGCCCTTGCATTCCCATACCCATCAACGTCATCAACACGCGACCGGCGGGAATCCCTGCGGCTTCGGAGAACGAACGAATCGTGCACGGCAATTCCAAAACGACCGCGTCCTTACGAGGCGCTGCAGTGTTCACACCTTTTCGTTTCTTATGTGCCGAACGCATCTGCCGTGAATCACGGCCGAAGGCACCACGATCTTGATTCAGTGCAGCGCGGCCGCGTGTCTTGCCGCGGGTTCTTTCGGCACGTGGGCTTGCCATGCCAGCGAGTTTGTTGCGGCGAGGTTTTTCTTCCTCTTCTTCCTTCTTTCCTTTCTCACCGGTGAATCCGCTCAAGCCGCCGCCGCGTTGTTTGGCACCAGTCCCGCCGCCAGATCGACGCTTTTCATCTTCTTTGGCGAGTTCTTCAAGCGGTGCACGCATCCCTTGGCGATGACCCGCAATCACATCCTTGCTGAGCTTGACATCCGGCTTTTGAGCCTTTGGCTCTCCGGAGTTCGATTTTGGTTTTTGTTGTTCCGCAACCTCGGGCAGCGAAGCCATCTTGACGTTGATCCGCGGCTCACGTCGCTTCGGCTTGGGGCCGTCGCTCGGCTTTTTCTCTTTCTCTGCACCGCCGGTCGGACGATCAAGCGATCGCATTTTGCCTCCCAGGCCCGACGGGCGCTCACGACGTACCGGCGCAACGGGATCGTTAGAGTTCCCAGCACCTGCCGGTTTTCGCGCAGCCATTCGATTGGCGATGCGACTGGCAAGCCCTTTCTTGGGCGGGGCAGCAGATGGCGCTTCGCTTGCCTCCGCTTCGCTCGCCTCAGCGACTGGCGCCGGGGCCGGCTCTGGATCCTGAGGTGGCGCCGGTGGCACGGGAGTTGGTTCGGGTGCCACGATCTCTGCATCTGGTTCGGGCTTGGGCGCCGGTTCTTTCACTGTCGACCGGCCGCTGCGTCCGCTGCCTTTGATCGAGACTTGCTTACGTTCTTTCGGAACGGCATCTCGGACGGCTGTTGGAGCTGACTGCGTCGGCGCAGGTGCTGGCGCGGGTTTGTCAGATCCGGCAAGATGATCTCGGACCTTCTGGGCCTCTTCATCGGTGAGACTGGCAAGCGCTGAGCCTTTGCCAGTGATCCCGACCTTCTTGACGAGATCAACCAGTTCTTTGCTGTCGATTTTGAGTTCTTTTGCGAGCGCGTAAATACGTGCGGGCACGGGCGAAAATCCTGTCAATTCAATTTGGGGGAACCCAGTCGGCGAAAGTTGTATTCGTTGAGTTTCGTACGGGAAATTTGCCCGATTCGCAAACGGATTCCGGTTTGGTTATCTACTTCACATAAACGTGTTCCTCCAGCGCCGCGGTGAATCCTGGCACACCACGTCGGGGATGATTTCAACGACGCCCCAGAAGCAAGTCACCCCGAGAGGCTGACCAATCTCCTGGTTCAACTCCCCATACGATACCGAAAAAGCTTCACCACGCAGAGGTCTGGGTGGCGACTTTCGTTCGGATTCACGAGAAGTTTTCAGATGTCGGAATTCCGTTTCGACACAAGGAGGAGTCGCTTGGCTCAGCAAGCTAGCTCTTCTCGGAGGCTGCCTCCTCTTCCGACTCCTCACTTGGGGGGAGTTCTTCGCCGGTTGATTGGGTCTCCGAATCCGCCTCGGCAACGGGTTCCTCCGATGGATTCTTTTCCGCTTCCGCTTGTGTGTCGGACGCTTCCACTTCGGAATCCGCCGCTTCTTCGCCGGGCGACTCCTCGGTTTCTTCTGCACCGGCTGAGTCGGAGTCGGCCGCTAACTCTTCTGCAGAATCCGCGGTCTCCTCGGAGCCAGTGGGTTCCGCGATCCCGGCCGCAGCAGCTTCGCGTTCCAGCTGTTCGCGTTCACGTCTTGCTTTGCGTTCCTCTTCGGCCGCCTGTTCTGCCTCTTCGGCCATTTGCTCAGCGACTTCAACGATTCGGTCGACTTCTTGCTCTGGCAAACCACTCATTTCCATCAAGGCGTCCGGCTCGATCACCGAAAGGTCGTCATAGGACAGGTACCCCTGCTCCACGAGCGACTGAGCCAATTCCTCGGTCACGCCATCAATTTGGCTGAAACCTGCAACGGCACGCTCAATCTGTTCTTCCAGTTCGCCGCTGGTCATGATTTCGATGTCCCAGCCGCAAAGCTTGCTTCCCAGACGCACATTTTGTCCACGACGGCCAATGGCCAGCGACAGCTGGTCTTCTTGGACGAGTACGATCGCACGGCCAATCATGTCGCAAAGCAAAACTTGTTCGACTTCCGCAGGCTGCAATGCATTTGGAATGAGCACCTCCGGATCGTCGCTGTATCGCACGACATCGATGTGTTCCCCGGCCAGTTCTTCCCGAACTGCTTTAATGCGACTTCCGCGATAGCCAACGCATACAGCGATCGGATCGACCTGGGTGTCGACGCTGCTGACAGCGACTTTACTGCGATACCCGGGTTCCCGGCTGATGGATTTGATCGAAATGATCTCCTCGCCCAACTCTGGGATTTCCTGTTCGAATAAACGCTGAACGAGTTGCGGGCGTGTTCGGCTCAAGACAACACGGACGCGATTACCTGTTGCCCGGACTTCAAACACAACTGCCCGAACACGTTCACCAGCGTGCAGTGACTCACCTGGAATCTGTTCACTACGAGGAAGGATGGCCTCGACGTTTCCAAGGTTCACTGTCGCCACGCCGCCATCCGCGCGACCGATGATCCCGCTGACGATATCGCCAATCTGTTCGCGGTACTCCAGCATCAAAGAGTCGCGTTCGGCCTCTTTGACTTTTTGAATGATGACCTGTTTGGCTGTTTGAGCTCCAATTCGACCGATTTGATCTTCACCGAGCGGTTGACCGTCCAGCACCGCGTGGATTCGTCCGTTCTCGCGATCGAGTTGAACGGTGATATCCGACTCTTCTCCATATTGCCGTTTCGCCGCAGTTTGCAACGCCGATTCGATGGCAATGAATACCAACTCTTTGTCGATATTCTTCTCACGGTGGAGCGAATCAACGTAACGCAGGATATCTTGCGGATTCATGGTGTATGCGGGGGCACAGGGCAACGGGTGACCACGAACAAAAAAACTGCCCGAACCTTTGGGGGCCCGGGCATGCGTCTGCTCGTCTGGATCTAGAACCTTATCGGTATGGCCATTGGGTGTCAACCAAGACTGACGGGCGAATGTGTACCGCCGAGGCTGCTTCGAAGACTCCCTCCGTTGGAACCGAGACCCGAACGCGCAGTTCGCCCGAACTCGGTGTCCCGATCAGGTCGCGAACGTCCGAAGTCACAAAGGTTCGACGACGATGCCTTGGCCGTGTGGGACGTGAACGAGCTCCATTACCGGTCGATCGGATCCCCGATGCCGGGTAACTCGCCGAACTCCAGCCAAGCATCGGTTTGAGTGTGTCGCGGAGCGGTAGCTTCAACCGCGCCACACCATCATCGTCAAATGTTAGGGGCATGGACCAACGAATGGGCTTCTCTGTTGTGTTGATAAATCGTCGGGAATCGAGAGTGGCTACTCGGGGAGTTAGTTCGAAGCTCGCATACGCACGCATTACGACCGGTCGGTCATTTCGATCACGCAAGACGATTTCAGCGCGCCAACCATCGGGTTCCGCATCAGGGTCAAAATTGGAAAGCGAAGCAGCAAGCTCAACATAGATCGGGCGGGATATGCGGGCATGTCGTGACAAGGGAATCGATGCACCATGGATCGCCTGAGGCAGGTCGATTTGCGAAACGTGATCAGGGGTCGTTGCTAAGTAGCCAACACCGACGCGGTGCTGAACCAACTCGTTGATACAGGGTGACGGCGGTACCAGTGTCGAGACATGCGCCGATTGATCGGCAGAACCTGATTCGCTGTAGTAAATGGCGTTGCCGGATTGAGCGGATGCAACCGAGGCCATCGTCGCAAGCACGATGGCAAAAAGGATCGTCAAAGCACGTCGTCGTCGCGCTTCGATGCGCAAGCGATCCGATGGATTCAACAAGTCATCTGGGCGATCATCTTGGGAGGGCGGATGGTGGATGGTATTCAATTTGGCTTCCCGATCGGGTGGGTTCGGATGAGCAAGGCTCAAAACGAGGAAGCAACTAAAAGGCCAAACCGCAACGACGAAAACCGACTGAGCCCGTTCGAAAGCATTTTCCGGTCGAAAGATACTGATCGCTGCCGCAAACGTCGTTTGAACGTCAATGGCTATGCGTTCCCCAATCACCACATGCGATGCATCGCTTCAACAACTGAATCGATGGTTCATCAATCACCCGTCGAATTCATGGTTCGAGATGGAAGGGTTGTAAGGAGTGAATGGACGCGTGACCCCCGGGGGCGTGGGAAAAAAAGATCACTTTTACGGCGCAATTTGCGGGGCATTAATTGTCGCATCGTAGGTTTGAAAGCGAAACCGACCGGCTGACGGGGAACTTCCAGGAGTTCGAACGAACCAAGTTGGTCCGCTCGAAACACCGCTGCCCACGCCGGCGGAGTCCAAAGAACTACCTGTGATGAAGAAGGCTGAGTCCATCATGAAGAGCCGCATGCGAAAAGGCTTCTCGCTGATCGAGATGGTCATCGTGATATTGATTTTGGGGATCATCGCGGCTGTTGCTGCACCTCGAATGTTCGACACTGCGTCGACCGCTGAACAAAACACAACGCGACAACAACTTGCCGTGCTTCGTAATGCGATTGAGATGTATCGCGCTCGATCCGGTATTTACCCTCAGGTGAATCGGCTTCCCGAAGCGATGGCGACGATGCTCAACGGCCCGTTCCCTGCACCGTCGATCGGTACCGTGCGCGATGATGCGAGCGTGTATTACGACAGTGACTCGGACGTCACGACGCCCGTTGCAGCAAACGACTCGGCACCTGGCGGTTGGGCATACAAGCCAGCCAATGGTTCGTTAAAGCTGAACGTTGGATCAAGCGAACCCGGTTCGGAATGGTAGTGGTCGTTCTTTGGAAATCCGACTCGCCGGTTTCCATCAGAACAGTCACTCAAGTGATCGCTTGATTGCTTCACATTGACCACAAATCGCACCCATGACTCATTCTCCCATCACCGTATTAATCGCCGAAGACGATCCCGTCTTCCGACGCGTCATGGGATTCTCCATTGCTCGGAGTGGATTGACCGTTGAATCTGTGAGTGATGGTGACGCAGCTTATCATCGTCTTTGTCAGGGCGGCGTGCACTTCTTGGTGACGGACCACCAAATGCCAATCTGCTCTGGATTGGAGCTTCTGGATCGCATGGCCAATACGACCAACCGTGAGCAGAAATGGCCACCAGTGATTCTGTGTACCGCGAAAGGCCTTGAGCTTGACAGCCAAGCTCTTGAGTCACGCTACAACCTAATCGCTGTGATGCACAAACCATTCAGTCCGCGCAAATTGAGCGAGACGATTTTGCAACACATAGGGAAACCGGAATTCACATCTTCTTCGCCCTGTTTACCTCCATTAGGTCACGACGGTGGTTTCGCTTCCGAACCACCACAGGTGCACGGTGATGGCTGACCTGTCCGCCCCTGATTCATCCGTTTCAACGACGATTGATGAAACAGCATCTCGCTCGGCAACGAGGTTGCCACCGGTCACCACGCGAGTGGGGCTTCTGTTCATCACAATGGCCGTCGCCATTCTTCTCTGCGCCGTCTTGGCTCACTCGTCACCAGAACGGGCGAGGTTTCATTCGGTGATGTGGATCATCGCACTCGCCACCTGTGCGATTGGCGGTGTCACTGCGATGAGTTCGGTGCGCACCTTGCGTGTTGTGGAAAAGGAACTTCGCCGCCGTCGTAAAGGTGGCCGGCAATGGCAGAACGTTCGACCGATCGTTGGAAACGATCCCGTCTCGGAAGGCTGGAATCAGCTGATTCATGATGCCAGCCAGTGTGACAACGATCGCCAGCCCCGTGTTGCTGCCGCGTTAGACCAAGAAGTGATTACGTTGGCTCGCGCGATGCGTGGAATGCCAGTTGCCTGGGTCATCACGGACGCGGATGGCGCGATTCGGTTTCTGGGACCGACAACCTGCGGTCTGCTCGATTTATCGGAAACGGACGATCAAACCGGCCGCGACCTTCCCAAATTGATTGGATTACGCGACCAGGATGATCCAAGTGCCGAATCTGTTTTGCAGCAGATGCTCGGCCCAATTCGCATGGTTCACCAACGTCGCACCATCCAAGTTGGTTCGAAGCAACTGCATGTGCGAATCACACGGTCCCGACTACCGGGACGGAGCGGAGACGGCGAGGGTCTCGCTTGGGTGTTGAATGATGTCACACAGCAACGGATCGCAACGGAAGCCCGGGATCAATTCTTGATGACGGCCACGCACGAACTGAGGACTCCGCTAACGAATCTTCAGGCCTATGCCGAAGCGCTGCAGGAAGAAGATGATCTGGAAGTTGAACGGCAAAAAGAGTTTTGCAATGTGATCAACAGCGAAGCCAATCGGCTCGGTCGACTCGTTGATCAATTGCTGACTGTCAGTCAGATGGAAGCGGGTTCCATGGTGCCGAATCGTCACGAGTTGGAACTGTTGCCGATGCTCGAGCAGGTGACCGATCAACTGAAAGGTCAGGCAGAGCAAAAACAAATTACGTTGGCGACCAATCTGGCAGTGAAACTACCGACGGTGCTAGGAGATCGTGACAAATTGCAAGCAGCGATCGTTAATTTGGTTGGCAACGCAATCAAGTACACTCCCGAAAATGGACAGGTTGTCGTTCGTTGCTCAGCCGATGATCGTTGGATCCGCATTGACATCGAGGATGACGGACCTGGTATCCCCGAAGACGAACAAGAAAGAGTGTTTGAGAAGTTCTTCCGGGGTGCAGCGACTCGTGATGCGGATCAACGCGGCAACGGATTGGGTCTGGCTTTTGCGCGCGAAATCGCGCGACTGCATGGTGGAGAGATCGACTTGCAGAGCAATATTGGTGATGGGTCCGTCTTCACCATGCGTTTGCCAATTGGCGGTCGATCTCGATCCGGCGTCTAGTCTCAAAGCGAGAGGTCAATCATGACACGACTAGACCGCCACGGCGCCGTTACGGTAGTTCATCCGACCGGCCCGCTTCGTAGTGACTCGATGATCGACTGGAACGAACAGCTTGATGCGATGCTCTCCGGTGGATTGCCCTACGTGGTCGTCGACTTGACGGAGACGCCGCTGATCGACGGTTCGGGTTTGGAATGGTTGGTCGATTTAGATGATGTGTGTTGTCGCCGCGGGGGATGCTTGCGCGTTTGCGGTGCAGGTGAGTTGTCTCGCGACATACTTCGCATCACGGCGGTCGGTTCAACGATTCAGCAATTTGATGATCTCACTTCTGCCCTGGGCAGCTTTGCATAAGAGGATCATCCGATGAGCGAAATTGCCAGAATTGATGCGGATGCAACATTTGTTTCTCCGCTTGTTGTCACACCGCAATCAGGGCAAAAGAAGCAGCGTCAGAAACCGCTAGGGCAACGACTTATCGAAGCAGGGCTCATCCGACAGGACCAGCTAGATACCGCGTTGTCCCATCAGGCATCGCAGTCCGATCAAGAGGTTGACGCCACCGACAGCGCTAATGAACCAATACGGACGAAGCGTCTGGGGGAGATCGTTGCCGAACTTGGTTTGGTTGAAGAGGGCGATCTACTGCCAATGCTCGGCGAGCAGCTTGGGGTCGAAGGCGTTCGCTTACGCGAGGGCCTCATCGATCCAAAAGCAATCCGCCTGATCCCTCGGGAACATGCTGAACGGATGCGAGCCCTTCCGCTGATGCGCGTTCGCGATGAACTGACCGTTGCCATGGCGGATCCGCTCGATCTTGCGGCTGTCGACGCGTTATCACGTTTAAGTGGGTGCCGGATCCGCCCGGTCTTTACGCTCGCGAGCGGCATCGAGCGATTACTACCGCGCTGCTACGAAGAAGACTTTACGGTTGATTCCGTCACCGCCGACTTGGACGTTGAGCAACTCGAGCTCGAAACGGAAGCAATTGATCTGGATTTGACTGGAACGCAGCAGCTCGCTGAAGGAAGTCCGGTCATTAATCTCGTTAACTATGCCATTGTGCAAGCAGTGACCCAAGGCGCGAGTGATATTCATATCGAGCCAGGTCATAAAAGCACGTCGGTTCGTTTTCGAATCGACGGTTCGCTTCGTGAAGTGATGAAACCTCGAAAGGATCTTCACGCGGCGATCGTGTCGAGGGTCAAGGTGATGTCCAAACTGGATATTGCTGAGCATCGTCAGCCTCAGGACGGACGCTTGCATGTCCGTATGAATCGTCGCGACATTGACCTTCGCGTTAGCACGTTGCCAACGGTGTTGGGTGAAAAAGTTGTGATGCGTGTCTTGGATCGCCAGAGTGTCACGTTTGATTTGAATCGTTTGGGGATGCCAAACGATTCACTCGCCATTGCTCATCGCATGCTCTCGCGTCCACACGGC
Source organism: Planctomycetota bacterium (assembly GCA_039179795.1). Lineage (GTDB taxonomy): Bacteria > Planctomycetota > Planctomycetia > Pirellulales > Pirellulaceae > Rubripirellula. The sequence goes on along the minus strand of JBCDEM010000002.1, from coordinate 588,215 downwards.
TTAGTCTTGGTAACCGGACCGACGGGTAGCGGAAAGACGACCACGCTGTATTCGGCAATTGAGTTGATCAAGGGGGTCGAGCGAAACGTCATCACGGTCGAAGATCCCGTCGAGTATCAGCTGGAGTTGATCAACCAGGTGCAAGTGCAAACGGAAACAGGTGTGACGTTTGCCAAAGCACTACGCAGCATCCTGCGTCAGGACCCGGATGTCATCATGGTCGGTGAAATCCGAGACCGTGAAACCGCTGAGATGGCAATTCAAGCGGCTTTGACCGGCCACTTGGTGTTGAGCACGCTGCATACAAATGACAGTGCTTCGGCGATCACCCGTTTGGTCGATATGGGGGTCGAACGCTTCAAGATCGCTGCAGCGCTGGTGGGCGTCGTCGCCCAAAGACTGCTGCGCAATCTCTGCACTCAGTGCCGCGAACCCTACTACCCATCGGCACGTGTCCTGCAAGAAATGCACTACGTGGGTGACGTTCGTCACACGTTTGCTCGCAGTCGCGGTTGCACACACTGTTTCGAGTCTGGTTATCGCGGGCGGACGGGCATCTACGAATTGATGCAGTGTGATTCCGATTTGCGAAATCTCATAAACGACGGCGCGAACCTTGACGAGCTTCGCCGATCACATCGAGGGCCTACTCTCCTCAGCGAAGGAATGCGACTGGCCGCAAATGGTGTGACCAGCTTGGAAGAAGTGGGTCGTGTCGCGATGTCCGACTAGGCGGTTTTCTTCACTTCACTTCAAGAATCAAAATGCTCCCCGCCTACTCTCCCTTCCAATCGATCGGTTCCCATGAGCCCATCGTTCCGGTGGTCTCAAGTGAAACAGCGTCTGACCGCAGCGTTGGCGCGGCAACGGATGATATCGAGCTGTCCGAAATCTCGAGCTCCCGGTTTTCGTTGCGTCCCATGTGGAAGGGGCGAGTCTTGTTGACGCTCAATCAGTTATCGGTGATGAACCAAAACGGTATCGAGATGGCCGATGCGCTGCAGATGGTCGCCGACAATTGTAAGGACGCGCGGCTAGAAGAATCGCTCCGCGCAATCCATCAGGCGATCAGTTCCGGACAGTCGTTATCGGGTGCTTTTGCTGCACACGGATCGTTCTTTCCCGAAACGCTGGCACCGATGCTGGCGGCAGCCGAAGCATCAGGTGAAGTTCCTGGGACCTTTCGCCGGGTCTGTCTTCGTATGCGTGGCGAGCTCACGATGCGAGGAACCATCTTCGGCGCCATGATCTATCCGGTTATTTTGATCGCAGCCTCCTCGGTCGTTCTGTCCGCATTGATCTTGGGTGTGCTGCCACAGTTCAGTCGTGTGTTCACGTCGATGGGGCGTCCGGTTCCTGTCTACACACAGGTTCTGCTTTCAATCGGGTCTTTCTGTCAAACGTATTGGTTGGGACTCTTGATTGGAGTGGTCGGTGTGAGCGTTGGCGGTTATCTGCTGCGTAACAGTTCGATCGTGAAGCGTCCCATCGGTCGCTTCTTGATGTATGGGCCGCTCATTCGCGATGCCTACCGGCCGCTCCAAGCTGGCCGCGTGTTGCGAACGGTTGCGTCGATGGTTCAGGGCGGTGTTCCGTTGCTGCAAGCTGTTCGGCTGTCGCAGAAAACGACCCGTGACGTTTACTGGCGAGCGTTGTTGCAACAGGTTGAGGACAAGTTGATCGACGGTCTCAGTGCGAGTGGTGCCATGTTGGACGTCGACTTCATTCCGCCCGAAACGGCTCAGTTGATGGCGACCGCGGAAAAAACGGGACGAGTTTCAGAGGTGTTGGAAGACATCGGCGCGTTCTACGAAGAGGAAGCCGAACGTCGCATAAAGAGACTCGTCGTCATGTTGGAACCGGCCATCATTGTGGTGATGGGTGTCATTGTCGCAGCCATCGTCATGTCCGTGATGCTGCCACTCCTTGATGTTTCAACGGTTCATTAGCGGTGCTACTGTTTCGATCAACGCGTCCGTTTCTTTCTGATCAACCGCTTCGAGCGGTGCCAGCACTTTGACAAGACCCATCCGGTGACGTACATCCCTCGTGGGGTTGTTCAATTCATTCAGGGCTTGCTGTGAAGATGCTGGCTGCTGCCACACGATCGTCACGAATCTTCTCGCGTCTTACGGGGTTGCCGAGAAAACACGTCAATTATCTGGGGATCGATATTGGAGTCGATCGCTGCAAAATTGCCACGTTTTCGCATGCACACGTCGGTGAGGATCCAGTATCCAGCCAAACGCCCATTGCATGGACGGCAAACTGGGAATTCGGAATCCCTGTAGATCCCTCGGTCGCACCTCCGTCGAACTGGATTGACCTGCTCGTCAATCAACTTTCCGAACGGTTGCCACGCTGCGTTGATGGGGATCGAAACCTCTGCAACATCTCGCTACCCCTACCTTGGGTTCACTACCAAATCAGCTCCCGATCCGATCTAGACCTTGCCCGACGGCAGTGCAACGAGATGTTCGAGAACTCGTTGTTGAAGAGCGCAGCGTTCCTACGACATTGGCAAGCAGGATCGGAAAGTGATTCGTTGGTAGTTGCCGCTACGGCGGAACAAGCTGCCACTCGTATCGCACAGGTTGTCGCGGATACGGGATACGAAGTGAAATCACTGTTGCCTCATGGCGTTGCCTTGATTCACTCGGCCAATGCTTTGACCCAATTGCAACCTTCTGCCATCGTGCTGTTGGAATCGACCGGAAGCATGGTCTCGGTCGTAGAAAGGACTGCCTGCGGATTGACACGCTTGCTTCCACCCTGCCCCGTCCCAACGGACCGTCTACCGAGCATTGTCGAATTAGAGCCTTGGCTGCACGAAATCGCGAACGAGACGGAAGCTTCATTTCGTTACGCTTCCCGTCTACGCGGTCAGCTGAACGCGGAAGCACCAGTACTTATCTGCGGAAGCCTTGCTGAGATTCACGGAGTTGATCGTGCATTGGCGAATTGCATGACACGCCCCATCGCTACCTGGCGCTATGTGGGACGACAGCGTCCGCAGACGTGCAGTGACGCGCTGGTGATAGATCAAAACTCCGATGCGGCCTCTGCGGTCGCTCTGTCACTGGCATATGCAGCAATCGATTCCGGTGATGCAGCCATGGATGGGAAGGAGAAGGCATGAAACCAGCAAAGTCTCCATTGCATCCATTTGATCTGCTGCCGAATTCGTTCCATCAGTCACGTCGCGTGAGTGCACTGTTTCGCAGTTGGACCACCGTGATACTGATTCTCCTGGCGGGGATCTTTTTGGTGGTAGTCGAATCCGTTCTGACGGCGCAGCGCAACGCACATCGAAATGAAGCACTCGCCTGTGAAGCGTTGCCGCTATGGGATCTCCGCGAAACCGTGATGGCGCGTCAGGTTGCGAATGACGAACTGCAGCAGTGTTGTGTCGGTCTCGAATCCGCTCGACCGGATGACAGTTTGCTTCAAGTGCTTGCCGGTGTTGCGCTTTCGACGGAATCCGCAAAGGGTGATGTCATTGTCGATGCCCTACACGTGCGATTGGCGGTCGAAACAGCGCATACCCAAACAACGAGTACCCGCGAAACACTCTCCATCAAAGCACGTGTGAAGAATGCCGCCGTGCTGCAGCAGTGGATCGAGCTACTCGAAAGTCAGGCGAGGTTGCGTGACATCACCCATCGTTTCGACGAAGAATCGGGCACTGCCGCAATCACGGGCCGTTCGCAAATGTTGCAAGTCGAAATCACCGGTGTTCCTATCGCAACAAGGGTGCTGCCATGAGTGAATCACCCAATATGCGTGAGAGTTCAAGACCGATTCGTGGTTGGCTGTCTTCCGTGCCAAGATGTCACGCAGTGGGAGCATCCCTAGCGATCGCATTGATCTTTGCCACGGCTTGGATCTGGTCCTTGGGACACACACCTGCATCAAAGTTCGTCAGTGGTCAGGAAGCCATTGATATGGGAGAAGCCATGACTCTCATCAAGAACGCTGATCAATGGCGTGAGCTGGATGCTGTAAGTTGCCAGAAACAAGACGTACTGCGCCTGCGTGAACAAACGGTTGATCAGTGGTTGCCCGCCAGCGCGGAATTGAACATGGTTGAGCAACGATTGCTCTCACTTGGCGAAGAATGCGAACTTCATGTTTTCTCGGTGCGTGAGGGTGAACGGACAAGTGGTTCACGCGTTCGAGTCTTGATGGTTTCGTGTGAGATCCAAGGATCTTTTCCATGCGTCTGCCGGTTTCTACATCATCTATCTCGTTTGGAACATCCAATCGCATGCAGTGAACTGCGATTGCAACGCGGTACCGCCGGAACGATCGTTGCGGAGGAACGTCATGCCGAGATGGACTGGGGGAAAATTGATCAGCCGTGCAAGGTAACACTCACTCTGAGAGTTCCCTACGTAGGTAACACGTCTGTCACGGACTCACCGGAGGATCGTCATGCCGCGTGAATCCAAAATCGCTGCAACGAAGAAACAAGTAGACAAAGTCACAGGCTCTGCCGACTTACGCAAGAAACAAGTCTTGGTGGTCGTGCTGGTGGTTGGGCTCGTTGCCGCCTTATTAACGCAACCGGACAAAAATACGGAAAGGGTGGTTTTCTTAGAGGACTTAAGTCGAGAAACCGAAGTGACCGATTCCGTTGTTGTAGTCTCGAATGAACTCGGCACTTCGGTGGCCGATGACCAAGCGGTTATCCGAGGGACCGTGACGGAAACGCGCACGATGCCGAGGATTGAACTGGACCGAATCATCCAGCTAACTCTGCTTGCAGCCGATTCCAACCGCTCGGCTCCGCCCGTCATTAAGGATGTCCCCAAAGTCCAAGCGATCTATGGATCGACCCAGGAACGCGCAGCGTTAATTGGACGCACGATCGTTCGAGATGGACAGCCTTTGCCAGGAGGGGGAACGATCTTGCAGGTCACCAAGGACGGGATTCGGCTGGGTCAAGACTGAGGGGGAATCGGTCCGGGATCATGGCGCCATGGCTGATCTCCGGGGCCCGGTCATGTAGGAATTACAGTCGCTCTTGGCGGAAGGGCGGAATGACCATCTTTTTTCTGTAAACTAGGGCGTGTTCATTCTCGCCGAGAGACATTCGGGAGAGATGCATTTCCCCACCTGAGTACGATTCCTGGAGTCAGCGTGACATCCCACATTTCGCGCATCCTAGCGGCTCTCTATCTGATCTTCGTCGCTGAGACACTGCTCGCGGTTTCGCCTCCGATTCCCGATGATCAGTTGGAGTTTTTCGAATCGAGAATTCGCCCCGTCTTGGTCGAACAGTGTTACGCCTGTCACAACTCCACCGACAATGCGGAAGCCGGTCTCGCTGTTGACCATCGTCAGGCGCTGCTGGAAGCAGATGAAGTCGTCGTCCCGCACAAACCGGGTGACAGTCTGTTGATTGCTGTAATGAAGCATGAACTCGAAGGCTTGGAGATGCCGGAAGGTGGAGCCAAGTTAGACGACTCCGTGATTCGAGATTTTGAAAAGTGGATCGAAATGGGCGCGCCCGATCCACGTGATCAGCCACCTTCCGCCAGTCAGTTAGCGGAGCTCACGTCATGGGATGCGGTTCGAGAACGCCGTAAACAATGGTGGAGCTTTCAACCCATTCAGGAAATCGAGCCACCCAAAAATGAATCGTCCCATCCGGTTGATCGGTTCATACTCGCTCGTCTTCAAAAGGCTGGTCTACAACCTGCGAATCTTGCCGATTCGCACACGTTGATTCGTCGACTCTTTATCACTCTCATTGGACTGCCACCGAGCCCTGAAGAGTTTGAGCAATGGTCGCGAGCTTTCGATCAAGACCCAGATTCAGCAAGGATCGAATTGGTCGACCGGCTTTTAGCAAGTGATCGATTTGGAGAGCGATGGTCGCGTCATTGGATGGATTGGATACGTTACGCTGAATCCCATGGCAGCGAGGGTGACCCTCGAATCGATAATGCGTGGCGTTACCGAGACTATTTGATACGTGCCTTAAACGAAGATGTGCCGTACGATCAACTGATCCGGGAGCATGTCGCGGGAGATTTGTTGGACGATCCGCGTGTCAATCAATCGCTGGGTATTAACGAATCGGCGATTGGCACAAGTCATTGGCGGATGGTATTTCATGGTTTCGCGCCCACCGACGCGCTTGATGAAAAAGTACGTTTTGTCGATGATCAAATTAACGCGTTCACAAAAGCGTTTCTTGGGTTGACGGTTTCGTGTGCACGATGTCACGACCACAAATTTGATGCAATCAGTCAAGCAGATTACTACGCATTGTTTGGCATCTTGGGCTCGTGTCGCCCCGCACGTACGGTCATCGACTCCCGTGATCGTCAGCGAACGAACTACCAAAAATTGTCTCGGCTGAAATCAGAATTGAAATCAGCGATGATTCGCGAATGGCGGCTTCACGTTGATAAAACACTGAAGGGATTCTTGCGGCGCGCTGAGTTCGCGGAGAAGCAGGTCGATGATCCGCTGGTTGCCCCGTTGGTGCGTGTCAAACGAGCCCAGTCAACATCAAGTCCATCCTTGAACGATGAAATTCGCACGGAGTGGAAACGACTTGCGAATCGTTTCTCGGCGGATCCAAGAAGCTCTTTCACAGCGGATGAGCGATGGGACTTTGGCCGGCAATCGGATGCTAACGATTGGTACCGCAATGGACTTGGGCTCGAGGCATCGCCGTCAAAGGCGGGAGCTTTCGCCATCACATTGGAGGGTCAAAGTGTTCTGCAGGGAATCTATCCTGCAGGAATCTATTCGCATTTGATTTCTTCCAAGCACGCAGCTCGACTGACTTCCAAAGATCATTCCATCCAGTCTGGCCAAACGCTTTGGGTGCGGGTGATGGGAAGTGGTGACGCGGCCGTGCGTTATGTCGTTCAAGACTACCCTCGCAATGGAACGGTCTTTCCCGTCCGCGGCCTCAGTTCAGAATGGAGATGGCAGAAGTTCGATTTGTCCTATTGGTCAGGTGACTCGATGCATGTCGAGGTCGTGACCGCAAAGGATGCTCCGTTATTGGTGAAAGGTCCCGACCGGTCTTGGTTTGGTGTTAGCGGTGTGATGCTAACAAGCAACGGACATAAGCCACCTAATCCAAGCGAAGCGATACGGGCAGTCGTCGCTGACCGAGAGATTCCGGATTCGCTCGCAGACTTTGTCGATATCTACATTCAGTCCATCGAAGAGGCGATTGATGGGTGGGCCGACGATACGCTGACGAATGATCAGGCCAACCTACTAGAACGTTGTATTCGTTTGGGATGGCTACCAAATGAAATGAATCGCTTAACGACTGACACTCACGTCATCGTGAATCGCTACCGCGAGTTGGAGAACGCCATACCCGTTCCCATCCGCGTTCCCGGTCTGGACGAAACCGTCGGCCGCGAGCAGCCTCTCTACGTTCGCGGGAGTCACAAGCAACCGGGCGATCCTGTGCCGCGACGGTTCTTGGAAGCCTTCGACGATACTCCCTATCAGACGTTGCAGAGTGGTCGGTTGGAGTTGGCGGAAAATCTGCTCGCTGACGATAACCCATTGACTCGGAGAGTGATCGTCAACCGACTCTGGCACCATCTATTCGGTCAAGGTTTGGTGGAGACACCAGATAATTTTGGTCGGTTGGGTGCCAAGCCAACACATCCAGAACTGTTGGATTGGCTTTCGAACGAAATGTTGGCCAACGACTGGTCGATCAAGCAAATGATTCGGCTAATCGTTACCTCCCATGCGTGGCAGCAGTCTTCTGTTCCCACCGATCAAGCGATGGAGTCGGATCCAGCCAACCGTCTGCTATCGCACGCCAACGTCCGTCGAATGGAGGCTGAGGCGATCCGTGATTCGTTGTTGACCGTGTCGGGACGACTCGATCAAGACGTGATGTATGGTCCACCGGTGGATGGCTCAGCTCCGCGCAGAAGCGTTTACGTACGCGTGATTCGAAACGCGTTGGATCCGTTCTTGCGAGCCTTTGATTTTCCGGAACCTTTCAGTGCAAAGGGACGGAGGGATATCACGAATGTTCCTGCACAATCCCTGACCATGATGAATGCGGCTCAAGTGGGTGGCATCGCGTCCGATGTTGCCAGGCTGATCTTAGACAATCCGGAACTCAAATCGGACCGACAACGCGTCGATCGACTGTTCTTGCAACTCTATTCGCGACTTCCAAACGAAACAGAACGGAATCTCTATCTCGATTACCTTCGCTCGAGTGAGCAGCGGATCAGGGAAGCCCGAGAGCAGCGGAAGTTGATAACGACAGAGCTAGCGGCGCAACGCAAATCCGTGGCTTCGCTGCTGGAACCCATTCGCCGTCGATTGATGGATGAAAGAGATGAGAAAGTAGTATCGAGCAAGGCCCGTTTTCCAGATCCCCTTGCCCGATGGTCATTCGATAAGGACTTATCGGATTCCGGTGGGATCTTGGGTGGCGTTGCTCGCGGTGGAGCGGTGATCGAGAACGGCGCGCTTGTTCTGAGATCGGGTGGCTTCGTCACAACAGTTCCGATCAAACAGCCGCTGACTGAAAAGACACTCGAAGCATGGGTTCGATTGGATAATTTGCAACAACGTGGCGGTGGTGTCATGTCGGTTCAATCCGGCAGTGGAGTTGTGTTTGATTCCATTGTGTTTGGTGAACAACGGGCCGGTCACTGGTTGGCCGGTAGCGATCACTTTCGCCGGACTCAAGCGTTTCAAGGTGAAGCCGAACGCGAAGCCGCGGATCGATTCATCCACGTCGCTATCGCGTATCACGCGGATGGACGTGTCGTCGCTTTCCGCCAAGGCAAGCCATACGGAACGTCCTACGCAAGCGATGGTCCCCATCCGTTCGCAGCCGGAGATGCGATCGTCAGTTTTGGATGCAGGCATTTACCGCCGGGTGGTAATCGTATGTTGTCTGGTCAAATCAACGAAGCGCGACTCTACGATCGTGCTCTTACGGAAGGCGAGATTGCTGCAAGTTATTCGAGTGGTACGAGTGCTGTGACGCGAGAGCAAGTTATAGCCGCTCTCACGGAACAGCAGCAGTTCGCACTGAGTGAGATCGAACGAAGAATCGATCGGCTGCAGGAACAGCTTTCTGCGATCGATCCAGCAGACGTCGGCAAGAACCCGACGAATCAATCTATTTCCTTGGCAGTGTGGTCGGACATCGCACACGCTTCCTTGATGATGAAAGAGTTCATTTATGTTCCCTAGGCAAACACGTCGCTCCTCCTGGTCGCGACGCCAGATGCTAAAGAATTGTTCAACGGGATTTGGCGGACTCGCCCTCTCTGGTTTGATGCATGCCGAAGCGAACGGTGCGCAGTCAACGCATCATCCAGCGAAAGCCAAACATGTAATCTTTTTGTACATGTCCGGAGGCGTGTCACATGTCGATTCATTCGATCCCAAACCGAAGTTGAAGGATCTACATGGAAAGTCGATGCCGGTTACGATTGAGCGGACCCAGTTCAACAACAACGGCAACGTGATGGCGAGCCCCTTTCGGTTTCAACCGTGGGGAGAATCGGGAACTCCAATTAGTGATTTGTTTCCGAGCATGGGAGCGGTGGCAGATGAATTGGCGGTGATTCGATCGATGACATCACCGGTCAATGAACATGCTCAGGGCAACTTCTTTATGCACAGCGGATTTCCCTTCATGGGGCATCCTAGCGCGGGTGCTTGGTGCAGTTACGGATTGGGAACTGAGAGCGAGCAATTACCCGCGTATGTCGTTCTGCAAAGCGGAAACGCGGTTCCGCCGCACGGCGGTGTTGGCTTGTTTAGCAATGGATTCCTTCCCGCTCAGCATCAAGGATCAGTGTTAAAAGCCGACCAGAAAGACGCGATCCGCAACATTCGCGGTCGCGACCCGTTGGGAACTCAACGCCGTCGCCTCGATTTTGTCCGTCAACTCGATCGCCGATTTCTGGATTCGTCTGCCGGAGATTCTCAGATCGAAGCCGCTATCGAAAACTATGAGACAGCTTTCCAGATGCAGACGGCGGTCCCTGAGCTGTGTGATATTTCTGGCGAAACGCAGGAGACACGTGATCTTTACGGTGTCGATTCCTCGGACACCACGATGGCTGCCTACGCAAGGCAATGTCTTCTTGCAAGAAGGTTGGTTGAACACGGTGTTCGATTTATCGAGCTCAGTTGTTTGACCCGTGGCATAGGTGCTGGTGGTGCACCGAACCCCTGGGACCAGCACAGCGCTTTGGAAAACGGTCACCGCCAAATGGCAAAGCAAGTGGATCAGCCGATTGGTGCGTTGATTCAAGATCTTCGCAGGCTTGGGCTTTTGGATGAGACGCTTCTCGTGTGGGCGGGTGAATTCGGCAGGACCCCTTTCTCTCAGGGAAGCGATGGCCGAGATCACAATCCGTTTGGGTTCAGTATTTGGATGTCTGGGGGCGGTGTGAAAGGCGGGGCCATTCATGGTGCTACCGATGAACTGGGTTACCATGCCACGGAAGGCCGATGCGAGGTCTACGATCTATGGGCGACTGTCTTGCATCTGCTGGGTATGAACCACGAACGGCTGACCTATCGATACGCCGGCCGCGATTTTCGTTTAACGGATGTTCACGGAAACGTGCTGTACGACGTCTTGACTTGATGCTTCCGCAATCAACTTCGCAGGATGATATGTCGTTTGAAGAATCGTTCGCATATAGACAAATCTGTACAGAGCGGTGTCCTGTCGTTCACCGTCTGCTGCCTGACAATAACCGTTTGGTGTTTGTTTCGATGCGAATTCTTGCCTGTTTGACAGCTGTTCTGTTTCTGACGAGCGAGCTTGCATTCGCGCAGACCGATTCAGACAAAAAGCGGCAAGCTGCCAAGCCTGACTTGAGTCGAGCGGGCAATGATCAAGTTGCGGAAATCATGCGAACGTTTGGCGGTCGTGGGGTGATGGCGGACGAAACACCGCCCACTCCTGCAGAGCAAGCTGTCAAAGAGTTTCGTATGCGACCTGGGCTTGAGTCGCAGTTGGTCGCGAATGAACCGACGATTACGCAGCCACTATTTTTGTCTTGGGATTCCAAAGGTCGGTTGTGGGTCGTCCAGTATCGCCAATACCAATACCCGGCTGGATTAAAGGTGATCCGGTTTGATCAGCATTTGCGCGCCGTTTTTGATCGCGTTCCCGATCCGCCACCGAAAGGGATTCCCGGAGAAGATCGCATCACGGTTTTGGAAGACACCGATGGCGACGGTATCTTTGATCACAGTAAAGACGTGATTGAGGGATTAAACATCGCAACGGCCGTTCAGGTCGGTAACGGCGGTATCTGGGTACTCAACCCACCGTACTTGTTGCGTTATCCAGACGCTGATCGAGACGATATCCCGGACGCTGATCCCGAGGTCCATCTCACTGGATTCGGACTCCAGGACACGCATTCGGTCGCCAATAGTCTGCTTTGGGGACCTGATGGCTGGCTTTACGGCAGCAACGGCAGCACGACGGTTGGCGATGTTAGTTCGGCGGTCACAAAAGGCGTGCGATTCCAAGGACAGTGTGTCTGGCGGTATCACCCGACGTCGCGGGTATTCGAAATCTATGCTGAAGGTGGTGGCAACACATTCAGTTTGGAAATTGATTCGAAGGGACGTGTTTTTACAGGCACGAATGGCGGAAATACTCGCGGATGGTATTTCCCGCAGGGTAGCTATTCAGCAAAGAACTGGGGCAAGCATGGGCCTCTGACCAATCCATACGCCTTCGGTTTCTTTCCTGCGATGCGATTCGAGGGCGACGGACGGCGTTTTGCGCAAGCGTTTTGCATTTACGAAGGCGGCCTTTTTCCTTCGGCGTACGACGGAACAATCATCGCTCCCAATTCTCTTCACAACGTCGTTTGGAATAGCTTGCGTTTACGCGATGGATCAACGTATCGCACCAAAGACGAAGTGAATTTGATCGAAAGCAAGGATCGCTGGTTTCGTCCTGTGTACGCAGGCGTTGGACCCGATGGTGCGGCATACATCGCCGATTGGTACGACACGCGATTAAGTCACGTGAGTCCCGTCGATGATTGGCACAAAACAAGCGGCAGGATCTATCGTGTCGTACCGGATGGGACGGCACCCGTTTATCAAGAAGGCGATCTTCATGAATTGTCCAGTCAACAACTCTTGGCCAAGCTCGATCATCCGAACAAATGGGTGCGGCGGCGAGCAACGCTTGAACTTGGATGGCGGAAAGACGATGCGATTCTGAAAGACTTGGAGCAGTTGGTGGACGCAGGGTCGTTGGAATCGGTGTGGGCGATCCATTTGATGGACCAACTGACGGCAACGCGCGCGGGCGATTGGTTGCGGCACGAGGATCCCAACATCCGGCGATGGGTCATTCGTTTGCTCGGTGATCGCCATGAGTCTCATCCACTATTTGCCGAACTGGCTGCGTCAGATCCCGATGTTCAGGTTCGCAGTCAGCTGGCATCCACGGCGAAACGGATTGATCCAGAATCAGCGATGGCCGTTGTGGACGCCCTGATTGGTCGTGATGAGGATGTAAATGATCCTCATCAACCACTGATGATCTGGTGGGCGCTCGAGTCTCATTCGAGTGAATGGGCTGAAGTAGCATCAATGCTTCGTGATCAGGGTATCTGGTCGAAGCCGCTCTTTCATACTCACCTCGCCAGTCGTTTGATGCAACGTTATGCAGCATCGGCGTCACAAACGGAGTTGAAGTTCTGTGCAGAACTGTTGGAGTTGGCGCCGACGGCGAAAGACCGTGAGCAGTTGATGTTGGGATTGAATCGAGCGTTTCAAGGTCGTCCGATTCCGACACTGCCTGATGCGCTTGCGAAAGCGCTCGATGAGTATCAGGAGGGTCTCGGCAAACATGGGATGGTACTTGGATTACGACAAGGAAAATTATCCGCCGTACAAGATTCACTCGCCGCGTTGAAGGATCGCAAAACGGATCTTGGTATTAGGATGGAGATCGCCAAAGTCTTTGGGGAAGTCGCGACACCAAAAGCCATCTCAATACTAATTCAATTGGCGACAGGTCGAGGAACCGATGAACCAGCTTTGCAACGCGTCGCGATCCAGTCTTTAGCAAAGTATGAGGATCCCTCCATTGCACGATCACTGTTGGCCGCTTTTGGAAGTCGTATCTCCGGCGAACATGGTCTTCGCTCCACCGCCACGCGAACGCTTTCGACGCGTGCCGAATGGGCAAAATTATTGTTGGACGAATTGAATGCGTGGCGAGTTCGTCGTGATCAAATTCCCACTGACGTTGTTCAGCGATTGCGGACGTATCCGCAGCCGGAGATCAAAGAGGCGGTTGAAAGTGCGTTCGGGAAAGCCATCGACCGATCCCAGCCCGAGTATTTGGCAGAAGTCAATCGCCTTAAAGAGATCTTGGAACGACCCGGTAAAGCATCCGTTGGAAAGCAACTGTTCACTGCTCGGTGCGGTAATTGCCATCAACTGTTTGGTGAAGGCAAAAAAGTTGGACCTCCACTCGACGGTTACGATCGCGGCAACTTGACTTTCTGGCTTAACGCGATTGTCGACCCCAATTTGGAGATCCGCGAAGGGTTCCAGTCCTACCTGATTTTGACGATCGATGGCCGATCATTGACAGGGATGATTTCCGCCCAAGATGCAAACTCCGTTACCCTACGCAACGCTGATAACCAAACGACGACCATTGGTCGTGATGACATCGAAGTGTTGAAAGCACTTTCAACTTCGCTAATGCCCGTTGATGTTTTGAAGAACATGAACAATCAACAGATTCGTGACTTGTTCGCCTACCTCGCCTTGGGAGCCAACTGAAAATGCCCAGCCGTCTTTCCATCCGACGACGTGATTTCATGCTCGCGGCAGGTGCCGGTTTGGCAAGCTGTTCGCTACAGGCCCACGCCAATGAAGAGTCAACGTCAAACAAGATCTGTGTCTTTACAAAGCCATTCAATTCATTGACGTTTGATGAACTTGCCGATCGGATGGCGGAGATTGGTGTTGATGGAATTGAAGCGCCGATTCGCAAAGGGGGTCACGTCGAGCCGGAACGTGTCGAGGAAGAGCTGCCGAAACTTGTCGAAGCGTTGAAAAAGCGCGGACTAGAGATCACGGTCATGACGAGTGATGTCAATGATCCAGACGATCCACTCACCGAAAGGGTGCTGCGAACCGCAGCTACTTTGGGTATCCGACGCTATCGGATGAAGTACTTCAAGTACGACTTGCAGAAGAGCGTGACAGAACAGGTGGAAGCATGGCGGCCGATGATTCGTGATCTCGCTGCATTGAATCACGACTATGGGATTCAAGGGCTCTATCAAAACCACTCGGGCCGCGATTACATGGGAGCCGCTCTGTGGGATCTTCGGATTGCGCTGCAAGGAATCCCCAATGAGGACATTGGAGTTGCCTACGACATTCGACACGCCATTGCCGAAGCAGGCATGGCATGGCAAGCGACACTCAATATGATCCGGCCGTCGATTGAGACCATTTACGTGAAGGATTTTGTCTGGCAGTCGGGTCAGTCGCGTCCCGTCAATGTGCCGTTAGGTGAGGGACGGGTTGATCCCAAGTTCATGAAAGTCGTCCGGCGCGATGCCTTCACAGGACCCATCTCGCTGCACGAGGAGTATCTCGATCATCGAGATCCAGAGTTAGTGCCAAAACACCTCGAGGCAATTCGAAAAGACGTGGCGACCTTACGCAGTTGGTTGTGAGATGACCGCGTAGGTCATGCTCCGCATGACGGGAATACGCGTTTATCAATCGATGTCACGTATCGTCGATCTTCAGCAAGACGTTGTGTGTTTCGGTATTCAAGGCCTGTATGCTTTACGCCGGAGGCGTATTACACCCGCGCAGCGCACTCGGGGAGTGGCTGCCCCGAGCATGATCGGTCACGCACGGATGTCGACGGTCTCACCGGCGCGGATCGATTCTTCTGCCGCTAAGCACATCGCGACGGACCATCGACCATCCTCTCCGGTGCAATGAAGCGGAGTTCCGTTTTGCACCGCATCGACCATTCGGACAATCTGGTCTTCCAATTCGAACAGCTCACCGGTTGGTTTTTCGATTGGTACCGTCGTGACCTGCTCACCATCAAAAGCACGAAGTTGATAGGTCGGATGGCGTGTTCGATCCATTGCACCACTCCAGGATGCCCAGAGCGCGCCTTTTGTGCCAGTAATCTTTACCGTCTGATGATGCTCGAACGCGGCGAGCGTCTGCGAAACAACCGCGTAGGCACCGCCGGAAAAATGCATGATCGCGCTGAAGTTATCTTGTAACTCCGGATGATCTGGCTGACGAGAATTCGCCGTAGCGTAGATTCGTTCCGGTGTTCCGGAAGATTCGAGGTACCAAC
The DNA here is from genome assembly GCA_039179795.1 of Planctomycetota bacterium. Classification (GTDB taxonomy): domain Bacteria; phylum Planctomycetota; class Planctomycetia; order Pirellulales; family Pirellulaceae; genus Rubripirellula. The sequence continues at coordinate 572,842 of JBCDEM010000002.1, read as the reverse complement.
GCGCGAGGTCAAAAAAGTGAATCGGCTCCTCTAAAACCCAGCTTCCAACGCGGTCGATATCGTAACGCCAACCGTCAGCGCCGAGGCGATAAGGATTTCGCGACAATTCAACGAGCGCGTATTGGGGGGATCCGATGAATCCGCTCTCGATCATCTCTTTTGCTTGACCCCACATGGATGACAATCGCAGTTCATGACCGACAGCCAACAGCGCGTTGTTTGTCGCCGCAGCTTGAATCATGTCGTCGCATTGCGGCACGGAAATCCCCATTGGCTTTTCGAGCAGCAGGTGCTTACCGCTATTTAATACCGCCATCGCAACCTCGTGATGCAGGTGGCTGGGGACGACAACGTCAATGACGTCCAAATCATCTCGTTCAATCAACTCGCGAAAGTTCGAGTAGACGTCTGCGTCCGGGTAGGATTCCTTCGCCTTCGTCGTCGAATCGGAACTGCGAGCGGCGACTGCGACCAGCTCTGCCCCTTCGGTCACGGTAATTGCGTTGGCGTGGTGTCCGCCCCAGGCACCGAATCCGATCAATCCAAAACGCACCGGATGTTCACTCATGTTGTCCTACTTCAACTCTAGATGGTTCGACTGATTCCCGAGCCGGTCATGGAACCGTTACATTAACGTGTTCTGCTTTGCGTCGTTCGCCAAAGGTAACAGTTCCAACGGAAAAGCCAACTCGCCTTGGACAGGAGATAGTGTCATCGCTGAGAAAGTCATCGCGGAGAAAGTGATTACGCTTCCGAGCGGCCGCGAAGTCCCTTCGGTTGGATTGGGGCTTTGGAAGATCGATCAAGATGTGACGGCAGGTATCGTCGAACAGGCAATCGCGTGCGGCTATCGACATTTGGATAGCGCTGCTGATTACGGCAACGAAATTCAAACGGGCGACGGTCTGACGGCTTCTTTGTCTAAGGGTAGCGTTCGCCGCGAAGACTTGTGGATCACATCGAAATTGTGGAATACGTTTCATCGACCGGAGCACGTCAGGCCTGCCTTGGAAAAATCGCTGCGAGATCTACAGGTCGACTATCTCGATTTGTACCTGATGCACTTTCCGATTGCACAAAAGTATGTGCCGATTGAAAAACGATATCCGCCCGGTTGGTTTGACGATCCCGATGCAAACCAACCCGTGATGATCCCCGATCAGGTCCCGATTATCGAGACGTGGCAGGCTATGGAAGAATTGGTGGGCGCTGGATTGGTGCGAGAAATCGGCGTTTGCAATTTTGTGATTGCGCTACTGCGCGACCTGATGAATCAGGCAAAGATCAAGCCCGCGATGTTGCAAGTCGAAATGCATCCTTATCTCAGCCAGCAGAAACTGCTCCGTTTTTGCCAAGACGTTGGGATTGGTGTAACGGCTTTCTCCCCATTGGGAGCTCAATCTTATTTTGAATTAAATATGGCGGAGCAAGACGAATCGTTGCTTCGCCACGATGTGATTCAGCGAATTGCTCAGCAGTGCGATCGAACACCCGCGCAAATCTGTTTGCGATGGGGCATTCAACGCCAGACATCGATCGTTCCCAAGTCATCTCGCCCGGAAAGACTCAAAGAGAATCTGGAGTTGTTTGACTTTGAATTGAGTCAGGAACAAATGGAACAGATCGACGCACTGGATAGCCACCGTCGGTTCAATGATCCGGGCGTGTTTTGCGAATCGGCCTTTAAAACGTTTTTTCCGATCTACGAGTGAACATGCAAGTCGACGTTAGTAACGTAGAAGGACAACAGAGTTACGCCGGTTCGGTCTTTCCATATGCATTCGTTTGCAACGAAGAATCGGCAGCCCTGCGCGACGCCGAGCGATGGGTGGCATCGCGTCGCGAGGAACTGTTGAACGTAGCAACCAAGCATGGTGCGGTCCTGTTGCGTGATTTTCCGGTGAATGACGCGGAGGACTTTGACGCGTTGATTGTGGCACTGTCACTGTCGAATTTCCCTTACGAAAAATCACTGTCCAACGCCGTTCGCGTTAATCGAACGGAACGGGTGTTTTCGGCGAACGAAGCACCACCGGACGTGCGAATTTTCTTTCATCATGAGATGGCTCAGACGCCGCTTTTTCCTCGTTGGATTCTATTTAGTTGCGAAGTCGCTGCGGACGAAGGTGGCCAAACGCCACTCTGTCGTTCGGACATACTTCTGCAATCGTTGCAAGAACGTTGCCCTGTGTTTGTGGATAACTGTCGTCGCCTTGGCTTGCAGTACACCAACGTGATGCCGGATGAAGACGATTCGAGATCGGGTATGGGGCGCAGTTGGCGAAGTACACTCGGTGTCGATTCCACAGACTCCGCTGAAAAACGATTGGCCGAGTTAGGATACTCTTGGGAATGGTTGGATGACGGTTCGTTAAAAGCGACCACACCAGCTCTTCCCGCCGTCATGAAGATTGAGGATGGGCGAGAAGTATTTTTCAATCAACTGATCGCCGCGTTTCGGGGATGGAAAGATGATCGCAATGATCCATCAAAAGCGATCCGCCATGGTGACGGGTCATTACTGGATTCCGAAGCGGTGAATGTGGCTGCGGACATTGCCGACGAGCTCGCCTTTGATTTGAATTGGGAAGTAGGTGACATTGTCTTGGTCGACAACACTATTGCCATGCATGCTCGCCGTCCGTTCGTCGGCAAACGTAAAGTCGTCGCGTCCCTGGCGGAAATGCAAACGAACCCTATCGTATCGATTCGTTCATGATGCTTTTCGTGACGCCGCTCTTTTTGACGGAGTTTCAGGTCAATCGTTTTTCTTTGTCGGCGATCCACAATTGAATCTTCCACGAAGTGAAGTACGCAACACACATGAAGTGCGAACGGTAAACGCGAATGAACCAACCAAATGAATCTTCACTGAAGTGGTACCAAGGCATCACGAACTACCAATGGTTGGTACTCGTCATCGCTTCGCTTGGATGGGTGTTTGATGTTTTCGAGGGACAGATTTTTGTCGCTTCGATGCGTGATGCGATGCCGGCACTGCTGGATGGCGTCGAAGCCGATAACGATCGAGTTCTGCGGTGGAACAACATCGCGTTTGGTTTCTTCCTTCTTGGAGGAGCGGTCGGAGGCGTCTTTTTCGGTGTCGTGAGCGATCGGATCGGTCGTTCCAAGACGATGGTGCTGACGATTCTTTTCTACTCGGTCTTTACCTGTGTCAGCGCGTTTGCTCAGGCGCCCTGGCAAATGGTTCTGCTCCGGTTCTTGGTTGCGATGGGCGTCGGTGGAGAGTGGGCCGTTGCCTCTGCAATGGTGGCCGAAGTAATGCCAACACGGTCTCGCCCAATGATGGGATCGATCTTTCATGCCAGCAGTGTGTTTGGCACGTTGTTAGCTGCTGCGACTGTCGCGTTGTTGATCGGCAACGAAGCGGTCAACACACGGATCGCCGACATGGGCGTCCAGCCATGGAGAATCGGATTCGCCATTGGTGTACTGCCAGCGTTGTTAACAGTTTGGATTCGCTGGAAACTTAGAGAACCCGAGTCATGGGAACGAGCACAACAACGAGCTGCCGAGGACGCAACGCAAAAACCCGGGCGAATTTCCGAGCTCTTCTCTTCCGAGAATCTTCGCAGCACGACCGTCGGCGTCACGCTGGCGATGATTGGACTCGTGACGTTTTGGGGCATTCACATCTACGGCAAGAACGCGTTGCTTCGACGTGCACAAGCGGACGCGTTGGCGATCGAGCAGGTCGTTCCTCCAGGGCCAGAAGCCAGCGATGAAGAAAAAGCCGAATTTGACGCGTCCAAGAAAGTTGCTTTTGCGACACATTCAAGTGAAATCAAACGTAGCGAAATGCTGAGTATGGTGCTGAATACAATCGGCGGAGGTTTGGGCCTCCTGTTGTTTGGGGCGATCTCAAACCGCATCGGTCGAAAAGGAGCATTTGTCTTTTATCACATCACTGCTTTCGTTTGCGTATTAGTTCTGTTCAAAGTCCTGTTGCCACTTGATGCATCTCCGTTGGTGTTAGCGATCTTTCTGCCTATCTTCGGATTCTTCACGCTGGGGATGCACGCTGGCTATGCCGTCTATTTTCCGGAGCTCTACCCGACGCGGATTCGCGGAACTGGAACAGGTTTTTGCTTCAACTCGGGACGATTGGGAACGGCGGCCGCGTTCTTTATGTTCGGCTTCTTAATTTCCATCACGCCCGAGCAGCAAGCGTTGTGGTTATCGCCGCTCTATCTCGCGGGCGCGATTGTCGTGTTGTTCGGTCGTGAGACACGTGGCATGGAGCTGCTGGAATAGCATGGAGCCATGGATCGAATTCGTATCCATTGGCTTGATCGCGCTGGCCGCTGGTTTTGTGCACAGTGCGATTGGCTTTGGCTTTGGCATCGTCGCAATTTCGTTGATCCCAATCGTCATGGATGTGCGTACGGCTCACGTCGTCGTATCGATCAGCAGCGTGCCGATGCTGATGATGGCGGCTTGGACCTATCGTCGAGGGGTGGAAAAGCGATCGCTCGTCGAAGCGCTCGTGGGAGCTGCAATTTTCTTACCCCTCGGGTTCTATCTGTTCAAAACAAGTTCCATGAGTTGGTTGGTTCGCGGTACGGGGTTTGCGATCTTTCTGATGGTCGTATGGAGCCTGCGGGATCGATCGCGAAACGCCAACTCGAGTCGTTCGGAGCTTCCGCGTGGGACTTGCTTTCTGGCTGGTGGCGCGGGCGGATTTCTCGCCGGCGCTGTTAGTATTGCAGGCCCCCCCATCGCGGCGTTCGCGCTTAAGCAGAATTGGTCGCAGTCACAGTACAAATCATTTGTGGCGCAATGCTTGATCGTCATCGCCCTCTACAAATCGGTCTTTCTCGCCGAAGGCGGGTTTCTAGTCCAAGATGTTTTTGGTCGCGCAGCTGTCGCGGCCACTCTCTCCGTTTTGGGCGTTTCTATCGGGGCTCGTGCGACGGCCAGGATTCCCGCGGCTCGGTTTAAGTGGCTGGTCGCGATTGCTTTGCTGGTCGTTTCGCTGTGGATGATGTGGTCTGGCTGAATCCGACAGACCGTAATCGAAAACGGTGAATCCACGGCTTTGGAGGACAGACGGTCACCGAAGGCGGAATCGAGCCGCTTCGTTTATACTCCGATGGACCCACCTCAAACTATTTCCTTCATCGGAATCGATCAGAAAATGCGTTGTGCTCGGTTTTTAGAGTCCTGGTTGGCCACCGGTCTGTTGTTTTTGCTTGTGCCAAACGCGGCATGGGCGCAAAGGGCCAGTTTAGAAGAACAATTGTTAGCGGAACCTTTAGCGGATCTGGCCGCCGACGCGCGTGAGATGGGCGATGCTTCTCGAGGGGCGATTCTCTTTTATTCACCCGGTGTCGGATGCGCAAAGTGTCACCTTGGTGATGAGGCCTCCGCCGCACTCGGACCGAATCTCGCGCAGTGGCAGCGAACGGTCGATGATATTCATCTGGTCGAATCTGTTTTAAAACCGTCCGACAAGATAGAAGCCAATTATCGAAGCTTGCAGCTGCTCACTGCCGATGGCCGTTCGCTGGCAGGCATGTTGGTGGAACGAGATGACGACCGATTGATCCTTCAAACAGGAATCCTTCCCTCGGACCGAGTGGAAGTAGCACTCGACGACATTGAGGCGGAAAAAGCTTCTAGCGTGTCGTTGATGCCTGCCGGTCAGGTGAACGCACTCCGGCGCCGACAGGAGTTCTTGGACTTAGTCGCTTACTTGATCGCCGTTCGTGATGGCGGGAAAGAAGTCGCTGCCAAACTGCAGCCATCGGAAGAAGACCTCAAGCTGCGGATTCCAGAATACGAATCCAATCTGGACCATCGAGGCATGATTGCGGATTGGAATCGCAAATCGCTTCAACGCGGCAAAGCCATCTACCAAGGACTGTGTGTGAATTGTCACGGAACAATTGACCAGCCCGGATCGCTGCCCACGGCGATGCGATTCGGAGATGGAAAATTCAAATATGGCGGTGATCCATATTCGATGTATCAGACGCTCACGCATGGCGGCGGATTGATGGTGCCGCAGACGTGGATGGTGCCACAGCAGAAGTACGACGTGATTCACTACATCCGCGAACAGTTCTTGAAGCGGCACAACCCAGGCCAACTGTCGGACGTGAATGACACTTACCTGGCGAGCTTACCAAAAGGCGATTCGAGAGGGCCGGAACCGCAGGAGATTCGCCCGTACGAAACCATGGACTACGGTCCGATGCTGATCACGACCATTCAGTTTGGTGATGATTCCAACATTGCGCAGAAGGCGATCGCCATACGCTTGGATGAAGGCCCGGGCGGAGTTTCTCGGGGGAAAGCGTGGATCGCGTTCGAACACGATACGCTCCGCATGGCGGCGGCCTGGACCGGTGACTTTGTCGATTGGAACGGCATTCAATTCAACGGCCGACATGGCGTTCATTTGAGGGCAAACGGCGAAATCCGTGCCGCAGTCGCGAACGGTCCGGGTTGGGCAAACCCGGAGAATGGAAGTTTCGAAGACGACCAACGCGTCGTCGGACGTGACAACCGCAGGTATGGTCCGCTACCGAACGATTGGGCAAGTTTTCGTGGACTGCATCGATATGAGAATCAAGTTATTCTCGACTACACCGTCGGCGATACGGCCGTGCTAGAACGTCCCGGCGTGCTGTTGGATCTCGGGGAACCTGTCTTTACACGGACACTTAACATTGGACCGCGGAATCGACCGCTGGAGATGATCGTTTGTGATGTGTCACCCGATGCTGTTTTGGAATCGACGGGTGAAACGCAATGGGTGCGGGAGGGTGATCGTGTCCACAGCGTCATGATGCGAGGCATGGGAGACGATGTTGCATTTCGTGTTGTCGATGGCAACTTAGTCATGCGAATCGCAGAAGGCAAAACGGCCCTCGTCGGCGCTCTCGTTTTTTCTGATTCTGCCTTTGAAGACGATCAGATTCAGGACATCGATCAGTCGCTCTCCCAATGGGAAATGGACCTTGGCAAACTGACTTCGGGTGGTCCACCACAGTATTCAACGGCTGTTGAAGTGCCAGCGAAGCAATGGTTTGAATCGGAAGCTTGGGTGGTCGACGAATTGGTTCGTCCCGACGGGAATCCTTGGTCAGCGAGAACCCGTGTGACCGGTTTGGATTTCTATCCTTCGGGAGACTCAATGGCTGTTTGCACCTGGGACGGGGATGTCTGGCGTGTCGATGGACTTAAGTCGCTTGGTCGTTCCGATTCCGTTTTGCGATGGCGACGTCTCGCCTCTGGACTCTTTCAACCTCTGGGCGTTTTGGTCGAGGACGATCGCGTCATGGTGACTTGTCGTGACCAATTGGTTGCGCTCCGGGATACCAACGGCGATGGGGAAATGGACTTCTATCAGTGTTTTAATAGCGACCACCAAGTGACGGAGCACTTCCACGAATTTGCGATGGGGCTTCAGCGAGACACCGAAGGAAACTACTACTACGCCAAGTCAGCTCGTCACGCGTTGAAGGCGGTCGTTCCCCATCATGGAACGTTGTTGCGAGTCTCCGCGGATGGAGCGACCACTGACATCTTGGCAACCGGTTTTCGCGCGGCTAACGGTGTTTGTCTGAATAGTGACGGGTCGTTTATCGTCACCGACCAAGAGGGACACTGGAATCCCAAGAACCGAATTAATTGGGTTCGTCCAGGCGGATTCTACGGCAACATGTATGGCTATCACGACGTCACCGATTCGTCGGATCAAGCGATGCAACAACCCTTGTGTTGGATTACTAATTCGTTCGATCGATCGCCCGCCGAATTGTTGTGGGCGGACACCGATGCTTGGGGACCACTCAACGGCCGGTTGCTGAATCTGTCTTACGGCTATGGACGGATTTACGTCGTTCCCCACGAACACGTTTCGCTGCCTTCCGGAGAAAGACAGCCCCAAGGTGGTATGTGCCAATTACCGATTCCAGATCTCCCAACCGGGATGATTCGCGCTCGATTCTCTCCTGAGGATGGTCAGTTGTACGTTGGGGGGATGTTCTCTTGGGCGGGCAGTCGCCAAGAACAAGAGGGCGGCCTGTTCCGAGTTCGCTACAAAGGCAATCGTGTGGATATGCCGGTCGATCTGCGGGCGACCGATGACGGTGTCGTCGTTTCGTTCACCGAACCGCTGGACGCCGAATCGATTCAAGACGTCGATCGATTTAAAGTAAGCGTTTGGGATCTGAAACGTACAAAGGGCTATGGCTCCAAACACTTCAATCAACGGAAATTGGAGGTCGCCTCGGCAAGCCTATCCGATGACGGAAAGCAGGTCTCGCTGACCATTCCAGAGTTAGAACCGACGTGGGGGATGGAAATCGTTTGCCGGTTGCGAACCGCAGATGGAAAAGAAGTGCGACGCGTGATTCACAACACCATTCACCAGCTTGGAAATCCCTAGGAAGTAGGAGGTCCGATTACGATGAAAATCAACAGACGTTCGGCGATTGTCACTGCGAGCGCTTCGGCTGCAGCGGTCACATTGTCACAATCGCTGCAGGCGGAAGAGGCTCCCTTTGAGTTTCGTTATATGCTGCCAAGTTGCATGTACGGATACACCGAACTCGCTGAGATCATGCCTGAGGTGAAAAAGATCGGTGCGACAGCCATCGATCTCTGGCCGATGGTACACGGAAATCAAAGAGAACAACTCGACGAGATGGGTGAAGCCAAGTTTGCTCGCATGCTAAAAGCATCGGGTGTCGAACTTGGATGCCTGACGCAGTACGCACTTGGCCCGTACGGACTGCAAGACGAAATGCGACTCGCAAAGCGTCTCGGTTGCCGCACGATCGTGACCGGTGGAAAGGGCCCACGCGGGCTGGAAGGAACCGAGCTTAAGAACGCGGTGCGTGACTTCATCGAAAACATGAAGCCACACTTGGAGGTGGCCGAAGAAACCGGAGTCACCATCGCTATCGAGAATCATGCGAACAATCTGATTCAAACGGCCGACAGCCTGAAGTGGCTTCGAGAACTGCGCCCTTCAGACCATCTTGGCATCGCACTGGCTCCGTATCATCTGCCGCAAGATCCGGCAGGCTTGGCAGATCTGATTCGGACACTCGGCGATTCCATTCAAGTCTTCTATGCCTGGCAACACGGCATGGGAGCCATGAAGAAACTGCCGAAAGAATGGGAGCTACAGCAACTGCCTGGACGGGGATCGTTGGATTTTGTGCCGATCGTCCAAGCTCTCTCGGACATCCAGTATCGTGGCTGGACGGAGATCTTTATGCATCCGGTTCCACGCGGTGTCCCAATCCTTGACACCACGGCAAGAGTAACCGAGGAAATCAATCGTTCAAGAAGCTACTTGCAGAAATGCCTGACTGGGCAAGCTACGACCAAATTGGGAAAGACTGAATCGATGGATGTTGAAAGTAAAGATCAAGAACAAGAGCGTATCACGGGGGAATACAACGAGCTCAACGCCAAAGAAGCGTACGTGATCCTTAATCAGGGGACCGAGCCACCTGGACCGGGCGGCTACACCCTCACGAAGGATCCGGGCACGTACATCTGCAAGCGATGCAATGCACAACTGTATCGTGCGGAAGATAAATTCGAGAGTCACTGTGGATGGCCCAGTTTTGACGATGAGATTCCCGGTGCTGTGACACGGCGACCCGACGCGGATGGGCGTCGAACGGAGATCATCTGCACCAATTGCAAAGGTCATTTGGGGCACGTCTTCTTCGGCGAGCGATTTACGGAAAAGAACACGCGTCACTGCGTCAATTCAATCTCCATGAAGTTCATCCCGAAAGGGAAGAAATTGCCGGCGATGATCGTTAAAGAATCTGATTGATTCGAATCCGATACGTGCATTCCGGACCAAAGGGCGAGCTATGATGTTTTGTCTGATCTTCTCGCCCTGAGTCTTCTGCCGTAATTAGTCCTGTGACCCGAATTCTGCTCACTTCTTTTGAGCCTTACGATCGCTGGCCCGAGAATTCGAGCTGGCTGGCTCTGGTTGATCTAACGAGCTGGTATGACGGAACGGCAGAGTTAACGACGCGTCGCTATCCGGTGGATCTTTCACGGATGAGCGAATTGCTGCGCAAAGATCTGCAAGCCAATTTCGATTTTGCCATCCATCTCGGTCAAGCGCCAGGCTCGACGCTGATCAAATTGGAGTCCGTTGGATTGAACGTCCGCAGCGACGGCAGTCCATTGGTGACAGATGCTCCGGAGGCGTATCGCTCGGCCCTGCCACTCGATCGGTGCAATGAAGCATTGTTGGGGGCGGGGATTCCAGCGGAGGTTTCGCATCACGCGGGCACTTACTTGTGCAATGCTGAGTTGTATTTGAGTCAGCATTATTCCAGCACGTTCGGAATGAAGACGAAAAGCATGTTCATGCACATTCCGTTGGCACCCGCACAAGCGGCCGCGGACAAAAGCAAACTAGCCAGCATGAGCACGCCCATGTCGAGCGCTGCGGTTGCCATGGTGATCGAGAAGATTCGCACCATCCGAACCTAGTCGGCGGACGAGAAAGCGGATTTGGCATCATGTCCAGGGCGATTGATCGCTTGGGAATCGTTGCCACATCCACGAAAAAACGCCGGCGATTAGATCGCCGGCGTTTGTGAATTTCAGCTTGCTTTTTCAACAAGTTATCTTCGATTCGGATCGAAGCCCGTTTGGGCCACCTCTTCTTCCTCTTGGATAATGATCCGTGGTGTCACCATCAGCATCAAGCTTTGAGCATCTCGACCTGCGGAAACGTTACGGAACAGTCGGCTGACGTAAGGAATCTTGTTGAGGATCGGAACACCTCGTTCAACGCGACCTTCGCTCAGACGCTTGATGCCGCCGAGCAAGATCGTTCCGCCGTCCGGAACACTCACGGTCGTGCTGACCGAAGTGAAAGCGAACGTTGGCAACTGAACGGTCGTACCAGAAACGATTTCCTCGGTTTCTTCCTCGTCCTCTTCGTCCACGTCGCCGTCACCGTCGGTGTCCGTTTCTTCGCGGCTAGAACTTCGTGAAGTTCGACTGCCTTCGAAAGTAAACGTGTCGACGTCGCCGATTTGGCTGAAGAATGGAACCAGCGTCAAGCGAACGAATCGCTTGTCGTCGCTGACGATCCCTTGAACGTTCAACTGTGTGCCCTCATTGAGGACCACGATCACAGGTTGTTGAGCAACAGCGAAGTCACCAACAACAGGCGTGATACTGATCACGAAGGGGCTTTGCGACTGGTCGTTGATCGAAGCGAATTGACCATCAAAGAGCGTGACCTTCGGTGCTTGCATCACGTTACTGCGGTTGTCCGCTTGTGCTGCTTGCAAGAAGAAGAACGCTTCGATGTCGCTCAGGATCGCGAAACCAATCGTCGATGGTGTACCGAGGCCACCACCACCGAATGGCGGTGTCAGACCAAAACTACCGTTCTCAAAACGGATGTCCAAGTCAGGTGTCGGTAAACCGCTAATGCCGTCGAATCCAACCGTCACGGAAGGACCTTCGTCATCATCTGGCAGTCGTTGGACGTTGTCATCAACTTGAACGTTGAAGTCGACGCCAATTTGTTCTGCAAAGGTGTCAGCGAGCGTGATGAAGCGAACTTCAATCGTGATCTGCAAGTTTTGCAGTCGTCGAAGCGACTCCAACAGATCAGCGATCTGGTCGTGTACGTCACTCGTTGTGCTGATGACCAAGCTCAAGTTCTGTGGATACGGAGCCATGGTGCTCGGGCCACCGAGTGCTTCCCAGGTATCCGGAACAACCGTTGTTTGAATCAAGTCGATCAACGATTGGAAGTCAGCGAAGCTACCACCACCCGCGGCGCTTGGCGGCGAACCCATTCCAAATCCGCTTTGCGAACCCATTGAATGGTATTGTCCAAGCACGTCCGGGTTGATGCTGTTCGGCGACATGCTTCGAGCCATTCCTGTTCCCAGGTCGGTCATCGAAACAGGCATCACATGAACATCAGCTTGCGGCTGTGTCATTTGATAGGCGGCCCGCAGAGCACCCGCCAATCCGTCTTCATAACTGCTCGTGAAGTTAGGAATCGGTGTGACCAAGTCCGTCACGCGATAGGTCCTTGGATAGACCTTCATGCGTTTGGCTTCCATACTCGTGATCATCAACACATCGTTTTCGATCACATAGGTAAGCTCCATCTGACTCAAGATCAGGTTCAACACGCTTTTCAAGCGACGGTTGTCTAATCGTGGAAGCGTTACAGGCGATTCCGACGTGACTCGAACGGAAGCGAGTGCGCGATTGTCGATGACGATCGGAATACCCGCGTAAGCTCGCAGTTCGTCGAGCACTTGCGACAACGGTTGGTTGTTGTATTCAACTGCTGCTACTGGAACTTCAAGTTTGCTTTCGATTTCCTGCTCAGCAGCGCTCAATCGAGATCCTTCGTCGAACTGCGAACCCAATCGCATTTCTGACAACGCACGCCAATCTTGAGCGTTTGGCAATGTCATCGGAAGACGGGGGTCCGCAGGGCCAACCGCGGCACGATCGACATCATTCAGATAGTCGACGAAAGAGCGTTCCTTGGCATCACTGATTTCCTGAGCGATCGCAATCCGCGTTGCCAGTCGGCTGGTCTGGTGCATGTTGATTGCGATCGGCGCACCTGGCTTCAAGTCTTGCACTTGCTTGGCAACGACTTCGGCTTCCTGGTAACGACGCTCCTTCATCAGGCTGTTGAAGGTCGAGACCAGGGCAGCGATTTCTTCGTCGATGGCCGCATTCTGTGCTTGTTCGTTGGCAAGCTCAGTTCGGATCGAGTCGTTCTGCAATTCAAGATCGATCTCAGCGCGATTGGCTTCGATGTACTTCTTTTGATTCAAGATGGATCGGTCAACCATCATGGCGATCGATCGTCTGGAAGCATCATCGACGTCCGCTCCGTCAACACGACGACGAAGACGTTCAAGCTGATCCAAAGCATCCAATGGAGAGGCTACTTTGATCTGCTCGGATTTTGCCAACTCAGCAGTGACTTCGCGGAATAAGCGTCGGGTTTTCTCCTTCGCTTCCATGTCGGCACGCTGGATCGGAGTCATCGGAGCTTCTTGTGGCGCCGATGTTCCAATCCGCGACGGTTGCAACAGCGTGAGTTTGTCTTTCAGCTGGCTGCGCTGCGCCGGATTGAGTTGCGATTCGAATTTCCACGCCTCACGAAACTTCTCACGTGCTGCTGCTGTATCGCCAGCTCCGAGAGCTTGAAGCCCTTCATTCAGCTTTTCTTCGGCATAGTTGCCTTGAGTCGCTGGCAGAGTGCTTTGTACTTGCTGAACGTTGCCGGCACTGTTTGCATCTGCATTAAAGAGCATCTGTGCGACACGACTTGGAGGTGCGTTGGTTCCGCCGGCGGTTTGAACCGGGTTGATCGCCACGGGTGCCTCATTACCCGATGTCAACGCGATTCCGCCGCGACGTGCTGCTGATTCTGCATCGAGCAGCAGTTGCCAAACGCGAGGTTCACCGGCACGGAAATCCGTCTCGGGAACGTTCAGCGCTTCGGCTTGGCGAGCGGCAGCCAGTGCGGTCGTGACATCGCCACGATCCAGTGCCGATCGTCCGATCGCTACAAGTCGCAGTGCTTCTTGTTTGCGATTGGCCGGATTGGCAGAGGCAACGGGAGAGGCTCCGCTAACCGCTGGCATGGGTTTGATTTGGTTAGATGGCTCGGGTGGTAAAGCCAATAAGGCTTCGTCCATTCCGAGCTGCTTCAACTGGCGACGCATCTTTTCGACGTCGTTTGCCAGTGCAGGCGTGGTCCGTGCAACCGCTGCCGCTTTGCGGAACGATTGAACGGTCCGATGGAAATCGGCGCTCGACATCGCCTGCCGTGCATCAGCCAGCCATTTCTGGCCAGCAGCAAGGGAGGCAGTATCGGATGGGACGCCGGTTTCGGATCGGTCGGGTACAGCCGAGGGGTTGGCCGGCACAGAGCCGGCAGGCATCTGAATCTGTGCCGAGGCAGTGGACGTCGCTAGCAGCCACAAGGCGGCGACGCATGCACCACGGCTAACGTGTGCTTTTACGAGGCGGTTCAACGCGACTCTCCTTCTTCGCGGTGAGGCATTCTGTGGTGAGACGGAAAACCGTTTGGTGCCAGCTTTCACAATCCCGGTGATTCGGCCGCTACTACGACCCCTTAATGGTTCGACTACCCGGATCCACCCTGACGCTTCGCGCATCCTTCGCGCAAAACACAGCGCACCTAGTGCATAGGGGCGCTGTTTAAGGGCGGTGAGTATCTTGGTGTGCAGCCGGAATAAGAAGTTTTTAAATCGTCTGTCAACAGCGATATGACAAAACCAGAAAGATTTTTTTGGTTGTCATTGATAGCAATGCAGAACGATTTGGTCTGTGGCTGAAACGCAGAGAGATGCGGAAGAGATCGCCGCCGAGCCCGTTGCGATCGTAGCGTCCATTGAATGGACTCGGCTGAATGGACTCGGCTACGATTGCGCGTTGATAGGCGACGGTGGTCTAAGCCACCTTGGCTTCTTTTGCTTCCTTGGCCGCTTGCATTTCGCGACGTTCGGCTGAGTTGCGATAGTCAACCACATCCCAAACCAAACCCGTCGCTCGCATCAACCGAACGACTTGCCAGGTCAAATCAAACTCCCACCAGCGATGACCATGCTTCGCCATGCGTGGATAGGCGTGATGATTGTTGTGCCACCCTTCTCCATACGCGACGATCGCGACGAACCAGTTATTCCGGCTGTCATCGGTCGTTTCGTAGTTGCGGTAGCCGAACATGTGCGATGCACTGTTTACCAACCAAGTCGCGTGCAAAACGGCGACCAATCGTACAAACATTCCCCAAACCAACAGCGATAACCCGAGTTCCCAGCCGCCAATGAGATAACCAACACCCAGGAGTATTAAGCCGGTCGCGATATGGAGGGGTAAGAACAACATATCCAGCAGACGCATGCCTCGCTCGCGATACAGATCCGGTGCCCAACGCTGCAGGTGTGCGTCGCGATCTCCGCCGTGCGTTTGGAAAGCAAGCCAGAACATGTGGCTCCAAACCGTGCCGTCGTTCGGCGAATGGGGATCACCTTCTTGGTCGCTGCAAGCGTGGTGTTTGCGATGATCGGCGATCCAATCCAACGGTGCTCCCTCGCCGGCGAGTGAACCGACGGTGGCGTAGAAATACCGGACCCAGTTGTAGGTCTTCATTCCCTTATGCGTCAGCAGCCGGTGGTAGCCCAAGCAGATTCCCAGGCTGCCGGTGACCCAGTGCAAAGCAAAGGCAACGACCAACCCTGCCCATGTAAAGGTGAAGGGCGCGGCCAGGACAACCAGGTGAGCAAAAATGAGCCAACCGAGCGCCCAATAACTAACATTCGACCACCGTTTTCTTTCTTCTGCGGTGGGGCCAACGTCTTTGGTTTTATTGCGTTTTTTAACGTTCTTCGAAGGTTGAACGGGTTCGGACTGAGGTGATTCAGGCGGGTCGATGACGGCGGACATGAGATCTCCAAGTTGGGAATTCAGCTCATCGGCCTCCCATGCCAATGATCACGACAGAAGTGTACCGGCTAAGCCATAGAACGTTGTCACCAACAATCACCATCCGTGTAACAGCCGTGTAAAACTCTGTCGGGTGGGAACCAGCTAGCCGACTAATTGCGGTCGTCCACGTCTTTATGTGACGGATTGCCGCACAGTAGCGGTCGGGCAATCGGCAGCGAGTTTATTGCTGTGCCAGCATTTGTGCCTTTGCCATGGCGTCTTCGGCCTTCGTGATGAATTGCTGGTTTTGAGTCCCGGCCCAGGCACGTTGATACGTCACGCTCAGCGCGGTGTAGTTAAACGACTCATTCGGCTCCAGCTCACAAGCCTTCTCCGCATGCTGTACGGCCAGATCATGCTGCCCTGTTTTGGTGTACACGCGGGCGAGTGCCAAGTGTGCCAGGACAAAGCTCTCGTCGGCTTCGACGATTTCATTTAGGCCGGCAATCGCGTCCTCAAACTTCTCGTCATCGATTAGTTTTTCGACTTCGTTGTACTTGGCGTGCAAGTCGCTCATCTTTAATGCCGTGGATTGGGGTCAGGTTTTACGAATGGATTCGGCCAAAGATTGTAGGGGCTTCGGCGAGCGGATGATCACCCCAATCCCCCGTCAGAAACAGAGGTTTGAGAACCCAACGATGGCAAATCAAAGACCATCGTGCCGCGTCACCTCGTCCACGCTTGAATTGCGGCCTGATCCTAAACTCATGTTCAGGCCGAACCTGCTCAAAGGGCCGGCGATGTCACCGGCCCGTCAAAATGGTCTTCGCCGGTTACTTCTTTAAGGAAGCTTGGGCGGCAGCCAGTCGTGCAATCGGAACACGGAATGGGCTGCAACTGACATAGTCGAGCCCCACTCGGTGACAGAAGTCAATTGAGGAGGGGTCACCACCATGCTCACCACAGATACCCACTTTGAGATTCTTCTTGGTGCTACGACCTTTCTCGACACCCATGTCGACCAACTGGCCAACACCCGTCTGGTCCAGCGATTGGAAGGGGTCGACGTGCAAAATGTCTTGCTGCAGGTAATCGGGCAAGAACGTATTCACATCGTCTCGGCTATAACCGAATGTCATCTGAGTGAGGTCATTCGTTCCGAAGCTGAAGAAGTCTGCAAACTCAGCGACTTCATCCGCTGTCAGTGCGGCACGTGGAATCTCGATCATCGTACCGATCAAAATGTCCAGTTTACCGGTGAACTTCTTCGCCTCTTTCGTCTCTTTGATCGTTGCTTCGACCTTTTCTCGAAGTGTTTCCAATTCAGCGGAGGTGCCAACGAGCGGAATCATGATCTCCGGTTGTGCTTTGATCTTCTTGCTTGCACAGCGGATCGCCGCTTCCACGATGGCACGAACTTGCATCTCCAGGATCTCTGGATACGTCACGCTCAGTCGGCAACCGCGGTGGCCGAGCATAGGGTTCGCTTCATGCAATGCGGAAGCACGCTTAACGATCTCGGCAGGTTTGACACCCAGTTCATCCGCCATCGCTTTTTGAGCCGATTTATCGTGTGGCAGGAACTCGTGCAGCGGTGGGTCCAACAAGCGAATGGTAACGGGCAGACCGTTCATTGCTTTGAAGATGCCTTCGAAGTCTTTCCGTTGGAACGGCAACAGTTTCTTTAACGCGGCTCGGCGATCCTTTTCGTTGTCCGCCAAGATCATCGCACGCATGTGGATGATCCGATCGGACTCGAAGAACATGTGTTCGGTTCGGCAAAGTCCAATGCCTTCGGCGCCAAAGTCACGAGCACGCTTGCTGTCGGCAGGCGAATCGGCGTTCGTGCGGACGGCGAGTTTTCGATACTCATCGGCCCACTTCATCAACTTTGCGAAGTCGCCCGACAGCTTCGGTTCTTGTGTTTCGACTTCACCGGCCATGACTTCACCGGTCGTTCCGTCCAAGCTGATCAAGTCTGACGTACCGAAGGTGCGTCCATCGACTTTGATCTTTTTGCCCTTCTCATTGATCTCGATGTCACCCGCACCCGCGACACAGCATTTGCCCCAACCACGGGCAACCACAGCTGCGTGGCTGGTCATGCCGCCCGTGCTGGTCAAAATGCCGGCGGCCGCGTTCATTCCGTCGACATCTTCGGGGCTCGTTTCTTTTCGCACCAAAATGACGGATTCGCCAGCTTCGGCTCGTTCGCGGGCCTCTTCTGCGGTGAAGGCGAGCTTGCCAACGGACGCACCGGGCGAAGCAGGTAAACCGCGTGTCAGAACATCCGCGGCATTGCGAGCGGTCGGCTTGAAACTCGGCAGCAACAATTGCGTGAGGTCATTCGGTGGAACACGCAGAACGGCTTCTTTTTGGTCGATCAGTTTCTCTTTGACCATATCGCAGGCAATCTTTACTGCTGCGACGCCCGTTCGTTTACCGGTACGGGTTTGCAGCATGAACAACTCGCCACGCTCGATCGTGAATTCGATGTCCTGCATTTCCTTGTAGTGGTCTTCCAGGATCTTCTTAATATCGAGCAGTTGTCGATACACACTGCGATTCCACTTGCTCATCTCGGCGACGGGCTGTGGAGTACGAATCCCAGCAACGACGTCCTCGCCTTGAGCGTTCACCAAGAACTCGCCGAAGAACTTGTTCTCTCCGGTGTTTGGGTTTCGCGTGAAGGCGACGCCCGTCCCGGAATCATCACCCATGTTTCCATAAACCATCGATTGAACGTTGACTGCTGTACCGAGCAATCCACGGATATTTTCAATCTCACGGTAACGAACTGCACGCGCGGTGTTCCAAGATCCAAAAACTGCCTCGATCGACAGTTGCAGTTGCTTCATGGGATCCTGCGGGAACGATTCACCGGTGTGCTTCTTGTAGACAGCCTTGTAAGACTCACACAGCTCTTTCAGGCCCTCGGCAGGTACTTCCGTGTCTTCGGTGACTTTGTATTTCTTTTTGATCTTGTCGAATGCTGCTTCAAAAACATGGTGATCCATATCCATCACGACGTCGCCGAACATGTTGATCAGTCGGCGATAAGCGTCGTATGCGAAGCGTTCGTTTTTCGTGGCTTTGGCGAGTCCTTCGGTGGCTTCGTCGTTCAAGCCCAGGTTCAGAATCGTGTTCATCATGCCGGGCATGCTGACAGCCGCACCACTTCGAACACTCACGAGTAATGGGTTGGCGTTATCGCCAAACTTTTTACCCAGCTCTTTTTCCAAACGTTTGACAGCCGTGTTCACCTGGTCCATCAGGCCCGATGGCAACTTCTTTCCGGCTTTGTAATACGAATCGCAGACTTCGGTCGTGATCGTAAAGCCGGGAGGCACGGGCAAACCAATGCTCGTCATTTCGGCCAAGTTGGTTCCCTTGCCACCAAGCAGGATTTTGCTCTTCCCTTTACCTTCGGTCTTCGACTTACCGAAGTAGTAAACCATTTTTTCTTGCGAAGCTTTCTTAGCCATTATTTCTCTCTAATAAGCCGGTGAACGTTGAACGGTTGTTGGGTTGAATTTCCGGTGCTCGAACCGGGTGCTAAGGGGAGCGTGTCACGGAGCCGTTTGAGGTCAACTGCGAACGAGCGGCGGAAGTCCGGACCGCTCGGCCGAGCGGTCATTTTCGTTGGCAGGCAGAAGTCGAAAACGAGCCCCTTCCACCCGGAGATCGTCTCGCTTTTGAGTCCCCGGGGAAAAGTTGCGGGCAAATGACCAAAACGGAGGCTCACCCCAGTCCTCGTTCAGCTCAAAAAACACGTGATTTTGCGGCTAAATGTATTGGCCATCGCTGGAATGGTCAATGAGACCTAGGGGGTCCGCAGATCTGCGTGCTGGATGAGGCCACGAGTCCCCAGTCGCCCTTCAACGTTCCCGATCCGTCCCGCCGTTGATTAAGCGCGTTTATTGCCTCATCCATCACTTAGAAATCGCGGAATGGCCCTCGTGGCTCGGCGGCTTTCATCTGATTCAGCCAGTCTGCGTACCGAGCTTTGACCCTCTTCAGAACCTCGGGCTTCGCTTCGGACAGATCGTTCTGCTCGCCGATGTCCTCCGAAAGATCGAACAAGCCACCAGCTTGGTCACCCATTTGGACCCATTTCCAATCGTCCACGCGAGCGGCGATGTAGTCGCGCCGTTTCCAAAACATTTCTCGTCTTGGCGATTCCGCTCTGCCCCGCACAACATCCCACCAGTCGAATCCGTCGAGAACCAAGTCGCTCGGCAATGGGGCTCCCGTTGCCGCGACCAAACTGGGCAAGATCTCCAAGCTGGTCAAAAACGCGTCGTTAACCGTTCCAGCCGGAATGTTTCCGTTGGGCCAACGAATCAGACAAGGCACCCGGATGCCGCCCTCCCATGTTTGCGACTTGCGGCCCCTCAGCGGAGAGTTATCTGCGCTACTGCTGCCGCCATTGTCGGAGAAGAAGATAACGATCGTGTTATCGAGGATCTTGCGTTTCTCCAACATGTCGAGAATCTGGCCGATCCCCGCATCCATGCAAGTCACCGCCGCACGATAGTTTCGAATTTTGGCTTCCGGAGTCACGACCTGTGCGGGCGATGCGTAGCGAAACGTTTTGACCGTCCGAAATTCCTCTTTCAACGGCGGATACAGTTGTTTGAATTCGTCCGGGGCTTGCACGCTGGAGCGAATCTCGGGTTCCAAAGCCGAAGAGCCGTGCGGTGCATTAAACGGCAAATACAAAAAGAAGGGTTGGTCTGCCACATTCGATTCCAAGAATCGTAACGCTTCACGCGTGAACAAATCCGTGCAATAGGTTCCTTTATCTTCGGTGGTTGCTACCAGGTCGCGCATCATGCTCGGCACTCCGTACCGTTCATGCGTGTAGTAGTCGATGCCAGTGTTCACAAAGCCGTAGAAGTGATCGAAGCCGCGCGACGTTGGTAGGAATCGCTTCAACGAACCGAGATCCCACTTGCCGTAGATGCCGCTTCTGTAGCCAGCTTCTTTGAGAAGTTGAGGGATGATCACCTCACGAAGGTCCATGCCTCCGATCCTTTCAAACGTCACCGCGTACTCTTCGGCTGAGTACTTTTTTCCATAGTCCGGTGCCTCGTTGCGGATCATGTCATAGATGCCATTCCGCTGCGGATATCGGCCCGTGAGCAAACTTGCTCGTGAAGGAGTGCATGCTGGCCAAGTCACATAAAAGTTGGTGAGCCGTGTTCCTTCACGCGTAAGCCGATCCAAATTCGGTGTGATGATTCCATTGCCAAGTGAGCCAAGATCGTTATAGCCCTGATCGTCTGACACGATAAGCAGGATGTTGGGTGTATCCGCAACAACGGAGTGATCGCTCAAGAGAACAATCGACAACAAAACAACAAGTTGCGCGCAGTGTTGAAGTGGGCTCATAGGATCAATCATGTCCGGGATAGGTGATGTAGGGCATGCTGTGCGTGACGCATCAAATCTTCTTCAATCGTCGCCGATCGTAGCGGGAACGCGTAGGTCACGTTCTGTGTTACATGGCCGCGGTTGTGCGTCATGCGGAGCATGACCTACGCCGGAGGCGTGCAACATCATAGTCGAACCGGTAGGTCATGCTCTGCATGACGATCATCACTAAAGACATGATTGTGGGTCACGCTCGATAATACTTCGGCGCGCTACCGCTCGCGGGACTCGAGCCACTCGATGATTCCGTCGAACGATTCGAACATCTCGGGTCCCGCAATCAAGTCGTTGTCTCGTGAGATACACATCACTTTGAAGGGACCCTGACTTGAAGGCAGATCATAACCTTCTTCATCGGTCACGATGATTTGATCGCCATCACCTTCGATACGGATGAGTGATCGAGCGATGCCCGGCGTATGTTCCACTTCAAAGCCGTGTTTCGAAAACAGATTCATTGATCGTTCCGTTGACCAGGTCACGGGTAGGAGACACGTATCCTTTTCCTTGCTGAAAGCGACATCTAATGATCCAGTCGCAAGTCATCCCCAGCCGATCCACTACCTCGGCTCTTGAGTTGTGTACTGGCAAATGACGAATGGCATCCGGCTCTCGGCCAGTTTTAATCGCTCTCGTGACCTCTCTGTCATTCCGCATCACCTTTGTGTAGCAAGGCGTCAACAGGCGCAAGCACGCCGCTTCGCGTGAAGTTCTGCCTTGATCGATTCCTATAGTTCGACGTAGAGCAAATTGTGATGCGAACGAAATGAAAACTCACACAGAAACTCTTCTCGATACGATCGAATCGCTGCTAGCCTTGCAGCCGACCGAGACGCTTCACACGCTTGAGCTCAACAGCATTGCCAGGCACATCGCCGACTGCGTGGAGGTTCGAGATTTTGTTCATGCGGTTGTTAAAAGCGATGTTTACTCAAGGGAATTGTCAAGCGTCTTTGAGGAATGCAATGCCAGCGCAGGACTGCCTGCCGTCCGCGTATTGCGGAGCACGCTCGCTCTGGGGCTAGGGCAGTTTACAAAGCAGGTCGCTGTGCTGATCCGTGCGTTCGACCCAATGATTGGAAGCGGCTGGTTGGGGCTCGCTTCACGTATCCAAACGAGCAGGCTTGCGAGTTGGAAGACGATCGATTTCTTTAAGCATGGTCGTCACTGCGAGTCCTACTGTCGTTTAGAAGAGACGTTGGTCGTGACATTCCCGCACGCGATGCATCGAGTCTCTCCATTTCGTGATTGTTACGAGAGCCTAGCCAGCGGCTGGAATTCCAGTCGTCGGATTTACAGCGGGCCAAAGCGATGATGGCGAAGCACCATCAGGGCTATCTCGTAAGTAGCTAGTGAACCTCAGTTACAGTGAGATTCTAGGACCAAGGAACTCAGCGGACGATCACGTACTTACCCAGTGGGATTTGTTCAAGGAGCAGCGTGTCACTGGTGAAATCGACGACGCGATAGAGATTGCCTTCGAGCGTAAAGCTGCTGGACAAGTCGATTCGCTGGGGCCGCATCGCTTGGCGTAGGAACTCACGCTCCACCTCCAACATCTCCGCTTCGGCTCTCGCAGCGATTTCGGCAAGAGACTCCTGGTCCGGATTCTGCCCTGACGCATCACCTTGGGCGGCACCCTGCTCTGCTGGATTGCCCTGCTCTGCTGGATTGCCCTGGTCGACCGGATCGACCTGATCAACTGGGTTGCCCTCCGCTGGATTCTGCTCGGCTGGATTCCGCTCGGTTGGGTTCCTCTGGGTTGGGTTCCTCTGGGCATTATCCAATTCGTTCGTTTCCAAGAGATCCTCGACCGCGAGGCTTGCTTGGGCTCGCAATTGTCGTAGTTCGAGACTGAGACGCTGCACGGTGGATGCGAAGTCTGCAAATTGCGTCGCCGGCAATTGAACTTCACGCGTTGGGCCGTTTCGATCGAACGTGACCGTGACGACTTGGTCACCTGAACGCAGCGTTGCGGTACAACGGCTCTCAGAGGATTGCACGATCGACTGCAGCTGAATCAGGTTCCCACTGCCCAAACGCGGGGAAAGACTGCGGGGAGCAAGCGATGGAAGTCTGTTCGCCGGATTGAACGCCCGATTCGTCTGGGGTCGCGTTCGTGCTCGGCGTTGGATTTCCGCACTCGGGATCGTCGGATCCCGTTGGGCCGGCGGGTCGCCTTGAGGAGGCCGCGGTGGCTGGCGTGTTTGCGCCTCCGCAGACGTGCAACACGTGATGGACACGAGCGTAAAGGCGGCGATCCAGTTCTTTGTTTTGGCAGGCAAAGCTTGGTTTGAAGTTTTCATACCCAGCAGTTTAGTCGAGCTCTCCTCGGTTCCTACCAACCACCGCAGAATTCGATCGCTCGCCAGAGGGTCGGTTTCACCCGTTACAAGCGTCAAAACCCGTTTGATCGACTCAAGTCGAACTCGAACGACTGCCGATACGACTGACGATTACGGTCTCCGACCACATCCTCCGCTCAGCGGACTTAGTTCGTGCGTAGTTATCTGCATCTCCTGTTCGTTATTTCCGCTTTGGGATGCTGCTCACGGTCTCTGGCACAGCAAGCATCCACACCTTCGAGCGGTATAACGACGCCGTCGGATGGTGAGTGGTTATCGGTTGACGATAGCACATCGGTCGCCGATCCAGCGTCGACTTCGATGCAAATGGACGAGCAGACCGGGGAACCCTGGTACAACGTCGAGTCGCACGGTGGGGCTTCCAGCATCGTCGATTCGTCAAAGGGATACAGCACGATCGGAGAAGCCTGCGGTTGCGTTACGTCAGGATGGAGTTGCGGAGGAGCATGCGGCAGCAGCTGTAGTGGCTACTGCGAAACGATCGAAGATGGGATGCGTCTGTGTCGCTTCGATCTGGCTTACGTCTCGTCGGATCTTTTGTTCATTGGACGCGACGCTGACAACTTTCAATTGGTTGGCACCGATGGTGGCACGCAATTTTTTCAAGAGTCGCTCTCACACGGTTTCGAACCAGGCTTTCGGTTGAACCTTGGGCTCCGATTGTGGGGCAACGGGTTTGTTGAAGCACGCCATGCGATGGCAGGCGGATGGACCGCGCGCGGAAACTTTCAACCGCTGCCCGGTGACCCGGCAGCGATCGCGGCTCAGGGGACCTTCGAAGCCGACTACTTCAGTACCGATATCAACTTGGTCGCCGAAGATCCGATCCATCAAGAATACCAGTGGCTTCTCGGCTTGAGATACATCGAGCATAGTGACTCGTTTGATGTCACGCTGAACAACAGCCAGCCGGTTCCCGATGTCGAGAGTTACTTTGGCAGTGTGGACAACTCGATGTTTGGAGTCCACACCGGCATTCGCACGGGCTGGTTCTATCGTCGATCTGTTTGGAAAGTCAGTCTGTTGGGTGGCATACTCAACAACCAGATCAAACAACGCGGACCGCGGTATACCACCGCGTTGGTGTTAGACGGAGTCGCCGATCCCACTTTCTCTACCGAAGATCAGGAAGTTTCGATCTTCGCTGATCTAGAAGCATCGGTTGCCTATCCGATCTGTCAATCGACGTTTGTGCGGTTGGGTTATCAGGGCATCTTCATGGACAATGCCGTCACCGTAACCAACCAACAGGGTTCTCCAGCGAACCCCGACTCCCTGGAGTTCCACGGCTGCTTCGTCGGCTTGGAATACTACCGATAGCAGGGCATGCTCCGCATGCCGATAGTCGCCGATCGCTCCGCCGATCGTAGCGTCCCTTCTTCAACCGCACATGCCGATAGTCGCCGATCGTAGCGTCTCTTGATCTTTCTTTGCTACGAACGGCGGAGAAATCGGCGGCTATCAGTGTGACCTACCTCGGCGTTCCCAAACGCTTACGCTCGCCGTCGCCGGAGGTGACGGCCTTAATCCAAGAATCATTCTTCAAACACCACTGGACGGTCCGTCGCAATCCCTCTTCGAAAGTCACCGTGGGTGTCCACCCTAATTCATCGCGAATCTTTGACGCATCGATCGCATAACGTCGGTCGTGTCCCGGGCGGTCCGTGACAAATCGCAACAGGTTGCGAGACGATTTTGTCTGCAGCGATTCATCAACCAAATCGCAGATGGTGTGAACGACTTCCAGATTCGTTCGCTCGGAATCACCTCCGATGTTGTACGTTTCACCGATTCGACCATCCGACAAGACGTGCCGAATCGCTTGGCAATGATCGTCCACGAACAGCCAATCGCGAACATTTTTCCCATCGCCATACACCGGCAGTTCCTTGCCTTCCGCAGCGTTGAGAATCATCGTCGGGATTAGCTTTTCCGGAAACTGATACGGCCCGTAATTGTTGGAGCAGTTTGTAATCACGGTCGGCAGGCCATAGGTTTCGTGATAAGCCCGCACGAACATGTCTGAGCTCGCCTTGGAAGCTGCATAAGGCGAATTGGGTTGATAGGGTGTCGTCTCCACAAACTTACCAACGTCTCCCAGAGACCCGTAGACTTCATCGGTCGAGACATGCAACATGCGAAACGCATCGGCATCTTGTCCGCTCAATTCCCGAAAGAAGGCGAGTGTCCGCTCGAGCAGAGTGACGGTTCCGACAACGTTCGTTTGAAGAAACGAAGCAGGGTCATCGATCGAACGATCAACGTGCGACTCAGCAGCGAAATTGATGACCGCTGACGGACGGTGCTCATTGAGTAGACGCGCGACTTGCACTCCGTCCTCGATCGCTGCGTGGCAAAAGGAATAACGATCAGCGGGAACACCCTCGAGGTTTTTAAGATGTCCCGCGTAAGTGAGCTTATCGAGATTTAGAACCGTCAGGTCAGGATCAAGTGCGAGGGAAGATCGAATAAAACACGATCCAATAAAACCAGCGCCGCCAGTAACGAGCCAAACGCTCACTTGTCTTTATCCTCTTCCTGGCCAATGGGGACTTGTTGCCCTCGTAGCTTCATTCACAACGTCAGAAACTAAAACAGGTTCACCACTGGACCTTCGATCCACGACACATCGATATCACTTCCTGTGAAGATGTCATCGACGGCCGCCACAAACAGACCGCTCTCTTGACGACTCAAGTGGTTGATAATCACCAACGCATCAACCGCCGTGACATCACCATCTTCATTGACATCCGTCCGTGATCGCTCTTCGTTCTCTGCCGAGCTTTCAGCCGAGTCCGATTGCGAGCGACTCAAGTCGTTGATCACCAGCAACGCATCGAGCGCCGAAACGGAACCGTTGCCGTCGACGTCAAAGAGCGGGCCGTGGGATCGTTGGCGAATAGGCCCAGGTGATCGGTTGTTCGCGATGGCTGTAAAAAGCTGAATCGACACTGGGATGGCGGTCAAAATCCAACGGGATATCCCTGCCAAATTCCGAGTCGCGCGATCCCGGAATCTAACTTGATGCAAATCAATCGATAGACTCATGTCGCGCTACTCTGAGTCGGTGTCGCGGACTGACGTCAGGAAAGGGCCTCTTATCGAAAAGCCGGTCTGTAATCAAAACCGTGCGTTTTAGATTCGGTGCAGCTCATGGTTCGAGTCCGACGATTCCTTCCTGATCCGAACCGTTATCACGGTAAACACTTTGACCGTCGTAAATCTTCACACGCTTAGCGATCTGGTCTCCAAGTCGATCGAGGCCCGCTTGTTTGGCAAGGGCCAATCCTCTTTCGGCAGCCAGCTTTGCTTGCTCGAATTCGCCGGACTCGGCTAAGGCGGCAGCATAGGCGTCCCAGGCATAGCCATCTTGACTGGACTCGACCCGGAAATCATCGCGAAGAATCCGCAAGGCACGTAGGCCATCTCGCAAACTTTCATCCGGAACGGTTGCCAGTACCCATGCTAATCGTCGATACGAGTTCCTAAAGTCGGGAAGTTCCGCGATCAGCGATTCTAGATGCTCTAATGCGGATGCTGGATCTCCTTCGCGAAGGCTGATCGTTGCCAAATTGTAGCGACCGATCGGTTGACCAAACTCTACTGCGCGCTCGAATGAAGTTTTCGCTTCGGCAAGATCATTGCTTTGCAAGTGAATGATTCCCAGCAGATTGTGTGCTTGGCCCATCTCTGGATCGAGAGACACGGCTCTTCCTGCCGAAATTTTTGCTTTCTCAAGCATACCAAGCTTCCGCTGACACTCTGCCAAGTGATGCCAGGCAAGAGGCCTCGTCGAATAAGACGTAATGCCGTCTTCAAGAAGAGGTAAAGCCGCTTCTGGATCGTTCTCAAATAACACTAGCAACGTACCAAGAGCTAGTTTCGCCCGCTTATTGCTAGGGCGTTTCGCAACCGTGTCTTGCCAGAGCAGCAATGGTGATTGGTACACATTTGTTCGGAGATGCGTGAGCCAGCCATAGGCACCTGCAACAAGGAATACTGTCATGGCCAGAACCAATGCGATAGGTCTTGTGATAGCTGCGCTCGGATTCCCTAAACGCAACAGCATTGATACCAACTGGACCGCACTCAAAACGATGAACGCAATGACAAGAACCAGTGGTAGATACATCCGATGCTCCACCGCCAAATCTTTAATGGGAATGATGCTGGAGGAGGGTGCCAGGTAGACAAAGAAAGCCAATACCAAAAATCCATAGACTGATCGCTTCCACCACAGCACGCATCCAATCAACAAAAAAACGCAGAAAAGGAGTACCAAGGGCCAGTAAATTGCAGCATTCGCCTGTACGTCCCAGCCGTAATCGAAGCAGAGATCGGTAGGCCACACACTAAGACGCACATAGTGGCAGATAATCTCAGGCTGAGTCCTCAAATAGTCCCACCAACTAAGCGATTTCACGCCGAAGCCCATTGACGGTACATAGGATGATTGACCTATCGTCGTTGCTGGGAATAACCATCGAGACACGCTGGGTAAAAACCATAGCCATGGGCTGACGGCGATGAGCAAAGCGGTCGGGCGGAGCCAGGGTCTGCGTTGCTTCCAGAGGCCGACGCAGAAAACGCGATCCCATAATATTAAGAGCAACGGTAACGTGGCGGCCGGTTCTTTGCTGAGCACCCCAAGCCATGCCGCGAGGCCAAGTAGAATCAACGACCATCGAGAGCCGCCGGCAACCAGGCAATAAGATAGAACTGCAACCAGCGTAAAAAACGCGGCCATCAATTCGAATCGTTGGACGATATATATAACCGCTTGGGAAACCAGTGGATGCGTGCCCCAACATAACGCGATGCTCCAAGCCATCCAAAGCTGAAATTTGCGACTGCGGAAAAGATCGGTCGCTCGTCGTTTAAAAGCCCAATTCGCAAGCCAGAAAACCGCGCAAGTTGATAAAAGGTGGGTCACTAGACTGACAAAGTGATAGCCCCAAACCTTTGCTTCATGCAGCTTATAGTTCATGGCTAGAGTCCACACGCCAAATGGACGATTGTTGCGGAGAATGCCGCGGATATCTCCGTTCTCTACGTAAGCTAGAACGACGTTATTTGATGAGATATTGACAGCATCATCAAATTGAAATGGAACGGTAAAGCAACGTAGATGACTTCCGCCAACGATGAGTAGCAATCCGAAGTACATCATTAGCGCGAGCCGTCGAGTGCTTCCCTCTGACGGCTTCGGCACATCTGAGCCCGCGGGCCCATGTGAGTGATTTCGCAAATCCGGGTTGCGACGTTTCTTTACTTTTCTGGGCACTTGTGACTACTCGAACAGAGATCGCTCGGGTTCCCGAGGCCTAAGGCTGAAGCCTCTAGAATCACGTTTTTGATTCGGTGGAAGTTAAATGGATGCAAGGAATGTTGATGATCATTGATTCCATTGCATTTGTGGTTTGCGAACGGAATTCTCGACGTCGTTGACGATCGCTTGGAGAGTCGGGTAGCGATCCTCCATGCGGGCAGACGCCGCTCTGGACAGAATCGCTTTCAGTTTCGACTGCGTTTCGCTTTCGAATAGACCAAGCATCATAAGCCCAAGCTTACCCAACGCGAATTGTTCGCAAGCTTCGGTTGTTACCCCACCGGCTGCTTCGTGAGGTGATGCGAACGCCGGCGAGTGCTTACGTGGAAGAACGGTTGAATTTGCTGCCTCGAGCATGCGGGCATGCTCGAAGTCCACCAAAACGACGCTCCATTTCGCCGGTACAACTAGAATATTCTGAGGCGACAAATCACCATGGAGCCACCCACAGCAGTGTACGTATTGCACTACGGATAAAAGCTGTAGGAGAATTCTCGTGGCAGAGAGTTCCGTGTCCTCACTAGAAGGACGACTATCGAGCCAAGCTGACAGCGGTACACCGTCAACATATTCCGTTTCGATCCACTGTCGACAGTCCCGTGTAAAGCCGTGGCCTAGGTAGGAAATAATCCCCGGATGGCGCAGCGAGCGTAAACATTGAACCTCCAAAGGGTTCGCCGCTGCTCGCTCACTAAGTTTCATGATCGTCTGCCGTCGATCGCCTCGGCGACGTGTAAGCACGACTCGACTGCGAGGCTTCTGCGAAAGCACTTGGTCGACCACATACTTGCGTTCGAAGTCCAAGCGATTAAATCGCAGGAGGTGCCAGCGGTCTTGGATCCAGGTCATGCTGCGTTGTTTGTACTAGCAGAATCAGAAAGTGGTTCGCCCGCCGCGATTATCAAATCGATCGTAAAGGATACGTCAACTGAGTGATCCTCTAAAGCCTCCGCAGTACGGTATGACACTGGCAACGTGACCCGCCTTACCATCCCGATCACTCACACGCCGCCAGACGCCGAGAACAACGCAAGGAAGAATGAGATGTAAATGGTGCCCACGATGCCACCCACAAAGATGACGACCAGCGGTTCCACCAACAGGCTTAACCGCTTGATCGCCGTTTGAAGTTGCTCGTCATGGAAATCATTGACCTGTTGTAGGACTTCCTCCATTTGCCCAGTGTCTTCCGCAACGGCAACCATGCTCGCGAGCATCGGAGTGAAGGTGTATTTCTGAGCTAAAGATGGAGCCAATCCGTCACCAGCTATCACGGCTTCCCTTGCCGCCGCCACTCTACTTGCCAAGAAGCGGTTGTAGTGAAGCTGTTCAACGGTACGGAGCGATTCAACGACAGTAATCCCACTACTCAGCATTGATTGCAATGACGACGCAAACGTCACGGTTCCGCCGACACGAAGGACATGTCCTATGATCGGTAGCCTCAGTGCGAATCGGTCGATTTGAAAACGCGACGGTGGCCACAAATAGAAGAGCACGCACGACAGTACAAAGGCCATGATCAAAACGGCCGTCGTCGCACCATTGAGTTGTATCCACTCGGAAATATCCATCAGCATTTGCGGCAACGGAGGGAGTCTTCGCCCCATCGCTCCCAGGACCTTCTGTATTTCCGGGATAACAACAATCACCATATACGTTGCCACGCCGAGAGCAGCGACAGTGACAAACGCTGGGTAAGCCAGTGCCGTTATTGTCTGTGATAGGGTTCGCCGACGGTTCGCCATCGCCTTGGCACTTTTATCAAGCACTGAATCGAGATTCCCTGTCAGTTCTCCGACTCGTGTCATCTGTATGGCAATCTGCGGAATGCGCTTTTCAGATTCAAATGCTTCTGCCAATGATTGCCCGTCTTGAACCGAATCATTGATACGGCTGGTCATCCGCCGCATGGGTGCAAACCTAGCTTGCTGCTCACAGGTTCTTAGTGCCCTTAGTAGTGTCACTCCACTTCGCAGCATGACCGCGATTTGCGAAAGCATTAACTCGATGGATAACTGACGTGGTGGGATGTACTGCAGGGGGTTGAGGTGAGTTGCTAACCATTCGAAAGGAGATATTTTCTCAATTTGCTTTTGAAACTTGATGAGTCGCAAGCCTCGGCTACGCAATGCCGTTGAAAGGCTAGATGGTGAATCCGATTGTTCCAGTCCTCGCTGCAACTGACCCTGTTCATTTCGTGCAATGTAGCTGTAGCTAGGCATGGTGAATTAGAACTCAACAACGTTGGTTAAGACTTCGGGGAGCGATGTAACACCATCAAGTAGCTTTGCGATGGCATCGTCAACAAGGCCGGGCGTTCCGGCAGCACGAATTTCCTTTAGAAGTTCGGACTCTTCCGCATCATCATCGATCATGGCTGCAAGTTTTTGATCGATTGCGAGCATTTCGAACATGGCAACGCGGCCATTAAAACCCCTCCCCGCGCAGTAGACACAGCCGGTCGGTTCGTAGATTGTCTTTCCTGTTAAATCTCGGCGACCGAGTGATAAAGCCTCTGTTGTGGTCATTGGACGTGCTTCACGACAGTTTGGGCATAGCCGGCGTACCAAGCGTTGTGCTATGGCCATCCGAACGGTTGCGGCAATAAGAAAACGCTCCAAACCCAAATCGGCAAGTCGTGTAATCACGCCAACAGCCGTATTGGTGTGCAAGGTGCTGAGAACTAAGTGCCCGGTCAACGACGCTTTGACCGCAATGTTCGCTGTTTCACTGTCACGAATCTCACCAATCATCACGACGTCAGGGTCGTGACGAAGAATGCTTCGAAGTGCTCGATGAAAGCTGACTCTGTCCGTTCCGTCTACTTCGACCTGTGAAGCGCCCGTGATTTCATATTCGATCGGGTCCTCAACAGTAATTACATTCCCGCCACGCCGAGCTAGCAGTTCTGACAAAGCAACGAACAGCGATGTACTCTTTCCACTACCCGTCGGACCGGTCAACAAGATCATGCCGTGCGGGCGGTTGATCGCCGTTCGAAACAAATCGATTCCACGCTCGTCCATGCCGAGCCTCTCCATCGTCAATGACGTTGAGGCGGTAGCAAGAAGTCGCATTGTTGTTCGTTCTCCGAATCGAGTTGGCAACGTGGCAACCCGAAGATCTAGCTTGCGACGGTTGGGGCCAATTCTCGTATTGAAACGCCCATCTTGCGGGGCGCGCTTCTCTGCAATATCCAGGCCGGAAAGCACTTTTATACGGCTAGTCACGGCCCCTTGGACATCTTTTGACAACTCTCGATACGTCTCTAAAGCTCCATCAACTCTGAGCCGAACTAAAAACGAAGTTTCGGTCGGTAGGAAGTGAATGTCTGACGCCTCTCGCATTACGGCGGCAAGTAGCACCTCATCACAAATCGTCGCGGCGTCATCCGCCTCCGCGGCTTCCCCTCGTCGTGCCGCCCCCGGTCCAGCCACTCCAGCGGGCACTGAGACTCCGCCATAAATTCGAGTTAATACTTCGCGTAATTGCCCGGGATCTGTTTCGATCATCCGAACATCTCGACCGGTCGCTTTGCGAATGGCTTGGGCAGTCGTTTCGTCATCGACGTCGCAACAAGCTACTTGAACGATCCCATCCAATTCACATATCGGTAGCACGGACTTCCTGAGAGCTAGTGACGCAGGAATCTTCAGTGCCCAGGCAGGATCAATTCGGACTTCACCAATCTGCAGAGCATCTTGTTCTACTCTCGCTGGACCCGCGCTCATTGCAGCCTCCTTTGTCGCATCCTTGTAAATCGATCGGCTACGATTGCGGGGTTGTGTGCATAGGCCATGGCCGTCCGCTCGCTGATCATTCCTTCCGTCATGAGTCTTGCTAAATCTTGATCCAGAGTCTGCATGCCAGCCGCAGTTCCAGACTCTATTACAGAATAGATTTGTTGGCTTTTGCCAGTTGCAACGAGGTTAGCCACCGCCGAGTTGACTCGCATGATTTCGCTGGCGATGACTCTCCTCTTCACTTCATTCGAACCTCGTTTCTCATCAGCGACCACAGCTTTTCCGTCAGCAACAATGAGCTTTTGAGAAATGTTGGCTCGTAGAACCAAGGCTAACTGTCGCCGAACTCCCGGTTGTTCCTCGGCTGGGAAGACGCTCGTGATCCTCTCAATTACGCCGACGCTGTCACCTGCGTGAACTGTTGTGAAAACCAAGTGCCCTGTTTCCGCCGCTGTTATTGCAATCCGGATCGTCTCTAACTCGCGAATCTCACCAACCAGAATCACATCCGGATCCTGCCTCAACGACGCGACTAATGCGTCATGAAAACTCGGGCAGTCGATTCCCAATTGACGTTGGTGCACCAAAGACTGCTGTGAGGGGTGCAGGTACTCGACTGGATCTTCGATGGTAATGATGTGCGATTGATGTTGGCGATTAATGCGATCGATCAAAGTAGCGAGTGTCGTTGACTTGCCGCTTCCAGTCGGTCCGGAAACAATCACTAAGCCGTCGCGAAGATCCGCCAGAGAATACAAAGAGTCGGGTAATCCCAGTTCGGAAAGTGGGCGTATCTTGTCATCCAAACGGCGGATGGCGATTGCCATTAATCCCTGGCTTACATATATGTTGAATCGGTAGCGAGATCCATCTCGACCGCTCAAAGAACCATCAATGGCGCCCCGATTGGTGATTTGGCTGTCAAGATTATTGCCGGCGATGACCTGCCCGAACTCATGGATGTCCGTCGAACTGAGTTTTGGGAAACGCTCTGCGCGGAGCATGCGACCGCGATTGCGGAAAAATGGCAATTCATTTGCCGCTAAGTGTAAATCGGATGCTCCGACCTCAACACAATGATCGAGAAGTTCATGAAGTCTTTCTTCCGCCGTTGATGCATTCGGCGTTGGCTGCGTCGCGCGAGAAGACTGAGTCGAGACATCGGACGCGGCAAGCGAATCAGCGGGCGTAGTCATCCGCGAATCCCAACTTCTAGCTTCCAGATGTACCGCATGGTTTGAATGTCGACGGGTTCCAGCGAAAGCGAAACCACGGTGACAGCAGGCAAACGGTCATTCAGTTCATGGAGCGCCGCTATCAGATCAATGAAGCTGCCCTCTAAACGCAATTGATGACGAGAAATCGGAGGTAGCGTGATGGCAAGCAAACTTCCTAATTCAGTTCGTTCTGAATCGATCAGGCCGTTCGATTTTGATGAAGGATCGGAACTCTCCAAACGCATTAGACGATTGGCGTCCAATATCGAGCATATCGAACTCATGAGTGCGCACTCACCGTCCGCATCAACGATTGCCGAAGTCGCTGAAGGATTGTCGACGGGTACAGACACGATCGAGGTGAGTACGGTCGTCAGGGCGTCCAAAGGTGTGGATGAATCTCCTTTAGGCGTTTCGCTGTCAGCATTGGCCTGTCCAACACTCTCATTAGTGCTGCCCTGCAAACGCGATCGCAGTTCAGCTTTCGCAGCAACGGCTAAAGCAAGTTCCTCTTTCGCATCGCTCGATTGTTGTTTCTCCGATTCCAAATCCGTCTTTGCTGTGCCAAGTTGTCCAAGGAGCATCGATTGCTCACGCTGAATATTCTGTGTTCTATCCTGCAACTCGGTTAGCTGCTGTCGCCGAGTACTCAAGTCAGAGCTTATTTTGGAGTGGAATAGGTAGTGGTAGCCGAGCAATACGATCGCAATCGGCGCGAGCATGAGGATTGGACTCGGCTTTTCCTGGTTTCGTTCATTCATGGTTTTCTCACGTATCGGCCACGTCGAGATGTTGTCGAAGAAGGGATGCGACTCCGTTTTGAATCCGCCTTCTCGCGGCCAATGGCAACTAAGTCGATGGTAAATTCGATTAGTCTTGATTCGTCACTTACCGATGTTCTCGCAGGGAAAATTTTCCATTGGTCGGACGCGTTTGTTGACTCGAGACGGGCGGCCAATCGGTGAACCGCCGCATCTTCAATCGCTAGTCCTCGAATCGCTACGGCCTGATCAGTAGACCGAATCTCACGAACCCAACCATCATCATCGGAGACCTCTATCAAAGAATCGACCAATGAAGGCCAGCGAAGGCGGCCACGCTGAATGATTTGCTGGGCTCTCACAACCTCGGACCGTACTTGTTGAGCATCTTTTTCTAATGCTGCTGTTTCCGACGCGATCTTGTTCTGTTGTTTTTCTAATTCTGTTAGCTTTTTCTGGTCCTCATTAAGCTGGTTTTGCTGATCCTGTATCTGCTCAATGCTCGCGTTTACTTCCGTGAGATTTCCTTTTAAATAGCGATAGTGAGCAAAACAGGATCCCATCATGACAAGGCCGAGTACGGCGGCAATGGAGATGCCCACCTCACGAGACATTGGCCGTTTTGGAATTGTCACTAAAGGCAATCCAACGGATTGCTTGTTTTGCGATCGCATCCACGCCGCAGCCCAGGCCTTCAAATCGGACTCGGATGTTGTATCAACTTGCCGATTGTCCTTCGCCTCCGGCAGGTCTGCGATCAATGGAGGCAACTCCGACAGCCCTACGCATTGCAGCGTCGTGTCACTGTCAAGACCTTTGAAAAACGTCACAAACTCTTGTACGGTACGCTGCGACTGCAATCCGGACGACATCGAATGAAAGTCTGCGATTGCCTCACCGCATCCTCGGATCAGTAGCGTCGATTCATCCCAGTTTTGGAAGGATCTCCATTCCTCCGTTGGCGTAGATGGTGCATCAATCGTCGGCACCGCCGGATGCGCGACACCTAACAGTTTTCCTCCTGCCTGGCGTACCGCATCTTGAATAGAACGCAGGTCTTGATCTTGAATCTGCGTGAGCCAATATCGATTATCGCCCAACTCATCCGGTGGAAGGGCCTGCGAAGCAAATGCACTTTCGAATGCAGAGATTCCCGAAAATGCCTCCGCTTCTAGGGCCACCATTTGATTTAATTCATCGCCGGAGGCCTGGGCGGTTACATCTGAGAGTAATGAGACAGAGCCGGTCCAGCACCGCGTCGTCAGTACGTAGACCTGGCGATTCCGCGATTTGCCTAGCCTCAATGCGGCATCTACGAGCGTTCCAACGGATTGCGAGGCGAAGCTGGGACGGACCCAACTGTCCGTCACCGATGGGGTCCCGCCACCAGAAAGATCGAATCTTCCTAAAGTTGATTCAGTAATCAATAGAATCGTGCGTTTGGACATGACTCTTGGTGCCGAAGACTCAGAGGACTATGGTGTGGGATTCAAATTTAATTGAACGGAGGGGTTCATGCCCGGAACAACGACGATTTGTTTGATTGTCGACTGTCTCACGACGGTGTAGGGCGCAGTTGCTCCGGTAGTCACGTAAGCAACGATCGCCCTCGATCCGACTGCCTGATCAAAAATCATCTGGCTAAACGACACGGTTTCATCAGCAGTGGCTTCCGTTCCGGAAACTTCGGCCAGCAAGGAAGCGACACCGTTCACCGGGCCGTACAGCCTAACACGCAATGTTTCTCCAGAGAGAATACTGGGGTCGTTAAGGCCGTCCAGTTCCCGGATGGTCACGTTTAACGATCCCTGGTACCGCCCTGTGGTCCAGGCTCCACCAGGAAGTTGCAGGTCGCGGTCATAATCGACGTCAGCAGCGTCGA
The DNA here is from genome assembly GCA_039179795.1 of Planctomycetota bacterium. Taxonomy (GTDB): domain Bacteria; phylum Planctomycetota; class Planctomycetia; order Pirellulales; family Pirellulaceae; genus Rubripirellula. The sequence goes on along the minus strand of JBCDEM010000002.1, from coordinate 536,631 downwards.
CGACACCATTCGCCCCTGAAGAGATCACGTTTACAACGGATCCCGAGTCAACAATAATCTCAAAAGACCTCCCGAAAACATCGCGAAGAACGCTCGGGCCCGGAGGAAGTGATAGATAAGGGCCTCGCCAGCCAGCAGCGACCGGGATGAATTCTTCATCCGTCAAATCTGCGTCATCAAACGCAACGATTGAAAAGGTAGACAAACTCCCTTGGTTCCATAGCTCAGAGAGTTGTGTTTCGGTATCTGCCCCTACTGGCACAGGCAAGCGGCCAAGATCCGCAACAAACCCGGAGTAGCTAGCCACTCGATCTGGGGTGAGTGACAGTCTGACCATTGCTTCGTCGACGTTAATCAACGTTCTCTGGGTTGATTCGTAGCGTGCCTGATCAGCTAAAGGTTCAATCGACTGGACGGCGATCGCTGTTAAAGCGACCAAGATCACCAACACGATCAACAATTCGAGGAGCGTCAGCGCTTTGCGTTGGCAAAGATCGCGAACCGACCGCGGTGTGTGAATCAACATCTGACCTCTCACCGCAGTATAAAGGCTACATATAGGTCATCGCCGATGGGTTTTGTCCCAGCTTCTAATTCGGCGGTCGTGTCTGTAGGGCTTATGTCGAGCACCCCATTCGCACCCGCTGAAACGACACGGATATCGTACGGAGGAGATGCCGGCGGACCCGCAACGACTTGGAAGACAATCGGGGAACCAGTAAAAGAGTCAACGATTGCCGGGTCTCCGGTAGCACCATAATCAGCTATGAATTTGGTCGTCGCATTAACGGCATACCGCCCCGTCGAGGACACAAGATACGGACCGTTCCAACCAATCCTTGTATCAGGATCGAAATCAGCTGCCGACAATCCCGTCACCGGACTATTGAAAAGCCAACGTGTTTGGAAGCGTTCAGCATCGGAAGCCGTTGACGTGGAACCATCGAGCGTAACGTACTTCGTATCCGTCCATTGCCGTATCATTGCAGCGCGGGCCGCCACGAGCGTTGCGTTCGTCGTGCGCTCAGCCGAGTCTGCATAGGTATTCGAGAATATGGGTACGACCAAACCCGCTAAACCAACGAGAATCGCAAGAACGACGATTAACTCAATGAGCGTTAGTCCTCCATAGGCCTTTGGAACGCGTTGACGAGTTGTACGCATGATTGTGTTACCCGAACGTGCTCACCAGCTGAAAAACTGATCTCTAACGGGAAAAGGCAATCGCCGCGGAGGTCCGCGGCGATTGCGTACTTACGCTGAGCGGATCGGCGCAATTAGTTGGCTACCACTTCTTGCCAATGCAAAGCGATATGGTTTTCGCCTGTTTCGAAGGCGGTTCCATCAAGGCTATAGCTACAACCCTTGAATTCAGCCCGTTCGAAATCTCCACCGGCGTCCGCAACTTGGAAAATACCACCGAATCGCGAGTAAACCTGGTGAGGCAGAAGCCCATCCGTATCACCGAAGTGAACGGGAGTCTCGTATGCATCATCCCGCATGCCTTCCCAACCAGGACCGATTCCAAGCCACACATACGTGCCGCCAGCATCGAGGTTTAGCGCCAAAATCTGTGCTGCGTCGAGAACAATCAATTCCGTTGACGCGGTTAGAGTCTCGGTCACATAGAACGGAGCAAAAGTAACATTGTAATCAGCGGTTGAAGGATCACCGTGATTGTTGACCGTCGTGATTCCCAGAGCGTTGAGGGCGGCTACTTGGTTAGCAGAGATCGTGGCTCCAGCAGCACCTCCGTTGACACGGTTACCGGTTGCGTCGAAGACACCAGTGTCCCAGCCATCACCTACATCACCACCAGTGGTGACGCGGCGACCGATCATTTGTGCGACTTCAGGGAAACTTTGGGCACAGGTAGCTAAGTGCGTGCGCTCCAGGCCGTTGCTGATCACTGGTACGAGCAATCCGCCCAAACCAACGAGAATCACGAGAACAACAATCAACTCGATCAGGGTCAAACCACGCTTGGTTTGGTGTGCTCGTGCAATTCGAGCATTCACATCGAAAGACATCAAACTTCTCTTATCGAAAAAGGTAAATGGAAACCTCCGCCTGTGATTTTATTGTGGGTTTTCGCTTGGAGGAAAAAGCGATTAACCACAGACCAATTTCGCTAGCTACCATCGAACGTTCTCACAAAGTCACTAACGCTCCAATCAACCATCACCCTTTCCCTAGGAGCAGATGGACATCCTTCGATGCATCTTGTGTCGGCAATGTTGCGATCAGTGCTCGTTACGGCTTCGAACGAGTTTGCTCACATCAACCCTCACCTCAGCGGTTAGGGTGTAAGCCATTTCGCTCATACCCATCACTTTCCGATGAGCGAAAAAGCCATCCTTGTCCGCATCCAGTTAAATACGGACGACCTGGCAGGACGTTGTCAATCTCGGGATTAGTCATACCTTCAACTTCACAACGCGGAGCCAATTCTCACGTACAGGGGGGCCCGCGTAATCGCGTAAACCGTGACTCACCACGACTCCAGAGTTGCGCATGCTGACCGATGCGTGTCTCTGAAAACTGCCAGCTGATAAGGTTCACGACAGAACGTGAGCCTTTCTCATTCTCCAGCTGCGACATTGCACAAAGAGGATTGTCACAAGTGGTGTCGCCATTCGACGTCTCAATTCCGACAGGACCTGCAACTCGAACGGTCTGACAGCATCCACAATGACGCACCAAATTCTCCGACTCAGCGACTCCTGCAAACAATCCGTCGGACAGACAGAGCAACTCATGCAGGACCGGCTGCATCACAGCTAGAGGGCTGCAACACAGAATGCATGTAGCGAGGAGAAATCGGGAAGGCTGCGTCACGCTATGGAGCTGTCTTGAGAAGCATTCTCAACAAAGACGTCTGCTGATTGTGAATACGTTATGGAGTCAGTCAAGGGCTTGGGTAAAAACGCTTCAAGTCCCGAATCTGTCGCACCCACCGGCTTGGGATGGATCCCGCCTCCGCAGCGGTGGAACGGGGCTGAGTTTTGATGCCTCACTGGTCACTGAGTTCTGTTGTTCCGAAAGTGCCTGCCGGGTTCCCAGGTATGACGCCGTCATTGTTTGGGTCGTCGCTTCAAAAGACCGCAAAAAACGGTGTTTTTGTGTTCTCGCAGCCCGAAAGCGTGCTACCCATTAGCGGCGAGCCGCGCGGTCAATGGAATCGGGACAATCCTCAAAATCGGCACGCTTTAACTAAGCGATTCGTAGCACGCCGTCGATGACAGGATGTGTCGAGCTTTCGAAGCGGAAGACTTTCGATATTTATAAAGATCTTTGTCTTGGATGGTATGAGAACCAAAACGCTAACCGCCGTACTTGCCGTCGCGAATGCCTGCTGTCTCATAGCAACCGTCTCCGCGCAGCAAGTAAACCGTGTCGTTGGGGGGCAGCCACAGGTCGAGGAGCTCGCCCCACCCAATGGAGGCCCCACGCGGACAAGCCCCTTCAAAGAACGGCGTAACCTGCGAGATCTGCCCCAGGCCCAAGAGATTATCGCGAGCTTGGAATTTGCGGACGCACCCCTGAGTGATGTCTTAAAGGGGCTCAATAAAGAGGTCGGCTTGAATGCGGTCGCTTCAACCGAGGCCGGACAGACACCCATTACGGCATCCTTGTCGAATTTGACCGCCGCAGATGCACTCGAAGCAGTCGTCAATGCGAATGGTCTGCTGTACCGGGTCGAAGGCTCTGGAGTCATCCGAATTACCACGCGTGATGAGTTTGTCAGTGATCTGACAAATTTCCGGGAAGAGGAAACACGTGTGTTCACCTTGCTTTACCCAAACCCGGCCGCGGTCGCGCAAGCGATTCAGCACATGTACGGCGAACGTGTGCAGCTAAACCAAGCTGACAACAACTTCACCGAAGTCTTCGAGCTATCGCAGCGTTTCAATAAGTTTGACATCGTCGACGGTCGCGCTCTCGGCTTGGGAACCTTTGGGGGTGGTCTTGGTGGCGGAGGACTCGGAGGTGTCGGGGGTATTGGAGGTGTCGGGGGTATTGGAGGCATCGGTGGTATCGGAGGCTTGGGCGGTGGGATCGGCGGGCTTGGCGGATTCGGCGGCGGGCTTGGTGGATTCGGCGGCGGGCTTGGTGGATTCGGCGGCGGGCTTGGCGGTTTCGGAGGTTTTGGTGGTTTCGGCAGCGGCTTGTCTGGACGCAATCGATCACGTAGCGATATTTCGGCCGACGCACTTCGAGAACGGGAAGACATGCGGACACTGTTCGAGGACGTCCTCCAAGAAGTTGAGAACGCTCGTAGCAGCGGTGGTTTGACCGAAGAGCAGCAAGAAGAAATTTCGCGACGCGCTCAAGCGACGATTTTTGTTTCGACCGTTCAGCGAAATAATCAGGTTGTGGTTCGCACTAGCGACGTTAACACGATGGAGCAAATCGCGAAGTTAATTCAGCAGTTGGATGTTCCTACTCCCACCGTGTTGTTGGAAGTCAAAGTGCTGCGTGTCGATCTGGATGATGGACTGAACAGCGCGTTTGAATACTTCGGTGGTGATGCCGACGTAGCGGGTGCGTTTTCGGATGGCGATCAATTCAGTGCGACACCTCCTAACGCTCCGTTTCCTGGTGGTGCTACGACAGCTCGTCCGCTTCCTGATGCTCTTGGCATCAGTGGAACCATCCCAGGTTCGCTTACATTCCAAGTGATTGATGAGAACTTCCGGTTCAGGATGCAGCTGCTTGAGAGCAAGAACCGCGTCACGGCTCTTGCGACTCCTTTGATCCTTACCGCTAACAATGAAGTGAGTCGGATCTTTGTGGGTGACACACTTCCCTTCACTGTCGGCTTCACGCCCGGTGGAATTGTTGGCGGTGTAAACACGGGGGCGGTCGCTTCAACACCCATCACGGAGCTTCGTGATGTTGGACAGTCCCTGTTGATCACCCCGAATATCAATGCAGATCGAAGTGTGACGCTGCGAATCGTTGAAGAGAACAGCGAGCGTATTGTTGGTGGTGCGACGATTCCGGTGCCGTCCGCTGATGGTGCTACGATCAATAATGTCGCCGTTGACACGGTGTCCCGTCGGAGTGTTTCGGGAACCGTTGTGGCACAAGACGGTATGGCTGTCGCACTCGGTGGTCTAATTGAAGAGACGATTCTGGATCGACGAGATCAGATTCCAATCATTGGTGATATCCCGAAGGTTGGATTCTTGTTTCGACGACAAGGGACGTTCCGTTTGCGTAGTGAGTTGATCGTTATGATCCGCCCCTACATCTTTAACACACCGGATGAAGCAGCTTGCCGGAGCCAGGGTGTTGTTGACCAGTTGACACTTCATCCGAACGGATCGGATCCGCATGGGACGTTGAACACGTACCTGCCATGCGAAGTTATTCGGGCTGATCCGGAATGTGCAGACCGTGCGAAGTGCTTGCGATTGCACAACGTCGTACCGGCGATCTACTAGAGAAAGACACTGGGCTTTGGACCTTAGGCCTTGGGCATTTGGGGTTGTTGTTAAGAGCATACTGAACGGCTTTCAGCATTGAGATTTGGCTTCACGGACGAAGCGAGAGGGAGTTAGGGATGGTTCGAAAACTTCGTGCGACCGCTTTGGTGGGATCGTCGCTGATCACTCTTGCGGCTGGCTGCAGCATGCTCTCGAGCAAGCCTCAGCCGGAAGAGCTGTCTGTCACCGCGCAACTTTCCGATTCTTCGACATCGACAACGGATGAAGCCAAAAAGCGTGTTTCGAACCCGCAAGCGCGTGAGATTCGGTTTGACGGACAAGAGTTGGTGTTGGGTGGTGGAGACTGCCAGTCCATTCGTGTCGACACTTTGCGCGAGATCGTTGGCGACTTGAAAGAACGTGGACGTCATCGCTCGGCAGGTGAAACGGTTCGATTGCATCGACGGAGTTCGTCACGCTGGGTGATGGATTCGGTGATCAGTGCGAATGACGAAACCATTCGCTGGGTTGCGGCAATCCTCGATCAAGGCACAACGACACCCTTGCATACACAGCTGTGCGATGCGGCAGCCGAAAACGAATCTGCTGCGAAGGCATTCGACATCGCGCGTCGTGAGTGCATGCAGTCACTTGCCAGTGGATCGATCTCGAAAAAATCTCTCGATGAGGTTTCGAGTGCGGCGAACAAACTCAACACGCCACTCGCTTCACTCGAAGCACAACGACTGTTAGCTCTGTCAGAGATTGCAGCCGGCGAAGTCGAAGCCGCAGCAGCGCGTTTCACGACCATTGCGGAAACCGCTGCGGACAGTGGTGCCGCAGATCTTTCGTCTCAAGCTCGGCTGTTAGCGAGCGAAGCACATCTTCGCGCCGAATCGCTTTCACTGTCGGCCGCTTCTTGGCACGCCGCCGTGCGTTCGCAAGTGACCGCGATGACACAGCAAAGTCTCGGTCGCGAAGGACTGCCGCCACTCGATACGGTTTTCTGGGAACAGGTCGATCGGTTGCGTCCGCACGGTGTTCAGCTGCCGGGCGAAGTCGCGCTCGCGATGAATCCTTGGAAGCTTCGCATCGGACTCGGTGCCGATCACTCGATGACACCTGAAGCATCTCTCTGGTCGGCTGTTGCAGCGTGTCAATTGACGATGGGGCAGCCTCACCTGGCGACTCTTTCGATCAAACGGGCGGAAGTCGACGCTTCGGATTCCGCCAAGCCTTGGTTGCAAGTCGCGTTGGCGCGAAGCGTTGCCGCTCAAGGACAGGTTTCTGTCGCGACGACCGTTTTGGGTTCACTGGCTTCACATGAGCAAGCGGACGTGAATGCTGCTGCCCTGGCAACCCTCGGTTCGATCAAGGTGCAAGCGGGTGCGTTTGAACAGGGTGGCGTTTTCTTGATCAAAGCTCTGTCTGTTGATGGGGCCGGAGACTGGCCCGGCCGTCTGGCAGCGGAAGCCGATTTGGCGAACGTGAGACTGATCGTCGGCGAGCTCGAAGAGGCACGCACGGCTCTTCACGACGTGCAGCAAAAACTGGCTCTTCAAGGCCATTGGCAATCGCTGGTTCAGTCTTTGGAGAACGAGGCTGCGATCCTAGAACTTGACGGCGACCGAAACTCTGTCAAAGCCATTCGGAGACGCATCTCCGAAGTTGAGCGGGAGCCATTGCAGTCATAAGTCGCAAGATCCGGTAAACTTTTCAACATGGAGACGACACCCACCCTCGTCCGTGTGAACACCGACGACGCGAAAATGCGTTGGGCGTTCTTGTTTGCCGCCCTAAACGTTTTGGATGGATTGCAAACAACGGCTATCGTCGGCCGCTTCGGAGTTCGAGCTGAGCTGAATCCGTGGATAGGGTGGTGTATCGAGAACTACTCGATCCTTGGTTTGTGGGTCGTCAAGCTGGTGATCATGGCTGTCATCCTTGCGGTCGTTCATCGACTTTCCGTCCGGATTCTTTGCGGTGTGACGCTTGGGCTAGCCGTCATCGTCTCAGCGAACTTTATCACTCTTTTGAAGCAGTTCTGATCCGCTCGGATTGGCGATGCGATGGTGATCTTCAATCGGGGATCCGTCGTTCGAATTGCTTCATTGTTTGAGCGTGGAAGCAGCAGAATGAGTTCGCAAGCTTTGACGTAAAGCGTTTGCCAGCGGTTCTTTGCGACCTCAGGTGATGAACGTAGGGAAGGCGAATCATCCTAGCCTGCATTTTTCGGGGGGGCCAAGTTTTTGATTATCCGGTAGAGTCGGGGGGTACGTATCCCGCACCCCCATTTTGCGAAGACTCGTATGGACACGAAATCAGCACTTTTTGGTTTGCCGATGGATGACGTCAAACTGCGATGGGCTTGTTGGTTCGCTGCCTTGAATGTCCTCGATGGCATGCAGACGACCGCTCTTGTCAGCCGCTTTGGCGCCCAAGCCGAATTCAACCCTTGGATTGCATGGTGTATCGAGAACTATTCCTACCTTGGATTGTGGGGAGTGAAATTCGCGATCATGGGAGTCGTGTTCCTGGCGATCAGCCGGGTCTCGATCTCGATCCTGCGAAGCGTTTCGCTAGGGCTCGCAGCGATCGTTTCTGCGAATTTTGTCACGCTGATCAACCGATTTTGAGAACGGATGAGAGGAAGCGGACAGGAGGGAACGACGGCAACAAAGTGATCTCGTGTGAGTTGAATGAGCGCACCTTCCCTTCAGTTTGCCATTTCCTTCGTGCGCTGCGCGTTCCCGAGCTTTGTTGTTGAACCGCTTCGCGGTAGTACAAAGAGCGATTAAGACTCTTGATCGTACTCGTAATGAGCGCAGCGGTACTCGTGCTTGTAATCGCCAGGGACTTACGCGATCGCATACATAGTCGCCGATCGTAGCGTTCCGTTCTGTCGTCATGCGGAGCATGACCTACTAATGCATCCATCAATGGATGTAACGTATCGATCTTCAAAAAGGGAATGGCAAACGCGGATTGTGGCACCCCGTTGGAGTGCGTTTACCCGTTGACGATCACAACTCGGGGTGCGCTGCGCGACCCCGAGCTTTGTTGTTGAACCGCTTCGCGGTAGTACAAGAGCGATCAAGAATCTCGATCGTACTCGTTACTCGTACTCAGCGCAGCGGTATTCGTAATCGCTAGGGAAAGACGCAAACCAATCGATGACATTTACTGCTAGACGTGCTACTACTCGTCGTCTATCTATCGATGTCATGTAGCTGCGGAGGTCGGACGCAGTAGCGGAAGGTTGTACGGTAAATGGTGCACCGCGTAGTATCTTTACGTGCGGAATCGAAATCGAACTCAATCTTGATAGCACTACGCTCTTTGAATTGACATGGCCAAGCGGGAAAACGAGATTCGACGTGTTGCAACCTCGTACGAAGGGACGATGGTGGCATTCAGTGAATTTAAGAAAACCATTCACGTTGTCGACTTGGCGAGCGGATCTCACGTGGCGAGTTTTGACTTGGAGCTTGACTCTGGGGGATCTCGTCTTGCGATTGACCCCGCGAACAGTTCTTGCGCCGCCGCCTCCTTTAGAAACGGCTCTGTGACGCTCGCTGATCTCAGTGGATCTGTCCGATGGAAACGCGAGAACCTCGATGGGATACAGAGGGTTCAGTTCTCCAACGATGGAACGCGGCTTTATTGCGTTCACAATCGAGTTCTATCGCAGCTTGATGTTCGCACCGGCCGTCAAGTACCTTTCAACATGTCTGAAGAAAGATGTGCCGGAACACGACAACTACGTGAAAGTCCTTTCGGTGAGAGACTCGTGCTTGATCGATATGATGCCGATATCCAAGTAACCACGAAGTCGCTGAAGAATGTCTGTCAACTACGCCGCAAGTCATTCGCTGTGCTGGACTTCGCTTTCACGCCAGATCGATTGGCCATCACGGAAAGTGGTGGACCGATTAGCTGTTATGACCTAGCGACCACGCGTGAACTATGGACGCTATCGTTCCCCGCAGGTATCCACGCGATCGACCTTGACTACAACGAAGACGCGAACTGTTTCGTAGCGGTTTCCTGGCCCTTCGAGAAAGGCGGGAAATACAGATTGCTGGCGATCACATCGGATACAGGCGAAATCGTGCGCGAAACCGTGCTCCGTGATGGTGTTGATTTTGGTTTTGCTAATCGCGGGAGCCGTTTGATCACAACGACGGGTCGAGTTTTTAATTCATCCTCCGGCGAACAGAGCGGATCTTTGGCGATCCGCACGTGATGCTCAGTCACATTGAATGACAGCGGGTAGAGTCGTTGCCGGAGGCCGACTAAGTCAAGTCAGACACCACCGAGTCCCAGAGATCTTCGTCGTCGACATTGGAATCCGACCAGACCTCATCCACCGCTGCCTCGGACATTGGTGATTCGGTCGGTTGTGTTTCGTCCCCTGTCTCGCGGCTGAGCCGATTGATCACAACCAGTGCATCGAGTGCCGAGAATCTCCTATCACGTTTGACGTCATATTCGTAGAGATTGATCGAAGCGGATTGTGGCACCACTTTGGGGTGCGTTTACCTGTTGACGATCACAACGCGGGGTGCGCTGCGCGACTCCGAGCTTTGTTGTTGAACCGCTTCGCGGTCGTACAAGAGCGATCAAGACTCTTGATCGTACTCGTAATGAGCGCAGCGGTACTCGCGCTTGTAATCGCCAGGGACTTGCGCGATCGCATACACAGTCGCCGATCGCTCCGCCGATCGTAGCGTTCCGTTCTGTCGTCATGCGGAGCATGACCTACTAATGCATGAACCGCTTCGCGGTAGTACAAGAGTGATCAAGACTCTTGATCGTACTCGTACTCAGCGCAGCGGTACTCGTGCTCGTAATCGCATGGGAAAGACGACAGCTCGGGAATGCGAGCGGGATCTTTCTCAATAAAATGGCTCCTACAGACAACCGCGTTAGGGAGCCAGCCACACTCTGCTTGTAGCAGCTTGCTTGACGTGTTGTATCCAAGCTTATTCAGGTGGCACGCATAGGTCCGGAGGAATCGGCTTTGGGGCGCGAACCTCGCGAGAAATTGAGGCCGAGGTAGTTGTTCGGACCAGGGACCAGGAGATTGCGAAGGCGACCGAGTCCGATCGCGAAGCTCGCCAATGCGATGAACGCGCGCACGGTCTCGGTGGGGGTCAGAGGCGCACGAACGATAGCGCCCGCGTAATCCACGGCACGGCCGATAGACGGCAGCAACTCGCTCTTTGGCGGTGCACCCGTTTCGTACTCGATGTACTCGCGACGGCTCATGTGGCGGGCACTGCCAGCATGCAATCGCTGATCGAACAGAGTGCGAGGCACCGAGAGAAGAGCTCCCCGGAGCAACATTTCCGCGCACCACGCGTCTTCTGCTCCCGGCATGGCGAACGGTCGTGTCGCCGCGACATCTTGGGACCGGAAGATCCCATAGACGAGTGACTGCCCGGTCTTGTCACGAAGAAACCTGCGCAGGCGGCGGTTTGGCGCCGGGTCGCCCAACGCGTCCCAAGCATCGGGACTCCAGGTCCACACGTCCGCCCCACCTCCGTCCGGAGTGAGGAAGCCGCCCGCATTGGCGTCGAAGCGGAATGACTGCCCGTCCTCGTCGACAAGCCGGAAGGCTGTGTGCGCCCCGATCGCTTCGGGCCGGTCCTCAAGGGCGTCCAGGCAGGCGCTCAGAAACTCTGGGTGGGGGCAGTCATCGTGCGCCGCCCACTTCACAAACGGAGCGCCCGTCTCCAGTGCCCTTTCCATCGAGCGGTTGAAGTTGCCGTTGGCGCCGAGGTTCGTCTCATTGCGGAAGTAGCGGATTCGCGGGTCTGCCTTCGCGTACTCGTTGGCGATCTCGGAGGTAGCATCTGTGGATGCATTGTCTGTCACCATCGCGATCCAGCGGGTCTCGGTCTGGGCTTGCAGAGCGTCCAGGGCCTGACAGAGGTAGGCTGACCCGTTGTATACCGGCATTGCGAAGGCGACACGCGGGGGATCCGCGGAAGAAGCGGGTGTCTTGCTCGGCGTTGACATGAAAATGAGCTCGTTTTTCTTTCCGCAAACTTATCGAAAATCAAGGGTTTCCTTTGCTACAACCACCTTTTGCGCGAAGCTCCAGCTCATCTATCCCTCTTTCTTAGCCCGAAGCGTGAGCGCGTCGAGAATGCTGGGTTTTCCTCACTTACGCGTCGGCCTATGAATTTCCAGGCAAAAACGGTTGTAAAGCAAAGGTACTTCCACGAGACGTTTTCGCAGTTGTTGTGTTTTGTGATTCTCAATCCGGCAGCGTTTACTGCCCGCATGATTCCGTCTATGAAGGTTTTTCCGACGATCACGAGAGTGATCCTTGGGTGAATCCAGCCGACGAAGTGACCATGCGACCCGCCTTCAGCCGAATCGACGAGTCTTGATCTTCGGATTGCGTTTGCCCGGCGGTATGGGCACCTCCGCGCGTTCGGAAGGTGCCGTGAAGGTCGATGGAGCTCGCAGGATGACTGCGTCACTCTCTTGGATACCATTGCCCACTAGAGCGCTAAAACGTCCGAGCACGTTTTTGCATCGAAGCGATTGGGATGAATGTTTGCACAAATCGTGACGCACCATGGGGGAACTTGTGAGTGCGCTCCGAGACAGCGAACGGCGACAAGGAACCGTCTTCCATCTCATTGATCGCAGCCGCGATGCCAGTGAGTATCCATGACATCATTTCTCTGGCCAGTAACGATCACGTAGTCCCTTGGAACAAGAATCCCAAGTGGCGTCTCAAACTGCCGATGGAAATCAATGAACTCGTTCCGCAGGCTCGTCAGCTTCTTAGCATCCAGCGTTTGGGCGAGAGTTTTCAAAGGACCATATGCCTCCGAAAAGACTTTCCAAGCTAGTTCGGGACTTTCCTCTCGGTAGAATGAAACCGCTCGCTCGACACGAAGATCAAACCAACGGCTTAGCAATTCCTCAAGCCGATCGTCTTGAGCCCAATCGAAGGGTGATTTGGCCGGCGCTGGCATCTTTGGCTTGAACTTGCTGATGATTTGAAACATGTCATGGACTCCGCCACAGTTGTCCCAGACGGCCAAAGCCAATCTGCCTCCGAGCTTGCAGACGCGCGCCATTTCGCTCGCTGCACTTTCGGGGTCGCTGCAAAACATGACGCCAAAGGTTGACGTGACAGCGTCGAATTTGCCTGTCAAAAAGGGCAGAGCTTCCGCATCACCGATGCGGAACTCGATCTGACCGTTGCCGTTCAGAAGACGGGCGGTGTTGAGTGCCGTCGCGCTAATGTCGACGCCCGTGACAGACGCTCCAAATTCGGCGATACGCCGGGCCGTCCAGCCGGTACCCGTGGCGATATCGAGTACGTACTCGTCACGTAATGGCGATAGCCGATCGACACAGTGATCGATGGCATCTGAAATCTGCCGACTAATGCGCTCATAGTGTTCGCCGCCCGAGTCCCAAACCTTGGCGGCTTGTTCGTTCTTGGGAAGAATAGGAGCACGTTCAGTTGGGGAGCATAGCATTGAATTGAGCCTTTTTGCTTGAGTTCTCATACGGTTGGAGTCTGTTGGCTCCACAAGATGAGGCGACGATTCACCGGACGATGGCTCATGGATTTACGAAATTCCTTGCCGGAGCATCGGCGACCCTGATACGTAGGGACCGGCAAGCCAGCGTTTCCCGGATCATTCACCGGTTCGGACAATCCTCCGAACCTGAGGAATCGAGTTGGATATCACCGCTGGACGACGGAGGTCACAAGGTCGATCAAGTTGCTCGATGAAAGCCAGGTCCCGATGGCAAGTAGAGAACCAACGGACAGCGTGGACACAGAGTGAGCCCGCGAATGACATCCAGGATGGGCTGGAACATCAAGAGGAGTCATGAATCGTTTTCTAGCAGCGAGTTGTGATTGCCCTCATTAGCAGTTGCTTCTGCCGGAGGTGTTGTTCAACTCACGCTTCAGAATGATTCTGACAATTCAAGACAGTGACGAGGTGTGAAGTGGATCTCGCCACTGAAAAAGTGAATGCGGGTGAAAGGATTTGAACCTTCACGTCCTAGGGACACCAGATCCTAAATCTGGCGCGTCTGCCAATTCCGCCACACCCGCGATGGTGACTCGTAGGAATCTCTTACGATTCCGAGCCTGATTCGGCTTCGTCGCCGGTCACGGTTGGAACGACCCATACTTTCACCGCAGCGTTAACCTCGCTGTGCAAGTGGATCTTGACCGTGTAGAGACCGAGCTCTTTCAGAGGACCTTCCAGTCGGATCTGATCTTGGGCGAGCGAGAATCCAGCGGCTTTCAGGCCATCGACAATCTCGTGAGCTCCGACGCTGCCGTACAGATGACCTTCGTCGTTTGCGTTGGCCTCGATCGTGATCGACTGCTTGCCAAGTTCATCGGCCAACGATTGGTATTCGCTCAGTTTGGCCAATTCGATCGCACGCAGTTTCTCGCGATGCTTCTCGACCATTCGTTTGTGGTGGTCGGTCGCGACGGTCGCCAAGCCTTGCGGCAATAGGTAATTCAGTGCAAAACCTGGTTTGACCTCGACGATATCACCTTGCTTACCAAGGTGTTCGACGTTGTGGATCAGCAGCAGGCGAATGCCGCCATTCTCGCCTTTGGGCAATCGCTTGAACATAGAGGATTTGCGTCGTTGTTTGGTCCCTGGCATGACAAAGCTCTTGAATGAAGGGATATGTGATTCGGTGTTTTGTTCGGTTGGTTTTGCTTGACGTGCACTTTTGAAGATCGTCAATCAGAACGGGATGTCGGGATCGTCGTAACCGGGGCCACTGCCGGTCGGTTGCGCTTCTCGTTGCCCGGGTGCGTCGCTGACGTGACCCGTGTGTGATTCCGCTTCAGTGGATCGTCGACCGCCACCTCCACTGGGGCCACCACCGCCGGTACCTCCAAGCATCTGCATTCGCTCGCAGACGACTCGAAGCTTGCTTCGTTTCTGTCCGTCCGTTTCCCAAGTATCCAGTTTCAGCCGGCCTTCGACCAAAATCGGCGATCCTTTGCCGAGGTACTCGCTGGCGACTTCAGCGGTTCGTCCCCAAAGTGTCACATCAACGAAAGTGGTCTCGTCGACCCATTCTCCGCTGGCCGACTTACGCCGATCGTTGACAGCCATTCCGATGTCGGTCACAGCCGTTCCTCCCGGCGTGTACTTCAAGTCGATATCCCGGGTCAGATTTCCGACCAGGATGACGCGGTTGAAACTAGCCATGGCGTTTACCTCCAGTGAGAGCGACAGCGTGTTGCGCAAAAGTCAGCGTGCGTGTGCCCACGGCGATGACCCGACACTTTGAGCGGAAATAGGAATTAGCTGCTTGCCGGTTCAGCCTTTTCCTCCGAGGCTGGCTCTTCGGTTGACGAGTCCGTTGGGGTGGAGACTTTGATCGATTCACCGCGCGCGTTAGCCAAGATCGGCTCGATCAAACGTGGTTCGAGTTTGACGTTTAAGTGACGCAGAACGGGCTCGTAAAGCTGCAAGGCTCGATCGATCTTCGGAATTTCGACGCCGTCGATTTCGAAGTAGGTCAACCAATAAGTGCCTTTGATGTGCTTGTCGATTGGGTAGGCCAGTTTCTGCTCCATCCACAATCGATTGACCAGCACGTTGCCGCCAGCTTCGCTGACGATCTCTTCCAGTTTCTTGGCGATGCCACCTGGATCACGAGCGTAATGGTTGCTGTCGAGGATTAGCAGCGTTTCGTAAGTATTATTTGCCACGATGGGTAGCTCTCTCAGTCTTGGTCCGGTGCGGGATGTTTCTGGCCGTCTGGTTCAGACGACGGGATGGATTCGGGTTCTGCCTCGGGGCTGGCTTTCTTGCTTTTCTGTTTTGGTTTCTGTTTCGTCTTTTTCGGTTTGGAATCGGCGTTGTAGCGATTCATTGCAAAGCTGATGCCTTGCTGGACCCAGTCGAGGGCCGCGGTCGCTGCCAAGTCCGTTGCGGTTCCAAACGTTGCTTTCTCGTCTTCGGTAAATTTCCCTAACACGTATCCGGAAACGTCCCAGCCCGCAGGTGGGCGGTCGATTCCAATCCTCAGTCTCGGGAACTCATCCGTCCCGAGATGGCGAATGATGTCCGCCACTCCTTTTTGACCGCCGGCTGACCCTGCAGCCCGAAGTCGGATCCGGCCGGAAGACAAATTCAGGTCATCACAGACCACCAACACATCTTCCGGTTTCAGTTTAAAAAAGTCGCATGCTTTTCGCACGCTCCTGCCGCTGGCATTCATGAATGTGTGTGGACACAGAATGGCCAGTTTTTCCTGGTTGACGGCTCCTTCCGCCAGCTCGCCTTCAAAGCGAACTTTGGCCGGTCCGGCCTGGATACGAGAGGCGAGTTCGGCCGCCACGACAAAACCGACGTTATGCCGAGTCTGTTCGTATTTCCGCCCTGGGTTGCCAAGGCCGACGATCAATTTCATGGCGACGCGATCGGACTCAAATCCAACCGACTATCCCTCGTTCTCGCTCTTTTCACCGCCTTTCGAAATCACTTCCGGCTCGGCTCCCGCTTCACCTTCTGCGGCTTCGACTTCACCTTTCGGCTGTTCGATGTGAACGATTGTCGTGTCGGCGGTCGTGACTAACTCAACACCCTCGGGCAGCTCCAATTCCGCTGCCGTGATGTGGCCACCCATTTCCAGCTCACTGACGTTCAGTCGCAGAAATTCAGGGATCGACCCCGCCGGGCAGCGAACATCGACTTCGTGTGAATTCTCGATCAAAACCCCCCCGGATCGCACGCCTGCCGCGTCACCGTAAACCTGAATAGGAACGGTCACTTCGACCTGTTCTTTCAAGTTCACGCGGATCAAATCCAGATGAAGCACTTCGATTCCCAAGGGATCCCACTGCACATCGCTCACCAGAGCGGTGTCTTTGATGTCGCCCGACAGCTCAATGGTTTTGCTGTGGTGTCGAATCAGTGATTCCACTTGGGTAACTGAAGCGGACAAATGTTCATTTTCTTCTCCGTGTCCATACAACACGGCCGGAACGCGTCCGGAACGACGCAACAGACGACTGGCCTTCGAGCCTGTCTCTTCGCGTTTTTGCACTTCCAAAACTTCGGCCATCAGCTCAACAACCTTCTCAGCCCATTAAATATGCGAAATCAGCTATTTTCCGTCGGGAATCTCTTCTCTGCTGGGGCGCATTCTCATCGCCCGTCCGCCCGGAAAAAGCGAAGCGGGTAAGTATGGCGGATCACTCCATGATCGCAAGCCCAAGTGGTCAACCGATTTTTCGCCGTGGGATGAGGCCGCTCCGAAACAGATGGGATCGGTTGATGATGCGGGCGATCGAGGATGCTGGCCGAAGCAACTCCGGAAACATCGACAAGCAGCTCAACGCGAAATTGCCTCGTCCACTACCTTTTCGGGTGGTTTGCTGGCTCTCTTCCCGATTGATTCGGCGGCCGTTTATACTCTTACGTCCCGCCTTAAACACTGTCTGGCCCCGATTCAGACAGCCTGCCATCCCACCGATTCAGTTCCTGCTGAACGCTCGCTGGAAACGACCGGCATGATTCATCGTCTCACCTTGTCGATTGCGTTCGCCGTCATTGGCTCGCTTTTGCTAGCAGCGCAAGACGCGTGTGCACAAGAGAGTGACATGCTGCGGCGTGGCGCAGCCCTATACGTAGAACAGTGTCAGGACTGCCATGGAGCAAAGGGCGAAGGCGTTGAGGACTCCTACGCCGATCCGCTGACCGGGGATTTGACCATCGGCGAGCTGACGGAGCTGATTTCGGACACGATGCCCGAAGGCGAGCCTGAGGCGTGCGTTGCTGAGGATGCGAAAGCGGTCTCGGCGTTCATCTACGAGAGCTTTTATAGCGAAGCTGCTCGGTTGCGGAATCGACCGCCACGCATCGCACTCTCGCGGCTCACTGCCGAACAACTTCGGCAGTCATTGGCGGATCTCTACGGCAGTATGAGTGGTTCGCCGTGGACCGAGTCCAAGCGTGGTCTCAAAGGCCGTTACTACAACGGCGTGCGGCGAAAAGACGAAGCCAAGAAAATTGAGCGTATCGACACAGCATTGGAGTTTGATTTCGGTCGCGACGGTCCGGGCGAAGGAATTGAACCGACCGACTTTGGTATCGTCTGGAACGGTTCGTTAATCGTTGATCGCACAGGCAAGTACGAGTTGGTTCTGCGAAGCACGTGTTCATGCACGATGGACTTTGGCGGCGACCGACGCATCTTGATTAACAATCACGTTCAATCTGCCGGCCGTGAAGAGTTTCGTCGCACGCTGTATTTAACCGGTGGTCGTGCATACCCGATGGAAATTGAGTTCTATCAACGCAAACGTAAAACCGAACAACCACCGGCCAAGGTTTCACTCTCTTGGGTTCCGCCAGGCGGTCAAGAAGAAGTTATTCCTCAGGCGAATCTCATGCCGGTCGAGATGCCTGACACGTTTGCGTTGCAAGCCAAATTGCCACCGGATGATCGCAGTTACGGCTACGAACGCGGAACGTCCGTCGACCGCACATGGGATGAATCAACGACGGCCGCCGCACTCGAGTTTGCCGAGATCGCCGCCGATGAACTCTATCCAACGTTCCGTCGCCGGAATCGCAACATCAGTGACGAGAATCGCGAACGATTGAAAACGTTTTTGCAACGCCTCGTTGAGACGGCGTTTCGTGGTCCCATCGATGACGCGACAAAACAACTTTATATCGACCGCCAGATCGAAGCCGTTCCCGATGACGCCGATGCGATCAAACGCGTGTTGCTGATCACATTAAAGTCACCACGCTTTTTGTATCCGAGTTTGCCTCTTGGACAAAGCAAGCGAGACGAAGCGAACAGTCGACAAGTGGCGAACCGCTTGGCGCTTGTGCTGTTTGACTCGTTGCCTTCGGACAATTGGCTGATTCAACGAGCCGATAAAGATCAGTTGAAAAACGATCAGCAGATTCGTCAGGCAGCACAGCGCATGGTCAAAGACCTTCGTGTGCAGGCGAAAGCCCGCGGGTTGATTACCAGCTGGTTCGATCTCAGCGACATGGAAGAGCTTGTCAAAGAAGACTCGCTCTACAAAGGTTTTGATCAAGCGTTAGTAAGTGACCTACGCGTATCGTTTGATCGGTTTGTCGATGCGGCGCTATGGGGTGACACGAGTGATTTTCGGCAGTTGCTGCAAGCCGATTGGATGTACACGAGTCCTCGCATTGCAGCGTTTTATGGCAAAGCATTCCAGTTCGATAAAGCTGACGGTGAGGCAACCGAGGCACCCGGTCGGAGCGTCTCGGATCGAAAGATACATGTTGGCCTGCTGACTCACCCGCTGGTCCTTAGTCATCTCGCATACCACGACACCAGCTCGCCGATCCATCGAGGTGTGTTCTTAACTCGCCATGTTTTGGGGCGCGTGTTGCGGCCGCCCAACGAAGCTTTCACTCCGCTCGATCCCGACCTGCATCCCAAGTTAACGACCCGCCAGCGGATTCAGCTTCAGACAGGCGAAGTCAATTGCCAAGTCTGCCACTCGAAAATCAACTCACTCGGTTTTGCACTTGAGAACTTTGATGCGGCTGGCCGATTCAGATTGAAAGAGGGTGACCTGCCAATCGATGCCTCCGGATCGTATATCACTCGATCGGGAGAGACGGTGAGGTTCGACGGTGCCCGGGAACTCGGTGACTTCCTGGCCGAATCCGAGGACGTTCATCGAGCGATCGTCGAGGCGACTTTCGAGCATTTTGTGAAACAACCGATTAACGCCTTTGGCCGCGAGTTGGCCGATGAGCTGACCGAGTCGTTCCGCCAATCCGGCTTCGATTTTCGCGAACTGATCGTTTCGATCGCTGTGATTGCCGCGAATCAGCCGCCACCGGAATTACCATCCACCTAACGTGTAGTGTAGTTTGGATCGTCCGTCTTCCATTTATCCGACTGAAAGACCTGAGCCATCATGAGCATCCGCCCCGTCCATTCACGACGACAATTCATGCGCGACCTCGGTATCGGAGCCGCCGCAGCCCAATTTCTGTGGGCGTTGCCTAGCTTGGGCGCTGCACCTGCCGTCGGGCGTAAGCAGCGAATCGTGTTCGTGTTCAGTCCAAACGGTGTGATCCCGAAACACTTTTGGCCGGATGAAGAGGGCGAGCATGGAGAGCTCAAACGCATCCTCAAGCCACTCGAGCCGTTCAAAGATCAGCTGCTGACATTGCAAGGCGTTGACAACAAGATTCGTGGTGACGGCGATGGTCACATGCGTGGCATCGGTTGCTTGTTGACGGGTGTCGAGCTGTTCCCCGGTGACGTGCAAGGTGGGTCGGATACGCCCG
The DNA here is from genome assembly GCA_039179795.1 of Planctomycetota bacterium. Taxonomy (GTDB): domain Bacteria; phylum Planctomycetota; class Planctomycetia; order Pirellulales; family Pirellulaceae; genus Rubripirellula. The sequence continues at coordinate 516,875 of JBCDEM010000002.1, read as the reverse complement.
CTGGATGGTCGATGGGAATCTCGATCGACCAACACATCAAGAACAAACTCCAAGCGGATCCAGAAACGCGAACGCGTTTTGGTTCGCTTGAGTTTGGTGTGATGGTTCCCGATCGCGCCGACACATGGACGCGTTGGTCGTACGCCGGCCCCAACCAGCCGCTGACACCGATCAGCGATCCCTACCAAATGTTCGACAAACTGTACGGACAAACCCATAACCGAGCGATGCTCGCCAGCGTGCTTGATGATCTACGTGAAGATTTCCGAAAGATCGAATCGATGGTGAGTGCGGAAGATCGACAGCTGCTAAGCCAGCACGTCGAGATGGTGCGGTCCGTTGAGAAGGAATTGAAGACCGAGCTTGAATCGGCAGACAAACAAGATGATATCGGTCACGCTGTTCCGCAACTGCCACCGAATGTGGATGTTGAAAACGACAACATGCCCCGCATCGCGAAGATGCAGACCGAGTTGATGGTCAACGCACTCGCTGCCGACTTTACGCGGATCGCGACCTATCAGATCACCAACAGCGTTGGGAATCCAAGGATGCGGTGGTTGGATATCGACGAAGGGCACCACACCATCTCGCACGAACCGGACAGCAACGAGAAAGCCTACGAAAACTTGATCAAAATCAACACGTGGTACTGCGAACAAGTGGCTCACATGGTCAAGCGGCTTTCGGAAACGCCCGAGCCCGGTGGTGACGGTTCGATGCTTGACCACACGACAGTGGTCTGGACCAACGAGCTCGGCAAAGGAAACTCTCACACGCGAAATAGTATTCCGTTTGTGATGATCGGTGGAGGTCTCGGCTTCAACATGGGCCGTGCGCTGAAGTTCAAGCGCGCGTCTCATAACCGCTTGCTGCTCAGTTTGACCGAAGCAATGGGTTACCCTGAAAAGACGTTCGGTAATCCCGATCACTGTGCCGACGGCCCACTAACAGGCTTGGTTTAGGTCGCTCCTCCCATTGTCGCCGATCGTAGCGTTATCGGGCATGAACGACGCAGTGATTTTCTGCGCGCGGTGAGGAAGCATGTTTGACGGAGAAGAGGCGCAACGACCGGCGGAGCGGTCGGCGACTAACCATCAAGCGCAACTCAAAGTCGCCGATCGCTCCGTCGATCGTAGCGTTATCGGGCATGAACGACGCAGGAATTTTCTGCGCGCGATGAGGAAGCATGTTTGCCGGAGAAGAGGCGCAACGACCGGCGGAGCGGTCGGCAACTAACCATCAAACGCAACTCAAAGTCGCCGATCGCTCCGCCGATCGTAGCGTTTTCGAGCCATCGGTAGCTAGTAATCACGCAACGACCGGCGGAGCGGTCGGCGACTCTCGGCCTACACGTCTTCGTCGACTCGGTACATCTCTCTCCATGGCAATTGAATGCCGCCGTCGATCGTTAGCGTGCTGCCCGTGATGTACTCGCTCTTGGGATCGCAGAGAAAGACGACGCCGCGACCGATTTCATCGATGCGTCCCAGTCGACGCCACGGCAGTTTTTCACCTTCTCGCTTCAACGTATCTTCGGTAAAGAATTTCCGCTCACCCGGTGTGTCGGTCCAACCAGGGTGAATGATGTTCACTCGAATTCGGTCTCGCGCCAATTCGCATGCAGCCGTTCGAGCCATCTGATCATTCGCCGCTTTGGCCATGTTGTAGGCCATCGATCCTGGCATCGCCATGTGCGCGTGCGGACTGCTGATCACGACGACATTGCCGCCCTGCCCTGCTTCGACCATTTTCTGGCATCCGGATCGTAGGAAGTAAAACGCTCCCCACATGCTGACGTCGATTGTCCTATGAAACAGTTCAAGGTCGGCTTCCAGGAACAGCCTGCGATCACTGAAAACGGCGTTGCTGACCAAGATGTCGATGCCGCCCATGAGTTCCGCGGACGATTCGATGAGGCGTTCGATTTCGGCCTGTTCGGCGAAATCAGCCTGCACTTTGAACGCTTTCGATCCGGCGGCTTCGCACTCGGCAACCACCTCGTCTGCGTGCTCAGGATGGCTGCGGTAATTGACCACTACCTGCGCGCCAGCTTTCGCCAGTTCCACCGCGACGCCCCGCCCAATCCCCATCGAAGCACCGGAAACAATCGCTCGTTTTCCCGATAGATCGGTCATCTATTTCTCCTTGAGTCGTATTCGACGCCAAGGTAGCGAAGATGCGGACGATTGTCAGCGACGCGACACGCCGTCGAAACGCGCGCTTGATAATCATCGTCGCCGAGCGCTCCGCCCGTCGTAGCGTCCTCTTCTGTCGTCGAAGCACGCGTTTTCGTGGACGCGAAACGACGGCATGGCTTCAGTATTTTGGAAAATATCTATCAAGACGCCTCATGGGTGATTGAATTCATTCATGAATGATAGAAAACTGTCATTCTGTGAAATTGACCAATCCAGGCGGTTTTGGTGGTTGGCGTAATGAGCGAAACGAGACGAGAGCGATTGCGTAGCTTGCTGCAAGCGGCAGGATTTGCCGCGATGGGCGAAATGGCCGAGTCGCTGGAGGTAAGCGAGTCGACCATTCGGCGCGACCTGGAGCAGTTGGAAAAGGAAGGTCTCGTCCGCCGGACTCACGGCGGTGCTTTTTGGACGGGCCAATCCGACACGCTGCGAATTTTTGAGACCCGTCGAGACGATCGCTGGGCAGCGAAAGCAGCGATTGGCGAAATGGCGGCGGCGCTCGTCGAAGATCACGACACCATTCTGCTGGATGGCGGAAGCACGACGTACGAGTTGGCTCGGCAACTTGTCGGGCGACCGTTGCAAGTCGTCACGAACAGTCTGCCCGTCGCCCATCTGCTTTCCAGCAGCGAATCGATCGACTTGGTGATGATCGGGGGGTGCGTGCGTGGCCGCACGGCCGTCGCGATCGGCCCGATGGCGGATGCGATGTTGCACAGCATCAACGTCGGCAAAGCGTTCCTGTCCGTAGCAGGGATCACCGAACGTGGCTACTTCAACAGCAACATGATGCTGGTTGAAAGTGAGAAGGCGATGTTGGCCTCGGCAGATCAATCGATCGTTGTCGCGGACAGCAGCAAGTTCGGGAAAGTGAGTTTGAGTCGATTGTGCGGGTTGCACGAAGTAGCCGCCGTCGTGAGTGACTCTCGTGTTGATTCCAAATGGAAAGAGCATCTGGAATTGGCGGAGGTCGAATTAGTTTTGGCAACAACGGTCGGAAACTCCGGAACGACCGATGACACGTTATCCAGTCCCTCCTAGCGGACCCGCGAAGCAGGCGTGATGAGTTCAGCAACGATTGATCGAAAACGAATTGAAAGTCTGGTTCGTGCGGCGGTACGTGCCTCGATGTCCAGTTCCACATCGACTCTACCCGCTCCATTCGTGACCGGCGAACAGCCGCCCGGTTGGGTCGATGGCAAACCAAATTTGCGCGTCAGTATTTCCGCGCGTCACTGTCACTTGACCGATAAACACGTTGAGATTTTGTTTGGACGTGGCAGTGTGTTGGAACCGGATAAAGATCTTTATCAAGACGGGTTTTATGCCGCCAAGCAAACCGTGATGGTCGTTGGGCCGCGTCGACGGATGTTGCCGAACGTGCGCGTGTTGGGCCCAACGCGTCCGGCTAGCCAAGTGGAATTAGCGTTAACGGATTCCATTTCACTCGGCATCGATGCACCGGTTCGTCACAGCGGCAAGATCGATGGCACTCCCGGTTGTGTGTTGGTTGGACCGGCTGGTTCGGTGCAACTAGATCGCGGTGTGATTCGCGCTGCACGACACGTCCACATGAACTTGTCCGACGCCGAATTCTACGGCGTCGAAAACGGCGACATGATGCAATTGAAAGTCAGCAGTCCAGATTGCAGTGTGTCGTTTGACGACGTTTTAGTCAGAGCGGACAAAGCGGCAAAGCTGGAGGTTCACATCGATACGGATGAAGGCAACGCGTGCCATCTCGATGCGGCCACCAGCATTGAGTTGAAGAAAAGTGGTTGCCCCTGCGGCGGCGAATAGCAAAACAATGGCTGAGAGCGATTGCCTATCAGCCCTTCTAACGAATTGAGGTTGCGTCTCGGTGACGTGGCCAAATCCTCCCCTTACTGAAGGTAGTTTCAGAAGATGGCAAAGATTAGCGAGGCGCTCGGGATGATCGAAACCAAGGGCTTTGTTGCCTTGGTGGAAGCTTCCGACGCAATGATGAAGGCCGCCAACGTCCAGTTCCTTGGATGGGACAAAGTCGGCAGCGGATTGGTCAGTGCGTTCGTCACCGGAGATGTGGCAGCTGTCAAAGCAGCAACGGATGCCGGTGCTGCAGCGGCCGGTCGAATCGGCGAAGTGGTTAGCGTGCAGGTCATTCCTCGACCCCACGAAGACCTCAGCAAAGTGCTCAAGACACCTCCCGCCAAAAAGTGATCGCGAATCAGCAAGCGATCTCTCTCATCCCAACATTGGAAAGAACAGTTGAAAATGAACGACGCAATTGGATTGATTGAAACCAAAGGTTTGTTGGCGTTGGTGGAAGCAACCGACGCAATGGCGAAAGCAGCAAATGTCGAAATCGTTAAACGCATCGATATCGGTGGTGGCTTGGTCACGACCGTCGTCAGCGGTGACGTCGGAAGTGTGCGTGCAGCCGTCGAAGCTGGTGCTGCCGCCGCAGCGCAAGTGGGCGAATTGCTGAGCAGCCACATTATCCCGCGACCCTCGGAAGGCTTGAGTGCGGCTTTTTTGGCGTAGCGGCGGATCGATCGGATTCGACTTCAATGTCGGAACGAACATCCGCAGCGTCCATCAGCAGTGCTCAATCGCAATCCCCCAATCCTGACGGCCCCGCCGTGCTTGTTCTCGTAGCCAACCTCGGATCGACCAGCTTTAAATATCGGTTGTTTGATATGACCGATGAGCGATGTCTGGCGCGCGGTGCCGTTGAGAGAATCGGTGACGAAGAAAGTCGGTGCACCGCGGAGATCGGAGATTGGTCGGATGAACGAGTCATGCCGGTTCCTGATCATGGTGTCGCTGTTGCCGCATGCTTGGATCAATTGATGGATCCGCAGCATGGAGTCTTGAAGGACGCAGGTGAAGTCGCGGTCATCGGATTCAAAGCTGTTCACGGCGGACGATTGTCAGGTGTCTATCAGGTCAACGATGACGTGCTGGCCGCGATGGAGGAAATGAATGCCGCTGCACCGGCCCATAACCCTCCGTACATCGCTGCGATGAAAGCGTTGCGAACGCGATTTCCGAATCTCCCACTCGTGGCGGCGTTCGAAACCGACTTCCACAGCAGTATTCCGAAAGCGAGACAGCAGTACGCGATTCCACGTGAATGGGCCGACGAATTCCATATTCGAAAGTATGGATTTCATGGCGCCAGTCATCGATACATCGGCGTTCGAACGGCTGAGTTGCTCGGTCGTGATGATGCACGCGTCATCTCCTGTCACCTCGGCGGCAGCAGTTCATTGACGGCGATTCAAGCAGGCAAGAGCGTGATGACCACGATGGGCATGACGCCACAAACTGGACTGCCGCAGAATAATCGTGTTGGTGATTTTGATCCCTACGCTATTCCATTGATCATCGAACGGACCGGTCTGTCCTTGGATGACGTCCTGTCACAACTTGCCAGTCGCGGTGGGTTGCTTGGTCTAAGTGATCGCAGCGGAGACATTCGCGATCTAGAAAAGGGCGCGGATGAAGGGGATGCAAATTGCCAACTCGCACTGGACGTCTACGTGGAAGAGATTCGCCGTCACCTCGGTGGCATGATGGTCGCGATGCGAGGCGTCGAAGCGATCGTTTTCACCGGTGGAATTGGTGAGAAAGGCAAACAGATTCGTACGGCGGTTTGCGAAGGCCTGGAGGCTTTTGGCATCGTCATGGACCCGGTCGTTAATCAGCAGGTCGACGGAGAATCCACGTTCCACGCTGAAGAGAGTCGCGTGCAATTGTGGGTGATCCCGACCAATGAAGAATTGATTGTCGCTCGCCAGAGCGTTGACGTTCTGAACTCATCCCAACCGAACTGAGAACCGAGGCAACTGCGAACATGTTTATCGCTCGCGTCACCGGATCGGTGGTTAGCACACAAAAAGTGGAGACGATGACCGGCCACAAATTGCTGGTTGTCGAACCGTTCCGATTGGAAGGTGATAAACGTCAATCACTGGTCACAACCGGTCGAACGTTTATTGCCGTCGATACACTCGGTTCCGGCGAAGGTGACTTTGTCCTGATCACGCAAGGAAGTAGCGCACGGCTAACCCCCGAAACCAAAGAACTGCCGATCGATGCAGTCATCATCGGTATCGTCGATACCGTTCACATCGATCGCATGGCTGTTTACGCGAGAAGTGAAGACGCGAGCAGTCGTCAGTGAAACCGTTCCCTAAGAGTAAAACCATGCAATTTGACGAGAACATCATTCGAAGCGTCGTCGCCCAAGTGCTGGCGGAAGTTGGCCCGATGCCAAAGTCACCAGGCGGCTCTGCTTCGGTCGGTCCCACTGCTGGTGATCTGGTCGGTTCCACTGTCAGTGCCCCAGTCGGTCGCTTTGGAATCTTCCATGACGTTGACGCGGCCGTGCGAGCAGCTCGCGCCGCATTTGAGCAGTTTCGCCAATGCACACTCGAGCAGCGCAAACAGGTCATCGACATCATTCGTCGCATCTCTATCGACAACTGCGAAGAGCTTGGTCTCATGGAGATGGAGGAGACCCAGATCGGTCGCTTGGAACACAAAATTGAAAAGCTTAAGACTCTTGGTGAAATGACACCCGGTGTAGAGTTTTTGGAAACCAAGTGCTTCAGTGGTGATCACGGATTGGCCGTCATCGAACGTGCACCCTTTGGCGTGATCGGCGCGATCACGCCCGTCACTCACAGCTTGCCGACGATCACCGGCAACGCGGTCAGCATGCTGGCGGGTGGAAATACGGTCGTTGTAAATCCACATCCATCGGGCAAGAGAGTTGCCGCCGAAGGCGTGCGTCGATTCAATCAAGCGATCGCGAACGAAGTTGGCATCGACAATCTCATTTGCGTGATTGCTGAACCCACGTTGGAGTCGGCCGACGCACTATTCCAGCATCGTGAGATTTCATTGATCTGCGTGACGGGTGGTCCTGCCGTCGCGCGGGCTGCGCTCAACAGCGGTAAACGAGCGATTGTGGCGGGTCCCGGTAACCCACCAGTTGTCGTCGATGAAACCGCGGATCTGGATCGTGCTGCACGCAGCATCATTCAAGGTGCGGCCTACGACAACAATCTGCTCTGCATCGCGGAGAAAGAAGTGTTCGTTGTCGAGAGTGTCTTTGACGAGATGATGTCGGCGATGCGAAACGCGGGCGCCGTGCAGTTGAATGCACAGCAGATTGCAACGTTAACGGCGCAAGCCATTGTTCAAGTCGGTGATGACCAACACGATGCAGCCTGCAAAGATTTCATCGGAAAAGACGCTAGCTTCCTAGCTGAATCCGCTGGTGTCTCGGTTCCCGTTGGCACGGAGTTGGTCTTTGGTGAAACCGATGAGCACCATCCATTCGTCAGTGTGGAACAGATGATGCCATTTGTTCCGTTCGTTCGCGCTCGTGATGTGGATCACGCGATCGCGCTCGCAAAACAGTACGAACATGGCTTCCGACATACCGCCATCATTCACTCGCGCGACGTGCACAACATGACCAAGATGGGGCGTGAGATGGATACGACGCTGTACGTCAAAAATGGACCCTGCATGGCAAGCCTCGGGCTCGGTGGTGAAGGTTACCTATCGTTTTCCATCGCGGGACCGACCGGGGAAGGCGTGACGACTCCGATTACTTTCACTCGTGAACGCCGATGCAGCATGATCGATGAACTACGAGTTGTTTAGACAACGAAAGCACTGTCCTGCATAAGTAAGCAAGCAAACAACCAACAAACTGATTGATGCAACCAGCACTTGTCCTCGGGTCGACTCGCAGCACCGTGAAGCACGAAAGCTTCGAGGGTCAGAAGCTAGTCGTTATCCAGCCACTCGGTGTGGATGATTCCGCCGATGGACCGCCGCTCATCGCTGTCGATGCGCTTGGGTCGCGGGCTGGTGATCGTGTGATGGTTACGAGCGACGGGACGTACGCCCGCGATGTTACGGGGCACGAATCAACACCGGCACGCTGGAGCGTGATGGGAATCGTGGATTGAAAACCACGGAACCGAGACGCATGTCAAAGGAAACCAAACAACACCAACCCAACGCGGCGAGTCACTCGATCAACAGCGATCGGTTACGAGCGATCGTTCAAGAAGTCATTCATCGATTGCAGCTGATGAGCGATCACTCGAATGAACTTCCGTCCCCACAACCAAGGATCCCGGATCGCGTCGTAACCGCGAATCACATCGAACAACTTAATGCTGGCACCAAGCAAGTCGCGATTTCAGCCGACGCTGTTGTCACCCCTGCTGCTCGGGACGCGGCGAACGATAGAGGCATCTCTATCGACCGAGTGAATGAAACGATCACCGAACCAAACCACACGCTATCCGAGACAAACCGTAAGACGTCGCTGACACCGCATAGTGCGATACCGAACAGTGCGACACCGAACAGTGATGCGTTGGTGGACGCAGACGATCACGAACGCGGCCAACTTGTGTTGGCTCAATTGAATCACCGAGGCGTTGGCCACCTAACGACGCGAATTGTACTGTCGGAATCACCCGCCAAGATTGTTGTCCACGAAGTACAGCGAGGAGAAGTCGCTGTGATGATATCGGCTCTCGATCAAGTGGAACGCTTCGCGATCGAATGCCATCCGACAGCATGGGTGCTGGACATGAAACAACTGAATTTGACTGCCGCAACCAATGTGGCCGCCCGAATTGCAAACTTACCGAGAATTCAACCATGAAGATTGCTCGAACGATCGGAACGGTGACGCTTTCGCGATACCACCCCGCCATGGCCGCTGCCAACCTGCGGTGCGTTGAGGTGGTGGATTCGATCGACCGAATCGATGAGCAACCGCTCGGTGGCGATACCGTCGTTGCTTGGGACTTGTGCGGTTGTGGCCTGGGTGATTTGGTTGCCTTGGCTGAGGGACCCGAATCGGCACAGCCATTCCGTCCAGAAATCAAACCACTCGATGCGTCCATCGTGGCGTTGCTTGACGAGGTCGAATTGAAAGATCCGGCCAACTAAAGGGAAGAAACTCGATGCAGAATATTCATAAGATCAAACAGGATATGTGCGACATCGGACGGCGCATCTACAACCGTCAATTCGCGGCTGCCAATGATGGAAACATCACGGTGCGTGTCAGTGAGAACGAAGTGCTTTGCACGCCAACGCTTCACTGCAAGGGATTCCTGAAGCCGGATGACATCTCGACGATTGATATGACGGGCAAACAGATCGCCGGTCGAAAGAAACGATCGAGCGAGGCGTTGCTGCATCTTGAGATCTACCGGCAACGCGAGGATATCAAGAGTGTTGTTCATTGCCATCCTCCGCACGCAACGGCGTTCGCCATCGCCCGCGAGCCGATTCCACAGTGTGTTTTGCCCGAAGTCGAAGTGTTCTTGGGCGATGTCCCGATCACGAAGTACGAGACTCCTGGCGGACAGGATTTCGCAGACACGATCATCCCGTTTGTTGATCGCACCAACATCATGATCCTCGCCAATCACGGAACCGTAAGCTACGGCGAAACGGTCGAGCAAGCTTACTGGTGGACGGAGATCTTGGATTCGTATTGTCGCATGCTGATGTTGGCCAAACAGTTGGGCAACGTCTCCTTCCTCAGCGGTCAGAAGTCACAAGAACTTTTGGATCTGAAAGATCAATGGGGATACAAGGATCCACGGAACACGAATGAGTACGAAAACTGCGACATCTGCGCGAATGACATCTTCCGCGATTCGTGGGCCGAATCCGGAGTGGAACGGCGAGCCTTTCCAGCGCCGCCTCCACTGAATCCGTCAGCAGGCGGTTCAAGCAGCGTCGACGAAGAAGCACTCGTCAAACTGATCACCGATGAAGTGATCCGGCAACTCAAGTAGGTCACGCTCCGCGTGACGATCTGTAGGTCACGCTCTGCGTGACGATCCCCAAATACCCAACACGCTCTGATTAACGGAGCTCCTTCGCGAGCATGCGAAACAGGCCGCGAAAAGACCAACAAACAAAACAGGAAAACTCATGAAGGTTTCGATTATCGGTGGCGGCGGTTTGGTCGGATCCTGCGCGGCTTTCGCCCTTCAGTGCGGTGGAATCGTCCGTGAGATCGCGTTGCTGGACGTGAACGAAGAGTTGGCCGTTGGTCACGCATTAGATTTGCAGCATGGCGGACCCAGTATCGCGGACCAAGTCATCGTCGGTGGCGGCTACGAGCACATTCCCACGAGTGATGTGATTTGCATCACGGCGGGTTTGCGACGCAAGCCGGATGAGTCGCGTTTGGATTTGATCAATCGCAACACCGACTTGTTCGTGCAGATCCTTCGTGACGTGCGCGCTGCAGGACCCAAGCCAACAGCGACCGTTTTAGTCGTCAGCAATCCGGTTGACATCTTGACGTATGTAGCCGCACAGCAATTAGGTTTGCCGGCCGATCAAGTCATTGGGCTCGGAACGCAGTTGGACACGATTCGATTTTGTTCCCTGATTGCGGAACAACTCGGTGCACCGCCGACCCAAACGAAAGCATTGATTTTGGGCGAACATGGCGAATCGATGGTCCCGATTTGGAGTAGCGCCGCGATTGCTGGCTTACCATTGGACAAGTATCCAGGTTGGACGCCCAGCATGGCGAATCAGTTGTTCACACGCACACGAGGGAGTGGGGCCGAAGTGATCAAACGAAAAGGTGGTGCCGGGTTCGCTGTCGGCGTTGCCATTCAAGACGTGATCGAAGCGATTGCCCTCGATAAACAGTGTGTGCTTCCAGTTAGCAGTGTTCAGAACGGATGTTACGGAATTCGAGACGTCGCGCTCTCGGTGCCAACGAGAATCGGTCGTGCGGGAGTCGTCGATCGCATGGAGATCGAATTGTGGCCAAAGGAAATGCAAGGAATGCGAACCAGCGGCGCGGCGCTGCGAAAGACACTCGACGTCGTGCTCAAACGCATCGGGTAGATGCATCGAGTGACGGTGTGTGTTTCGTCATGAGGAGCATAGTCGCCGATCGCTCCGCCGATCGTCGCGTGACGCGTGGTTTGATCCGATATAAGAGAAGTGCGAATGGGCCACCATCCGCGTTTCGTCATGCGGAGCATGACCTACACCGATCGTAGAAGATCTGCCGTCATGCGGATCATAGTCGCCGATCGCTCCGCCGATCGTCGCGTGACGCGTGGTTTGATCCAATACAAGAGAAGTGCTTGTCGATCACCATCCGCGATTCGTCATGCGGAGCATGACCTACGGTAAGATCAACACTAAGACCTGACCCATTTCGTCTGGTCCGTCGTTCTGACTCATCTTCATCTTCGATTCACGATCAAAGTTGAAGGGCAGCTGCTCGAGCTCGACCACCATGTGTTCGACGATCTGCGATCCGCCGCTGATGAGTTCCAATACGCGGCCGGTGTGTTTGACGTCGGTGGGCTCAACTCGAACCGTATCGACCACTTTGCCGACCGGCGAATTCACCGAGATACCGATCCCGACCTTCGAGAATCCGTCTACGTCTTCAAGCAAATTGAAGTACAAACGATCGAGACTCTTTAGCGGTGCCTGCAAGTAGATGACCTTTGCTTTGGATGCATCTTTCAGATCGTCTGGCGACCCTGCCACGAATCCAACCGCTTCTGAATCAACTTCTTGTTTCCTTGCAGCACCGATCTGCGCCGAGGAAAGAGCGTTGTTGAACGCGTCGTTCTGTTTACCCAACTCCGTCAGCTTCACCGAGTAAACCAGAAGCGGACTTCCACCGAGCAACATCTGCTCGTCGAGAGCAGGACGATCGGTCGACTTCGCTGGAGATTCTGTCGCGACGATTGCATCGTTCATCGCTTCGCTAGGATTCTCGCCGGTGACGTCGATAGGTGGTTCGGGTTGGCGTTCTACGATCCGATCGGGAGTTGGTACATCGACACCGGTTGGATCAACCGATTCGGGCACGTCCACCGTGTCAGGCGATGCTACGCTCTCTGGATCTTGACGGGCGATCGAATCGCTATCGGACTCTCCAGGTGTTTGAGTGTTCTCGACCAGCAGACTTGGATCGGCCGATTCCGTTGCGGGATCAATGACGGCTTCGTTTGCGTCATTCTGATCGGCGATCGGATCAGAGCCATCACCCAAATTCAAAATGAAGATCGCAAACAGAATCGATGCAGCTAACGCAACGACGGTAACGGGTAAACGCCAATCGATCGAGCTTCGTCGACGAGACAGGCTTGGCTGTTCTGCCAACCTCAGCAGCGGATGATCATCACTAAGACCTTCGGACTGAGCGCGTGCAACGGCTGCATCCAGCACTTGCTCGGCGAATCCACTTCCTAAGCGGACATCTTCATCTACCTTCGCAATACATTTGAGGGCGGCCCGGATCTCTCGCAATTCTTTTAGCTCGGCTGCGAAATCCGAATCACTAGCCAACAGTTGGTCGACTCGCGTACGCTCATCCACTGTCAGGGCATCGTCCAGATACCCGGTTAGCAGTTGCTCACGTAGATCGTTGGGAAGTGACATTTGAAACAGTCGTGCGGGCACGCATTACAGGCGGTGGGGTGACGCCATTGTTTGGATCTGAGGACACTTGAGTCGTCGGATCCATTCAGGGGGCATCATAGGGGATTCATCGGCATTCCGTGTTGCCAAGACTGGGATGCGGGAGGTGGCGCCAAAGTTCCCGGCGTTCGCGTAAAAAGGGGGGCTTGCCCTTGATAATCCGCGTTTTCAGTGTTTTTTTGGGTACTTGACCTCTCATAACTTTTTTCTCCGCAGCGTGGGAATCTCAAAACCAGTCATGGATCATCACGAAATTCTGGCAGCAAACCGCCGTGTTTATGACGCGATGGCTGCTGCGAACGATCCGCTGTGTCGCCCCGCAAAAGACGAGGAGTTGGCCGATCCATTGGCTACGGTCGACGCTGCTGGATGGCTGGGCAAGTCGATTGCGGGCCAGAACCTGCTCTGCCTGGCTGCCGGTGGCGGACGCCAAAGTTCGCTTTACGCTGCGGCTGGGGCGAAGGTCACCGTCGTCGATCTGAGCGGCGCGATGCTGGAACTCGATCGCCGAGTCGCCGCGGAACGTGGTTTTTCGGTACGCCTATTTGAAGCATCGATGGAAAGTCTGCCGATGCTCCATGACGCTGAGTTCGACATTGTCATTCATCCCGTCAGTTCTTGTTACGTTCCCAACGTGTTGCCGGTGTTTCACGAAGTTGCACGTGTTACTCGGCCCGGTGGTATTTACGTCAGTCAGCACAAACAGCCTGCTAGTTTGCAGGGATCGATCGATCCTTTGCCAAACGGCGGTTACGCGATGACAAATGCCTACTACCGTGACTCCGCCATTCCGTCACCTGCGTCCACACTTCCCTCGGCACGAAGGCTGCGCGAGCATGGAGCCGTCGAGTTCTTACATCGATGGGAGCAGTTGATCGGTGGCATGTGTCGGGCCGGTTTCATGATCGAAGATCTCACCGAACCGATGCACGCCAAACAAGCTGAAAAAGGAACGTTTGCCGATCGCGCGAAGTACTTTCCGCCCTATGTTCGAATCAAAGCACGACGAAGAGGCCAAGCGATTAACTCATCCGCCCTTTGGCTTCCAGAATAAGATCCAACTGCGATGTCATCACGATAAAACGCGCGTCTCGACGAACGCACAAACGTGATCAATCAGCCGATCGCACCGACTCGAATGCGTAAATGAAACCGAGGTCGGTACTGACGAACAGTCGCCCGGCGGCTACCGCGAGTCCGCATGCTCTGCCCTCTACGTCAGCACTCCAAATGGAATCACCGCTATTCGCATCGACAGCTCGGACCTCTTTATCGAATCCTAGGATGATCGCATCGCCGGCTTTGATCATGTCAATCGGGATCTCCGCTTCGCTGGCCCATCCCCAAGCTTGTTCCACTTGGGTCTCTGCTGCAGCGATACGTGCACGGGCGGACTTGCCCTGAGAAGGATCGGACTTAATCAATGCCGTCGCGTCAGCGATCTCGGTTTGGCCATCGATGTATTGCTGACGATTCAGTTTTCTCAATTTACCGGAAGCCACTAAGTAAGCGAATTCTTGATCGAGCAAGATGCGATCGGTACCGCTGAACGAAACCAACGCTTTCTTCGATTCCAACGCAGCGATCCGTACCTCATTTTCGCCGGATTTTTGATTCGGAGGACCGGCGATCAATTGCTCCTCTGGCGACAAAATGCAAAAAACACCGCCCGCCGAGCCGACGGTCCCCTGAAGCTTTCCCGTGGATCGTTCAATCGCAAGCGGCGCGGATCGGCCTTGCGGAGCGTAGAGCAGTCTTTCAGACGCCAGTAGCGCACCTTGAAGGGTGACGTTTTTCAGCTCGCGAACAAAGCACCCTTCGTGTTCGGATTCGCCCGTTGCTAAATCGACGGTGCACAGAAAGGACGTTTCCCAAGGCACGAGAGAACCTGCAAACGTTGCTTGTCGGTCCTGGACCATGACGCCTGTTCGAACGGGCCACAACGAAATGATCTTCCGGTTGCTTGTGATCGAGCGTCGCTCTTTTGACGCCCGGCGGCTCCATCTCAACTCACCGTTCGTTGCGTCACAGCAATACACCTTTCCATCGTCGGAACCGAAGACCACATTCCCGTCGGCAATCGTTGGAGGCATTCGCACGGCAGCGCCTGTGAAATGGATCCAAGCTTCGGAACCATCCGATAACTTCAACGCGTGCGCGGCATCATCGACGGATGAGCCGAAGTAAACGCGTTCGTCATCAACGGTCACATAGAAGCACGGATCAAAATTACGCATCGATTGCAGTCCGCGGTTGCCTGCCCAGGCATCCCACTTCGCGGGACCTGTCCAAGCAGTCTGCGGGACGTGCGGTGACTTCCAGATCCAACTCTCGTTCAGCGGAAAGGAGAGCTTGGCATCTGTCACACCACTGCGACGATTGTCGTGTCGATAAGTGGGCCATTCCTGCGCCCAGGTGGATGATGCAACGATCAAGGTGATCATCGCGGCACCCAGCAAAGTGGTGATCACAGGCTTTAAGGGGGTCTTACCTCGCATCCTGTTTCGACTCCTGTTGTGGTGCGAAACCGATCGAGCATTCCATCCATCCACCGCACGAGCATCCGCCCCCGGCTTCCGGTGAGAATAGCATTCCCTGCGCCGGGATGGTGCTCAGCCAGCAGCTGGGTCGCAAACGACTAAATTCCGTTCGGTCGTCACGTTCAAGGGACCACAAAGACAGCGGTCCGCCTCCACCGCGATAGATGATCGTGTTACCGGTCCCGACCGGTGTGGCGCAACCACGTCGTTTTCCCAGCGTATTGGTCTGCAGAATTTCTCCTGTCTCCGCATCGAGTATTTGAGGCTGAACGTAAATCTTCCCATTCATCAGAACGGCATGCTGCATATGCGCACCGTGATGATCCTCTGGCCACTTTGCGGATTTGGTCCAGCGACTCTCACCGGTGGTTAGATCCAATGAGGTGAAATGAAACTTCGCATCACTGGATGTCTCGAGCACGAACTGATGGTTGTCGGCCATTCCGAAGGCAACAATTTGTTTGGGGTGAAAGGTCGGTGCCTTTTGATTCCAAAGTTCTTCGCCCGTCTTCAGATCCAAACAGACGACCGACGCGTGGCCAGCGATCTGTTGGTTGGTGAGTTTGCCCTCGGCAAAGCCCTTGGCATCAGCCGCTTTGACTTCGACGAAGATCACACGGTCATCGGCAATCGTGATCGTTGAATGAATGACGGCATCGACATCGCGTTTCCAGCGAACATCGCCATATTTCTTGTCGTAGGCGATGATCGAATTCCCGCAGACTTTCGCCGTTGCTTGATCATCTTTTCCGTCGTACCAAGACGGTTTGGCCCAAAACTCTTCGTATTGGCTGCCACGTTTTACCGCTGTTCCAAGAAGCACCTCGCTCGTGTTCGCGACATATCCCCAATCCATCGGCTTAACGTCCACTTCGTCTTCACCACTTGCCAAAACGTCGACTTCTGGGAGCAGCATCGAGCGGACCCATTCACCGCTGGTGGCATCGATCACCCAAACACGATCTTTGATGGCGACGTAAACAAAATCCTCGTCAGCACACCAATTCGCGCAATCACGCGGAATGTTGACTCGCCGAAGTTGTGGAACTTCGAGTGACCAGAGCACGGTTCCGTTAAACGCATCGAGCGCAATCATGCGGTTCATGCCCTGATGGAATAGGCGGCCACCGACTGCCAATGGAGCGGGCATGCGCGGGTTCCGGTCGATTCCAAAATCTGCGCCAGGTCGACCCAGCCAGCGAATCTCTAACTGATCCGTTGTATCAACGTCGTTAAGCGTCTCACCTGAAAAAGACTGATTGGCGGCCGTGCCGTACTGGTGATCCCACCGTGTCAATTTTTGACGATCGCTTCGTGTCGCCAAGTGGATTTGCGGGCTGAGTGATTCGAAGGACAAGTTTTTCAGCGGAGATGGTCGATCACCGACGCACACCAAACACCCAATCGGTGAGAGCCATTTCAATGACGAGTCCGCATTCGCCGCGGATGTGATCACTAGATTTGCATACTCATCGGGTAAATCGACGTCTCGCTGAGCCATCAATCGAATACCGTATCCATCGTGCTCATGCCAACGGCGTCGGCGTTGCAAAAGACGCTCATCGTCCCCGCAAACACTGACGACGGACATGGTCGTCCGTCCAGCGATGGACATAGCCCA
Source organism: Planctomycetota bacterium (assembly GCA_039179795.1). Classification (GTDB taxonomy): domain Bacteria; phylum Planctomycetota; class Planctomycetia; order Pirellulales; family Pirellulaceae; genus Rubripirellula. The sequence continues at coordinate 500,007 of JBCDEM010000002.1, read as the reverse complement.
CTGATTCGCGAGTGTCTCGTGCACAACGGCAAAGCCACCGAGATGTTGCAATCGTTCAAGTACGGCATCGAATTCAGCAGGACTCGTGGTGGGCGCATCGATCTCCGGAGTGGAATAGTTCATTCGGTTATCGCATTCAAACCATGCACTCGATCGACGTTTACCTTCCATCGTCAACGTGAAGCGGTACTCATAGAGTTCGCCAGGTTCGAGATCCTTCAGGGTGACGCTTTGAAGTGCGCCAGAGGCACGCGATTGGATGGTTCGCACGGTCTGCTGCGACGACTTGCGGTACTCAACGAGCCAGCGGCCGCCGGTTTGATCAGATTCCCAACACAGTTCGGCTTGGTCCGGTGAAACAAAACGCACGGCAGGAAAGACCAAGCGTTCAGATGGTTGGGCATCTTCAGCGAATGCAGAAAATGGCCAAGCGACAGCGACGAGCATGCTAAAGGTCATGCAGCGCGCACAAATTGAAGCGGGAGATTTCATAGCAGACAGTTTAACCAGTTTGCCAGCGTCATTTGTTCCACTTCATTTACCGAACGTCATCCCGAAGTGTCGTACAGCGTCTGTCGACGAAACGGGACTTAATCACCGTTCCGCAATGCTCGTTGTCCAATCCGCTATCTCGCTGAGAACCTCCGCCGTTCGGTGATCGTGAAAAAGGTCGTGTCGCATTCCCCGATAGGACACCAGCTTTGCTTGATCGCCCAATCGGATCGGAAGGTTCTCGCAAGCACTGCGGTCGATAAGTGGATCTTCATCGCCGAGTAACACCAGCGTTGGCATTTTTAGTTGACGTGCATGATCAAGAGCCCAGCGGCCTTGCGAAAGTAGCTGAGTTGCCAAGTAGATCGTGATTTGCGAATGCATCAGTTCATCCTCACGAATCTGGTCGATCTCGGCGGGGTCACTGGTCAAGTCCATCGGATCAACAGGCCGGTCGACTCGAATCCATGGGAACAGATGCCCGGTCAGCCAAGCGGCAAAAATGTGCGAACGTCGCGGTGGGGTGGGCGGCAGCAGCATTGGCGCGCAGAGTATCAGTCCGTTCGGCAGCTTTGATTCACGATTCAATGCAGCGCGAAGCGCGTAATTCAGCGCCAAGTTTCCTCCCATGCTGTGTCCGAGAAGAAACTGAGGCGTGCCCGGAAACCGTTCGGTCAGTGTTGAGCGAGCGGCTTGGATATCTTCCAGTAATCCATCGAATGAATCCGCCCGACCACGTCCGCCAGGAGAGTTGCCGTGACCTGGGAGGTCAAACGCCATAACGGCCAAGTGACTCGATGCTAAAGCATTTGCCAGCGGCTCGAATCGGGCAGCGTAATCGCCGAGTCCATGGATCACCAGGACGCTCCCACGGGGTTGCGTTTCACCAAGCCATAAATGGCCGGTCAAACGCTTTTCTCGTCCCGTGAACAGATTCTCGCGATGCACGAAGAGGTATCCGTTGCCTTCGTTTAGGAAACTCCATCGACTGCGTGATGGTAGACAGCCGCCAAAGCAGTCGGTGTGGGTGAAGATGACGATACCACCCAGATGTCCGCTTTGACTTCGCGTCCGCGGCCGCATCGGAAGGAAGATCCATTCAATCGAATGCAGCAGAATACAGCAAGGTTACCGGATTTGCAGACGTTGGCATGGTAACTGCACTTTTGAAACATCGGATGTCACCGCAGCTGCCAAGATGGCTTTTAGCGGCCGAATAGACGTAAAAACCCTGACTGTTCGAAATCCTAGCCCCTCAAAAAACGATGTTACTCCGTCTCCTGGCCGTCTTCATTTGCGTGCCGCTGATCGAGCTTTTCTTGCTGTTGCAACTGGCCGATGCGACCAGTGCTTGGACGGCGTTTGCCGTCGTGATCGTCACTGGAATCATCGGATCGATACTGGCTCGTCACGAGGGGGTGATGGCGTGGGTGCGATTTCGAAATGCGCTGGCCGAAGGCCGAATGCCAAATCGTGAGATACGCGATGGTTTGATGATTGTGTTCGCCGCAGCCTTATTGCTAACGCCTGGTCTTTTGACCGATGCGGTGGGCTTCTTGTTGCTGACACCCTTCGGGCGATCACTCGTCGGCCGGCTGATCGTGGACCGCTATGTGAAACGCTTCAATGTCCAAGTCAGTTCGGGGCCGCAGGAGTTCTATCAAGAACCCCTGAATCGACAGCCAAGAGACGGGTACACGATCGACGCGGAAGTCGTCGAGAAACGTAATGGATGAGGAAGCGCGTCTCTTCTCGGCCGTGATGCTCCGCATGCCGGTGAACGGCTGTTCGTCGCGTGATGCGTGACGCAACAGAACCGCTACGATCGGCGGAGCGATCGGCGACTAAACGGCTGTTCGTCACGTGATACGTGTGGCCTAGCAGAACCGCTACGATCAGCTGTTCGTCGTCACGTGATGCGTGATGCAACAGAACCGCTACGATCGGCGGAGCGATCGGCGACTAAACGGCAATTACCTACAGTCGATCGTCTAGCTCGACGGGTTCCATCACTTTGGTGTTACGCTCGACTGCGACGACGGTCGTCCTTTGGCGGAGACCATCACGGCTCTCTGCTGTGACCGGCAACACTTGTCGCTTGTCGGGTAGTTCCATGCGAACGGTAAAGGATCCGTCGGCTTGCAACTTGACAGGACGGCCGGCAACCATGACCGAGGCAGAGGAAACCGTTTTGCCAAAGATGATCAGCTCGGCGTCCACATCGAACGGCAGTTTTCCTTGTCTCAGCAAAGCCGGATCCGCCACGGTCTGACCTTGCTCACCACGCAATGGCATTGGGCGGTGCAGTCGCTCTTCGAAGATTTCCTTTAGGTCACCGCCGTCGGTGTCGTAGCCACCGCTCAGCGAATAGATCCGTTCATAGTCTTCTGCAATGTCACGCCAGTGTTCGTCGAGACGTTCGCACTCGCCGGGTCGCGGCGTTTCGATGACGTTGCTTCGGCATAGCGTGTAAAACTCGCCCGTGTCCGAAACGTATCCGACCGCTACGCGGTATCGAGATGGTGGATCGTCGACATCGATGTACCAGTTATCCACGCCACCATGAATCGTGATGTCGCGCTCAACGCTTTCCGCGTTATTGTTGCTGACATCGGCGACCGTGATTAGCCGCAGCGTGGGCGTAGCGGTGTGCCAGCGTTCTGCCATTGCAGACTTAGCACGCTCAACACTCGCTCGTGTAATCTCCCAGCTTGCCTGCAGCCAATATGCGTCACGGACAAGAAGAATCACGCGGTCTTGATGGGGCTCTTCACCGCGCGTTCGATTGGCTCCGCGATTCACGGCGGAACCACCGACGAGCGTGCCGGTGGATAGGTCCTTGTTGCGGACCATTGTTTCCCGTCGCTTGCGAATCTGAGCCCGAATGCGAGCCGTTTTCGCCGAGACTTTTGGCTCGGGCAGTTTCGGCATGGGTTTCGGTTTCGATGAGCGAGGCGTGCTGCGTTTTTTTGCTGAAGGTGATGACTTCGAGCGAGCAGGTGTTTTTGATTTGGAGGCGGTGGGAGCTTTTGAATTGGAAGTGGATTTTGATGTTGGGGAGGTCTTCGCGGCCGGAGACGATTTCGGTGCCGAAGACTTGGAACCATTGCCGCTCGACTTTCGTCTGAGACGCCGCTGCACTTTCTTGATCTCGTCGATCAATTCGGCTTTTTTCATCCCGTGCCAACCGGCGACGCCGTAATTCCTAGCCAGGTCTGCTAATTCACGACGCGTTTGAGCCTTCAAATCTGCGGTTGTAATCACCTGCACCTCCAAAAGTTGAGCAGTCCGCGACGCCTGGTTCGGCTCGTCGAACGGCCCATGATGTCTACTCTTGCCGGTGGCCCATACTTACCTGGACCAACCTGTCCCCGTCATGTTGTTTTGTCGCGCGTCCCATCGCGAGGTGATGCCACGTCCAGTTCAGCAGTGGATGTCTGTGACCTGGAGGGATGCTGTAGACACTCGATAGTTGCGGGTCGTCCCTCTGGGTTGGCAAAGAGGCTCAGTGCCGGGCTGGAAAAGCCCGAAAACCGGCGTTTGCGGTTGGGTTCACGTCCCGATCATCTCGCATTAACGGCACAATCGTCACCGGAAACATTATGCCAAGGGCCTGCTAAAAGTTCTAGTCACAGCTCCGTTCTTTTCGCGCGTAAACGCGTAAAACGTAAGTAATTCGTTGCGCAAATCCGCAGAAAAGGGATTTTTTTCCAAGCTTGTGTAGAGCCCCCAACAGGGTCAGCTGGATGGTTTTCGGCCCTCCGACGTCCCCGATGGAAGGTGCATTCGGTTGACACTCCCATCTGGATGCGACACTTACCGAACGAGCAGGGCACTCGCTGGAGGTGGTTAGCCGAATCTTGGGTGCGGCGATCCGTCGCGTCCACTTTTGCCGCAGGTCCGTTCGGTCAGACTCAAATCCGACGGTAACACGCCCGATACTGAGCCTCGACGGATGCCGGTCTGAATCGTTTTGAACACGCCTTCCGAACCTTCCGATGAGCCCGGCGTCGACGCCAATGCCGAAGGTCGTGAGTCGACGCGGAGCCGTTCACGCGAGCCGTCTCGGTCGTCCGGAATGCGTTACGCCGCGATGGGCACGGAGCTGGCCAGTTACACATTGACCTTTGCCGCGATCGGTTACGCGATCGATTGGTACCAAGGCCATGCAAAGCCCTACGCAACGGCCGCCGCGACGTTAATTGGCTTTGTCTACGGCATGTTCCGGTTCATCGTTGAGGTTCAGCGTGTTAACCGATGATCTGGAATCGAAGTCCGACGGCCCAGCCAAGCCGACGGATATTGCGTTCTTGAATGATCGATTTCGTCTCGCGATCATCGCGACCACGGCGGTTGGATTTCCCGTTTTTCTCATCATTGCAACCGTCTGTTTCCTCTCGCCATTGGAGGGCACACCGACGGTCGGCGACATGTGCATCGTCGCCCTTGGCAGCCTGCTTGTCGCTCATGGATCGATGGCACCCGGACTGGTTTTTCAGCGCTTCGAGGGCGGCATTCACACGGCCATGGTGGCTGGAATAACGATTCGTCTCGTAGGGACCGTTGCACTCTTTCTGACATGCCGTTATCAATTGGCCTCGTCAGCAGAATTTTTGGCCGGTACGGCGATCGGTTGGTACGTGCTGCTGACCTCGGTGGAGGTGGTCATCTTGGGACGACGTCCGCCGCAGCAGACGTCGGCATCGCAGTTATCTGCTCCCGAGTCAGCATCTCATTCCGAGCTAGGTTCCAGATCCGAGCCAGGTTGTGGGCGGTCCGATCTTTGATCGGACGGGGACGTTATCTGTACGCCTTTCGATAAGACTTTAAATCGAACAACAAGATGAACTTTTTGTTAGCCGCCTCGGAAAAAGAATGGGATCCAGTCTCGCACGCCGTCCCGCATGCATTGCATTCGGAACCGTGGGAAATCACCGTTGGCGGCCCGGATCTAAATGTTCCAGCACTGTTCATCAAAGACGGCGTTTATCAGTTCTACATCACCAATCACCTCTCGATGACCGCCTTCACGGCGATCGTGGTGATTTTGGTTTTTTCATTTGTTGCTAGCCGAGTGCGACCAAAGGGTGACGGCCTGAGTGCTTTTCACACCCGTGGTCGATTGGCGCAGCTTTTTGAGACGATGTGCACCTTTGTTCGGGACGAAGTCGTCCGTCCGAACCTGGGCGCTATGACCGACAAATACATTTACTACATCTGGACCGTCTTCTTCTTTGTCCTGTTCGCCAATGTTTTAGGGCTCCTCCCGATTGGCTACTTTTTAGGTGCGGTCTCCGGAAGCGAGTCTCTGTCGCATTGGGGTGGATCCGCGACGGGCAATCTGTCTTTGAACGTGATGTTGGCGATTTGCAGTTTCGTCGGCATTCTCTACGTAGGCATTCGCGAGACGGGCTTCAAACCATTTATGGCCCACTTCAATCCGCTCGGATGGGACAACCCGAAGATGTTGCTCATCGGGATCCCTCTTTACGTGTTGGAGTGGATGGGCTTGTTAATCAAATGCACGGTTTTGGCCATGCGTTTGTTTGGGACCATGATGTCCGGCCACCTGGTGATCGCCGCATTCGTCGGCTTGGTGTTTCAAGCCCAGGAGGTTTCAAACAGTTTGGCCTACGGTGTCGAAGTTTCGGTGATTGTGCTCGGCGTTCTGCTCACCATGCTCGAGCTGTTCATCTGTTTTCTTCAGGCCTTTATTTTCACCTTTTTGACGGTGCTGTTTATCTCGATGGTGGCCCATCACCACGACCACGATCATGCCGAAGCGCATGAGCTGGACGATGAGCATCAAATGGATGTCGACAAACTACTTGATCCCTCACGGATCACCCCGATGTCGTCACCGGCCTAGCAACTTACTTGATCCTTAACCTTTGAGGTTTGTTTCGGAGATAGAGACAAACCCACTAACGAGAGAATCTTCAGGAGCGAACTGAGATGTTTGAATTTGCGATGTTACTGGCCCAAACCATCCAAGAGCAGGTCGAGCTTGCGGGAGCGACGTACGCTGGCTTCGGAAAACTGGGTGTCGGTATCGGCATGGGCTTGGTGATCATTGGTGCTGCTGTTGGTATCGGCCGCATCGGTGGTTCCGCTGTCGACGCGATGGCCCGACAGCCAGAGGCTAGCGGCACCATTGCGACAAACATGCTGATCGCAGCAGCGTTGGTCGAGGGTGTTTCCGTGATCGCGTTGATTTTGATGCTGATCCTGTAAACGTTTGGGGTGAGTTGTCGCGTGTCGGGTCGATTCGCGATCGACTTACGTCGATGTGTCCATCCAACGACTGTGTCTGTTTCGTCGAGGCAAAGCAATGTTGCTGTCACTAGGCCGAGTTAGTCTGCTCGCCGCCTGCACCCTGTTCATATCGGTCGCAGCACCGTCCTCTTGGGCTCAAGAGAATGAGTCCGCTGGGAATGAGGTCGCTACCGAAGAGCATGCCGAGGGTGACCACGCGGACGGGGATCATTCCGATGGCGATCATGCGGACGGGGATCATTCCGATGGCGATCATGCGGACGGGGATCACGCGGACGGGGATCACGCTGGGGGCGGTCACGGTCATGATAAACCGCCTTTGTTATCGATGGATGTCGGTGCTGCCGTCATCAATCTGGCGATCTTCCTAGGCGTCTTTGCGATCCTTGGAAAGTTCGTGTGGCCTGTCATTCTGAATGGACTCCAGGCCCGTGAGCAAAAGATCCAGGGTGATCTTCAAGCTGCGGAGCAAGCCAACCAGGAAGCCAAGGTCTTGCTGGCTGACTATCAGTCCAAGCTGGATGACGCTGCGACGCAGGTCCAAGCAATGTTGGCGGAAGCACGCAATGATGCTGAATCCAACAAGCAGAAGATCGTCGAAGAGGCCAAGGAAGAGGCTGAGCGACAACGCGAGCGAGCGGTCGCAGATATCGAAACGGCCAAGAAGGTCGCCCTGTCCGAGTTGGCCGGTCAAACTTCTGACATGGCGATCAGCGTTGCAAAGCAAGTCGTCGGTCGTGAGCTGAAGCCGGAAGATCATGCGGACTTGATCCGCCAAGCGTTGGATCGGTTGCCGAGCAACAACTAATCGCCGAAAGCATCGATGAGCGAATCAGGAACACACGATACGGTGCTAGACACCGGAGCCGAGCAGCTGGGGAAAACCTACGCTCGGGCACTTTTGGCTGCGGCCCAAAACGCTGGAGTCGTTGAAGAGGTCATCGGTCAACTCGATCAATTGGTCGATGAGTATTTGGCTGGTTCGCCACAGCTGGGTGCTGCGTTCGCATCACCACGTGTCGACGAGGCGGAAAAGGTCCGCGTTATTGATCGAATCTTCGCTGAGGAGTTTCACCCCATTCTTGTCAAATTCTTGAAAGTGATGGCTGGCCGGGATCGCCTCGGTTATGTCAAAGCTGTCCGCGATGCAGCGGATGATATTCACGACGAGATGCTCGGGCGAATCGTTGCTTCGGTGCGTACAGCGGTGCCGCTCGATGACGCCATGCGATCACAGATTACGGATCAGCTCGGTTCGCTGATGAGCAAGCAAGTTCGGCTTCGCGAATCCGTCGATCCCGATTTGATCGGAGGCATCGTGATCAAAGTCGGGGACCGCGTCTTCGACAGCAGTGTCGCCAATCGTTTGAACAAGATGGCTCGAAGAACCCGAGACGGTTTCTCCAGCCGAATCCTTTCCCAGTTTGGATCATTCACTTCGGAATAGGTTTTATTGAGCGACCAGATTCGCCTCTGGTCGTGAGGTCTAACAACTGTGCCGGTTTTCGAATCGGCTGCCACCTACGATTAACAGTTTCATGAAATTTAGCAGTGACGAAATCGCGTCGGTCTTGCAGCAAGAGATCGAACAGTTCGACAGCAAGATCGACGTTCGCGAAGTCGGTACCGTGTTGGAAGTCGGTGACGGAATCGCTCGTGTGTACGGGCTGTCAGGGGTGATGGCCGGGGAGATGGTCGAGTTTCCCAACGGCGCAATCGGTTTGGCGTTCAACTTGGAAGAGAATTCCGTCGGGGTCATCATTCTGGGTGACTACCTGACCATCGAAGAAGGCGACGAGGTCAAGTCGCTGGGAACACTGCTTTCCGTTCCTGCTGGGGATGCGGTGGTCGGTCGTGTTCTCGATCCACTGGGAAATCCACTGGACGGCAAAGGTCCCGTCCAAACCGATGTGACCCGCCCCGTTGAGATTATTGCGACGGGTGTTGCAGAGCGTCAGCCCGTCAGCGAGCCGATGCAAACGGGTATTAAAGCGATCGATGCGATGACCCCAATCGGTCGTGGGCAACGCGAGTTGATCATCGGTGACAGAAAGACCGGCAAGACCGCAATCGCAATCGACGCGATCATCAATCAAAAAGGCAAAGACGTTAAGTGCTTTTACGTCGCGGTCGGCCAAAAGGACTCTTCCGTCGCCGGTGTGATTGATGCGTTGGAACGCAACGGTGCGATGGAATACACGACGGTGATCGTCGCCGGTGCTTCGGCTCCCGCTCCGATGCAGTACGTCGCTCCCTACGCCGGAACGGCGATGGCCGAACACTTCATGTTCAATGGTGGTCACGCATTGGTCGTCTACGATGACTTGTCCAAGCAAGCGACGGCTTACCGTCAAATGAGTTTGCTGATGCGTCGTCCACCTGGTCGTGAAGCATACCCGGGAGACGTTTTCTACTGTCACAGTCGTCTGCTCGAACGTTCGGCAAAACTTTCCGACGCACTCGGTGGTGGATCGATCACCAGCTTGCCGATCATCGAAACCTTGGAGGGTGAAGTTTCGGCTTACATTCCAACCAATGTGATTTCGATTACCGACGGACAGATCTACCTGCAACCCGACCTTTTCTTCGCCGGCATTCGCCCTGCGATGAACGCGGGTATCTCGGTGAGCCGGGTTGGTGGTGCAGCACAAGTGAAGGCGATGAAGAAGGTCGCCGGCGGTTTGCGATTGGACTTGGCAGCTTTCCGAGCTCTGGAAGCGTTCGCACAGTTGGGTACCGATTTGGATGCCGCCACTCAGGCACAGCTCGATCGTGGTTATCGGATGGTCGAGTTGCTCAAGCAGCCGCAGTACCAACCCCGGAGCGTGACCGACCAAGTGCTAAGTCTGTACGCCGGTACCAAGGGTTTCATCGATGATGTGCCGGTGAAGGCAGTTCCGCAGTGGGAAGTTGACTTCCTGCAATTCGCGCACGACAAGCACGGCGAGATGGTTCAGTTGTTGGAAGAGGCACAGGATTTGACCGACGAAGTCGTCGAGAAACTGGAAGCCTGCATCAACGAATTCAAGAGCGGCTACAAGCCGGTTGAAAGCGACACTTAATCTGATTCGTTGTGACGCGACGTAACTACATAGAGCACCTTTGAACCATGGCCAACGCACGAGCCCTCGATAAGCGACGCAAGTCCATTCGGAACATCCGCAAAATCACGCGGACGATGGAGTTGATCGCAACGGCCCGCTACAAGAAAGCGATGGATCGCGCCCATGCGGTGACGGCTTACACCGATCGTCTCAGCCAGATCGTGAAGAGTCTGACGGCTGCTGGGACCGAAGTTCAGCACCCTTTGCTGGAACAACGCGACAATCCGAAGTCGGCCCGCATCCTCGTGCTCAGTAGCAATCGCGGTCTTTGCGGTGGTTACAACGCTGGTGTCCTTCGTGCCACATTGCCTCGCATCGATGAATTGAAAGATTCGATTGGAGATGTGGCAATCGACGTCAGCGGCAAACGCGGCATCGGTGGTTTGAAATTTCGTGGCGTCGAAACCGATCGGGAATTCACGCAGTTCGAAGATCAACCGGCCTATGACGAGGTTGAGGCGATCGCGACGAGCTACTTGGATCAGTACATCACTGGCCAGATTGATCGGCTGGATGTCGTCTACACGAAATTTATCAGTACCGCTCGCCAGGTCGCGACAATCGAAACACTGTTGCCCCTTGGCTCATTGGGTGACGATGAATCAGAGGAAGCCGGCTCCGAGGCAAGCGGTGAGTACGAGTTCTTGCCGTCGGCAGAGAGCATCTTGGAAGAAGTCGTTCCGACGAGCTTCAAAACAAAACTTTTTAAGTGCTTCTTGGACGCTGCGGTCAGCGAACAAGTCGCGCGAATGATTGCCATGAAGGGTGCCACCGAAAGTGCTGGTGAAATGATCAAGCAGCTTTCGATGACCTACAACCGCGCTCGCCAAAGTCAGATCACCGGCGAGATCATGGAGATCATTGGAGGTGTCGAGGCTTTGGAGTCCTAGAGTCTCGAACGCAACTGTTTCAATTCAATCGCATCGATAATTACTACCTAACCAAGCAACGACAATCGCCATGTCTACCGCTACTGAAAACGCCGTTGGCCGAGTCACTCAAGTCATTGGGTCGACCTTTGATATTGAGTTTCCCGAAGGCCACATGCCTCCGATTTACAACGCGGTGAAGATCCAGTCGGAACACAAAGGGGTCAACGTTAACTTGACCGGTGAAGTGCAACAGCACTTGGGCGGCGGACGTGTTCGAGCCATCGCGCTGGGAAGCACCGAGGGCATGATGCGTGGCATGGATGTCGTCGATACAGGTAAGCCAGTGACGGTTCCCGTTGGAACGGCAACACTCGGGCGTGTCTTCAACGTTCTCGGTGAAGAAATTGATCAACGTGGTCCGGTCGAAGCCGACGATCATATGCCGATCCACCGCTTTGCTCCGCCCGTTAACGAACTGTCGACAAATACCGAAGTCTTCGAGACGGGAATCAAAGTCGTTGACTTGCTGACGCCTTTTGTCCGTGGTGGTAAAGCGGGACTGTTTGGTGGTGCCGGATTGGGTAAGACGGTGATCCTGACTGAGTTGATCGCTCGGATCGCGAGTAGTCACGGTGGTTACTCGGTCTTCGCAGGCGTGGGTGAGAGAACGCGCGAAGGGACGGACCTTTGGCTCGAGATGCAAGAGACGCAAATCGGCGATACCGGTCGCAATGTGATCGAACAGACCTGCATGGTCTTTGGTCAAATGAACGAACCACCTGGATCTCGTCTTCGTGTTGCACTCTCTGCACTCACGATGGCTGAGTATTTCCGTGATTCAACGGGTGCCGACACGCTGCTATTCGTCGACAACATCTTCCGCTTTTCACAGGCAGGTTCGGAAGTGTCCGCGTTGCTCGGACGGATGCCTTCGGCGGTCGGTTATCAGCCCACGCTGGCAACCGAAATGGGCGCGTTGCAAGAACGAATTACTTCGACCAAAAAGGGCGCGATCACGTCGGTGCAAGCCGTTTACGTACCTGCCGACGACCCGACCGACCCAGCACCGGCAACGGCCTTTGGTCAGTTGGACGCGTTCATTTATCTCGAGCGTGCGATTTCGGAAAAAGGTATTTATCCGGCGATTGACCCACTCGCGTCAAACTCGCGAATCCTTGATCCGCAGTACGTCGGGGAACGGCACTACGCAATCGCGCGTCGTGTTCAAACGATCCTGCAACGATATCGTGAACTCCAGGACATCATCGCCATCCTTGGCGTCGATGAATTGAGCGAAGAGGACAAGATGGTCGTGCATCGTGCTCGTCGAATCGAACGATTCATGAGCCAGCCGTTCCTCGTTGCCGAAGTCTTCACTGGGAAGCCTGGTGAGATCACGCCACTTGCCGAAACGATTCGTAGTTTCGAAGAAATCTGCGACGGCAAATGGGATCACCTGCCCGAGCAAGCCTTCATGTACGTCGGTGCGGTCGAGCAGGCTGAAGAACAAGCCAAGAAGATGCAGTAACGGAGAAATAGCACATGTCACTTCGTTGCATTGTCGTCACGCCGGAACGGACAGAACTCGACCGAGAAGCGGAATACGTTTCTCTGCCGATGTTCGATGGTGAATTGGGCGTCCAGAAAGGTCGTGCTCCACTGATCGGTCGGCTCGGATACGGAACATTGCGTCTGCAAACGGCCGCGGGTCCGGAGCGCTATTACGTCGATGGTGGTTTTGCTCAAGTCGAAAATGACGTCGTCAGCATCCTGACGGGTCGAGCGATCCCGGTCGATCTACTCAACGGAGATGATGCGAGAGCGGAACTCGATGCTGCCCAAGACATGTCTGGGAAGACACCGGAAGAGATGCAGGTAAAGGAAGTCGCCCTGCGTCGAGCCCGTGGCAAATTGCGAGCGGCGTTGTAAGCGTGATCCGAAACAGGAGGAAACGAAGTTAACAGAGATCGCTTGATGATCTACTTCGTTTCCGTTGCTACGCCCTGTTCAAGTCTCTTTGCTTTTTACTTGATGCCGGCCCCGCTTGGACGACGGCTGATAGCGCCTCGAACTCCAAGCTCTCTGGGGTCTCTGGCGATCTTGTCCGTGAAGATGCGCACGTCATCCAGGATCGGCCGAATTCGGGCAGTGGCTTGCTCGACGTTATCGACGGTGCGTCGGACCTGCCAGTAGAGTTCGTCGTCCTCTAGCAATCGACGAAGCGTTCCTTCGTTGTTGTTCAGAGCACGACTGAATTCCTCTGCCTCGGCCAGCGTCCCTTCCAATCGAGTGAGTGTCCGCATAACACTTTCCACGAACACATCGCTTTGGTTGGCCAGTGGCTCGGTGATCTGCTGAATGTTGCTGACTGCATCTTCCGCGACCACACCGACTTTTTCGAACTGGTTACCCGCTCGCTCGAAGCTCTTTAACGATTTGTCCGCAGACTCAAACGCTGTCTTCGCTTCATCCAACACGACTGGTAACTGTTCAAGTGACACCCGCAAGTTCTTTTGCATTTCGGCATCCGACACGAGCGTGCGGATTTCGACCATCGTGTTCTCAAACTCTTCCAATGCAGAGATCGCCCGGTCCGTGACGGAATTCAGTTTTGGATCCGAACCGCCTAGCACTTCGCTCATTTTTTCCGCCAGCGTATTCACGCTCTCTCCAGCAGCTGCGATGGATTCACCAGCGGCCTGAATGGACTGAAACGTCTCGGTGAGATCGGCTTGCATATCGAGCAGGCTTCCATCTCTTCTTCCCTCGGCAAAATAGTCACCGTCGCCGTACGGTTCATCAAAAATCGATCGGTCTGTTCCCCAAATCGTTTCTAGTTCAGGATTCTCGGCGCGAACGAACTCAAGTCGGGCTTCACCCGTTACCGGGTTGCCTGGACTGATGCGTGGCAAATAGCGTTGGATGATTGGCTTTGAGGCATCCATCGCGAGTGTTACCAGGACGCCTCCGTCTCCTTCATTCCGCAATGCGATGCTCGAAACGCGGCCGATACGCACGCCATCACGATAGACCGGTGCGTTGATGCCGATGCCTTCCGCTGAAGGAAAGACGACGTTTAGCGTGTAGTCACGTTGCAGCACGCTCGGAAAAGCGCCGAACAACAACGTCAAGATGATCCCAATGCCGATGGCGGAGATCACCAGGACGCCGACGCCGAATCGAAGTTTGTTCTCATCCATGAGCGTTCAGTGGGTTTCGATCGCGACCCGGCAGGGCCACGCTGGGGGTTTGTGCTTGTTAGGAATCAGCGGTTTGAGCGAGCTCGTTTAATCGTTCTCCCGCTTCACCGCGGACAAACTGCCGGACCCGTCGGTCTTCGGCATTCTCAAGTTCACTCGGCGAACCATCAAACAACACTTGGCTGTCTTCCGGTTGCAAACGACTTCGCGGAAAGAACATTAAGACACGGTCAGCGACCTTTCGCGCGGTACGCATATCATGCGTGACAACGACGCTGGTAACGGGATATCGTCGACGTGTCTCCAAAATCAATTCGTTGATCACGTCGCTCATGATCGGATCAAGACCGGTCGTGGGTTCGTCATAAACGACGACCTCGGGAGTCAGTATCAACGCTCGCGCGAGTCCGACTCGTTTGCGCATCCCACCTGATAACTCAGCCGGCCGCTTTGTCGTAACGTTCCTCGGCAATCCCACTTCGTTTAAATGTCGAAAGACGCGTTCGGAAATCTCCGCTTCCGAAACGTTTTCAATCTGTCGCAGTGGAAAGGCAACGTTGTCGAAAACTGTCATGCTGTCGAACAATGCCGCATTTTGAAAAACGAATCCAAATCGGCGACGTGCAATCACCAACTCCGGCTGTTTCATTTGCGAAAGATCCTTCCCATCAAGGAACACTTGTCCCGATGTTGGCTGGATCAACCCAATCAGCGTTTTCATGAGAACCGACTTGCCGCAACCGCTTTCACCAATCACCGCGACCGTTTGGCCACGGTGAATCGACAGGTTGATATTCGAAAGGATCAACTGCTTGTCGAATCGTACCGTTAGTTCACGCGCCTCCAGGAGCGGTGATTCTGTATCCACCGCATCGACCGGGTCTTCGATCGTTTCAGCTGAAGCGTTCATAGGATTGACGTCGCATCCGGATACAGCGTGTAGTAGACCGAATTCAACACGATGGTGAGCAGCAGATCGATGGCGAGAATCAGTACGAAGGAGCGAACGAATGCAGTCGTTGCAGCCTTGCCGACGCCTTCCGCACCGGGCTCGCAATGAAAACCACGGTAGCAACTGACGATTGCGATCGTGGCGCCAAAGAAGATGCTTTTGAAGATCCCACTAAACAGATCAAAACCCGTGACGAATTCACGGGAATGATTCAGATAAGCCGCATGATCAATGCCCAGTATGATCACGCTGTAGAAATAACCACCGACGATGCCCATGAAATCGGCCATGATCGTCAGTGCAGGAATCAACAAGATGCAAGCGAGGAATCTCGGCACGACCAGGTAGTGAATCGGATCGGCGCCCATCGCTGTCAACGCTTCGATCTGTTCGGTGACACGCATGGTGCCAAGCACCGCTGCCATCGCACTGCCAACGCGCCCAGCAAGCATCGTTGCTGCAAGCACGGGGCCAAGTTCGCGGACGAGCGTGCCGTTGATGACCGCGCCGAGTCGGTTTTCCAATCCGATCGTATGAAACTGCGCGTAACTCTGTACGGCCAGCACCATGCCAATAAAAGTGCCCGTCAAAGCAACAACAGGCAAACTAAGCGCACCGACCTGATAAAAGTTAATCAGAACCGTTCCGCGGCTCGGCAGCCGTGTGAACATCCATCGCAACATGTTCCAGGTGAAGATCGCCATGTCGCCAACGGTGACAACACCTTCAATCACCGCCTCGCCCCAATCGTTCACCCAGCGCACCAACGGAGAGGGTTGGCGAGCGGGGCGAGTCGAATGCGGATTGCTCGGTAACGGGGCTGCCGAATCTGACAACGTAAAGCTCCTTCCTTCCGGTTGTATCGGTTAGGAAACCGCGAAAAACGCGAAATTCGCGAAAAAGAAGAAACTAAGAACGAAAAAACTGATTGTGATTACTTCGTCGTTCGAACGATCCGTTCCCACTGGACGTTAGGAAAATGACCAAAGTTGACGTGCAGCCCTTGTTTGTAACCAGTCGCTTTCAAGTCATTAGGAAGCTGGGCCCGGTGTTCATCCAACAACTGTGAAACAGCTTTTCTTTCAACGACGATCTCATCGAAGCAAACGTAATCAGGTCGCGATACGTTTGTCTGAGTGTGTGACCTTCGTATTCGAGTCGAAGCGTGACCTGTTGCTGATGTGGAATCTCTCTATGTGATGGTTCCAAAGACAGGCACACCTGGTAGACCGTTCGACGAACCCGCAGCCTTTCTCTTTGTAGACTTCAAAGCATGCTCCAATTATTTGATAGCACTCATCGCGAAATAGGATTTCCGTGTTGAACCTCAGTCTGATGCCCCAATCGACTTTGGTAGCAAATCAACATTCGATGATTTGTGACGTGCTTGGTTCTACACTGGCTGGAAATTTCTGAAACAGGACTGATCGAATTCAGTCACTTTTTACTTCTGTTTCTATTTCTCGCTTATTTCCCGTTCTGATTCTGTATTTCTTATTCTTCTTTTCGCCTGTTTAGCGTTTTTCGCGGTTTATTAACGCCGCCGCATCTTCTTGGATTTCTCGGTAGATCCAGAACACAAGTGCGGCTCCAAGAATCCCGCCGACGCTTAGGATGCCCATAACGAGTCTCGCATCGAGATTCATTAACACGAGGCTTGCGATGCCTAGCAGTGGTACGGTGAGCGCCATCATCAAATAGTTCCAGCTTCGACGCGCGAGTTTGGTCAGCGGTGCCTCATCGTTCACTCTTTCCTGCGAATGGGTTAGCAAAGCTGGGTAGGCAACCCGCAAGCAGAAGAAGGATACGCCAAAGAAAGGAAAAGCCGCGGCGATCAAACCGCTCAGCACAAGTGATCCAAAAAAGTGCAGATAAGCTTCCAGTGGCATGCTCCCCGTTGCGAGCTGAATGCTGAGAGGATAGACGAGACCAGCGATCGCCCACTCCATCATGCAAACGATCGCGGTGATGTGTCCGAGTACGAGAGCGTCCGCACGTTCCTTCTGGTTGCTGCACGTGATTACGTTGTCTGATCCTGATGACAAGACTTCGTGGACAGACCGCGAGACTTTCACTGAAAAATAGGAAAGAACGCCGATCCCGATTGAATAGGCAACGAGATTGATGGACGTTTGGATCGTCCAAAACTTGGATACCGCATCTTTCAAATGTTCGACGATATAGCGGTGGTTGTAGTAATAGTTGAAAACGCTCGCCAAGACGTTGGGTATCAACACGAGTCCGAACACAGAGGCATAGATCAATCTTCGACCGACGTGTACCCAGCTGCCTTCTGGAGGATGCAGTAACTTCTCCACTCGTTCGTTCTGACAGATGTCTAACTGATTGGCAAATTCGTTCGCGGACGACCATCGACGCGACGGATCAGGATCTAGTGCTTTGGTGATCACTCGCAAAAAACCAGGCGATAGGTTTTGGATCGATTCAGTGATGGTGTCGTCGGTGATTGGCTGTTGGCGCGCGGCAATCATCGCGTCCAATCGATGCGACTGACTGCCAGCTAATGTTTTATCTGGGAATGGTCTTTCTCCGGTGAGCAATTCCCATAACAAGACGGCGAGTGAATATTGATCACTGGACGGTTCCAAACTGTCCGCATTTCTTTGACGATCAGGATGAAAGGCCTGTAGTTGTTCGGGCGACATGTAAGCCAAGCTGCCGCCGAAATGAGCGTCCGCGTTCGCGCCTGGCAGGTTTCCAGCAAAGCTGGTGTTAAAATCGGCGAGTTTCGGCGAAGCCTCTGCGGTCAACAAGACGTTGGCAGGTTTGACGTCTCGATGGAGGACGTTTCGTTGGGCGGCATAGTCGAGTGCGCGAGCGAGTCTTGCGCCGATCGAAGCTACGGTCGCGGTCCAACTTTGATTGCTCAGCTGGATGGCAGTCGGGGATTGAATATCGCGAGCTTCTCCGCGTTGTTCCAGGTGATCTTGAACAACGCTCCAAAGTATCGCACCGGTGCGATCCGAAACGGGCGTCTGTTTCACTTTTTGGATCACATCGTGAAGCGTGCCACCTGGAACATACTGCATGTAAAGCAGACGCATACCATTCGCTTCATCGGTGCGCTGGTCGAAGACACGGACGATCGATTCGTGATCGAATTGGGCGAGAGTTCGTGGTTCATCACCGGAATCGACGGAAACTTTTAACGCCACCCAACGTTGCATGGAAACTTGTCGAGCAAGAAAGACGCGTGCGAATGTCCCGGAACCAAGTGGTGCAAGGAGCTCAAAGTCATCGATTCGTTGACCGACTTGAAGTGAATCCAATTTTGCCGTGCCGGCATATGACATTGGATCGGATGCCAACGTGCCACTGACGCCCAGAAGTTTCACCAAAGTGCTCGCTTGCGACGGATACTCTTCGATGTAATCACGCGGATCGACTTCCAGTCCAGCTTGTCGTCGAACGTGGTACTCTTCGTAAATCAATTCGGCGGCTGGCCCAGATGTATCTTCCTGACGGAGTTCTGGAAACTCGGTCAGATACTCCGAGATTCTTTTTGGGCTATCGCGGTGCTGCCAGCGATATTCCAGATCAACCTTGATCAATTCGGTAAGAACCAGTGTCCGAAGCGGCTCGGCATCCGGAATAAAAGAGGCGAGGCTTGGTGGGGAGTCAGCGGATTCCCAAGCTTCGACGAAATGATCGACAGATTGAGCGATCAGCGTCAACGTATCGGCTGGTTGCGGATCACGAGATTCCGAAAACAACTCGCCCACCTACTCAAACCTTTTCAAGAACAAGATCAATCCCGACGGTGCATGCCCCTCGATTCTATCGAACGATTCATGTCTTTCGAACGAGCCAATTCAAAAACACCGTTGCCCGTTACTGTGCTCGGTCGTGAATCTGTTAGATTTGCAATAACTCGAGGTCGGAGAGAGTGCCCATGGATTCGTCGCTGATTGAACGTGTACAGGCCGGTGATCGTGATGCACTGGTCATGTATATCGAAGCGAGTAAGCCTCAGCTGCTGACGTTCATCCGGCGAAGCATGAGCGACGCGATGCGGCGAAAGGTCGAGCCGGAAGACATTCTTCAAGAAGTCGGTGTCGCTGCGTTGCAATCGCTTGCCGACGTGCAACTGGCAGATCGCGATCCGTTTCGTTGGCTGTGTCAGTTATCCGAACGACGGATTATCGATGCGCATCGCCGATACTTCGCAGCTCAAAAGCGTTCGGCGGAGAAGGAACGTGACTTGTATTCGGGAGGTGATGCGTCTGGACAAAGAGGCTTTATCGACGTGCTGGCAGCCAGTATTACCAGTCCGAGCCAGGCTTTTTCACGCGACCAACGCGAATTCCGTCTGCTCGCAGCACTTGAACAACTGCCGGTCGAACATCAGTCCGCAATCCGCTTGCGATATGTCGAAGGCCTGCCGAGCAAAGAGATCGCCGAGCAATTGGGGAAGTCAGACGGGGCTGTACGTGTGATGCTGACGCGTTCGCTGTCAAAGCTGCAAGAGATGCTTGACGACTGATCCGCTGGAGATCTGTTTCGGTTTTCTGATTTCGCGTGCTTTTTCCAAACTGGAATCAACCGATCCCGCCAGCGGCTTCGAATAGCTTCAACGCGTCAACGGTTTCCCGAACGTCGTGCACACGCAAGATATGCACTCCAGCCGCTGCCAGAGCGAGCGAGACGCCCACCGTTCCGGCCATTCGATCCCGCTCCTTATCACCCAAGACTCTTCCGATAAAGCCTTTGCGTGAATGACCGACCAGTAGCGGTGAATCAAGATCCTTGAAGGCTCGTACTTCTTTTAGCAATGTCAGGTTGTGTTCGTGTGTTTTTCCGAAGCCAATTCCTGGGTCCAGGCAGATACGTGGCGCCTCGATACCGCCTGCCAAGCATGCATCGCGGCGTTGGATCAAGTACTGGCGGATATCAGCGGTAACGTTTTCGTACGACGGGTTGTCCTGCATCGTTTGAGGCGTCCCTTGCATGTGCATCACACAAACACCGACTGGATGAGAACGAGCCACAGCCATCATGCCAGGATCGCCTTCGAGTCCAGTGACGTCGTTGATGATTTCCGCGCCGGCTTCGACGGCTGCGTTGGCGACGACCGACTTGCTCGTGTCGATGCTAATCGGAATGGTCAATCGAGACGCTAAGCCGCGGATGACGGGGAGCACACGATCGAGTTCTTCCTGCACGGCCACTGGGTCACTATACGGGCGGGTGCTCTCACCACCAACGTCGATGATGTCAGCACCATCTTCTTCCATTTGGACGGCGACTTTGATGGCGGTGTCTGGCGTGTTGTGCTTGCCACCGTCTGAAAAACTGTCAGGCGTGACATTTAAAATGCCCATCACTAACGGTCGAACGCCAAACGACAACTGCCGGCGTCCGATATCCCAAGCATTCACTGACGGAGAGGACGGTGTGTCAGTGTCTCGTTGATTCACCAGCGGATTTCCATTTGGCTGACAATGCGTTCGGCGAGGTTCTCGATGGCCGTTTGCGTTGCACTGTCGATTGATTGGCCTGCTTCAGGCACAAATCTAGCATCTTGGCCAAATGTGATGGCGAGCGCTCCGTTGGGTACGACGCTGTTTTGCATCAGCAATTCGCCTGAACGTCCGGTCCAGGTGGCCTCTACTGAGATGGCGGCGTCCAAGGCCCGCGGATCGTCGGTGTCGGTTTCGGTCAAGACTCGCTTGGATTCGTTCACCACACGGCACGTCAAAACACTATCCGCGTTGGGATCACCGGTGACTTTATAATTCGTTCGACGTTCGATTTCCTTTCCGAGAGCTTCGGTCAGACGAACGCCCAGGTCATGTCGGAAGGTCTCGTTTCGCACGACCGGCACGTGGATCGTTCGAATCCCGGGACGAAACATCGCTTGATTGCCAAACTGATAGGTCGCGCAACCTGGCAGCACGACGCAACACACCAACAATGACAAAAAACGCAAGCGATGACGGCGTCGGATTCTGAGACAGGCATGTTGAATCATCGGAGCATGGTTTCCGAAGTGGTTGGCTGCAACGGTGTCGAGCGTTCTCGGTCGCCGAAAATGTTGACCAACCATGTAAGGCGTTGTTTGGGAACCGCCGGAAGCTCGGCGATCTTGCCGAGACGTTCGCGGGCTGTCTCGGCCTGAGGCGTATCGGGATACTGTTCCAAGAGTTTGCGATAGTAGTATCTCGCGGCCCCAAACTCTTTTTTCTTTTCCCGATAGCTTGCTCGGTAAGCGAGACGTTCAGCACGCAAGAAGGCAATTTTTGCCGAGGCACGTGCGACGCGTTCGCCATAATCGCCTTGGGACATTTTGTCCGGGAAGCGTTGCCTCGTCTTGCGAACGAGATCCTCGGCCTCTTCCAGGACCAAGCCGCTATAGGACGGACCGGCGTAAGTTTCCAGTTTGCATTGAATGCCTAGCATGTAAGCCAAGAATAGGTGTTCGCTGTCAGCGAATGTCTCTCGAAGGTCCGTCAGAAACTCGTCGGCTTTTTCAAACTCTCGTTGTCGGATGTACTCTGCTGCGGCGGCCATCGTCGCGTCATCCGCGAGACGTCCGGTTGGGTCGTCGTAGCGAATCTGATCGAGCACACGAATCGCATGTCCATCGGTATCGACACGTGGTCGTTTGGGGTCGGTTAGGTTGATCGGGAACCAACTGCTTTGGCCCGATTCGACGGTCTGAATCCAGTACCGGCTGATCGAAAACAACCTTGCTGCAACGCGGTCGATGTGGCGATTTCGAGGAAAGTCTTTTTGCAGTCGTTCGTAGACGTCCGTTGCATCGGTAAAGCGATCAGCAAAAAACAGACTTTCCGCCTGCATGAACATGGCATCTTGCTGGAGCGCCGTGGCAGGTGCTGCTTCGCCGGCGCGACGGAATAGTTTTGCGGCGTCTTCAAACGTGTCTGCCGCTTCTTCGCGCGGACGTGATTTTGCGTCCACGAAAAGAGCATCCGCTCTCTGGTACAACTCTCGAGCTCGGGCGACGTCTTCTTGTTCACGCCCGCTGACAAAGTTGATCACTTGCGTTCCGGTGCGTTTCGCCGATTCCGTGACCGTCGGTTCGATCTCGCTTTCCCCGGAAACCTGGGCGATCGGATTTTGCACGGCAGACGATGGTGAAATGCCCGTCGGCGGACTGGCAACCAAATCCTGGGGCGTTGCCATGGTGCGGCAGCCGGCAACGCCAACAAAACTCACGATCAACAGTGACGTGATCGCTTTGTGATTGAGAGCATCCGAAGTCATCTTCAACCAATCCATCCTTGGAGTGCGTTGCATCATGCGTTGGAATCCGTCCTCGATGTTGCTGGCAAAAAGTTTTGCATTTTCGGCATACTGCCAACAACTGTTTGAATGTATCGGTTCATTACGGCGCGAAGTTCCCCATAAAGGAGGTTGGGAACTTCGATCATCGAATGGGCGTGCTCCGATTTCAGCATCCGGATCTGCTCGATCACTTCTGCACGAACGGAAATCACTTGTTTTTGCTTGGGGCGACAGGCTCTGCAGACAACTCCTCCCGCGAGCAACGAAAACGCAACTCGGGGCGTGGACTCAACTTCTGAGCCGCAATCGGTGCATTGGTCGGTACCCGGAGCGTGCCCCAACCGCTGCAACAGCTGTGCATCGAAATAGAGCACGGCCGATCCCGGATCGCCCGTACCGTCGATTTGTTGCAGGGTTTGAATGGTCACGTCGTAAAGGTCAGGGTGAGGGTCTGCATCGTCAGTTAGCAGTCGCAGCATTTCGGCGACGTGATAACCAGCGTTCAGTCTGTCCAACGAACGTTCACCACCGCGAAACCGTCGATGTAGCTTGGCTTCTGTCAGCAGGTCCAGAACGTCGGCGTTCTTTTGAAGAACGACTACACGACAGACGGCCAGCAGGTCAAGCGCGCCTTCGAAGGGACCTTTCGGACGTCGTGCTCCCTTGGCCATCGCCGAAACACGCCCCAGATCGCGTGTCAGTAGGGTGACGATCAGACTCGTTTCGCTGAACTCGACGATTCGCAGCACGATGGCAGTGGTTTGGATCGTTGCCAAAACTATGGATCCGATTGTCAGCGCAGCAGTTTCACGGTCCCGTCCGTTTCACATGTTCGACCGACGCGTTCAGATTTCGGCACTTCCCAAGGTGGCCAGATAATCACTCATTTCCGCTGCAGCATGCGAATCGCCTTGGGATCTGGCCTCATCAATTCCAACACGCAGCCGTTCTCTCGCGTCGTCAATCTCATCCAGGTCGACCAACTGCTGAGCCGCCATGAAGAACGCGGGAACACACGGAGGCGATTCTGCCATCAGCTCATTCAGCAGTTTGAGGCTCGCCTCGGTGTCTCCTTCGCTGCGCAATTCCATGGCCAGCGAATACCTCAGGAAGGTGTCACCGGGATCTTCGGCCAACATCGCCTCAATTCGTTCGCGACGGCTCATGATGGGAAACTCGTTTGACGGGCATGTGGACCGCGGAAGGCAAGATCTTTTCCGATGTCCTAGAAAAGACTCCATTGTCCACGAATCTTGGTGCATCGAAAACCGGTCACGTTGCGAACGCAATGCCGTTCGGATCCGTTGCGCCATCCTTGGAATTTTTGTAATCGTCAAATTTGACTCAATGCTCGTAAGCAGATCGACCGATTCAAACCGCTGATACAACACCTTTCCGCTATTTACGCGAGATGTACGCATGGACCGCGTCAACCGCAGCTTCTTCATCGTGGCAATGATGATTGCGATTCCCGTTGCTTTGGGAATGACATCCTTGTCCACCGGAGATACGCCGCAAGTCGATCAAGCGATCGCGTTGGATACCCAAGACTCTGGCGCCATTCAGCAGGTGGCAGGCAAAGAAGTCTCGACGCGGAAAACGCGTCCGGGGCTGCTGCAAGTCCTTGCTGGCAGTCGTGAGGAGGGTGACCGTGATCACCGCCACGAGAACATGACGCAGAAGCCATCGAGAGGCTTGTTAAATGCGGTCTTGAATGGCAATCGCAACAGTGGAAATCGCAGCCAAGCGAGCAACCGGAGCCAATCGAACAATCGAAGCAACACTTCGCGTTCATCGAGTAACCGACCGTCAAGCAACGGACCGCCAGCCAATCAATCGTCCAGTGGCCGAGGGGTTTGGGATGGTGTTCCTTATCACCAAGTCAACTCCTCCAGACCTCAAACGGGTGATCAGCCACTGACTGATTCTGGCAGCCGAGTCTCAAGCGGCCAAGTTTCGACTGGCTCCGTTTCGAGCGGTCCAGTTTCCAGTGGTCCAACGCGAGTGATTCGTGGTGGCTCCGCTCGCTCGATTCCAGCTACGCCTGCATCGTCGCGCCGTCCAGGCAATGGTCCAACGCTTGCCCCCACCCCGGCTCCACCGTTGGCCGTCCCAACTCCGCCAGCAGACCTCGAGCCATTGCCGACGCCAGCTCCTTCGCTGTCACGTCAGTCGAGCAGTCGCCGCTCCAATCGCAGAGAGCTTCAGCCGCTGGATCCATCAGAAATCGCAGCTGCCTCGAAAATCACACCAAAGTCCGAGTCATCCGACAATGGTCTGATTCCGCGCGTCCCACGCAAACAAGTCGCACCCAGCACGCAGCCCGAAACGAGCGTCGCCCAGAATACTGGTAACCCCGGTGCTGGTAACCCCAGTGCTGCTAACCCCGGTGCATCCAGTCGACGAACTGCGTCAAATACACCTGCTCCGGCTGCGACGCCTCCACAAGGCCAAATCGCCGCAACGTCACCGACACGTGCAACGTCACCAACACCCGCCGCTGGGCCAACACCGGCACCGAGCATGACCGTTCCAACCCGAGCGGCGGACGTCCAACCTCGCGTTGCCAGCAGCCAGCCTGCCATCACAACTTCGCAACCAGTTGCTCCGTTACAGCCGTCGGCAGCACCGAGCCAGCCATCCACCGCGCTGACAACGATCGCTCCACCACCAGCAACCGAATTGACCGAACCGAATCGATCGAGCGGAACGATTCCGACGTTGCCGGCTGGACGTCCGAACACGAGCCCGGTTCCAACGCCTGCGTCTCAGCCAGCCACAATCATTGCTGGAGTGCCGACTCAGCCTTACGCATCAAGCACTCCATCGTTGAGCGTTCCGTCGATTTCGGCATCGCATCGTTCGGGTCCACCAAGCGAAGCGTTCCAACCAACCGAGCCACAGTTCCAACCTACCGCCACACCCGTCGGTTCTGGCGTTGTGCAAAAAGGTGACGTGGCGTCGTTCCGCAGTCAGCCAACGATGCCGACCAATCAGCCATCGGTAGAAAGCTACACCGTTCCTCAAGGTGCGAACGCAAACGAAGCCCAAGGGCGGATGACGACATTCGGTCAACCGGTTGCTAATGCCGAGAGTCCGCGGATCAATTCATCAACTCCATCCAATACAACTCCCGCACTGCCGATGCCGGCGGGCCAGCCAAATGCTGGAGACAACTTCACCCGTTCCGAATATGACGGCCGCAATCAGATGCGGGACAGTCGTGGCACCGACAACGTCTCGGCGGCGACCACATCCGAACTGCCAGGCATTCGTGTCCTGACGTACGGTCCGGGAACGATGATGTTGCGACAAACGAGTCAGTATGAGATTCGCGTTGAAAACCGTGGCTCGATCGACGCAACCGGTGTTATGGTTCGTGCAACGGTTCCGAAGTGGGCTGAATTGCGTTCACGTAACGCCACACGAGGCGGGATCGAGAACGACAAGGAAGGCTCGACCGAACATTTGGTTTGGCGAATCGATCACCTGCCCGCTGGAGCGAGCGAGCAAATGTTCGTTCGATTGACGGCTTCCAAGAGTGGAACGTTCAACTTGGATGTAGATTGGACGCTGATTCCACAAAAGAGCATCACACAGGTACAAGTGCATGAGCCTAAGCTGGACCTGACCATCGAAGGTCCGGATGAAGTTGTCTTTGGCAAGTCTCAGACTTACAAAGTCCGCGTGTTGAATCCAGGCGACGGTACGGCACCCAACGTCGTCTTTACGCTGTCACCAAATTCTGCCACACCGCAGACGCAACGCATCGGTGACATTCCACCCGGCAAAGAAGCTCAGTTTGATGTGGAGTTAACCGCTCAAGATCTTGGTGACCTTCAGATTCACGGGCTCGCTTCGGGCGATCTGGATCTTCGCACCGAGTCCGTCAAGACGATCAAAGTCGCGGCCGCCGAATTGGAAGCGATCCTGAGCGGACCGGAATTGAAGTATCAGAACACCGATGCCATGTACAGCTTGCAACTGCAGAATACCGGTGCGGCAGCGAGTGAAAAGATTATTGCATCGCTTCGATTGCCCAACGGCGTCAAATACCTTGGCGGCATGGATGAAGCGACGCTGCAAGGCGGTGTGTTGAAGTGGGAAGTCACTTCACTTCCACCCGGAGCAACTCGCGAGTATCAGTTCCGTTGCATGATGACGTCGACCGGTGAGCACCTGTTCGCCTTCGACTGCAGCGGAACGGCGGCGGGAGCTGCGAACGTGGCACTTTCGACTCGCGTTGAATCGATCGCCGACCTCGTGCTGACCGTCAGCGATCCACCAGCACCTGCTCCAATCGGCAGCGATGTGACCTACGAAATCGTCATCCGCAACCGAGGAAGCAAGGAAGCCACGGACGTCAAAACCATCGCCCAATTCAGTCACGGTATCGAGCCGCAACGGATCGAAGGCCAACGTGGTGAAGTCGTGACCGGACAGGTGTTGTTTGACACTATCCCGAAAATCGGTGCTGGTCAGGAGATTCGCATGCGAGTGATCGCCAAGGCCGAATCTGGTGGTCACCACCGATTCCGAACCGAAGTACGTGCGGGTGACACCGTGTTGGTTGCTGAGGAAGCGACTCACTACATGAGCCCACGCAGTGATCGTGTCAGTCGCCGAAGTAGCGACGGCTCGAACGAGTGATTGCTCGAAGGAGCTGCTTCGAATGAAGCGAAACGGGAAACCGGGTCACGCTTCAAAGAATTTCAACGGCTGCGGATCATTCAGGTCCGCAATACCGATCGATAACTCACCAGCAAGTAGTCGGTCGAACGTTTTGCCGACGATCTCGCCTCGCCATCCCTTCAGCAGGGCTGGCTCGGGATCGTGTTGCTTTCGGTCGAGTTTGTAACCCAACAATTCTCGGACGTCATCAGCGTTGCCAACGATCGATGGTGCGAGCTTTTGTTGACGGCTGATACACGCAAAAGCCGTTGAAAAGAACTGACTCAACATTGGTGATACGACTTTACGTGAACCGCGTGCCCGTTTGGGAAGATCTTTTTCAGGCGTATCGAGCGCGCGCTGAATCGCAGCACCGATGTCAGCGTAGTGTTCGCTGAAACCCCTGCGTTCCATTCCGCGGATACCCTTGATTTTGCGTTGATCGGTCGAGCCTCGTTTTGCCAGTTCGACCATCAAGTCGTCACGCAGAACGCGTCGTGGTAAGCGATCCATCTCTCTTGCACGCCCCTCACGCCAAAGCCAAAGCTGACGTACCGTTTCCATTTGCCGAGCATTCAATCCAGACGAACCACTGACGCGACGCCAATTCTCTTTCGTCTCGCCATCGATCACTTTCTGCTGTAACAGTCCTGTTTCTTCCTCGAGCCAGGTAGCACGTCCCAAACGATCAACCATCTCGGCCAGTTTGCGAGCCATGAACTGAAGATCAAGAACGTCGTTAAGCGCGTACGTGATTTGGTCACGCGATAGGGGGCGGCGGGACCAATTCGTGCGTGTCTCTCCCTTGGGCAGGGTCTTATTGCAAAGTCGCTGCGTGAGCGTCGCTAAGGACGCTGGGTATTCCATCCCGACGAATCCAGCTGCCAACTGAGTATCAAACAAACCGGAAATCGGCTTGCCGGTGTACCGAAAACAGAATCGTGATTCTTCGCGTGCGGCGTGCGCGATCACGGTGCGTCCCGTTTCGGTCAGCAAATCCCAAAACGGTTCGGTCTGTTCAACGTGGATGGGATCGATGATCGCCAGTTCTTTGCCCGCAGCAACCTGAATCAAGCAGAGTTTGGGGCGATAACTGTCCTCCGATACAAACTCCGTATCGAAGGCGATCACCGGCTCATCTGAGATTTTGTCACAGAATTCTCGCAGCTGAATCGAACTCTCGATTGATTCGTGTGACACCATGGTGTTCGGATTCGCTTGATGAGCGCGTGTGATGTGATGAAACGGTTCGGGGCGAGCTTCGTGTGATGCGGCATCCATCATTCGATTGATCCACCATCACTCCCGATCGACCAATACCTCGATGTTTTGAGGTCGGGCATCTTTGAAGAAAAGGATCGAGACGAATCGCTGCGACAAGCAATCGAGAGCCGCAAATGGGACGGCGTCTCGATGGTGCCTCGATGGGAACAAGACCGCCAACTCGCTAGACTTTAGCGAGCAAACTGCAAATCGCCTATATGATTTGCTTTTCGTTCCAAATACCGAGCTTCATACGTCCGGTCCACACGCATGTCCTCATTGGCTGAACACGACAATTCGACGTCTCGTATCGACATGCCCGCGGAGTTTTTGGTGAGTGTTCGGAGTGCTTCCGAGGCGCTTGATGCGATCAAAATCGGCGTGGATATCCTGGATTGGAAAGAACCGAATGACGGGCCGCTTGCGCCGACGAACGTTGGACTTTGGCAGACGGCCGTCTCGATGGTCGATCTCCCTTCTTGCGACGTCCCTCAGCCATCAACCAGACTCTCCGTCGCGCTCGGAGAGTCCGAAACGGCCGCCCGATTAGCCGGCTCAGTCCCATCCGCCATCCGCTTTGCCAAAGCAGGACCGAAAGACTGTGATCATTGGTCGAAACTCGAGCGACTGTGGTCCGACGTACGTAACGCCTTGTCCGAGCCGACCATTCTTGTTGCGGTTGCCTACGCCGATCATCTTGCCGCAAATTGTCTGTCAGCGTCGGACGTGTTCCAGGCGGCTTCCCGGTTTGGCATACGTCATTGTCTGCTGGACACGTTCTACAAAGATGGTCGATCAACGATCGATCATCTTGGCTTTGACGGACTTCGGAAGATCCAAGCCGTCGTAAACGAAGAACGGCTATGGTGGTCGCTCGCCGGATCGATTCGATCGGGCGACGTTTCCAGACTGGCGCGAAACACGATACGCCCTCACTGCTTCGGAGTGCGAGGCGATGTTTGCGAAAGAGATCGCACGAGCCGATTGTCGCAGGAACGATTGTTGGCGTGGAAAAAAGCGATCGCGGCTACTCAGCCCACTCCAATCCGGTCAAGTTCATCAGACGCTCTTCAAAATTGCCGATGAGGCCGCCGACCAGCGTCCAGCTTGATTTGTCACGTAACTCGATTTCACCATGGCGATTAATGCGAAGGATGGAATCGCCTGTGACTCCCGCATCATGCAGTTGTTTGAAATCGATCTCGCCTTCGTTGACGACATCCAGCAGCGTCTTGCCGGTCAATTCGATGAACTGGTGATTCATTTCGCTTGCGACTGAGAACAGTCGATCGGGTTCTGGCTTAGTAGTTCTTCTTGGATGGTATCGGTCCATTCCTGGCGCCTTCTGAACCTGTCAGTGCACCAGTCATGCTTTTTCATTCGATGGCATCATTGTAATTGGAGCCATCGCGGCGGCGTCTTTTTCCAAACGGCTGATACGGATCCGCCCACAAGACCTAGGCCGGCTGTGAAACGTGACAGCGATTTCACTCGTTTAAACTGGTCGTCCGGCAACAATTTGTTCGTTCGATCGACTTAACGAGCCAGCAGCCGATCGACTGTGGGTTTCAGTTTTTTGCCGGTGAAGTCAATCGCTTCGACACGTCCATCAGGGCCCAATACGGCGGTAAATGGAAGAGAGACGATTCCAAACCTACCAGCGATTTGCACGGTCAAGTCACTACCGGATTTGAAATTGCGAAATCCGAGATTCTGTTGGCGTGCAAACTCGGCGATGGGTTCACCGTCCGCGTCCATGTTGACGCCGACGATCGCGACTTGTTCTGGATGTTGATCGGTAATCGCTCTCAATTGCGGAATCACTTGCAAGGATGGCGGAAAACTCATGGCCCAAAACGGAACAAGTACGACCTTTCCGCGGTAGTCGTCGAGGCTAAGGGGTGATCCATCGACCGAATCCAAATCGGGTGTAAACGTGTCACCAATGACAGACTTTCGAGCTTGATAGGCTTGGCTTGCCAGTTGGACTTCATTGGTCGTCGCGGCGTTTGCTTCTGTGAATCGACGCATCATCAGTTCGTAAGTGGCATCCGCCAGATTCGTGAAACCATTTGCCTCCAAGTCGACGGCGGCGCCACAAAGGTATTTGACCGTTTGAACATCGGGAGATTCGGTGATCAAAGTCTCACCGGCGGCGACCCACATGGATGTTTCCACTGTTTCGCCGTCCATCACGTTCTTTAGGAGTTCATCGATTCCATCGAACTTCACGTTACCCGCGAGCCGCGCGGCCATTTCGGCAATCTGTGGTTCCGAAGAATCGGCGAACAGTTCGATAATCTGGTCGCGTACGGCACGCGCTTGGTCTTGATGGCCATATCGTTCCAGCAAGTCTCGAGCTTGACCCATGACCATCATCGAAGCAACGTCCGGTGGAACATCGGAAGTCGCAATCTGATCGACGTAACGCACAATACGTTCGGGTGCGTCTTTCACACCGTTCTGCAAGGACTCGATGGCAAATCCAATCAACACCAATCGGCTGTCGCTAACCAATTGAGCGTCATCGGAATTCATCTGCGTCGTTGCGAGTTCTTCCAATTCTTCCGCCGCTTTCAAATCACCGAGCGCTGCCAAGTGTGAAAGTGCTTGTAGTTCACCACGAGCGCCTTCTGCTTTGGCACGATCATTGGAGTCTTCATGGGCGGCGAGTCGACGTGAAGCTTCCAGTTTCATCTTGACAATGTGAAGCAACGTTCGACGAGCTTGTTTGGGATCCTCAATGCCACTTCGTCCAGCAACAATTAATTGCATGTCAGCATCGGCAACGGACAAGAAATCCAGCAGCTTCTCCGGTGACAAGTCGGCTCGCAATTCTGTCAACGTTGCGGTTTTGGGTTCAATCTCGGGTTCGGAACCCTCGATCGTGAATGGGGTCGCGACATCACCCGTGCTTGCCGGCGGTTTCATGTGATCGAACGACCGACCAAGCCCGGACGGATCGCCGATACGTTCTGCGGGTTCGGCTGTCGAGTCCTGAGGTGATTGTGAAGCCATCGGATCTTCCTCGGATGATCCTTGAGGCGCCCCGTCCGAGACGCTGCCCGGTTCACCCGGCGTGACACCACCCGACGCGGCGTACGGAGGCTGATCACCATCACCTTCGGCATCCGAATTCGAGCATCCGGTGCTGATCAACAGAACGATTACACAAACCAGGCTCCCAGCGAGCCGTTGCCACCAGGCGTCCATCTCGCATTCTCCTCCCGACGCGTCAATTGACTGCCCAAGCACGTATCATATCGCGACGACCGGAATCTGTCGGGATCAGTTCACGGTCCCATGTTCGCCGATCACTGCGCAATCCAAGCGGAGTCAGAGAGGACGAAAGACGCTAAGATCGCGGAGAGATGAGCGACGCTTTCGGGGACAATTCTCAGCTAATTCGATCCTGGCTGGGCGATCACGAATTCCTCGACCGTATCGCCGTTAATCAGATGTTCTTGGATGATTCTCTCGAGGACTTCCGGGTTGCAGCGCCCGTACCAAACCCCATCGGGAACGACCGCAGCGATCGGCCCCGCCTTGCATACGTCGCAGCACTGGATGGGAATCCGAAGGACTCCGCCCTTCCCTGAGAGCCCTAGCTGCTTCAGCCGTTTCTTCAGGTACTTCCAAGATTCGGACATCTGCTTGCCGCTGGCGCAGCCTGCTTCGTCCCGGTCGGTGCAGAGCAGGACCATACGAGTGGAATCAGCCAATTTCAGTTTTTTGGCACGATGACGGGCCGTGTCCAAACTGTTTCGACTCATTCAAGATCGCTCATTCGAAATCAACCAATCCAGTTCCCTGCCGACGCCGCGGACGTTTCAAACCCAGCCTCGGAGCCTGCTTTTAGTGTAGTTCACTCCGCAACGCATAAATCGGCATAAGTTGACGCAGCAACCGGCGTTCCTAGACACGGACTTTCAAACGGTCAATGGTCCTGTTTGAGTTGAAAGACCGGCAAGTGCAGGCGTTCAATCGAACGGATCTAGGGCGTGACTTCGAACGGGACGTCCAGCTGCCTACATTCTCATCTTGCCACCGGGTATTCGTTTCCCCGATATTCCGATTTTCCGCGGAAGCGGCGTGTGGACGGACGCCCACAGTGACACCTCGTGTCGGCGCGATGGATCGTGACCAAGATAGATCGCTACATTCTGACGTTTTTCATTCGGACAGTGATCATCTGTTTCTGCTCGATCGCGGGAATCGTGATCGTGTTTCACGCATTTACGAGTATGGATCAGTTCGTCGCACGCGGCCAAGCCGAGGACGGTTTGGCTCGCGTAATGTTGCGATTCTACGGACCCTACATGCTGCTTCTGTTCGATTGGACAGCGGCCATTATTGCGCTGATGGCTTTCTTGTTTTGCATTGGCTGGTTGCGGCGGACGGGCGAACTAACATCGATCCTTTCGGCGGGGGTTTCACATGGTCGGATTTTTCGACCGATTGTCATCGCGACTGGCGTACTGGTTTTGATTCAGTTGGCGAATCGAGAGTATGTGATCCCGAAATACCGCGATGTCTTGACAATGAAGTCGCGTGACATTGCAGGTGAGACAGCGCAGCCGGTTCTCGCACAGTACGACAAAATGAATCGTGCTTTGATCGACGGGAAGTCACTGTTGGCGCAATCGAAGCTGATTCAAGACCCCAGTTTCCGTCTTGATGGGGACTACCCTGGATACGGAGAGATCCTGCTGGCTGAATCGGCTCAGTGGTACGATGCTGAAGCGGGTCGTCCAGCAGGCTATCTGCTGACGGGGGTAAACCGGCCAGAGAAAATTGATGAACTGATGTCCGTGGGTGTGCAGGAGCGTCTAATCTTGATGACGAGCCGAGATCAGCCTTGGTTGGAAGCTGGCCAATGTTATTTCGCTACGAGTGTCAATTCAGATCTCTTGCAAACGAATCAGTCTGCCACTCGGATGTCGTCCGTCGCAGATCTGGTCGGCCGTGTACGCAACCCAGCCCTTCACAATAGTCTTAGCTTGCAGGTGCTTTTGCATGAGCGAATCGTGCGTCCGCCGTTGGACTTCGTCTTGGTTCTGCTCGGCTTGCCGTTGGTGGTCAATCGACGTGGACGAAACTTGTTTGTCATGATCGGCGCTGCGATGATCACCGTCATGATTTTCTTTGCTGTCAAAACACTTGCCGGTGCGATGGGCAGCAACGGATACGTGGTTTCACCCGTCATGGCAGCTTGGGTTCCTCTTTTGGTCCTTGGACCGATCGCTTACGTTCGGTTTCGCGACGCACAACTTGTATGACCGGATTGGATGTTTCCGTGGTCATCCCGACGATCAATGAAGAGTCAGGGATTGCCGCCGCGATCGAGTCGGCGATTTCGGCAGGAGCTCGTGAGGTCATCGTTTCGGATGGTGGCAGTACCGATCAGACTTTGCACGAAGCAACCGCAGCTGGCGCGAGCAAAATTGTGAAGTCGATTCCCGGTCGCGGCATTCAGTTGAACTCGGGCGCGTTTGTTGCCGAGGCAAGCTGGTTGTTGTTCTTGCATGCCGACAATCGACTCACAAGTGATTGTCTGCGGCAATTGGAAAGAGCTGTTTCTGAGGGCGCAGTCTGGGGTGCTTTCCGTCAACAGATCCAGACCGAACGCTGGATCCTGAAAACGATCCAATGGGGAAACGCAAAGCGAGTGAAATGGCGAAAACTGCCATTCGGCGATCAAGCCATTTGCGCACAACGCAAACTGTTCAAGCAGCAAGGTGGCTTCGCGGAGATTCCGTTGATGGAGGATGTCGAATTCTCTAAACGGATGCGTAAGATCGACCGTCCCGTCCTCTTGGATGGACCGATTCTGGTCGACCCAAGACGCTGGGACGAAAAGGGGCCCCTTCGGCAGACGCTCCTGAACTGGTCGATCCAACTGAGATACCTCTGGGGCGAGTCTCCCGAGTCGTTACGAAAACGCTACCAGTAATGGACTCGTCGCCTCGTCCTCAAAGGGGAAGGTGACGCTTCGGATTGCCATCATTATGGACGTTGCTTCTGGACGTTGTTTCTGAACGTTGCTCGCGAACACTGGTCGTGGGCTGCCGCCTGGGATTCGCTGCCACGTCCATGACGTTTGGCAATTTGCCGCCGAAAAATTGTCTTTCCCAGGAACAGCAAATAGACTGCACCATTTGTCCTTTTCAGCCGCTTCGGCCGGTTTGCCGGTTCTTCGGAGACAATGCCGCCATGGCGGAACACTACCGTTCTGAGTCTTCTCCTGTCGAACGGATGACAGATTCACAGAACACACGCCAGTTTGTTGGCTTCCAAGTGGATGGCCAAAGCTATGCCTTTCCGATCGAGAAGGTCCAGGAGATCGTGATCTTGGACGACGCAACGAAGACTCCACAGGTCGCTCGTTGTGTGGAAGGCGTCAGCAACTTACGGGGTTCAATTATCCCGATCATCAATCTGAGAAAGTTGCTTGAGCTTCCGACCAAACCCACGGATGCAGAGACTCGCACAATCGTCGTGAATGTTGGCGAACGCACTGTTGGGTGCACCGTCGACGCGGTGTCACAAGTAATTCGCATTGCAGAAGACACCATTCAACCAGTGCCCGAAGCACTCAGTGCTGATGGCAACCGTGATATCGCTGGATTTGCCAAGCAGAATGATCAACTCGTCATTCTCCTCGACGTTGAACAACTGCTCAGCCCTGATCGTTTTCAATAGCATCCGGTCGTTTCGCAAACGTATCCGCAACTTGACTTTCCACCCACGCAGTCTGAACACCCAACCATGACCAAGGCACCTAGTAAGAAAGAAGTGCAGGCACTGCGAAAGCAGATCGCGAAGCTTGAAAAGGAGAAGCACGATCTGGAACAAAACTTCGCTGGAAAGATCGCGGCGAGCAATAAGTCACTGAGTGTGATTGAGCTTGCGATGGACGGCACGATCGTTAACGCCAACCAAAACTTCTTAGACGCGGTCGGCTACGAACTCGACGAATTGGTTGGCCAACACCACAGTTTGTTAGTTGATCCCAAGTGCCAAGCATCGGCCGACTACACCGGATTTTGGAACGAACTTAAACAAGGTCAATACAAGAGTGGCCAATACAAGCTTCTTGGGAAGAACCGTAAAGAAGTTTGGATACAGGGGTCTTATAGCCCGGTCATTGGCGCAGATGGTCGACCGACGACAGTGGTTGCATTCTGTTCAGACATCACCGATCAAAAGATTCAAAATGCCGACTTTCAAAGTCAGCTCTCCGCGATCAAACGATCGCAAGCGGTCATCGAATTTGACATGAGTGGCAAGATTTTGACGGCCAACGACATTTTCCTCGATGCGATGGGATACACACTGGAAGAAGTGAAAGGGCAACATCACCGCATGTTCGTCGATCCCGCCGAGCGAGAAAGTACGGAGTATCACGAGTTTTGGGAGAAACTGCGTCGAGGTGAATTTGTACAGGGTGAATATCGGCGGATCGGCAAAGGTGGTGACGAAGTTTGGATCCAGGGTTCGTATAGTCCGATCCTGGATTTGAATGGGCGTCCCTATAAAGTCGTGAAATACGCAACGGACGTGACGGCTCGGGTCAAGCTGGAACAGGCTTCTGATGAACAACATCGGAAGACGGACCGACTGATTCAGGAAGTCGTCGAGTCTTCGCATCAGTTTGCCGAAGGCGCACGTGTCGTTGCCGAAAGCAGCGCAAACCTGAGTGATGGTGCCCAGAATCAAGCGGCTTCCGTTGAAGAGATGAATGCTGCGGTGAGCGAAATGACACGTTCGATCGGTGTCATCTCTCAAAGTGCTCAAGAAGCCAAGGAACAAGCCGTTGAAACCGCAAGGCTGGCACGCTGTGCCGGACAGACACGCAGTGAAGCTGTTTCTGCAATGCATCTGATTCAAAAATCGAGCGAGCAGATTACCGACATCATCCAGGTCATCAGTGACATTTCCAGCCAAACGAACTTGCTCGCTCTCAACGCGGCCATCGAAGCTGCTCGAGCGGGTGAGCACGGATTGGGATTCGCCGTGGTCGCTGATGAAGTCCGTAAACTTGCTGAACGGTCCAGCGAAGCGGCAAAAGAAATCACACAGTTGATTAAAGAGTCGTCAAGACGTGTCACCGAAGGTGCCGAGTTGTCTGATCGCGTCGGGCAAGCGCTCGAGGGCATCGTTGGGGCGGTCGACAATACGTCAACGGGTATCACTCAAATCGCGGAACAAACCGAAACACAAACGGCAAGCGCCGAACAGGTTCAGGTTGCGATTCAATCGGTCTCCGAGACGACCGAATCCAACGCGGCCAGCGCAGAAGAATTGGCCGCAAGTGCAGAGCAATTGGGCGCTCAATCACAGGCTCTACAAGATCTGGTTGGTCAGTTCGAAGCGCCGTAGATTAGCAAGATAGAGTTGGGCGTAAGCTGTTGTTTCGCCTCATGTTCATGAGCCGGCAATTGGATCGAGCCGGGTTTCTCCATTCAGGATGGCTGCACTGTGGGACTGGATCGTCTTACATCAGAACAGTTTGAATTGTTTCGCCAATTCATCTACCAAAGCAGCGGCATTCACGTTGACGAGAGAAAAGTGACACTCCTTAGCAACCGAATTCGAGGACGGTTACGCGCCGGTGAATTTGAGGACTTCGATTCCTATTACCGGTTTCTTACGTCACCAGCAGGCGGAAATGAGTTAGCCGAGTTCCTGAATGTCATCACAACCAATGAGACATTCTTCTTTCGAAATTCAAAACAACTAGATTGGCTTGCATCCGATTGGGTCGATCAGCAGCTGGCATTGCATCGGGCTGGTAAACGAGATGATCAATTGCACATTCTTTCAGCTGGATGCGCAAGCGGTGCGGAAGCGTATTCCATCGCGATCTGCCTAGCCGAAAACTTGTATCGGTTGCGGGATTGGTCCCTGAAAGTCACCGGCGTCGATATCAGTGAAGAGATGCTGCAAGTCGCGAGAGAAGCCGTTTTTCGACCGCGAGTCATGGAAGGCGTTTCTGATCGACAACGCAAGCGTTTCTTTTTGCATCAGCGGCAAGAAGACCTTTGGAAAGTTCGGCCATCGATCCAAGAGATGGTGCGTTTTTCCAGGCACAACCTGATGGAACCACTGAAGGTGGGACGTTGTGATTGCATCTTTATTCGCAATGTGCTGATTTACTTCGACAGTGCGTCGAAACAAACGGTCGTCAAACACCTCATCCAAGCCTTGAAGCCAGGCGGCTACCTGGTCGTTGGTCCGTCTGAGGGAATCTATGAGTTTTTGGGAAGCTTGGAACGAGTGACTCCGCTCGTCTATCAGAAGCCAAATCGGAATCAATCAGACACCGAGGCGGTGAAAGATGAGTAACGACTTTCAATCGAGCGGTGATTTCGACGATGAGATGTCGGAGTACTTGCAGACGTTTCTGGACGAAACGGAAGAGCAATTAGATGATCTCGTTGAAACGCTGCTGGCCCTCGAGCGAGACTCGAAGAACGAAGAGAATTTGAATGAGTCGTTCCGATTGGTCCATTCGATCAAGGGATCGGCAGGCATGATGGGCCTCGATCCCATCTCAGTGCTGACGCATCATCTTGAGAATCGATTCGAACGATTCCGTTCGGGAACCGAGATTCTCGATAAGGTGACGATGAACTTGGTGCTGCGTTGCGTTGATTTTCTGCGACAGTGCACGGACCGATTACGCCAAGGAGAAGCGCTCGGCAGCCCGAGCGAGCTCTTGGAAGAGCTGAGACGGTTGGAGAAACTCGCACTTGAAGAAGAGTCTGATCCGATTCCCGGGAATTCTGCCGCGACATCGTCCGAATCTGACACCAAAGCGTCTGACGCAGACGATGGGCCTTCCAACGCAACAGAGACAGCACACCAAACATCGGAAGATGCAAACGCATTCGATCAGCCGACACGGCCGGGCGTGAGTTTGATCATTCGGTTTCGTGATGGACTGCAGTTAGTCGACTTGAAAGCGCAATTGATTCTGAATCGACTGGCCAGTCTCGGTGAGATTGAGTCATCACGCCCGGCTATTGGTTCGCTAGCGGACTTGGAACAACTTAATCAATTGGAAGTGGATGTCGCGTGCGACTGTAGCCACGACCAGATTCGCGAGGCCGCCGATGTCGACGGGGTTGAGTCGATTGACTTGCAACCGCGCGGCGAATCAGCACAAGTTGACGCAGCCAAAGACTCTTCGTCGACAGCTTCCGACATCGAAGAAACCGATGCTTCTGCGTCCGAATCGGTGAACACAGAATCGGATGTTGAGACCCCGGTGCCGACGGAGTCGATGGAGCTAGCGTCGTCAGCCGATCGATCGCTTGAGAATCCACCGCTTGAGAATTCACCGCTTGAGAATTCACCGCTTGAGAATCCACCGCTTGAGAATTCACCGCTTGAGAATTCACCGATCGGTGATTCCAAATCGGTTGATGAGCAAGGGAGTGAAACGACGGCGACGCAAGCAGGACCTGAAACTCAAGGAACACCGTCCACGAATTCTTCCGTCGAGACGCAGGCTCACGTGAACGTGGAGGAAAGCGTCGCCAAGTCCGGTGTTGAACGGACTCAATTGGACGCAAAGACCGCATCTAAAACAGGAGAAGAAAAAACATCCAAGGTCGTGGCCGAAACGATGCGAGTTGGCATCGATCGGCTCGACAACCTAATGAACCTAGCTGGGGAATTGGTGGTCAATCGAGCGCAGTTCGTTCAGATCGCCGATCAGCTCACTCCGATTCAACAACGCGTCAAGACGATGAACCGACTGCGTGCCTTTGGCGATGTTGTTCAGCGAACGATTGACCGATTGGAATTGGATTCGGATTCAAGAGATCAAAACCGTTCGCTCGCTGAGCAATTGCGGGCTGGATTGGAGATGCTCAACCAAAACTCGGACGCATGGGAGCAAGAGCGTCGAAATATGGAGAAGTTTGGCGAGGCAATTGACCAGCTCTCACGTGTTTCTCAAGGACTGCAACGCGGAGTGTTAGACACACGAATGGTCCCTGTCGGACCACTTTTTAATCGATTCAAACGCGTCGTCCGCGATCTGTCTTTAGAACGAGACAAACAGGTTGAATTGGCGATACACGGTGAGAAAACTGAACTCGACAAACGAATGATCGATGAGTTGGGTGATCCTTTGATGCACCTGATTCGGAACGCGATCGACCATGGCTTGGAACCGACCGATGACCGCATCGAACACGGAAAATCGGCTACCGGTGTGATCTCTTTGGAAGCAGCACACAGTGGCAACAATGTCTACATCTATGTGCGTGATGACGGTCGCGGCATCGACGTCGAAAAAATCAAGGCCAAGCTCGTTCGTAAGGGACTGGCAACGATTGGATCTGTCGCCGAACTCAGTGACGAGCAGGCACTGGAGTACATTTGGCATCCCGGTTTCAGCACTGCAGATCAAATCACGGAAGTTTCCGGAAGAGGCGTTGGTATGGACGTCGTCCAAGACCGCGTGCGAGATCTCAACGGCAGTTTGACGGTCGATTCGACACCGGGCCGTGGAACGCAGTTCACGATCCGGTTACCGCTCACTCTCGCGATTATCAATTGTCTTCTCGTGCGATTGAAGAACGTGATTTTCTCGATGCCGATCGATCATGTGCGAGAGATCGTTTCGGTACGCTGCGATGAAGTGGTCAAAGTCCGGGGTCAGCGCACAATCGATGTTCGTGACGAGTTGATTCCGCTGATGAGCATCGACGACATCTTTGATTGGAACACAACGGATATTGACGTTGCCGCCACTGGAGATGCAACGACGGATACGCCATCTTCGGTTACGGATGTGGTGATTCTGCAAGCAACCGGCAAGACTCTTGGACTTCGTGTGGATGAGCTGCTTGGCAGCCAAGATATGGTCATCAAATCGCTTACGGACAACTTTGTGGATATTGCCGGTCTATCGGGAGCCAGTATCTTGGGGGACGGAAGTGTCTGTCTAATGTTGGACGTTGGGACGATCTTTCGACTCATCGGTGGTCCTTCGTTGCGATCCGACGCCCAAAATATCAAGGTGGATCCCGGGCAGGATTGATCCCGGGCAGGATTGATCCCGGGCAGGATTGATCCCGGGCAGGATTGATCCCGGGCACAACATCTGATGCAGACGAGAATGTAATCAGCTTGCTTTTCAGGGTACTTTTCAGCTTACGTTTCAGGGTACTTTTCAGCGCACTCGAGTGGACCATAGGTAGCAAACATTGACCCACCCTGAAGGCAATTCGCTGTCTGTCGAGCAGCTTGCTGTTCTCGAATCGTCACTCCGAAGGGGCTCGCAAACCGCTTCCGAAGCCATGGCGAAATGGATCGGCCGGCCATCCGTGATCGAATTGGACGCTCTTGAGCAGTTACCGCTGGAGCAGGCGACGACCGTACTTTCGCAGGAGCAGACTCCGATCTGTTGTTGTTCGGTCGAGTTCAGCGGACCGCTGCAGGGTCAGATGGTTTTGGCGTTTGAAGACGCCAGCGGTCTCGCTTTGACGGACCTATTGATGGAACACCCCGTGGGAACTAACAAGGAATGGACGGAACTGTGCATCTCAGCCGTACTTGAAACGACAAATATTTTGTGTTGCGGGTATTTAAATTCGCTTTCGCAACAACTCGTGTTCAATTCCTCGTCGAAGGATGAACTGTTGCCTGGGCCTCCTCAATTCCAACGCGAGTTTGCCGAGAGTTTGATGGAGTTTCTGCTGATGCCGCAGGCGATTCAATTTGATCAAGTGATTGTCGCAACGACGAGATTTCAATTAAACCAGATGCCGGTGAATTGGAACCTAATATTCGTTCCCGACGCAGCGTCCAGGATACAGCTGGCGAGTCTGCTCGATGATCATGCGTGATCGAAGGAGTTTTCCGGCGAATGGTTGATGCCAAGCCCATCCTCGCACCTTCGCTTCGCATTGGTGCGATGCAAGTAGATGCTTCGGGAGTTACTTTGCGCACACTGCTGGGCTCTTGTGTCGGGCTTGCACTCTACGATCGTCGACAGGCCATCGGTGGTCTCGCTCATGTACTACTGCCCGATTCCAACGGTAAGACTCAGCAGCCAGGTCGCTTTGTTGATACGGCGATTCCTTGCCTTGTGGATCAGATGAAAAAGATTGCCACGAAGCCACTTCAGTTAACAGCGACGATTGCTGGCGGTGCGAGTATGTTTTCTTCAGGATCGGTGATGCTGATCGGCCAACAGAACGTGCAAGCTTGTCGCTCATCGCTTGCCCACTGGAAGATTCCGATAGCGGCAGAACATTGCGGAGGAGAAAAGGGGCGAAGAATGAGTCTTCAAACTGATTCGGGCATCGTGTTGATCGAGATCGCCGGTCAACCAACCATTCAACTGTCTCCCAATCCTCGAAACGTTCGGTGACGATGAAAGCGAAGAAGTTACTGATCGTCGATGACGCCTTGTTTATGCGGCAGACCATCCGACAAATCGCCCTCTCGGCGGGATGGGAAATCGCTGGTGAAGCGGGCGATGGTCGAGAGGCAATCGAGGCCTATGAACGCGAACAGCCTGGTTTGGTCACGCTGGATATCGTGATGCCCAAAATGGACGGCGTCGCGACACTGAAGGAGCTAATGCAACGCGATCCAGCGGCCCGAATCGTGATGGTGAGCGCCGTCAACCAAAAAGCGAAACTAGCTGAGTGCATTCAGTGCGGTGCGATTGACTTCATCGTCAAGCCGTTCGATAAATCTGAGCTCAAAAGTTTCTTCGAAAAAGCTCTGGCGTCGCAAACACAGTAGGAAGCGTGCATTGAACGATCGGCCGATCCGAATTCTCGTTGTCGATGACTCGGCGCTTTACCGCCAGTCGATTCGCAACGTCCTGCGAGACATCGAAGGCGTCGATGTTATCGGCAGCGCTGCGAACGGTTTGGACGCGCTCGAGAAAATCGGAGACTTGAAACCGGATCTTCTGACGCTCGATGTTGAAATGCCCGGTATGAATGGCATTGAGTTGCTCAGAGAACTAAAGGTTCGCAAAGTTCGTCCCAAAGCGATCATGGTGAGCAGCTTTACTTCGGTAGGAGCACAAGTAACGACCGAAGCGTTGATGGAAGGAGCATTCGATTTCATATTGAAACCGATTGGAGATCAGGCGAGTGCCAACCGGGAAACACTCTACAACACTCTCCACGAAAAAATTGTTGCGTTTCGCTCGTCGCTGACCTCGAAAGTGTCTGTGTCTTGCCGGTCGACGGCATCAACGTCTGAGACGACCGAGACACCGAGTACGGTCATTGCCTCGCCTCGGGGGGCTTGCCGTTTGGTCATCCTAGGAACCTCCACCGGAGGACCGGCAGCGTTAAAACATGTTCTCCCGAAACTGCCATCGAGTTT
This sequence comes from Planctomycetota bacterium, assembly GCA_039179795.1. Taxonomy (GTDB): domain Bacteria; phylum Planctomycetota; class Planctomycetia; order Pirellulales; family Pirellulaceae; genus Rubripirellula. The sequence goes on along the minus strand of JBCDEM010000002.1, from coordinate 457,538 downwards.
GCCCGTCCCTGTGATCGTCGTGCAGCATATGCCCGCCAAGTACACACTTTCGTTGGCGACCCGGCTCGATGCGACAAGCGAATTGAACGTCATCGAAGGATATGATGGCTTGGCAGCTTCGCCGGGTCAGATCATTCTGGCGTCCGGAGGTAGACAAACGAAAGTGATCGCTGATGGGAAGAACCTACGAATCGCAGTGACCGATGATCCGCCGGAAAACGGAATTCGTCCTTCGGTGGACTACACCATTCGATCGGCCATCGCAGCCGTTGACGGCAACGCGCTTGCGGTCATCCTGACAGGAATGGGGCGTGATGGTTTGGAAGGTTGTCGCGTCCTGAAAGCGGCCGGTGGAAGTGTTTTCGCGCAAAGCCAAATCGATAGTGTGGTGTACGGCATGCCCAAGGCTGTGATCGATGCGGGGTTGGCCGACCGTACTCTGACACTCGGTAAGGTCGCTCCTGCTATCGTAAGGCACGTTAAACGCAGTCGAGGCGTCTGATGTGCTTAATGCGGAGATGCGTAATGGACGAAGTGATACGTTGAACAGGTGATCAACAACATGACACAAGCAAATCCCAACGCATCCACTTCCCTGTTGGTCGTCGAAGACAGCCGTATCCAAGCCAAGATCCTTGCGGATAAATTAACGGCCGCTGGCTACAACGTGCGTGTGGCGGGCAACGGACAGATCGGTTTGGAGATGATTCGCGAAGAGCGTCCGACGCTTGTAATCTCGGACATCGAAATGCCGGTCATGACCGGCTACGAATTGTGTCGTGAGGTTAAAAACGACCCTGTATACCGTAGCATCCCGTTCATCTTGCTTTCCACACTCGCCGATGCGCAGGACATTATTAAGGGGCTTCATTGCGGCGCCGACAATTACGTTACGAAACCATACGATCCTGAGTTCCTGATTTCCCGCGTTGCCTCGCTATTGGAAACACCGCTCAGTGATCAGGAGGACGAAGAACAGCAACTGGATGTTACGCTTGGTGGAACACGTTACACCGTCAAAGCCGGACGACAGCAAGTTCTAAATCTGCTGGTATCGACCTTCGAAAATGCCGTCGAAAAGAATCAGGAATTAGTCCGTGCGAATGAAGAACTGTCCGTTGCCAAGGAGCAACTGACACAGTGGAACGAACGACTTGCAACTCTGAACGAACAACTTGACGGTGCCAACCAGCGAATGACGCGGGATTTGGATGCGGCCGCAAAAGTTCAGCAGTCTCTTTTGCCCACTTCTCATCCCGACGCTTCCCGCGTGCGGTTTGCTTGGGAGTACATTCCATGCGATGAACTCGCCGGTGACTTTCTGAATTTCTTTCCACTCGACGACGATCATCTCGCGCTCTACGTCGTTGACGTCAGCGGACATGGTGTTGCTTCATCGTTGTTGTCAGTGACGATCGGTCGCCTCATGACACCGATTGTTTCGACGTCTTCTCTGTTGGTTCAAGATGACGGAAATGGTGGCAAACGTGTCGTGCCTCCGTCGCAAGTCGCATTCGAATTGAATCGCCGCTTCCAAATGGAAGAGCAGAATGAGTTGTTCTTCACGATGCTCTACGGCGTGATCAAGCTGAGCACGCTTGAGTTTCGATATGTTTCAGCCGGTCATGATCCCGTCGTCCACGTCGCAAAAGGAAAGCCGCCACGAATGCTTGAAGGCAGCAATATGGCGATCGGGTGGGTCGACGAAATGGAATACGAAGAAGCCGCTGTCACTTTAGAGCCCGGTGACCGACTGTATGTGTATTCCGATGGTGTTCCGGAAGCGATGGATGCTGACTTAAATGAGTTTACGATGCGACAGATGATGGAGATCATCGAGTTGGGACAGACACAAGATCTCAACGGAAGCGTCAAATTGTTGCAGTCTTCCGTTGAACGTTGGTGCAGGAAAAATGGTCCGAAAGATGACGTTTCGATCCTTGGTGCTGAGATCGTTGTGGACTAACGATCAGCTGGAAATGTTGGTGCACCAAGACGGTGGCACGCAAAAACGCTGGCGAACGCAGAAAAGGCGGGTTAATTCGCCCTTGGATGTGCCTTCTCGTAGACCTGACGTAAGCTTGTGGCGCTAACGTGCGTGTAGATTTGCGTCGTCGCTAGGCTCTTGTGCCCCAGCAGTTCTTGCACACTGCGAATGTCTGCCCCTCGATCGAGCAGGTGCGTTGCGAAACTGTGGCGTAGCGTGTGCGGGCTCGTTCTTGAATCGAGACCGACGGCCGCGATGTGTTTCTCGAGCATGCGTCCAACACTTCGAGTCGTGAGGATGCGTCCGAATCGATTCACGAAAACAGATGCCTGGCGTCCCATTGCTTCGGTCTTCGCATCTCGTTTGCGTTGTTTCGTATACCGTTTGATGGCCTTCCAGGCGTAGGAACCAAGCGGACTGATTCGTTCTTTACGTCCCTTACCACGAACACGAACGATCTGCTGTTGGGGATCAAGATCACCATCGCGCAGAGCAACCAATTCACTCACACGCAATCCAGCCGAATACATCGTTTCCAAAATCGCACGATCACGAAGGCCAGCACTCTCGGTCGCTGGAGGCGCAAGCAATAGCCGGCCGATCTCTTCGGTGCTTAGCACATGAGGTAATTTTCGCTGTCGCCGAGGATTTCGCAGCGGCTTAGCCGGATTGTCCGTCGCCAATCCTTGACGGATCGCAAACCGATAAAAACTGCGCAGTGATGCCAACTTTCGGGAGATCGTTGTCCGCGCGTAGCCGGCTTCCGCCAATGCGGCCTGAAAGGCGCGCAGGTCTTGCGGTGAAACTTCCTGGGGATCGGGAACACGACCGGAGGTCGCTTCGATCCATTCGAGCAAGCCAAACAGATCTTCACGATACGCTTTGACGGTCAACTCGGACGCGTTACGTTCCGTGGACAGATAACGTAGAAACTGAGTGACGGCGCTACGCATCATCCAACGTCAGGCGAATGGTTTTCGTGAACGGGCACACACACAGGCCGTACGCTCGCACTGTCTTCGGCGATTTTCCGTGTTCGGAATTCGCTTGATTAGTGAAAGTCGTCGATCGAAAGGCTGTCAAATTCTTGGCTAGCCAACAGATCATCGTCAGTTGGCACCGCATCACGAATCTTGCGACTTAACATCGCAGCGTCGTACCAAGAGAAATCAAGCTCGGGATCGGCCGCGAATCGCGCCAATTGTCGAAGCGTTTCGTCGCGATTTTGGTCATCAAATAAAAAGATGAACCGCTCCTCGCCTTTTACCAACGCGAGAACGTTGATTTCTCTGTCCATGTGAGCGACTGTCCGATAGCAATGTACTGGCTTGCAACGCGAAACCTTCCTGGCCCGCCAGGGCTCAGTATCGGCTCAGTGGCCACTGCAAGATGAGATCGCTTTGGTCAGCTCCCCCACGTGATTCCAATAGTTCGCTGATATGTAAGTGACAACAGAAACGAATGAAATCATCGCTACGTCTTAAGTAACCCTGCCATCCTCCCGGACGCGCATCGTCACCCGTCTCAATCCGATTTGCTAGCCGACTGGTGAAATAGGGATCATCTCCGTGGTAGATCTTGGTGTGGGTAAGAATCGGATCGCGATTGATGATCGCCTGCGGACGATGTGGCATCGGAGGGTCGGGAATCAAGTCGGTTGCGTCTGGCCAATCTGCCGGCAACGGTGCAGCCATATCGACCATCCAGGGATCGCCGTGAAACTGATCGTTGATTGTCATCTGTTCACCGGGTATGTCACTCGCGATGACGGAATCCGCGGTCATCGACTCGGAAAGTTGCTCGGCGTACCCGACAGGAGTCAGGTCTGAATCGTCCTCAGGGGGCGATCCACCCATCGGTGGTTTTTCGCCCATGGGTGACATTTCACGCTGCGGAACGGCGCCAGTTGAGATCGGTGTTTGCGTGGCAAGCTGGCTTCTTGCCAATTCAAACTCAGCATCATGCACGATTCGTTTTGGGATGTCTTTCTCAGATTCGGTACCCCAGGGAAGGCCGTATCCGGCTGGGATCGGATGAAAACCTTCGTTCGCCGCATACCAATTGACGGTCATAGCTAAGCGAGGCGGATAATAGGCGTCAAAGTCCGTCACCGATCCCACAACCACCGCTTCAACCCCCATGGATCGGGCGAGCGCTTGAAATGTTTCACCGTCGGTGGGTTCGCCATACTGGAGTGCATGTTGCATGTACAGCATTCGCGAAACTCCCACGGGCATGACTTCGAATCCGGGGATCGCTTGCAACTCGGCGTAATACTGTTGCGTGACTAAGTCTGTGTCGAGCGTCGGCTCATTGCTCTGATTGTAGAATGGCAGAATGGCGATTTTCTTCAGCTGTGGAAACGGATTGTGTAGCCGTTCTCGTTGGCGTGTCTCCGGATAGATAGAGCAGCCTAGACAGACCGGCAACAACAGAAGCGTCGAGAGCAGGGATGGAGCGAGTTGCAGTTTCACGGTGGCTGCCAGCGCAAGGGTCAGCGCGATTCCTCCTCCCCCGGTGTCAGCATCGTCCAAGCAGCCACACAATCTTTACCCAATCGGCAAAGTTTAGCTCTCGGGAGGTGAAACGTGTGGGTTCTCATCCGTCGCGACGTGCCGCGCAAAGAAAACGCCTCCCATCGAGGGAGGCGCTGTGTGAAGTGCATTGCGGCATCGAAAGATTAGGCAGCAGCGAATCGTGCCGCGACGGCGTCCCAATCGACGACGCTCCAAAAGGCCGCGATATAGTCAGGTCGGCGATTTTGATAGTTCAAGTAGTACGCGTGCTCCCACACATCCAACCCGAGGATCGGAGTGCCACCGATTCCGGCGATCGCTGCGCCCATCAAAGGACTGTCTTGATTGGCCGTGCTGCCGATCTTCAGCTCACCACCGTCCACGTACAGCCACGCCCAACCGCTTCCGAAGCGTGTTGCACCGGCAGCCGCGAACTTTTCCTTCATGGCGTCGTAAGATCCGAATGCTTTGTCGATCGCAGCAGCCAAATCGCCGGTTGGAGCACCTCCCTTTCCACCGCCCATTACCGTCCAGAACAGGGAGTGATTGGCGTGTCCGCCACCGTTGTTTCGAACGGCTCCGCGTTTGTCTTCAGGAACGGCAGCTAGATCCGAAACCAAGTCCTCAATCGACTTGCTTTCCAATTCTGTTCCAGCGATCGCGTCATTAACTTTGGTGATGTACGCCTGATGATGCTTCGTGTGATGGATTTCCATCGTTTGAGCGTCAATGTGCGGTTCGAGTGCATCGTAGGCGTAAGGCAGGGATGGCAGCGAGTAAGCCATGGCGACAGGCGGCTCCAGTAAGAGGTCAACAAACTGACGTTTGCCAGAACCATAACGACCCCACAGAAACTGACAAGTGCCTATCAAATGCCACCGCGATTCACGATGCAGCTGCGAGCGATAATCAGGTGCTTTGAGTCAAACGGTGGGACGTTTCATGATCGTTTTCGCCGTTTTTTCAAAGCGTTTTCGGTCGAACGACTCGGTGTGACGACCCACGACGACTCGGTCCTCACGACGACACGATCATGGCCATCACGCCGTCGACGAATCGCGATTTCGGATCTCACCCATCAGATAGCTTCTCAAGCTGGCGACGACCCGTTGGAAACAGGCCGACAATTCGGGAATCCGTCGGTCTCGGTTTCGAATCGGCTGCAGGCGAAGATGCACGTTGGTGTGACAGGTTGCTGCGTCAGCGGGATCTGCTTTGATTTCGCTGAGCGTCATTTCGGCCTTTAGTGCGATACGCTGATCGACACGGCGACGACCGCCCTGCCCGCATGAAGCATTGATCTTCAAGGAGACGTGATTCTCCAGGACGTTAATGATCTCAGCATCATGGTCGGCGATAAAGCCGCGCAGTTTTTCGATGGCAAGATCCGCCGGAACGGGAGTGACGATATCGACTTCACTTTCGTGCATGTCGCCTTGGGGTTGGAACCAGCTGAGCCAACCCTTTTTGATCTCCTGACTCTCGGGGCTCGAGTAATTGCCGGCTCCCAGTTGGATGACACGATTCCGGCCATTGTCCTTTGCCCGAAGCAGCGCGCGATCCGCACGCGCGACGATCGTTTCGGGAGTGTCACCCGATTGGTATTCCGTGACCCCAAAACTGGCCGTTACGGATTCACCGCCGATGCTTTTAAGGGGTGTTGATTCGAGTGCTTTGCGAATCGTCTCCGCACGCTTCGCGGCAGTTGCATTGTCGCAATTTGGTGTCAACAGCAAGAACTCTTCTCCGCCATACCTGGCGACCAAATCGCCTTCCCGCGAATGGGTATTCAGTATCGATGCGAAACTGACTAGCGCTTCGTCGCCGGCAGGATGACCATGAACATCGTTGACGCGTTTGAAATGATCGATGTCACAAATGATCAAGCTGAATGCGGTGTCTCCTTCACTGGCTGACTCCACATGCTGTTCCAACGTCTCGTCAAACCAGGCGCGATTCGCAACTTGCGTTAGTGGGTCACGCGTTGAGCGGTGATGCAGTGACTCCAGTTGCTCCTGCATGTCCGCTTCATCGGATACATCACGAATCACGATCACGGTTCCGTGCAATCCACGTGTCGACCCTACCACGGGAGAAACTTGCACATGCACAGGCGTTGGTTCTTCGCCTGGTTGTTCGATCAACATGCGCCGAGCAATCATCGCACCGCTTGCCAAACAATCGTAGACGAGACAGGACTCGGAACTCTCGTTGTCTTTTTCACGCAGGCGGACACACTGATTGTTCCAGGTTTGGCTAACGATGGCGTCTGAGGCAATACCGGTTAGTTGCTCCATGACTCCATTCCAGTGTGTGATCGTTCCTTCGCCGTCAGTAAACACAACACCGTCTTTAAGGTCGCCGATGAGCTTTTCAAAGAACAGTTGTTCACGGCTTAAGGATTCGGTGCCATACGCTGATTCGCCCAAGCCCCAAAGCTCATCAGAACTGCGTTGCTGTAGTTGTTGGAGCCAACGGTCGAGCACCACGCCCTGCAGCATCTCTGGACGCTGTTCCAGCATCTTGTGGAAATCAATGGCAAGTTCCGGATCGAACTGTGTGCCACTTCCTTCGACTAATTCTTGGATGGCCCGTTCACGGCTGAGTGCGGGACGATAAACGGTGTCGGTTGTCATTGCATCGAACGCATCCGCAATCGCAAGCATGCGAGCACCTAGCGGCAACCCATCGCCGCGCGGCATCTCTTCATGGCGTCGACTTTCGAACCAAGTCGTCGCGTAACGAATGATGTCCAACAATTCCGAGTCATTTGTGCAGCCGCGTAAGATCTCGCAACCGAGTTGCGGGCAACGGTCGATCGTCAACTGCTCATCAACAGTTAGGTTTCCAGGTTTACGGAGGATGCGGTCCGGAATCCCGATCTTGCCCAAGTCATGCAACAACGCGGCCACTTCGATGCGGTCACGCGTGATCTCGTCGAGTCCCAAACGCATCGACCATGCCGAACAAGTCAATGCAACTCGCAAACAATGGGCTGCCGTCGGTGCATGCTTGGTTCGCAGCGAATAGAACAACGAGGTCGCCATGCCGAGGCGAACCAGGGCGAGTTGGTTCTCGAATCGCTGATGTTCGTCTCCGGTATCCGGCGCGAGTGGAGACGTCGGCGATTGGAGGCCGGCAAGCAGGCGACCGACGCGCGCGTGGCCGTCTTCGACGGCAGAGATCGGAGGGGCGACGGGGTGGTTCTCCGAGGCAAAAAAACTCGGGGCGTTTTGGTCGTTCATGCAGGTCACGTGAAGGCCAGAAAAGACGAGACGTTGGGATTCATCGAAACCTAGGTCATGAACAAACCATCAGCAAAACCAGTATCCAAACGAGGGGGAATCGTGAGTAAACGGCCGATTCGTCCCGGAAGTCCGCCGAATAGGAGAGAATGCTTGCTACCGGACGTGGGCCTACCTACTATGCAATAGGCCTTACGACCCGGATTTTTGCACCTTCGATCGGTCCGCTCGACTTCCGACGTCGGTCTTTTCCCGTGAGGCCGAGCCATTGTCGAACGCGATGGCGTCCTTTTCTTTCAACGCTGGTACCACGCCGTGAGTCTCTCCGAAGTCGACCGACAACTGCTGCAGCGGTGCCTGGAACAGGCTCCGCGCGCATGGCAGGATTTTGTTGACCGCTTCTTGGGACTTGTGGTGCATGTTGCGAATCATGCGGCCGAATCACGCGGGGTTTCGTTGGACGCCGCCACGCGTGACGACTTGGTCGCGGACGTCTTTATGACGTTGATTGCCAATGATTACGCCGTGTTGAGGCGTTTTCGTCGCAATTGCTCCCTCGCGACTTACCTCACTGTGATCTCTCGCCGAGTCATTGTGCGGAGGCTCTATCAAGCCCATCGAGCAGCTGGTTCGACCAGTCACGTGGATCCTGTCGGTCAGGAAGCTCCAACTCGGATGGAGAATCAGGAAGAAGTACAGAAACTGCTGACGCGTCTTGATCCGAAAGAAGCCAACGTGGTGCGGATGTACCATCTGGAAGGCAAAACCTATCAAGAGATCAGCCAGATCGTCGGCATGTCCGAAAACAGTATCGGACCGGTTTTGAGCCGAGCACGCGACAAGATGCGTAACGGATCGGGTCCGTCATAGTCACGATTCAGGCTCTATGGCGAATCGACAGGCTCTAGACGACGGTAACCGTCTGGCCATCGGAAGACTCAACCTGCACGTCGACTAAGTCACCTTCACTGAGTGCCGCGGCCCTCGCGGCATCCAACTTTAAAGCAGCAGGTGCATATCGTGCGGTTGTGCCACGCAACGTGACGTGTCCGTCAGCATCGACGCTTCTTGATTCGACTAGCAATTGCTCGCGTTGTCCGATCAACGAATGAAAGTAGTCCGCACGCAGCTCGGATTCCAATTCGCTCAAGGCATGAACACGTTGCGACCGGACTTGCTTTGGAATCTGGTCTTCCATCTCTGCCGCAGGCGTTCCACGGCGAGGACTGAATGGAAAGGCGTGGATTTTGGAGAATCCGGCAGCACGAGACGTGTCGAGAGTCTGCTGGAACTCGTCTTCCGTCTCACCTGGAAAGCCGACGATGATGTCGGTCGTGATCGCTGGCATGCGAACCGATTCACGGAACAATCGACATCGGTCCAGGAACATACGAGTTCCCCACCGTCGACGCATGCGTCGCAGAACTGAATCACTTCCAGCTTGCAAACAAAGATGGAGATGCGGCACGATCCGTTCGGAATTCTCGTGCATCACCGTCAACAACTCACGTGTGACTTCCGTGGCTTCAATGCTGCTCAGTCGCACGCGAAATTGACCGGGCAGTTCGCAAAGTCTTCGAAGCAAATGTGCTAGCCGAACCCACTCTTCTTTTGGCTTATTGCGATTCCATTCAACACCGTAGTGACCGAGGTGAATTGCGGTAAGGACAACCTCGCTGTGTCCCGCAGCTACAAGTCGTTGAACTTCATCGACAATATGTTGTAACGGGCGGCTGGTGAGTTTCGGTCGAACGTGCGGGATGATGCAGTAGCTACAGCGAAGCAGGCAGCCGTCTTGAACTTTCACATAAGCGCGATGGCGTCCGGAAAAACCATCCAGTCCCGTCGGGATGTCGACGACACCGAAACGAGCCATCAAGTCTGGCAGTTCACGCTTGTCGGTGACGACTTCGCTGACGCCCGGCAGTGAGCTGACTTCTTCCGGTGCCCGTGTCGCATAGCAGCCCATCACGACGATGCGCGCGTCGGGATTCTGTCGGTGTAATCGCCGAACCAATTGACGGCTTTTGGAGTCGCCTTCATTGGTGACCGTGCATGTGTTCACCACGCAAACATCGGCAGACTCATCATCTTGGCAATCACTGAATCCGACGCGCTGTAACCCCTGGCGGACGAGTTCGGTTTCGTACTGATTAACTTTGCAGCCAAGAGTGGCTACACGCAGCTTTGCGTTCATAACAACAGTCGATCTTCAGCCGCAGAGCCGCGTGATGGATATGAAAGGAGAAATCGGATGGTTGAATAATTCGTCGACGAATCTGCTCTATTCGCAGACAGGCTCAATCGTCGCCGACATGCTGCCTTTGCACCGTGCGATCAACTCGTCTTTTCCAAAGGAGTGGATTTGATCGCGTTTCAACTCGGCATGTTCGAGCGTGGTTGTGAGGCAAATCGCACGGCCACTGTTGTCGACTTCCTTGGCAATCTGGAAGCCGGTTTCGATGGGGTGTCGAAAGATCTGTTTCATCATCAACACAACGTAATCGTAGCTGTGATCAGCGTCATCCCAGAGGATCACGTGATACCGCGGCTGCTTCTTCGGTTTGGACTTGCGTTGTTCTTTCGGTTCGACATGTGGCTCAGCCACCATTGTCTGTTGATCGGCCATCGCGGGTCGAGCTCCTTGCGTCACGATTTGAATCGCACCACCACGCAGATTGTCCGTCATTCTCCTGCTCGGTGGGGCGCGTATATTGTAGCGCGAGCGGAACCCAGTCGGCAGTCCCGTTTTTCGAAAACACAAAGGCTTTCTCAAGATGTCTGAATCACCCCAGTTGCTGGACACGTTGGCGGAATCGGCCGAACGGCACCTCAACGAACTGACCGAGTGGCTGCGTATCCCCAGCGTCAGTAGCGACAGTAAACGCCAGGAAGACGTCATTGCAGCGGCCGATTGGCTGGCCAAGAAATTCACCCGCGCTGGCCTGGTAGTCGAGTTGATTCCGACGGAGGGTCATCCGATGGTGCTGGCTCAGACGCCTGAGGTTGAAGGGGCTCCGGTTGTCCTCGTTTATGGACACTATGACGTCCAACCGGTTGAACCACTCGATCAGTGGGTAACACCCCCGTTCGAACCCTCCGTCCGGGATGGCAACCTGTACGCTCGCGGCGCCACGGATGACAAAGGCCAGGTGATGACTCACATCCACAGCGTTTGCGATTGGGTGTCCTCCGGAAAACCTCTACCACTTCAGATCAAGTTTCTGATCGAAGGTGAAGAAGAGGTCGGCAGCGAGAATCTGGAGCGGATGCTGCCCGAATTAAGAGACAGAATTGAGTGCGACTGCGTTGTGATTAGCGATAGCGGGCAGTATTCCGATGGTCAGCCGGCGATCACGTATGGATTGCGTGGTATCGCAACCTACGAGATCTCGGTTGACGGGCCGAACCAAGATCTTCACAGCGGGTCGTTTGGTGGTTCGGTGATGAATCCGGCGATCGCGCTTTGTCATCTGTTGTCTTCCATGGTCGACCGAAACGGGCGCATACAAATCCCAGGCTACTACGACAACGTTCGTGACTTGGAACCAAAAGAACGCGAAGCCTGGGCAGATCTGCCACAAGACGATGGTCAGTTCGCAGATTCACTGGGAGTGAGCGAGTTATTTGGCGAGCAGGGATACACAACCGATGAACGCCGCTGGGCACGACCGACCTTCGACATCAACGGGTTAACTTCAGGACATCAAGGCGAAGGAGTCAAAACGATCGTGCCGGCAACCGCGTCAGCAAAGATCAGCTTTCGCTTGGTGCCCGATCAAGATCCCAAACAATTAACCGAGCAGTTACATCAGCACCTGCAAGAACACGCTCCGCCCGGTATTCGCTGGACGATCACCGCGGATCACGGCGCGCCGGGAATGCTTGCCGATACCAACAGTCGTTTCATGTCAGCAGCGCGCAACGCCATCGAGCAGTCATTTGGAGTTGCACCCGTCTTAATCCGCGAAGGCGGCTCCATCCCAATCGTGACCTGTTTCCAAGAAGTCTTGCAATGCGATTGTCTGTTGCTTGGCTGGGGACTGTCCGACGACAACGCTCACAGTCCCAATGAAAAGTTTCGTATCGAGGACTTCCATCGCGGCATACGTGCTTCCGCGATCCTCTGGGACGAACTCGGAAAACTCTCCTGAACACACACGCTCATTTCATCCCATGCTTGATCGCAAATTTATCATCCAAAATGCAGATGCCGTTAGAGACAACTGCACACGCCGCGGAGTCGCTTGCGACGTCGATCGGATCATCGAGCTTGACGCCACGCGGATGCAGAAGCTCCAGCAGGCAGAAGACTTAAACCGCCAGGCAAACGAGACCAGCAAAAAGATCCCCAAGTGCAAAGACGATGCCGAACGCAAAGCGTTGATCGACCAAGGACGCGAGCTTCGTCAACAGAAGGAAGCAACGCAGCGAGAACACGATCAACTGGATGAGGAAATCCAAACGCTCATCGCTGTGATCCCCAATCTCACCCACCCGGAAGTTCCAGCTGGCGGTGAAGACGATGCTGTGGAGTTGTCGTTCGGTAAAACACCGAAGCCCGAATTCGACTTTCAACCGCTCGATCATGTCGCTATCGGTGAGAAGCATGATCTGTTCGATTTTGAAGCCGGTGCACGCGTCAGTGGTGCTGGCTTTTACTACCTAAAGAATGACGCCGTACGTCTCGATCTCGCATTACAGCAATTCGCGATCAGCTTGTTGTCCCAACGTGGGTTTACACCGATCACGACTCCCGACTTGGCGCTGACGCACATTCTGCAAGGCATTGGGTTCACACCACGCGGACCCGAAACGCAGATCTATAGCATCGAAAACAGCGAGCTGAATCTCGTCGGCACCGCTGAGATCACCCTCGGCGGAATGTTGGCCGGTCAAACGGTTGCGGACGAAGAACTTCCCATTCGGTTTTGTGGCTTAAGTCATTGTTTCCGCACCGAGGCCGGTGCCGCGGGGCGTGCGACGAAAGGCCTTTATCGCGTTCACCAATTCACAAAAGTTGAAATGTTCGCGTTCACCAAACCTGAGGACAGTGACGCTGAGCACACAAGGATGCGGGAATTGGAATGCGAGATCTTCGACGCCCTCGAGATCCCCTACCGAGTGATCGATACAGCAAGTGGAGATCTCGGTGGACCGGCTTACCGAAAATTTGACTTGGAAGCCTGGATGCCGGGACGAGGGGAGGATGGTCAGTGGGGCGAAGTCACCAGCACGAGCAATTGCACGGACTACCAAGCACGGCGTCTGAAAGTTCGATTCAAGACTGCCGGCAAGAAAGGGACCGAGTTTGTCCACACGCTGAATGGAACGGCCGTTGCCACCGGACGGGCGATGATCGCACTGCTAGAGAATCACCAGCAATCCGATGGAAGCGTTTTCGTGCCGAAAGTACTCCGGCCGTGGGTCGGCTCAGATACGATCGGGTAACTAGACCGAACACAACGCTCGGTTTGCGGCCGAACGGTTCGAAGCAAACTCTGCGAACCTGATTCGTGCTTTGGTGCTGCCGATCCGGACTTGTGATTACTCGACCATACCGGACTTGATCGCTCGGACGGCAGCCGCGGTTCGGTCGGTCGCTTTCGTTTTGCGAAGGATGTTCTGAACGTGTTCCTTGACCGTCTCGACGCTGATCGACAGTGACTTCGCGATTTCTTTGTTGCTGAGCCCCAAAGCGATGTGCCGTAACACTTGCGCTTCACGAGACGTCAATGGAAAGCCGTCGGGAAGCGTGTTCACATCGACAACTTCCCACATGGTCCGTCGGACTCTCCCCAACAATCCGTGATCGGCATCGTCGTCACCATCGATTGCGGATTGCATCGATTGCCGCAACTGCGAAACCTCACCGCCCTTCAACAAGTAGTCTTTCGCACCGAGCGCTGCAGCACGCGCGATGTAGGTCGGGTTGTCGTAGGCACTCCACACAATCACTGGAAGCTCCGGCGCGGCAGCGCGAAGCTTCTCGAGGACGGTCAGTCCATCTTCCTGGGGTAACTGCACATCAAGCAGTGCGACCGACGGCGATTTCTCTTCCGCCATCGCTACCGCTTCGTCCGCTGTTGCGACCGCACCGGCGACATCGTAGCCGAGGGACCGCAGCAGGTGTCCGATTCCGATCCTGGCGACCGCGTGGTCTTCAACGATCATGACGGTCAAAGGCATCGGTGACTCGATGAGGGGGTTTGAGAGCGAAAAAGGAACGACTCGATTGCGGGCAACGCCACCCGGTTGCGGCTGACCACACCGCAGATTGTTACCTTTCCTCGGCAAACAACCAGCCCGAGTTCAACCCTAACTGAAAAGTTTCGGACCGGTTGTCGCTTTTCTGGGTGGGCGGAGTGCTCCACAGGTGGTGGTCGTGACGTCTTTTCCACCCAAGTATGTGGCGTTTGAGCTCGTGGACGGCTGGACAGTGCTCCGTTTTGACCCGGCGAATTCCGTGACCTAGATAAGTCTGTCTCTCTTTCCAGAACGCTTCTCCGAGCCGAATGGCAACGTGCATGTCCGAATCTGCCTCCATTTTGCTCGTCGACGATGATCGTCATCTGGCCGAGTCCATGGCGGAATGGCTTCGGGAAATGTCCCATCAAGTGGAAACGGCCGAGTCAATCGCGGGGGCGGAGCGATTCCTTGGGAGCCAGACTTTCGATCTGGTGATCACCGACCTGCGGTTGGGGTCTGAAGACGGATTCGATCTGATTGCAACCATTCGTCAACGCTATTCAGAGACTGCCGTGCTGGTGGTGACTGGATATGCGACGCCTGACACGGCGGTCGAAGCGGTTCGAGCCGGCGCGTTCGATCTGCTCACCAAACCGTTGATTGACGAAGAGCTTTCGCTCGCCATCGGTCGAGCGGTCGCCCAGCGAGAGATTTCAAGTGAGAACGAGCGGCTGAGACAGCAACTCGACCGACGCAGTGGGTTGGAGAACATTCTTAGCCACGACTATCGCATGATGAAGATCTTTGATGTGGTCGACAGCATCGCGGACGCACGGGCATCGGTCCTGATCACGGGCGAGAATGGTACGGGTAAAAGCATGATCGCCCGTGCAATCCACAATCGCAGTTCGCGTCGTGGTGGTCCATTCGTTGAAGTCGCTTGTGGTGCACTGCCAGACACACTGCTGGAAAGCGAATTGTTTGGTCATGTCGCCGGCGCGTTTACGGGAGCGAATCACGACAAGGCCGGAAAGTTTCAATTGGCTGACGGCGGCACACTGTTCCTCGATGAGATCGGAACGGCAACAGCCGCAATGCAAGTCAAGCTGCTGAGAGTCTTGCAAGAGTTTCAGTTCGAACCGCTCGGTGGAACCGTTACGCAATCGGTCGATACGCGAGTCATCCTGGCAACCAACGAACAACTGTCGAAATCGGTTCAAGAAGGAACGTTCAGACAGGATCTGTATTATCGAATCAACGTCGTCAACATCGTGCTGCCATCGCTACGTGAGCGAGCGGGTGACATTCCACTTTTGGCGGATCACTTTATTCGAGAAGCAGCGGACACATGTGGACGCGAAGTCGACGGGTTCGATGAGCAAGCGATTGAAGTGATGCAGGCGTACAGCTGGCCGGGCAATGTTCGACAGCTTGAGAACGTTGTCGAACGTGCCGTGCTGTTGTCACGTGAGAGTCGACTCACGGTCAACGATTTGCCGCCAGAGTTAACCGGTCGTGAAACGGATCCGCTGCAAGGACCAGCCCTTTCATCCGCGCCGGTTGCGGGAGTCAATTTGGGCGATGTCTCGGGCAAGACGCTTCGCGAGGCACTGGAAGGTCCGGAACGACAGATCATTCTGCAGGCTCTACGATCCAACAACTGGAATCGAGCCGCGACAGCCGACACTCTGGATATCAATCGCACGACGCTCTACAAGAAAATGAAGCGTCTCGGTTTGGACGACCCGCGTTTGCAATACGCGTAACGCATCTGCATTCGCTTTTACGCGACAACGGTTCTAGTCATCGGTTTCTGAGAAATAGAGGTCGACCGCTTCGGCCTCAAGTCCACCCGCCGGACTCGCGATTGGCTCACGGTATTCTCTCGCGACCTGGTTAATGACCAACAGGACATCCGCTGCACTCAGGATTCCGTCTCCGTTCGTGTCGAAAGATGCGATGTCTGTCGCCTTTTCTCCACGTCTCAGTTGGTTAATGAACCGCAAGGCATCTGCAGCGGTCACCCGTCCATCACCATCAACATCTGGGCTGGCTCGCACGACAGGGGCCTCCATCGATGCGTCGGTTGGCGTTGCGTCCATTGGTGGTTCCGGTGGGTCGATCACGAAGTAGGCGACTTGTTCCGTCGTGTGCTTGCGCTCGCTGTCTCCGAGCTGATCTTCGTCGACGGCTAAAGCAATCGTTCCACTGGTCGCTGGCAAGGGGTTGTCGCCCATCAATACGGGCCAACTTCCATCTCCACCGTCCATTCCGGCTGAACTGAGCACAACGGTTTTGGAGTTTGGCATCGGATCATAGGTGTACTCGTACGTTCCGTTGTCGGTGCCGCGCACGGTGTCACTTCCGACGCCAGCAACGAACGGAAGACCTTCGATCATTCCATTTTGAGTCGCTTCAATCACGAGATAGCCAATGGTTTCATTGGCTCTTGTTGTGTTGGTATCTTCGCCAACATGCTTGCCGATGTTCAGGGCATTGGCGTTCGCTGGGCTCGTGCGACTGTTACTGCTTGACCAAAACACCGACCAATCTTCATCGTTGGTCGACATGATTTGACCGACAACGACTGGCGCGGTGTAAGACTGTTGGAATCCGTGCGAATCGATTGCCCATCCGCCGCGTTTTCCGCTTGTCTGAGTGCTCTCAACTTTGACCGCTTCCAGTTTGAAGTCCGGTTCGTTGTAGATGCCTTCTTCCACGACGACGTAGTGCACTCCACCACGAAACGGATTCGTGCCCGCATCGTCAACGCGAACGTCAAACCGATCACCGGAAGCGTTTCGGATTCGAACGACTCCCGGGCCCGAGCCAGCGTTGTAACGTGGTGTCGCGATCACAACCATCGACGTGTATGAGGTCTCCAACTCAATCGTCTGCCAGTTACCGTCAACGTCGGCCGTCCCGTGAGATAGATTTGGACCGCTCGTTTGAATCGGTTCGGTCACCTCAACGCTCGTCGTGGTCGTATCGCTATCACCATCCTGATCGGTGACACGTAGTCCGACGGTGGTTATGCCTGCCGTCGACGTATCGAATGCAACCGTTTCGCCCGTTGATTCATAGCTTCCATCTCCATTCAGATCCCAATCGTAGCGAACGATGTCTTGGCCTGGATCGAATGAATTCGAGGCGGACATTAACAGGTTGTCGCCCACTTCTGCTTGGTAGGATCCGCCGGCGTCCGCGGTGGGTGAGACATTCGTGATTGTTATGGACGTTGTGTCGGTTGAAGTGGCTCCAGTGTTATCGGTGACCCGCAATCCGATGTCGAAGTTACCTGATTCGGTGGTCGCGAAGGTAGGTGTCGCACCAACGGCATCATCAAACTGCCCATCTCCATCAAAGTCCCAGGCGTAGTTGACGATCGTGCCGTCCGGATCATTCGACGAACGTCCGTCGAGGGTGATCGGTGATCCTTCGTCAGTCACATAGCCAATTCCTGCATCGGCAATCGGCAACTGGTTGGTTTCGCCGCTGGGCAAAACGCCGTAAACACGAACATCATCGACGTTGGCGTCCTCACGAGAACTGCTGACCTGAGCGCGGAAGCGAATGCGGAAGTCGGCGGTCAGGTACTCCGCAGCAAGTTTGAGAGACCGATGAGACCATAAGTTCTCCGTTGATTCGTTCCCCTTGATCCGACTGAACTCTGTCCATTCGGATCCGTTCCAGGTATCCACGGCGAGGTATTCGCCAGTGTCAAATCCGCCCTCGATGTACCAACGAAAGGAAACGTCGGCCGATGCATACTGAGATAGATCAATCGATTTGGAGGTCAAAGCGGCGTCGGTAGCGCGCCCATCCACTTCGGCCGCTCGACTGCCTTCCCAGGCACGTTGCGTGCTACGGAACCAATCGTTCTGGGAATCCTCCGTCCAGTTTCCGTTCCAGTCGTTACTGCTGGTACCGGTTTCGAAGGAATCGGCAAACGCGATCCCACGTTCGGCTGCGCGGAGTGAGGGTGCTTCTCCTAATTCGAAGCTAAGGGCGTAGGCGTCGATTCCCAACGCGGTCGGCTCGCTTCCATCCGGTAGCCTTTCACCGGGCGTAAAGCTGCCCCAGGCAATCGCCTGACCCGAATCATTGACGGCCAAGCCCGTCAGATCGGCTCCGTGCGTGATCAGTGACGTTCCTTGAAGTTGTGAATTCACTGAGATCACATGCTGATTCCCCTGCGGAGTCTCGGACAGTAGCAGACCTCCAATCGCACGCGCCCGGCGTCCGTTCGCTTGGATCAAGACGCCATCATCGGTTGTTCCGACGATGTTGTAGTCCGAAAGGTCGCCCGCAAAGTCGGATGCGATGTAGTTGCCATTTGGATCGAACGTGGCCAAGAATCCACCTGACCCGTCGAGAACGCTGTTGGCGTCGGAGGAATCAAACTGGAGCGGCGCTTGGAGGGCGGTGCTTTTACCCCACTGTCCCGTGTAGCCTTGATAGAAGACCGTACCTGTAGGATCGATGGTGAGATCCGCCGTAGCCTGTCGTGCTGAACCTTCGTAATAGTTCGTCCAATCAATCACGCCATCGGTGCTCATCGAGAGCATCATGACGTCCGAATCGTAGTAGCCGCGTTCATCGCTTAGGACGCTATTGCGTTGTCCGACCGTCGTTTCTTGAGACAAAGACGCAGCGTCACCCAGATAGACTTTTCCGCCGGCCGAAGCCGCAGCGATAACGCGCCACTGCGAAGGATCATCAGCACGATCGTCCACCGTCAAGAGAACGTCATCGAGTGCTTCGAAGCTGCCAAAGCGTTGAAATCGATCGACTTGTCCGTCAACGTCGATGGTGGCAATGTAGGTCTGGTTAAAAAAACCCTCGGGATTATCGAGCCGCTGTCCCCGAAAATAGAGCGGCAGGTTGTTGGCGGACAGACTGGTGTTGAACGCGGAAGCCGCAAAGGAGAAGTACGCATTTCCAGCTCGATCTACAGCGAGATCATGGTCGACGTAATAAGTCGACAGTCCGCTTCCGTTGGTTGCACCGACTTCATAAACCCAGTCCAGGTCCCCTGTCGCTCCATCAAAACGAGCGGCAAAGGCCGTCCCGTACTGGTACCCCATCGCATCCACGACGGAGTCGGTTCCGGGATTCGCCGGATCGAGATCGACTCGCCCATCGATGCGACCAACAACGTAGAATCCACCTGCTTCGAACTGGGCGCCGTCGACCCGCACACCTCCGCGAGTACCATCGTATTCAAGTACGTCAAATGGAGTGCTCCATTGCAACGAGCCGTCCGGATTGTATTTGACGATTGCGTCGCCATTTTGTCCTTCAGCAGCTGACAGGATATCGATATCACCAGCGATCGACTCATTCGGTGCGACATCAATTGTGCCTCGATAGTCGACGGCAACGATTAAGGAGCCATCCGGTGTAACGGTGCCATCGTCAAAGTACTGGGCTGCGCTGTCACCGGACGTGATCGACCAACCAGTATCGGCGGCCATCATCTGCCGGGACTCGAGAAGTTGCCCCTGCAGTTTTCGACGCAATGAACTTCGTGATGAAGTTTGACGGTTTTTGGTTGTGCATCGTGATCGTTGAGAGATTCTGAACATCGAGTGGCTCTGCAATGGATAGGTGACGATTTAATCTCACCCATCAATGCGGTAAGCCCGCAGAATTCTTCCACGCTTTTTTCAAAAAGAAATGCCGAGACATTTCACTTTCGTTCGATCGACCAAGTTTTGATTGTCTTGTCATCACACGCGGCGAAGATTGAGTTTCCGTCCTTGGAGACCACCAAGTGCTTAATGGATGAACCATCAGCGGAGAGACTTAAGATGGATCGTGGGCTGTTGACGTCCCAGATCCTCAACGTGCCGCCTTCGCTCGCGGAAACCAATCGCTCGTCGTCCAAGAACGCCGCTGCCGTGACGCTGGTTAGGTGACCTTTGAGTTCGATGGTTGACCCGTCTTTGAGGTTTGATAGTGTGATTTCTCGCGTTCGACGGCCAGTGCAGGACGCCCATTGTCCGTTTGGCGAAATCGAGACCGTTCCGCGTAGCCCGCCTGGAGCAGGAAGGTCAAGCAAGACTCGATTCGTTTCACGTTCGTAAACACGAAATCGACTTCCGAGTGCGACCATTGCCAGCAGCTTGCCGTCCGCTGAAATCGCTGTGTCCATTGCAATGGCGGATAGTTCATCGGTATGCGTCTGCTTTAAGTCCGTTAGCGAGTAAGTATCGATACCAACTGCAATCTCGGTTCCGCTCGGAAGAATGGACGCAGATTGAGCCCGAGTGGAATCGAATTCGGCGAGAGGTGCGTCGCCTTCGATGTCCCAGTAGCGAATCTTTTTGTCTTGGAGTCCACAAGTAACGAACTTCGTTGGATCTGTACCGAACTGGATATCCCAAACGCCTCCAACATGAACCGACTTCCAGCGGGTCCAGTTTCCAGAAGCCAAATCCCACACACCACAAAGACCTCGTAGAGTCCCAACGAAGAGACTCAGGCCGTCTGGACTGATCGCCATGCTTGTGATCTCGTCCGTTGCTTGGGGAGACACTTCTGGCTGCGGCTTGCTGCGCATATCCCAGACAACGCACCGATGATCTTGGTCCGCTGAAACCAGCCATCGTCCATTGGGGTGGACGGCTAAGCGTCGGACGGGAGCATCGTGACCACGCAACTGCTTGATGACTTCTCCCGTCTCCAGATCCCAAACGCGTATGATCGTGTCACCGCATCCTGTAATTAGCTGGCGACCCCCTTCATTAAAGACCAGTCCCCATACTTGGGACGGGTGCTGCAGTGAATGCACGATCTCGGCGTTATCGTCCGCGGTGAATAAACCCATCAGTTTTGACTTGGCATAGTTTTCTTCGACCGGGTTCAGACGCCATACCTTTGCGAACGAGTTCGTCATCTGTGACGTGGCAAGTAATTCGACGTTGTCATCCCAGCTGACCTGATGAATGCGGTCTTCAAGATCGAGAATCATCTCCTGCAGCTTGGTTAGTTCCATCTCTTCTGGATCGACATATTCCGTATCGGATGGATTCGGTATGCCGACCTCAACGGCCGCCCCGTCATTGTCAACTCCAATGACTCGTGTAGGCGCTTTCGGTGAAAAGATGAGATGGCTGGCACCCCAGTGTGGGATTTCAGCTGCGTAAAGCGACAGATCGGATGCATCGAGAAATGCGATTCCGCGTTGGTTTTCGGATCCGTTGCAAGCCGCGATTAAGTCTCCACTGCTGTCGTATTCGATTTCCATTCCACGGAACGACTCAATGATCCGCTGCCTCAAGAGCCGACCGGTCGGCACTTCATGGATCGCGATTGAGGAATCCAGCTTGCCGGTTCGGGTTAGGATGGCAATCTCGTCACCGTTTGGATCAACCGCGAGATTGACTAGACGCTCGTTGAATTCAATTTCGCCAATGGTCTCGCCGGTCGACTGATTCCAAAAGTACACACGATCACTCTGAGCACTTACGACACAGTCGAGGCCTGGCAGAAACGAAACGAAACGATTTGCTTTGGTATGAGCTTCAAAACTGGCGATGCGATCTTGGTTCATTAAGCCAAGCAGATAAAAGTATTCCCAACCGCGACGGTCGGCCTCCGTGCCCAGCAGAGTTTCTTTTCCCAGCCAAGGATTACCTGAATCCCATTCATAAGTCGCCAAGCGGATTTGATTGCGATAGAGCCTTTGAGCATTCAATTCATTCGCTTCACGCAGTTCGTCTCGAAGTTGACGTTCGCGATCGAGACTCGTCTGTAGTTCACCGCGTTGTTCGGCTTCGGCGTTTGCCATTTCGTTGGCACGTTGCGCCTGTGCGATCGCTTCACCGCGTTGTTGAACAACCAGACAGAACGCAACCAAGATCACACACGCGATTGCCAACAACGAAGAGGCGATCAAGCGATGGTTTGAAATCCACTTGCTGGCTAGGTAAGTCCATTTGGGCGGCCGAGCCAGAACGACCCGTCCGTCGAGAAACCGTTGGACGTCAGCTGCCAATTCAGCCGCCGACTGGTATCTGCGTTGGCGTTGCTTTTCGAGCGCTTTCATCACGATCCAGTCCAGCTCACCCACCAACTCAGACTTGCGCCGCTGCAGTTCGCGAATCGGAATGCCGCTTTCGTTCGTATCCATTCCGGAGATGTGGATCGTGCTGATTCGTTGGCTTGGACGTGGCGGAGTCGTTTCCCGGATCATCCGACGGATTTCGTCGAATCCTTTGTTTTTCAACGTGGCTCGGTCGAATGGTGGTGTGCCGGTTAACAACTCATACAACAACACACCCAGTGAATAGACATCGCTTCGCATGTCGACATCTAAGCCACTTAGCTCGGCCTGCTCAGGCGACATGTACAACGGTGTTCCAACCATCGAAGCGAATTGAGTGAACAAAGTTTTGTCCGTCAATTCTTGATTCATCGCTTTGGCGATACCAAAGTCGATAACTTTGACGACCGGTTGATCATCGTGAAGGGTCACCATCACGTTAGAAGGTTTGAGGTCCCGATGGATGATCCCGCGTTGATGGGCATGCTGGATGCCGGCGCATAAATCGAGAAACAGCTTTAAACGAGCTTGTGTGCTGGACTTCTGGCGTTCTGCAAAATCAGTCAGCGGAATACCACGGACGAGTTCCATGACGAAGTAAGGCAGTCCATCTTCTGTCGTACCACCGTCGAGCACTCGGGCGATGTTGGAGTGATCCATGAGCGCCAGTGCTTGACGTTCCGCTTCGAATCGGGCGACAACCTGCCGGCTGTCCATTCCCGCTTTGATCAATTTCAGAGCGACTTTACGACGAACCGGTTCGATTTGCTGTGCCATGAAGACGGTTCCCATGCCACCTTCACCGATCTGCTCCAACAATTTGTAGTTGCCGATTCGCTTTCCAAGGGATTCAAGTGGAGGGACGTCGTGCGTCTCGTCAATTTCAAACGCGCGGTCGACGAGATCCCCCTTACTCTGAACGAGCAGCAGTTCGCGCACTTCTTTCGCGACCTCCGGGCTGACACCGCCCAGGATCTCCTCGCGATGCGATTCGTCTTTGGCCTCCATGCAAATCATGAAGACTTCCTTGGCATCCTGTCCGACCGCGGATTCTTCGCTATTTGCCATTCCAAGAACGTCCTAATTGACTTCTGTTTGATCTGCTTCTGCTGCTGTATCTCAGGCGAAACCGCCGCTCGCCGTGATGGAAAACGTGGACCGAATCGGCCTTCGAATCGGGCGTGTGCCTATTCAAAACCGGGCCCTATCGATTCCATGCGAGAAATCGATTCCAGATTTCCACGATGTTTTGAGAAAAAAAATGAGCGGATGAAAAAGAGGATCCTAGGAATCGTCGCGTATTAGCTTCCCCACCAGTGCCTTGGCGTAATTCCAATGCAGGTAGGCTTTTGATTTTGAGATTCCCAAGATTTCCGCTGCTTCCACGACAGAAAATCCTGCAAAGCAATGGAGCTTGATCAACTCCGCAGCTTCCGTGTCTCTTTTTGCGATTTCTTCGACGCAATCACTTACCTGGACGATTTCTTC
The DNA here is from genome assembly GCA_039179795.1 of Planctomycetota bacterium. GTDB lineage: Bacteria > Planctomycetota > Planctomycetia > Pirellulales > Pirellulaceae > Rubripirellula. The sequence goes on along the minus strand of JBCDEM010000002.1, from coordinate 434,063 downwards.
CGGTGATGCTTGACGCGATTCAACGTCTGATGGGAGTACGTGCTTGACTCTGTCCCCACCGCGTTTCGGTCCTAATTTTCGACGAGCATGATCGACCAGGATTCGTCGCATCGCTTCTGCCGCAGCAGCAAAAAAATGGCCCCGATGATCCCACTTTTGCACATCGTTTCGGTCGACCAGACGCACGTACGCTTCGTGAACGAGAGCCGTGGTCTGCAGTGTATGATCGGCACTCTCACGGCTCATTCGAGAACGGGCGAGCTTGCGAAGCTCCTCGTATACAATCGGCATTAAGTCACCAGCGGCCTGTTGATCGCCATCCTCGATTCGTTCAAGTAACTGCGTAACTTCTAGCATTGGATCTCGCGAAAGGTAACAAGCAATGGATCGGCCGTAGATGTTCTCAACCGAATCGCAATGGAATCCCCGACGATCGTGTTGTATCGGAAGTCGCATCAGACGGCAAACTTCCGGATACCTTTCCTGCCATCCGGGTCAATCGACATGAAATACGAAATCAGATTGGTCTCCATCGAGAAGCAGATCCCTGCGAGCTTTCGCTTGCCCGCGACTTTCAATGCATTTGTTGAAACCTGTAAGCATCAACAACGTGGCGATCTTGGTTGGTTTGCGATCAAGTACACGAAACCAAAAGACTTGATGGAGTTTGATCCAAAATCGGATGTCGTTCCGTTTTTGCGTTTGCCCGACGGTGGATTGGTTGCGTTCTGGTTTGCAGCTCCACGCAAACCTGCGATCGTGCACATCGGCAGCGAGGGAGACGCTAACATCGTTGCTGCGAATTGGTCTGATTTCCTAAGCCGGTTGTCAAAAAAACGATCTTCGGTGCCTGATCTCGATGACCAGGAGCTGAATGACTTTCCCAAGATTCGCGGGGCACGTGTTGGAAAGCTTCAGCCTCTCGGCAGCCTAAAGAAAAAGTGGCAGCGATGGCTCGACGAGCATTCCGTTAGTGAGGAAACGAGCGGAACCGCTGATGAAGGCGAGTCGATAAATCAACAGATGTTGGAGTTGTTGAAGCCGGACTTCGACGATTACATGCGAAACTGGAAGAAACGTTACGGTGATGGAGACGGCATTACACCGCGTATTCACCTAGTGGCCCATTTGACGTCCCGATCGTATTGGGTCAAGAAACCCAGCGGACAACCTTATCCTCACGCGAAGAAGCTACGCCCTGTGTTTGACAGACTGGTCACGTATTTGGGTCGTCCATTGAAGCAAGCCGATATCACGGTTTGGGCTAACGGAACATTCTACGTGGACAAGAATATCTCCATCGGCAATACGCGAACTTAGCTGCCGTATCTTGTAAGTCGGTTCATCAGGGTTCACCCAGATCGGAGGTGACGCCCAACCATACAGCGAACTCGAGCAAGAGACGTTGGGGCCCACTCATTTGGGCTCGCTGTTCAAGAACGGAACGAGTCAACGCGGGCTTGTCGGTAATAAGTCCATCCACTCCTCGGCTGATCATAACGGACATGGTCGGCGCATCATTGACGGTCCAAACAAAGACGTCTTTTTCGAGTGAGTGGGCGTGTTGGATCATGCCGCGTGTGGCAAAACTGGCATTCACCGCAAGAAAATCAGCGTCCAGCTGTTTAAGGTCGCCGATGGCCACGGACATCAGCAGACCGACTTTCCATTCTGGACGGATCTTCTTCATCTTTGTGACCGCTTCGCGTTTGAGCGACATCAGAATGATGTGGGAGGCCATGCCATTTGATTCGACGATTTCCGCAACACGTTTTTCCAGTTGTTGGTCATGTCCGTAGTACTTCAATTCGATGTTGACGTTGATCTTTCCGCGACACTCCTTGAGCACGTCAGCAAGCGTCGGCACGCGTTCGTCAGCGAATTGGGGTGAGAACCAACTGCCAATGTCAATCTGCTCTAAGTCATCATTGGTTGCGTCCCAGATTTTCAACGGATTACCCGCAAGCTTCATGAAGTCGCTGTCATGAAAAACGACGACTTCACCATCAGCGTTCTCTTGCACATCGATTTCGACCCAATCAGCATCGTCCACTATCGCTTGGCGAATCGCCGCCATGGTATTTTCTGGTGCTGCTTTCGATGAACCACGATGCGCCATGATCTGAACGTTGTCGTCCAATTGAATGGTATGGGAAGCAGTGGCACCCACCAACGTTGCAACGACCAAGCCGACAACAAGCCCCGCCAAAGCTCGCCTGCGGTTCAGCAAGGCTCGACCGTTTTCGCGTTCCAATTCCTTCACATCAATGTGGAGGAATGACTCTTCTGATCGGTCACTCATCGATCGATAGAGGCCAAAGTGAATGGTCGCAAATGAAGTGATACTGAAGAGGCTCACGATTTGATTGACGATGAATAGCAACAGCATCGTCACACCGATGGAGAAAACCATCAAACGAAGTGATCCATCTGGATCCGGAACCAGGACACGCCCGACGAGAGCGACCAATCCAGATGCAACGGACGTCAGCACGAAAGTCGCAATGATCCAGCTGACGATCCATGCCGCGACGCTTCGCCGACGACCGCGCGCCAAGGCAACGCTGGAATGCAGAGCTTCCTTAGGGCTGGCCTTTTCAAACAAAACGATTGGCAGAGCGAATAGCCAACTGCTGGACAACCACAGCAAGAGAGCAATGAGCGCGACGCTCAACACTCCGCCGATCGCGACGGACATCAGGAACTCAGGCGGTTTTTCCGTCAGATAGTAATTGATGTCGAATTCCGTAAGCAGGACGAAGTAAATCAGTCCAGCGACGATCAGAAATGGCGCAACCACAACGAGTGTATAGACCACAAGACGCGCCGTGAGACGCACAACAGCCACCGCATGAATCGAAGAAAATCGAAGTGCGCCGATCAGCCCAAGCTTTTTTCCTTCGGCATTCGCACAAAGAATCGACAACAGGGAAGCTTGCCCGAGTGCGACGATTGCCAGCCAAACGGCGCCGGACAGGAGGATCGTTACCAATCCCATCGGACGGAGGAAGAAAAACAGGATGTCCGTGTCGGAAAGCACGGTGTCACCTGAAAACGAAATCAACAATCGAAACAAGACTCCCAGCAGAGGCGTCAGGATGGCGATTCCAATCAGGTTGTAGACAAAGTCTGTGAGCACGAGTCGACGCCAGCAGTCCCGAAAATCGCTCGACGCTGTTTGCAAAGACAATCCGACATGTTTCATTTCAGGCATAGCAAAATCAAAGATCAAAGAGCGACGCGTTCACCTTGAACGGCCACGTGATGGCCCGCGGACTTAACGCGGACTGTCGCTGGCGATTCTGGATCCAGTAGTGGGTTCGTGTGGTTGAGATGAATAAACCGTATCTTGTTTTTTTCAGAAGACGAAAGTGGCTTGAATCGCTCGATACTCTCCACGACGAATGGATGCGGTATCTCCGACATATCGCGTCCGGGTAACTCGTCCGACGCAAAAAACGTCCCGTCCAAGTATGCGGTGTCGGCATCAGCCAAGATGTCTTCAATCTCGATCGACCAGCGATCCCATTTATCGATATCGGGAAGGTAGACGATCGATCGCGAGGGTCCCTCAATTCGAAACCCGACTGTCTCCGAGTATTCGTCGCGATGCGGTACCAAGAACGGGACGACCGCGATGCGTTGATTGAGTCTCACTCGTTGTCCCGCCGTGATGCGATCGATTTGAATCTGACTCAACGTAACCAACTGCTCCCAGGGCCCGTTCGACTCCAAGAAGTGTTTCATTCGTGGCATCGCAAACACACGAACCTGTTTGGCTCCCAAAACTTCTCGCCCCAAGTGAATCAATCCCGCGTAGTGACCGACGTGAGCATGGGTCAACAAAATTCCATCTAGCCCGGGAACGGAATCCGTTTTCTGCACACGATCGAGTTCGCGTAACTGCTGTGGGAAATCCGGAGTTGCGTCGATGATCCACCGTTGGTTGGAGCTTGGGTCAATGATCGCCAAGCAGGCAACGGATCGTCGCCGCTCTGCGTCTCGCCATGTGTCACGACAACAGGCTTTGCGACATCCAGCCTGCGGGAAGCCACCATCTTGGGCGACGCCGAGCACGACAGCGAAGGGTTGGTCGTCGATCGGTTCATCCGCATCACTTGGAGAAGAAAAGATCGAGCCTCCACAAAGGAGCAGTAGCAGTAGCAGTCTCAATGCATCGGCTCCAACGGCTGAATGGCGGGATCCCCAATCAAGACATATAGCAATTGGTTTTGCTTCAATCGTTTGCTCCCCTTCTGAGCATTACGGATCACGAACCCACCGCCGCCCAGTTGTTGCATCTCAATTAAACCATTGAGCAACTGCTGGTAGGACTCGCCCACTGTTTGGCCTTTCATCCATGACTCCAGGATTGGATACAGGTGAGGGAATCCCGAACTCAATCTCTGATGACCAAACGCGACTACCGCACCATGATCAACGGCCCGTATCACAAATGCATCCCGCTGTTCCACTTGGTAGCCCCCGGGGGCCTCACGAAGTTTGGGTAGATCCGATTGCCAGGGCGCCGCAGAGAAGCAGGATCCCGATAACAGAATCTTGCCGCTCAAATCATCGGGCAAGGCATCAACGTCTACGCTACAAGACATGCCCGGAATTCCGTGGCCATGAAGAATCCAGAGATTTGCATTCTGAAGTGCCGTTGAAACCGATTCCGGAAACGTTGTGACAAATGATCGTTGGCCCGATGTCGTCAGATTCCAAACCGGGTCACCCTCTAGTTTTGGCGCCGTGTTCGCTTGTTGGCCGTAGATGGCAACAACGGGAGTCGTCCGTTCGTAATCGGAGAAGACTTTTCGAACGATTCCCGCTTTTTGCAACGAGCGCGTTTCGGCCGCTCGTTGAACTTGGCTGATCGCGATGGGGCGAAGCTGCTCGACGGAAACGGATTCAAACTTGATGGACTGGTCGATTAACTTCGCAAAGCTTGCCGGATCACTCGCCAACAGCAGGCCGGGTTGCACGTCCAGTTGTGGGTCGGAATCGATCGTGGCAAACAGCTCCCACAAGGCGAGCAGCGTGTTTTCGCGAAACGAGTCCTTTCGCATCGCGACGGCGACGAACTTTGCACGGGCAAGACGCGCGCGAACGCGGTTCATCGCATCAGGATTGGTCGAGAAGCTTGCTATGTCGTTTACTCGGACGACAGACCCTTGGCGGTGCTCTGCAAGTCGATCTAACGCATTCAGGTAACCCGCTTCGTTGTGGTCGGTCAGGATGATGTACTGGTCACCTGCACTTGGGTGCGGTTGGGTTTTCAAGATGAAGGCAGAATTGCGGGCCGCCTGAGGGGATGGGCGGTTGTTCCGATCCACACGTTCTAATTCATCGATCGTAGGAATCTCAAAACTCTTTGAGTTGGCTACAAGGCTGCCATCTGCGGCGATTCCAAATCGACGACGAAAAACCGTTATCTCTTGCGCTGTCACCTGGCCGTCACGGTTGCTGTCCCAACGTGGGAACTGCCTTGCATACTGTCCGTTGGCAACCTCTTTAGCGCTAAGTCGACCATCTTGATTTCGGTCGTAGCGTGAAATCACATCCGAGACCGAGGGGTAGGATTGCTGTGCCATGCAATACCCCGCGTCCAAGACAACGCCCGTCAAACAGATTGCAGAGAGAAGAACACGAATACTCATCCCGATGCTGACCTCGCTCGCCCCGTATCGTCGACCAATGCTTTTTCCAGTCGACACAGCATAACTGATCGCTGTCGGCCTCGATCATGCCAGAACACTCGGCGATCGGAGCGGGGTTGGAACGTCACGCGAAGCGAGACCTACGAGTACGTCTAGCAGTAACTATCATCGATTGGTTTGCGTCTTTCCCTGGCGATTACAAGTTCGAGTACCGCTGCGCTGAGCACGAGTACGATTGAGAGTCTTGATGGCTCTGGTACGACCGCGAAGCGATTCAACAACAAAGCTCGGGGTCACTCAGCGCAATCCGAGTTGTGACGTTTTCACAGCTGTGTTGTGTTACGCTTGAGTTTTTTAGGTTTTCCATCGTCCTGTTTTTTTGAGGATCGTCATGTCAGAGATTCCCTACATCCCCGAAAACTGCAACACGTTGAACACCTACCTGTTTGTGGATGACGGCGACGCGGCGATCGATTTTTATGTGAAGGCGTTCGGGGGTGTTGCCGAACATGTGATGAAAGGCCCAGAGGGAAGCGTGATGCATGCCTCAATTCAGATCGGGAATTCTTCTCTGATGATCTCGCAAGCCAACCCAGAATGGGGCACCAAGTCACCCAAAGAATTGGGTGGTTCACCAGCGATGATCCATCTCTATGTTCCGGATGCCGATGCGACTTTCCGGGCCGCGATTGAGTCTGGTTGTACTGAAGTAGGGCCCATGATGGATTGCTTCTGGGGTGAGCGAATGGGCAAGGTTCAAGACCCATTTGGATTCCAGTGGGGCATCTCAACACAGAAAGAGATCGTGCCGCCTGAAGAGTTGCAGACACGCGCCGATGAGTGGATGAAGAAGATGAGTGGATGAAGAAGATGAGTGGATGAAGAAGATGAGTGGATGTAGAAGATGATGCGGTGAGTCTGGCAGCTCGACGAAGGCCGTACGTTAGATCACTCGGCTGAAACTCGAGTCGCAAGTGACTCATGCAGAATCTTCCATTGTCCGTCGATCTTTCTCAAAACCCACGTGATGGCACCGGCTGCTGAGTCAGCATCGGCTTGGGAAGATGACGACGATACCGTCATCATGGCTGCATCACGTCCGAGTGTTTTAATTTCGACACTGCCAGTCGCGAATTTGATCGATTCGAGATCGAGTTCTTCAAGTTGGATCTTAAGCGTCTCCCATGAATCAACCATTGTTCCGTTCCAATGGACGTTCGGTAGCTCCGTTCGATCGTAGAGTCCAAAGAGTGTATCCGCATCACCGTTAGTGATCGCATTGGCTCGTTTGGCGAGGAACGTAATGAGATCAGATTCCACCGCGGCGTCGATTGCTTGCGTGCTTGGGGGTTCCGCAGTGGCTTGGGATTCCCCACTATGTGATTCCCCACTCTGTGATTCCCCAGATTGGGATTCCACATTTTGGGATTCACCCGCGTCCTGAGGCATTTGCGTATTTGGGGATTCTTCCGAGCTTTGAGCGGTTGAACGAGCGGCCAACATTTCTTCGGCCCTTTGATTCGCTGCCATCGACTCTTCTGCCGCTGCTAGAGCGCGGGCAGCTTGCGCTTCAGCCAAATCGCGTTGCATCATGGCTTCACGCTGGGCAAGCATCGCCTGCTTTCGCATTCGTAGTGTGTAAAAACCTCCGCCGCCCAGCAGCAGCAGACCCACCACAACGGCAAAGACAATGATCACACCATCATTTTGGTTGGAATCTCGCATCCCATCACCTCGGTTGAGTCCTGCTGTCGGTCTATGCGCACGTGTGACGCGCGTTCGTTCAACAGGCTCCAGTATCCAACATCTTGCAGGCTGATGTGAGAAGTAATCAGCGCATCGATCGAGATTTGGAGATGAAAAAGCGACGACTTTCGACCGAGGTCGTCGCGGCATTGTTCTGGAGTCGACTATCGCCGATCGGTCGGGACCGTGGGCGATCCAGATGGCTGCGACGTCTGTTCTTGACTGCTGTTCTGGCTCCCGTTGTCAGGAGTGATCCGGATGGTGGGGCCAATCACAATGGTTTGCTTGACACCGTGTACAGACTCGATCGTAAACGTCGTCGTATTCATCGCTTCTACCTGATTGAACAGTCAGCGGACGATTGGGAGAAGAGTATCCGAATCATCGGTCGAATCCTTTACGTTGGTGAGGATAAAGTCTTTTCACGATCGAGAACAATGTCACTCTGAAGCTGGTTAGACCGGCTGTGGCGGTCATGAACCAGATTTTTCATTGGACAATCGGAGAGCTTCCGAAGATACGTGATTTACACTACTCGGACGGTTTGAGGTGTGATCTGTGACTGCAAACTCGAGATCCCAAGACGCGATCCGTGTTCAGATTGACCATTCCCTTCTGAGCGACTCGAAACCAAAATGTCGAAAGCGAAAAAACCTGCGGTCTTCCGCCATCCACGAAGTCACCTTGTTTCATGAATTTGATCCAGATTTTTCCCCAGAGAGTGTTCGTCATTTGCCTAACCGCTATTGCATTCTGTACGAATGGCGGCAGTCGATCACAGGCACAGGGCGAGCCAGCTTTAAACGAAACCCCTGCGTTAAAGGACCTCGTGGAACGACAAATTGAAGGATGGACGATCGTGTTGGATCCGGAGGTTTTGAACGAGGAGCATCGTGAGGTTGGAGAAGCCGCACTCGTAGCGCTAGCGAATCACCTACAGCGGATCCGCTACATCTTGCCGAAGGAAAAAGTCCAAGAGTTGCAGAAGTTACGAATTTGGGTCGATTGGGATCATCCCCTTGGCAATATGCAGTATCACCCCAGTCGCGGTTGGCTCGTCCGAAATGGCCACGATCCCAGGCTCGAAAAGCACGTGCACGGTCCTCGCGCGAAGGCACTTCTCAGTCCATCGCAATGGGCTAAGCATCCCTACGTGGTGCTTCACGAATTGGCCCATGCTTACCACGACCAGGTGCTCGGATTTGATCAGAGTGAGATCGTCCAGGTATTCGATCAGGCAAAAGCAGCTGGTATCTATGAGCGGGTCAAATCGCATACAGGCCGACGTGTGAAACACTATGCTCTGACGAATCACAAAGAATACTTTGCCGAATCGACCGAAGCTTATTTGGGTGTGAATGACTTCTACCCATTCGTTCGAGCGGAACTCGAGGAGCACGATCCTCGCATGTATGCCTTGATGCAAAAGATCTGGGGAAAGGTGAGATAGGCCAACTTGCGAATTGATTTTGTCATTACAGAGTTGTTCGTCGGCGGTGCCGAACGCTGTCTTACGGAATTGGCGATTGGCCTGGCCGATGCGGGCGATGAAGTTCGTGTGTTTTCCATTGGGTCACTCCCTACAGGCGAACAACGATTATTGGTGGAACGTTTGGAGCAACGGGGCATCGCTCTGACTTCTGCCAACGTTGATCGTTGGACGGGGACCCTCCGCGCGTTTCGGAAGTTGAAACAGTGGTTCGCCGAATCGCCTCCCGATATTTGCCAAACGTTCCTGTATCACGCGAATGTGATTGGGGCTTGGGCCGCGAAGAGTGCGGGTGTTCCCGTCCGCGTGGGCGGGGTTCGTGTTGCGGAGTCGAATCGAATTCGATGCGCTTTGGAACGGGTCGCCGTGCGGCAAATGGACAGCGTGATTTGTGTCAGCGATGGCGTGAGACGATTCGCGCATCGAGAATTACATGCGACGGACAATCAGCTCGCGGTCATTCCCAACGGTGTTGATGTTCATCGTTTCTCGGCGGCTCGTCCGGCGGATTGGACGTCGCTCGAATGGCCAGCGGATTCGATCGTGGCTCTGTTTGTGGGTCGCTTACATCCGCAGAAAGGCATTGAACGCATTCAATCGCACATCGACTCGATCGTTCCCCCAAACACAAAACGACGTCTTCTGATCGTTGGTGACGGCCCTTTGCAACAAGAGATCGATGATTGGGCTGACGCTGTGGGAGCGGAGAGAGTCCGCCGCATCGGATGGCAAGCGGATGTCGGCCCGTTGATGAAAGGTTGTCGGCTGCTGTTGCTGCCAAGTCACTATGAGGGAATGCCGAACGTTGCCTTGGAGGCGATGGCGGCAGGTCGACCGGTCGTTTGCAGTCGCGTCGAAGGCGTTGAAGAACTTCTCAAGCATCGACTAAAAGAACAGACCTTTGCTTCTGAAGATGTTGGCGCAATGAAAAACCTCATCGAGACGTTTCTTCTCGATGAGGTTTGGAGCGAACAAATCGGTACCGAAAATTGTGAGCACGTCACTCGCGAATTTTCAGTCGAGGCGATGATCGATGCCTACCGAGCACACTATCGCGAGCTTCTCATTCGCACGGGCGGCTGAATCCGATTTACCGGTTGGATCGGTCGCAATTCGACCCGTTCATAAGAACTCGGACGAACGGGGCGATAGCTCCGCATGCGAGCTTCGTCATCACTGAAAGGATCTTCTTTCGTGTCGAACAATGATCCGCGATCTGGATCCGATGGCGGTTCCTGCAGCCGGATCGGTGGAGGCATCTCTTCGACGCTTCCTTCCTCGGGAACGATCGGTTCGACTTGAGGCGGCATGGGTTGAGGTTGGCTCGTGCTTGGCATGACAGGTGGGAGCATTAGCTCTTCAATCATGGCGGCGTCACATGCATCGTCGCAATTCATCTCGTCGCAACCCGATTTACGCAGCGAGAACAGCTTGGTCATTTTGTTCATGCCTGCGGAAAGGCCGTGAAACGCTTTCTTGAAGCAGTTCACTTTTTTGCCCTGATTGCATCCGCAACGACAGTTTGGTGCTGGTGGCGGACACACTTCACGGGTCGACTGGCAAGCGCATCGTCCGCCGCAGTCTCCAGCGTTCGCCTCTATTTGCACAGTCGACAAACTGATCCATCCGGCAGCCAAGCAGGCTATCACATGGGTGTACACACGATTTCGGGATTGCATGATTCAATGCTCGAACGTTGAGTGGAAAACTGGATCTCAGCGGTATTGGTCATCGGTATCGACTCGGAACAAACCGTATGACCACGAGAATCCGAACGAGCGTCAAAGTCCCCCTAGATTCACATATGGCTCTAGGAATGCCGGGAGACAGTCTTTCGATCGACCGTTAGACTGGCGGTGAAATCAGCGATCATTCGCTGCGAATTGCCCTTCTTCTTTATGTCTCTGTGAGAACGAAATCATGCCCAAGGCCAGCGCACGACACATTCTGGTATCCACCGAACAGGAATGCCTCGATTTGATGAAACGCATCGAAGAGGGCGAAGAATTCGGTGCTCTCGCCGCGGAGTTTTCTTCCTGTCCATCTGGGAAACAGGGTGGAGCTCTGGGGTCGTTCGCGCCCGGTCAAATGGTGCCTGAATTCGATGCAGCCGTGTTTGGAGGTGAAGTTGGGAAAGTCCAGGGACCGGTAAAGACCGATTTCGGCTTTCACTTGTTGGAAGTCACCGAACGAACGGATTGATGTGGATCTGGCTGGTTACCGAACGGCTTGCGTGTCCAGCATGATTCCCTAATCGCTACGACCGGATCCTGGATGGATCAATTCGGACGCATGATCAATCGCCGTTTTTTGAGCGTTCCTCAGAATGACGAACATTCTGATACGTGCTCGCCTCGATGCACTTGCCTTTCTAGGCGAATCGCCAGGTCCGAACAGAAATCGGTTTGTCATGCCCAGTCTTCCCAGCGTCGCTCAGCAGGCAATCAACGTCCGCCAACAGGCGACGCAGCAGAAGATCGACGTCGCCCTGGCGCGAAAGAGCCTCGACGTTCAGCAACAGACTGGCGACGCCATCAATGAACTGTTACAGCAAGCTGCAATTCTGCAACAGCAGCTTGCCGAGGGTCGCATCGACGTCCGCGTTTGACGATTGGCGACATTCCTTTCTCGCTAGGCAAAAGCTTTGCGTAGCACTTCCAGGCTCTTGGGGATCGCGGTCTCGTGTTTCTCTTCGCCTTCGAATTCGAGTGAGATGTAACCGCGATAGTTGACGTCGCGAAGGATCTTCGCGACTTGGTCGTAGTCGATGTCCAACGTGTACCAGGTCCCGCCGCCGTAATACGTTTTCGCTTGTACGAAGACCGCCTCAGGTGCTAGTTGCTTGTACTGTTGGTATTGGTTTTCCAAAAAGTTGCCGGTGTCCAAGGTCGCGCGCAACCAAGGTGAATCGAGTTTGTTGATCACTCGCAAAACACCGACCGCGTCGCGGCCAAGTCCCCAGTGGTTTTCCAGACCAAGGACGACGCCACACTTCTCCGCGACAGGGAGACACTTCTCTAAGCCTTCGTAAACCCATTCGAAACCATCGTCATCCGTGTAGCCCTCCAAACGAGGCTCAATGCCTTTGTTGGCCATCAACTCATCGAAGTCTTTGGATGTTCCCCAGCGGCCCGTGTTGACCCGAATCGTGGGAATACCCAGTGAGTACGCCAATTCGATGCACTTGATGGTGTGGTCGACGTTTTCCTGACGAAAATCCGCGTCAGGTGAAACGAATGATTGATGCGTTGAGAGTCCACAAAGTCCGAGCCCGTGTCGAAACGCGCGTTGCTTTATGCGCTGGACCGCAGCGTTCGACTCATCTTGCATTTGAACATGCAGGATTTCGACGGCGTCGAATCCGGTGTCAGCGGCCAGGTCGATGCACTCTTCGATCGTCAGTTTTGTGTCCGGACGATAGCGCCAGTAAGAATAGGTCGAGACCGCGATCGAATTGGGGCGGTGAGACGATTTCGACTCCCCCTCCCCACCTACAGCTTTCACAGAAGCGGAAGTTGCGGTGGCCCCTGCAGCTGCCAAGCTGGCTGCGGCAAATTGACGACGATTCAGTGATGCGTTCATAAATGGTTTCCGTCGAATCCCTAACTCAAAAAGCGATGGTCTGGAGACTGGTTCGGGCGCCGTGCAAAAGGACGCCCAACGAAGGCACAGTCTAACTCATCCGTATCGTTTCTTGTCAGATTCGCCGTCAACCATTTGTCACGTCGGGACCGGTGCCGATTCGCAGAGCGATTCCAGTTGCTCCTGGCCGACCCTTGAGCAGAAATCACCTAGGGATTCCTCGTCAGTTCGGTGCAATTTGAACGCGGCACAGATCCTAACGATCTCTTCAACCACTTTTTCATCGGGGACCAGATCTTTGTAGATGTACGCCAGACGGTTGCCGAGCCAACCACCCCCCGCGAAGAGTGTGTACTTGTTTTTCGCTTTTCCCACGAGAGCCAGATCGGCGTTGTAGGGTCGTGCACATCCGTTTGGGCACCCGGTCATTCGGATCGTGAATCGCTCCTTGGCTAATCCGAGTTTTGCCAACGGTTCCTCCAAGCTATCGATCATGCTGGGGAGGCGCCGTTCGCTCTCGGTAATCGCCAAGCCACAGGTAGGAAGAGCAACGCACGACATGGACCATCGTCGAACCGTGCTGGTCTCTTCCGTCAATGGCATGTGATGCTCTTTGATCAGATCGATCAGCGGTTGTTTTTGATCTTCCTCAATGTCGGTGAAGATCAGGCTCTGATGGCCCGTCATTCTCATTTCGGTTCCAAACGTTCGACAGACCGCACGAACGCCAGCCTTTAACTGTCGGCGTTCGTTGTCATAAAGTCGGCCGTTTTCAATGTTCAGGCCGTACGACCACTTGCCGTCGCCCTGCTCTTGCCAGCCCATGTGATCGTCGAATCCGTATACATCATCTTCGGTACAGTCAGCCAGCGTTTCGCCGTAGTACTTTTCGACTTCCGCCCGGAAACGCTCGATTCCCCAGTCATGAATCAAGTACTTCATTCGGGCCCGTTTGCGGTCCGCACGATTTCCGTTGTCACGCTGCACTTTTAAGATTGCTTGGCAAACACCGACTACTTGGTCTGGCGTTACGAATGCCATGCGTTTGGCGAGCGCCGGGAATGTCTTCTTGGCAGAAGGCGTCGTGCCCATTCCTCCACCGGCGAGCACGTTGTATCCGATGATCGATCCGTCTCGAACGACGGCCAAGAGCCCTACGTCTTGTGTGTAGATATCGATGCAGTTGTCTTCCGGTAGCGCGATACCCATCTTAAATTTACGTGGCAGGTACGTTGGCCCGTAGAGTGGCTCTTGTTGTCCACCACCTTCGAGCGTTTTCTCTTCGGACTCTTCGTCGGTGACCCAGAGCTCGTGATAGGCTTTCGTTTGGGGGGCCATCGCTTCGGTCAGCTCATCGGTCAAACGCTCCATTTCTTGATGAACGCCATCAAAACGTTTGGCTGGGCAGCACATGATGTTGCGGTTCACATCGCCACACGCCGCCAGCGTCGATAGCGCGATTTCGTTGATCCGATGAATCGCCTTTCGCAGATCTTGCTTCACGATGCCGTGTAACTGGATCGTCTGACGCGTCGTAATCTTCATCGTTGCGTTGCCAATCTCGTCGCACATGTCGAGCATCGACAACATTTGGTCGGCGCGGATCCGCCCTCCTGGTATGCGAAGCCTCACCATCATGGAATAGGCTTTGCCAAGACCGGTTTTCTTCGCCGTCAGTCGCGCATCACGGTCATCCTGCTGGTACGTGCCATGAAACTTCAGCAGTTGCAGGTTGCCCTTGTTGAAGTGATCTGTCGTTTCGGTAAGCTCCTGGTCGATCGTTCCGCGAAGAAGTTGACTCTCCTCTTTGATCGACTCAACGGGGCTCAATTTAGGTGCGTCGGTAGACATCTGGACACAAATCCTGTGTGATTTCTTTTGCGTGTTACAGACTGGTGGGACACCGTCGGCCAGTGCGTCCGCAAATCCGTCGCGGACTTTTCGCTTTTTGGAGTCTCCGCAATTGAGGCGGTTTAGGCAACTATAGCGATCGATGCGAAACGCCACTATGGCGATCTACTGGCGAATACCCGAGGGAAGACATGACCGGAAAACTGCTCGATGGAAAACAGATAGCCGGCGAGATCCGCCAAGAAGTTGCCCAGCATGTCGGTCAATTTGTTGAGTCCGGCGGGCCTCAGCCATGCCTAACCGCGGTTCTTGTTGGTGAAGACCCGGCAAGCCAGGTGTACGTTCGAAACAAGAGTCGAGCCTGCGAAAAAGCCGGGATCGATGGACGCACGCTCCGATTACCCGCTGCCACGAGCCAGAGGGAGCTGGTCGACACCGTAGAGCAACTCAATGCCGACCCCAACGTCCATGGAATTCTGGTGCAGTTGCCGCTGCCGAGCGATGGAAATGAAGGAAACGGGTTCGACGAACGTGCCATCCTGGATGCGGTGGATCCACTGAAGGACGTCGATGCTTTCTCACCGGTTAACGTGGGCTTGCTCATGCAGGGACGACCCAGGTTTTTACCGTGTACACCGCATGGAATCGTGCAATTACTGCATCGTGCCGGGATTTCGGTTGCGGGGAAACATGTTGTCGTCGTCGGCCGAAGCGACATCGTTGGAAAACCGATGGCGATGATGCTTGCTCAGCGTGAGGGCTCATGCGGCAAGGAGGTGGCCAATGCGACGGTGACGCTTGCGCATAGTCGCACGCAGAACCTGGCAGATGTCTGTCGATCTGCCGATTGTTTAATCGCTGCGGTCGGGGTCCCCGAGATGATCGGCGGTGACATGATCCGTGATGGTGCAACGGTGATCGATGTCGGCATCAACCGGGTGGGGGATCGGCTGGTCGGGGATGTTGCCTTTGACGAAGCGAAAGAGGTTGCTTCAGCAATCACCCCCGTCCCAGGCGGTGTCGGTCCATTGACCATCGCGATGCTGCTGCACAACACTCTGCTTGCCGCCAAGTTGCAGCACAAGTCTGAGAGGTAAACTTCCGCTGCTGTCGTTTCAGTTGAAACAAGCGAATCACGTCAACTTTTTTGTCTGTTCTGCTGGACAGTTCGGCTCCAAGCGAACGTCGGCGATGCCCAGCCGGTCACCTGCAACCCGTAAAGCTGCCGCTCAGATCCTGAGCCTTCCCAAACGCATCACCATTGCGGAACTGGTAGACCGTCTGCGTCGGACGACCGACCAAGAATGACTCGTATCCTTTGTCGAGAGCCTGTCGATAGACGTCGAGTGCCCCCGCAAACGCTTGGACAGTCTTGCGAACATCTTCTTGGCTATGGGAGTAACTAATCGCGAGCGAAGGTCCTAGCACACCGCGGCGAATCAGCTCCTGCATCAAAACACATCGAAATCCTTGCGATGGTTTTCCATCGGTGTCACAGGTGGTGAAGATTAAGTTGCAGGGCTTTCCGACGATATCGACAAAGCCTTTGACGCCTGCTCGATCAATTTCTTGACGGATGCCCGCGGCCAATTGCGTACCACGCTTATCCATCGTCTCAATCACGGGTTGTTGTTGATAGAACTGCATCGTTCCGATGGCGGCGGCTAAAGCGTGTGTTTCAGCGCCATGCGTGGTCGACAATGCAAACACACGCGGTTGGTCATGGTACAGTCCGCAGATTTCCATCAACTGACGCTTGCCGACCAAAGCCGATAGCGAAAAACCATTCGCAAGACCTTTGCCGAACGTCGATAGATCTGGCTGTATGTCGTAGAGCTTTTGTGCACCGCCTTGGTGGTACCGGAATCCGGTAATCATCTCATCTAAAACAAAGACAGCACCGTACTGTTCGCAGAGTTCTTGCACCCGGTGCAGGAAATGATCACGCGGGTCCTCGTATTTCGCGGGTTCCAGAATCACACAGGCGATCTCACCTGGGTACTTCTTAAATAGGAACTCCAGGCTTTCTGGATCGTTGTAACGAAACGTGAGCGACAGTTCTTGGATTGCTTTGGGGATTCCCGCGTCCATGGCGGTCGTTCCAATGAACCAATCATGAATGGAAAAGAACGGATGGTCACCGCAAAGCGCAATTCGATCACGACCCGTCGCGGCACGCGCGATTTTCAACGCAGCGGTGGTCACCGTCGAACCATCTTTTGCAAACTTACACATTTCAACGCCGTCGATCATGCCGATCAATTCATCAGCGCATTCAAGTTCGATTTTTGCGGGTCGACCGAAACTGCATCCCTTCTCAAGCTCGACACGCACCCGTTGTAAGACGGGTTCGAATGCGTGACCGAGCGTCACTGCTCGGCACCCAATTCCATATTCAATGAACTCATTGCCATCGACATCCCAAACGTGACATCCTTTCCCGTGGTCGATGAACCCGGGCGCGAGATAGGGATACTGGTCGTCACCTTTGGCGTAGGTGTGACACCCACCGGGAATCACTTCGTGGACGCGTTGTTGCAACTGTCTCGATAGATCGAATTTCATGGGGATTCCAACTTGGCGATTAGACCTGAAGGAGCAACTTACGAGCGATAAAGGCTTCGGCACGTTGTGAAGACGCACCGGATTCAAGCCCGCGAATTCGCATCAACGCTTCGAAAGTCGCTGTGTCGTACCAAGGTTTGGATTGCTGCGACGCAAAGTGCTTTGACAACAGGTCGACTTTCGTCGTCGCGATCTCAGGTTGCAGCGGTACGTACACCGATGGCGTGACAAGATCGCCTTCGTATTTCGGAATCTCGTATTCCAGGATCGCGTGATTGCGAAAGTGATTCCAAGTCAATTGTGAAACGATTTGGTGATCTTGGTGTCGATCTTCCAATCGATGTGTGAAAACCAAATCTGGATCACATTGCTCCCGCAACTCTCCAAATCGCTGCTTGATTTCTTCCCATTGAGCTGGGAAGTACGCGTCTCGAAAACTGTAAGTCGTGATGGTCTTATTTTCGCATTGACGCAAGAATGCGTTTGCGGATCGCCTCGCTTCGGATTCTCGCTGCGCGTTCCCGCTAAAGACGACCCAGTGGACTTTCAACTCGGGACGTTTGGCAAGCATCTGCAGAAGCGTGCCGCCGCATCCGATTTCAATGTCGTCAGAATGCGCACCGACGCATAAGACCGACTCGATTGGGTCAAAGCAAAATTCGCGCATAGAAACTACTCAATGGCGAGTTTGCCGCCGTCAATAACGGAGTGTCCGTTTCTCAGCGATAGCGTGTTGGTAGGAATCTGCTGGACTTGATTCCAAACCTCCCATTTGGAATGGCCGGAGTCATGCATTTCATCCAGTGTTTGCTTTTCCTTATACGTGTCCATGCAGCTCCAGAATCCGGCGTGCCGATACGTGCATAATCGGTTGTCTGGAATCAGGCGTGGTAACGCGTCCGTGACGAGCTCATCACCTGGGTTCATATAACGGAAGATCTCGCGTGAGAGCACGAAGAAACCACCATTGATCCATGTATCTGAATCGGCAAACGTCTCGATCGATTTCACGTGCCCCTGTGAATCCGATGACACGCAGTGAAACGCATTGCTTGGGCGCACCGATACGAAAGTTGCAACGGCGTTTTGATGCTGATGAAGTTGGATCAGGTTGGGTAGATGAACGTCGCTAAGACCATCGGTGTAGTTAGCGAGAAACGTCTCGTCGTCACCCAAGAAAGGCTGAACTGCTTTTAAACGCTCACCGATGCACGCTGCAGTTCCGGTATCGACGAACGTGATGTTCCAGTCGTCAATATCACTGCTTAGTAGATTCAGGTCGCTGCCACCGGAGGTCAGCACAAAGTCGTTTGAAATGCACTCGTCGTAGTTCAGGAAGTACTGCTTGATCGTGTTGGCTTTCCATCCGAGGCAGAGGATGAAGTCTTTGTGGCCGAAGTGAGCGTAGTACTTCATCACGTGCCACAAAATCGGACGCGATCCGATTGGCACCATCGGTTTAGGAATGGACTCAGAGTATTCCCGAATCCGCATACCGAAGCCGCCACAGAACAGTACGACTTTCATGTTTCAGCTCACCGTTGTCAGATTCTTCCCTACCAGCTTGTTCCGATACGACAGATCCCCCCAACGAAAGGATTCGTCTACCTTCAGCGTAGGTCGGCATCCCAGCGAGTCAGGCGATTGAGACGGCCCAACGCATATCGGAATCCAGATTTCCGGCCTGCATTAACCGCAAAATCGTTTGCACTCGCTGATAACGCGGGCCCTCTAGGTCTTGCTGTGCCAGGCCGACCCGTTTGAAAGCCGTGACGAGCTGGCCGATGCCTCGCGCGACATTCCATCGCATTTGGCATTGAGGCAATTTGCTTTGTAGTTTGGCAAAGCTCACGCGGTAGCAACGTGGGTCGGGGCCGGCACCATCGGCATAATCGATTCTTGATCCAGGGATCGCTTGAGTGACGAGTTGGGCGACATCCGCGATTTTATAGTTCTCGCCGTCATGGCCGACGTTGAAGGCTTCGTTGTGAATCAACTCGCGATGAGCTTCCAATACGGATGTGAACGCCTCGCAAACGTCCTCGACATGGACGAGCGGTCGCCACGGCGTTCCATCACTCTTCATCTGAACCAATCCTGTCGCTAATGCCCATCCGGTCAGATTGTTGACGACCAAGTCACCTCGCAATCGAGGTGAAGCTCCGTAGACGGTCGCGTTTCGAAGGAAAGTCGGGCTGAAGGAATCATCTGCCAGACGACTGACATCGGCTTCTACCTGCACCTTTGATTCCGCATAGGGTGTCACTGGTGCAAAATCTGCTGTTTCATCGAGTGGTTTGCTTAAATCCGCAGCACCGTAAACGCTGCAGGACGATGAATAGACAAAACGTTCAACGCCGGCTGCTTTCGCACATTCAGCCAATCGAACGGACGCGTGATGGTTGATGTCATACGTGCAGCCGGGGTGGAGGCTACCCAATGGATCGTTGGAAAGCGCGGCCAAATGAACGACTGCGTCAAACCCGTGCAAGTGTTCCACTTCGACGTCGCGAATGTCCAGCGGGAATTCTGATTCGGGAACGATGTCGTCTCCGAAATCGCAACCGCGATACAACCCGTTGTCCATTCCTGCTACTTGATGCCCGCGACTTCGTAGCCAAGGCACCATGACCGAACCGATATAACCTTGATCGCCCGTCACCAGAATCTTCATCGATTGTCCGTCGCTTTGAGAGAGTGATGGTTCGCCTCGCGGATTCCAGACTAGTTGGATTCCTGGAGGTCTAAACTTCCATCAGCAAATCAAAGCGATTCAATATTTTTGCCGCCTGCTCGATCAACGAAATCGGCATATTCGAACGTTCGGCTACATCGACCAGAGAGTTGTTGCCATCAGACAAGTTGAGCGTCCAAAGTGCGGCCATCTGGAGGTCAGCATCGCCATTGAGTGATGGAAACACTCCGCGTCGACCTAACTGAGGTTCGGCTTCACCGGCCGCGTTCCTAAAGTAGTGACTGTTCTGAAGATCCTGAATCAGTTGATTCAATAGATCATATGATTGTTGCAGGTGAGTCGGATCAATAAAGCTCAAGTCATCAGCTGACGTGTGATACTCATCAAACTGCTGGTGTCTCGCCCGCATCAGAGAACCAAACGGAAGCCGAAAAGCCGGTGAATTGTACTGCCGCTCGTCATATCCATAGGGAAAGAAGTCGATGCACTTGTGCTCATACGGAGAGGTCTTCAGCGAGCGCTCCGCAGCGCGGTCAATCGTTGAATCTCCGACCCATGAGCGTTTGTAAGTGAAGGGGCTCTTGTCACCCAAGCAAGTCAGCGTGACGCCACCCAGGATTCGGTCCAATTGGTCTCGGTTCCTGGCCAACCAAGTGATCGCACCGATCGTCCCCGGAGCGAATAAAAATCGAAGTGAAAGTCGCCGTGGCAATTTGGACCAATGCTGCGCGAGCAGGATAGCGATGCAAACGCCGGAAAGGTTGTCGTTGCAAAGTGACGGATGACAAACGTGCGAAGAGATGACCAGTTCGCGCTCCGATTCACCTGGAAGGTACACCTCGCCGTACGTTAAATGGCCGGGTTCCAAACTGGAGTCGATGCACACTTCGTATTGGGACTGCTTCAGTGAATCCAATTGCCGTTGACTGACACAGAAACCCCAGTCTCGCTTGTAGTACGCTGTTCGGTAGGGAATCCAATCCGGATGATCGGGTAAGGAATGAACGTGCTCAAGCAGTTCGGTTCTTGAAACGACGCGTTGAATGGGCTCGCTGTAATTAACGACATGAAGGTTGTGGGATCGAAAATCAACGACGCGATTGCCTTGATCATCTTTGATCCAAGCGTCGCGAATGTTCCACTCGTCCGGTACAAGCCAATCGAGCACACGTGTGCCCGAAGGAACTTCATGGACTTGGAGAGGCACGACGTTGCACAATCGATCAAGCGTCTGACGCACACCGTCACCCGTGATGCTACGGCAGATCGGATACAGCTCCTCGATCAATTCGTAGGCCGATTGGCCAACGTCGTCTCTCCGAATCATTTCGTTTCCCCGCCACACTTCGCCCATTCAATGCTTTGAGGAAGTTGTTCGCTCCAACGGGGGAGTTGACGATCGCGTTCGGATATCTGGGTAATCGCAAGTGGCCATTCGATTGCGATGTCGGGATCATCGAAGCGAAAGCCTCGACTTGCCGATGGCTCGTAAAAGTCGCTCATTTGGTAACTGACTTCAACATCATCCGTGAGCGTTTGAAATCCGTGTGCAAATCCCTTCGGAACGTATAGCATCCGATGATTCGTGGAGGACAACTCGACACGGTAGGATTGACCGAGTGTGCTGGAATCGGGCCGCATGTCCACAATGACGTCGAGGATGCTGCCGCGCGAGCATCGAACGAGTTTGGTTTCCGCGTGCGGAGGCAGTTGGTAGTGCATGCCTCTCAGAGTTCCCGCTTCACGGTTAAACGAGACATTTGCCTGGACAAATTGCGTATTTAGACCGTGGCGGCTGAATTCATGCTCACAGAACGTCCGCGCAAAGTGCCCTCGATCATCAGCGATCGTATCCAGTTCGATTAGATAGGCTCCGGCCAGTTGGATCGGATGAAACTTCACGGCTCAATCACTTCCACTCGCGGAATGGGAACGACGAACTTGCCTCCCCACTGCGCAATGTCTTTCATTTGATGGGTGATTTCCGTCTTGAGATTCCATGGCAAGATCAGCACGTAGTCGGGCTGCGTGTCCATGATGTGCGACGGTTCAAAAATCGGTATCCGAGTTCCAGGAGTAAAATTCCCCTGTTTGTTTGGGTTGCGGTCAACGGTGTAGGACAACATGTCCGTACGAATGCCACAGTAATTCAACAGGGTATTCCCCTTCCCTGGCGCGCCGTAGCCGACCACACTTTTTCCGTCCTGGTTCGCCTGGATCAAAAAATCGAGAATCTCTCGCTTTGATTCGGCGACTCGCTCCCCAAATCCACGGTAGTACTCGAGGGTGTTTAATCCCAAGTCAAATTCAGTCTTCCGCAGTTGCTGCAAGCTCTCGGTTTCGGGGAATCGATTTTGATCTGTGTGGGTTGCATAGATTCGTAATGAGCCGCCATGCGTTGGAAGTTCGCGAACGTCGAACACTCGCAATCCATGCTCGGCAAAGATCGTTTCGACGCTCAGAAGACTCAGGTACGAGTAGTGTTCGTGGTAGATCGTGTCGTATTGCACTTCAGCGACGAGTTTCACCAGGTGCGGAAACTCCATGGTGATCACACCGTCATGTGCCAGCAGCCGTTTCATGCCGCCGACAAAGTCATTGATATCGGGAACATGCGCGAGCACGTTGTTGCCAACCAAGAGGTCTGCTTTGCCCCGCTCGATCGCAATCTTCTCGGCGACTTCGCATCCGAAAAATTCGACGACTGATTCGATTCCCTTCTCGTGAGCAGCCTCTGCGCAATTGGATGCTGGTTCAATCCCGAGGACCGGAATGCCTTGCTGGTGGAAGTACTGCAGCAGGTACCCGTCGTTGCTGGCGATTTCCATCACGCTGGAGTCGGAATTCAGACCGAAACGTTCCGTCGTTTGCTCGGCATACTTTCGAACGTGCTCAAGCCACGAGTCCGAGTACGAGGAAAAGTACGGGTAGTCACCGGTTCCAAAGATATCCGTTGGTGAAAGCGAGTCAGGTAACTGCACGAGGAAACACTGATCGCAGACAAAAACCTGCAGTGGATAAAAGGCCTCCGAGTTGCCCATGCTGTGCGGAGTCACCTGACTTTCGCACGGCGGCGATGTGCCCAAATCAACAAAGATGTGGTTCAAGTCCGCCGAGCAGAAACGGCACTGTCCATGCATGGAAGGATCGAAAGCAATCACCATTAACCGCCGAGCTAGAGGGAGCGAATAAGCGTCCCGGGTCCGAAAAAGACGGACCCGATAGTGGAGTCTAAATCACGGTTTCGCAAGGAAGAAAACCGTCGGGTGATTCCCACTGAAGTGAGTGAGGAGCTTGGGGCGTCGATCATCCAGTCGTATCGATTAGAAGGAATGCAAGGTTTGGAGAATCGAATCTCGGGCGGGGCTTTGTTACAATGCATGCCCCGCCTGGCCTTTCCCTCCTTTGATTTGCTCACGGAATTCACGATGCGACGTTCTCTGTCAGTTGTTTTCGCCTGTTTGTGCCTCGGCTCGTTTGCGCTGGTAGCCGGTTGGCAGTCTGCTGATCCTCCCGGAAAGCAACTGAAGTCTTTCGCGGACGCATTCATTTCGTCGCTTGACAAGGAACAAAAAGACCTTGCTTTAGTACCGTACGATTCGGACAAACGTGTTGACTGGCATTTCATTCCCAAAAAGACGCGTAAGGGTTTGGTCATTCGCGAGATGAATGACGCCCAGCGCACAGCTGCCCTTCGACTCGTCCGAGCCGCCGTTAGCGAAGTGGGTTACGACAAAGCACAAAAAGTCATGATGTTGGAGGGTGTTCTCCGAGAACTTGAAGGCGCTGATCGCAATTGGGAACGCGATCCAGAAAAGTATTACCTGACCATTTTCGGAACGCCGTCCAATACGGACGCATGGGGAATGAGTTTCGAAGGGCATCACCTGTCACTTAACTTCGTTTGCCGTGATGGTCGGATCGTTGACAGCACACCGCAATTTTTTGCGGCTAACCCTGCGATTGTCATGAATGATGTGAAAGGATCGCTCGGCAAAGGCACGCGAATTCTCCGCAACGAAGAAACGTTGGCTTTCGACTTGGTCAACTCGCTTAATGCTGCCCAGAAAGAGCGTGCGATTCTTTCGGATACCGCTCCTAAAGAGATTCGATTCGCCGGAGAGCCACAACCAAAAGTTGGTGATCCGGAAGGCATTAGCCAGCGTGAACTGAACCAAAAGCAAAAGGATTTGCTCAAGGATCTCGTCTACACGTATGCGAATGCGGTGACGGACAAGATTGCGGCTGAACGACGCGCACAGATCGAAAAAGATGGTTGGCAAGATATCCACTTTGCGTGGGCCGGTCCGACCGATCCCGGTATTGGTCATTACTATCGAGTTCGTGGTAAGCGTTTCTTGATTGAGTTTGTGAATACCCAACCCGACGCTGCTGGCAATCCAGCGAACCACATTCATTGTGTGTGGCGAGATGTCACGGGTGACTTCGATTTGCCTAACGACTGATCCCGATCAGTCTGTTCCGACTGATCCTTGCCTCGGATCGATAATGATTCGGAGGAAATCACGTGATCAGCTGGTTGAAACATCTACATAAACGCTACACCGACTGGTGCGGCGATCGCGATATGGAACTCGCGATTCGCAAGCATTTGACAGCGAATGGTTTTTTTGGCGGAACGGCCCAGTTGAGGAACGTTCGCCTGGTTGCCGTTCAAAGACCTGGTTGGCTACAGGTGTTTCGATTCGAAGCCGAAGTCCGGGTTCGCCCGCCAGAGAGTTCCTCCGATGGTCCGGACCCCGACGCGGAGTACCGTCTGCTCTACGGTTTGGTGCGCGATGACATTCGACACAAGGTTAACACCGTGCGGGTTTTCGAAGATGAGAGCCAGCGGAAAGAACTGTTTGGTCGTTGGAGCGAGGATTTAATCTGTTTGCGCGGCGCGCAAGGGTTGAGCTCTTCATAGCAGAATCGGTGTTTCTTTGAGGTGACGCCCACCGATTCGCTTCGTGCCGCTTGTTTTTGTTCCTGATCGCGTTGCCCCGTTCCCTATCTACGAATCTCTGGCCGTGCGGTAGACTTTTATTGCCGACGACTCGCTTCCCACCCCCTTCCCCGAAGCACAACAACGTCATGTTGAAACTACTTCGCTCCGCTTGTTTTCTGGCCTTTGCTGTCCTCGTGTCCATGTCGCATGCCGAAGATGACGCGGCGACGGTTGATGCGGAGAATCGCGAATCGGAATGGGTCTCTGATGCCCGGCAGATCACCTTCGATGGTCGTCGCGCGGGAGAAGGGTATTTCAGCGCGGATGGGACAAAGATGGTGTTTCAAAGTGAGCGCGATCCGGCAAATCCCTTCTACCAGATCTACGTCACCGACTTCGAAACGGGAGACATCACGCGGGTCTCTCCCGGTGACGGAAAGACGACCTGTGCTTGGATTCACCCGACCGGTGATCGTGTTTTGTTTGCCAGCACGCATCACGATCCGAAGGCACTCGAAAAGCAGAGCGAGGAAATCGAGAAGCGAAAGAACGGAACGCAAGATCGTTACGAATGGAACTACGACGAGACTTACGAACTGTACGCCAAAGAACTTGCCACCGGCGAGTACAAGCGTTTAACCCATGCTCTGGGCTATGACGCCGAAGCAAGTTACAGCCCCGATGGAACTCAGATCGTGTTCGCCTCGAATCGCGACGCGTACACACGTGAATTAACCGACCGAGAAAAAGAGCTCTTCAAGATCGACAAAGAGTTCATGATGGATCTTTACATCATGAATTCGGATGGAACAAATGTTCGCCGACTCACAGATGTTCCCGGCTATGACGGGGGTCCGTTCTTTTCGCCAGATGGGAAACGTATTTGTTGGCGACGATTTGCCGAGAACGGGGCGACAGCTGAGATCTTTACGATGAACACGGATGGAAGCGATGTGAGGCGGCTTACAAGTATCGGTGTGATGAGCTGGGCGCCTTACTTTCATCCCAGTGGCGATTACTTAATCTTCACGACGAACAAACATGGCTTCGGAAATTTCGAACTTTACCTCGTTCGGGCCGACGGTCAGGGCGAACCAGTTCGCGTGACTTACACTGACGGCTTTGATGGACTGCCCGTATTCCTGCCTGATGGCAAACGATTGTCATGGACGAGCAATCGAACGGCCGAGAAGCAGTCGCAGATCTTTCTGGGCAATTGGAACGATGCGTTAGCGCGAAAAGAGCTCGGTCTTGATAACAGCGAAGATCGTACTGCCGCGTTGGCGGCCGCTGAGTCTTCAACACCAGACTTCGCACCCACGGACGCGATGCGTCATGTTGACTACCTGACTCGGCCGGAACTCGGCGGACGTTTGACCGGGACCGAGGGCGAGCGTCGGGCGACCGCCTACGTGGCGGCTTACCTGGAGAGTCTGGGCTTCGAGCCGGCGGGCGAAAATGGGACGTTCTTTCACGAGTTTGATTTTCCGGCGGGCTCGAACCTAACTGACGAGAATCAGTTCAAGATCGGCGATGAAGTCCTTGAATTGAATGAAGATTGGCGACCGCTTTCGTTCTCGCAGCTCGGTGATATCGTGCCAACGGGAATTGTCTTCGCCGGATACGGCATGCAAGTTCCAAGGTCAGAGAACTCACCTGAATACGACAGTTACGTTCACCTCAACGTTGCTGGGCAATGGGTGATGGTTTTCCGTGACCTTCCTCAAGACATTTCGCCTGAACGACGTCAGGAGATGGCTCGTTATTCCAACCCACGCCGGAAAGCAACGATTGCTCGTGATATGGGTGCCGCGGGCATTCTGTTTGTCAGCGGACCCACCAGCAAGGTCCGCGATGAGCTGATTCGCTTCGATACCGCCGCTTCCCAAGCGAGTGTCAGTATCGCAGCGGCTTCGATTAGCAACGAAGTCGCCGCCAAGTTATTCGCGGCTGCAAGTGGTGACATTAAAAAGACGCAATCGGAGCTTGACGACGGTTCTTTGCAATTGGGCTTTCCCTTCGGAACAACGAAAGCAACGGCAACGATCGGAATCGATCGGAAACGCGGTACGGGCCGAAACGTCATCGCGCGGTTACCCGCAACTGATCCAAAGGAAGGTGAAGGCGTGGTGATGCTGGGTGCTCATATCGATCACCTTGGGCGAGGTAAGAGTAGTTCCAGCTTGGCACGAGGTGATGAGCAAGAGTTGATTCACTACGGTGCCGATGACAATGCGAGTGGCGTCGCTGCGATGATGGAAATTGCTGAGTACATTGCGTCCGAAACGCGGAAAGGTCGACTCAGAAGCAAACGCGACTTTGTCATTGCCGCTTGGAGTGGCGAAGAGCTTGGTCTTTTTGGATCACAAGCTTTCGTGGGTGACTTTTTTGATCTTTATCCTGGTGCACCCCAAACACCTACGGATCCACAGGCTGAAATCGCGGCGGCGCATGGTCATGGTTCCGCAGCGGATCAAAAGCTTCTCACGGCCGCCGTCGCAGCCTACTTGAATTTGGACATGGTCGGTCGACTGCGCGAAAAACTAATCGTGCAGGGTATAGGATCGTCTCCAGGTTTCGCGGGTGAAGTTCAACGTAGAAATCTACCCGTTGGATTGGATTTGAAACTGGATAAGACAAGCACACGCCTACCCACCGATGCATCCGCGTTTGTTGGGCGCGGTGTCCCTGTTCTTGCTGGCTTTACGGGCGCCCATGAGGATTACCACACACCACGGGATACGGCGGACAAATTGAACTACGAAGGGATCGCGAAGATCTCGCGACTCTTCGCTCTCGTTGCTCGTGGCATGTTAACTGCGGAAGAGGCACCGGAGTTCAAACTGGATGAAGGTGACGCTCCACGCGATGCGCCTCGTGCTCGTTTGACGGCATATCTTGGAACGATCCCCGATTACGTTGCGGGAGAGATCAAGGGTATGAAGTTGAGCGGTGTTGGTGCCGATGGCCCCGCCCAAAAAGCAGGCATTCGAGGAGGTGATATCGTCATCAAACTTGCAGGGAAGAAGATTGAGGACGTTTACGACTACACCTACGCAATCGAAGCCCTGAAAATCGGGGAAGAAGTTGAAATCGTGATCATTCGTGATGGAAAGACCATTCCGATGAAGATTACGCCTGGGTCACGCGATTAGTCCGCCAAGATCGGCCCAGCAGGTGCGAATGGCGCAACAGTTGCATGGAATAGTGACAGTTATTTTGAACCCTGTCGAATTGACCACGGCGACCGGCGTACTTCCAGCTAATGGCGGTGTTGTCATTCCGGCTCGCTAAGCAATCTCTCCATTTAGCGTTCTGAGAATAAACATGTGGATGTATCTAGCATTTGTGATTCCACCCTTTTTGCTGGCCATGTATGCCCAGTACCGGGTGAAGTCTGCATTCTCCCAAATGTCTCAAGTTCCTGCGCGAATGTCGGGAGCCCAATCCGCTCGGATGATGCTCGACAACGCAGGGCTTCACTCGGTCGGAATTGAACCCATCCAGGCACATCTTGGAGACCACTACGATCCTCGAGCCAAAGTTCTGCGGCTGAGTCCAGAGGTCTACAACGGGAATTCGATGGCTGCTGTGGGTGTCGCCTGCCACGAGGCGGGACATGCCCTTCAAGATGCCGAGAACTACGCGCCGTTGGTCGTTCGAAGTCTTGCAGTACCGGCTGCCAGTTTTGGTTCCGGAGCGAGCTTCTTTCTATTGATTGGCGGAATGGTGTTTCAATTTGCGCCGCTGATTCTTTTAGGCATTGTCTGTTTCGCTGCGGTTGTGTTCTTTCAGTTGGTGAACTTGCCCGTTGAATTCAACGCGAGCAGTCGCGCACGGCAAGAGCTTGTTTCGCAGGGCATCATTGCGGGCAATGAAGAGCAATATGTCGCTGAGGTGTTGAACGCCGCGGCACTGACGTATGTTGCTGCCACGCTGCAGTCAGTGATGACTTTGATCTACTACCTGCTTGTCTTCTTCGGAGGAAGCAACGACTAAATTTCGCCGACGCGAAGGGCTTTGAGGAGGAAATGAAGAGAAATCTTCATTTCCTCTTTTCGTTGGGTGGATGCAATCGATCCAAAGACGGTCGCGTTCCTAATACGCTTGTTCCTGTTTCCAAACAACGAAGACGGTCCGGAAAAGGATTTTCAAATCCAACCAAATCGACCATGTGCGAATGTAGTGGTGATCCCACTGGATGCGTCGCTCCATTTTATCGAGCGTTTCGGTTTCCCCTCGGCATCCGTTGACCTGCGCGAGGCCTGTGATACCCGGTTTCACTTTGTGCCTCAACATGTAACCGCGGATGAGTTGCCGGTATTGTTCGTTGTGCGCGGTTGCATGCGGGCGAGGCCCAACCAATGACATTGTCCCTTCAATGACATTGAAGAGTTGGGGAAGTTCGTCGAGGCTCGTTTTTCGCAAAACAGCGCCAACACGCGTGATTCTTGGGTCTTCTTTGGTCGCTTGTTTGACGACGGCACCATTGTCACACGTTCGCATGGATCGAAACTTCCAGACGTAGATTTCACGTCCGTCCAATCCATATCGTTTTTGGCGAAAGAAGATGGGGCCTGGCGAAGAGAGTTTGACGGCGATTGCAATCAGCATCATCGG
Source organism: Planctomycetota bacterium (assembly GCA_039179795.1). GTDB lineage: Bacteria > Planctomycetota > Planctomycetia > Pirellulales > Pirellulaceae > Rubripirellula. The sequence continues at coordinate 404,907 of JBCDEM010000002.1, read as the reverse complement.
AATCGCTGCAACGATGAGTGCACAGAAGGCAATCGCCATATCGGCGACTTTCTTGCTTACACCATCGACACCAAACAGTGGATTCTCGAACACGCTCACCGCTGGCAGCCCACCCATGTTCGTCCAGCGACTGTGCAACAGTTCAAAGACAAAGAAGTCAGGAACGATGTAGACCGACGCGGTTGTATCGCTCAACCCATCCAATACAAACTTGATTCGCTTTTCTGCTCGCATTGGCAACGTGATTAGGACAGTGTCGATTTCACCGCTACGAGCAGCCTGGACCAGTGAGTGCAGGTTTCCGGTGACTTGGTCGTCATCTTGATCGATCAGTGCGTCCTTGGAATCGTCGGCCTCCTCTCGAGAAGTTTCGCGATCGTCGTAGAAGCCGATAAAGCGATAACCGAGAGCTGGCTGATTGGTAATGTTCAAAAACGTCTGACGACCGAGCGAATTGTGTCCCGCAATTGCGACACTGCGGATACCGATGCCGCGCCGGCGCAACCCCTGTTGGACAATTCGCAAACACATCCGTTGCAAACCCACCAACGCCGGTGCCACCAATGCCCAGCAAACGATAACGGTTCGAGAAAAGTGTTGGTCGGCTCGCGTCAAGAATCCAAGCATCGCTAAAGCGAGGATCGTCAAAATCCAAGTGACCGCAGTCTGTGAGATCTCACGATCCGAAGATGCTCCACCGCCGCGGCGCTGCAGGCCTGTCAACTGACTGAACAGCAAGAACAAGATCACCGCGACCAATCCCATCGCCAGTGACAGGATTCCCATGTCGCGTCCGGTGCACCAGCGAACGGCTGCAAGTGCAGCCATCACCGAAGCCGAATCCAGAAGCGGATGGACAAAGTCGGACCAGCGACGTTGCGCGATGATGGCGTTGTCCGATTTCATGATTGGCATCAATTCAGCCGTAGCGAGAGCAAGCTGTTAGCGGCGGGCACGAAAACGTCAGGATCTACAACGCGCAAAACAAATTGCACGCTTCTCCCGGCGTTGATTTTCGCGCCTACCCGAAACGCCCGAACCGAATTCGGGGACCATTTCAGAAGCCTAGCTCGTGCTACCGTCGAACCAATCCAATCCGAGATCCAGCGAAGTCGCTTGATGAGTCAATGCGCCGCTACTGATTCGATCCACGCCGGTCGCCGCGATCTGGCCAATCGTATCGATTTTGACGTTTCCCGACGCTTCCAGTTCGACCTGGCCGTCCATCTGGTTGCGAAGCTCAACCGCTTTTCGGAGATCTTCCGTTGAGAAATTGTCCAGCAGAATGATATCGGGCTGCGTGGGAAGGACATCGATCAACTGTTCAATGGAATCAACTTCGATCTCAACAAACTCGGGAGCCTTCATCCGTTCGACGGTTCCCGAACGCCAACGTAGTGCACGTTCCGCTGCGATGCCGGCAGGTAAGGGGCCGTCTGCATCCCCAGCCAATGCCAAGTGGTTGTCTTTGATCAGGAATCCGTCATAGAGCCCGCACCGATGATTGCGACCGCCGCCGCAATGCACAGCATACTTTTCGATCAGACGCCATCCCGGCGTCGTTTTGCGAGTGTCATAGAGCTTCGCGTGTGTGGTATTGATTTGCGAAACGAATTGGCGCGTCAGGGTCGCGATACCACAAAGCCTCGAGAGGATGTTCAATATCGTGCGTTCACTGGTCAATAGGTCGCGCACATTGCCACGCAGATTCGCGATGGGCTCTCCCGGCGTGAGGTCATCACCATCGTCGACGAGCGTTTCCAGTTGCAGTTCCGCGTCAAACTCATCAATGATCCAGGGTAGCAATGCTGCACCGGCACACACTCCTGGCTGTCGCGGAACGATCTGGCAACCACCCGATTTTTGATCGTCAATCAAACAGACGGTCGTCCAATCGAACGCATCACGCAAATCTTCTGCAATCGCGAGTCGGACAAGCGCACGGAGATCCTGTTCTAACTCATCATCGAGGGTCACTGTGCGATAATCGCGATCAGTCATGGTGAACTCGTCAAACGAAAACAGATGCGTTGGATTGTCTGAAGAAGACGACTTGCGATATCCTAGCGAAGGCAAGGGATCCGATTAAGATCCCGACAAATCGCGTGACGTTTGCATGCAACGTTCCGCACAGAATCCACGCAACGATTTGGGGCAGGTCGTGATGGAATCGAAGACGAACGGAGATATCGGTACGCCAGACCACTGCGCAGAATCGAATGCGCCAGAGTCGAATTCAGATGAGATTGAATCGGGAAGCCGTCATTTTAGAAACGGCAAGAGTGACAAAGGCGCGCAAGCATTAGAGGGCGATCTACGGCAAGGCGTGAGACGCTCACTCGCGATCATCGCACTCTTGCTACACGTGACGTTGATGGTCTCGGTGTTGTCGACTCCAGAGTCCGTTTCTCTGCCGAATGGACGTTTGCAGATCAACGTAAATCAGGCTTCGCCACAGGAGTTGTCGATTCTGCCGCAAGTTGGACCAGTTCTCGCTCGCCGAATTGTGCTGGAGCGTGACCGGTTGGGAGACTTCGCCGACGTAGAGGATCTTGTTCGAGTGCACGGAATCGGACCCAGCACTCTAGAGAAGATCCGACCCTACTGCGTCGTTTGCAATGAAAGTGAAGTACCTGCGGTTGTGGCCGATGAGCGGACGCTTTCTGGCCATTAGGGTTGAGAACTGAATCCCAGAGAGACGCTAGAGCAATGGTCGGAAAGGTGGCCGATACGGTAGGATACCGCCATGTCTTCATCACCCACTGCCTTGCCGCCAGCGTCGTTTGATCTGAATCAGCCGTTTCCACCAGCGGGTGATCAACCGCAGGCGATTGATTCGCTGACACGTGGATTTCAATCGGGCCGCAAAACACAAGTTTTGCTCGGTGCAACGGGTACTGGAAAGACCTACACGATGGCAAATGTCATTGCGAACATTGGTCGTCCAGCATTGGTGTTGAGTCACAACAAAACGCTTGCCGCACAGCTGTATAGCGAGTTCCGTGAGTTCTTTCCCAGCAATGCCGTTCATTACTTCGTAAGCTACTACGACTACTACCAACCCGAGGCCTACATTCCTCAACGGGATGTTTACATCGAAAAAGACGCATCGATCAACGAGGAAATCGATCGGCTTCGATTAGCAACGACGAGCTCCCTTGTCAGTCGACGTGACGTCGTGATTGTCGCGTCTGTTAGCAGTATCTACGGCTTGGGATCACCATCGGATTACAAAGAATTGATCGTTGCGTTGCATCGTGGTGAAAAGACACGGCGCGATCATCTGTTGCTCAAGCTCGTCGATGTGCTGTATGAGCGCAACGATGTCGCGTTTGAACGAGGGAAGTTTCGTGTACGCGGCGATTCTATCGAGCTCTGGCCAAGCTATGAGGAATTCGCGTACCGCATCGAAATGTGGGGTGATGAGATTGAGCAGATTTCGATCATCAAACCTCTGTCCGGCGAGACGATCAAGACGCTCGATCACGTTTACATCTATCCTGCGCGACACTTTGTGATGCCCGAGGATCGGATCCAAAACGCGTTGAGAACAATTCGAGAAGAACTAGCGGAGCAACTCGAGCTCTTTCAATCACAAGGCAAACTACTCGAAGCACAAAGGCTTTCAGCACGAACACGTTTCGATTTGGAAATGCTGGCTGAGGTGGGGCATTGCCCGGGGATCGAGAATTATTCACGACCACTCTCTGGAAAGCCGCCGGGCGCGACACCGGATACCCTATACGACTTTTTCCCAGATGATTTCATCACGTTCGTCGATGAATCACACGTGACGATCCCGCAAGTACGAGCGATGTATGCGGGAGACCGTAGCCGCAAGGAAACTCTGGTCGGTCATGGATTCCGCTTGCCAAGCGCGCTGGACAACCGGCCGCTTAAGTTTGAAGAGTGGGAGGAACGAACGGGACAGATTTGTTTTGTGAGCGCGACGCCGAGCGATTACGAATTAGAACGTACGCGCGGAAAGGTGGTGGAGCAGATCATTCGGCCAACCGGACTATTGGACCCCGAAGTGGAAGTCGTTTCGGCGCGGGGGCAAGTCAATCATTTGATGGAAGAGATTCGCATTCGTGCCGAACGAGATGAACGCGTTTTGGTGACGGCGCTGACAAAGCGATTAGCGGAAGATCTGTCCACCTTTTTCCAAGAACAGAATGTCCGTTGTCGCTGGCTGCACAGTGAACTGGATGCCTTTGAAAGGGTGGAGCTTCTACAAGAACTGCGTGCGGGCCGTTTTGATTGCTTGGTCGGAGTCAACCTTCTGCGTGAGGGATTGGACCTACCAGAGGTCTCGTTGGTCGCGATCTTAGATGCAGATAAAGAGGGTTTTCTGCGCAGTGAAACGAGTTTGATTCAAACGATTGGACGTGCTGCTCGCAATGCGAATTCGAAAGTGATTTTGTACGCAGACAAGGTCACCGAAGCGATGAGGCTGGCGATCGATGAAACAGAAAGACGCCGGGTCATCCAGCAAAAGTACAATGAAGAGCACGGCATTACGCCGGAGACCGTACGAAAGACCATTCGATCTGGAATCGAAGCGGACGCGGCCCGGCACCGTTCGACATCCGCCGCGGCAAAAGACGAGGGCGAGGTCACTTACATCACGATCGAATACGTCGATTCACTTGAGCAAGAGATGTTGGCTGCCGCCGAGGCATTGGAGTTCGAGCGTGCCGCATCCCTTCGTGACCGCGTGCTGCAGCTGAAAGAGCATATTGGCAAGCCGCTTTCAGAAGTTGAGTTTGAGTCCGGTCATGCGTCCGGAGGAAGCGCCGGAGGTCGCCAACGAAAAGGGCGACGCGGTGCAAAGAAATCGAGAGGCGGAAAGGTTCCTCGACCCAAGCGGCAAAACTAACCGACGCGTCCACTTAGGCGGCTCGGTTTTGTCGCTTGAGCTGTTTCCGCAAGCGACGTCGCTCACTCTTACTCATCGAACTCCAGTCGATTTCATCGGGATCGATCGGATCGTCTGCTGCTGTTGCCGTAGAAGATGAATCTGCAGCACGCTCATTCTCTACTTGGTCATCAGTTCCTGTCGTGGAGCTCTTGCGTCGCAGCCAACTTTTGCGAGGTTTGTCTTGCGCTTCGTCGGAAGTGTCTGCAGCTGCGTCCTCGCTATCGTCCGATTTCTTTCGACGTAGCCATCCACTCCGTTTCGTTTTTTCGGACGTTAGCTCTTCGGATGCGTCGCCATCAGACGCGTCAGCATCGGACTTCTTTTTTCGTAACCAGTTGCCGCGTTTCTTGGCCGCCTTAGTGTCTGATTCGGAAGTGTCAGCATCCGATGAGGATTCGTTTTCGTTTGAATCCTGCATGTTGGGTGGCGCCAGTCGCAACGAGAAACCGCGTCGTTTTTTCTTGGGTTTTTCTTTCGGTGTTTCGGTTGTCGTATCATCGGACGCGGCCGATCCGCTCTCTACAGCGGTCGCTTGTTTCTTGCGCCGGAACCAACCACCCTCTTTTTTAGCCTTGGCAGGTGCAACACGATTCTCTTCGTCGCTCTCTTGCGTCTCGGCATCGGGTTGTTTCGGTTCCGCGGCACGAACTTTGAGGTTTTGTTTCCTTCGTGACTCTTTGCCGTCGGTTGCCTTTGACTTTCTACGAGCAGCTGTCTTGTCTGCTTTTCGTTCGCGTTTCGGTGCTGCCTCAACCGGTTCGTCTGGATCCTGATCGAAGAGGCTCTGACGCATCTTCTGCCATCGTTCACGGATCGAAACGGTGTCTTCGATTTGTCGGACCTCGCGGTAGAGCATGCGAAGGTAGACAACCGTCGTTAAAAAAAATGCGGTGGTTGCGATCAACGGTGCGACCGTGACCATTACCCATCGGTTTGGCGTCGTGACGTCCAGGACATTCCAGGTAGCCGATTCCGAGACCAACCAACAAATCAAACCGACGGTAAAAGCGCCGAATGCAACTCGACATCTTCGAAGTTCAACCAAGATTTGCAAAGCAAGGATTGCGCCGCCAAACATGACGACCAAACCTATCCAGTCACTACCGGAAAGGGCGACACGCTGACCAAATGCAAGATCCATCAGCGCACCGCACCAATCGATGATCGATACGATCGACTGCAGGCTAGCTAAAAGTGCGACGGTGATCACGATTCGCCACAGTCGATACCTCCCGGCAAAATCATCATTGCGATGACGTCGCAGTTGATAAATCAAGAAGGACGCACCAGCAGCGCCGGCCAGCATCGCAACCATCAACCATCGTCCAAAACTATCTGAGCGATCTAAGCGGAGTGGTCGAGCGATCTCCGGTCGGTACGCAACGCTCGGCCAAGCAACTGCTGCGTAATGGCCGATGCATAGCAGAGCACACAACACGATTACCGAAGTTGCCACGAGCGACATGGTGCTGCGACGGACCGGAACGAGTGAAAACCATCGAGCCCGAAGTCTTCGATGCACTCTCGATCCGTAAACAGCAACGGGACGGCGCGCTTCACGCAATCGTGCCAAATCACCCGTGGACGATGATTCGACTTGTTGAGCCGAGTATAGGACTCGACGCCGTCGGTCCGCCGTTCGCCGTTCGATTGACATGGTCCGCCTACGCAAAAAGCCATCTGATTCCGAAGCGAAACTAGAGAAACGCGAAAGGCGGCGTCAATTGGACTCTGTTGCTAGCACGTCAATTCGCAGAAACGCCCGTCCAGGCGGCTTGCGACGTCGCTTTAGAACATGACGCTGACGATTGCGATCAGGACGATCGCCGCTCCGACGGTGACCTTGCCTAGCGTTCCAAAGGTGCGACCCCAGAACGCCGCGTGGCCGATCGACCAGCTTTCCTTCCAAGACCGTCCGTTCGTCCATTCCCCGTACATCGCACCGGCAGTGGCACCGAGTCCGGCAAAGAGGATCGCTGCCAACACGGGGCCGATCAGCGGTATCGGTAATCCAATGAAGGCACCTGCTACGGCACCAATCATCGATCCAATCACTGCCATCACGGTTCCGCGTCGACTGCCACCGGCCCGCTTTGCACCAAACGCTCCTGCAACAAACTCAACAATCTCACCGAGTACAGCGCATCCCAGCGCAGCCACAACGGGCAACATGGAAATGGACGTTCGACCCTCGTGGGGGCCTAGCCACGCGTAGCCGGCCAGCAACAAGACGGCCAGCCAATTGCCTGGTAGCGCGATCAGATTCAAGCCCCAAAGTACGATGACCAGCAGGACCAAAATAATGGCGGCCAGAACACTGCCGGTTGGTGCAAGTGTTTCGTACCAAGAGGAAGTGGCTTCTGTCGACGCGTCGGTCATCTGCCCGATCAGGGAATGCCCGATCAGAGAATGCCAGTCAAAGTTTTTTAAAAAGTTCATTTCCGGATGGGGCTCGGCTCTACCCGAAAGCGTGGGGCAGTCGCGAACCTCGGCACGATCATTCTGTGTCGAAACGAGCAGATCTATCTTCGCCGAGCAGCTTCTATGAGGCGGTAGGTGTTTGGATGGTCGGGCGATTCGCCGAGCCAAAGGGATGGAGCAATCGTAAGTCGCTCCGTATCGACGGATCTTGGCAGAATCGCTCGCAGCGAGTGGAAACTACGTGAAATCGGACAATCTCGTTTGAAAAACAAACGCCGGTCATTCGACAGGTTTGTTGATAGAATACTGCGGCAGCGGTGGGGCGACCTCTCCCGACCGGTGATCCGTTTTGTTGTCAGTTCATTCCCAGCATGCTAACGGAAGGACCGAATCGATATGTCGCAAAGTGTGCTCGACACCAATGTCCTCGTATTGAATCGCTTTTACATGGCGGTTCGAGTGGTCAATGTGCGGCGAGCGTTCACGCTGCTGTATCGCGAATGCGCTGAAGTGATTGACAACGACCAAGGCACTTACGTTAGCTATGACTTTCAAAGCTGGTGTGAGTTGAGTGAGTTGGCAGCGATGGAAAAGCAGCCGGGTGAAGAGTACATCCAAACGGTCAGTTTTGAATTGCAGGTGCCGCGCATCGTGCGGTTGGTGCGATTCGACAAGATGCCGATGCAGACGGTGCGATTCAACCGCAAGAATCTTTTCGCGCGGGATGAGCACACTTGTCAGTACTGCGGAAAGATCGAGCCGGCACACAAGCTCAGTTTGGACCACGTGATCCCGCGTTCGCACGGTGGTCCGACGACTTGGGAGAATATTGTCTGCTGTTGCTTGCGATGTAACGGCCGCAAGGGAGGTCGCACGCCAAAGCAAGCGCGTATGCAGCTTCTCTCCCGACCGAGTAAGCCGCGTGTTAACCCACTGTTGATTCAAAGCATGGACGACCCGCGCTACGAATGCTGGAAAACATTCCTGCCGGCAGCAGGTTGATTCAGCTGTATGCGAAAAGGCTTTACCTAACAACAAAACGCCCGGTGATGAACTCACCGGGCGTTTGGTTTTGACTAGATAGAAAGAACGATTGGATCAAGACTCAGCGAGTGGCTCTTTCTTTTCGGTGAGTACTTCACACTCTCCCGAATCTGCTTTTTCGGCGTTCAGTTCGATGTAGCTCTGCCACTCGTCTGGAACATTATCTTCATGGAAGATTGCTTCGACTGGACATTCAGGTACGCAGGCTTCGCAGTCGATGCATTCTTCGGGGTGGATGTACAACATCTGGTCGCCCTCGTAGAAACATTCGACGGGGCAAACGACGACGCAATCCGTGTACTTGCATCCATTGCACGGCTCGGCAACGACGTGTGGCATCTCGGAAACCTTTCTATTCAACGTTCGACATTAGACCATCCGCCGGGCGTTGGCAGACCACGCTTAATTATAGGCTATCGTCAAGATATCGTCCTTCGTGCGAGCCGTCTGTAAACGAAATTGCAATGTCAGCAGACTTGCGTGAAATTCTTGGATTTTGCAAGCTGTTTAGGGTTGGTCCGGCCAAGCGATCAACCTGGAGACGCATTGTCTTCGAGCGAGCAAACAGGGTGAAAATCCGCTCGTCACGCCGATTCCTGTTCGCACACTTTCACCCTCGATGAATGCTTCTGATCAACCGGTTTCACTCCGCCTGAAACCCTCACGGCAGTTTCCCTTTCTCGCCCGCCATCCCTGGGTCCACGCTCACGCTCTGGCGGAAGACGGCCGAGACCTGGAGTGCGGTCAGATCGTCGACCTCGTGGATCATGACGGCAACTGGCTCGCCCGTGGGATGGTCAATCCGGCTAGCCGACTGAGAATCCGGCTCTACGCATTCGATCAGAACGCGGAGTTGTCGCCCGATTGGTGGAGCCACAGGATCGATCAAGCGATCGAACGTCGTCGACTGCTCTCGCCCATCGAGCTAGATGGAGCCGAGCGGCTGATTTTCAGCGAGTCGGACTTAATGAGCGGACTGATCGTCGACCGCTACGCCGACTGCCTCAGTGTCCAGTTCACCTCGGCCGCTATGCTGCAGTGGAAAGACTCGATCTTGCAGCATCTTCAGGAGCGTCTACAGAGCCGAGCGATTCTGATTCGAATGGAGGCCAAAACCGCGAAACACGAAGGTGTCGAGTCGGTCACCGAGTGGTATCAGGGCAACGAATTATCGGAGCCGGTGATCTACCACCAAAATGACCTGCAGTTAGCAGTGGATCTTCGGGGTGGGCAAAAAACCGGCGGTTACCTGGATCAGCGACTAAATCATCTCGCCGTTGCGGGGTATCTGAAAAGACGACGCGTCCTAGATGTGTGTTGTTATGCAGGTGGATTTGGCTTGGTCGCAGCGAAACAGGGTGCGACGTCCATCACCGGGATCGATTCGTCGGAACCGGCACTGCAGGCAGCCCGCGAGGCGGCGATTCGAAACGGAATTTCAAACGCTGAGTACAGACAGCAGGATTGTTTCGAGGGTTTGAAAGAGTTGATTTCGCAAGGTGAATCGTTTGATGCTGTGGTCCTGGACCCGCCCCGGTTTGCGGGATCACGTCATCAAATCGAGAGCGCACTTCGAGCTTACGGTCGACTCAATGCGATGGCCGTGGATCTCCTCCCATCGGGTGGTGTCCTCGCAACGTGCAGCTGTTCCGGTCGCGTCTCGCGGGCAGATTTTTTGAACATGTTGGCGGATGTTGGTAGGCGAAGAAGACGCGATTTAGTCCTGTTGGAAAATCGTGGACCAGCGCCAGATCATCCCGTCGCCATCTCGTGCCCGGAATCGGATTATCTGAAGTGCGTGATTGCCCAAGTTCATTAGGCCATGCCGGTCGAGGCAGTGATTGATAGCTTCTGAGATTGATAGCTGAACTTTGAGAGTTTGTCCCATGAATAGATTCGATCGCCCAGTTTGGCAAAGCAAGTCTCGGCACGATGTTCGATTCTTCTGCGTTGATTCCGCCTACCGACAATGACTCGCCGTAGACGGCCGTCTATACTAGCCGGCGGTCGCAAGCACTTTTCCTCCCTTGCTTCTCTGGAGTGCCCCATGACGGGCGTGACCCTGAAGATCCTTCACGGCGCTGATCGCGGTAAGGTCTATGAAGACCTGGAACCACCCCTAACGGTGGGACGCGAAGAGGGCAACAACATTCAGCTGAACGATGAGCGTGTCAGCCGTTGCCATTTCAAGGTACAGCGCGATAACGACCGCTTAGTGCTGACTGATTTGGACAGCACCAACGGGACGAAAGTCAACGGTGTCGAGTGTCAGCTCAAAATTTTGCGGCACGGAGATTTGATTTCCGTCGGTCGCAGTCTGATGTTGGTCGGCTCAGAGTCGCAGATTGCGGCTCGCTTGGCTGCGATGGGCGCCGAGAATCCGACGATGAGTCAGATTTCGTCATCGGAGAGTTCGTTGGCGATGGTGTTTGACTCGGAGCCAAAGTCGCCTTACCCAGCCGAGGTGATCCAGGCCAATGAAGTGCCGTCGGTGCCCGATGATCTGTCTCCGGGGCAAAAGGCCCAACTCTGTGAGATATTGGATTATCTCCAGAATCGCCTGCAGCGTTTGATCGAGTCGGCGCGAATCGATGAGACGAATCAGGAGGTCACTCTCAAAATGTCGGCTTGGCAACGAATGATCGACACCCAGGCTCGTCTTGCAAAGATGAATCACCAAATCGCGGATCCGGACTGGCCGAACGGTTGAGTCCGCGGCAGTTTTGGAAACGCGCTCGTTCAAGCTCTTGGATGAAATTGCTGGTGGATGCGTTTGAGTTTCGAGTGTTCCACGTGCGTGTAGATTTGCGTGGTCTGAATACTCGCATGACCGAGCATTTCTTGAACCATCCGAAGGTCAGCCCCACCGGCTAGTAAGTGCGTCGCAAAACTGTGTCGCAGATTGTGTGGGCTGATGTCCGCGTCAATTCCGGCGCGAGCTGCGTATCGTTTGACCAGCCGCCACAACTGAATCCGGTCGAGTGGTTTTCCGGTTCGCGACAGAAATAGCTCATCGGGTGGATGCGACGCGCGAGCAGCAAGCTCACCTCGGATTTGGTCGCAGTAACGTTCGATTGCTTGGATGGCTCGAGAGCCGACTGGCACCATTCTTTGCTTACCGCCCTTCCCTTCACACTTGAGATGGCGTTCCGGGAGAGCAAGGTCACGAACTTTTAATGAACAGACTTCTGAAGCTCGACATCCAGTCGCGTACAAAACTTCCAACATCGCCATGTCACGTTGCCAAAACGGATCACTGCGACGTGGAGCGGCCAAGAACGCATCGACTTGCTGATGCGACAGCACGCCGGGGATACGTTCCCACATCTTCTGAGTGACTAACAGCTCGGCAGGGTTCTGACGCACCAATCCTTCGAGTTGTAGGAATTTAAAGAACGTCCGAACGGCAACAACGTTTCTGGATACCGATGCTGGAGCCAAACCCGATTCGTGTAGCGTGCCGACGTAATTGGATAAGTCCGTGACGGATAAACTGCCGAGACTCTTCTTTTTCAGCCATTGAACAAAGCGGTTGATGTCGCGCGTGTAGGCAGCGACTGTATTAGCAGCCAGGTGGCATTCACTGTGCAGATAATCAAAAAAGTCATCGCAAACCGCTTCGGTGGCACGCGTGGCTTTCGCGGGCGCCCCGGTTTTTCCAAGTTGTTGAAGTTTCGTGAGTCGTTTGGCCAAAAGTCTGTCGGGATAGGCGAAGCGGAATCAGAATGTCAAGATATCGCGACATTGTCATTTCGGCCGCGGCGCAGTGCGCCAGCCGTGTTTCCCCTGCAAGTAGCGTTTATTCACTTTGCGAAAAGAAGTCCAGTTGCAATGAATGTTTTGGTCGTTGGCGGCGCCGGATACATCGGCTCGCATGCCGTTCGCTTGTTAATCGATGCGGGCCACACCGTCTGGGTCTACGACAATTTGTCTCGAGGTCATCGACAGGCTGTGCCGGAGGGTTTGTTGATTGAAGCAGACCTGGATGATCGAGCCACGGTTGTCCAGACGCTTCGGGAAAAGCAAATCGACGCGGTGATGCATTTTGCAGCGTTCGCCTTGGTGAATGAGTCCGTAAATGATCCGTCGCTCTACTACCGAAACAACGTCATCGCAGCTTTGCAACTGCTGGAGGCGATGCGAGAAGCCGATGTGAAGAAGATCGTATTTAGCAGTACGACAGCGACCTACGGTCAGCCTGACGTTGTACCAATCTCCGAAGACACGCTTCAGCAGCCGATCAATCCCTATGGATTTACCAAACTGGTGATTGAGCAAGCGCTCGCAGATTACGCGTCAGCCTATGGATTTGCCTACGCTGCCCTCCGCTACTTCAATGCCGCTGGAGCTCATCCTGACGGGACGATTGGCGAGGATCATGATCCAGAATCTCATTTGATTCCAATCGTGCTACAGGTTGCCCTCGGTCAGCGAGAGAAGATCACGATCTTTGGCGATGACTATCAAACGGACGATGGCACGTGTGTTCGCGACTACATCCATATTGATGATCTGGGTGATGCGCACCTGAAGGCGTTGGAAAAGCTCCAGCCGGGAAAAGGGATCTGTGTGAACCTTGGAACAGGTCAAGGGACGAGCGTCCGTGAAATCGTTGAAGCTTGTCGCGACGTGACGGGACACCCGATTCCAGAACAGATCGGAGAAAGACGAGCAGGTGATCCGGATAAGTTGATCGCGGATGCGTCACGTGCAAAAGAGATTCTCGGCTGGACGCCAAAGTACACCGACGTTCGCTCCATTGTCGAAACAGCTTGGCGATGGCACCAATCGCATCCGAACGGGTACGCGTCGTAATCGGCGCGTTAGGCGCTCGATGCTGTTCGGCGGGATGCTTCGTTTGCTGGCGCGGTCATACTTTCTCTCCCGCTGCCGTTTCTTTGTCTTTTATCGCTTGTTCGTAAATCGACATCGTCTGTTGAACGTTTGCCTCCGCTGAATAGCGTTCGACGAATTCTCGTCGTGCAGCTTTACCAGCATCGACGTACCAGTGGCTGTTTCCAACGCACTCCAGGATCTTTGTCGCGAGATCCACCGCGTCACCGGTTCGGAAATGTAGGCCGGTCTTCCCATGCGTGATCAGCTCTTTCATCGACGCCATATCAGAGGCGACAACGGGGGTTCCGGTCGCGAAAGCTTCGATCATCGATCGCCCAAACGTTTCCGCCCAGCATGAGGGGAATACGAGGAGGCGTGCACTGCCGATTTCGCTGAGCACTTTGTCAAAGGGGATCTGTCCGAGCCACTGGATTGCGGGATTATTGGCTGCGGCTTCAGTCACCAATGGTTTTAACGGACCGTCGCCGATGATTTTCAGCGGGACGTCTTTGGCCGCGTTCTTCCATGCGTCCAGCAACGTCTCAATTCCCTTTTCTTTCGAGAGCCGACCGACAAAGACCGCACCGATACGCTTGGCGTTGCTGAATCCTGGATCAGGTCGGACGAAGTTGGGTTTGACGACGATCTTATCGGGGTCGAGTCCGCTCTCAACAAAGTGCTGTCGAGAGAATTCTGTCAACGCGATGGCACGATTCCATAGACGTTGTTGAGTCCGAGCAATTCGCTGCCACGTGTTGAGCGTCGCGATCACACCCGTTGCGGATCGGCTGTTTCGATAACACTTGTGCACGATACCTGCTAGAGCGAACGTGCGCCCGACGCAGTGATGACACGATTCACGATCGCGCAACAGCGTTGCGCCGGGACAAATCGTTCGATAGTTGTGCAGCGTTTGAACGATCGCGGCCCCCCCGCGAGACGCTGCATAGTACGCACTTGGTGAAATGAGCGGAAACGTGTTGTGAAAGTGAACGATATCGGGCGATTCCGATTGAACGATATCACGTATCTCACGATACGTTTGGTGATTCCAGAGCGTCTTGGTCGCCATTGCGAGACGTCCCAGGTCATCCAGTGAGTCGTTTGACTTTTCGTACCGCAGCACTTGGTGACCGTAGTGCTCCAGCAGCCAGCACTCGTCGTGGTAAACCTGATCTTCACCGCCAGGTCGCTGATAGAAGTTATGGCAAAAAAGTATCTTCATGGTTCACCCAATGGCCTAACGAGTCCCTTCAGGTGAAACGTCGCAAAGGTCGGTCCACGCCCATCCTCGAAGCGAGTGGGCAAAGAATGTGACCAACGCGAAGCATTCGCAGCCTGTGCCGAGCAAACTTGCGATGGCGGCTCCCCAAACTCCGTAAAGTGGAATCAGCGGAAGCGCCGTTAAAACGGTGACGACCAATCCGATCATCGTGGCTGCGGCACTGCGGCGAGGGCGTTCCATTGCGACAACAGCATGGTGTGCTGCGATCGCTGGGATCGCACACGCGGTCCGGAACGCGAGAATTCCGACGACCGCGCCATAGCCGCGGTACGCCGGATCGTCATAGAGAAGCCAAAGCAGCTGTTCGGCAAACATTGCAGCGACGATTGCCAACAACGAAATCGTGATGCCTAGAGACGCGGTCGCTCTCCAATAAAGCTGCATCGTCTCGTGTCGCGAACCGTCGTAAATCGATTCCGCAAAACGCGGTGCGAGGTAATTCCCCGTGCCTTGCAATAGCGGACTGGCCAGACCGGCAATGGAAACACACGCCGCGAAGACTCCCGTCGCTGAAGTTCCCAGCATGCCTGCCAGCAGCCAAGGCATTGAGTACACCTGAGCAAATCGCAACATTTGGTCTGCGATGAGCCAGCGACCGAAACCCCAGTCGTGGCGAATGGTCGAAATAACCGTGTCACGTCGAAACGAGAACGCCTTGCGGCGTTGGAATACCCATATAGCCGTCATCAATCCAGATGCCACTCCGACGATCAGAACGGCCGTCACGGAATTGAGTTGCCCCTGCAAGGCGAGCGCGAGGATCAGTCCGGTCTGAAGGAAGCAGATCCCGGCGTCAATCCGCATCGCCGACGACATGTTGAGTGACGCCATTTCAAATCGGCGCGCGAATTCTCTCGCCAGAGCCAGAGGAGCTGCGAGGGCAAGCGTCCAGGCTAAGGGACTGATTGACTGAAGCGACGGTGTGAATGAGCAAATGGTCGCTGCCATCACAAGCACACATACGACGATGGAGCCAAGTAATGCCGCACCCGCCAGCGCACCGGCAGCATGCTCCTCCAGCGCCATTCGGTCGGCAACGCGTGAACGAAAGACCGTGTAGGGCGACGAAACCAGTGTTTCCTGAAAACCCCGCACCATCACCACAACGCTTATCGCCAGGCTAAACAGCCCCAGCCCATCCGCGCCACAGTACCGTCCGACCAGGATCGTCGTCAGCAAACTGGTGCCGCTGACAAAGAACTGATCCAGCAACGCTGCGGAACAGCGTTTGGAAGTCAGTCGTGTAATGAAGCGAACGATCGCCATCAAAAACGACCTATGTTTTGTTTTGGAAGGTGGGTTTCTGCGTGTTGTCGAGGTTGCATCCCTTAGGTTTGCAACGACGACTCCAGACACAGTTAGCCTCGCTTACACGAGTGTTTCTGCGTGTCGATTCACCGTCGAACAGCGACATCATGTGAGACTCATCCCGCGGTTGTACCAGTCTTGTTAGTTCTGCGGATCGGTCGGTTCTAGATTGTCCAAGTCCCTTGAAACTGACCCATGCTTTGCTTGTCGGATGGGGCGCGGCAAATAGTCTGGCCACTAAACATCTGTCCAAACCCGATCGAATTGTGACCGCTGGAGAGAATCTCGATGGAGAGTAAGACAAACGCATCTGATCCGGAATTCAATCGCTTTTCAGAGGCGCAGCGATTTACGGAGTCGGAGTTGTCGCTTTGGGATATCGCGGGCGTTCCGATGCGTTACTGGCGCCGTGTCTCGGCTTGCTTCGTTGTTTTGATGATGGCGTTCATCGTCATCACGGCCATGCTTCCCAAAAAGTATCAATCCGAAGCCAAGCTACTCGTCCGACTGGGACGTGAGAACATGGGACTCGATCCCACCGCAACGTTGGGTAATTCACAAAACATCAACATGACTCAAACGCGGCAGTCGGAGATCAACTCGGTTGCCACCGTTCTGGGTAATCGCAATCTCGCTGAACGTGTCGTTAACGAAATTGGAGCTGCTGCCATCTTGGGTCGCACGCCAAAAGATGGCCAAGAGACAGACGATGAATCGCCTTCGTTGGCGAGCAGTTTCGCGGGCCAGTTGATGCCCTCAATGCTGATGAGCTCGCATGAAAAAGCAATTCGCTCACTGCAAAAAAAGATCAAAGTCGAACCTGTGGTTGACTCCAATTTGGTGTCGGTCAGCTACACGAGCGATGATCCAGAACTTTCACGTGAGATCGTTGCAACGCTCGTTGAGTTTTATCTGGAAGAACATGCCGCTTTGCATCGCAGCGAAGGGACCTATGAATTCCTGTTAAACGAAAAAGAGGCTGTCCAAACGGCATTGCGATCGAAAGAGGATCAGCTCCGACGTTTAAAGAGCGAGACGGGTTTGGTATCTCCAGCAGAACAAAGAGCTGCCTTGGTCACTCGAATCGCGCGTCTTCAAGACCAACACTCTGACGTGGTGGCGCAAACGGCGGAAGTTGCTGCCGAAGTGAAAATGCTCCGCGAGAAATTCGCTGGCCTGTCGGAAACGCTGGTCTTAGAAGAAACCAAAGGAGCTGCAAACTTTGCGTCCGATGGCATGCGAGAGCAATTGTATGGATTGCAGTTGACCGAAAAACGGCTGCTCGCGTCCCATACTGAAGCACATCCGCAGGTCATCCGGATTCGCAAGCAGATTCAAGAAGCTCAGAAGATTCTCGCCAAAGAACAAGGATCCCGAACGGAGGTCACGACCGGACCCAATCGCGTATTCGAAGAAACGCAACTGGAGTTGATTAAACGAGAGCCGGTTCTCAGTGCCCTACAAGTCAAAGAACGAAAGATCAGTGAACTGCTGAGTGGTTTGGAACAGAATCTTCAGTCGCTCAATCAGAACGAATTAGAAGTCGCTCGACTCGCACGCGAAGTCGAGATCCAAGACGCGAGCTACCGCAAGTATTCGTTGGATACCGAACAGGCTCGCATCGATAACTCACTTTTGGCCGCCCGGCTTTCAAACATCAACATTGCTCAACCTGCCACGTTCGAGCCTTATCCGTCCAGCCCGAAAACGAAATTGACGCTGTTGTTGAGTTTCGTCTTTGCACTTAGTGCCAGCATTGCCTTAGCTTTCGCCTCCGATTCCTACGACCGTTGGTGCGAGCGTTCAGGAACGTTCTTGCTCCCGCAATTGAACGCACTGAGGAATCGAAAGAAGCAAGTCAATGGTGTAGAGCAAGGCTTGACAGCGGATGGTATTTCAACTGCTGATCGTCATGAGTCACTCGAACGCGAGCTGACATCGTCGACTGCAGAGTCACATTAGCGTTTCTTGTGAACAGCAAGCTCTTCACATCTCTGTAACCAACACAAGTGCCGTTTTGAAACTTTCTGCCAACATGTTCACACTCAACCGAACTCGACCCACGATCCTTCGATATGAACCGCCTGCGGGATCGAAGCTGATTCGCTCTGTCGATGAAGTGCGCGACATTATCCACCTTGAACGAGCGCGTGCGAATCGATCTGGAGAATCCTTCTGCGTTGTCCTCTTTCAAAGCAATCAGACCAACGATGCCGAGGAGGTCCTAAATCACGTTCTATCAACGTTGAACGTTCGCTTACGAGAGACAGACGAAATGGGCTGGGCATCGGCGGGCAAGATCGCGGCCGTGCTTCCCTACACCCAAGCCGAAGAAGCGACTCAGTTTGGTGAATCGATCTGTCATCAGGTTCCTGCTGACTTGGAGAGACCAGCCTTTGAAGTTCTGGTTTATCCAGAAGACTTAGAGCGAGAAGACTCAGCGGGCCAATCAAGTGGTCGCGATGTTGTCCAACAGACGCATGAAGCACATCAGGAAACCCCGAAACAGCTAAGCATGGATCGTCTGTTCGCCCAGGCCATTCCAAGTTGGAAGAGACTGGCTGACGTTGTTCTATCGTTCACGGCACTCGTCCTACTGTCTCCTCTGATGGTGATGATTGCCATCTGCGTCAAGTTCATGTCTCCCGGGCCAGTGATGTTCAAGCAGCTTCGTACTGGACTTGGAGGCCGACCTTTCGAAATGCACAAATTTCGCACTATGAAAGTGAATGCGGAGGCGGACCAAATCGCCTTGCGTGGCAAGAGTGAGCAGGATGGTCCAGCCTTCAAGATGAAGGATGATCCACGCATCACTCGCATTGGTAAGTTGTTGCGGCGAACTTCTTTGGACGAACTGCCGCAACTTTGGAATGTACTCAAGGGAGACATGTCCTTAGTGGGTCCACGTCCCTTGCCTTGCCATGAAACCAACGCATGTGATCCATGGCAGCGGCGCCGTTTGGATGTCACGCCCGGAATCACTTGCATTTGGCAAACCGAAGGACGGTCAAGAGTGACGTTCGATCAATGGATGCGAATGGACATCGATTACATCCAGACACGCTCGATCCGCCGCGACGTTTCCCTGTTATTCCGAACCATCTGGGCCATCACGTCTTGTCGTGGGGCTCAATAACATGGGGGCTCAATAACATGATCGCCTTGGCGCGACCTCATTCCCAGGCTCGAGATACTGGCGAAGCATTCGTGCAGGCGTTCATCGTCTGCTTGGTGGTGATCTCTTTACCAATCAAGAATGCCGCCTATTTGGCGGCACCGATCTACGTAGCGATCTCTGCTTTGCAGGGTCGTTTTCGATTCTTGCGGCGACTTCTACTGATCGCAACTGGGCTTTTGCTCATATCATCGGCCTCGATGATGTGGGATGCGATGTCAGGCACCGAAGTCAATGTGTCCGGATTGCTTCTGTCATTTCTTACGTTCCTTCCATTTCTTGTTTTATTCGCGGAACGTCCAGACAAGCCGCTAAGCGAAAAACACTTCAGCAAACTTGTTCACGTTGCGTGCTGGTTTTTGATCATTCAGTCCGCGATTGGCGTCGCGCAATTTGTTGTCAGTGGAAACCCAGATGCCGTTTGCGGGTCCTTCGGCTTAATGGATTTTGCCAAGGGAACGATCACGATCACCCAAGTGTTTTTCACGTTTACCATGTTTGGCATGATCTTGCTGCTGATGGTGGCACGGCAAACGCCTCTAACACTCACAGCCATGCTGCTGGGTCTTGTGACTTGTGCGTTAGCGCAGTCGGGTCACCAAACGATCTTCTTCGTCGCGAGCATGGCCGCCTTGGGATTCAGCCGGGTCAGTCGTCCATCGACGATTCTGGCGACCGGCTTGGTTGCTGGACTTATCTTCGCGGCCACGATGATTGTGTATCCACAGACCATCGAGCTGACTCGCGATTGGTATCGGAAAGTTGTTAACGATGCACGATCCCCGAAACGGATGGCGGTTGAGGGCGGTGTCGAAATCATGAGCGACGTCAAGAACATGGCTTTTGGCACCGGACTCGGGCAGTATTCCAGTCGCGCGGCACTGATCAGTTCCAACGAATACCTGACCGTCACTCTGCCATCACCCATGGTGGGGATGTCTGATTACTACCGAGATCACATTCGTCCTGCCACGCGTGTCTTTGAGGAAGTCGGTGAAGGCAGTGCGATCTCGAAACCGTACTTTTCTTGGCTCGGCTTTCTCGTTGAGCTTGGGTTGATTCAGTTCTTCGTTCTGTTGGCGTTAATCGCAGCTTCGTTTGTCGACAATTGGCGTCTGATGCGACATGAGTTGAGATCTGTTGCTCGCGTAGGCTTTGTTGCGAATGTCGGCATTATGTTCTTTGTGCTTTGTTGCGCGATTGAGAACTACGCAGAGTTTCCACAAGCGGTCTTTATTCCCTTTTTGTTGTATGTGGCGGTGCGATCAAAAGCAAAGTTTGACTTGTCGCGTGCACCTGTTGGGCAAGCGGGTCGTCGCGGCAAGCCCATTCAGTCGTTACAGCCGGCACTTGCGTGATGACCTGAGACTTATCCCAATCGCGCTTGTGCCCTAATCGATGGAATCTCGACGGTTGTTCCGCACGGCAACGCAGCGAGTTGGCAAGACATCCGTGAATTGACATGACCCTTCTTTGAGTGACAACGATGAATAGAAAGATTGATCTCAGCCGACCCGTTCTCGTCGCCGGTGGTGGCGGTTTCATTGGAGGACATCTCGTTCTGGATCTACTCAAGCGTGGACATCGCCATGTTCGATGCGTCGATATCAAGCCAATGGATGACTGGTATCACGTCTCTGGCCAGGTTGAAAACGTCGTCGCCGATCTCTCGGTTATCGAGAACTGTCTCGGAGCAAGCGAGGACGTGCAAGAGATTTACAACCTGGCCTGCAACATGGGCGGAATGGGTTTCATTGAGAACAACAAAGCTCTTTGCATGTTGTCCGTCTTAATCAATACACACTTGTTGATGGCTGCACGAGAGAAAGGCGCTGAGCGTTACTTTTTCGCTAGCAGCGCCTGTGTCTACAACGCTGACAAACAGCTCAGTCCTGATGTGATTCCATTAAAAGAAGAAGACGCCTATCCAGCGTTGCCGGAAGACGGCTACGGATGGGAGAAGCTTTTCTCGGAGCGAATGTGCCGTCACTTCCGTGAGGATTTCGGTCTGGAAACACGCATCGCACGATTCCACAACGTGTACGGCCCCTTCGGCACTTGGGATGGCGGTCGCGAGAAAGCACCTGCGGCAATGTGTCGAAAAGTCATTGAAGCCGTCGAGACTGGCCGTCATGAAATTGAGATTTGGGGTGACGGAAAACAGACTCGAAGTTTCATGTACATCGATGATTGCCTGCACGGTATCTCGATGATCATGGACAGCAACCTGACCGAACCGGTCAATCTCGGATCTAACGAATTGACGACGATCAATGGACTGGTCGACATCGTTGAGTCCTTTGCCGATATCAAACTGGATCGCCGTTACAAGCTGGATGCTCCGAAGGGAGTCAATGGTCGTAACAGCGACAACACGATGATCATGCGTGAACTGAGTTGGGAGCCTTCCATTCGTCTACGTGATGGAATGGCCAAAACCTACGAGTGGATTCACGGTGAGTTTAAGAAACGAGAAGCCGCGCAAGTTGCTTCACTGTAAGGATCGTCCATGTCAAGCTCCTTCATCGATTCCGTCAGCAGTCATCCGGTCGAGACACCCGTCGTAACGGCAGGTGTCCAATGGCCAACTCGAAAGCGTGTGATTGGCGTTGATGTGAGCGACGTCGATTATGACCAAGCGGTTGATTGTATTTTGTCCGCTGCTCGCGCCGGACAGCGTGGCGTGGTCGCTTGCCATGCTGTGCATGCGATCGTGACGGCTAGCGGAGACCAAGAGTTACGGTCGTCGGTCAATCGTTTTGAGATGGTTACACCCGACGGTCAGCCGGTTCGCTGGGCAATGAATTGGTTGCATGGAACACGTTTAAAAGAACGCGTATACGGTCCGGAACTCACGCTACGTGTTTGCCGAGCCGCCGCGGAACAACAAGTTCCGATCTATCTCTACGGAGGGACACCAGAGATTCTGATTCAATTGGAGTCTCAACTTCAAGAACTCGCGCCCGGTTTGACGATCGCCGGTTCCGAGTCGCCTCCGTTTCGTCCGCTCAGTGAAGAAGAAAACCAGGAAGCGTGCGATCGAATCAATCAGAGCGGTGCCAAGATTTTGCTGATCGGTTTGGGGTGCCCCAAACAAGATTGGTTCGCCGCAAAGAATGCCGAAACGATTAACGCCATTCAGATGTGCGTTGGTGCGGCATTTGATTTTCACGCGGGTGTCAAACCGATGGCTCCACAATGGATGCAGCGACATGGATTGGAATGGCTGTTTCGATTGTTGTGTGAACCACGACGCCTGTGGAAACGGTATCTCGTAACCAATACCGTTTTCTGCGGCAAAGTCGCGTCCCAGTTGGTCGGTCAGTTATTCTCACGACGTGGGGCAAGCCCCGCATGACGGTGGTTGCCGATCGCTCGGCGATCGTAACGGAGTGACGGAAGACACGAGACGCTGATTTTGCAGAGACGGTGAGTTTGCAGAGACGGTGAGTTTGCAGAGACGCTACGATCGCGGAGTGATCGGCGACTATGTGGAGTGATCGGCGGCTATGCGTAGTCGAGAGGTCGCATCGGATGCTTGTAGCGGCTATCCTCACGAGGCCTCTTACGTCTCGTTGCGGTATGAACCTACCAAGAACGCCTGAACCGACCATCATGAGCGCTGCGGAGGAAGCAGCTGAATACCTGGGTATGGACCACTCGGGGGTCAATGCTCTATTTGTCGATGAGCTTTTAGTCGGCCCGGTTGGACCCAGGGTCATCGACCTTGGATGCGGCCCGGGTTTGATTCCCATTGAGCTTTGTGGTCGCGATCCGTCCATCGAATTGATGGCTGTGGATGGTGCTGTCGAAATGCTTGAGTTGGCTAAGGTCGAAGTAGACATGGCCGGCCTGTTGGACCGTATCACGCTCCATCACGTCGATGCCAATGGTATGGACGATTTCGAAGATGGCATTGCAGACACGGTGATCAGCAATAGTCTGATTCATCATTTGGATGAGCCTGCACTGGGTTTGGCGACGGCCGCTCGGTTGGTGAAACCCGGCGGAAGGTTGTTTATTCGAGACTTGTACCGACCAGACAGCGAAGAGACGGTCGAGAAGCTCGTGCAACAATACGCTGGGCAAGAGCAAGACATGGCCAAGCAGCTTTTCCGGCAATCCCTGCATGCCTCTTTAACGCTTGCCGAAGTTCGAGAGCTTGCAGGGGGGCTTGGCATCGGGTCTGAGCAGATTCAAATGTCCAGTGACCGACATTGGACCATCGATTGGACAAAACCCGTCGAAGTATAGACGAAGGACGCGCTAGGTTTTTGAATCATGCGAACCTATTTGCAACTGTTGGATGAAGTCCTCCATCACGGACTCGACCGCGACGATCGCACAGGCGTGGGAACTCGCGGGCTATTCGGCCGGCAAATGCGATTTGATTTGTCGCAGGGTTTTCCGCTGATGACGACCAAGAAAGTTCACTTGCGTTCTGTCATCTACGAATTGTTGTGGTTCCTTCGGGGCGACACCAATGTGAAGTGGCTGCAGGACAATGGCGTGACCATCTGGGATGAGTGGGCAGATGAAAACGGTGATCTAGGACCTGTTTACGGTCACCAATGGAGAAGCTGGCCGCGCGCCGATGGGACAGTCATCGATCAGATCTCATGGGTCGAGAACGAAATACGGACCAATCCCCAATCGAGACGGTTGGTCGTGTCGGCGTGGAACGTTGCCGAAGTTGAGCGGATGGCGTTGCCACCCTGCCATCTGTTGTTTCAGTTCTATGTCGCCGGGGATCGTTTGTCGTGTCAGTTGTATCAACGCAGTGCAGACATGTTTCTCGGGGTGCCGTTTAATATCGCCAGCTACGCGCTGCTGACGATGATGATGGCACACGTCACCCATTTGAAACCGGGTGAGTTCGTTCACACGCTGGGTGATTTGCACCTGTACCGAAATCATTTTGACCAGGCTCGCGAACAGCTATCTCGGCACCCTCGTCCGCTGCCCACGATGGAAATCCGGTCTTCGGCGAAGAGCGTATTGGAATTCGAATACGACGATTTCCGTCTGGCCGGGTACGACCCGCATCCTCGCATCAAAGCACCGGTGGCGGTGTGAGCGAATGCCCGACGATCGCGCTCGTGGCAATGACTCCGGAAGGGGTAATCGGTCGGGACGGTGATATGCCATGGCGGTTAGGCAGTGACCTTCGCCGCTTTAAACAGCTCACGATGGGGGGTGTGCTCGTGATGGGGCGGCGAACCTACGATTCGATCGGGCGGCCGCTTCCCGGGCGAGAGACCGTCGTGATCACACGGCAACCGGATTGGCAAGCAGAGGGAATCCATCGAGTTGCCGACCCAGTGGAGGCGATTGGCTTGGCCCGAAGCCTGAAAGTCGCCGGTTCAAGCGATCTTTCCGGAGTGTTTGTTGTCGGTGGAGCCCAGATTTACCGCGAACTCTTGCCCCAGTGCGACTGGCTGTATCTGACGACCGTCTGGGCGAGCCTAACGGGCGACACGTTACTTGAGATCGAGATGGAAGGATTGGAAGTTGTCGACCGTGCCCGCTATCCCGCGACGCCGAAAGACGACTATCCGACGGAGTTTGTGCGTTACCGCCGGAACCGTTCTACCTGACGCGCGGCGGACGACATTTTGCCCCCTGACGCCACACGGTTGTGCAGCTGGGGGATTTTTTGGCAAATTCGTTCTTAACTGCCAGGTTCAAAGCAGCGAGAAATAAGAAAGCCGAAAAATGGCGGGATGTCCCCATTGAGCAAAAAGGGGGCCACTGGGTATATTCCGGGATTCTTGGTCAGATCATCTGTCCCGACCCGGGCGAGAGACGCTGATCGTCTGCCTTTACGCTACGGAATTTCATCGGAGCTAGCCCTATGCCCCGTCTGATGGGCGTCGACATCCCGAACGACAAACAAATCCAATATTCCCTCACCTACCTGTATGGGATCGGTCTGAATTCGGCCCGAGAGGTATGCGAGAAACTGGGCATCGAGCCAACGCGTCCAGCAAGCGACATTCACGAGGATGAACTCGGTCGAATCGCTGCCTTGTTGGAGCGCGACTACACGGTGGAAGGTCCACTTCGTCGTCAGTTGGCCCAGAACATTAGCCGGCTGCGTGAAATCAAGGCTTATCGAGGCATGCGGCATCGTCAATCGTTGCCGGTTCGTGGCCAGCGGACCAAGACCAATGCACGCACACGAAAAGGACCGAGAAAGACGGTCGCCGGGAAAAAGGGCGTCAAGGATTTGCGTTAGGCATTCCTTCCACTTCCTCTCCCAATGCATCAGCCGAGAGTTTGTGCTCGGCTGATTTATTAACAACGCTCCACCACACAACGATTCGAGAACTTTGCCGTGGCAAAGACCAACAAAAAGAAAAGGATTCGTCGGAATGTGACCAATGGGATTGCTCACATTCACGCGACGTTCAACAACACGACCGTGACGATCACCGATCCGAAGGGAGACACGCTTTGCTGGGCGAGTGCCGGCACGAGCGGTTTCAAAGGAAGTCGTAAGAGCACACCGTTTGCAGGACAGTGTGCTGCTCAGCAGGCAGCTGAAAAGGCGACGAAGTTCGGTATGCGTGATGTCGAGGTACGCGTCAAAGGGCCCGGATCCGGCCGTGAGAGCGCGATCACTTCGCTCCAGTCAGCTGGCTTGAATGTCAAATTGATCGAGGATGTCACGCCGATCCCGCACAATGGTTGCCGACCACGCAAAAAGCGACGCGTCTAGTCTTCGTTGAAGATGGCTGTTGGGACGGTGACGCTCAACCAGCCAGTGCTCGTTCGGCCGAATCGCCGGTCGAGCCATGATGGAATAGCACGGGACGGATGCGATTAGATTCCGTCCGTTTCCCCCACAGACCACAACCTCCCTATCTGACTCCCGGGCCTGAGGTAATGACGATGCATATTCGTTGGCGAGGCATGGAACTGCCAAGCGCTTTAGAAGTTGACCGCGATACTCTGACCGGCAACTACGGCAAATTCTCCGCAGAACCGTTCGAGCGAGGCTTCGGTGCTTCGGTTGGCAATAGTCTGCGACGTGTGTTGCTGAGCAGCTTAATGGGCAGCGCGGTAACCCAAATCAAGATTCGCGGCGCTCAGCACGAATTCACCACGATCCCAGGTGTGTTGGAAGACGTCACCGAGGTGGTACTCAATGTGAAATCGCTCGTCGTTCGCAACCACAGCGAAGCGACCCGCGTGATCACCGTTGAAAGCGACAAGGCAGGTGTTATCACCGGAGCCGACGTTCAAACCGATCAGGATGTCGAGATTATCAATAAAGATCTCGTTATTGCCACGTTGACCGAAGACGTTCCATTCATGATGGAAATGGTCGTCGAGAATGGACGTGGATATGTTCCAAGTACGGAACACAGTAGCGTCGATCATGAGATCGGCATTATCCCGATCGATGCCGTTTTCAGCCCGATCACTCGTGTTCGATACGAAGTTGAAGAAACACGTGTCGGTCAAAAGACGAACTACGACAAACTCAACCTGGAAATCTGGACTGACGGTTCAGTGAATCCAGAACTCGCACTCGTTGAGTCGGCGAAGATTCTTCGCAAGCACCTCAACCCGTTTGTTCAATACCGTGAATTGGGCCCGAGCATCTTCTCGGCCGCCCGCGGGGGAGCAGGATCTCCGGAAGCTCAATTGGAAGCCAAGCTCAACATGACTTTGGCTGACCTGAGATTGAGCGTTCGGGCGAACAACTGTTTGGAAAGCGAGAACATTCAAACGGTTCGAGATCTTGTTCAGCGTACTGAGGATCAATTGCTGGAAGTTCGAAACTTCGGTGATACCACATTGAATGAAGTACGAGAAAAACTTTCTCAGTATGGTCTTCACCTCGGGATGCGAGTCCCCAACCAACCGTTGTTCTAGGCCATCGCCTAGGCGGACCCAAATCACTCCACTCATCATTTGACGGACTTGATCCCATGCGTCACCGAAGAAAAGGCCGCACGCTCGGACGAAGCCCAAGCCATCGTAAAGCATTGCTGAAGAACTTGGCCAGTGCCCTGTTCTTGACCGAGAGAGATGCGTCTTTCGACGAAAATGCTCCCAAGGTAGCCGGGCGGATTACGACGACATTGCACAAAGCAAAAGAAGTGCGTCCACTCGTCGAAAAGTGCATCACGATCGCGAAGAAGTCGTTGCCCTCCGCAGAAGAAGCGCGTCAGTACGAGACATCGGCTGAACGTGGCTCTGACGCTTACAAGCAGTGGCGTAAGAGCGACGACTGGCAGAAGTGGGCTGATGCCCGTGCACCAGTCGTGGCCGCACGACGACGCGTGATCCAATTGATCGGCGACAAAGAAGCCGCTCGGATCTTGTTCGACACCATTGCCGAGAGATTCGTTGATCGGCCGGGTGGCTACACGCGGATTCTGCGTCTCGCCACGCCTCGATTGGGTGACGCCGGTGAACGAGCGATTCTGGAACTGGTCGGTAAAAATGATCGAGTGAAGGTCAAAGCCGAACGTCCTGCATTCGATGACGTTGAACCCGAAGATGAGCCAATAGCTGACGAGCCGGCTGCCGAGGAGTCGACGGAGGAACCCGCCGCCGAAGCGGAAAGCAGCGAATCGGAAGAGAAGTAGGTTTGCGTACCGTTTACAATCGAACCCTGTGGTTGTTAACCAGCCACGGGGTTTTTTGATGCGCGCAAAATCCGCCGCATGATGATCCGAGTCAGAATCCTAGCCGCGCATGCCTTGGTTTCGTCTCCAAGAACGCAGCTGCGCGTCTCGGCCGATCTCTCTGGTTTTATCCGACCAGATGTCGGCGACTTCTTTCAAAGCCGTGGTCGGGTCACTGCTGCCTTGCAGCACGCTTCGGACTTTCTCATCTAACACTTGGTAATAGAAAGTTCCTTGCCGGATATTCACGTTCGGCAGTGTCACGGGCGTCGATAACCGATCAGCTAACCATCGATCGTACGCTGGCGTGTTTCCAGCACCAGAAGATGAATCGTTCTGGCTCATCTGAATGCGAGTATTCGTCATCCCGGCTACCTGGCTTCGCGTAGCAGCGCTGCCTTCGCCACTGCTAATCCACTGGATGAACTGCTTTGCCGCAAGGCTTTGGCGGCAGTTGATCGAGAGGGAAACGATTTTGGAAAACGGCCCCAGCAACAGGCGAGCGTTTTTTACGGTGCCCGGTAATGTTTGAATCACGGACGGTTCGCTTTCCGCCGAACCACGGATGGTTGGAAAACCAATCCCGCCGTTTAGATCGCCGTTCGAGACGGCTGTCCAAATCGCATTCGGGTCTTGATCTTTCAAGCTGTAGCGATCGTATGTCGTCCGCATCTGACGAAGAACTTGGACGTAGGGTGCGGTGGCGATCAGCGGCTCGAATGTCTCACGGTCAAACAGCCAAGCGGGGATTCCTGAAGCTCGCCAAAGAAACATCGCAGCCGCCCAGCCGGGTGCGGTCGGTTCACACGCTTTGCCCTGCCAATTGTTCGACACCAGCTCGTCGTAGGTTTTCCAGTTGAGCGAGTCCCCTAAGACGCCCTCGGGAAGATCTTGCCCGCTGATCAATGCAGGAAGCGGAGCACCGAGCGGGATGCCTATGTTCTTGCCAGAGTAACTAGCTGCGCCGCTCCTGAGAGAGGCGTGCAATTCACCCTTGGCCCGATCTTCACTCATCTCTTCATCGGATAACGACGTAATGCAATCGGACGCATCCAGCTCGGCCAGCATGATCAGTGGATAGATCAGTACATCGCACTTCAACGCCGCGTCCAAGAACTCACTGGCGACTTCGTTGATCGATCCGTGTGAAAGAGTGACTGGCTCGATCGCAAGCGGTTGTTCCGAAACGGCCCCCCATCCTCGACGGATCGCTTCCGCGTCCTGATCGGATCCAGCAAGCAGCACACGCAGCGGGACGGTGCGTTTTGGAGCAGTGGGTTCGGAATTGGATTCAGATTCAGCGGAGTCACCACAACCCACCACGGCAGTACCAGCCAGAGCCGTCGTTCCAAGGAGCATCCGGCGGCGATCAAAGACCGATCGGTGAAGATTCAACGCTGTCTCTCGCTGGTGTTGTGATATGAAGGATGCGACTGTCCGAACCGCTGCGCATCGGAATGCCGCGGTAGTCCAGTCACGGTCGTACGCACTATAGTGGCCCGCAGTTCAGTCTCCCTCTTTGTTTCCCAACTCTCCAGAATCGAAATCATGAGCTACTACCTGGGAATCGATATCGGCACGAGCGGCACCAAGACTCTTTTGATCGATGCATCGGGCGCGGTGATCGCCGAGGCCAATGCGGAGTATCCTCTCCACCAACCCAAACCAGGTTGGACGGAGCAGGATCCCGAGGATTGGTGGAAGGCGACAGTCAAAACCGTTCGACGCGTTATCAAGTCCAGTGGTGTCGCTGTCGATGCGGTCAAAGCGATCGGCCTGAGTGGCCAAATGCACGGTTCTGTTTTTCTGGATTCGAGTGATCAAGTCATTCGTCCTGCGTTGCTATGGAATGACCAGCGAACGGCGGCCGAATGCGATGAAATCACGGATGCAGCTGGCGGACGCAAACGGCTGATCCGGATGGTCGCCAATCCAGCGCTGACTGGCTTTCAAGCGCCGAAGATTCTGTGGCTTCGCAATCACGAACCGAAGCACTTTGATCGTTTATCCAAAGTGCTGCTTCCCAAAGACGATATCCGTCGCCGAATGACAGGTGAGTATGTTACGGAGGTCAGTGACGCCAGCGGGACGCTGTTGCTGGACGTCGTGAAGCGAAAGTGGTCGAAGTCGTTGATGGGCAAGATTGGACTCGATTTGGATCTGCTTCCCGCAGTCGTCGAAAGTGATGAAGTCACTGGGACATTAACACCCTCGGCTGCAAAGACGCTTGGATTGACGACCCAATGCAAAGTGGTTGGTGGGGCTGGCGATTGTGCTGCCGGGGCTGTCGGTAATGGCGTGGTAAAAAAGGGCGTGCTCAGTACCAGCATCGGCACCAGCGGCGTGATGTTCGTACACAGTGATGAACCTCAATACGACGCGGCCGGTCGACTCCACACGTTCTGTCATGCGGTCAATGGCAAGTGGCACATGATGGGCGTGAACCTGACGAGCGGTGGGTCATTGCAGTGGTGGGTCGACTCCGTCATCAAGGGATTGGCGGGAGTTCCCGACAAGAAACGTTTTGAAGTTGCCACCGCAGAAGCAGAAGCGATCGCGGCGGGCAGTGATGGTTTGCTTTTTCTTCCCTATCTGAACGGTGAGCGAACGCCTCACGCTGATCCTCATGCGAGAGGCAGTTTCGTTGGCCTAAATTTGACTCATTCGCGCGGTCATATGACGCGGAGTGTGATGGAGGGAATCACGTTTGCGCTGCGGGATAGTTTGGAGATCATTCAATCATTGGAAGTTCCCGTCCGGCAGATTCGTGCTTCCGGCGGTGGCAGTAAGAATCCGATGTGGCGACAGATGCAAGCGGACGTTTTCGGCAAAAAGATCACGACATTGCAAGTCGAACAAGGACCTGCCTACGGAGTCGCACTTTTGGCCGCCGTCGGTGATGGAGCTTATCGATCCATCGAATCGGCATGTAAGGCAACTATCCAAGTCGCCGATGAAACGCCGGCCGAGCGTGCCGCCGTCAAGACTTACAACCGACTGTTCCCTATCTACCGCGATCTATACGGGCAACTGAAGGACTCGATGTCGGCACTCGCCGGCTTGCAGGCCTAGCCAACCTTCTCGTATTCACTCGCGGCCATTCTGGGGTCGTATTATGATATTCCTCCCCAAGATCGCCTCTCCTATCGACCGAGTTTTATCATGTTCCGTTTAGCGTTTTACTTGTTGCTAATGGCCGTCACGATCGGAAACGCTTCTGTTTCCGCTGACGAACCGATTCGCGTTTTGATTATCGATGGCCAGAACAATCACGGTGATTGGCCCAAGACGACCGTGATGATGAAGACACTGTTAGAGAAGACCGAGAGCTTTAGCGTCGACATCGCTCGCACAAAATATTTGTGGCGCGGCGAAAAACGACTGGAAGAGTTTCCGCTAGATGATGGCAAGCAATACGAGAGTTTGCCGAAGCAAAAAGCGGATCCTGACTTTCGCCCTGACTTCAGCAAGTACGACGTTGTTGTGAATAATTTTGGTTTCGGTGCTGCCGACTTGCCCGCTCAGACGCAAAGCGACCTGGAGAAGTTTGTTGGTAACGGGGGAGGCTTGGTCGTTATTCACGCTGCGAATAACTCTTGGCCTCAATGGAAAGCGTACAACCAAATGATTGGGTTGGGTGGTTGGGGCAACCGAGATGAGAAAGCTGGCCCGTACGTTTACATCAACGACAAAGGCGAAACGATTCGCGATACATCGCCCGGACGTGGCGGTGCTCATGGCCCGCAACACAACTACCAAATCGTCATTCGCGAGCCGGATCATCCGATCACTCGTGGGCTGCCACGCGTGTGGATGCACACCAAAGATGAGTTGTACGAGAGACTACGTGGGCCAGCGGATAACATGACGATCTTAGCAACCGCTTACGCCGATCCGAAATACAAAGGGACCGATCGGAACGAGCCGATGATCATGACGATCGATTTTGAAAAAGGAAGAGTCTTTCATACCGCGATGGGACATGCCGACTATTCCATGGAGTGCGTCGGGTTCCAAACGGTATTCGTTCGCGGAACAGAGTGGGCTGCGACCGGTGAGGTAACGCTGAATGAAGTTCCAGAGAGTTTTCCGACGGCGAATGAGCCGAGTGCGAAGACGCCCTGATCTTTTCAGGGTTCATCCTTGGGCTATCGAACGTTGCTCCGCCCGCTAGAACGACGGTCAAAGACCGCCCACCAGCAGTCTTTTACCGTTGATCGACCGTTACGAACGGCGGTCGATAACTGGGCGCCAACGAAGCGTCATCCACATTCACTCCCGCTTCCACATTTCCGCGATGGTTTCGCCAGATGTGGTCCGGCATCGAATCAAGCGAAGAGATTGGGAAGAAACGAACGCTTCCATCTTCGAACAGGACGTTGATGCCAATGCCGCTATGACCCGTCACTCGAAACTCATAGCCAGCTCCCATGCTGACCATGGGAGCATCGGACATCACGGCAAAAGATGACCGCGATTCAAATCGAGGTGACGTGTGTTGGTCACGGTCGATCACACCTAGCGTGTACGCATAATGCCCGCCAGAAACTTGTTGGATTTGCTTGAGCTCGTCAACGCTCGCCATATGCAACTCAGCAACGGGTTCAACCGTGTCGAGCGAAGTCAACACAAAGTTATCCGCGTCTGGGAGATCCAACGAAGGGCACCAGCGCATCATCGGGTCATGCATCAGTCCGGCATCATTCAGACGGTTGGCGTAGATCCCGGCGAAAGCTTCCCTTCCAGACTCGGCTACAACCGGCAAACGCTCTTGCGAATTACGCGTCACGTATTGTGTAAGCGATGAACCGAGCTGACGCATCTGATCTTGGCAGGCGATTTTTCGGGATTCGAATCTCCCCTCGGCAAGCGCCGGAAGCAGCAACCCCAAAACCACGACAGCGGCGGCCACGCCACCAATCCAGTCCAACCACCGGATTGCTCCATCACGCGGGGCGTCAACTGAATTTCGCATGCTCGCCAGCTCAACCTGCGACTCCTCTGCTAGCTCACTCGGAGGCGGAAGCGGGGGTAAGTTCGCAAGCGTTCGACTGACCAGATCGGCCGGAGGTGGTTCCGGCGCCTGGTAGTTGTCTTCCAGTGGCTTGAGAGACCGCTCGATCTTCTCCAGCTCTTTTCGAGCCTCAGGATCATCCTGCAGCCATTGAGCGACACGACGCATTTCGTGGGGCTCAAGAGCTCCTAGCAGGTATCCGAGCAGATCTTCGTGCATCACCGTCACATCAAGCGGAAAGCGTCCTTCAAGACGGGAGGATCATCGCTCCCAGTCTTATTTACGCGCTGACCTGATGATCGGTTCGCGGGAACCGATCTGGGTCACGTTTTTCGCGTCCGATTTCATCATAGTCCCCGATCGCACTGCGATCGAAGCGCGAATCGGTCGGACAGGAGACGCTACGATCGCGCTGCGATCGGCGGACTATCCCGAGTGACCTACTCGGAATTCTCGTGCGTCTCTTCCCAATGAAGTCCGAGCCGCTGGACGGCCGCGTGTAGCCGGCTCTTGACCGTACCCACGGGGATGCCAAGAACTTCGGCGGCCTCGCGGTACTTCAGACCCTGGTAATAGACCAACTGAATAACCTGCTGCATCGATTCACCCAACGAGGCGACCGATTCATGGACCCAGCGACTATTCTCTTCGTCCGCTGCGCTGAGAAATGGGTCGGGCGAGTCGCCCACGAGTTTCTCTGACCAGCTGTTGCTGCGGTCGTCTTTCTCGCCATTACTCGAGCGATCCAAGCTGACCATTCGGTGTCGCTTGTTTCGTCGTTGAACGTCGATCGCTTGATTGGTCGCGATCGCGTAAAGCCAAGGGCGGAACCGGCGAGCCGGATCGAATTGATGGCACTTCAAATGGACTTGGAGGAACGTGCCTTGGAAGGCGTCCTCGGCTAGCTCGGCATTACCGATGTAACGCCGCAGATAGCTGTATATCTCTCGTTCGTACCGCCGCATCAGCGATTCAAACAAGCCTCGATCACCCGATTCTCGATATTGGGCAATCAAGCTCTCGTCCGAAACGTCGCTGACCGGAACGGCCGTCGAGACTTTCGCGGGAGCAGTCATGGGAAGGATTCGCGCAAAAAGGATGGGATAACAACGCAATAAAAACCGCAATACCGTAAGACGCGTCAACGAAGGAATCTTTCCGAAGCGGACCAGCAGCGTGGAAAAATGAAATAATCGCTGTCTGGGGATGCTTCGAAACCGACGAATGAGGTCTCAGGTTGTTGTCACAAGCGATTCCGCTGTGATACAACTCTCGGCCTTGCCCAGTATCTCCGAAATCGCTTGGAAGTCAAAACCATCTGCGGGGAGTTTGTTGGGCACCTAATCGGGCTGTTTTCGTGGCAGGCGGGTTCGGTCGCAGGCGGTAGGCGACCGACTTCACCTCAGACCTTCACAGCTGCTCGGTCGTCCCACCTCTTTCTGCCGCAAAATGCCCCTTGCTTGGGTGGTTGGTTTGTTGGCAGGAAGTCGCGGGCGATCTCTCCGGCTGCTTTTCCCAACCAATCTGAAAGAGGCGAGACACTTGAGTACGCTTCCCGAGTCGACCAAGGGTTACCGCTGGGCACGGACTGGCGATATCAACGCCTTCTTTGGCCTGATGCTAGACAATATCGCGGGGCTCATTTTGATGAGCACGCTGCTTGTCTTCAGATTCGACTTTCCGCTT
This sequence comes from Planctomycetota bacterium, assembly GCA_039179795.1. Lineage (GTDB taxonomy): Bacteria > Planctomycetota > Planctomycetia > Pirellulales > Pirellulaceae > Rubripirellula. Next base: position 370,575 of record JBCDEM010000002.1, on the reverse strand, counting down.
GATTTTGTTGTCAGCCGAATGGTGCCAGGAACGGCGCTCGGCGTTCTGATTGGCGACCTGGCATTTTTCTTTATCGCCTTTCGTCTGGCGTACAAAACCGGACGCGATGATGTGACCGCGATGCCGCTGGGACTGGATACGCCCTCCACGTTCGGTTTCATCCTATTCATTCTAGGGCCGTCTTTTGACCAGGGGCTACGGCTTGGTCTGACGACAGAAGAAGCCGCGTTTCGAACGTGGCACATTGGCATCTGGTGCATCGTGATCAGTGGTTTGCTGAAGCTCACGTTGGCGCCATTCAGTGGATGGGTTCGCCGAGTCGTGCCTCGCGCTGGATTGCTTGGATCGTTGGCGGCAATCGCCTTGGTGCTTATCAGTTTTCTTCCGTTGCTGGATATTTTGAAGCATCCCCTGCCCGGCATGTTGGCTTTGGTCATCGTGCTGACGGCATTGGTCGGTCGCTTTCCTTTGCCGGGGCGAACACCGGGAACGCTGGGTGCTCTTTTGGTGTCTGGTGGCGTTTTCTATTTGATGTGCTGGATCCCGGGGACCGGCTACGAGGCTCCAGAGCCGCCGGAGATTCAGTGGTTTCCAACCGCATGGATGGAAGCTTGGCAGTTTGGTTGGTTGAATTCGTTCGATGATGCTCTCGCTTATTTCCCGATTGCGCTTCCCTTTGCCATGGCAACGATTGTGGGCGGCATCGATTGCACGGAGAGTGCAGCGGCTGCGGGTGACGAGTACGACACACGAACGGTCATCGGAGTCGAAGCATTAGCGACCCTGGTGGCCGGCATTTCCGGTGGCGTGATTCAAACGACGCCCTACATCGGCCATCCGGCTTACAAAGCAATGGGAGGACGTGCCGCCTACACACTCGGTACAGCAATCTTTGTTGGGTCGGCTGGTTTGATTGGCTATTTCGGATGGCTCAACGCATTCATCCCTGCACCGGCCGTCTATCCGATTCTTGTCTTTATTGGATTGGAAATCACCGCACAGAGTTTTTTAGCTACGCCTCGAAAACACTACGCGGCGGTCGCGATTGCCTGCTTACCCGCTTTGGCATTCTTGGCCATGAGTCTGCCAGGCCGAATGTTGGGAGATCCAAGCGTTGACCCATCGGGATTAGACGACGTAATTCTTCGCGATATTCAAATCATGTCGATGTTAAGTAGCGGCTTTATCCTGACGAGCCTGCTGTGGGCTTGGTCACTTGCCGCCGTCATCGATCACAAGTTGAAATTGGCCGCGAAGGTCTTCGCGTTAGCGGGTGGCATGACGCTCTTTGGACTGATTCATAGCCCATTACTCGGTAGTCAGTTGTTCTTGCCTTTTGGTCCCTCGTCATGGGAAGGCATCGTGCTGGATGCAGCAAACCGAAAGTATGTATTGGAGTTTGCTGCTGGGTACTTCGCGTCGGCGATCGTCTTGTACGGTTGGGCCGTGCTTCAAGGCGACAGCACCGAAGAACCAGGACACGATGTCGCAGAAAACAAAGTCGCAGAAAGTACAGTCGCCGAACACGACATCACTGAGTAGCCAACTCACGTGCTCGATTTCGGACGCGAGTGATGGCAACCGATTCGATACGATTGGGCAAAGAATCGATACAGCGTTGTGCGGATGTGTAATCTTCGAACCATGCGAAAACGCCTGGGCCCCAACTGCTTTGTCCCACACCGCGAACGCCTGTTTCGCACAGCCAATCGATGACCTCGCTCACATCAGGTCCGTTGTAAGCTCCGCCCTGCACCGCTGCGAACAGATTTCCGCTCGCCCTGTTGTAGTCGGAGACCGCGTCCGCAAAGGACTCAAAATGCTGGCCGTGGGCGGCAGGCAGAATCTGCTCTTCGATTCTGTTTCTCAGGTCATCGATCGCTTGCTGGGGCACCGGCGGTAGTCGTTCGAATTGCCGGACTTCCAATTCACCGCAGACGCTTTGCGGTGACGAGCTTGGTCGAAGAATGGCAACACACCATGTTTCGGGCAACTCAATACGTCGAATCAAACCACCACTGTTGTCCACTTGAAAGCCCGATTCATAGATGAGGCCTCCTTGGAAATAACCATGCGTGCCAACGGCCGAACGTTGACCACGGGCAGCAATCTCCATCGCTAAAAACGGTTGTTCGAGATCGATATTCAAGCTGCGGCAAAGTGCTTCTGATACTGCCAGAGAAAGCTGCGTGCCGCTGCCGAGACCTGTGTGCGATGGCGCATGTTGAAGGACTTTGATTCGCAGCTTTGGTTTTGACGCATGCCCCAGGTGTTTCGCGAAGCGATCGGCGATCGCTTCGATGCGAGCGGTTTTAAAGTCGCCAGGTTCAAAGCGTTCGCTCGGTGTCACGGTTAATTCCGTTTCTGGCGTGTCGACCATGACACCGATACCGCCAAACGGAGCCGAAGTGTTGATCAAACCAAAGTGTAATCGTGAACCGCATCGAACACGCACAACGGACACAGTCGGAAACCTCCTTCGCCAACTCGGCCTTATCTAGCGTTCGCAAAGCCGGGAATCGATCGTCCGTTGCAGAAACTCAAACGCTTCCACCTCGTTTGCACCACCTGTCTTTTCGATGAGTGGCCTGAGTCGGTCAAGCTGCTCCTGGATTTCGCTTTCGTCGATGAGGTGAGTTCGGGTCGCCAGAATCGCTGCTTCAATGACCGCATGCTTCGCTCGATTAAACCCGAAGAATGGACGGACCGTTTGGCTTTGTCGAACCACGCCCATGATGGTTGTTCGGGGTTCGTTGTCATCGATCGATTCAATCTCGATCGCAAAGTATCGATGACAATCACGAAGCTTCCACCATCCCGATTCGTTCATCGGTTCAACCCAACGGTGTACCTCGGTTTCTTCGATCGCATCCACAGCCGCTTTCGCGAGCAGTTCCACATCATCCGTGACATGCACGACCGCCAACCGAGTGTCCATCAAATTTCGGTAGGTTCGTGATGATTGAAATGGTCGAAGACAGAGACGCTGTCCAATTGGATCTTCGTGGGCCAGATCCCATTGAACGATCGGCCCCATCGGCGCGATGTTGACGTTTCCCTTCGCATTTGCCGACGTCACGATCGATTCCAGAATCATGACACGACCTCACCGTTCGCCGATGCGGTTCGCCGGCTAGATTCGGCGATCGAAAGAAAATTCTCGATCATGCGTAGGCCATCCTCGGTCAGCACGGATTCCGGATGGAATTGCACACCGTGAACGGGGCGCGTTTCGTGGCGAATGCCCATGATGATTCCATCATCCGACTGCGCCGTGACGATCAATGTCGAAGGAAGCGAATCAGGATCGATCGCAAGCGAGTGGTAACGTCCGACGTTCAGCGGGCGGCGGCAACCTTGGAATAAAGACTCTCCGTCGTGCTGGATGGAGCTGGCCATGCCGTGCGTTGGGCCGCATGGGGTAACCGCGGCACCAAAGGCGACTCCGATTGCTTGATGGCCAAGGCAAACGCCCAGGATCGGGACTTCTGGTGAGAGATTCCGGACAACGTCGACACTGCACCCCGCTTCGGCCGGACGATGCGGGCCTGGAGAAATGACGACGGCTTCGGGCGACATCCTCTGACAGTCGGCCACGTTCACTGCGTCACTCCGCACAACGATCGTTTCCCGATCGAGCATGCGGAAGTAGCGTGCGAGGTTATGCACGAACGAATCGTAGTTATCCAGCAGCAGGATCACGGAGGGCAGATGGCTTATCGGCGAGGTTTGGCAAACTTAATCTTCTCGATCAGTTTGACAACTTCGTTGCCATCTTTGTAGCCGCTTACCGCCGTGATTGAACGAATCACGTATTCGTAGCGAAGGTTATAATCGGTATCGATTTCAATCTCGGGCCCATCATCGCCTTCAATGGGTGTCGACGATCCGATCAACGAGACTACATTGGCCCGCAATTGGTCAAAGTCGGTACCGAGAAATTTCTCATTGAGAGACATCGATGTCAGTTTGCCTTGACTGTCCGCTTGAAGGCGGAGGACCAGCGGCAAATCGGTCGGATCCATGGTGACGCTCTCGCTGCCCGCCAGTGGCATCCGCACACTGAAATCGCCCTCTAATTCGACGATCTTGAAGGTCATGACAAAGAACACCAGCAGGAGAAAGACGATGTCGATCATGCTGGTCATGCTCAGCTGAGCTTTGACGGCTTCTTCGCGGTTTCGGATTTTCATGTTCGATCCTCTTTCACACGAAGGGCAAAATTTTCGAGCTTCTGTTCTTGGCACACGCGGATGACTTCCTGAACATCTCCGGCGGCCGTATCCTTGTGAGCGCGAATGACAACATTTGCATCTTCGACCGATTTATCTTCTGCCGTGATGACGGCGATCTCGCGCCGCAAGCCAACACGCAAAGTTTCAGGCGTATAGCTGTCACCGCCCAGGATGATCTCTCCGTCTTGAGCGACATGCAGAATGATCGGAAACTCCAGGGGAGCTTCGGGTGGTTTCACGAGCTGACTGCTGGGTAACTTCACGCGATCATTGGATTCGGTCTGGGCAAAGTTGATCAGCACCATAAAAAAGGCGATCAGCTGAAACGTCATATCGATCATTGGCGTCAGATCACCTTCAGCCAAATCGACTTTCTTTGCCTTGACTCGCATTTACTTCTTCGCCCCCTGAGGCTGAACATCTTCGAATCGGCTCATTAAGTTTTCGCTGGTCACGCCCACTTCAAGCAACAACCGCGAAACACGATTGCGAATCACGTTGTAGGCGGCGATGGCTGGAATGGCGATCGCAAGTCCAACGAGTGTTGTGAACAAAGCCGTTGAAATACCCTCAGCCAACTCAGCCGGTTTTGGCGTGGCTTGGCTGATCGCGATCACCTGAAACGAATCAATCATCCCGTGAACCGTTCCAAACAGGCCGATCATCGGGCTAAGGTTACCGATCAGTGCCATGTAGCTGAGGCGATGCTCCAGCTTCATGCTCTCTTCCTCACCAACTTCCTGCATGCCTTCGATTGCTTTGTTGTAGCCACGCGAGAGCTTGGCTAATCCGGCGGACAACACTTGTCCGAGGACCGACTCGTCCGTTCGGGCCATGTCATACGCACTCTGGAAGTCTTTCTCGTTCAGCTTTTCCTCGAAGGTGTCCACTAATTCTTGTGGGCACAACGTGTCACGACGAGCTGCGAGCATGTTCATGACGAATAGCGAAACCAACGTCACGGACAGTGCGAGGAAAATCCCGAGGTACCCAAATCCGAGCGATTTGATGACCCAGGAAAGTAGATTGGTTTTTTCTTTCGGGGCGTCGCCACCGTCATCGCCAGCCGGCTCATTGTTTGGAGCCGGCTCGTTTTCGGGAGCAGGATCTCCACCTGCTTCTTCCAACTCGGCTGCAATGTCATCGTTGTTGGCGTAGCTGATGGAAGCAGTCGTTACCGTCAGACCAAAAACAACCAACAACATTACCGAAGCAACGATCCACCGCATGGGCGAACCAGAAAAGGCGGCAAGTCGAACGAGCGAACCACAAGCGTTGAACATCAACGAAGCTCTCCGGCAGATAAGGTAGAAGTGAGTGAGAGGAGAAACGCGGGCTATTGCCCAGGATACTCTAGCGAGTCAGCGTCGACATCATTCTGAGGGTGTCGTCCGAGTGATCGCATCAAAAAATCAAACAGGTCGTAACGATTAGGCGGTCACGCTTTGCGTGAGAAAAGTCAGGGGGTCAGCCGAGGTGGTCTGTCGAACCTGCGGCAACCGTCGGTCAAAATCCAGGATATCGTTGTTGTAGTTGTTGTCGTGACGCGGCGGCACGTTCAGGTTTCCCCACCTGAGGCCACAGCTCCACCAGACGCTTTAACGCCTCGGCGTGCGCGTCCGGCTGAGCCGAGAACATCAGGTCGGTGTGTAAATAAGCCATGATCGCTCCTTCGGTATCTCCGCCAGCTTCATAGCTGGCTCCTTGAGCGTTATAGATCCGTGCGGCCATCTCGACATCGGTCGGATCCATCTCGGTGATCAGTGTGTTGACCAACTTGAGGGCTTCATCCGATTTTCCTCCGACCGCGATCGCTTTTGCCTTTCCGGCACGAGAGAGGATCTGTAATCGAGTGGTCTCCGTGGTCTGAGCCTTCAGGTTGATGACTTTCTCGAATTCGGTCAGGGCCGCGGCGGAATCCCCTTTGTTCAAGTGAACCAGCCCTTGAAGGTAGACCGAACTGATTTTGGTATCCGTTGAAGACGCGTTCCTCAACGATTGGTAGTAACGCAATGCGTTGTCGGTTGAATTCTGAGCGAGAGCGAGATCTCCCAGCAATTTGGCGGCTTCATAGAAGTGCCAAGAATCCCGATTGCTGCCCGCAAACGCGAGCATTTTCTTTTGAGCTTCGTCTTTTTGTCCTTTGCCCGCCAACGCCAATTTGGCTTCGCACATGGCGATGTAAAACGCGGCGTCGGCTTTTACGACGGCACGTGAGAGTGAATCGAAGTTCACTTTGCGCAGTTCCTGCAATGCCTGCTGATACTGACCATCGAGTGCGAACTCACGGCCGCGAGTCAAAGGTGCGGGGTCGCCCTCGTACAAAATCTTGACGATTTCACCGGCCGCGATATTTTGCGTGTTGCCCGCACGTTGAATCTGAATGCCCTGGCTGCTCGTCTGAACAACATCCGCGCTGATGCTATCGCCCGACTTCTCGTAGATGCGATCCAACGCAGCCACTTGGGTCACACATACAAGGAAAGCCACCGCCCCCGCGTAGCCAACCCGTGCAGGGCCGTTTAAGAAATCAGTGAGTCGATTCATGAGCAACTTATTCCGATAAACAAATTCGAAGAGGGATGCATAACGCATGGCGAGCGGTGTCCTGATGACCATGTCCTGACGACCGCGTCCTGACTAAGGCAGTCCTTTGGCCGGTTCGCCTAATTTGGTTTGGATGAGTTTTAACAAGGTGTCGAATCGTGCCTTTTGCTCGGGGCCACCCATGGCGGGATTCAGTCGGTAGACATCCATAATGTCTTTCGACGATTGCTTGATAACCTTCGTGCTTTTAATGGCAGTTCCCCAGCGGTATCGGCAAAGGGCAACGTGGTACCGAGCGTCAAAGAAGATCTCTCGATACTTCGGATCGCGATTCGTTTGCTGACTGATCTTTCCCCAGCCCCAGATGATGGGCCGCTGGTCGGGACCCGGTTTTGCGCCCATAAGAGCGAACTCGTACCACTTGCCTGTGTACTTTGGCGGAACCTCGGCAGCCCAATACTCGTAAGCTCGCGCGGCTTCCATTTGTGCGTCCAGCATCGTTGGCTTTTCGCTTAACAACTCTTTGAACACATCAACGGAATTTTTGTACTCACCAACCAGCCGATAGGACTTACCAAGTAAGTAATCGACAGCCATCGGTGCTTCCGAATCGATGGTCTTGAGACGTTTGAATGTTTCGATCGCGGTCTTCAACAGTTCCGCTGCCTGACCGTTCGCCTTGGTTTGATTCGGCGCCATGGAAGCCTGACCAAGATCTACGAGGGTTTGGCCCACCCACCGCAGCGTGGCGGCGTCTTCGCTGGTTGCAGAGATACGATCGAGCAACAAACGGAACGCCGCAATGAGACGTGCTTTCTTTTGTGGCAACGCGTTATCAAGCTGCTCGCGAATATCGCGAGCCAATCGGATGTAGATGTCCGTCAGTTTCTTCTGCGCGTCATCGCCCGTCACGCTCTTACGCAGACTCTCCATCACTTCAACAGCTCTTGCGAGCAGTGCTTGAGCATCGGCATCATCCGCTGACATCATGCCCACGACGACCTGCAATTCCGTTGCGTACAGATCGCTTGGGAATTTCGAATCCGGTGGACCTTGGGCTTTCATCAGCGGAACGGGCCCGTACTTTTCGTTATCCATCACATTGGATGCGGATTCGTTATCGCCCTGTTTCAGATACGTCTTGGCCAATATCAGAGCGGCCCGCATCCCTTCCGGATCGACCAGCTTTCCAGGAATTCCGTCTAGGCCAGCCTTCAAGTCTGTCTGAGCTTGTTCCAATGACTTCGTTGCTTCCGAGTCTTTGCCATTCTGTTTGGCTTGGACGTACTCATTCCATTGCAGCTGTCCCATCAGGCGATAGAAGTAGGCTTTTTCGTTGCCTTCGGCCATCAATTTGACCGTCTCACGGGCCTCGTCCCAACGATTGTTTCGCAGCGCGAGTTTGACCATCACGCCTTGAGCAGCGGAGGCATCCGGATTGTCCGGCCAAGTTTTGCTGAGGAATTGTCCTAGCGATTCCAACTGATCGACCAATTGCAGATTGTTCGGCTGCTCGGAAAGCAAGAGTTGCAATGAGTTCAATGCCAACAAGCCGCCTCGTAAACCAAGCTCGGAGGAAGGTGCATTGCGTGCGAGGTACGTACCCACGACGGCAGATTCGCGGAAACGTTCTTCTTGGTACAGCAAGTACGACAAGAAGTGACGTGTCTGATGGACGAGATCAACGTCCGCATCGGTCGTGACCATCGATAGGCCTCGACGCAGAAGCTGGATCGCGATGATTCGCGATTCGGCAAGTTGTTTCTTGATTTCCTTTTTCTGTTCGACGATGTCGGCCGAGTTGTCGCCTTGGTTTTCGAGAATCATCAGCGACTGTTGCAAAGCATCCGCGGTCGACAGCAGTTCGCGAGCAGCGGTTAAAGCATCCTCCAAGCTATCGGGTTCTTCCGCAGTTGGTAATTCGGCCGTCGCTTCCAGATCGATTCCCATCTCTGCGAGTAAACGGTTCGCGGTTTCCGCTTGTTCACCCGGCTGTTTCGTGATTTGAATGAGCAACTGGCGTCCCGAAGATTCAGCGCGCTTCTTTTCGGCTGGCTTGATCGTGTCGTCATCCGAGTTGGCTTTTGCCAAATAGACTTTCGCGATTTCCAAACGCAGTTCTTGAACGCTCGGCAATCCCCTTTCATTGGGGCGAATATCTTCTAGCAGCGGTTGGCCGCGCGTGATCGATGCTTCGATCTTGGGTGGCGTGTCGCGCATCGACAGTCGAATGAAGCCGGCCATCGCCTGGAATTTTCCATCACGCAGTGGGTCGGCCTCGGGCTGTTCGAGCATCCGAAGATAACTGTCGAGTGCTTGAGCGTCTTCGCCCAATTCCTCTTGGACTTGCCCGCGATAGAGCATGGCCATCGCGCCCTGAACGAAGCCGGAATACTTCTCCGTCAAATCGGTGTAGGACTTGAGGGCTGTTTCGAGCAATTCCTTTCCTTCCGTTCCCGGGTCTCGATACGTCAGCGCCGCATAGTGTCGAGCTTGTCCGGCACTGCTAAGCGCTTGTAGGTACTCGCCTCGGAAACGGTCTCTTAAAGCCTTTGCCTCAGCGTCATTGGCGTCGATCTTTGCGCCCTGCATGCCCTCCAATTCCGTTCGTAATTCCTCTCGGATCTGATCGAAAGTCTTGGCTGCCGCGAGGTAGGATTCGCGAGCGGCCGCGCGTTTGGATTGATCGACTTCACCCGTCATAAGCTGGGCAGCCCGAACCATTTGCAATTTGCCAAGCTGTAATCTCGCTTCCGAAGCGCGCGGATGGGATCCTTGTTTCAAAAACTCCGCAAGCTCGGACTCCGCTTTGGCAAAGAACTCATCACGCGTTTTGGAGCTTCGCGTGTCGATGGCTGCATCAATGTATGTCTGGGCTTTTTCTAACCGGATTGCGTCCAGAACTTTTGGATCGACGCCTGGATACTGATCGATGCGGTCGAGGTACGCGATGGCTGTGTCGTAGTAGCCAGCTGCTCGCAAGCGTTTCAGGAATTCCTCGGCAGGCTCTCCGTCAGCCCATACCGTTGGCGATGTGACCGCGAGCACGGTTACTGCCAAGGCCAATGGTCCGACCAACGCCACGCGAAAGGCTCGGAATGTACTGTGTCGAACGTGGCGCAGCCAACGACTTGGGCCACGATGACGGGTTGAATCAACCAGCGAATACGCCATAGGACTCAATGGGTACAGGTGACGACGTGATGCCGAAGATTTGGATTTTCGACGTGAAGAACAGCAAAGATCCACGTCAGACAGAAAAGATTGCCCGCTGTGGACTCCATAAACATTAGATTAAGGGGCACAGTGACAACCAACAAGCATAACCGATCGCACCCCTGTTTTGATGCGTATCCCCTCCCAATTCAACGAAGATAGTCTGTACCGATCAGGCAGACGGTCCGCCCAATCCGCACAATCGCACCGACGCTTGCTAAGACTCGTGTTGGGGTTGGCCTTGGTTTTGGTGCTGATGCGACAAGCGGCTCGTCCCGAGATCTACCGCGTGTTCTTCGGCGCTCCCGCAGCTCAAACGACTTACGTCGCGATTGACCAATCCACTCGCTGGGCCAACGTCGACAACCAGAGTCTCGATTCGGGGACTACCCGAGCCACCCCCGTCGTGATTGATGCTGCCGATCGAGAGATCGCCAACGAATTGGTCGCCGCGCTCGTTCCCAGTGATCAGCACCTTTGGGTGATCGCATTAACTCGTTGGCAACGAAATGTTCGGATCCCTGAATACCCTTCAACTGCCGAATCGCTTTACGAGCGACTCGATGCCCTGGAGTCGACCAATCCCACCCGTGTGGACGATTGGCGTCAAATGTTGACAGCACTCGAGTTGGCCGCAAACGAGGCTGCAGCATCAACTGAAGAGAACGAACCGTCAGCAGCTTTTATCGAGCCGAGCGAATCGTCCGAGGGTGTCGAAAACCAGACTCAGCCCACGGATCAGAATCAAGCTGGGCCGAGTGCGCAACAACGAGTCTTAACCACAGCCTTTCTGGCATCGCTCGATGACGCTGCCAATGCTCGAGTCGTCGATGGAAGCGTTTGGCGTTCGGGCGACTTCGACGCGTTTTATCGTTACCTGGATCAAGCGTCGGAATTCATGCCTCAGGGTTTGGCGTCCACTGGCGTCCTGCCACTGCTTCAACAACCCGACGTTTTTCTTGGACAGATGGTGCGTGTGCAGGGCACGGTCGCGAGAGCGGAACGGATGCCGGCGAAGGAAAATTCGTATGGGATCGAAGCGTACTGGCAATTGTGGCTTCGTCCGTCCGATGGTGTTGAGCGTCCCCTGGTCGTGATCGTGCCGGAAGTCTCGGATTCGATTGCCAATGTCAACGAACAAGCGCCGGAGGAATTGGGGCCACCGGTGATCGTTGCCGGAAGATTCTTGAAGCGACTTGCTTACACGTCTTCGATGGGGGCGGACTTGGCACCTGTGGTCATCGGACAACTGGCGTTAGCCGTTCCCCAGACGGCGCCGGTCGAAGAAGCGGCGACTGAGACCGATGGCAATCTGTCATTGAGCATCACGGTTTTGTTGGCATCCCTCATCGGCGTTGGCCTGGCGGTTATTGCGATGTGGCGCACAACGACTGCTGCCAGTGATGCGCGACGATTGCGAACGGCCTATCGTGCAGGGCCAGACTTTGCGGGACTCGATGAAGTTACCAAGGAATCGAGTTTTGACGCTGTAATGACCTCCCCAAGCGATCCTCCCTCTTCATGAACTACATGATTCGCTGTTTGGTTTTCATCTTTGGCTGCGTGGTCACTTTCAGCGTGCTCCGCGCTGACTCGGCACTGGATCTGTTGGGCGGATTTGACGAAGCTCGAATTGAGGCGACCTTTCCACCGCGCAATGAAGAAGCGCTCGGTGATTTGGCAAAAGTGATTTACCGCCTTCAATCGGTCGCGGAAGAGTCACTACGTACAAGACTTGGCGAATCGTCCCCCGCAAACCTCGGCGACGCCGTCGAGGTGACCGGTGAATTGCAACGCGTCGCTGCCGTTCCGATTCCGGAATCCCTGATCGAATTCCTGGAGTTCGAACAGCTTTATCTCGCCGATGTAATGACGCAGCAAGGACCGTGTCGTTTGTTTTCCGCTTCGTTTCCCCCGGATGCCCGCGAGGGTGATCGCATCTCCGGGCTGGGTGTCGTGATCGAGTTGAATAGCGAAGGCCGATGGTATGTGATGGCTGCCCCGCGTATTCAGTGGAAGCCAAGCACAGCAGCCAAGATCGGCTGGCAGATGCTCGGCGAAGCAGACTTTGATGTGACGTTGTTGTCCGACGTTCAACAGAGATCCCGTCAGCCATTACTCGCTGACGATGGTGATGCGTTCTATACCCTGATGGCCGCGGCAAATCGCATTGGCGATTCAACGGATAACCCCGATCCTGCCAAACCGGCATCGGTCGAATTGCTCAAACGCTCCGAGGAATTAACCGGTGATTGGATGTCACTGGTAATGGAGACGGTTCAGATCACACGGATCGTGGTTAGTGAGCCGCGGCGGCAATCACAACTCGGACAGGATTACTATTACCAAATCGACGCGGTAGTCGACTTGGGCGGAGTCGTTGTCAAGATTAACCGCCGCGATCCAAGCAGCGGGCCGCCTGTTATTTTTCAAAACCGGTACCCGGTGTCCGTGGTGACAGCCGAGATCCCCGATTTCCTTAAGCAACGCATTCGGGCTCAAGAAGGTGGCGACGCGGTTGTTTCCCAGCATCGAAGTTTGATTGAGGTGGACGGATTCTTCTATCGATTGTGGAGCTACCAATCGGAGTTCATGAATCAACAGGGTGGCGGCGATCAATTCGGACCGCTGATTGTTTCCGCCCAGATCACTGACTTGTCGCCCACCTCGGATGATCCAGCCGGAGTCCAGATCATTGGGTGGTTCGCTGCAACGGCGGTGATCGTCGGAATTCTTTTCTTTTGGCTCTGGAGTCGTCTCTCAACCGTTCGAGATCGGCGTGCAAAAACTCAGCGACAGGATCGCGAAGCCGAGCATGTTCAGCTGCCGACCGAATAGCGACCGGACGGACTTCCCAATGACTCGTCACTTACGTTTCACGATCACACCACCGCGTGAGTCGATCCCTGCCTACTTGACCAGCGGCTCGCATCCGACACGATATCGGGTTCCCACCCCGAATAGTTTTTCCCGAACAAGTTTTCAACACATAGGTCAAGGTTCAATACGATGCGGCGAGCGAAAATCACGATCATTGGGGCCGGAAACGTTGGTGCCACATGTGCTCATTGGTGTGCGGCAGCCGAACTGGGCGACATCGTTCTGCTGGATATTCCGCAAACCGAAGATATGCCTGCCGGTAAAGCACTCGACCTGGCACAGTCTTCGCCCATCATGGGGTTTGACTCCAACATCATCGGAACGACCAGCTACGACGACACCGAGGGCAGTGACGTCGTCGTCGTCACAGCCGGTATCCCGCGTAAACCGGGCATGAGCCGCGACGATCTGCTCAGCACAAACGCCAAAATCGTGACCAGCGTCGCCGAGCAATTGAAGCAATCCAGTCCCAACGCCGTAGTGATCGTGGTCAGCAATCCGCTGGACGCAATGGTTCAGCAGATGTGGAAAGTGACCGGATTCGACGCGTCGCGTGTTTGCGGCCAAGCGGGCGTCCTCGACACGGCGCGTTACCGAACGTTTCTTGCGATGGAATTGGGCGTCAGTATTGAAGACATCAGCGCCCTGTTAATGGGTGGTCACGGCGACACCATGGTGCCGCTGCCAAGCTGTACCAGCGTTGGCGGTATCCCCGTCACGCAACTGATCGATCCGGCGCGACTGGAAGAGATCGTTGACCGTGCGCGGAAAGGTGGCGCCGAAATCGTTTCGTTGCTGAAAACAGGGTCCGCCTATTACGCTCCGGCCGCTGCATGTGCGCAGATGGTCGAGGCCGTCGTCAAAGATAAGAAGCGTCTGATTCCCGTCGCCGCCTACTGTGATAAAGAGTACGGCGTCGGTGGATACTATGTCGGAGTTCCCGTTGTGATGGGGAGCGGAGGTGTTGAAAAAGTCATTGAGTTAGAGCTGACGGACAAGGAAACATCGGATTTCAAGAATAGCGTTGACGCTGTCAAGCAATTAGTTGCAACGATGGACGAATTATTGGCGGCATAGCCAGTGCCTCCGCGAAGTAGCCAGTGCGTTAGCGAAGTTCCTCCGCGAAGTGGTGCGTTCGCAATTTCGCGCTCCTGTTTGCGCGTGATGACGCCAAGTGATCACGGCAGTGCTAGCAAGCGGGGCATGTTTTCGGCTCGTTCGCTCGGTTTGCGTTTGCCCGCAAACCGAGCTGTTATTTCCGACGGCCGATCTTCGTTTTTGTTTTTTTGGTGGTCCCAGACGCGCATCAGCGTTGACACCGTTCTGTCGCCGGCCTTACCTTCTCAGTCGCATTTATTTTCATGTGCTTCAGGCGGTTGGAATGCACATGATTAATGGATCATTACCATTATTCGCTAGGCACCGCGCACCATGAATCGTTTTCATTCCTCGATGTCATGGAATGCCGCTTCGTCTGCTGGATCAACGGACCCAGAAACAATCAAGGATGAGTCGGAACGCGGCGAATTCCGTCTCGACGATCTGAGCTGGTCTTCATTGGCCGCTCAACGCAGCTTTTTTCTTCCGCTGCACTTCACGTCCACGTATGAGTATCCGCTGTTGGTTTGGTTGCACAGCAACGGCCACAACGAGAATCAGGTCGATTACGTGATGCCTCACATCAGTTTGCGAAACTACATCGCAGTGGGTGTGCGAGGGACGTTTGCAGCAGACTCCGCCGGTCACCGCTATCTGTGGCGTCAGAGCCCAGCATCTCTGGCCGCCGCGCAAGAGTCCGTCGCGTCCGCGATTGAAGAAGCTTGCGATCGGTACCCCATTCACACGCAACGTATCGTGTTGGCTGGATACGGCATGGGCGGCACGATGGCGATGCGGATTGCGATGCAAGAGCCTCAGCGATTCGCGGGCGTTGTTTCGCTTGGCGGCCGCTTCCCAACGGGTTCGATCCGAAATGTGGAACAGTGGCGTCAACGCAGAATGCCGATGCTGTGGCAGTGGGGGCGTCTGAATCCGTTGTTTTCAAATGATGAACTGAAATCGGATTATCGATCGTTAATGACGATCGGCGGGCAGGTTGAAGTTCGGCAGTATCCCGGCGATGACGAGATGGATACGGTTGTCCTTTCCGATCTCAACGATTGGATTATGCGTCGCATCGTTTCTGGTTCTTCGATTGCCGATTCGGATCTTTGGGCGACGAGTCCAACGCAGTATTCCAGCAACTAATTGCGCGAGATTTGTTGAACGCGGCGGTACGGTTGGATCGGCGCGAATTTTCAATCGCCAGCGCTACCAAGTCATCACGGCTCGACACGCACCTCTTCATGGTTCATCGGTTACACTGATCCCAGCAGGTGCTTGCTGTCGGTAAGCTCTGCCAGTCTGTCGATCCGCAAAGAGCAACCATGGCGAACGAAGAAGAATCTGAAAAAGCGACCCAGTCGACCACGCCGGGCGGAAAAAAGATCTTGGTGGTTGACGACGATGTCGAAATCATCGACGCGGTCCGCTACGCGTTGGAAGGCAGTGGATACGAAGTCGTTGTGGCTCGCGATGGCAATCAAGGTCTGGCACTAGCCGAACGTGAAGATCCAGACTTGATGATTCTGGACATGATGATGCCAAAACGAAGCGGCTTTCTCGTTCTAGAAAAATTACGCAGACTGCGAGACGAGCCGTTGCCGGTCATCATGATCACGGGAAATGAAGGCAGCCGGCACAAAGCATATGCGGAGTTGCTCGGCGTCAATGATTACATCCGCAAACCTTTTGCCATGGATCGATTGCTTGCGGCCGTCAACCGAATGATTGAATCGTGAGTGACGCAGAGCGGATTTCGAGAGCCGTTTTGCTTTGGGCTGGGATCAGCGGTGCTTTAGGAGTCATTTTGGGTTCCTATGGGGCGCATGGGTTGGAGGGTCTGCTGGCCGATCGCGGCTACGACCCAGAGCTAGTTGCCAAGCGTCTTGGACAGTGGGATGTTGGCGTTCGCTATCACCTAATCCATTCCGTTGTGCTGCTGGTGATTGCGGCACTTCCCATCGGCAGCGACACGAGTCGACGCTGGGCAGCACGAATGATGTTGGCGGGGTTGGTTTTCTTTAGCGGCAGTTTGTACGCGCTCGTGTTGCTGAACATGACCTTGTTTGGTGCGGTCGCGCCGCTCGGTGGACTGAGTTGGATTATCGGCTGGTTCATGCTGGTCTGGATGGCTCGCAGTCGATCCTGAACCGCATCGCAAGGGATTTGTGGTACTCGATTGCATGAGAGCCTCGGTCGTCTCTGTCGACCGAGGCGTCTGATTTGAAATGTTGGTTCTGCGTTAACGCCGTGGTTGAACGACTGCACTCGATCGCTTACCGTGTCGGCGGTCGGAAATCCACGTCGCACTCTCACACTTGCCACCGACGATGCAGCAAGCGGTCCAGGATGAAATTGAGTTTCCAGCGTCATGGCATCGTCGTCATTTACTTGATTTAGAGAGTCTTTCGGCCAATGAGATCAAGATCTTGTTGGACGTAGCACAGCACTTAAAGGACAAGACCGGCGGATGCCGCCAGAAATTGTCTCTGCTGTCGGGCAAGACCTGCGCAAATCTCTTCTTCGAAAATTCAACGCGAACGCGAAACAGTTTTTCGCTTGCCGCTAAACGACTTGGCGCGGATACGGTCGAATTCAGTAGCAGCGGTAGTAGCGTTGCAAAAGGCGAAACATTCGTTGATACGGCGAAGACGATCGAGGCGATGGGCGTTGATTGGGTCGTCACTCGGCACAGCACACCGGGGACGCCACATTTACTCGCCCGTGAATTGAACTGTTGTGTCTTAAATGCCGGCGACGGACCGCATGATCATCCAACACAAGGCTTGTTGGACATGCTGACCATCCAGCAACATCGTGGCCGGTTCGAAGGCTTAACGGTGGCATTGGTCGGCGATATCGCACACAGCCGCACGGCGCGCAGCAACATTTGGGGACTGAGCAAACTCGGGGCGCACGTCATCATTTGTGGGCCGCCCACTTTGGTTAGTCCCCGATGGACGGAACTTGGATTCGAAGTAGCGCATTCATTGGACGAGATCCTTCCTCGATGTGATGTCTTGAATCTGCTGAGGATTCAATTCGAACGTCAACGCGCCAGACCGTTTCCGAGCGTTCACGAGTATGCCGCGCTCTACGCGATGAATGTTGAACGCATGCGTAAAGCGAAAGATGGCATCCTGATTATGGCGCCGGGACCCATCAATCGCGGTGTCGAGATTACGCCGGAAGTGGCCGATGGACCGCATTCCGTCATCCTGGAACAAGTCAACAATGGAATTGCTGTGCGGATGGCGGCGCTGTGGCTGCTGGCCGGCGCTGCTGAACGAGCCACTCTGAATTAGTTGAGGATCATGAGTCCAACGCCATTGTTGATCGAAAACGGACGCGTCGTTGATCCGAGCCAGGGGATTGATCGCGTTGGACGATTGCTCGTCGTTGACGGACGTGTGTCGGCGTTGGATCCTGCCGACGGTGATGTCCCCGAGTCGGTCAATATCATTGACGCGTCAGGGACGGTCGTCGCACCGGGACTGGTCGACCTCGGTGCCGAGCTTCGAGAGCCGGGCAATGAAGAAGACGAGACCATTGCTTCGGGCGGATTCGCCGCTCTATCGGGCGGATACACTTCCGTCCTATGCTGTTCCAGCACGACACCCTGCATCGATTCACCCGGCGCGGTGGAGTTTGTGCGTCAAAAGGCCGCCAAAGCCCGTAGTGTTCGCGTCCATGTGATTGGATGCCTCAGCAAAGAACGCGAGGGCGAACAGATGGCCGAACTGGGGCTTCTGCATGAGGCTGGTGCAGTCGCTTTTAGTGATGCGCCTCGGCCCGTTCCGAATGATGCGCTGATGAAGCGGGCACTCGAATACTGCCGCATGTTTGACAAGCCGATCTTGGATCGCCCGGAAGTTCCCGAGCTGGCTGGTGAAGGCATGATGCACGATGGTCAGGTTGCCTTAGTTCTCGGCCTAAAGGGATTACCAACCGAAGCGGAAGACTTAGCCGTTGCCCGCGACGTGCGTTTGGCGGAGGCGACCGAGGGCCGGCTACACGTTGGCCCCGTCAGCACGATGGGCGCGGTTGATTTGATTCGTCGTGTTAAGACGCGCGGTATTCGCGTAACGGCTTCTGCTTGCCCGCTGAACCTTTGCCTTTCCGATGCGGAATTGCGTTCGTTTGATGCGAAGTACAAAGTTCATCCGCCTCTTCGTAGCGGGCGACATGTTGAGACGCTCCGCGCAGCGGTTGCTGATGGAACCATCGATGCTATCCAGAGTGGGCACATGCCAAGAGCCCGCGAAAAGAAGATGGACGATTTGGACCTGTCACCGTTTGGTGCTGCGACGTTAGAGATCACCCTGGCCACCGTGATCACCTACATGATCAACGAAGGTGTCATTGATTGGATGACAGCGATTGATCGACTCTCAACGGCCCCGGCCCGAATCGCCGGCTTGCGAGCTGGGACGCTTCAGATTGGCGTTCCAGCGGACATCACCATCATTGATCCCGAATCAAGCTGGACGGTCAAAGGTGAGAACTTCTATTCCCGATGCATCAGCAACCCGCTCGAAGGTCACACGTTATCGGGCAAAGTCATGAAGACGATTGTTGGCGGCGAGATTCGCTACCAATCCGCGTAGCCTGTTTAGCAACGTGAATGCAAAGGTGCGTAACGCGTTCACTGTCGATGCAGTGCTTTACCCGCCGGCACCCTGAACGAGCGTGACCGTTTGGTCGGTCCCTGTGATGGCGAACGTTTCTTGGTCGCCCCCGGGCCAAGTCACAATCAACGAATCGATACTCGTTGCTTCTCCGAGTCCGAACGTGATCGTCTTTTCGCACTGGATCAGGTAACTGCGTGTTGGCATCACCGTTTGTTGTAATGATCGCTCGCCCACTTTGACCGAAACGCTTGCTCCGATTGCATCACGGTTGGACGAGGTCCCTTGCAAATTGACTCGCAACCAGTGGTGACTGAGCTGTTGATCATTTCGGAACACGACGGGATTTCCACCGCTAACCGAAATGACAATGTCCTGGTCCCCGTCACCATCGAAATCGCCGAATGCCGCGCCGCGACCGACGATTGGTTCTTGAAAGCCTTCGCCGGTTTCTTTCGTGGTCGCTAAAACCAATTCACTCTTCGCCTCGCGTCCCGCATTCCAAAATAGCTGCGGGGGCTGTTCGTAGCGTTGGGTCCGTTGCGTCTTGGCGATCTCTTCTTCCAGGTGACCATTGGCACCCAAGACGTCCAGGCGACCGTCCAAATCCACGTCGAAGAAAAACAGCCCGAATGTTAGACCCAAACGAGTTGGAGGTCCGAAACCGGTAAACATCGCTGCATCAACAAACTGTTTCCGCCCCGGCCTTGCCATGTACAACGCACTCTCTTCATTGGCAAAGTTGCCGATGCCAACGGCAAGTGTTCCATCGTCACGGAATCGCGCGGTGTCGATTCCCATCGCGCCTCGCGCGTTGCCGGTTGATCGGTCAAACGCGATACCAGAAGTCCGACCGACCTCTTGAAAGGTTCCGTCACGATTGTTTTGAAACAAGAAATTCCGCACCGTATCATTTGCGACAATGAGATCGATCCAGCCATCGTTGTTGATGTCGACCGGTGCGAGCCCCATCGCCTTTCCGAGTGGGACGTTTGTGTCGTCATTGCGAACTTGAATACCTGACCGATCCGATACGTCGCGAAACTTTCCGTCGCCTTCGTTGTGATAGAGGAATGAAAACGAGCCAGAAAAAGCGCGCGGTGGACCATAAGCCCTGGATTCACCATCCAATGTGAAGTCTTGGCTGAGATCCGCGTCCTTGCTCCAGCTGACGTAGTTGCAAACAAAGAGGTCGAGTAGGCCATCGTTGTCGTAGTCGAAGAAACCGCAGCTGGTTCCCCAGGACTCTTCCGTGCCTCCGACACCTGCTTCGTCCGTGACATCCACAAACTGGCCATCATCGTTTCTGAGCAGCCGATCTTTGCCGACTGCCGATAGAAAAATGTCGCTGTCTCCATCGTTGTCGTAATCACCGATGGCCACCCCCATGCCGTAAAGGTTGATGTCCAAACCTGCGGCAACCGATACGTCTCTGAACTGCAGTTGGCCGTTTCCTTCATACAGCTTGCAAGGCGTTGCTTTTGGATTTTCGGACCAAGACCAATGACACGAATTGACGAGTAGCAGATCGAGATGACCGTCGTTGTTGTAGTCCAGCACGGCGACGCCGCTTCCCATCGTCTCCGGTAGCAGTTTGTCACCGTAACGACCGGTCTCGTGAATGAAATCCACACCACAATCCAGCGTGACTGGCGTCAGACTCAACTGGGGAATCGGGTTTTCATTGGCCACCCGTTCGGTCGGCAGGCTGACCTCGACTTCGGTCGCCTCGGTTTCGGCTTCTTCGAGATTCAAGTAGATCAAGATTCCGATGAGCGGGATCGCCAACAAGACAAAGACGACCAACGAGGCCCGGAACGCACGCCCGATCACGGCGTCGTTTTGAACATCCTCATCACGCTGTTCCGGATCGTTGTGCTCGGTCAATTCATCGTCACCTTGGAGGGCGTTTTCGAGTCGACGGGTGATTCATCGCGTTGCAAATCGTAAATCACAAGAGCTTCAGCCGCATGGTTGGCTGCAGGATACCGTCGTCTTGCCGCTGGGACTGCGACTTCCGCCGCATTGTTGTCTGGTTTGTATTTCATGTGAAGCTCACGGTGATGCGACTCTTGCTTTGCGTCGCCCAGCAACGCGTAAATCTCTGCAAGGTTCGAATGTGCCGTCACATTCTCCGAATCCAATTCCAGGACCTGTTGGAACTGACTTCGGGCATCATTGAGGATGCTTTGGAAGCCGGCGTCATCACCCATGACTTCTGCCCGCTGAGCCAAGTCGATCAATGTCAGTCCCAATTGATTTCGAACGTTGTAGTCCTGAGAGAAGTCGAAGTTGCGCTGCGGAATCTTGGTCTGCAGCACTCCTCGAAGAGACTTCGCCGCTTGATCAAGATTGCCCTGCTGGCGATTAACGACTCCACTTAACCAACCGAGAGTCCAGCTTGGCGGAGGTGGGACCATTTGTTCGGCTCGCCGCAGGGACTTCGTTGCTCCGTCCAAATCACCTTCCGCGAACTGAACCCGCGCTAGATTCAGTGGCCCGTCGTAGCGATCGAATTTCTCGACTTCTCGGAAAGCATCTGCGGCCTGCTTCAACTCGGCTTTTCCTTTCAGTAGCAAACCAATGCCGTAGTCGTTCCACCGCTGCCAAACGGGATGCTGATCGGAATCTACGAGTTCCGTGTCGTTCCTCGCGCCGGATGAATCACCGATCTGCATCACGACTCGATCGGACGCGATCTCGATGATCGGCAAATCATTCGGATCGCCTGGTTGACCCAAATCAATCTCTTTCGGATCCCTTTCTGGATCGCGATCGCGGCGAATGTAATCGAGGTACTCTGTGTCAAACTTTCGATAGAGTAGCTTCGCCGTGACAACGATGTCTTCTTGGGAATTTTCGGGGACTTGCAATCGGTAGTGCACCGTCTGTCCCGCTCCCGGCGGAATCTGGTGGCTGTAAAGAGGCGTGAAAATGTCATGTGCGTTGCGACGGTTGATGCGATTCCCATTGCGATCGAGCACAAAGGAATTCACGAAGTGTGACCAAGGATCGACCACTTCGCGTTTATCGCGATGACCACTCTTGCCGATGATTCGATCGCCCTGTTTCGCCGTCAGTTCGATCCAAATCTCGTTCGAGTCGGTCGTGCCTTGCGTGAAATGGTGCCCCAGTGTCATCGTTCGCAAAACGGTTTCGATGAGATACGTCTGACCAGGATCAACCTGAACCGTGTCGCCAAGCGGCGCGACTAACTCGCCATCGATCGACGCTTCTTTCCGCAATCCAAACAGATCGACTCGCAACGTACCTCGGAGATACTCGCGATGACGTTCGACACCCTCTTCATCCCCCATCCAGTAGGACAACGCCGAGTTCGCACTTGGGAAAGCATGGCTGTGCACGCCGAGTCCGCCGAGTTCCTCCATGTACTTTGAACCAAATTGATTGCTTGCCATCGCCGGCATGTGGCAACCATTGCAGTCGGTTTTTGCCTTGGGTGGGTAGTAGAAACTGCGTGCACCGTGGCCGGAGACGCCGCTCAATTGGTAACTGTCGTAGTGGTTCTGGCCTCGCAGCCAGTCTTTGTAATTGGTCACTTCCCCTGGCAGTGAGACTTTGTGGCAGGTTCCACAAAACTCGGGTGTTTTGTGAAACGGCTTAAGCATCTCTTGCTTGTGAAACGCCGGCTTCGCCTTAACCATCAAGCTATTGAGTTCTTGAAGCAGTGGGTTGTCGCTGTAAGCGAACGGATAATGTTTTGGTTCGTCGATGGTGTAATCCGCATTGCCTACGTTACTGTCAATCGATTGAATGGCATGGCACACCGCACAGCTGATACCCGCATGGGCCGTGGGATCCATCACGTCGTCATAGTTCGGATCGTCGAACTTGCCGGAGAAGAACGGAACGGGATCGTGGCATCCGGCACACCAACGAGAAGCCTGCAGCGTTCCTGATCGTTCCGTGGCGACACGCCGCGTTTCGCGAACCGAAGCTCGGTAAGCAGGATTGTTGAAGCTGCTCAGCTTGTGCGCGCTATGCAAGGCTGAATCGTAGATGTCGCTGTGACACTTTAGGCAATACTCATCATTCATCAGTGTTTCAGCAGCGATGAACTTTCCCGTCGCGGTCGTCGCTAACGACGGTTCAAAGTACTTGGCACCCGAGGCGGGTGCTTTGTCCGAACTGATACGGGGATCGGAAGCCTGAAACGAAACCATCGCGGCAACAAAAACACCAATCACCAATGCAACTCGCCGTCCAATGTGCCACTTGATCCGTGGTCCGACCAAACGATGAAGCCAGTAGAGCCAGATGGCCGCCAGCGGAGTCAGGATGTGAGCCCAATAGACAAGATTGCGAGACGTTGGATTGACGATTGCGAACGAGCCAACCCGCATCAACAACAGGCCGCTAAACAAGATCACCAAGGCGGCAGCCAGCAATCCGTAACCGATCTTAACTGCCCGTCGATTTCGTCGATTCCGGGCACGCCACATGTGGACAAACCCAAACCCGACCACGGGTAAGATCAGCAAAAGTCCCATCCCGAGATGGACAAGAAACATGAGCTGATAAAAGTGCGTCTCAAGGACGCGGCCGGTGAAATACTGGATCCAGGTGACGGAGGTTAGGTACAGACCATTGGCCGCGAGTGCACCGAACAGGATCAGTACGGCGTAAAGCACCATACGTAGGCGTGGCGTGACCACGCGAACGGGTGGTTTTCGTGTCGGTTTCGGCGGTTTCGGTCGTCCCGAGCCGGTAGAAACATCCATGGGCAGCGGTGAAAAGGTGAGAGGAGATCACCCATTAAGACGTCAAAAATCGTCAAATGGTTTGGATTCAGGCGCGATTGTCGCAGTAGAAATCGACGACCCACGGCCCAGAGCCGCGATTTACGGGGTAAATCTGCGTTCTTAACGGAAACGTAGGCTGTAATTGACCGCCGAAGACCCCCGGGGATTCACTCGTTTACGAACGAATTACGTCCCACGTCTCCGGCACGGCCAATTAACGCCTCTATCGGTGCCAAAACGCTCGGAATGACTGCGTTCGTTGGAGGTGATCCCGATTCAATTCGAGCAGGTCTTCGGCACGCGTATCACTACCTCGCAACGGCGGATACTCCGTCATCTCCCGATAGGGAATCGGCAGCGAAGATTGGCCCGCTAAAGTGTTCAAGTCAGCGTCCTTATCCCAACCCACGCTATGAAGCACGAAATCACGAACCCAACCATCCTTGATGGGCGTCTTCGGGATTGAAAATCGCAGTCGTACTTCATCACCCCCGCTAATAACCACCATTCGATCGTCCCACTCGGAGACAAGATCCATGCAATCGCCGAGCTGAGTCAATCTGCCGCGAAGCGGTGGCCATCGAGGCGCAAGAGAGGCTTCTTCATAGTCGTACCATTCAGGTTGTCGCGAGCTGCCTTTCAGTCGACGGGAGTAACCGTGAATCGCTACTTCCGCGCTGACCAGAGCCGCCGCTTCTGCATCAAACTCTGCTGGCTCCGTTTGGATCGCAAGCTGAGCACAATCCCAATAGATCTGTGCTGATGTACGAATGCGCAAACGAGGATCCGAAGCGATCAAGCTATCGGTTACATCGACCACAATCGTTTTTGTTTTCCCACCGGGGAATCCCATGAAGGGAATCGTCTGCCGCCAACCCTCCGGTTGAGAATCATCTGGCACCCACACCGACGGAAATTCGATCGGTCCGAGATCCGGGTTTTGGTCGATCTGAATGTTAAGTGATGTATCGGTTGGTAAGATCCAACCGGTCAAAACGAGATACGTTTTTGCGCCCTCAGGCAGTTCCTTTCGCATGGCGGAATGGAAATCGAGATCGATCCAATGTGGCTCACACAGTCCCTGTCGGAGTCGTCGATCAAAGCCTTGCACAAATTGTTTGTCGACACGCGAGATTAGTTCGCTGACGTCCTGCCCCTTGGTGTCCAGGGCTGAATCCACATCGTGCAGATTATCGTGTTCAAACGCGAAAATGGTTGGCTCCGCGATCTCCGCGGGTCCGACTTTTTCATTCGTCCATACATCGACGTTGGCGGGGTGGTCGACAACGGTCAAAGCCACTTTGTCGAAATAAGCAATTTCCCAAAGCTCTTCCGTGATCCGGAACTCGTAGCAATCACCATTCGGCCGGACGTCCGAACCATCAATCTTGAGATATTCCCACGGGCGGTCTTTCGCAACGATGCCCGCAGCGACTTGCAAACCAAGAGGTGCGGCCCACAAACAATCGGTCTTGAAGACAAACTTCTCTCCATCCCACGCATACAAGTAGGGGCAAGAACCTTTGAGCGTCTGTTGTTCCTCGATCAACGCGTCGACTTCGGGATCACGGATCGTTTGGGTCAGGCCGTTCGGCAAAATGACTCGCAACGTTCCCGCCTTTTCAAATCCATCGAGACCAAACTGGGTCACCGGCGAATTGACGATTTGGGCCCGATAGTGAGGGCCGAAACGAAGCTCCATCACGCTTCCAATTGCATAATGGTTCACCCGGCCGCTTTTGTTGTCATCAATTCCGCGAAAACGAATTTTCAGATGATGACCGACGTCTGATTCATTGGTGTACAGGACTAACTTGCCGTCGTGAATGGCCGCCAGATCCAGCTTTCCATCACGATTCATGTCGGCAACGATCGGTGATTCACTTGCGACCCATTCGGAGTTCGACTGCCAATCACCTTGTCCAACACCCCAGGGACCGAGTGTGCACCAACGACCCGTGTCGGAGATCGAAAGAACGTCGACCCAAGTATCGTTGTTTAGATCGGCGATGATCGCATTGGGCGACGCTTCCGATACTGTTTCCGTTCGTTCCACCGTCCAAGCCGAAGCATCGGCGGTCTGCGAAAAGACGACCTGGGTCTGTTTTTGACCCGTGATGACGAGGTCCCAAGAAACGTTACCGTCGACGTCTTGGACGGAAAGACTGGTGGCACCTTCGGATGGTCTGATTTCTTCCAGATAGCGGCCGCGATACTGAAGGTGCAATAAGTTCTCTAACAGTCCGACTTTCCCGCTCGCGTGCAACGTCACCACATCTAAGTCCAAGTCCCGGTCAAGATCCGCGATTTCCATCGCGATGATCGGGTCGTCTTTAGAGAAGTCACCCACAGACGGTGAAATCTCAAAGAACGTGCGGTTTCCGCGGTTCGCAAGTAATAGAACCCCGTCGGACTCCGTTGCAAAAACCAGATCGATGTCTCCGTCGGCTTCCAGATCACCGGCGACCGCAGTGGTCACGCCTTGGATCTCTTCTAGCCCGGTCGTCGTGTCGACAATGCTAAGTGGATTCTCAGTGCCTGCGCGACCGTCGACACGCACCACGCTGACACCTTCCATTCCATACGCAATGACGTTTTGAATGGTCTCGTGACGCACCGTTGATTCGTAGTTCGGCTTGTCGTCGCTTCCATCTTCTGCCTCACTTGGCCTGATTCGAAGTCGGGCGGGATCGCTCGAATCGACCAGGAAGAGATCGGCAACAATCATCCCACTGGCAGGATGCGAAAGCGATGCCTCGGCTACTTTTGTCCAGGTGTCGTTGTTGGACCACAGAGTGACGCGTTGCGAATCATCCAAGCTGACGAGATCCGGATCCAAGTCGAGGTCATAGTCGATCGCTTGGATCGTCAGGACTCCAGACGTATCGTCGAAAGGCGTGCTCTTGAATTGCAACGGCTCTTCGTCGGCGGCCAGTGGTGATTCGGCGGCCGCGTTTGATGAGAGCCTTCGCAACGCGTCAAAGCTCAATCGATCAAGCGGATGCGGCGAAGCTCGACGTCGATCTGTCTTAACGATCTCGGAAGGATTAAGAACATTGAACCAAGCCAGCATCCAAGTGCGAGCTTCGTCCCAATCCGATTGATTGATGGCGTCGGTGATCGCCTGAACAAGTTCTTTCGGCGTAAACCCGATACCCGCTGTCTCTCTGACAATGGACGGTTCAATCGCGGATGCCAACGATTGCGCGCGACGAACGTACTTAATCGCATTTGAATCCTCATTGTCGATGCTTAAACGCGCAGCTCGCAAAGCAAATAACAGGTTGTCAGCGTGTTGTTCCGATAGTCGGCCAACGGTCTGTGTGGCTTCAGCGAGGAGATCCTCGGGAACACCCTCCAGAGGATCTTCTAACTGCTCAATGACGCCGATTAGCGTGCCGCCCAAGATGATCGAACGCGGATCATCTCCCAATTCGCCGTTAATCGACTCTGAAAGCCGAGCGTAAACCTCGCGACGCAGCGACTTGGTCATCGAACCTGGCAGTAAAGTCGCTTCATGGAGATCGATTCGTGCGCGAAGCCACATCGACGTCACTTGATCGTTGGTCAACGCACCAAATTCATCGATCGCTTCTCTTGCTGAGGAAATCGCGTTGGGAAGCTGTCGGCGTGCCGCCTGTTTTTCTTCATCGGTCAGCGATTGGTTGATCGCTTGTTCGGCGAGAGTATCGACCCGTAAGACTCGATTGATCGCTTGGTTCAAGGCAACCGATTCATCTTCTGGAAGCTGTTGTCGAAGGGATACCCACGATTCATCCGCTGACTCAACTTCCAGGTTCTCAGTCGCCGCTAAGGCTGTTCGATTCAATTCCAGCAGCGTTAATGTTCCGCCTGCTACACCGACGCCGTTCGGATCGTCCGGTTTCGGCCAAAGGAACCAAATCAGCGCGACGAGAGCCACGGCGACAACGACGGCGACGACGAGACTCGCTCGCCCGCTA
Source organism: Planctomycetota bacterium (assembly GCA_039179795.1). GTDB lineage: Bacteria > Planctomycetota > Planctomycetia > Pirellulales > Pirellulaceae > Rubripirellula. The sequence continues at coordinate 343,243 of JBCDEM010000002.1, read as the reverse complement.
CGCTTAGATCGATGGCGGTTCATGAATGCTCCCCGAGGCGATGACTTTGCGATATCCTTGTGGACATGAACGTAACAAAATTCCTAGATGCGGCTGGTAAAGTCCGGGTTGGTCGTGTTGAAAACGGCCATCTTCTTCCGTTGCGGCTTGGGGACTTCCCCAATTTATCAGCGCTGCTCGCGTTAGAAGATCCAATGGCAACCATTGGGTCTCTTACGTCGGACGAACCGATCTTGATCGACGAAACCGTGAAGTGGTTACCACCCATCGATGACCAAGAGGTCTGGGCCGCGGGTGTCACTTACAAACGAAGTCAGACGGCCCGGATGGAAGAGTCCGAGGCGGCTGCGTCATGCTACGATCAGGTTTACGAAGCGGACCGGCCCGAGCTGTTTTTCAAGGCGACTCCGCACCGTGTCGGTGGTCATCTGCAGCCGCTGCGAATTCGAGCCGACGCGACGTGGAATGTGCCTGAGCCGGAAGTCACTTTGGTTCTCAATCCTTCATTGAAAATCATCGGGCTGACGATCGGCAACGATATGAGTTCGCGTGACATCGAAGGCGAAAATCCACTCTACCTGCCTCAGGCGAAATGCTACGACCAATGTGCGGGACTGGGACCGTGGATCACTCTCTACGAATCCCTGCCTGCTGCCGATCAAATCGGAATCGACTTAAAAATCGATCGCGGTGGCGAGATCGTGTTCGACCAGCAGACGTCCGTTGCCGAAATGGCAAGAGCCTTTGACGATCTGGTCGGTTGGCTGGGGCGAGATAACACGTTCCCGAACGGAGCATTCTTGATGACCGGAACGGGGATCGTACCCACTTCCGACTTTACGTTGCGCGCTGGCGATGTCGTGCATATCTCCGTGCAAGGTATTGGCACATTGTCGAATCCGATCGTTCAGGGTTAATGTACCCGGGTGATTTTCGTACCCGGGTGATTTTCATTCACGGCGTTACGACTCGATCGTTGCCACGCATTGTTCAGGTCCGCTGTAGCGAGGCCACGCTTGATCGAGTTTTCTTCTGCAAATTTCTAACACTGGTTTTTAAACAGGTTTCCCATGTCGACTGCGACTTCCACCGTTCGTCCTGTTCTTGTTGCCGGTCAATGGCGTGACGCTGATTTCCAATCCACGTTTCAGGCGACGGACCCAAACCACAACCAAAAACTTGATGCGCAATTTCCCGTGAGTAGTTGGGAAGACTGCGATGCCGCTTTAAACGCGGCCGTTGATGCTGCAAAACAACTCAGGCAATTGCCCGTCGCGAAGATTGCCGAGTTCCTGGAACGTTACGCTGACCGAATTGATGCGGCGAAAGATGCACTGGTTGAAGCCGCATATTCCGAAACGGGACTCGCAAAGAGCCCGCGTTTAGCTGACGTCGAGTTGCCTAGGACCAGCAACCAACTGAGGGCCGCTGCCGCAGCTTGTCGCACAGGAAGTTGGGCGTTGCCAACAATTGATACGGCTGCCGGCATTCGTTCGTGCTATGGACCATTGGGGCCGGTTTGTGTTTTCGGGCCGAACAACTTTCCTTTCGCTTTCGGCAGTGTTTCCGGCGGTGACTTCGCGGCGGCGATCGCGGCCGGGAACCCTGTTATTGGTAAAGCAAATAGCTCTCATCCCGAGACCACTCGTTTGTTTGCCGAGCAAGCAGCCGAAGCGATCAAGGAAGTCGGTTTGCCAGCGGCAACCGTACAGCTGATCTATCGCACTTCACACGCCGATGGAGAACGTTTGGTGGCCGATCCACGCGTCGGAGCAACGGGTTACACCGGCAGCCGCTCGGCAGGTCTAACTCTCAAAGCCGCGGCAGATCGGGCTGGCAAGCCGATCTATTTGGAACTCTCAAGTGTCAATCCTGTCGTCATCATGCCAGGCGCTTTGAGCGAACGCGGCGAACAGATCGTCGACGAGTTTCTGACCAGCGTTTTGATGGGAACCGGTCAATTCTGTACCAATCCGGGATTGGTGCTGCTGTTGAACGGTGAAGCATCGGACAAGTTCATTGAAGCGGTGAAAGAGAGATTCTCCACCGGTGCCGCTGGCACCCTGCTCTCCCCTGCCGTAGCCACCAGCCTTTCGAAGAGTATCGAAACACTCTGCCAATTCGGAGCGGAATTGCTTACGGGCGGTGGTGAGCCTGAGGCGGATCGATGTGCGTTTGCAAACACGTTGCTAAAAGTCTCAGCGAAGGAGTTTCTGGCGAACCCGGAAGGTTTCCAAACCGAAGCGTTTGGCAATGCTTCGTTGATGGTTGTCGCGGATGACTTAGATCAATTATGTGAGTCGATCTCCGAACTCGAGGGGAATCTGACCGGTTGTATCTACAGCGCAAACGATGGAAGTGAAGATACGGCGAGCATAACCGTATCCGATGAGTTGGCCCCAAAGGTTGGCCGCTTGCTGAACGACAAAATGCCAACAGGCGTCGCGGTCAGTGCAGCGATGAATCATGGCGGCCCTTACCCAGCCACGGGGCATCCCGGGTTCACGGCGGTCGGTGTTCCGGGGTCACTTTTGCGATTCGCGAAATTGACTTCCTATGACAGCGTGCGACCTGAACGATTGCCAGAATTACTGAAGGATGAGAATCCGACTGGTGACTCCTGGCGTTTGGTCGATGGCAAATGGACTTGCGAAGGCGTTTAGGTCGCTTTACGCGAGCGAATCGATGGGTTGCGCGCGACGAAGCAAAGACCTATGGACGGAAATCGTTGGACGGGAGGATAATTCGGTTTTTTGGCAGCCGTTGCCAGTCGAATTCGTTTTCGTGATCGATCTGACAGCTTGATTTCGCCCAGCCGACGATTCGCTCCGCGGGGATGCCCTGATCACGCAGGTGACTTAGCCTTGTATCGCCATGGCGTTTTGCGAGTCGACGGCCGTCAGGGCCACAAACTAAAGGAATGTGGGCGTAGGACGGGATTTGGAATCCTAACGCGTGACAGAGGTCCATTTGCCGGAATGTGCTGGCGATCAAGTCGTCTCCTCGCACAACTTCGGTGATGCCCATCGCATCGTCGTCGACAACGACAGCTAGTTGATACGACGAGGCGCCCGTTTTTTGTGTGATTGGGAAATCGCCTAGGTCACGTGATGGATTGCAGACTTGCCGTCCGGACACCGCGTCGTCGAATTCCATTTCTCGATCACTCGCACGAAATCGCCAACAGTAAGTGCCTTGGGGCGGTAACGGGTCAGTGTTGCGCCAACCGCTGCAAGTTCCAGGGTAAATCGGACTCTCGTGCTCGAAGTGCGGCGCCGAGCCAGCCGCTTCGATGTCTTTTCGCGTGCAAGTGCAGGGAAAGACCAAGTCCGCTTCGATTAATCGTTTCAACGCTCGTTGATACGACGCTGTCCTTTCCGTTTGGATGTACGGTGCATTTGGACCGCCGACATCAGGCCCTTCGTCCCACTGGATGCCGAGCCAACGTAAATCGTCGATCGCCTGTTGCGTCGCCCACGGTTTGATACGTGGAGAATCGACGTCTTCGATTCTGAGAATCACCTTGTGCCCGGCTTTCCTCGCTGCCCAGTAGGCAATCAGATAAGTACGTGCGTTGCCCAGGTGTTGAGCGCCGGTAGGCGATGGTGCAAGTCGTCCGGCCGTCATCAAGATCAGAACTCAGCGTTGCCCGGCGTGCGTGGAAATGGAATCACATCGCGAATGTTGGTCATCCCCGTGGCGTACTGCACGACACGCTCAAGCCCCAAACCAAATCCGGCATGAGGCACGGTGCCAAATCGGCGAAGGTCGAGATACCACCAGTATTCTTCTTGTTCCAATCCTGCCTCGTCCATTCGCGACTGCAACACATCCAAGCGCTCTTCTCGTTGGCTGCCGCCGATGATTTCGCCGACACCCGGAACCAATACATCCATTGCTCGAACGGTTTTGCCATCGTCACTGATACGCATATAGAACGGTTTAATGGACGATGGATAGTCGGTCAGAATCAGGGGGCCTTGGACATGTTTCTCCGTCAGGTATCTCTCGTGCTCGGCTTGAAGGTCGGTGCCCCATGACACTTCGTACTCGAATTTTTCGCTGCTGTTGGTCAACACATCGATCGCTTCGGTGTACGTCATGTGACCGAACGGCTTTTCAATGACTGAACGCAGCTGATCGATTTTTCCTTTTTCGATGCGCTGGTCAAAGAACTGCATGTCTTCGTCGCACTCGTTCAAGCAGTCGCTGAAGATGCGTTTTAAGAAATCTTCGGCCAGCTTCATGTCGTCAACGAGGTCAAAGAAAGCGGCCTCCGGTTCGACCATCCAAAACTCCGCCAAGTGACGACTGGTGTTGCTGTTTTCCGCGCGGAAAGTGGGGCCAAACGTGTAAACGCGGCCTAGTGCGGTAGCGTAAGTCTCCGCTTCTAACTGGCCGCTAACGGTCAAGAACGCTGGTTTGTCAAAAAAGTCATACTCGTACTTTACGGGCCCGCCGCTCTTGGCGAGCATTTCGAGATCGAGCGACGTCACTCGGAACATCTCGCCAGCGCCCTCACAATCACTCGCGGTGATGATGGGCGTATTCACGTAAAAGAAACCGTTGTCTTGGAAGAAGCGGTGGATGGAGTGACTGATTTGATCGCGAACTCGCGTCACGGCGCCGAAGGTATTGGTCCGCGCACGAATGTGTGCCCATTCACGGAGCTTTTCGAAGGAGTGACGTTTCTTTTGCAGCGGGTAGTTTTCGGCGTCCGCCCAGCCCATCACACGAACTTCGGTTGCATGCAGTTCCGTGGCTTGGCCTTTGGCGGGTGACTCTTGCAAGTCACCCGTGACGACGATGCTGCAACCGGCCGATAGCTTCTGAACCTCATCGGCGTAGTTTGCCAACTCACCCGGTGCAACAATTTGCAGATTGCCGAAGCAACTGCCGTCATTGATTTCGATAAAGCTGAATCCGCCTTTACTGTCACGCCGTGTTCTCACCCAACCGCGCACTTCGCAATCGGGGCCAACCGCAGATTCGGAGCGGGCGTCACGAACACTAATCCACTGAGTCATCGATCAAGCATCCTTGGTGGCATGGAGTTGTTTGGAGCGTGAATCCAAGTTGAGGGTTTTGGATCTGTTTTGGTTCGTTTCGAAGACTGGCATAGCAACGTTGGGAAGATTCGCACATGGCGAATCCGTTCGATCGTTTCACGCGTTGGACAACACGATGGCTTCCCTACATCCCGCTATGTAGAAGTCCGTTTTGCGTGAGCTGCTTCTTTGCTGAAAAAGCTGACGATTCCGAGGACCAGCATGACAGCCAACACACCCAACGCGATCTTTCCAAGTGGAATTTCGACGCCCTTGACCTTCATTGCCTTGCCATACAGACCCCAGGCGGACGCGAATCCAGCCACGCCGGTTGCTATCAGCATGACGATGTTCCAGACCAAGCGTTTCATGCCTGTCGGGAATGAATCGCCCAGCGTCTGACGCGAATTCATAAGCAACAGGAAGGACAAGTAAGCGATTGGCAACATTGCGCCCCCAATCACAGACGTTGGCACGGCGAGCGCTGGCGCCGCCGCACCCCAAACAAAAGGTCCCACCACTCCGACGGCCGGCAAAAAACTTCCAAGCCGATGCATCGCACCTTTTGCGGGGACGTTGATCAACTCACAAAATGCAAACCCGTTGATGAGCATCAGGATGATGATTGTGGAAACCGCCATTCCCAGCACGCCGATCCCGAATAGTTTTTGCGCCACGACGCTCCCAACGAGTGGTTCAAGCGTGGCGGCGAGCGTTTGGTTGTCTCTTCCCGCCAGCATGGCAGCGAGCTGTTTGTCGGCGTCCGGAAGTTCTGCTCGCGCTGCGACTTTTTCTGTTTCGCCGAGATCAGGATTCTCCTGAGTGATTCGTTCGTCCAGATACTTAAAATAGTCTTTGACCTCCTTCGCGTCCGTATTACCGGCGTCAACCATGGCCATCACATCTTTGGTCGAGCCATGGAATTGACTCGCCGCGGCGATGACGACGCATCCTGTGGCCAACACGAACGGTACGATCAAACCGATCGACAAATCGAAAATCGCCAAACCGCGATGGCGTGCTCCCCACCCTTTCCTGAGCATGGAATAGGGAAGGAGGAATGTCATGTTAATGCCAACGGCGGTCGCAAACGCAGCGATGATCGTGTCTTTCTGTTTGGCCGCGACCTTGTCGTTCCACCACTGGCTGTAATCACCGGTCTGGGCAACCTGGTCGGCAAGCACTGGGACTGGTTCAAACAGATAACCCAGTTGCGGAATAAATCCACTAAAGATCTTGTCCCACGGAAGCAATCCTTGGCGTGTCAGTTCAAACACGACGCCAAAGAAAGAGATCACGACGATCCCGACCATCACCTTCAGGATGACTTCAAAAGCTTTGATCCCCGCGCTTCCAGAGTTGTAAAACCAAACAACAATCGACGCGACGGCAAGCAAGGCAACGGCAATGATTAACTTGCCGGTATTCCCATCCAAGGACGGAATCAAGTTTTGCTGGACGGCCGCTGTACCGAGCGAAAACTGCGGGAGTGACCAAACGATGTTGGCCATCATCGTGGCGATCAGCCATCCCCAAGCGAGCACTGGAGAGATGTGGGTCTTGAGCGTTTGAAAAGGACGCTCGCCGGTCGTTAGCGTGACGTAACTGATGGCGCTGAGCATCACGACACCGAGAATCATCGCGATGGGCTGCAACCACATCATCTCGTATCCCATGATCACGCCGAGATACAGAGCGCCGGCGAGTGAACCGCCGCCGAGCGTGATCGCACCTTGCAGCCATCCGGGGCCAGACAGCCGCGAGTAAATTGCTGCTTTACCGAGTGGACCACTCTCCGCGGCTAACTCTAGCAAGGTGTCTTCGTGCGTCTGATTCGATGCGTCGTCGTTCATGGTGGTGCCGCCTTCTTTAACCTGCTCTAACCTTCCAACTCAGCGAGGTACCGCTCTGCATCCAGTGCAGCCATACAGCCGGTGCCTGCTGAGGTGATCGCTTGGCGATAATAATCATCAGCGACGTCGCCTGCTGCAAATACTCCCGTGACAGAAGTGTCCGTTCGGAATGGCTTGGCCCACTTGATGTAGCCACTCTCATTCATGTCGACCGCGCCGTTGAGGAACGATGTGTTCGGCGTATGACCAATCGCGACAAACATGCCGCCGACATCCAGGTCGCGTGTCGAATCGTCTGCGGTGCTATCGATCCTCAGACCCGTGACAATTTTTCCGTCGCCGCGAACTTCTCCCACGACGCTGTTCCAAAGCACCTCGATATTGGGATGCTTGAGTGCCCGTTCTTGCATTACTTTTGACGCGCGCATTTGGTCGCGACGAATGATCATGTAAATCGTGCTGGCATCCTTCAGATTCGCCAGATATGTCGCTTCCTCGACGGCTGAGTCACCACCACCGACGACGGCTAGCGGTTTGCCTCGATACAAAGGCAACGCTCCATCGCAAACGGCGCAGGCACTGACGCCTTTGTTCTTGTATTCCTCTTCCGACGGCAGGCCCAGATAATTGGCGCGGGCTCCGGTCGCGATGATGACCGTTTGCGTTTTCACGGCATCGCCGGATGCTGGTTTCAATGAGTGAACACCGTCTCCGAATTCAACCGATTCGATGTCGTCCCCGATGACTCGCGTCCCGAAATTCAACGCTTGCTGTTTCATCAGCTCCATCAACTCTGTGCCCTGCACCGCGTAATGCGGTTGGCCATCCTTGACGTGACCCTCGGGCGCGGGGGGCAAGTTGTAGTGTCGAGAGGAGTCAACGGCGGATTCGACAAACGCCCGGATGTTCCCTGCGGGAAATCCTGCGTAGTTTTCCACTTCGGTCGTAAACGCTAGCTGACCGAGCGGAATCATCTCTGGTTTGAAGGTGCCTTCGTAAACGACCGGGTTTAAATTCGCGCGGGCCGCGTAAATCGCTGCTGACCATCCGGCCGGCCCACTGCCAATGATGATCGTTTTCTCAATGCTGTCCGACACGGGAGAGGTGCTCCTTGCCAACGAGTGGATGGGTGGTCGCCGTTCGAGTCGCGTTAGTATAGAGGTCCACGGCGTTGCCACCACCTCTACTAGAACGGCCGCGTAGAGCGGCGAACCGCCGGCAACGGATTGCTGCTTGGTCCGGTCTGAACGACCTAAATCGACCAGAACATCGCCCCGATGCACGCCTTGCCGGTGTCTCATGCTTGGCATCGGCGGCTGGTTTGATTATCACGTCGTGTTACGGGAAGTCGCCTTTCCCGTCCCTCTCTCCCTCAAAGGCGGACAAATGACCACACTGCTGATCGCCATCGGTGCGATGGTTGGATACCTGTGCGCCTACCACACCTATGGAAGGTGGTTGGCGACGAAGATCTTTCAGCTCAACCCGCAAGCGACGGTGCCAAGCGTCGAGCTGAATGACGATCGAGACTTCGTTCCGACGAACAAGTCCATTCTTTTTGGCCATCATTTCACGTCGATTGCCGGCACGGGACCGATCGTCGGACCGGCGATTGCCGTCATGTGGGGATGGTTGCCGGCGCTGATTTGGGTCTTGCTCGGGTCCGTTCTAATCGGGGCCGTGCACGACTTCGGTTCCCTGGTTGTCTCTATGCGCAGTCAGGGACAGACGGTCGGGGATGTTGCCGGTCGTGTCATGAATCGACGCGTACGTTTGTTGTTCTTGCTGATCTTGTTCATGGCGCTGACCATCGTTTTGGCGATTTTTGGCCTCGTGATCGCAAACGTGTTCAAACTTTACCCGGCCGCGATTTTCCCCTGTTTGGTCCAGATTCCCATCGCCGTAGCGATCGGAGTCTGGTTGCATCGCCGCCAAGTGAACCTGTTGGTGCCGTCACTGTTAGCGTTGACGATCATGTATCTGTCATTGGTCTACGGTGATTCCGGGCGGCTGGGAGAGCTGAATGCAATGATGGCTAGCTGGTCCGTGATGACCTGGGTGCTGATCTTGTTGGTCTATTCGTACGTCGCATCGGTGCTTCCCGTTTGGACACTGCTTCAACCGAGGGACTACATCAATTCGTTGCAATTGATCACAGCACTTGGGTTGGTAGTGACCGGTTTGGTCGTAGCCGGCCTGTTTGGAGGGTCACCGGTTGTCGAAGGTGGAGAACGCGTCCCGCTCGAGATTTCCGCTCCGGTGATACGTACCGACCCGATTGGTGCACCCGCGGTGATTCCGTTCCTGTTTATCACGATTGCCTGTGGTGCTTGTAGCGGGTTTCACTGCCTGGTGTCCTCGGGGACGTCCAGCAAGCAGATTAAGTGTGAAACGGACGCACAGTTTGTTGCCTACGGATCGATGTTGACCGAAGGGTTTTTGGCAACTTTGGTCATTCTCGCATGCGTAGCCGGACTCGGATTGGGAGCCGTCAATGCGAATAACCAAATCGTTACCGGCGAAGAAGCGTATCTCGCACGTTATGCGACATGGGAATCGGCAAACGGTTTAGGCGCAAAGGTTGGAGCGTTTGTGGATGGCTCCGCGAACTTCTTGAAAGCGATGTCGATTCCTTCAGGTGTCGCGGTTGCCGTGATGGGAGTTTTGGTCGCATCATTTGCGGGGACAACGCTGGATACAGCATGTCGTTTGCAACGATACGTGGTGCAGGAACTCGCGGCGACGTTCGCCGGATCGAGTCATAAACAGTCGTCGGCATCTGGCAAGTGGAATCCAGCCGTTTGGTTGCAGAACAAACATGGCGCAACGATCTTTGCGGTGATCTTGGCGTTAATGATCGCAGCATTGCCGAGCCCTGATACGCCTGTGTCTCTGGGGCAAGCCGTTTCGGGTGATCTTCCTGACGATTACGTGCTCAAGCAATCAACGTCGCTGCCGGCTGAATCGACGGCCGGAGGCGTGACCGGTGGCCTTTGGTGGGTGCAGAACTTCGCGGGGAAAGGAGGCTTAATCTTGTGGCCGCTGTTTGGGGCAACCAATCAATTGCTCGCCGGTTTGGCATTCCTGGTGATTGCCTTTTTCCTGTGGCGACGCAGCATTCCTGTCTGGTTCGTCGTCGTACCGATGGTGTTCATGTTGTTGATCCCAGCCTGGGCGATCTATGTCGATTTACCCAAGTGGCTTCGTGCTGAGAATCCCAATTGGGTCGTCATTGTGATCGGCGTGACCACCTTTGCGCTAGAGATTTGGATGCTGATCGAAGCGGTCATTATCTGGCCGAGAGTGAAAGGCGTTGTGGAATCCGTTTCCACCCAATCGGTTTCGGAGACTTGAACCTTGGCTCCGCGGAACGGGAGCACTCTCGGTCATTCGCATTTTCGCGGCTTGAGACGGACCATTAGGTGAATTGACAAGCCTGGTAGAAATCAAGACGCTATCAGTGCAAAACTGCGTGGAACTCTTTGTTTGGAACTCTTTGGTTGATCGATCGCCATGCGTGTGCTCTCCGGTATTCAACCGACCGGTCGTCCCCACTGGGGAAACTACTTCGGCGCCATTCGCCAGTACATTGATTTGCAAGAAGACAACGATGGGTATTACTTCATCGCGGATCTTCATGCACTGACGACGATTCGCAACGCAGAAGAATTGCGTCAGTACACGCTGGATGCCGCTATCGATCTGCTCGCACTCGGATTAGATCCGAAGAAGGCAACGCTGTTTGTTCAGTCGGATGTGCCCGAGGTGAGCGAACTGACGTGGTTGCTGATGACCGGAACGCCGATGGGTTTGCTCGAGCGATGCCACGCCTACAAAGAAAAAAAGGCGAAGGGAGTCCCCGCCGATGCTGGGTTGTTCACGTACCCTGTCTTGATGGCCTCGGATATTTTGGCCTACGACTCACAGATCGTTCCGGTCGGTGAGGATCAGGTTCAGCACATTGAAGTCTGTCGTGATTTGGCTGGCAGCTTTAATCACACGTTTGGTGAAACATTCGTGTTGCCAAAGGCGAAGACTTTGGATCACAGTGCGAAAGTGCCGGGCACCGACGGTCAGAAAATGAGCAAGAGTTACGACAACACGCTGCCCTTGTTCGGTGAAGTCAAACCGATTCGCAAGCAGATCATGCGGATCACGACCGACAGTCGACCAATGGAAGACGCAAAGGAACCGGATGACGACCATCTGTTCCAGCTATTTCGGCTCTTTGGCACCCCGGAGCAAATCGAAGAGATGGCGGCAATGTATCGTCGAGGCGGATTCGGATACGGTGACGTAAAGAAGGCGGTAGCTGAGGCGAGCGAGTCTTATTTTGCCGATGCGCGTGCGAGACGATCGGAACTTGAAGCCAATTTGGACTACGTCCGCGAGGTCCTGAAGAAGGGAGCCGATCAAGCGCGAAACGTCGCCGGAGAGGTCTTGAGCCGCGCTCAACGCGCTTGTGGGTTACGATAGGTGCATTGCTCGGGAGCAACCATCTTCCGACGCCGCCTTGATTTGCAAAAGTGATCCCTGCTGATGGCTATCATCGGAACTGGAACGGAGATCGTTGAGTGCGTTCGCATCGCCAAAATGATTGAAGCGCATGGCGAACAGTTTCTCGAACGGGTATACACCGGTAACGAGATCGAATACTGCTTGCGTTCGATCAACTCCAACCAGCATTTCGCGACGCGATGGGCAGCGAAAGAAGCCGCCATGAAAGCGATGCGTTGCAGAAATCAAGGCGTCCGTTGGAACGATATCGAAGTGGTCGTGCTCAGCGGTGAGGGTCCCACCTTGGCACTTGGTGGGGCTGCCGCAATCTGGGCAGATCAGATTGGTATCGAGAAATTGCATGTCTCTTTGGGCGCCTGCCGAACACACGCTACGGCCTACGTTTTAGCCACCGACGAATTGGATGACCGGTAACCTGTATGTTTCGACTCGCACTGCATTGGCAAATCCTAATTGGTATGGTGATCGGTTCCTTGGTGGGACTGCTGCTCAATCTCACCGCGTCCGAATCAGATGTGTTTTTGGATTCGGGTTTGCCGGCAGGGATCCAATCCGCCGAGATCACCGATTCGTCTCGCCTCACGGAGATCCAATACGTCACGGAGGCGGAGACCGTTAAACGCGTGATCGATCCCTTGGTCAAAGAGCCGGGGTCATTTCGCAACGTGACAGAGTTGCGAGCGGAGGATGCCATCGCGGCGGATCTCTACGAGCGGTTTGGTCAAAGTACCGCAAAACAAGTCGGTGCTTGGTTTAAGCGGATCGGCGGCTTGTTTCTGCGGATGCTACAGATGGTCGCCGTGCCCTTGATCGTCACTTCGCTGCTAACAGGCATTCTTGGCCTGGGCGGAGCTGACGAAGTCGGACGCATGTTCACGCGGACGATTGCGTATTATCTGACCACCAGCATGCTCGCGATCACAACGGGACTGCTGGTCGTTAACATGATCCGCCCCGGATTGGGAAATGACGATGACGCGCCACGAGCGGTCGCTGAAAATATCGGAAGCTCCGAATCGCTAAGTGACATTCTGTTCAATCAGGTGCAGGCAATCATTCCTGCCAACCCACTGGCGGCTCTAACGGCCCCCAATTTTTTGTCGATCATTGCGTTCACGATCGCGTTTGGCATTTTTGCCGTCCGCGTTGGTGGAACGACGGCCGAGAGGATCCGGAATTTTGCCGCGGCGGGATTCGACGTCATGATGGCGATGACGATGGCGATCATTCGATTGGCACCCATCGGCGTCTTGTTTTTGATCGCCTACGTGACAGCGACGCAGGGTATCGATGTGATCAAGGCACTCGGTTGGTATTTCCTCTCCGTCGTTTTGGCGCTTGCCATTCATGCGGCAGTAACGATGCCATTGATTCTGTGGTTTGTCGCGCGTCGCAGTCCAACCGATTTTGCGCGAGCGATGTCACCGGCTCTATTAACGGCATTCAGCAGTGCCAGTAGTAACGCAACACTTCCACTGACGCTCAGCAACATTGAACAGCGGGCCGGTGTTAGCAATAAAACCGGATCGTTTGTGTTGCCCCTAGGTGCAACGATCAACATGGATGGCACAGCGTTATATGAAGCCGTGGCGGTGTTATTTATTGCCCAGTTGCACTACGGCGTGAACTTACCGTTTACCCAACAAGTGATCATCGCCGTGACGGCTTTGTTGGCAAGCGTTGGAGCTGCAGGAATCCCTCACGCTGGCTTGGTCATGATGGTCATCATCCTGCAGGTTGCTGGCTTGCCATTGGAAATGCAAGGCGTGATCCTCGCGGTCGACCGCTTACTCGACATGGCTCGAACCGCCGTTAACGTCTGGGGTGACGCCTGTGGATGTGCCGTCGTCGAACGGTTTGAGACACAGTAGGGCGAGCCGAGAGTCGCCGATCGTCCCGCCGAAAGTCGATCGTAGCGCGAGCCAAGCATGACGAAATTCACGGATAAGCCCGTAAAGGGCCCGCTCCGCGATATTTCCTCGCAGGTTCACAGCCTGACCTATCTAAAACAGCCGATTGAATCCGTTCAGCGCCGCGACTCGGTAAGCTTCGGCCATCGTGGGATAGTTGAATGTGGTTTCGATAAAGTACTTCAGCGTGTTTTGTTCACCTGGTTGATTCATGATGGCTTGTCCAATGTGAACGATCTCCGAAGCATTGGCGCCGAAGCAGTGGACGCCGAGAATCTCCAGCGTATCGCGATGGAATAAGAGCTTCAGCATGCCTACCGTTTCGCCCGTGATCTGGGCACGGGCAAGACTCTTGAATTGTGATTGCCCGACTTCATACGGCACACACGCTTCGGTTAAGTCACGTTCGTTTTTACCAACCGAGCTGATTTCGGGACTGGTATAGATGCCCGTGGGAATGTCATGCAGTCGCAAGTTACCGTTGGCTTGACCCAGCATGTGTGTAGCCGCCGCCCTGCCTTGGGTGTAGGCGGCGCTCGCCAAAGATGGAACACCGATCACGTCTCCGACCGCATAGATGTGTGGCACGACGGTTTGGAAGTGTTCGTCGATTTGAACCTGGCCGCGGTTGTTGGCGACGACTTCCAGGTTCTCGAGCCCCAAATCTTCTGTGTTTCCAGATCGACCGTTGGCCCACAACAAAACATCTGTCTTCACTCGCTTACCGCTTTTCAAATGCAAGATCACGCCGTCGTCCAAACCTTCAATCCGGTCGAGCGACTCGTTGTGACGAATGATGACGCCCTGGTCTCGCAGGTGATACGACAATGCATCGATGATCTCATCATCCAAGAATTCAAGCAGCTTGGATCGTGTGTTGATCAGATTGACCTTCATGCCGAGATTTCGAAACATCGACGCGTATTCGACACCGATTACGCCGGCACCGTAGATGCTGATCGACGAAGGTCGATGTTTCATACCCAAGATCGTGTCGCTGTCGAAGATGCGAGGATGGTTAAAGTCGACAGTGGGTGGACGGAATGGGCGTGAACCCGTCGCGATCACGAAGTGTTTTGCCCGGATGGGTTCGTCACCGTCGATCGATACGGCATGATCATCCACGAACCTGGCTTGTCCTCGATAAATCGGAACTTCGTTACGGTCATAAAATGACTGCCGCATCGAGACTTGCCGACCGATGATTGCTTGTGTCCCACGTTTGAGCTGTTCCATCGACGGAGTCGCGGCGTGCAGCCCCATTTCGCGAAACAGTGGGTTCTTCAACACTCTCATCGTCGCGGTGATTGTGTGACGCAACGCTTTGCTGGGGATGGTTCCCCAATGGGTGCAGCCACCGCCAATCTGATGATATGTCTCCGCTACCGCGACATTCATGCCCCCTTTGGCAGCCTGCATCGCAGCTCCTTCACCACCGGGACCCGTCCCAATGACGAATAGGTCGTAGTCAAACACCGAATCGCTCATAATGTCATTCCTTGTTGCCCGAGCGGCTGAGAAGATTGCCTCCAGATAGGAATGATTTTGCAATGTTGCTAGCTTGCGTCCAGACCGATATCCGTTTTTCCGATGTTGCGAGCAACTTGGAACGGGCCCTGAAATGGATCGATCAAGCCGGACGCTCCGGAGCTGATCTGGTCGTAATGCCCGAATGCATGCTCAGTGGATACGCCTACGACAGCCGTGAACAAGCGTTGCCGCATGCATTGGCGATCGACGACCCCACGTTCGGGAAAATCGCGGAGAAAGCTGGGCAATGGAATCTACACGTCACCTTGGGTTTCTTGGAAACGGGTGGAGATCGGCTGTTCAACGCCGCCGCTCTGATTGGATCCGGCGGCCTCGTGGGGCACTATCGGAAAGTCCATCTGCCGCATCTCGGCATCGATCGATTCGTCGACCGCGGCGATTTTCCGTACCAAGTTCATGAGGCGGTCACGAAGACTGGGGAAACGTGTCGCGTGGGCATGGCCATCTGTTACGACTGCTCCTTCCCGGAGCCTATGCGAGTGCTCGCACTAGAAGGCGCCGACGTGATCGCTTTGGGAACGAATTGGCCGGTGGGTGCCTCTCACACCGCGAATGTCGTGCCGCCGGCTCGCAGCATGGAGAACCATCTTTACTTTGTTGCAGCCAATCGAATCGGCGAAGAGAACGGATTCGCATTTTGCGGTTGCAGTTCGATTTGTGGACCCGATGGCGTCATTCTGGCGAAAACTGGCAGCGACGGAGAAATCATGCTGCTGGCGGATATCAATCTGGATCTGGCTCGTAACAAACGCATCGAACGGGCTCCAGGCGGTGCGCATGTAATTCATCGCTTTGATGATCGACAGCCCGATTTTTACGAGAAGATCTCAGAGAATCCCAATGCCTAGGTAGTGCATTCATCGATCGATGTCACGTATCGATCGTCGGCAAGAACCGCTTCTATAGTCGCCGATCGCTCCGCCGATCGTAGCGTTCCGTCTGTCGTCATGCGGAGCATGACCTACTAGACTTCTACATAGCCGCCGATCGTAGCGTTCCGTTCTGTCATCATGCGGAGCATGACCTACTAGCGATACCTTGCCAAGCGATCGATCGCTACTGGCCCGTCGTAAGGAGTCGAACGACTTTCCGCTGAGTTTCTGAAGCTTGCTGGTGGAAATCGATCCGCGCGAGATCGTCGATCATGAGTTCCGTGCTGTATTCGGATTGAACCAAATCACGGAGACGGTCATAGGAGGATTCCGAAAACCGTGCGGGTTTCGGAATGGTGTCGGATAAATCAATTGGCAACGGGATACGCAGCCTCAAGCAAGCTGGACCACCACCACCCGACATGCTTTGATCCAAGTCCACGTAGTGCACCGACTGAAACACTTCGGATTGACACCACTGTTCGACGAGTCGTCGCGCGGATGGATTCTGTTCCACCTGTCGGGTGCAGACGATCTTTGGTGGAGAGTCGGTGTCACGGGAGATGATCTGGCTGTTAAATAAATACGTTCCGACGGTTGTCGGCAAACTCAAAGTTTCGGGAGCAACAGAAATACGGATCAGGTCTTGTCCGAACAGCTCATGAAATCGAGATTCGATTTTCTCGTACGTTTCAGACGCTTCAAAAAATGCGTCGGCATGATGGATCCATCGATCTAGATGGCTCATTGCAACGACATCATTGTGAAATGCACCCGCGTCAATCGCATCCGGATGCTGCTTCAAGAAGAAAACATTCTCCGGAACTAAGTCGTGGCGTCGCGCAATAGCTCGGCAGGACGCCAAGGACTGTCTTGCTTGGTAACGCGTCGGCACTGGATCCTGATCCCCATAAACGAATACGTGGATCCCTGCCGACGCACCCGCAACACTTAAACGCATGTGGTTCGCAGCACCCTCATCTCGCATCGCATAACCGCTTTTCAAAGGCGGAAGGATGCGGCACGAATCGGGTAGCGCCTTTTTGAGATCTCGTTGTGATTGACTGGGTTCGGTCGTTCGATGGATGCTTGAAACCAAGTTCGCAACGGACAGACTTGTGCCTGTTCGGTCATGGTTCATGCAGTCGATATCGGGAACGACGGTCGCGGCGTTGGCCGTCCACATCGCCGAACAGCTCGTTGCTGCAGACAACAGATCGGGCGAGTCATCGCGCGCTCGTTTCAGCACATCCGCATCCGAGCCGGAAAATCCGAGGTTGCGGAGAACTTCAAAGTCCGGACGTGGTTGAGGTGGAACGATCAACTGCGCGCCGGTGGCTTGGGCGATCCACCGCATCTTCTCAAGCCCCTGCAATGCCGCGGCGGCAGGATTGGAGAGCGTACCGGCGCTCCGTTGCGAAGCGACATTGCCAACCCCGAGTCCACCGAAGTGGTGTGTCGGCCCAACCAGCCGATCCAGTTGCCATTCAATGAGACTCACTTGGCAATGCTCCAAGGATCTAGATCTGGCATCTCGGTTCGTTGCAGCGAAGCGACCGGGTCATTGCAAAAATCAATCGCGTGAAAACCAGCGGGTCGATGATTACCGCTGCTGCCCAATCCACCAAATGGCAAAGAACCGGCGGCGCCGGTCGTGGGACCGTTCCAGTTCACGACCCCTGCCCCAACTTGTTCGACAAACTTCTCGAAGTCATTCAAGCTTCCTCCCAACATGGACGCTGCGAGACCGTACGTGGTATTTGCCGCAAATTGAATCGCCTTCTCCAACGTCGAAACGGTTTCGATAACAAGAAGCGGACCAAACCACTCCATCTCACCCAGAGCTTGTCTTGCTTCATCGCTGATCCCATCCGCATTGACGATGGCAGGTGCGACCAATGCTCGGCATCGATCATCGATTCGCCAAGGGATGATCGGTTGACACCCGAGTTCCAACAGTCTTTGGTAGGTCTGTTCCAATCGATTTGCTGCGTCCGCCGAAATAAGTGGTCCGACCTGCGAAACCGGTTGATCCGATGCCAAACCAATCCGTAGCTGCTTGGTGGATGCAATCAGTGCATCGATTTGCTGTTCGGTTTGGTGGCCTTGAACAAACAATGCCCGCCGAGCGCACGTGCATCGTTGTCCGGCAGAGATAAATGCCGAAAAGGCTACGAGGCTGGCAGCTTTCTTGGGTTCGGCATCTTCACAAACGACGACCGGGTTGTTGCCGCCCAATTCCAACGCCAATAAGACCTCGGGGCGACCGGCCAGTTGACGATGAATGGCTCGGCCCGCTTGCAGGCTGCCGGTCAAATAGACCGCATTGATGAGCGACGAATCGATCGCCTTGGTTGCCGTTTCGACGCCGCCGACCACGCATTGCATGGCTCCGTCCGGCAATCCAACCGAACGCCACGCGTTCATCATCCATTGGCCAACAGCCGTCGCCTGATCACTCGGTTTAAAGACGATGGTGTTTCCAGACAGCAGGGCTGGAATGATTTGGCCGCCGGGTAGGTGCAACGGAAAATTGAATGGCCCAAGGACCAATGCGACACCGACTGGCGCGTACCGAGTTACTCGCTGCAAAACGGCTTGATCATCCTCGACCACTTGCAGCGATCTGCGCTCCTGCAACGCTTTGATGGACAATTCCGCTTTTGCGATCGATGCTCCAACTTCACCTGCGGCGTCCCAAGGCAGCTTGCCGACTTCGGCGCGAATCAAATCCGCTACTTCAGTGCGATGCTCGGTTAAGTGCGCCGCGTAGGAACGAACGATCTTGATTCGTTCGGCAAGTTCGACGGATCGCCATTGCGGCAGATACGCGTGCGCATTTGAGATTGCTTGATCGACTTCGGTCGGTGTGGATATTGGCCCATCCCAGACCACTTCCCCGT
Organism: Planctomycetota bacterium; assembly: GCA_039179795.1. GTDB lineage: Bacteria > Planctomycetota > Planctomycetia > Pirellulales > Pirellulaceae > Rubripirellula. The sequence goes on along the minus strand of JBCDEM010000002.1, from coordinate 324,588 downwards.
TGGCTGGGTTCCGACTCTGCAGATTCATCGACATTTTGATTGATCCATTCGACGTCTTGGAAAAATCTGACCTAGGTTTCCGTTAGACGGCATAGCTCCGTACCGGCGCAGCCCCCATGAAACAGAACTTGCTCGGAGAGTTTACAAAGATGAAACGAAGAAAGAACAGCGGCTTTTCACTTTTGGAAGTGATTGCTGCCGTGGTCATTCTAGCCGTTGTCGCCGCTGCGACCGTTGCAACGGTCGCGCCGATGCGTGCTAAGAGTGAAGATAAGTTGGCTGATCAAGAGGTTGCAACGCTAAACGCCATGGCTCAAACGTACTTCCTGGAGATGGGCAACTACCCGGCCGATGCAGATGGGCTTGCATCCGCTGGTTACCTCGCGAATCGCACAGCGGAAGAACGAGCACGCTTGACCAAGATCAAGAACAACTACAACTACTCCGCTGCAACCGGCGTCTTCCGCAAAAAGCGGTAGTTTCGTTCTACCCTGAGTTGTTTCTCGGGCGTTGACTCGGACGCGAAACGCGTCCGAGCGTTGACTACCTCAAATGTCCGCATGGACTCATCGTGATCTTCTCGCGGTCGAACCAGCGGACTTTTTCTTGCGCGGCCCTATTGATGCACCCACTATTCGCTGACCGAAATCGAACCGGCGTTACCTTGGTCGAATCGATCATGGTGATCAGTGTGTTGGCAGTGGCCGCAGCGGCAAGCTTGATCATGCTCGATGGGAATTGGCACACGCGTCGGGAAGCGACTGCCGCCACCAACGATGTTGCTAATTCCCTGACCACGGCTCGAAACACTGCGATCACCAACCAAGCAACCGTTGCGGTTCGGCGGATGGTGTCCGGTGGCATCGAACATCTCTTGATCACCGAGTATGCCGGTCCGTTTCGGGACAGCATGAGTTGGGTGGTCGAACTTGGAGCCGATGTTGAAATTCGTGGACGCCCGGCAGAGATCCAGTTCTCTCCAACGGGGACTTCCAACGAACGCTTGGAGTGGACCATTACCCACGCTGACTCGGTCGGTGTTGTTACCGTGGCTCCCGCAAGTGGTCAGATTCAGCGCAAATTGCCATGAACCGAGTTTTGGATATCGCATCACTTCGCTGTATCGCGTTGACGAACGCCCCAACTCAGCGACGTCGCTCAAGCCACCCGAGGCTTGGTGCCACGCTATTGGATGTTGCTTTGGGGTCGATGCTGCTCTCCACTCTTTTGATTCCCGCCGTCCACCTGATCGGTGAATCTTACGCCGCAAGGGCACGATTGAAGACGCGAGACACAATCCTGTTCGAAGCCGAGGCCGCGATGGAGCGCGCCAAGATGTCGCTGTCACGTACTGGCTATTTTCGACGGGCTCATCGATCCGGTATCCAGCAGCGTGCAAACATTCGATTGACGGATGGACCCCGACTACGAAGGCGTACTCGAATGACCGCCGACCCAACGATGACGGATGAACAGTTGGTCAATGTCGTTGTCGAAGTTTGGCAGGACGACAATCGAAACTGGCGAATCGATCTCGGTGAACCCAACGAGACACTCCGTACACAATGGGCGGCGCCATGAATGCGAGATTCCGCACACGACGTGGTATCGGTTTGTTGGAGGTCATTGCCTGCACAGGTCTGGTCGCCTTGATGATTGTACCGTTGGCTGGCGTGATTCGAGCTTCGGGTCAGTCGATAGCAGACGCTAACGGAGATGGATCACAATCAACCCAAATGCGGCAAGGACTTCGCTATCTCACCAAGACGATCCGCGATGGTGAGATTTCTTTATTCCGGCAAAATCGCATTTCCGTTCGGATGCCTGACGGAACGACGGCTGCATTCCGAGTTCGAGGACAGAAGCTTGAGATGCGCCAGTCGGGCGAGACAACCGTCGTCGTCGAAAACGTGCGACGCGTTCGTTTTATTCAACGACGTGAACGCAACGGAGATCGTCGCCGCACCGGTATCGAAATCCAACTCACCGCTCGTGATCCCGACACCCGTCGGAACGTGCGGATCAACGCCGCTGTTGCCACTCCGCCCCAAGCCTAAGAGTTGATTTGAATGGTCCGGTTGAGAGCTTCTGCCATCAGACGAACGCGACGAAGCGGCTACATGCTGTTGGTTTGCACCCTTGCAGTGACCGTCCTGTCGATGGCTTCGATTGCGATGATCCGCAGCGGTCAGCATCAGATTCGACTGGTTGAGGCGCAAAGAGTCGGTACACAAAGCCGGATGACTGCTGAAGGTTTGTACCAACGTGCCTTGGCAACACTGCGGCACAACCCGAATGCTCAGGGCAGTGTTTTCGACCCTGCGATTCCAACCGCTGGCGTTCGTGCGGAGCTTATCCGAATCTCAGATGACGCGACTCAGATTCAAATCTTTCTCTACGACGGGTCGACCATCCCCGCGATCAATCGCGTGATCGATCCCGCCGCACTGAATGACTGAAACGTGGAGGAAACCTCGCCCGTATGATCGCAAACGGGAGGTTTTCGCTGCTGTTACCTTCGGTCACCTTTGCCGAATGCCTGAATCTTCGGCTCGGTACTCGTTTCGGGATCCAAGACCAGCAATTCGACTTTTCGGAAGTGGATCGGGTGACTCTCTGATTGCAGCGAGATCGTTCCTCCAGAAAGGTCTTTGGTTCCCTTCATGGCGATCAAGTCTTTGGCATGCGCGTCACGATCGTCGAGTTGTGGTTTGGTGTATTGGAGAACCACTCGGCCATCGACGATGTGTTTGATGATCTGGTTGCCACGCACTTCGGCTTCCGCGGTTACCCATTGTTCGCCGTGATAGGTCTTGGACGAAGATGAGGTGCAATGTGGCAAAAACAGCTTGCCACCCATAAAGACGTTGGTTCCTGGCGTGCACAAATTGAGTGTCGTGCGTTTTCGCTGTCCGTCACCACCGAGTAATTGAATTTCAATCGACGTGGGAAAGTCTTGGTCCTTTGACATCTGTTCCGGTCTCTCACCGTGAACCATGATCCCGCTATTTCGAAGCGCCCAGCCGGGTCCGCCTTTGCACTGTTCACCGACGAAACGGTACTCAACTCGAATTCGGTAATTTGAATACTCGCGATCGTAAAACAGGTGCCCGAACGTCTCGTTGAATTCGTCGTAACCTTCGTAGCCAACTTTTAGCAGTCCGTCTTCAACACGAAACGTGTTGGCATAGTTGTCGCCTAATTCGTGATTCCGAATCTTCGGCGTCCAGCCATCCAGGTTTTTGCCATTGAACAACTGGATCCAATTCTCTTCTTGAGCTTGGCAGTATGAATGACCCGCCACACAGGCAAGGATGAAGAGTGAGAGCGTCAGCAAGCGAGCAGGCATCGTGTGCGTCCAAAGAGAGAAGCGGTTCCCAAACGACCCGATTATACACAGCAAGCTGACCAGCACTGCAAGCTGAGGGAAAGGGATTCTGTCGCTGTTTCCGGGGTTGAAGGTAGCATCGCCCTCGCGCCAAATACTTTTGCGACCGTGAGACACAACGCCACTACAATGCTCTGTATCCGTCTTTGTTCGGCGCCTATCGTTGAGGACTCCATGCGAACAATTTGCAGTCTGATTTTGATTCTGTTGACGGCGAATATCGCCATGGCACAACCGCCAGGGGATCTGCATCCGAAAACGGAATTGGTGCAGCCGGGTGTCAAATTGACTCTCGTTGCGGAGCATCCGTCGATTGTGACACCCACTGGATTGGATGTTGATGAGACAGGCAGGTTGTGGGCCGTTGCTAGCCACACGCATTTCCGTCCAGAAGAATACGAAGGGCCAGAACACGATCAAGTCCTTGTTTTCCAAAATGACAACGACAAAACACCTCGAGTCTTTCTTGAGCAGACCACCGCAACCATGGACTTGGAACTCGGTCCTGGAGGTTGGGTTTATCTGGCCGAACGGGATCGCATACTCCGAGTCAAAGACACCGATTCCGACGGCGCGGGTGATCTTGTGGAGGAGTTGGCAACTCTTGAAACCGAAGCGGATTATCCACACAACGGGTTGAGTGGTCTGGCGTGGCACCCGAGTGGTGATCTCGTTTTTGCTCTGGGTGAAAACTTCTGGCGACCATGGCAACTGACGGGAACAGACGGAGTGGTTATCGAAGGAACAGGAGAAGGAGGTGTCTTTCGGTGTCGACCGAACGGTTCAAGATTGCATCGCGTTGCGCGCGGCTTTTGGAATCCATTTGGAATTTGTGTTCGATCAGACGGAACGGTTTTCGCCGCTGAAAATGATCCCGGTGCTCGGCCACCCTGTCGCTTGTTGCATGTGGTCGAGGGTGGTGACTATGGCTACCAACGGTTGTACGGCAGTTCGCCCTACCATCCGTTTGTTTGTTGGGATGGTGAGTTGCGTGGAACGCTGCCGATGTTGCATCCGGTCGGGGAAGCACCCTGTGGAATCGCAGCGTTGGGCAACGGATTGATCGTTCCCTCTTGGACCGAACACCGGATTGATTTTTACTCACTTTCACCGACGGGTGCCGGTTTTCAAGCGAAACGTTTCACGCTTGTTCGCGGCGGGCAGCACTTTCGCCCGACGTGTATCACCCGAGCCAACCCGACCACGTTCTATCTGACCGATTGGGTCTTCGGTTCTTATCAATTGCATCAACGTGGTCGGATTTGGAAGTTGCAAATTGACCCGGAAGCGTCGTGGTTGGGTGACTTGGAGTTGACGCAACAAACCGATGAAGCAAAACATGCTCACGAATTGATCTCGGGAGCAATCGATCCGCCAATCTCTGAGCTGCTAGCGACGGCAAAAGATGTCGACCCTTACATGAGGCACGCAGCACAAATGGCTTTGGCAGCTCGAAGTCATTCTTTTCGCCAGAGTGATCTTTCCGAACGATCGTTGGAAGATCAGATCGCGTTGTTGTTGGCATTGCGGCGCGGGCAACCCGACAACGAACAATGGGTGCGTTATTTCTGGAATGTCCCCGATCCAGAGATTCGTTTCGAAACACTGCGATGGATTGCCGATCACCATTTGGTTGAGTTCCGGGAAGACGTTCGGGCGCTGCTCCGAGACCCCCATGAACCATTCGATGGCTATCGGATTTTTGAGGCGGCCTTAGCAACCTGGAACGCCTTAACGGATAATCCACAGGCCGGCGTTGCAGACGCGACCATGTTGATCGAGCGGGTTCGGGATCGAGAAGCCTCTCCTCGATCTAGATCTTTTGCGCTGCGTTTGCTGGAACCGAATCACAAAGGGTTCGGTGAACGATTATGGAATGATCTGATGGCGACAAAGGATCCGCAGTTGTTCACCGAATTGGTGCGGGCCGTTGCGCTCAGTGAGAAGCCCGAGGCCAAGAGCTTTCTCAAGTCGATTGCGGCGGACGAAAACCAACCCGTTGGAGATCGAGCCAATGCCATCGCGGGGCTCCGCGCGACCGATCTGGAGACGGTTGATTTACTGATTCAGCTGGCGAGCAGTGAAGATCGGCCCGTGCGGGAAGAGGCACTTCGATCGATACGGTTTACTGAGTTGGACGAAAAACAGAAACAACGTTTGAATAAGCTCTCGCAGGCTTATCCGGGTTCGAGCGACTTAATCACGGCAGCTTTGGATCCCGCTGGTGTCAAAGTCAATCGCCCGCCGGTTGCCGCGTTGGAGACTTGGCAGCGTCGTTTGAGTCTCGTCCAGGAACCAATCGATATTGAAGCGGGTAGACGTATCTTTCATCATGCGTCGGTTGGAACATGTGCAAAATGCCATCGACACAGCGGACGGGGAAACGTTGTTGGGCCGGACTTAACGGCCGCCAGCAATGAGGGCGATCGTGATCGTTTGCTTCGGTCTTTGTTGCAGCCTTCCAATGAGATTGATCCACAATTTTACCCGCGACTGTTGATGACCGACGACGGCCGCATCTTTACGGGTCTGCTCTTGCGTGATGGCGGCGGAGGTCGCGAGGTCTACCGCGACAGCAGCGGGCGCGAACGTGTTTTTGAGACAGCCAAGATTGTTGAGCGCAAGGAACTGACAACTTCAATGATGCCGGAAGGATTGATCGATTTGATGACCGACCGTGAAATCCGAGACTTGTTAGCTTTCCTGGATACGCATCGAAAGAGCGGCCAAACTCAAAAAGACAGACAGGAGCTTTAGTACTTGTCGTCGCCTCGCTGGATTGCTTCCAACGCGGCTTTCAGCTGACCGCGTGCACGACTTAGCCGACTCCGAACCGTTCCAATTGAAATGCTGAGAATTTCAGCGATGTCTTCGTAAGAGTGATCTTGCATCTCACGCAGCACAAGGATCGATCGGTGATCTTCCGAGAGCGTTTGGATGGCTTGGCGAACCATTTCGACACGCTCGCGTTGCAGCATCGGTTCGTCAACCGACGCTCCTTCATCCGTTACTTCCAGCCCGCTCGATTCCCGGTACTGATCAAGCGAAACGCGCGCCCGTTTTCGCCGCTTCCGTGTGAGCGCGCTATTAAATGCTATCCGGTATAGCCAAGTAAAAAACTGACTGTTGCGTTGAAACGTATCGAGTTTGATGAAAGCTCGAATGAACGCTTCTTGAACGACTTCTTCCGCTTCTTCCGGGGATCCGGTGACCTGCCGCATCGACGCGAACAATCGATCCTGATTCATCTCGACCAATTGCGTGAACGCAGCCCGATCACCCTGCAATGCTTGATCGATCAGTTGGCTCTCGTCGCTCACGCGGCTCTTTTCGTCCTAGGTTGACGCCGCACGGCGTAAAAGATCAATCGAATCAAAACGGCCAAACTTGTCATGGCCGACGAACCAATGGTAACCGCAAGGATTACTTTGATTGGCGTGTAAGCCGTACTTTATGGCGATTTGCCCGTTGATGTACAAGCTCGCCGGCGCGATGCTTGGGATCCGACCGAAGGGGCTGATTCCACTGTTTACTTCGAAAACAGGCGTTGAATCACCACGGACCGTTCAACCCAGGATCCAATTCGTAGGATGGGTTTCAGGGATTAGAACGAATGGACCGGGCCACGCATCAGCCCTCGCGTTCCAAGAGACGATCGTGTCCGGGCAGGAGAAAACTTTGTTCGGTAGGGGAGATCCGAGCCGTCGCATAGCAACGGGTTAGTTCAAATCGCCGTCGCCGATGCTTCCGCTGAGGTGGCGTTGCAGGTAGGTCGCTCGTTCCACATTGCGATCCGAAGAACCCAGCAATCGACCCTGCAATTTTTGCAAGTGAGCCGGCTGCGTGTGAATGAAGAGTTTGTTGATCGTGCCGACCGGTAGATCCTGAATCAGACCCAAGTTCACGCCCATGCGCACTTTCGACAGATAGTGCATGGTTTCTTCGCTGCTGATTTTTTTGGCTGTGCTGAGGATCCCCAACGCTCGGCTGACATCATCGTGGAGGTCCTGCTCTCCTTGTTTGACCAAAAATTTGCGTGCTTTGCGTTCGTATTCGATGATTCGTGGCACGACGTCTTCACCAACAAGTGAAACAAGCTTTTCTTCGCGGTGACCTAGCGTGATTTGGTTGCTCACTTGATAAAAGTCGCCGGTGTACTGTGAACCCTCGCCGTACAAGCCACGCACGGTGACGTTGATCCGCTGCATGCTGCGGAAAACTTTTTCGATCTGTCGGGTGATGACGAGCGCCGGCAGGTGCAGCATCACGCTGACTCTCAGTCCCGTCCCGACGTTGGTTGGGCATGCTGTCAGATAGCCAAATTGTGGATGGAACGCGTACAGGATGCTGCCTTCCAGCTTGTCGTCCAGTTCATCGACGCGATGCCAAGCCGATTTCAGGTCCAATCCGCTGCACATGACTTGAATACGCAGATGATCTTCTTCATTGATCATCACGCTGTACTGTTCGCAGGGATCGACCGCGACCGCCCGCGAGCCATCGGCGTCGGCGATCTCGCGACTGATCAATTGTCTTTCAACCAGAAACTGTCGATCGATTTCCGACAGTTGCTCGATATCGATGTAGCGAATGTCCTGCCAGTCATCGAGGGAATCCATCTTCGCACGGACCGTTCGTTCAATGCTGATGCGATCCTCGTCGCTGCAGCGTCGAATAAAAGGAAAGTCGGCAAGGTTTCGCGCAAGGCGGATCCGGCTGCTTATCACGATGTCGGACTCAGGACCCGTTCCTCGTAACCACTCACCCGAGTTCTGAGCCAACTCGCTGAAATCCGGATCTCGTATCACGCTCGCTCCTCGCCGTTTTCTATCCTCTGCAATTCATCGCGGATTTCCGAAGCGCGTTCGTAATCCTCTCGTTCAACCGCCTCTTCCATTTCTCGCCGCAGTTGAATCATCTCGGCCTGAGAATCGGCCGCCGCTGCTCGGCGGGGCCGTTTTCCGACGTGTTCGACCGAGTCGTGGATGTTGCTTAGCAGGGGGATTAGGTCTTTCTCGAAATGGGTGTAATCATAAGGACACCCCAGCCGTCCGGTGTTGCGAAACTCCAAAAAGCTGATTCCGCAAACCGGACACTCTTTTTGATCGAGAGCCGCCAGTTCTTGCTTGGTTTGATTCAGATTCAGTTGTTTGGCCAACGCATCAGCGATCGATGCCGCCGGGCTCGACGGCTCCTTTTGTAGGAAACCACGAGCGTGTTCCTCGCACAAATGCATCACTTGCGGCCCGGAAGGATCGGTCAACTCCGTGATGTGAAAAGTGGCCGGTTTTTCGCAGTACTGACACTTCATGATTCTCTGTCCTGCAGCTGCGTTTGACTTAAACTCAAGCGGATGAACGAATTAAGCCTACCCGGAAACGGATTCTATCGCTGCCCCAAACAGTGTCAACGCGAGCCGATGAGTGGACGATTGCACCTCGACCCGTAGATGACCAGCCGATAGGTGCTCTTGAGCCGTCCAAATGGTGTCCCCTACACGGACCAATGATCGCGTTCGAAACTATCCAAATCGGTTTCGAATACGGACCGACCCCTCGTTTTTCGCAGATTACGAACACTCAATGCACACGCCGAACGACTCCATTTTCGCTTCCCTGGCCACTGAGTACGATTTTGTGCCGGTCTATCGTCGTTTGCTCAGCGATACGTTGACGCCGGTCACAGCCTTTCGAAGGTTGGATGACGGGGGACCCGCTTGTCTGTTCGAGAGCGTGATTGGTGGGGAGAAAGTGGGGCGATACAGCTTCCTCGCGTCCCGACCCGTTCACCGGTATTCGGCGACTCGCCAGAAAGTCGAGCTGACCGATTTGCTCGGCGACGAAATGCAGACGCGGCAAGCGGAGGATCCGCTGGATGACTTTCGATCCAACTTCCACTACAGCGTTGCCAGCTTGGAGGGACTGCCACCGTTTGTCGGTGGTGCCATTGGATATGCCGGCTACGACGTCGTCCGCTATGTCGAAAACTTGCCTGATGCGCCGGATGATGATCGACAGCTTCCAGACTTGGACTTTGCCTTCTACCACACACTGTGTGTCTTCGATCACGTCGACAAAACAATCACCGTGGTTTCATTGGCGGACTGTCGCGACGTCCATGATTCGGGACAAGCCGCTAAGGTCTATGAAGCAACGCAAGCGGACGTGGATCGTGTGGTCGATCAACTCGGAAACGCTGGCGACAATGACACTCACGCTCCGGTCGAATGGGACCCACAACACTGGCGCACGTTAGCGGAACGCGACCCGCTGAATGTCACCTCCAATTTCACACAAGAAGCGTTTGAAGCTGCCGTGCGAGACTGCGTGGAGTTCATTCGCGCGGGTGACATTTTTCAAGTCGTTCCAAGCCAGCGATTGTCCGTTGAAACAGACGTCGACGCGTTCGAAATCTATCGGTCCTTGCGTGTCGTCAACCCGAGTCCGTTTATGTTCTACGTACGAACAGCCGACTGCGAGCTGGTGGGGTGCTCACCGGAGATCATGTGTCGTGTCGCCAACCAAGTCGTGACGGTTCGGCCTTTGGCTGGGACACGGCCACGCGGAAGCGATTCCAAACAAGACAAAGCGTTAGAAAAAGAACTCTTGGCGGACCCTAAGGAACGTGCCGAACACGTGATGTTGGTCGATCTGGGACGGAACGATGTTGGGCGAGTCGCAGAATTCGGGTCCATCGATCTAACCGAAGTGATGGTCGTGGAACGCTACAGCCACGTGATGCATATCAGCAGTGAAGTCCAAGGAAAACTCCGTGAGGGACTGGATGCATTCGATGCACTCAAAGCGTGCTTGCCAGCCGGAACCGTTTCGGGTGCTCCCAAAGTCCGCGCGATGGAGATCATTGATTCGATCGAACCCCATCGACGTGGTCCTTACGCCGGTGCCGTTGGGTACGTCGATTATCGTGGCAACATGGATACATGTATTGCCTTGCGGACCATGGTCGTCAAAGACGGAGTTGTCTACGTGCAGGCAGGTTGTGGCGTCGTCGCGGACAGTGATCCAACAGCCGAATACGAAGAGACTCTCAACAAATCCAAAGCGCTGCTGTCCGCGATCGAATTGACCGTCGCAAGAATGAAAGCGAACACTTAGATCCTATCGCTGTTACCATCGGCGACTATGGGGCGAGATACGCTACGATCGGCGACTGTGGGGCGAGAAGTGCTTCGATCGGCGACTATGTTGGCGGGCTAGAAACGCTGCGGTCGGCGATGTCACTCGAACGTTCGATTCCAACCGCCGTTCACTTCGATCGTTTGCCCGGTTACGAATGAATTACTCGGATCCGCCAAGTACACAGCGGCTCGTGCGACGTCTTCGGGTTTCCCCCATCTTCCCATTAAGGACTGCTGTTGCGCTCGTCGATTCCAGTAGTCACTTGTTTCATCTCCCCAAGCGGTTTGAATCCATCCGGGAGCGATTGTGTTAACGCGGACGTGCGGTGCAAGCGTTTGAGCAAGTGAGTTCGCAAACGCCATGACGGCTGACTTGATGGGGCCAAACATGATGCCTGCGTCTCCCTCCATTCCGCGCGGCGCCTGATCCCAGCCAATGAAGATCATTGATGGTGCGATTGCTGCCGATTGTGTCTTGAGAACGTCGGCAACTTGGCGAGCCAGCAACATCGTGCCGCGAACATCCACTTGCCAGAGTCGATCCAGCTTTTCGGAAAACGACGCGTTTGCCATTTCTCCTGTCAGCACATCGACGCCGGCATTGTTCACCCACGTCTGAATCTCGCCGAGATGGGCAAGGGCTGCTTCGACCAAGCGAGTACGATCGTCCTCGACGGATAGATCGGCGCTGCACAGGAACGCTTCGCAGTTTCGCTGCTTGAGAAGCTGTTCGGTGTGTTCAGCGCCACTTCGGTTCTTTCGGTAGTGCACGAGAACCCGCGCTGCCCCCGCATCGGCCAGAGCCACAGCAATCGCCTGCCCGATTCCGCTGCTCGCGCCCGTGACAACGGCAGCGGTTTGATTCAGAGGTGCCGACACGTCGCTTAGTGTTTCTCGTACTCTTTTAGGAAACCGACAAACTCACGGCGATGTTGTTGTTCATCGGCAAGCAGCGCGATGCACATGTCTTGCGTGACAAAGTCAAACCCGTCGCACAATCGAATGATCTTTTCGTACTGCTCGATTGCCGCGTTTTCCGCGTCGATGACACCCTTGATCACGGTGACAACGTCGGTGCTGTCGGCGGGCGGCTGAAGCGAAGCCTGCACGGCGGTGAAATGTTCGCTCCCTGGGATTTGCCCATCGATCGTCTTGATTCGGTTGGCCAATTGAGTGGCATGGGTCAGTTCCTCCGTGATATCGGCCGAGAGAGACTTTTTGATCTCTTCAGCTCGCACGCCGTCTAGGTTGACGCTGTTGGCGAGATAATTGACGACCGTCTCCAATTCCATCCAGTAAGCCCTCGTTAGCTCGTTGATGATGGCATGTTTCTTTTCCGCGTCGGTCATGGGAGTCCTCGAGAGTTCTGAGTGGGGTTTCGATGGGGCTTTCGGTCGGGAAAAGACGCGGCAACTGTCGGAAATCCGCTGTGATGTCGCTGAATGTCGCTCAGCCCGCGGTGGTCGGTCAAGCCGCTGACGGTTCGCTCCGACGCTTTGCGTGCCCCTCTGTGGGTGAGTGTGCGGCTCGTAAACGCGTGGGGATATAGCAGGCTAGCTGACTAAAAGAGTGTACGTGAGTTCATGATTTGCCTCTCGCCCTTGTCGCTTTCGCCCCACTACGGCTACGCTTCGGGGTGGAAGTGGCTACCATAGCGGCGTCGATGTGAAGATAGATCGACCTTTTCGCTCGTTATGAGCAGTTCACTGCTTCCAATTATACGAGTGTCCGACCGCAGCAGCAGTCTTGCTTGCGGATCGCCCGGCGTGCTCACCGTCAGCACGGGCTTCGAGCCAACCCGCGGGCCAAGCGGATCGATGAATTGAACGAAATCGATGACCGAATAGAGATCGATGACTGAACGAGGAATTTCTGAATATGTCTGAGTCGAAAATCGTCGCACAGGAAGAAATCGAAAAGAACTTGGGCGAACTCGCATCGCCCGCTCTCGATATTGATTTGGATGTTGCTGAGACCCAAGAGTGGCTCGCTTCGCTGGATTACGTGCTCAAGAGCAAAGGACCGGACCGTGTTCGTTTCCTGATCGAGCAACTACGCGATCGCGCGGCTCAAGAAGGCATTCAGTCTTCGGAAGACACGAACACGCCGTACGTCAACACGATTCCGATCAAAGACCAGTCGGCCTTCCCGGGTAATCGAGAATTGGAACGGCGGATCAAATCGATCGTACGCTGGAACGCAATGGCGATGGTTGTTCGTGCGTACAACCGCGGCGGCGGCGTTGGCGGACACATCAGCACATTCGCCAGTAGCGCGAGTCTGTATGAGATTGGTTACAACCACTTCTTCCGTGGACGCGGCGAAGACGGTTACTCCGGTGACGCAATTTACTTCCAGGGCCATGCCTCGCCCGGAATGTATAGCCGAGCGTTTTTGGAAGGTCGGCTGGACGAAGAGAACTTAGATAACTTCCGCCGCGAGCTCCAACCCGTTCAAGGCCTGAGTAGCTATCCCCACCCTTGGTTGATGCCTGAATTCTGGGAATACCCCACGGTCTCGATGGGTCTTGGACCGATCATGTCGATCTACCAGGCTCGCTTCAACAAGTATCTGCGCGATCGAGGGTTGAAGGACACTTCCGATCAGCGTGTTTGGGCATTCCTTGGTGATGGCGAATGCGACGAACCAGAAACGTTGGGCGCCATCGGTTTGGCTGCCCGCGAGAAGTTGGACAACTTGATCTTTGTGATCAACTGCAACTTGCAACGACTCGATGGCCCTGTTCGCGGTAACGGAAAAATCATCCAAGAACTCGAGGGGATCTTCCGCGGTGCAGGCTGGAACACGATCAAAGTGATCTGGGGGGATGACTGGGATCATCTGCTTGCCAAAGACACCTCCGGTCTGTTGGTCAAACGCATGAACGAAGTCGTTGATGGTCAGTACCAGAAATATACGGGCATGCCAGGCAGCTATATCCGCCAGCATTTCTTTGGCAAGTATCCCGAACTTTTAAAGCTGGTCGAGAATTACAGCGACGAGCGCTTGGAAAAGATGCGACGTGGTGGTCACGACCCAGAGAAGGTCTACGCCGCTTACAAGATGGCAACGGAGATCAACAATGGTCGGCCGACAGTTATCTTGGCCAAGACCATCAAAGGCTATGGACTGGGAGATGCAGGTGAAGGCCGCAACGTCGCGCACAATCAAAAGAAAATGAACGACGAGGAGCTCTTGGAGTTCCGAACTCGTTTTGGCATTCCTATCAGCGATGAAGAGGTCGGCCAAGCTCCGTTTTATCGGCCACCGGAAAACAGTTTGGAGATTCGCTACGCGAAAGAACGTCGCGACGCATTGGGTGGTCCCATCCCAAGTCGGCCTACAACACATCCGAAGCTTGAAGTGCCGACACTTGATGAATTCCGAAAGGTCATCAAGAAGCTTGAGAACAAGAACATCAGCACGACATTCGCCGTGGTTCAGACCTTGGTAGCAATGTGCCGTGACAAAAAGATCGGCAAATACATGGTTCCGATCGTTCCCGACGAATCACGTACCTTCGGCATGGAGGGTATGTTCCGTCAGTTCGGCATCTACGCACACGCTGGTCAGTTGTACGAACCCGTCGATTCCGAGCTGGTCACGTATTACAAGGAAGCCAAAGACGGCCAAATTCTTGAAGAAGGGATCACCGAAGCCGGTTCGATGAGCAGTTTCAACGCTGCTGGAACGGCTTACAGTTTGCACGGAATCAACATGATTCCGTTTTACATCTACTACAGCATGTTCGGCTTCCAACGAATCGGTGACCTGATTTGGGCTGCCGCGGATATGCGAGCCAAGGGCTTCTTGATTGGTGGTACGGCCGGTCGAACGACGCTCAATGGTGAGGGTTTACAGCACCAAGATGGTCACTCGTTGCTTAACGCGATCGCCTTCCCAACGGTGCGTGCTTACGACCCCGCTTTTGCTTACGAAGTGGTCGTAATCATTGCCGAAGGCTTGAAGAAGATGTACCAGGAAGGCGAAGAGTGCATCTATTACTTGATGGCTGAAAACGATGCGTACGACCATCCGGAAATGCCGGAAGGTTGTGAGGAAGGCATCATTAAGGGGATGTACAAGTACCGCAGCCAGGAGGCGGACAACGCGAAGGCTCGAGTCCAACTGTTCGGCAGTGGTGCGATCTTGAATTCCGCTCTGAAAGCGCAAGAGATCTTGGCTGAGCAGTTCGGCGTTGCCAGTGACGTATGGAGCGTAACGAGCTACACGGAATTGCGGCGTGATGCGGCAACGTGTGAGCGATGGAACATGCTGCACCCGACCGAAACACCTCGTAAAAGCTATCTCGAAGAAACACTCGATGGCGTCGAAGGCCCGTTCATTTCCGCAAGTGATTACGTGCGAGCGTTGGGCGAACAGCTGATGCCATATATCCCAGGTGACTACTTTGTCCTGGGAACTGATGGCATGGGGCGTAGCGAAACTCGTGAAGCCCTTCGTCGCCATTTCGAAGTCGATGCAGAGTCGATTGTCATTGCGACGCTCAGTCGGTTGGCTAAGGCAGGCGTCGTCACGACTGAGGATGTTCAGGATGCGATCAGCGCACTCGGATACGACGCAGAAAAAGTCGATCCATACTTTGCATGATCCCCATCCGACTTTCGTTTCAAACCAAAATACTCCACCGTTAACTGCAAATTGCGATCCGCATGGCTACTGAAGTAAAGCTGCCCGAGTTGGGCGATGGCATTGAATCCGGCGACGTCTTAGAGGTGTTCGTCTCTGTTGGTGATGAGATCTCAGAGGGCCAGGACATCATCGAAATGGAAACAGATAAGGCGACCGTGCCTGTTCCATCGTCGGTGGCCGGAACGGTGACAAAGATTTTGGTTAGCGAAGGTGATACGGTCCCGATCGGGGGCGCGTTGTTAGAAGTTGAAGCTGGCAGTGGCGGCGGTGCAGCGCCAGCAGCCGCCGAAGCGGCTCCGGCTCCAACACCGCCTCCAGCACCGGCCCCGCCCGCACCGGCTCCTCCAGCCCCTGCACCCGCGGCGGAAGTGACTCCACCGCCGGCACCCGAGCCTGCAGCGCCACCACCGGCTCCGGCACCGACGGCTCCTGCACCTCCGCCAGCTCCCACTCCCGTCGCGGCCGCGCCGGCATCGAATCCAGGCGTTATCGCAGCCGGTCCCGCCGTCCGACGATTTGCGAGAGAGGTCGGCGTTGACCTGAGTCGTGTCGCGGGCAGTGGGGACGGTGGGCGTATCACGCGCGAGGATGTCCTGGCGGTCGTTCGATCAGCCAATCAATCGGTCCGCGCCAGTGCGCCGACAGCATCCGCGCCAACTGCAGAAGCACCGTCTGCATCAGCAACTCCTGCCGGCGCCCCGTTGCCGGGTACGGCCGACCATGATGACTTCGGTCCGATTCGTGTCGAGCGAATGAGCAAGATTCGAAAGACAATCGCCAATCAAATGCACGTCAGCTGGTCATCCGTGCCACGCGTGACCAACTTTGATGATGCCGATATCACCGACTTGGAAAATCTGCGACAGACCAGCAAAGAAGACTACGCGGCGCAGGGCTTAAAGCTGACGACGATGCCGTTCTTGATCAAAGCAGTCGCTACGGCATTGCGACATCATCCGTCCATCAACGCCGTCATCGATCAAGCGAACGAGCAGCTGATCTACAAGGATTACGTCAACGTTGGAATCGCTGTTGATACCGACCGCGGCTTGGTCGTGCCCGTGATGAAGAATGCGGACCAAATGGGCGTTCCCGAAGTCACACGCGGGCTTGCGGAAATGGCTGGGAAAGTTCGCGGTGGCAATTTTGCCGTCAGCGACTTGCGTGGCGGAACTTTCACGATCAGCAACCTCGGTGCGATCGGCGGGCAGTACTCTACACCGATCGTGAATGTTCCCGAAGTCGCCATTTTGCTGGTCGGTCGCAGCCGCAAATTGCCGGTCGTGATGCCAGATGATTCTATCCAGCCTCGTTTGATGATGCCTTTGAGTTTGTCTTATGATCATCGGTTGGTGGATGGGGCGACGGCTGCGAGGTTCTTGAACGACGTGATCGGTTATTTGGAAGCTCCCAGTCGGTTGTTGTTGGCTCTTTAAAGTCGAAACCGATGCAATTCATTTGGGATCTGTTGGAGCAGTGGCGACTCGTCACGGTCGCTTCAGCAGTTGTGGTCCTGATTGAATGCACAGCGATCCTCTCGGTCATTCACGCGTTGAAGCATGTCCGCACATCCCAAGCGGCAGTCGCTTGGACGATTGGTTTGTTGACACTTCCGTTTGTGACGTTGCCACTGTATTGGGTTTTCGCACGTCACCGTTTCGAAGGTTATCGCGAGGCCATTCGGGAAGTCGGCCAGCGTCATGAGCAATCGATGGGCGCTGTTCAACGTGAGTTAATGACCCGGCGTTTTGCTCGCAGTGCCCAACGTCGGACGGCGCTCGAGTACGTTGCGGACATTCTGGACACGCCCGTGGGGAGCGGCAACGAATTTCGCTTGCTGGTCGATGGCAAGGCATTCTTCGATGCTGTGTTTGAAACCATCGATTCGGCCGAGCGATATCTCTATCTTGCCTTTTTCATCATTCGTGATGATACGCTTGGCAATCGGTTTGCCGATGCATTAATTCGTCGCGCCGCCGAGGGTGTAAAGGTTCGCTTGTTGTATGACGAAGTCGGCTGCATCAAACTGTCCAACCGATACCTCAAGCGACTGCGCGAGGGAGGCGTTGATGTGCGGTCGTTTAATACTCGGCAAGGTTGGGTCAATCGGTTTCAAATCAACTTTCGAAATCACCGCAAACTCGTTGTTGCTGATGGGGCCCGATCGATTGTCGGTGGGCTAAACGTCGGCAATGAGTACCTAGGGGAAACAGCGGGTTTGCCCAAGTGGCGCGATACGGGCGTGATGATGATCGGGCCAGGCACGCGCAAAATCCAGGCGGCTTTCGCTGGCGACTACTACTGGGCCGCGAGACACGATCTGCCGGAAGCAGATTGGAGCACGCCGCAGACGCCATCAGCGGATGCTGCACCGGCCTTTGGCAATGCGATGGTCTGCAGCACCGGACCGGCCGATCAGCGGCCTCGCGCGACGATGATGTATGTGGCCGCGGCAGCTGCAGCACGAAAACGTGTCTGGATCAGCACGCCGTATCTGGTTCCGGACGAACCGTCGCAGGTGGCTCTTCACATGGCCAAAGCGCGGGGCGTTGATGTTCGATTGCTGATCCCATCCGAAGTCGATCACTGGGGAGTTTACTTAGCGGGCTTTCACTACGAGGAGATCTTTGCAGAAGCAGAAATCCCCGTTTACCGCTACAGCGAAGGATTCATGCATCAAAAGTGTGTGCTTGTGGATGATTCTCTCGTCTTGATCGGTTCGACAAATCTCGACAACCGCTCGCTCTACTTGAACTTTGAATTGATGTTGGCGTCGGATGAACCTGGTTTGGTCAAGGATGTCGCTGCCATGTTGCAAAAAGACTTTGCGAACGCTACTCATAGCAACGCGCTTGGCAAACCTGCGCGACCATGGCTCGCGCGTGCCGGGACGGGAGTAGCCCGATTGTTTAGCCCTCTTTTATGAGCTCCGTTCATGACCGTGACCGCTCGTCGAGTTGACTACCACGTCGAATCGGATCGAAAGAACCTGATCCTTCTGATGGATGAATATGCGAAGTTTGAACTGGGTGATGATCGACGCGACTTTCAGTCTCTCCCTGACCAGCTGATCAAGTTTCCGACGGCATTCAGCGTTCTCGGGTTTGCCGATGACAGTGAGGCTCAGGCGGTCGGTCTGGTCAATTGCATGTTTGGTTTTTCGACCTTCATGGGAAAGCAACTCGTCAATATCCATGACGCGATCGTGACGGAGACACACCGAGGACAGGGTGTGGTGAACATCATGTTGGAAGAAGTCGAGCGAATCGCGCGGGAAGCCGGGTGTTGTCGATTGACGCTCGAAGTGTACGAGGACAACACACCGGCTCGTCGGGCGTATGCAAAAAACGGGTTTACGGGCGATCCGGTGCACCCGGACGTCCACACGCTATTCCTGCGAAAGTTGTTGGAATAACGCGTTCTTGCCGCTCAAATCACGGCGGTCTGGTAAACCGGTAGCGGCTCTTGCCCGTGATCTCAATCTGACCCTTTAGGTTCCACATTCGGCTGGTAGAATGGGCTCACGGGCGCCAGCCCGCCAGTGTTTGGATCCTACCTCTCTCTGATCGATCAAACGAAAGACTCCATGGCTCGCAATATCCTTGCTCTTGCGATCGCGATGATCGCGTCGGTTCACGTTCCCTGCTTGGCCGCTCCCATCGAACTCAAAAAGGTCGAACTGAAAAAGGGCGATCACATCTGCTTGG
The DNA here is from genome assembly GCA_039179795.1 of Planctomycetota bacterium. Classification (GTDB taxonomy): domain Bacteria; phylum Planctomycetota; class Planctomycetia; order Pirellulales; family Pirellulaceae; genus Rubripirellula. Next base: position 305,702 of record JBCDEM010000002.1, on the reverse strand, counting down.
TCGGAAACGCACTCGCTGAGCGGATGCAACACCACAACTATTGGGAGACGCTGCTCCATCAGAGATTCCCAGACATGAATCTCACGGTCCGAAACTTGGGATTCCCCGGTGATGAACCGTTTGAGCGGATAAGATCCCAGAATTTTGGTGAACCCGACAAGCATCTGACGCACAGTCAGGCGTCCGTCGTGATGTACTTCTTTGGATTCAATGAGTCGTTTGCCGGAAAGAAAGGTCTGGCGAAATTTGCCGAGCAGATGACGCGGCTGGTAACGGAGACCCAGTCGAAGGACTACGGCAAAGGAAATCCAAATGTCATCTTGGTCTCACCCATCGCGTTCGAGAATTTGCACGATCCGAATGTACCGGATGGATCGGAGCATAACGCCAATCTGGCGATGTACACCGAAGCGCTCGCGAAGGTTGCCGAATCCACCGGCGTCGCATTTGCCGATATCTTCACGCCCACGAAACAACTCTTTGAGTCCTCTGATGACCAACTGACATTCAATGGTGTTCACCTGAACGATGCTGGTTATCGTGCACTCGCGCCGATTTTGGATAAAGCGTTGTTTGGATCGGACGGACCCTCCGAACTCAATTTACAAATCAAAGCAGAGATCGACGACAAGAGCTTTCATTGGTGGCATCGATATCGTGCCGTTAATGGTTATTCGATCTATGGCGCACGTGGCAAAGCCGGAAGTGATGGAACGTACAACAATACCGATGTGATGGAGCGTGAACGCGAGATTTTGGACCAAATGACCGCGAATCGCGATCAACGTATCTGGATGCTCGCCAAGGGCGAGTCGGTTGCTGATGAGGTCGATGATTCGAATACGCTTCCGTTCATCAATCCCAAAACCAACGTCGGGATCCCCAACGATCCGAATGCCAAACGAGGCAAGTTGGGATCACTCGATTACTTGCCCGCTGAAGAACAGATGAAGTTGTTCAAGCTTCATGATGGTTTCGCCATTCAGTTGGTCGCATCAGAAGAACAGTTTCCAGAGCTTGCCAACCCGGTTGCTCTCAACTTCGACAATCAAGGTCGTGTGTGGGTTGCGACAATGGAGTCGTATCCGCACTGGAAACCCAAAACGAAGATGGATGACAAGATTCTTATCCTGGAAGACCATGATCGCGATGGAAAAGCCGATGAGTGCAAAGTGTTCGCGGGAGGCCTGCACCAACCAACCGGTTTTGAATTGGGAAATGGCGGGGCATACATCGCCGAGCAACCGGACATCTTGTTCTTGAAAGATACCGACGGCGATGACATCGCCGATGTACGCGAGCGACCGCTGTTTGGGTTTGACTCAGCCGACTCGCATCACGGTATTGCTGCCTTTGAATGGGGGCCTGGTGGCAATCTGTATTTCCAAGAAGGAACATTCAAGTTTTCGCAGGTTGAAAGCCCTTATGGTCTGACCCGCCTAAGCGAAGCCGGGATCTGGTACCACCATCCGAAGAGTCACCAATTTGGTGTGCACGTAAACTTTGCGTTCGCCAACCCTTGGGGGCATTGTTTTGATCGGTGGGGACAGAATTTTATTGGTGATGCTTCTCCAGGAAACAGTTACTGGGCCGCTCCCTTGTCGGGTCGCATCGACCATCCGCTAAAACACCCTGGTGGCAGTCAGCACCGTCGTGTCGCGAAGATTTCAGGTGGTGATCCCCAATTCAAGTTCCCGACTTTCTATCCCAAGCGAACACGACCGTTGGCCGGTTGCGCGATTGTGTCCAGTCGGCATTTTCCCGACGAGATGCAGGGCAATTTCCTGGTGACCAATTGCATCGGTGATCGGGGCGTCCTGAATCACCAAGTCCGCGAGGACGGCAGCGGCTTTGTGGGCAAAGAAGTCGATCCGATCATGATGTGCTCGGATGGCAACTTTCGTCCGGTCGATGCGCAAATTGCTCCCGATGGGTCGCTGTACATCGTTGATTGGCACAACGCATTGATTGGTCACTTGCAACACAACTTGCGTGAACCCAATCGTGACCACAGTCATGGACGCATTTGGCGTATTTATCACAAGACGCGTCCGCTGTTGGAGCCGGCGAAGATCGATGGTGAGCCAATCGCTGATTTGCTGGAATTGTTGAAAGTTCCCGAGGACCGAACACGGTACCGTGCTCGTCGAGAGTTGGCGGCACGTGACACCGACAAAGTGATCGCTGCGGTTGATCAATGGATTGAGGGTTTGGACACCGCTGATGAAAACTACGAACACCAAGTCTTGGAGGGTTTGTGGATTCATCAAACGCACAACGTCGTGGATCTTCCACTGCTGAAGAAACTGTTATCAGCAAAAGATCATCGTGCACGTGCCGCTGCCGTCCGCGTTCTATCGTTCTGGTTAGATCGAGTCGACGAGCACACCGCACTCCTCGAAAAAGCGATCGCTGATGAGCATCCACGTGTTCGTTTGGAAGCAGTCCGTGCGGTTAGCTTCTTGGAGGGTGATGAGGCCATCGAATTGGCTCTCGGTGTTCTCGAAAACGATGTCGACGATTATCTGCAGTACACGCTGGATGAAACCATGCGTCGACTGGAACAGTGAGATCCACCTCTCACGTTGGCATGCAACAATGGTTTAGAAACGAAGAGTTAGGTAGTAACGAGCGTGAAGAGTCTGCTGGTTGGTTTTTGCTGGATTGGTTTGCTTACGATTGCTTTTGCCGAGTATCGGTCTCACGATGATCACAACCACGGAGATCAAGAGGCAACTGCTCCGAAAGTAGCACCCCCCAAGGTGTTCCTCGACAAGAGTCCGAGGATTGTTGCTTACCAGTTAAAGCGTTTGGACAACCAACGACTCTTGATGGTTGACCGCAAGACGACCGAAGCGAAGTACATTCCGGTTTACACGGCGATCCTGTCCCGTGTTGGTATGTCACCGCAGTACCGAAACGAAGCGGTTGAGGCGTTGACTAAATTGCAGGAGTCGAACTCTGTCGACGTGTTGTTGGGGGCGATCGGCACTTTGGATGCGGATGATCGTGATCAAGCTCGGACGGCACGACAGTTGGCTGGAATACTGCTGCGTGAACCGAATGAGCAACTCGCCGCCCAGAGAGAATCGCTGCGCACGACGTTCGGATCCGACACGCCCTTGCAACGTTCCATCGGCGCTGCCGCATTGATACTGTCTGGCGATCAAGACTCGGTGATCGAAAGCCTTGAGAGTGACACGGACGCGAAACTTGCATTCTTGGCGTCGGTTGCCTTGATTCCGAATGCTGATGTGAGGGATTCTCTGCGAGACCCTGTGATCTCACTGCTGGATTCGCAATCAACTGCTGCGGTGAAGCGCGCCGCAATCAACGCTCTTGCATCGATAAGTCGCGATAGCGATGACACGTTCATTCGCCTGGCCAAATTGGTTGCAAACAACAAGCTCCGCGATGCGGCGGTGAAGACGCTGCTGAAGATTCCTGATCAACAACGCAGCGATGAAGCAAGTCAGGCGCTGGTTCAGGAGTTGGTGCAATACGCGGAAGTGACTCCGCCAGCCAAACGGACGGATGACAGCTTTGTCGACGCCATGCAGTTGGTTGATCAACTCATGGTTAAACTGCCCTCCCCTGTCGCCAAACAAGTGCGGAGTCGATTGAGCGAAATCACCGTTCGCGTGGTCCGGATTCGAACGGTCGAAGAAGAGATGCGGTATGACATACCGTATTTCGCCGTTGAGGCTGGTAAGACGGTTCAAATTGTCTTGGAAAATGAAGACTTAATGCCGCACAATCTCGTCCTCACGACCCCCGGTTCGTTAAAGGAAGTCGCACTGCTTGGTTTGCAAGTGGGACCGAACAACGGTTGGAAAGGTCTGCAATACGTACCGGAGTCCGACAAAGTGTTGCACGCGACCAACATGATTGGTCCAGACAAACAAGAGCGGCTCACGTTCGATGCTCCAACAGAACCCGGCGAATACCCGTACGTGTGCACGTTCCCTCAGCACTGGTATCGGATGTATGGGGTGATGGTCGTTGTTGAAGATCTGGATGCTTGGTTAAAGAATCCTGTTGAACCCGCCAATCCCATCGGTAGCAATCGATCCTTCGTTCAAGCTTGGAAAGTCGATGATTTGAAGAGTGACCTAGAATCTCAGTTGCGTGGTCGCTCGCCGGAGATCGGAAAACGTCTATTCGCCGAAGCCTCGTGTGCCGGATGTCACAAAATGTCGGGCGAAGGTGGCGTAATAGGTCCGGAACTGACGGACATCGTAAAACGTTGGAAAGGAGATAACGTCGGGATCCTCCGCGAAGTCCTGGAACCATCTCACAAGGTTGACGCGAAGTATGTGATGCAACGCATCCTGACCGCAGATGGACGCACCTTAACGGGAGTGTTGGTCGAGGAGACGGACGACGTCGTCAAGCTGCTGACCAACCCGGAATCGAAAGAGCCCACGATCATCCCACAGGACGACATTGAAGCGATGGTGCCGTCATCCGTTTCAATGATGCCCAAAGCTCTGTTAGATCAGTACACGGCAGACGAAATCTATGAACTGATGGCGTATTTGCTGCAGTCGTAATTCTATTTTGCGCTGACACAGCGGTTGCGATTGCGTCGCTGATGGCCCCGATTCCGTTCGTTGCTTAGCCGATCCATCGAACCTGAAACGGTTTCAATTCGATCGTGACCTGTCCGGTCAGTGCTTCGTCGGCAAGATGATCATGACGTCCCTCGCCCGCGATCAAACTTGAGTCTACGGTCTTTGTTTTGGAGGAAAGGTTCGCGAGGACGGTCAATTGTTGATCGTCTATCTGGCGAACCCATCCCACTTGGCCATCACCCGGCAGGTCTAATACGCTCATGCTCGCGGCTGGATGAAACGCTTTTTGCTGTGTACGAACCGAAAGTAGATGCCGGTATCCGTCAAAAACCAGTCGCTGCAGTTCATCGGGATCCTGCAGTGCTGCGTCGAGGGCTGTGCGTTCGTACTTGTGACGATTGATTCGACGATTCTGACCGGATGACTTAACACCTTCTTGATCGTTTGGTGTTCCGACCAAACTGTGGAAATAAATCGCTGGCATCCCTTGGATAGAAAGCATGATAGCCTGCGTTGCCAGGAAACGACGCGCGTGTTCTTGTGCAGACACCTTGCTGCGGTCCGCAACGGCATCCAAGTAAGTGATGTTCAATTCATAGGGCGTGTCGGTGCCGTCGCTTTGGCGGCGTGTGTTTACACGACCCCCGTGTTCTCGCACGATCTCGGCAAGTCTTGAGACTCGTTCTGGTGGAACGATTCCTTCCAGGGGGCGTACGCCGACACCATCGTGCGACGCCGTGAAATTAAAAAACGTTGTCGTTTGACTCGGAAGTTTCAGTGTTTTCAACCAGTCACGGAAGATCGAAGTGTCTTGTTGGTGAATTGCATCGAGTAAAAGCGGTGGCAGGCTGAATTGGTAAACCATGTGAGCTTCATTCGTGCCGTCGCCGAAGTAGCTCAAGTTTTCCTTGTGAGGAACATTTGTTTCTGTCAGCACCAACGTTCCGGGAACTGCTTGGTTAAGCACGTAACGCATCAATTGAACGGCCGCGTGTGTTTGCGGCAGATGGATGCATTTAGTTCCGGGTTCTTTCCACAAAAATGCGATCGCATCCAGTCGAATGATTCGCGCGCCTCGCTGTGCATACTCAACCAGTGTCCGCAACATCTCGAGCATGACTTTGGGGTTTTCGTAATTCAGGTCGACTTGATCATCACTGAATGTCGTCCAGATCTGTTTTGTGCCGGTCGGTGATTCGAACGGCGTCAACAATGGGAGGCTGCGCGGGCGAACGACCGCCGATAGATCGATATTTGGATCTTGGTCGATAAAGAAATCGGCATAGTCTGGGTCGCCGGCAAGATATTTTTGAAACCACTCGTGCTTTTGCGAACAGTGGTTCAGTACCAAATCGAACATCAAGTCGAATGCTCGACCCAAGTTCGCAATGTCGTCCCAGTCACCGGATTCCGGATCTACTGCCAAATAGTCGACGACAGAGAATCCGTCATCGCTGGTGAAGGGGCAAAACGGCAGCAGGTGCACACATCGAATCAGATCATTCAGCTGACGATCCAACAGAAACGACCGAAGCGCAGCGAGTGGTGTCACGTTCGGCTGACGCACTTGGTCGGCGTACGTGATCAGAACGACGTCTTTCTCTGACCACAGAGCATCACCCTTCTCCGAAGCGTCCGTCGCTGCCTTGGAAGACTCGATTAGCTCCGTGATTCCGTCGGTGAGAGCCGGTGGAGCTTGGCCGTAGATGTCTTCCAGCAGCGACGTCATAGTCGGGTCGATGGTCATGCAATCTGATCCGATCTCACCATCGATCGTGCGATGGTTGGGGGACTCGAAAATGCGGACGATACTCGTCCGCTCAAAAGAACAGTGTCACTCAAATGCAGCACAACTCGAATGAGCAGCGCAGGTGAAATGGACAGCGATGGTCAAATGGACAGCGCAGGTCAGGGGCAACGGCACGAGTAACAATCTCGTGCATATTAAAGATTGTCTTGTCCCGTAAAGTTGGTGACAAGGGCTCGCAGTTTTCTTCGCAATACGCTGTAACTGAAAAACGCTTTTCCGATTTCGTAGTTGTAGTCAACCATTTCTTCTCGAAATTCACGATCGTTAATGATCCGCTGCACTTTGGAAACAACATCCTTGGTCAAGTAGCCGTCCATCGCGATCACTTTCGCCCCCTTCGGTTCAATGTCTGCGATGTAGATCGAGTAACGATTGACCAGCAACGGTTTTCGAAAGTAGAAAGCTTCCAGCAATGCGTTTCCAAAGCCCTCGTAAATGCTGGGATACGTAATAAAGTCGGCCTGTGAGTACGCATCCGCGAGCGTGTAGACGCGATGACCATCCGGTGCGATGCTGCGTTTGTCGCCCACGACTTTGTCGCAAAGCCTCAAGTCGACACCGTGGGATTCGGCCATGTCGCAAAGCGAGTGCAGATACTCGTTGCCTTCATCTCCACTGGCATGCGAAATCACCAGTTTGCAACGGTCATTTTTCAACGCTGAGACCAACGAGATCGCGTGTTCGATTCCCTTTCTGGGCACCACGCGTGTCGGTTGTAAAAACAAGATGTCATCGTCATCCAAGCCGATGTCACCGCGAAACTGTCGTGCGTAGTCGTCAGGTTCCGGTGGCTCGGTTTCGAAATCGAGTACATTGGGTACAAGCACCGAAGAGAGTCCACGACGGTGTGCAAGATCCTGCTGTGCAAAGGAGTTGATCGTCACATTTTGGATCTGTGGAAGAGCTGGTGGGAACGCCATCCACAAAAGATCCGTCACGGCCGAGACGCTGAAACGATCACGCTCCCAATAGAAGTCGTGATGGTGTGCGATGGTTGGAAATCCGGTTTCAGCGATGAAGTGGGTCAGAGCGACTCCCAGCGGAATGTTCATCGGAATGCACAACGCATTCTGGACGATTAATAGGTCCAGGTTGAATCGCCGTGTGAACTCATACAGCGTTCCCTTGAGGTAATCCGCCAACGCATAGATCCGCTGTGTCACATCGGGCGTCCGGGTCAACGCTCCGAACGCTCGACGATTGATCCATTGGATATCGGAGTGACCAAAATAGGCATGAGGGACAACCATCGACGTATCTTCGTCTCGGTCGCTCATCCCTGAGTACCAATGGCTGACATGGCGATGGTCCCATAGCACCTGAGCCCACTTCGCACTCTCTAATGAGACACCATCTGTACCGGCAAAACGTGTCCCCACAAATCCAATCTGAACGCCCATAGATCCAAGTCAGTTCGTAAATTCGAGTGAAAGTAATTCAGCGGATGGTGATCGAGAGAGGGGGAGGAAGAGAGTTTATCGTCGATTGCCTATCACGTGGTGCGCTTCCTCGACAACCGCGGGCGATCAGATCGCTTTTGCTGCCTGTTGTTACTGCAATTCGATGCACTGTAGCAACTGCATCAGCGATGTCAGCACCACATCCGGCTGCAGCGACTGGCAACGCGGATCGTCGGCACGGGCCCGGCAGCTTCGTTGTTCTCCCGCGAACCACGCCGTTCGCAACCCCGCCTGCGACGCTGCCCAAACATCGTTGAGCATATCGTTGCCAACGTAAATGGCCTCGTTCGAACGGATCCCCTGTCTCGTCAGTGCCTCTCTCAGCACGTCAAAGAGCCGAGGGCCTGGCTTGGCCTGGCGATATCGATTGGAAAAAACACATAAATCGAGATCGAAACCCGCTGCAGGTAAATCTTCGGCATCGAGTAAATCCAGGACCAGCGGGATCGTAAAGATTTGCGCGTTACTGACGATCCCTGACGGTGTTTTCGCAGCACGAAGCGAATCTAGTAGCTCGGCGGCCCCCGGCATTGGCCACGTCGGATTGGCCCGTGCCTCGTACTGGCACGCCAAACGAACGACGGTTTCGATGGGACATTCCACCTGGGCGTCCGAAAGCGTCATCCGCCAAGCTTCGACGATATCGACTTCGGGTTTGGGGCATTGCGCGTTCTTGCGTGCTGCGTTGAGTGCTGCGATCTGGCGGTGCAGATTCTCAACGGTGATGCCCCCTGAAGTTGGCAATCCGACGGCCTCCAATGCCGATCCCAAGGCTTGATCGTGTGGCGTTGCATCGACGGACCCGACGTCTCCGCTACCGCTGATAACCAGTGTCCCGTAGACGTCAAAGATGACAGCACGGATTCCAGTCAGTCGTGACAGTTGGGGTTCCACTGATGTCGTCTGCTGATTCATCGGCTGGCGACAATCGACGACTGCCTTCATCCATTCCATTTGGTCAATCATCGAAGTTTTCCATTCGACAGGGAAACAGTGGCCGAGCGTCATGGATGATCTGTATTGCGTCCCCGGCGTTGATCGGGCCGTCGCAATTCGCATCAACCGTTGCGTTGATCATTTGCTCGTAAATCTGTTGCAGCTTTGTGCCGGTACTTTCGAGTGAGAAGTGCTGGCCAATCGAATCGATGTTGCATTCGATCTCGTTTTGATCGGTTTCCTGGTGCATCCAATCGATGATTTTAGATGAGCCTTTGCGAACAGCTGTTTCAAAGCCTCGATCGCCTTGGAGTCTCTGCAAGACTTCGATTTGACGCGTGGGCGTCAGTTCCGCGAAGTCAATCGTATCCGATTCCGCGGCAAGCTTCGCCGATTCGTTGGTTGGGCGAAATGTTTCTGCAACACTCTGCCAGGATGAATCAAACACTCGATTGCTCTCGGCGCGACAGTCAGCGATCCAAGATCGACTGCCAGGAATCGGCAACTCGTCGTACAACTTGTTCAGCCGGACGCCAGATCTTTCGAAGTCTTGTGTGACGGATCCCAGGCGGCGGGCGATCACTTCACGGTGAGCCAGCCAAGGTTCTAGGAAAGCCATCCCGAATCCTTCCGCGACACTGGTCGATAAAACGAATCGGCTGGCGGCCAGGTTATCAGCGAAAGAAACGTCCTCATGATGCGCAGCGTCAAAGACGGCTCTAGGAGCAAGCTCATTGGCAACGTCCTGCCAACGCTCGTACGACCTTGCTTCAACGAGCGTTGTTGGCCTCAGCGTGACGCCAGAGTAGCACTGCGCTGGCGCGAAGAGACTGAGAAGCAAAAACTCTCCAACATTCTTACGACGAATGCCGCGAACCGGGTAGAGGCACCACGAAGCATCATCAGGAAGGTTCATTGCTTTGCGAACTTTCCCCAGAGATGCCGCTTTATCGAGAGGCACCGAGGATGCGGCGGTAACACTGTTTGGCAGACAGTGCGTTTGTGGTTTGGGTATTCCGATCCGATACAAAAGCTCTGCATCGAATTGCGTTAGCGTGGCATAGTGAATCTGACCTGCTACCGGATAAAGCAGCGCGTCCAAATCGGATCGCGTCCCCGCGCCGGTACCTTGAATCAGGTGCGCGTAGTTGACCGGACGATTGTCTTCGGCAAAGTCATGAACCTGAAGCAATAAGCGCCAGCCCATTTCAGCCAACCGCCGAATCACTTTTGGGGCGGCAACATTCTTTCCAAGGCTGTGGTTGTGCCAATGAACGACGGTATCAGCCGGCGAAAACTGCATCTCCCGCATCTTCTCATCCCACTGTCGAACAAGTGTATCTGTTCGAGCATCAAGGTCATCGCCGTTTGCGGAAAGCAATGAATCGTATTCAAATCCCTCCAGGTGAATGGACTCGGTTGATTGCAGCGTGTCACCGGAAAGTCCGCTATCACGTCCGCCGCTTAGTAACACGATCTTCTCGATCGCTTGTTGACGTGAAAGCCATCGAACGTGGTTTTCAACGACTTGCGTCACCCCTCCGCGCTCGAAATGACAATGGACAATAACGATGTTCAAAATGAGAAGCAGGTTTGCGAGAAAATCAACGGCGATAGAAGGTCCACATTGGACCGCACCAAGCGTGTCGAGACAAGCGCGACCAAACATGGACGGAAACGACTCGAAATCCTCAGCCGGTAACGCGAATCGAAGAGTCTCGCGGACGAACTTGATTATCGAGGCACAAAAGAATCGGTTGTGCCATCTGCCAGCTGTGTCGTCTCAAATGCTCCGGCGATGAAGCGGCCGATTCGTTTTAAAAGTGAGACACGATCGACGGTGATTTTCGCTTTGGTTTTCAAATGGACCGGCAAGATCATGGCTGCGTCATCAAGCTGAACACGGACCTGATAGTTCGTCGTATCGGTCGAGATTGGATTCTCGTTAGAGAGCTCGACGACGGGTGATGATGCGACTTCCGTGATCTTTCCTGTGATGGAATCACGCGGGGCACTTCCGAGCATTGCCGAAACCGACTGACCAACACGCAGTAGCTCGATCTGTTCCTGTGAAACAGACAGGATGGCTTCGCGACGAACGGGGTCACCAACGATTCCGATAATCGTGCCCTGATCAAGCCAGCATCCGGCGTTGATGGAATCCAAAGGAGTTCCCAGCCAGGGTTGAGCAACTCGATCATCGTCACTGATTCGGTGGCGTCGCGCCGGCGCGAACACGACACCATCCTGCGGTGCTTTCAAAATCAGACGCGTGGATTCTTCTTTCAATAACTCGAACTGTCTCTCCGCATCCGCGAGCGATTTCTCCATCGTGGGGATCGCTTGTGAGACGGGGTCACCAAATCCTCGCTGGTTTTGAAGCACGTCGAGTTTGGTTTTTAACGTTTCGCAGCGAGACTCATACTCTGTAAGACGAGACTCGATGTCCGGGTTGTACAAAACGATGATCGTGTCGCCCTGGCGAACGGTTGAACCGTTTTCGATCTGTTGAATGACCTTCCCGGGCGTTGTGACATACAGTTCATGTCCGTCCTTTGAAATCACCGTCATGGACGAAGTAATGTGGCGTGGAAGCGGAACGAGTAAAACCGTCACCAGAATTGTTGCCAAACAAACGCCGCGGAATCCGGCTCGAAACCATGGTTGGCCGTTATCCACGGAACGACGGGGTGGACGGATAAACTCCATCAACAGCCGGAACGCACTGCTTATCACCACCGCAAGAACAACGATTCCGACAGGTGCTCCCAAACCCACCGAGTCGGCCGCGAGATAAAACCACCACAAAATGAGCGTCAACACAAACAGGCGGTACGCACTGCTGAGAATGCCGTAGGTGAAGAGAACGGAGTTTAGATGGTGACGGGACCAACCGATCGCGACGGGTGGAGCAACGGTGGCATCCTGGTTCCCCCAAATCCAGCGCTGCACCATCGAGCGAAGAAATGACTTGGATAGCGGCGCTAAGTTCGGGATCCCAAGAAAATCTGAAAGAATGTAATAGCCGTCGTACCGAAGCAGTGGATTCGCGTTGATGAAGACCGTGGAAACTGAGCAGACAAGCACGAGCGTTACACAGATGTCTTGTATCGGTCCGTCGACCGTCCACGCCCACGTCAAAGCGGCCAGAGAAGCGAGCGTTACTTCGGCCCAGATACCGGCTGCCGAAACAGCGATACGCTTCCAACGTCGCTCAAACAACCAGGCATCCGAAACATCACAGTACAAACAGGGAATGCCAACCAGCAGCATCACTCCCATTTCTCGAACTTCACCGCCGAGGCGTCGACACACCATGGCATGCGAAAGCTCGTGGATGATCTTTGCGAATGCAATGACCGACATCAGAACCAGCCAGTAAGACGGCGAGCGAAGTTGGCTCGCCGACTGAACGATATCGTTTGCAAATGATTCGAAGTGAACGCCGATGGTGATCAAAGCGAGCAGCGCGAAAACGCAGGAAAGAGCCAAAGCCGGGACCGAGACGAATGGAGCCGCCAGTGGAATCAATCGATCCAGCATCCGCGTTGGCTGGATTCCAGGTAAACGCATCGCCAGCAATTGCTGCCAGCTTCGCCGTTTTCGCAGTGAACGCGCTGAGGTGTCTGCCATCGGGACACCCTGCACCGTCAGGATTCTCTTTCGAACGGCGTCATTCAGGAATCGCCGGAGCTCGCTTTCGGTGAGTGTTGCGAGGCCTGGATTTTGGTGACAAGCATGCAGCGTTTCCGCGACGCTCCGTTGATCAGACAACGAGATGATTCGGTATTCCCGCTCACCAAAGTAAAAGAACTCACCCGAAATAGGATCTTTGATTACCCAAGTCGATTGCCGCCCCATCCAAACACGCTTTTGGATCAGGTCGGGGCGAACGGTCATCTTGGTCGGCGTCGAGCTCACTTCGCAAAACTCACTTGAGGCTCATTCGAGCACGCATACCCGGCAGAACATCCAATCTGGGATTGTCGAATTCAATCCAAACGGCCCGTTCTTGGTTGACTGGATCCAGTTCAGGGCTGACGAACACTATTTCACCTTGACGTTCGACGATTCGTCCGTCGCCCAGGTCGATATGCAATTGAAGCGTCTTCTGTTCACGCAAGTGTGGTACAAGCTCAGCGGATGCGAATCCTTCCGCTCTCAGTCGATCGAGGCGAATCAACCGAGCAACCGGTTCACCACGTTTGATCCATTCACCCACGTTGCGATAGCGTTTGGAAACGACGCCATTCCAAGGTGCCTTGATCTGATGGTCTTCAGCGGCATGTTTCGCTAATCGATGTTGGTGTTCGAACAGTTGAACGTCCAATTGGGCAAGTCGAACATCGGCGAGCGCCGCTTCTCGTTCGATCTGTGTGCGTTGAACACCGATTTGAATGGCGTCAGCCGATTCCTCTTCCGCTTGAAGCTGCAGCGCATCGAGTCTTCGTTCGAGCTCGGCTTGCTTCGTTTCCAGGATCGTTCGTTCGTGAGACAGTTGAAGGCTATCGATCTCTGACTGGGAAACACTGTCGATAAACTGGTCACGCGACATCATCGCCCGTTCCAGTTCGTTTTTTGCAACTGCCTCGGCCTTTTTCGACGCCAGGATGCGAATTTGGTTGTTGGCTTTTGTTTCTGCAATTTCCAACGTGATTTGATGTTGTCGCTGCAGCTGAATTTGTTGAGCGAGTTTCTTTTCCGCAATCTCGGCGTTCTGCTGATTCTGCAGTTTGTGTTTCGCGATCTCCAATTCGGTTGTTGCTGCTTTGAGTTGGGACTGTGCTTCGCGATCGTCTAGCCGGGCAATTGACTGATCTGATTGAATCGCATCGCCTTCGCGAACAAAGAATTCGGCAATCGCACCTTCTTTGGAAGATGGGATTTCCGCCTGGTTAATCAAGACAATCTTTAGCCGCTCCATCGTACCTGTGGTGTCGACGTCCGCTGCTTGAATCGTCACGATCTGTACGAATGCCCAGAACAAAGGCAGTGCTGCTAAGCGGATGGTGTTCTTCGGCATGATCACAGCTCCATGGATTGAATGGTGGCGATGAGCCTAAAGCCAAATGTTTTCACGAGACCATTGAATGATGTGTCGAAACCAAACGAATCCAATGGAACGTTTGGGTCCCTCGATCTGCGCGATCACGGTCGCCCCGTGTCGAAATGCTTCGGTCGACTGATTTGTCAGATCAATCTTGCATCGAATAAATGACTCGCCCGAGATGTTCTGGTGCGATGTCTTAGCGACATGATCAATGACGCCGTGGTAAGTGACCGTTGGATCCGATCGAAGCCGAAATGCGACGGTGTGGTCGGAAGTTTCAGCGAGGTAACCAGAAAGACGATCCGGAATTTGCAACTCGATGTGATAGGTCTCGTTCGACGGGAGAATGTCGAACAAGTGTTGGCCTCTTGCTACGGGCCGACCCAATAGTGACTGTTGAACGTTCCAACCGTCCACCTGACCAGAGATGGGGCTGGTGATCAGTAATTCTGATTCTTGCCGTTCGATAAGCGCTAATTGCGATTCGAGTCCTTTGATTTCCGTCTTAAGAACGCGATCGTCAGCAGAGATAGAGGATGGTCGATTCGATTCCGAATTGAATGACCGCGACGAGGCTGATCGGGTCGCCAGGTTTGCGGCCTCTTGAGTCCGACGCGTCGCAAGTTTGCCTTCGATCTCTGCCCGCGTTTGTTCTAATTCCGCTGAGGTTAAACGAATCAACTTTTGGTCAGTGTCGACAATCTGATGGTTCTTGATCAGTACGTCTGCCACCACCGCATCAACGGGTGCAAATAGTCGTGATCGTTCGGAGGCGACGACCGTACCCTCTGCAGGGATCCGAACGCTCATCGGAAAGGTTGCCAGTAGAAAACCGGCGAGCGATAAAGCGATTACAGAAGCAACGATCCGTTTCGGTCGCTTCGCAAATGAGGGAACCAGTGAGTGCCGTTCGCCAATTCTTCTTTCGATGGCACGTCGGACGGCTTGTTCGGTCGCGGGGCCTACGGAATTCCAAAATGCTTTCTGAGCTCCTTCATCCACCGGAACATCATCACGCAACCACTCGAGGATTATGCTCGTGACGGGTTGTTGATTCTCGTCATAAATCGTCCTGATGCAGACGTGCCGGCAGCCGGCGTGCTCCGAATGATCCTCAAGCGAATGAAGCACTTTCGTGTCGAGATCGGTTGCATCGGTAGGCCAGGATACGACAGCTGAATCTCGCGTAGCGTTCGCAAGTGTTTCAAGCGACCGAGCAACCAGTGTTCGGCGATCGATCTTCGGTTGCGTGGAAGTTGCGACCAATTCGCCGCCACGTGAGCCTAAGCGAATCAGGCTCACTCGGTCGGCACTCGTTTGAGTGGAAAGTGTGGCAGCGATTGACGTGAAGGATTGTTGAAGTGACGTGCCCTCATTCAAACCATTGAGTAGCTGGTCTCTTTCTGATTGCGCTTGTTGATGTTTTCGTAAAGCGTCGAATTGCTGACGCAAGAATACTGGGGCGAGGAAGGACAACAACACGTCCAGTAAATCGTTGAGATGTTCTTCCGTTGACAACGCGACCGGTTGATCGAATCCAAGGTCCAATCGCAAGGTGACGTTTTCGTGAACGGGCAGCACTCGGCGGACGCTGGACTTCACTTGGTGAGCATCTGTTTCTTCGGACCCGGCGACGCGACTTAATTCGCTTGCACTGGCATGCAGCGATATTCCGCTGCGCGCGAGCGATGTTTCACGATCGTCTTGGATGCAGCTCAATGTGCTCGTGGCGGCACCGCATGCAAATCGCAAACCGCTGACCAAATCCTCATAGAATTCGCCGGATGGCACCAGGGACCGGCTTTGAGACTCAAGCCGGTGAACGAGCGTCTCGGTGTCTTTCCAGACTTGATCACAGAGATGCAGTGGCTGAGGCATGGTGTCGATGCGCGGTGGAATGGGAACAGTAGCACTTATCTTAACCGGACCCCTGTTGGACGCTGTCGGCGAGTGGGAGTTTCACGCAATCCTGCTGAATCGTTGCGCGAATTCACCGTTTTCAATGGACGGATGAGGTCTGGTTGTACGAAAAAGTCAGAAAGCACGGATTGCACCGCGCCCGAGGTAATCCGTGCGCGCTCGATTTGGGTCTGGAATGAAACGAAGCGCCGGAAAACGACGGCTCCATTCGCCAAAGAGTGTCCGCAAGACACTGTTGGCGTGCCTCTGCGCGCTGAGTGTCGTTCCGCATTCTGGCTGCACAGCAAATCGCAACCTGCGTGAAACCGTCGGTCAACGCACCGATGAAATCGACGCGATCATGTGCCAAGTCGACGCTGGCGCTCCGCTGGAGACCGTGGCTGAGATTCCGCTCCCACCGCTGACACTCAAAACACCAGAAGATTTTGAGAATGTTCAGTATCGCGACATGGAACTGACGGAAGTTCTGCAAGTCGCAATGGCCAATGCGAACGTTCTGCGTGATCTCGGAGCCACAGTCCTTCGTTTTCCGAACCAGGTCGTCACCACCGAGACCTTGGGGCTTGCCCAAACGGATCCACAAGTCGGTATCGAAGCAGCCTTGTCAGCTTTTGACGCTCAAGCCTATGCGTTTGGGAAATTCCAGAATAACGACCGCCGATTCAACAACCGATTTTTCGGTGGTGGATCGACTTCGTTCAAACAGGACACGCACGATTATGTGTTTCAGCTGTCCAAGCGAATGGCAACGGGTTCGCAGTTTGCCGTCCGAAGTGTGACCGATTACGACGCCAACAATGCAACGGGCAACCTGACACCGAGCGCTTGGCAAACTCAGTTTCAGGCCGAGTTGCGTCAGCCGTTAATGCAAGGCGGAGGTGTGACGTTTAACCGGATTGCAGGACCAGGTGCTCAACCGGGTGTCTACAATGGCGTCTTGATCGCGAAGGTCAATCAAGACATCACGTCGGCACAATTTCAACAGCAATTGCGTGACTATGTCAGCGATGTCATCAACGCCTATTGGGATCTCTATTTCGCCTACCGTGATCTCGATGCAAAACGTGCTGCATTGGAAAGGGCGCGAATCACTTGGCAAAGCCTCGAAGCGGAGCGGTCCAGCCGTCGAAAATCTGCTGCACCGGAGGCTCTGGCACGTGAACAATACTATCGATTTGAATCCGAACTTCAGGATGCCATCGCAGGAAAACTGAATCAGCGCACGCAAGTGAACAACTCGACGTCGGGCGGGACATTTGCTGGTTCCAGCGGCGTGCAAGCAGCGGAAAGAAGACTGCGACTACTCGTTGGCATGCCCATTACTGATGGTCAGTTGATTCGACCGGCCGATGAACCGAACGATGCACCGATCGTGTTCGATTGGGACTCGATCTCGATGGAGGCACTCGAGCGTCGAAGTGAATTGCAGCAACAGAGACTGCTTGTCAAACGGCGTGAGATGGAAGTGCTGGCGGCCAAGAACTTTCTAATGCCGATCTTGGATTTTGTCACCATCTACCGACTGCGTGGACTGGATCAGGGGCTTGCTGGCAGCGCTAGCGCGTTTAGTGAGTTGGGCACGCTCGACTACCAAGAGTACGAAGCCAGTTTGGAGTGGAAGATGCCGGTGGGTTTCCGTCAAGCTCACGCCGCCGTCCATAACGCTCGCTTGCAGGTCGTTCGTGACAAAGCCGTGTTGCGGGAACAGGAGCGTCAGGTTCTGCACGATCTGACAGCCGTCGTCGCGGAAGCAGAGCGAGCTCTTACACAAATGAAAACGAATCTCAATCGCTTCCTCGCAGCCAGCGATGCGCTAGCGGTGTTGGAAGCGAATGACGCAGCGGGATTGCCCGTCAGTCTGGAGCAGTTGCTCGACGCACAACGACGGGTCAGTGAATCACAGAGCAACTATCACTTGGCCGCGTCGGAATACTCGGTTGCCCTAAAAAACGTGCAATATGAAAAAGGCACGCTCTTGCAATCGAATCTTCTCATATTGGTTGATAAAGAGCGTGCGGTTGTTCCGGCTCCTAATGTCGCACCAGCGGTAGCAGTCGAAGCGTCTCCTTAGACTCCGCTTGTCGTATCGATAAACTGTGGTGGTTATTGCCCACTCTTGCACCACCACAACGATGTCCACAGAAGCTCTGATACGACGCTTTCACGATTTTGCGTGCGTTGATCCGGAAACAGAAATCAACGCGGATTCTCTGATCGGATTCTTTCAGGCTTTTCGGCCCGACGGCGCCGCAATCGCGAGTTTGTATGAAGATCTGGATGTCGGTGACGCGTTGATGGAGCGGTTGGGTGAGCTCTATGCGGCGGCAGGTGATGACCGGCGACCACAGGGAGGCCGTGACGCGTACTTCGTCGTTCGAAGACCTCCATCATTGGACCCAGACGAAGCGCAATCACTCGCGGAGGATTGGCTCTCTCGAATGGCAAAGTGGGCTGAGGCACTTGAAGACTCGGAAACCAAGAACGTTCTGGATCCGACACCCAAGATCCGGGTGCTGGAAGGCATCCCGCCAAAGCACCCGAAACAAGACGAAGAAAAGACTGATCTGCTGCGTGCTATGCAGAAACGCGTTCCAGCATTCGTGGAACAGATGGACGGAGGTCCCTATGCGGAAGTGCTTCGACCTGCGTATTACTTCACTGCATGCGACGTGATGATTCGAGATTACCTGATGTGGCCACTCTATCGATCGAAGTCCGCAGGTATCCAGGACCCGAATGAGCCCTACTTTCAATTGTGGCGGCATGGCGTGAAGTATCGAATCTTCCGCGAGGATCAAGTCGACCTCTATTTGCCGCGACATGCTTGAATCGGCCCGGACCGTATTTGGGTCGCGGCATGTTCGCACAGTGAAAGCTGCGGAATTTGACCTGCCGCACCATCGATTTCATAGCGGTTAAACTAGGTGGATTCCCCTATCCCCAGTCCGCTTGAGATCGTTTGATGTCGAATCGATTCTTGTTTGTTCTATTGGCGTTATGTTGTTGGTGTGATCGTACTGTCGCAGACGATCAGCCACCAAACATTGTCTTTATTTTCGCCGACGATCAGTGCTTCGATACGATCGCTTCTCTGGGTAATAAGGAGATCGAGACACCCAATCTAGATCAACTCGTGCGTCGCGGAACGACGTTTACGCACGCTTTCAACATGGGATCTTGGAGCGGTGCGGTCTGTGTCGCGAGTCGAACGATGCTGAATTCCGGACGGTTCATCTGGAACGCCAAGGCTATCCACAATCGATCCGAGTCCGAACGGGAAGCTGGACGTTGGTGGAGTGAGTATATGAAGGATGCCGGCTACCGAACGTATATGACGGGCAAATGGCATTGCAAAGCGAAGGCAGAAAAATCCTTTGACGTTGTTCGTGATGTTCGACCGGGAATGCCCAATCAAACAGAAGCTGGATACAACCGTCCCGCAGCCGATGGGAGTGATCCTTGGTCTCCATCCGATCCGAAGTTTGGTGGGTTTTGGAAAGGTGGGACTCACTGGAGTGAAATTGTCGCCAATCATGCGGACGATTTTTTCGAGCAAGCCGCGAGCGAAGAGAAACCGTTCTTCATGTACCTCGCTTTCAACGCACCGCATGACCCGCGACAATCGCCTGCCGAGTACGTGAACCGGTACCCACTTGAGAGCGTTGCTGTGCCAACGAATTTTCTACCGATCTATCCGTACGCGGAAGAAATGGGTGCCGGAAAGAAACTTAGAGACGAAAAACTGGCTCCGTTCCCGCGCACCCATCACGCAGTCAAAGTCCACCGTCAGGAATACTACGCGATCATTACCCACATGGACGAAATGATCGGTCGGATCTTGAAGTCACTTGAAGCAACGGGAAAAGCCGACAACACGTGGATCTTCTTTACCGCCGATCATGGGCTGGCAGTGGGTCAACATGGATTATTCGGAAAGCAGAATCTTTACGATCATAGTGTTCGCGTACCGCTGTTCGTCGTTGGTCCCAAAGTCAAGGCGGGGCAGCAAATCGCAGAACCCGTTTACCTTCAAGACATCATGCCAACATCGCTGCAATTGGCGGGTGTTGAAAAACCAGATCACGTTGAATTCAACAGTTTGCTGCCATTGCTAAATGGGGATGAAAGTTCCTACCAGTCCGTCTACGGCGGGTATTTGGAAAAGCAGCGGAGCATTCGCACGGACCGATACAAACTAATTGTCTATCCCGAGGCGAAGCAGCTTCGCCTATATGATCTGAAACATGATCCGCTCGAAATGAAGGATCTCGCGGGGGATTCGGAGAATTTGGTGTTAATGCGGAAGCTGTTTGACGACTTGCAAGAACTGCAGAGTCAAATGAACGACAAGCTGGATCTGACGGCTCTGCGGCCGTAGGCGTGCTGGGGGAAAGGGCGTGTTGTCAGGCTCCGCATGACAACACGATGGGCGTGATCGGCGACGATGGGCTTGATCAAGGGCTTGCTCAACCTACGGGACACTAGGCATCGGCTGGACGGAGCTCTAATGTGTTAGAGGTAGTTTCCCCTCCACGCTCCCCATCCACGCCCGGGAACCGGAACGTTCATGGATCCTTTTGATTTTCAGAACCAGACCCGGTTTATTTTCGGCGAGGGTGCCATTTCACAGCTCGGTGACTTGGCTTCTGCATTTCGTCCGAGATGTGTGCTGGTTGTAAGTGACCGTGGCATCATGGAAGCCGGTCATGATGCGGCGGCACTTCGTTCACTGCATGATGCCGGCTTAGAAGTCGCATCGTTTCACGATTTTGGTGAGAACCCGACTTCGGCGATGGTCGAAGCGGGCGTGCGTAAGGCAGCAGAGGTCAAGCCAGACCTGTTGGTCGGTCTCGGTGGCGGTAGCAGCATGGATTGTTGCAAGGGCATCAACTTTGTTTATTCCTGTGGCGGTCGGATCCACGACTACCATGGCGTTGGGAAAGCCACGTCCGACATGCTGCCGATGATCGCCATTCCGACGACGGGGGGAACCGGTAGCGAGGCTCAATCGTTCGCTCTGATCAGCGATGCGGAGACGCACGTGAAAATGGCTTGCGGAGACAAACGCGCGGCTTGTCGCATTGCGATTTTGGATCCCGTGTTGACTCTGACGCAGCCAGAAGAAGTCACGGCGCTCACCGGGATCGATGCGATCTCGCACGCGTTGGAAACGTACGTATCCAAGCGACGTAACACGATCTCAACGACCTATAGCCGCCGTGCATTTGGATTGTTGGCGCAGGGTTTTTCACGCGTCCTTTCTCATCCGGATGATCTTGAGGCTCGATGCCAGATGCAAGTGGGCGCTTGCTTGGCGGGGATGGCCATTGAAACGTCGATGCTTGGAGCAGCACATGCGACCGCCAATCCGTTAACGGCTCGATTCGATGTCACTCACGGCCAAGCAGTTGGCATGATGTTGCCCGCAGTCATTCGAATGAACGGCAGCGTTTATGCAAACTGGTATGCGGAATTGATGCGGGAAGTCGATGCATCGGTGACCGTCGAACAGTCACCGGATCAATTGGCCGAAATGGTGATTCAATGGCTGAGGGAGGCCAAGCTTAAAGCTTCCCTTGAGGAGCTTAACATTCCACAGGACGGAATCGACGGGTGCATCGAAGACGCTCTAAAGCAGTGGACAGGGACATTTAATCCTGTCCCTCTGGACGCCGGACGCGTTCGAAATCTGTATTTGGCGACCACCCGCGTCGACCCCTCGCCCACGGTATAAGTGCAACGGGCAATTTAGGCGGTTTTCCCGGCTTAGAAAAGTCGATCCCAAAGCCAAGTCTGTTTGCGGTCCTTCGGTGTGTGGGTCACACTGGAGTGAGGATCGAACGGGTGGATGATTCCGTTTTTCCTCCGATTCATCGCTACTCACGGATTGCTGCTCACGGATTGCTACTCGCGGATTGCTCCTCTCGGTGTTGCTTCATGACTTCGGCTGAACACGACTCTTCGACACCGGATGAGCAACCTCAGACCGGACTGTCTCCACTGGAGGGAGGTCCATGGCGACCGGTTAAGCCCGACGAGCTGCTTCGCCGTAATCCGGGAGAAACAGTTGAACCGGGCGGCGTCATGTCAGCCGAAAATCAGCAGGCGCCTCCCAGAGTTCATCGCGAACGACGGCAGGAACTCGAACACCATTTGCGTCAGAGTCCTACCGACCAGGAAGCCTACCTCGAACTGGCTCACATCTATCGTGCCGAGAATAAGCCAGCCGAGGCTCGTCGAATCCTGCAGCAAGCCGTCGAGATTTTTCCTGATGATGGGAGCATCCGCTGGGAACTGGAAGAGGCGGTGCTTGCGAGGTCTTTGCAGCAGCTGCGCGAAGTTTCAGAGTTGGCTGGCCGGCTGGATACCGTCGAAACCGAACATGAACTGGAACGCAGCAAAGCTGACTGGGCTGCGCGGCGGATTGAAGTATGCCGAGCGCGGCTGGAACGCATGCCTTCTCGGCGAAACCTTCGCGTCTCCCTCGCCGAAGCGCTATTTGATGCCAGCGAATACAACGATTCCATCACCGAGCTGGATAAAGTCCTCGACGATGACGAGTGGTCGCCGTCGGCTTACTTGCTTCGTGGTCGATGTCTGATCGAATTGGGTAAAGATGTTGAAGCGATGAAGGCACTTCGGGCCGCGGCGCTGCGTCGCGCAGTGGTGGGGCCCCTTCCTGTTCGAATCAACGCACTTCGATTGTTATGTCACGCCGCCGAACGCTTGGGCCTGTTGCTGACGTTAGAAAAATATCAACAACATCTAGCTCACTGTGAACAGGAGCTAGCCAAATCACGAAACTCATCCTCCTAATCAGTCCGTTGGATCTATCTCGGATCCAGATACCGATGACCCTTTAGGTCGAACCATGAATCAAGCGATTGTTGACCCCGAACACCTTCGGCAATTCGCCGCTCACCTGCATCAGTTTGCGGAAGAACTGAAGCAGCGATCGACTGGACTGGCGTCGCAAATGAACCAATTGGAACAAACGTGGCGTGACGAGCAGCAACGCAAGTTCAGCGAGGAATTCACCACGCAAATGCGTCAACTGACTCGGCTGATTCAGTCAACTGAACAGCATGTCCCGTACTTGCTGCGGAAAGCCGAACAGATCGATGCGTACCTGGGACGCTGATTGTGTCAACGAGTAACGTTCGCAACATCGAGTCTCTCGAGCATTTTCATGCGGCATTGCTGCGTCTTTCCAGTCAATGGGGCAAGACGTTGCAGGAAGTAAAGATGACCATCCATCGAGCGGATGAGTATTTCTCGCAAGACATGCCGGGGTATTGGCGGCGGCAGCTTCAATTGGCTGAACGTGAGTTGACCGAAGCCAAAGATCGACTTCAACAGAAACAGTCTGCTGCGAGGCCTGGCGATCGCGTGCCCGCTACGGAAGCTGCAAAGCAAGTCCAGACCGCTCAAGCTCGCGTTCGACAGTGCGAAGCGAAAATGAAGCAGGCGAAGTCGTGGGCCTTGGATATCTCGCAGCGATGTGACGAACTGCTCGGACCGATGGCTGATGTGATCGAACACTGCGAGGTCTTGCTGCCGACCGCGGCTGATGAGCTTCGTAAGATGATTGAGCAACTTCGCTTGTATGCCGAACAACCTCGGAAAGACGGATAGCCGGTCACCCACTTGCACCGATGTCGGTTTCCCTTTCCACTCTGTATTGGCTTTCCGTCCTGCAAAAATGACCCGGGCAAGGGGCGGCGAAGCTCCGTTTTTCAAGAAAATCCGGTTAATTCAACGATACCCTTCCGATGAACCAGACTCAGTCCGACGTCTTTTCACTCCTCGACGCCAATCGCCAAGATCCCCGTCAGATGCTTGAGCAGATGGTCGATCATTTTCGTCAAGCCGGACAGCCGATGGAGTTGTTCGAGGCACTCAAAATGCGGACACGACTGCAGCTTGGACTACCACTGGTCAGCAGCGAGCAAGAACCACCGAGACCTGAGGAAGTCGAACGTCAATTGGAAATGGGATTGCTCGATGCCTGTCGAGAAGCAGGCTCGATGCTGTTGCAGCAAGGCAAAGTCGGTGAAGGTTGGATGTATCTGCGACCCACGGGTGATCTTGATTTAGCTCGCAAGTTGATCGGTGACATTGAAGTCAACGAAGACAACTACGACGAGATGATCCAGGTGATGCTACACGAAGGAATCGATGTCAGCCGCGGTTATCAGGCCGTGCTAGATAACCAAGGCACGTGCAACAGCATCACGTTGTACGAGCAGTCTCTCACGGGTCGGAGCAAGCAAGATCGAAGTGCCGCTGCCGCTCGATTGCTCGACCACCTGTACGATGAATTGGTTTCGATGGTGCGTGGAGACATTTCGCGTCGCGAGGCACCGGCGGATGAATCCGAATCGCTTGCTGAGATGATGGATAAACGCAAATGGTTGCTGGAGGATGGCGGCTACCACTTGGATACAACGCACATTTCATCGACAGTGCGCATCGCCAGCGTGTTAGACGATCAAGAGCGGCTCCGTAAAGCATGGGAACTGACCCAGTACGGTCGCCGGCTTCATCACCAGTTTCAGTACCCAGGTGAAGAACCGTTCGTCGATTTCTATCCAGCCTACTCGGCGTTCTATTCCATCCTTCTCGGTGAGAATGTCGATGCGGGATTGAAAGTGTTTGAACGGAAAGCGCGAAGTGTCGAAGTTTCCGAACACGGAACCGGCGCGATCGAAACTTACGTGGATCTCTTGGATCGTGTGGGGCGTCATCGCGAAGCGGTCACATCCGCCATCGATTTGGTCCCAGACGACTTGCCACCGCAACGCATCGTACCGTTGTTGCTCGACATCGCGGCGAAGGTGACGACCGATGACCGCGCCGAAACGTACGATGCGATCGCACACTATTGCAGGCGTCATAACGATGTGCTCGGGTATGCCGCAGTGCTGAACGCACAAGCGAATGCTGCTTAGGTTCGTCGCCGCGGATCGGCATGCGGAGGATGCCCTACCGTTGAAGTTGGGACGAGGATCGGCATGCGGAGGATGCCCTACAGATACATGCCGACGAAACCGTCCGCTGCGTCGCTCTGGTCCTGGATCGTCTTGATTCGCTGTTCCGTTTTTTCCAGGTCGCCGGCCTCGATGTAGCGATTGAATTCAACGAGCAACGCGTGTTCTACGCTTTCGGCTAGGAATCCGACCATCGGCTCGCTCAGCCATTCACAGGTTTCCCCGGCCAACTTGACCAAGATGTCGACGCCCTTGGCTTTGCGATCGGACGCGTCGGTCAGTACCGTTCCTTCGAAATGAAACGAGATCGCTCCTTGCTCAGGATCATTGGTCAAATGAAAGGTGCATTTGCCGCGATGGAGATAATACGAGTTATGCGATCCGTGCTTTTCCATCGCTTCTTTGACGCGTAACACAAACTGTTCGTAAACCGGTGAGGCGTCTACGGGCACATCCAGCCGTGTGATGCTGCGGAGGGGCAAGCAATCGAATTCCAATTCAACCCATTGGCCGTTCATTCCCAATTCCTTACTCGCGTAGGTTACGCTCCACGGTTAGTCGCCGATCGCAGCGCGATCGTTACGTCACATGGTCTCTCTGACTCCGCATCGATCGGAGATATACCGTCTCGGCCTTTCCGGGCGATCGATTCTTGAACGCAGGATGGGTCACGAATCAACGCGGTGTCCAAAACACCGGTCAAAATCACCAGCATGCAGAGCATGTCAAAGGAGATGGCCACGGCGGAGTGGTTCCTCAAAGATGACCACTCACAGTTTATCGGTGAAGACTCGACCGACGCTATGGTGCGACCGTGACGGCATCCATTCGACGCTGAATGGTCAATTGGATCTCGGCAAGACGTTTTTCCAAAGCGATGTTCTCGCGATGCAGACGCGACATCTCCGCTCGCATCTCCTCACGGCCCTTCTGAAGCTTATCCGCGTAATCCGTGACGGCTTTCGCCTCCGCGGTGAACTGGGTGAGATCTTGCTCCAGCTTGTCTCGGATGACCTGGTTGGTACCGATCATTGCGACCGTCCGAGCGATCGCTTTGTCGAGGATGACCTTCTCACGCTCAAATTCAGCGGTTCGCTCACGAACCTCATCGAGCGTCTGGCGAATCCTTCGCAGCACATAGCGGTAATCGTTTAGTGGGCGAACGAAGTATTCATTTCGGATTTCGGCAACACCCTGATCGATGATCTGATTGGCCGCTTCAATTTTGACGACGATCCGGTCGGTCTTCTTGAACCTCACGACGCCGTTGTCGGCCTCCGCTCGTTTCAGCCGGCTGTCGAGTGCACGTCCCGAGCCGTCAAAGAACCCTCCTTCCAGAATCCCGGGTTGGTCGGGGCTGTCGACTTGGATTTGGTAGTCTTCGATGAATTCGATCATCGTCCACTTGGTTAGTTCCGGATCGTTCGAGTCACGACTTCCGCCATCCCGCAGATACTCGTTGAGTGTGTCGTCCGTTACGCGACCTTCGAGTAGTCGTCGGATCAGATCCTCGTTAACGCGGCCTAGAAAGTTCTCATCGGACGGCAAACTGCCTTCGGCAAGGAACGGTAAATGACTGTCGAGAGGTAATAACTCGTACAGCGACCAACTGGCTGGCTGGTTATTGATGGCTTGCAGCTGAATGGGTTCCAGCTGTGTTAACGGAGCGATCGTGACTTGTGTTGCGGTGCTGCTGACAACCCGAAACTCACCGAGGTAGAACGTCGGCAATGGAACTTGATTCGTTTGACCCGGTAAAGCGACCGCTTCTTCAGCAAAGCCGTAAACAACCGATTGTTCCGGTACGAGCACTCCGTCTGCAGCCGCAGCTGGTTCGGCCGGAGCGTTAGGATCTCCCGGAACTCCCGCAGCGGCGAGAGCCGTTTGGTCGACCAAAACGACTTGATTGTTGGCAACGTTTTGCATTCGCAGATTTCGCCAACGGCGACCGGTCTCGATTCCGATCTTCAACAGTTTTCGATCCAGTTCTAATGCGCCTTCACCCGCGCTTGGGTCGGTCGCATCACCGTACTTGAGGGTCCGATTTTCCTCGCGGACATCTTCAATCCGCCTTTCCAAATCCTCTTTGATCTTGTGCCAAGCCTGGCGACTCTGCAGCACGCCCGCGGTTGGGAACAAGAAAATCATCACCAACAGCATGATGAAGCACACGGCGACGATGTTGTACCAACGCCAGTCGGACGAGGCCTTCCAAACGACCACAAAAAAGCCGATCAGCAGAACGATCAACAGACCGAGGAGGGCAAATTGCATGGTCTTGGAGGAGTCGCAGCGGAATTTGGAGGAAGAAGTCCTCCCTGGTAGCGATGTGGGGCGTGATTCCCGAACAACGATTTCTAGAGGAGGGGCAATGATTGCCAGATCGCATACTAAGTTGGGCAATTTACAACGTCAAGGATTTCTGGCTCCTGCCTCCCTAAACCGAGCCAAACGGGCCGGTTCTGCGGCCTAGCAGACGTAAGCGCTCCCTTCCCAGGACGCATTTGGACCCATTTCCCGCACGCAGGGGTTGCCCATTTTCTCCGGCCCTCGGTCTCTCGTTTCAGATTTCTTCCCGCTCGATTTGTCCCCCAGCACCTCGCTCAGGGGGTTCTTGCTGCCCGACGGAACCAACCCGCAAGGTCAACGCAGGTCGCACCAGCGGCTTGGGGACAGCCGCATCCGGCGGTTTTCGGACCGGTCCTACTGAATTGACCGATTACCCGTTCCGAATTGGATACCGAACGGACCGGCCGTCTCTGATGCGCCGGTTCTATCAACCATGCACGATCCATCGGTCTTTGCGGTCGCAAAAACACCATGCACAAACGATTTCCTACCGGCATTTCCACTCTGTTGGCTTTGACGATTGCGGTGACCGTTACGTCACTTGGATGTCACCGTCAGTTTTATCGGAGACAGGCGGACCTGGAGGTTCACACGCTGATTGACGAGAAAGCGTCACACGTGGCGCGTCCACCAAATACACCGATTCGGGTGGACGTTGATCGTCGTAGCCGGATGTTCAATCCGTTTGACCTCGATTTCCAGCCGATGCCGCTGGATGATCCGGCCGCCTATCGTTACATGCAATGCGTCGACGGGCGTCGTGGCTACCCGATGTGGGAAGCCGCTGGGTTTACCAATACCGCTGAAAACCCTGATTGGTGGCAGTTCTTGCCTTTGGACGATGAGGGCGTGCTGGAATTGAACGCTGAGAATGCCGTGCGCATCGCACTGTTGCATTCACGTGACTATCAGCAGCAGGTAGAAAACTTGTACTTCGCGGCATTGAATGTCAGTGCTGAGCGATTCGTTTTCGACACCCAGTTTTTTGGAGGTGCGAACACATCTCTGACCGCCAGCAAATCGAGCACGCTCTACGCTCTGGGTTTTGACAGCGTTGGACGACGTGATCTCTCGCTTCAACGACGTTTCGCAACCGGAGCGGACTTAGTTGCCGGTATCGCTAACAACATCGTTTGGGACTTGAGTGGCAATAACACTCAGACCGCTACGACTTTGTTGGACTTTTCGTTAATTCAACCCCTGCTGCGGTCGGCCGGGCGTGACCGTGTGTTGGAAAGCTTGACCGTTTCCGAGCGGCAACTGCTTTACGCCATTCGGCAATTCGAACGTTACCGAAGAAACTTCTACCTGAACGTGACGATAGGGCGAAGTATCGAGGGCGTCGTGCAAACCGCATCACGCAACATCAACTCGAGTGTCAACGCGTTTGGGGCCGGCGGTGGCAGTGCCGGTGGATTTTTGGGTCTGCTTCAAGACCAACTTCAAATCCGCAACACGGAAGAAAACGTCGCACGCCAAGCGGAGAACTTGGCGCTTCTCCAAGACACGCTGGTTGAATTGAAAACGACCATCCCGGATGATCCGTCGGAAGTCGTTACTCAGCAAATCGGTGTTGCCCAAGCACAACAGAGTCTGCTGCGAACGCGCAGCCAACTGATCCAGCAGCAGGCTAACTTTCAACTTTCGCTCGACCGATTTCTCAGCACGCTTGGTCTCCCACCCTACATTTGCGTTCGACTGAACGATCCCATCTTAGAGCGATTCGAGTTGATTGATCGTGAGCTCTTGGTGCGTCGAGAGCAATTGAGTGCCTTGCGATCGGAAGTCGGTGAGCTCAACGTTGCCATTTTGGGTCTAAGTGAGTTTCGCTTGGATCCTGATACCGGCTTGCCCGTATCCCAGATTTCCTGGTCACCGGAATTGGCCAAACTGCTGGATGAACTGCGTAAAGAAATTGAACCACTGTCAGCATTCGTGCAAAACTTGCTCGAGCAAGACTTGCCGGTCATCGAACGGGACATCCAACAATTATCCGAGGCGCTACCCGAACGCGCACGACAGACTCAATCGCTTGTAGAGCTATACGAGGACGAGCGTGACAACCTGTGCGGCCTGCTGAACGTTCCGGAGATTGACCGGGTTGTGTTTGACGTTGAAGCGCTGCGGGGACTCGATACATCTTTGCAAGATACCTTTGCGAAGCTTTCCTTGAAATTGGAATCGTACCTTGAAAAAATCGATGAACTCGAGCGTCGCTTTAACGACCTGAATGAGGAGAAGGCGGCAACGATCGATCCACGTGAGCTTGCGCTTAAACTACGCGACGATATTATCTTGGCTTCGCAAGAGCTGTTAGCCGAGCTTGGAGAGAACGTCCTGGCGTTGCAACTGGTGCAGGCAAGAGCTCGCACGGAAAGCGTTGTGCTCCCCGAAACAAACATCTCGCCGGATGTTGCTTTGGAGATCGCCAGAAATAACCGTCGTGACTGGGCCAATGCTCGTGGGATTCTGGTTGATCAGTGGCGTAACATTGAATTCGTAGCGGATGATTTGGAAAGCACGCTCGATCTGGAATTCAGCGGTAGCGTTGGCAACAACACAAACAATCCGTTCCGCTTGAGTTCCAATACCGGACAACTCCGTGTTGGATTGCGCTGGGACGCACCGATCACGCGTTTGCTCGAGCGAAACGAATATCGACGCTCACTGATTCAATACGAACAAACGCGACGAGCCTTCTACAACTTTGAAGATTCCGTTTGGCAAGTGTTGCGAGCTGAAGTCCGACAGCTTCAAACGAACCGGTTCACCTTTGAGATCGGACGTCAGTCGGTCGGGATCGCGGCAGAACAGATCGAGTTGAACGCCGACCGGACCTCTCTTTTGGCTGCTCGCGGTCGAACGAACGGACCGACGGCTGCCCGTGATGCGATTGACGCATTGAGTGACTTGCTGGGTGCTCAGAACGGATTGTTGGATACGTTTGTGAACTACGAGATCGTTCGCCGTAGTTTGGAGTTCGACCTGGGAACCATGGAACTGACGCCCGAGGGTCTTTGGATTGATCCAGGCACGCTGTCTCCAGAAGTGTTGATTGGACTCCCCGGAACGACCGTCGAAGGATTGATCGAGTGTGGTAATTGCAACGAGTGTGGAATCCCCTATCACTCGCTGCCGATCGAACCCAAGTACGGAGGTGAGCTTCTGCAAGTTGGATCTTCCTTACCGGACGCAGTCATGCTGGAAGAACTGCTGGAGGAACCGGGGCCGACGATCGAAGAGATCGATGTTGTTCCTTCCGACCTGCCCATTCCATCCGAAACACCCGTGCCAATCGAAACACCCGTGCCAATCGAAACACCCGTTCCGGCTGATGTCCCGGTTCCAGTGCCAATGCCCGAAACGATGTTGCCCTCGCCTACCGAAGGCTTGAATTGATGCATCACGTAGGGGCCGTGGAACGTCGATCGATCCAGATGGTGAGCTGTGTCCAAGTTCAAACGAATCGCCGTTGATGCCGTGCCTGTCGGAACGGTTCTCCGTGCTCCGATCGGTGATCCGAACAACTCTCAAGTGCAATTGCTTACGGAGGGGACGGAAGTCACCTCAGAGTTTCTCGACAAGCTGCGTTCGCGTGGGATCGCGGAAGTGGTGATTAGTACGCGCGACCTCGCGTTGATCCACACTTTCCATTCGCAAGCTCGCTCGAAACGCGTTCCGCCGCCGCACACGTATCTTCAGTCCATTCGCTTCAACGACCATACCAAAGCGATGGATCAGCGCGTCCACGAGGGTGATACGTTAGAGATCGGAGAAGCGGCGGAACCGATGCTGGCTCGGATCGACCGACCGGTCGATTGTCAGTACGACAAGAAGCTTCAATCGTCTTGGGCAAACCAGAACGATGCAGACGTACAACAGCTGGGTACGTTTTTTCAGCAAACGTGTGACGGTGAGACAGCCGACGTTAAAACGCTACGTCAGCAGTGTGAAGACATTCTCGAACGCGTGCGAGCGGACTTTGATGCACTCGTCTGTTTGGCCAGCACTCCGTTTCTCTCTGAGTATCCGTCACGACATGCCGTGCATCTGGCCAGTATGGCGATGGCGATTGGTGTCGAAATGGGATTGGATCACGAGCAGTTGATCGATCTTGGGATCGGATGCTTGATCCACGACGTTGGGATGCAGCAGATCGGTCTTCGGCAGTTCGACAACAAATCGACGATCACACGTGACGGTTTGCGCCACCTTGCTGATCATCCTATTCACGCGTTGGAAATTGCTTCGAAACTGGGCGATGAAGTCTCTGACGCATCCAAACTGGTCGCATATCAAATCCATGAGCGCTTGGATGGAAGTGGATATCCACGCGGTCGTACCGCTGGCCAGATCCATGCGTTGGCGCGTATCGCAGCCGTCGCCGACACGTTTGTCGCATTGGTGACACCGCGCCCGCATCGCTTGGGCGTCCAGGGCTACCACGCAATCCAGTGCGTGTTGAACGATGTGAAAGAAGGACGTCTGGATCCCAGGCCCGTCCGCGGCTTGCTGTTGGCGACCTCGATGCATCCAATCGGAAGTTACGTGGAACTCTCGAACGATCAACTGGGCCGCGTTATTCGGACCGGAGGTGCGCACTACGACAAGCCGACGATCGAAATGTGGTCGAAGGAAGATCCTGAGGCCGAACCGGAAATCGTGAATCTTCAAAAAGACGACAGCGTCAAAATCACTCGTTCGGTTCCGTCACCACGTGCGGCGTAAGTTGCATTCTTCAACCGAGGATCTTTGTTCGCAAGCTCGTCAGCAGATCGATCGCTTGACCGATTTCCGCTTTTTGCCTTGCTGGATCCTGTGGGATCTCTCGTTCAATGGTCAGCGGACCGGTATAACCGATTTCATGTAACGTCCGCAGGTAGTTTTCCATCCCAACGTCACCTTCACCCAGCGGGACTTCGGCGCCCCATGTCTCGCCCGGTTGGTCACTCCACGTTCCATCTTTGCAGTGAATACTTCGAACGTGCTGGCCCACACCTTGCAGCGCCTCGATCGGTTCGCCCGTCCCATAGAGAATCATGTTGGCGGGATCAAAGTTAATCTTTAAGTTGTCGCGTCCGACTTGCTGAATGAAC
Organism: Planctomycetota bacterium; assembly: GCA_039179795.1. Lineage (GTDB taxonomy): Bacteria > Planctomycetota > Planctomycetia > Pirellulales > Pirellulaceae > Rubripirellula. The sequence goes on along the minus strand of JBCDEM010000002.1, from coordinate 273,517 downwards.
GTCAATAAACCATCTGCCGTTTCTTGACCTGTTTCCAAATGCAGAAACTGACCATGAGCCTGGCAGTGATCACATAGTTCTTGCGTCACGGAGACGATGTCGTCGTAGCCGTCATCTGACGGGTTGTGGGGAATGAAACCCAAATGCAAGGCGACCGTGTCACAGCCAAGCCAATGAGCAAAGTCGGATATAGCCTTCATTTCTTCGAGGCGACTCTGACGCGTTGCCTTCGGGACGAGTCCCACGGTTTCGACGACGGTGGGAATGTCCGCATAGCTTTCGCCCTCGAAACCACCAAACACCGCGGTGCACTGGACGCCCATTTCGTCCAACTGAGTCCGGAATGACTCGGCTGAAGCTTGGTTCCGTTTGTCCGCATGCGGGGCGTGTAATTGAATGGTTGGGACCTTCAATTCCGAAATCACGTCCCAAGCAACCCCTAGTCCCGCATCGATCGAGGCAAACACGCCAATCGGCCACGCTTCCATCACTCTTCCCATCGTCTCATCGTCGAATCGAACCACTGAAAGACGATAAGGTTAACGGAAGTTCGTGCGAAGGTCACGCGATGGGACATGACCTCGTGGAGTCGTCAGTCCATTTCCCAGCGAATCGCTAACAATCGGGCAGCCAGTAGCATCACGATGCCACTGATGAGCAGGACGGCCAATTGCGGCGCTAGTGCTTCGACGGGGAGTTCTCGCCAGAAAACCTTGTCGAATCCATCCAGTGCCCAAGCATTGAATGTGCACAGACCATACTGCTGCAGACTTTCGCTCATCACGTAACGTGGCACCATCGATCCACCCAATGCACTCATGGTTAGGACGAGCACCACCGAAATCCCGCTTAATTGTCCCCGCGTTCGACATGCGGTTGCCAGAAGCAGTCCAAACGCGGAGGCGGCGAGTGCTGTGACCAAGGTCATGATCAAAAAACCATCGAGGTGTCCAATCAGATCAACACCAAAGACGAGTTGCGCCCAAGCGAACATGATCAACATCTGGAGCGTGCCAATCGCTGTCATGTAGAACCATTTTCCAAGCAGCAATTGATCCATGGAAAGTTGAGTGGACAGCAGGCGTTCGAGTGTTTGATTCTCTCGTTCTTCAAGGAGAGCACCTCCACCGCCGGTCGCACCGAACAACAGGAACATCACTGCGATTCCCGCGGCGTACATGCTGACCACGGGGTTCGATTTGCCTTCACCGATGACATCCACGACGCGGACGGACTCGTCACGCGCGCTTGAGACGGGTTGTGGACCGGCAGCACCGGCGGGGATTTCGGTCGCGGCGAAACGGATCGGCTGATGCTGTTTGATCTCCGCTTCGACGATCGCTTGCGTCACGATGGCCGTCACCACTTGTGCGGCAACCTGGTCGGACGAATCGGTCAATAACTCTACCGCCACTCGGTCGCCGTCTTTTTGAACGAGCAATGCCATGCCCACGCTACCGCGCCGCACGAGTTCTTTTGCTTCGTCCGTCGTGTACTTGGATTCCGACGGCGAACGCATGAAGCGTAGGCCCGGGTTTTCAACCAGATCGTCTACCAACGCCTTACTGAGATCCGATTCCCATTGATCGACCGCAATGACTTTGATCTTCGGTGTCGATCCGATTCCCACACCACCGCCAAAAATGATGGCGAAGATGCTGAAGAATGTGATCGGAACAATGAAAGTCAGCAGCAATTCCATCGGATTGTGCAACAACCGGCGCAGGTTCACCTGCCAGACAGTCCAGATCATTTGGCGGTCCTCTCAGCGATTATCCGGCTGGTACTCACATCAGTCGTCACGCAACTCGTTTCCGGTCAGGTGCAAGAAAACATGCTGCAACGAAGGCGCGTGTACTTCGACATCAGACACGTCGTAACCGTTTTGCCGAACGGAATGCAGTAATTCGGAAAGGTGTTGAGAAACATCGTCGATCCGTGTCGTCACGATGTCCGTCCCGACTCTTCCCACCGGCGTTTCGGATAAGTGGTTTCTCAGTCGAAGCGGTCCGGTGAGTGGACGATCGACTCGGATTCGAACAAGCCGTGAAGCGCCGACCGACTGTTCCACCAATTGACTCTTACTGCCATCAGCGATGATCCGTCCGTGATCTAAGATCAAAATTCGGTCACTCTGTTTCTCGGCCTCATCCAATTGATGCGTCGTCAACAGGATGGTCGTGCCTTCTTTTCGAAGTTCGGCCAGCATCTCGAAGATTCGCTCGCGGCTCTGCGGATCGACACCCACGGTTGGTTCATCGAGTAACAGCACTTGCGGCGAGTGCATCACTCCGCAGGCCAAATTCACTCGTCGCTTCATGCCACCGGAAAAGTAGCCGACCAGATCACTGGCCCGCTGCTCCAAGCCGGTCCACTTCAACGCCCATCGCACTCGCTCACGTGCTGCACGTCGTGACAGGCCGTTAAACCGTGCAAATGCGTAGAGGTTTTCCTTGGTGCTTAAATCACCGTAGAGTGCGATCTCTTGCGGGACCAATCCCAGCGTCCGCCGCATGCCGTCGCCTTCGATGGGATTGCCCAACACATACATCGTGCCACGATCGAGGCGTGTCAGTCCGCAAATGCATCGAATCAACGTTGTCTTGCCGGCGCCGTTGGGACCAAGCAACGCAATGGCTTCACCACCACGCAACGAAAATGAAACGCGATTGAGTGCATGCAAAGAACCAAACGACTTCTCTACGTCGCGGAGTTCGAGCACCGGTGGTTCACTAACAGCTGAAGTCAAAATTTCATCCGTGAAATGTTGCGCTTGTGTCACCTGGTGAATGCAGACGACGAAGCAAGTTTCCATCCAATCGTAGTGTTGCGGCCAGACGCAGCGATTCCTTCACTGCGTCGACGTTCGCTGGCGGGAAACTCCCCGCGTACAGTCGTCTTTTCTCCGTTTCACCGCTAGGCGAGTTTTTGCAAAGCGGTGATTTGGGTGGTTTGGGATGAGTGGGTTTTCGGGGATGGTTTTTCTGGTTGAGCCTGTCGTAACTCTATCGGACGTTCAAGGCGGTCGATTCCAGTAATTGACCGTGGATCGTTCGCATCAAGCTACTGGATTTCCCGAGGTTCCCCGACGTGGCGTACGTGTCATCAAATCGTTCTTCTGTGAACCACTCGATCGTTGGTATTTGGCGTCTGGGTGAGCAGCTGCACGAAAGCTCGACGGCTCAGCTCGCACTCGCCCAGCCCGCCGATTCAGCTGGCAGCCCGCGATGGGACTATGTCTTGAAACAGGCGGCGGGAGCTCCGAACGATCCCGAAGCTCGGCAACAGATCTTACGATTCATCGCCGCCGGTGCGGGTGTCGTCCATCCGAACTTGGTACCCGTTCTCGATGCGTCCACGACCGCTTCGGCACCCTATCTTGTGATGCCGAGACTTGAAGGTTCGCCGATGACGACGCACCTGCAATCGGACGTGCTGAAGCCGCTCCCTGTCGCCTTGTGGCTCGTGCGACAGGTGGCTCAAGGACTCGAAGCGCTTCATCAGTCTGGTTGGATCCATGGCGACGTGAAACCAGAGAACGTCATCGTAGGTTCGAGCGGTCACGTAACCTTGGTTGATTTCGGTTTCGCCACCCAGATCCACACGGTTGCCAATCACCATTACCGCGGGACACCGGCTTATTCAGCTCCAGAAACACTCAACGGTGACATGGCTGCAATCGCCGCGATGGACATCTTTTCGTTGGGCCGATTGCTGTGGCAATGGATCACCAGGACGGAGCCCGTCAATCAAACGATGATGGAACCAGTCGCAGCGCTCGTCGAAGAGATGGTCTCAAATGATCCAGGCGAACGTCCCACGGCGACAGATGTTTCGAAGCACCTACTACGATTAGAAATCGAAACGCTTGGTCGACATATTGGCCCGACAAGCCGAGCTGCATAGTTCTGCTCGGTTTGTGACGCATCCGCTGGCTGAGTCGCGTCGTCTTGCGCGGGGTTGCATCGTCTTGCGCGGCGACGCGTTAGGGCGAAGGTTCCAAGAACTCGTTGGTGAAGCACTCTTCTGGAGTCACTTTGCTGGACGCATCGGGTTCCAGCTTATCGATCTGCTCGACAAGCGTCGTCCATCGTTCCAACGACATCAGGCCAACGTTTTCGACATCCATCCCATCAGGTAATGCCAATCCTCGAAGTCCGGTGCTGCCGAATTCAAGTGCTTCGGCGGTCATGCCGTGTTCGTTGTCTTCCAGGATGGCTTCGTTTCCAAGTGCCGGATCCTGCAAGTAATTTTGCCATCCGATACGAGTTGCTTGGACAAAGCGTCGTACTTTTTCGGGGTCATTGCGAATCAGATCCCCGCTCGTGATTAAGACGCTTGAATACGGGTTCCAGCCTAGATCACTGACCATCAGAGTGCGGACGTCAACACCTTCCTGCTGGGCCAGCAAGGGTTCAGCGAACGAGTAAGCTTGAATACCGACCTTTCGATCTGCGATCAAAGGCGCAACGCTTCCTTGGTACGGAACTTCTTGAACTTCATTCAGGATTCCCTTGTCACGCATGAACTCAACAAACAGACGACCAGGCTGTAGCTGGAGCGTCATGCCCGACAGATTATCAAGCGAAGTCACACCGCTATTTTCTTGAACCAAAATGCAACGTGGGCTGTTTTGCATGGCCGCCAGCACGGCGACGATATCCATGCCTTGGCGGCGAGCGAGCACGACGTCATCCGCATTGGCGAACCCAAAGTCCGATCGCCCAAACTCCAATTGGGGAGCAACGGGCGTTTGACTGCCGCCGGGACTGATTTCAACTTGCAGGTCGGCTTCCGAGTAAGTCTCGTCTGCCTTGGCTTGGTAAACACCGCCATGCTCCGATTCGGGATACCAATTCAATTGCACCCGTATCTTTGTCGGGCCGGAAGCAGATCCTTCTGCGGCGGATGGGCCAGCATTGGGTTCGGATGAGCTGCAGCCAGCAGCCAAAACTAGAAATGCGGCAAGCAAAAATGATAGGTATTTCATGTCGTTCATGATAACGATTTTGCCCGCTTCCTGAGTAGGTAATGGTCGTTCGAGATGTTGCCGTCCGCCGTATTTCGCCAGCGCAACGATGCGTTGTCAGTCCGACGTCCAACGTCCGAGCATTTGCTTGGAGATCAACTGAACGATACCGAAAATGACTAGGCCCAGCATTGCGGACGCAAATAGGGCGGCGATCAATGCGTCGGTTTTCATCAGACCTTGCCAACCGGTCATCAGAGTTCCCAATCCGTTGTAGCTCGTTCCATTCCCGACGAAGAACTCTGCGACGATGGCGCCGATCACCGAAAGTGCCGAACTGGTCCGAACGCCAACCATTAGATGTGGAATAGCGGACGGAATTTGCAGACGCCACAGTCGTTGCCTTCGACTGGCACCGTAGAGTTGAAAGAGATCAGTCGCTTCACGGCTTGCCGACATTAACCCCGCGGTCACGCTATTAACGATTGGAAACAGACAGACGATCACCGTCACGATGACAACCGTTCGAAATGTGTATCCGCTCCAAATGATCAGCAAAGGGGCAATTGCGACGACCGGGATGGTTTGCAACAAGATCACGTAGGGAAAGAGAGCGAGTCTTAGCTTGCGTGACTGGCTAAACGCGATCGCCAGGAATGAACCGATGACGACAGCCGACAAAAGACCGGCCACCGCCGCCGTGCCCGTTCCGATGATTCCGCGTACCAACGCATCGCGATTGCTTTCGGCGGCGGCAAGACATTGTCGCGGCGTCGGCAATAGTGCTTTGGGCAGATCGAACGCCCAAATGACTGTCTCCCAAGCCAGGAGTGCCGCACCGGCCACACCGAGGATCAATGCTGCGCTGACGGCAAATTCGAATGCATTCCTTTTTTGATCGTTCACCCGTCGCCTCGCAACAGATGCATCACCTCGCCGTAAAACGCGCCAAACTCGGGACTGCTGCGTTGGTTGGAATCACGCGGCCATTCCAAGGGGTTTGCAAGAACCGAAACGACACGGCCCTTCTGCATGACCGCGATTCGATGAGACAGCAAAATGGATTCGGCGATGTTATGCGTCACCATGACGGCAGTGAATTGCTGCTCATCCCAAAGCCTTAACAACAGCTCACCCAATTGAGTTCTCAGCATGTCGTCGAGTGCCGCGAATGGTTCGTCCAACAAAAGTACTTCCGGTCGCGTGACCAGCGCACGAGCCAACGAGACCCGCATCCGCATCCCTCCGGAAAGTTGACGAGGGAATCGATCCATTGCGTCACCCAAGCCAACGGTCTCCAGTAAGGCTTCAGCCCGTTGGCGATGTTCGTTTTTGCGACTGCCCGTCAGTTGCAATGGAAGGGCGACATTTTCCAAAGCGGTTCGCCACGGCAGCAACGTCGGCTGTTGAAACACGACGGCAATGTTTCCGTGGTGGGCGGGAACCGGCGGGTCGAGAGTGACATTGCCACGGGTGGCGGATTGCAGATTCGCCATGCAACGAAGCAGCGTGGTCTTGCCACATCCGCTCGGACCGATCAACGAAACGATCTGACTCGCATCGATCCTCAAATCGACCGAATCGACCCCGGTGACTCCATTGGCGAACTCAACCGACAGTGATTGACATTGAATCGAGGAGGAACGCTGTTGGATCGCCGCAGTCACCGCTACATCTTTTCAACCGAAGTCGGATTTCGACCAATGACTGTGCCCCAGCCATCGTCGGGTTCATCGCAGAACTGTACCGAGCGGTCTGCCGATGGCAAGACCGTAGGCCGTCGACACGTGAGTGAGAGATGAAACCAGTCACCCGACGCGTCAGCGAGAGACCATTTATCACTCGCTGGTGCGTCGGAGATTGCGAAACGTCGGCATTGAACGCTCTAGCAGCTCCTACTCCGCTGCTTGGGCTCGTTTGGCGGCTTCGCCAAGATTATCACCCGGTTCGAGCTTGAATTGGCGTCCTTCGACTTCAATCGTCACTGAATTTGGCGATGCTTCGATCACGGAACCTTTCAGTCTTCCGATTTCGAATTGATCACCTTGGCGGAGCTTCAGCGTTTTCGCTTTGGTCCGAACGTCTAACCACGCGGTTGCTTCTGTACGGCCTTGAACGAGTGCGGTGAGCACGGTTTGCGTCGAGTCATCGAAACCGAGTTTCGGCGGAGCTTGAGCCCTTTCCGGTGGCGGATCAAGGACGCGAACGCGAACCCTTTGTTCGGTCATCCGACTCGGACGACCGCTGTCGATCGCACGGACCAATAACTCGAACTCACGTTTATCGTCACTCATGATTCGCAATGTGCCGCTGCGCTCATCGAGGCGAACGCCTTCGGGTGGTTCGGAAGCAAATTCGTAACGCATGCGATGGCCTTCGGGGTCCTTAAAAGGCAAGGATGCAGGCGACATTCGTCCCACGACCGCTTCGATTTCGGATCGGCCGTCGAATCGTGGTGCTTTGTTGGGAGGTTCGAACAAGTTGCGATTCAAAATCGGTTCGCTGTAAGCCATCACATCGGCCTCAACTCGCCAGGATGGATCGCTTCGTTCCGGCAACTCGTTGGGTGCGCTGACCAACGCGATGGCGTCGACGGACATGTCCAATTGGAACCGACCCTCTCGATTGGGTTGCAGCGAGACATCGCGGATTCGATGCAGATAGTCTTGTGCGTAGAAATCATGCAGCAGTCGAATGAACTGCGGAATGTCGGTCGTACCTTGGACGCGAAAATCGATCAGTTGGTAAAGACCACCAATGGTTCGGGAACTGGTTTTGTCGACGGTGCCTACACCGTTTTCCTTGACCCACTCGAGTAACCATTGTTGGTAATCGCTTTCCGCTTGCTCCGGGTTTCCGGGCAGCGAGCGGACCATGTACTCGCCCATCTGTCGATTCGCATATTCACCCTGCAGGATCTGCTCGTTCAGACGAGTCTGTTCTTCTGTCAGCGAGGTGATTTCGTTGTTGCGAATCTTGACTGCGGACTTGTACTTGCCGAAGGCCCAGTTCAAAACAACGGCAGCCAATAAACCACCGACAGCAATTGCGAGAATTCGTTCACGTTGATTCATGACTGTGCCTCCGTCCGATCGGCTGTGGCCGATGCGTCTGTTTCTTCGACGGGTTGTTCGGTCCCGGTATCGACTGTCGATTCGGTATCGACTGCGGATTCGGTATCGCCTGCGGATTCGGTATCGCCTGCGGATTCGGTATCGCCTGCGGATTCGTCTTCGGCGTCGGTCGAATCCAAGTCAGCGATCACCTGATCGTTCTCGGATGTTAGTTCTGTTTCGGATGAGGACTCGGATTCTTTGGTTGCTGCAAGCTCGACGTCATCGTCGTTTGCGTCCTCGGGCTTCGTTTCTTCGGAAGCGTCATCCGATTCGTCATCCGCTGCGTCCGCGGTGGATTCCGGCTCATCATCTTCCGACTCTGTTGCCGATTCCGAAGCGGTTGCTTCGGTGTCACTGCTCGTGTTCTCCCCGGCGAGCAAGTTTGCGATCGCTTCATAGCGATCGTTCCGAATACTGTCCGGTGTGATCGTGATGGTTTCGACAAAACCCCATCGATACGCATCGCCGCTTCTCTGTTCGCTGGCGCCATCGCCGGTGACACGGTGATTTTCATCGCGGAGTGATTGTTCGAAGTCATCGATCACGGAAGGTTCCGTAACACCGCCCTCGACGCGAAGCGTTCCGCCTCCTTTCCGAGTATCCGATGTGCCAGAAATCTGTCGAACGATCAACCGTTCGGCAGGCGGAACTTGATCTGCCACGCGTCGCATTTCGCGAAGCCAGTTGACGTCCGCATCCAAGTAGGAATCGATCTTGCCGGTTCGTTGAACACTGGCAACGGCCGCTTCCACGTCACCTTTCATCGCGGCATTGGACGTTTTCAGTTCGGCGATACGATTATCAAGTCCACGTAGTTGCATGTAGATGGCGACTCCAATCAGCAGCGCGGCCGCGATCGGAACCGCATACATCGCCGCCGTACGATAGGGATTGGGGACTTCCTCAACCTTCTTTCGTGGATTCAGGAAGTCGATGAGACGCTCACCGTCGTTTTCATCGGCGGCGAGCAATCCAACCAGTGGCGCCAACCGGCCCACGTGTTCCGGCAACTCGTCTTGCAAACTGCGTTCGACGTCGACCAGTGTGAACGGGTCGACTGCTTGAACTTCGGCGCCGGACGCGTCAGCGAGCATCTGGACGTCATCGACGTGAACGGACTGTTTTCCCCATAGCACAACGCGTTCAAGCGACCCGGACGATCCACACGCAACCAGACTTCGTTTTAATTCGCCCGCCAGTGCACGTCCTCGGCCGGCTGCCGTGGATGGCATGCGAACCGTACGTACGAAAATCACTCGGCCTTCGCGTGCGACGACAATCTCGGCGTCATCGGACAACAGGTCGATGAGGACGGTGTCCTGTTGGCCCTTATTGGATCGGTGAATCAGGTACAACGCCGCGGCCGACAACGGTCTTAGCGAAACACGTTCAATCGGTGCACCGACTGAATCACCGAGCGTTCGAATTTCCTTGAGGCTCTCGGGCGTGACGGCCGCCGCGATCATCTCAACACCATCGCTCTTGCGATTGGTAACGAGGTAATCGACCGTAGCGTTTTCACCGGCTGAGGCGAAACTTCGAATCGCCTGGAAACGGACCATTTCCGGCAGCTCATCATCCGGAACGGGCGGCAACTGTAATTCACGCAGTTCCGCGCGGCCACGTCCGATCGCGACGAGTGTGGGCGTCTCTTGAAGCCCACGTGACTCGATCGCGGACTTCAATGTCCCGTTGATATTGCCGCCTTCAATAGGAATGACCGCAGCATGCGTGACTTTGACGTTGCGACCACTGCACTGAGCTGCCACGAGACGAAGTTCACCGTCGTCCCAGTCAATTGCGAGTTTCTTTGCCATGTTTTTCTACTTCAATTCAGTCGGGCTGATTCTTTGTGCTGTTTCGCGTGGTGTTGATAGAGTGTTCGTTTGACAGGTGGATTGATCGTTGGGGGACTCATTCGATCAGTTCGGCGGCGGCTGATCGCAGCCCTAAAACCGAAAGGTCAAATCCTCGGCCCAAGTGTGTTAGGTCTCGCCAGGAGACGATCTTTGGGTTGACCGTCGTCGCATCGATGATGACTTCCGATCGATGCGATGCACCGGTTTGTTCGTAATAGCCAACGATCTGTGCCCGATAAACGTCGCCTCCGCCACTGAGCAATGGCACCAGCAGTCGCATCTCTTCCAAGGTGACTAAACCTTCCGTGAGCAACCACGTTTCGTAGTTTCGGTTGGGATCGTCCGACTCTTGTTGACGGTTCTCCAGGATCGATTGGATGACTTCTTCACTGAGAAGCGGAATGCCGTAAAGCAACTCAGCAGAACATTCATTCACATTAATTCGACCCGGCATGACGAGCGAGTCTTGAGTGGTCAGAGCGTCCATCAAAATGGGCATATAGACGGACATCGACACTGGATCACCAGGGAAAGGCGAAGTGTACGTCGTCGCGTTTTCGCCATTACCAATCGTGACCGTCGAGTCGACCAGGTCCAGGATCTGCGTCAACTTGGTTCCGGCACCAGCGCTTAGATCGAGTTGATCCATTAAGTCGGGAGACCAAATTCCGCCCGGTCTCGCCGAGCCGCCGCCGCCTCCTCCACCGCCGCCACCGCCGCGACCACCCTGGTCACCTCCACCGCCACCGCCTGCAGCGCCACCCGCACCAGCTAATGCAGAGACGGCTGAGGTGGACTGTCCACCGTATCGGAAAGCGATGACGTAGCTTGCGTACAAATCGTTGCCTAAGGCATCCAATAACTCTTCGTAGAGTGTTTCCAAGTCTTCCTTGTTAACGTTGACCTTCGGGCTGCCATTATCACGGCGGTTCGCTTCGGCACCTTGAACGGTCAAATAAGATGCCCAACCGAGCGCTCCGGGAGTGTCCACCGTGATGCCAAATCGCTGTTGTTCATCGGGATCGATTACACCATTGCGATTGGCGTCCGCACCAAACAACAGTTGCGGGGTCACACCGCGAACAAGTAAGAGTTCTTCAACGCTCTGGAGTGGTCCGTTGGTTGGTTCGTAGGGCGTTGCCAGGGTGCTGTAATACTCAAGCTCCGCACCGTACGCACGCGGCTCTTCATCTTCATCCAGCCAATCCAAAATCGCATCGGCGATGTCTTCCGTCATGCCCGGAAGTGCTAACAACAACGTCACGGCGATATTGTCGCTTACGGCTTCCTCTTCGGAGTCACCGCCGTCGCCTGTGAGAGCCAAGAGCCCCGAGAGTGCCTGAGTGTTTTCCTCTAGCACGATGAGTGTGTTGATATTCAACCGAGCCGATTCATCTTGTAGCCCGAATCGGATTCCACCGTACTGACCCGTCGTACTGAGAGCCGGAGCAATCACGGAAAAATTGGATGGAGTTACCGAGTCATCGCCGGCGTACGTCTGCACCGCCTGGAACATCTGCGGGTTGTTGTAGACACCGCCAAAGTCCATCCGCATCTCTCGCGGCTGAGCCAACATCAACCGGATCGTCTCCGTAGCCGACTCAACATTCACACGCGCTTGAACCAGGTCTCCGGTCAAATGAGCGGAGTCATCGTAGGCGAGCATGAGCTCTGTGAACGAGTAGACCGCCATGGTTGCAACCGCGATCACGATCAAGACAAGGACTAAGAAGATGCCCTTGCGTTGAAGGATGCTCGAGCGATGTCGATTCCGTGTCATGTGCTCGCCTCCGGAATGTGTCATATGCCTGCCTCCGCAAGATCTTCTTCTTCCTCTTCCTCAACGATCTTTGCCATCGGCAATCGAACGACATGTCGGAATGTTCGCAGCGTTTCGGTCGATGCCATGCCGTCTGATTCAACGCGCGGATCCGCCATGTAAAGCGTGACTTGGATGGCAAGTGGTAACTCGCCGAACTCGTCACTGCTCCACTCAATTTGCCAAGTGATTCCATCCCAGTACTGAAACTCAATCCCTTTGATCTCGGGTGCCAGTAGTTCGCCGGTCTGATTCAGTGTTGCCAGGTTGCCATTCATCGATGCGAAGGTCGTGGCAGCTCGATCGAGAGACCGTCGTACGAGTCCACCCATGTTTTCGTTTGAAGCCAACGCGGCGTCCGGGCTCAGTTGCAACAACGCGTCCTGCACGCCGCCGGAAATACCTTCGCCTTGAACAAAGTATGCGACGGTCTTCAGGTCACTTGGGATATCATCGATTTCCGCGTTGCTGCCATCGAGCAGTTGCACGTACTCTTCTAGCCGTGGCAATCTGCTGAGATCGAGTTGAATTTGAAATTGGTTGCCGATCAAACCGGGCGTCTGCAAAACGGCAACGCCGGATTGCAAATCAAGCGATTCGGTTGTGTCCGACATGGCCGCACCCGAGTCGGCTGAGCCCTCATCACTGATGCCAGCGGCGGCGAGATCTTCATCTGTCGCACCACTTTCCGCTTGGGCACCCGTTGCACCACCCGCCGAGGACGCCAGCAACGCCTCCAGAGCTGAGGTGTCGATCGGTTCTGTATGCAGAGTTGCCCTCAAATCGTCTTCGATCATCTGCATAATCGCAGCCGCCAGTTGAGTCTGGCGTATATCCATGTCGCGAACGTTCATGTCCCGCGCGTAGAATTGCAGTGCTCCGCCCACAAGCGTGATCAATACGACGGACAGAGAAAGTGTCAGCAGAAGTTCTAGTAACGTGAACCCTCGTCGCGCCGTGGACGAGACGGATTGAGACAGGAACGGTTGATCGTCGTGTCGAATCATTAGGCCGCTCCTTCCGCTGCAGCTGCTTCCTCGCGAGCTGCTTCTTCTTCCGCCTCGAGCTGTTCGAGACCGAGTGCTGGATCGACCATCCACCGAACTAAAGAGTAGGTCGCAGTCGGAGGTGCACCTTGGTTTGTGCTCTGAGCTGTCACAACGACTCGGACGATTAGCAGCCCATCCAACTGGCCAGGTTGAACGTCAACGCTGTAGGTGAACGGCGTTAGTGACTCAGAATCAAACGACTCCAGTGGGGTCTCCGGTAACGGAACTGGAGCCACTTGATTCGCTTGCGCTTGCAACAGCACTTCCGAGAGTTTTGATTGGCAAAGCAATCGAGCCACCGAAAGATCTCGCGCAACACGCGCGGAGGAAACTCCGGTGTCGGCAATGCTGCTGAGAATTGCCAGCGATCCGCCCAAGATGGACAAAGCCAACAAGATCTCGAGTAGGGAAAAACCACTTCTTGCAGCCGGTCTCATGGTGCTAACACCTCGCTGAGTGTGACGTCGCCGGTAATCCCACGGATTCGGATCACGACTTTGCCGTAAGTCTCATCGATCAACGTGATCGCTGCGGTACTGGTCGACCCGTCTGGATAAAAGAGGATCGGCCGGCTCCAACCCTGTCCTTGGTTGGCTAGGTTGAGCTGTTCGATTTCCATGGCACGAGCCGCAGAAACGACGGCGACTCCTTGAACCATGATGCCCTCGGGCAAATCGATTGTCTCCGTCGTTTCCTCCGGATTGACTTGGACACCCGTTACCACGCCTTGGGTGGCACCGGTCAGCAGTGCTTGTTGCGAGCCCGTTTGATCGATTGCTTCTGTCGAATCGGCAACCGAATAAAACGGTTTAATGCGGACCTGATTTCCTTCGATCATGCCGTCGAGCATCATGACGCGACCCTGTCGCATCGCATCGACCCGCAGGCGGGTCATCTCAGCTCTCAGTTGATCGCCCGCGCGGACGAGCCGTCGGTCGCCCAGGAGCATGCCAACTTGGGGCAAAGTGATCGCCGCGATTGCCGCCAGTAAAGCGAGCGTCAAAAGCAGTTCGAGCAGCGTGAATGCGTTTCGGCGTGACACGGTCAACGGACCAACCAGAGGAAGGATCAAACGGTTTATTCGGACGGCATTCCACTCCGTCGGCCGGAGCGGAATTGCCTGTCTGATCTGAGTCCCACCCGCGTCCACGATGTCGACGGTTTTAGGTACCTTCGACGGTGATGTCGTCGTCGGTATTCATTTGACCATCAACGCCGCCGCTGCGAATCTCGAACGTATTGCCGTTGACGTTGTATTCGAGAGCGTTTTCCCACGCGTCGGTTGGGATTTCGGTAATGATCGGCGCGACCCATTTCGCCTTTTTTGCCGCGTCACTCGGTCCGTCCCGAAGGGCTTCCAGTGACTCGGGAAGGCCGTTCATGCGGATTTGATACTGGGTAATGTTGTTCTTCAATCCGTTCAACTGGGCCTTGGTTGCGTTGATTTTCGCCTCCGTCCCAGCTCCCCCGATGTTCACGGTGACAATACCACCGATCACCACCAAAATCGCCAGCACAAGCAGCAACTCCAGCAGTGTAAAACCGGCGCGTTGAGGACGGGATGAGCGTGAAATTCGTTTTGGTCGACGGTTTCGCATGAGGGAATCGAGCTAGGTAGGAGGCGGTTTGGGTGGGACGCAAATCGAAGGTTGTCGGGGTGACTCACCCCGCCATTCATAATAACCAACGATTCCACGTAAAGTTTCGGACCTTGGCAAGAGTCCAGAAAGCAGGCGGGAAAAACCCCGTATTCGACACTCGTCAAACTTCCAACACTGCCGGAGGGGCACGCGGGAGAGTGGTTCATGTCCGCAAATCGTTGCAAAACCGTGGCTTAAAAGCGGGACGATCTCCGTGCCGGAGAGCAAAGAGCCGAATAACCGGCAAAAGTCAGAGAAAACCAGGGGCCTGCGCTCTTTTCTGTTCGCTCGCCTGTAGAATTGTCGCTGTTAGTGAATAGTCTATCAGGACGGTGCTCTGTCCGGCTTTCGATGCCTGACAGCCCTACTTTTCAACTTCTGCTCCTCCACCCCAAGAAATTGAACCATGGTGGCACGCGACGATTCCGTCATTCGAGGCAGCTTGATTGCCAGTCTTATTTTTCTGGTGCTCTCTTTCGCGCTGAATTTCTTCCTGTGGCAGTCGTCAAATACGCAGTCCCAGGAAGCCGGCACGGCGAGGGACCAGTTGGCAACGGTCCAGGGCAACTTGCGAACGTTGCAGGATCAGGCCGATCGAATGAAAGCGATGCTGGGAGTCGGTAGTTTTACCGAAGCTGAAATCGAGCAGATGAAGCAGAACACCAGCGCCGACCCAGACATGCAGCAGATCGAAGAACAGTTTGCCAAGGACATGGCCTACTTCGGCGTTGACAAAGAAGCCGGTGAGCGAAACTACCCTGCCCTGCCGACTTATCTCGTCGATGCTCTCCGAGACCGTAACGTTGCACTCGTCAATGCAAACGATGATGCCGCTCGTGCCAAGGCGGATCGTGACGCCGGAATTGCAGACGCTCGTGAGCAGCAAACACTCGCTGAACAGCAACGCGACGACGCCAATAAGAAACTGGTCACCTTGAGCGATCAATTTGACGAAGACCGGCAACGGATGAATCAGGAGAAAGAGGAAACTCGTGACCAATTGGCAAAGACCGTTTTGGAATTCACGCAGTTCCGAACCACGGCTTCGGAAGAGAACAACCGTTTGGCTCAGAAAACTCGCCAACTGCAAGGCACGATTGATACCCAGAAACTGGAACTAAATCGTTATCGAGCGGACAAGTTTGAGCTCACTCAAGGTGAGATTCGCTATGTCGTTCGCGGCGGCAACGTGACGACCATCAACCTGGGATCCGCAGATGCTCTTCGTCCCGGCGTGACCTTCGGGGTCATCGATGGTGACGAAACACGATTGCAAGATGCGAAAGTCAAAGCGACGATTCAAGTCACACAGATTCAAGGTCCTCACCTCGCTCAAGCTCGCGTTGTGGCACGACCGGAAATTCGCAACCCAATCATTCCTGGTGACAAGATTTACTCGCCTTTCTGGGCACCTGGTCGCGTCGTCAAGATCGCATTGGCCGGCGAGATCGATGTTGATGGCGACATGCGACCTGACAACGAAGCGATCAAAGGTCAAATCAAAGCAGCGGGTGCTGAAGTCGCTGCCGAGATTTCCGCAAGCGGCGTTGTCCAAGGCAAGCTGGATGCGAGCATTCGATTCTTGGTCGTCGGCGATGATCCCAATCCTACCGACGGTGCTTTGAGTGACTTGCAAGCTCAACAGGTCGCGGCGATGGGTCAGGTCCGAGCCAAGGCAGCAGAGTTGGGTCTGACCGTCATTCCTGCTTGGAAGTTGCAAAACTACTTGCGTACGTTGGATGACACGTTGACCACCCCACTCGGATCCGCTGCTCGAGCTGACGATTTCCCACCCGAGTCGGACAACAGCCGAAACTTCTCAAGACTGCCGACCGATGTGTCGCAGATGTACTTGCAGGACAACGAAGGACTACAGCAAGGCAACGAAGTCTCGGACATCCTACGCCCGTAGTCGATGACAACCTTGGGGGTGGCAAGCAACGAAGGCAGCGAGTTTCTCGCGATGCGATGGATCACTCGCTGATACGTCGGCTTGCCATTTATCCATTCCGCGAGGCGAATCGCAGCACTTGAGATTGCTGCATCAACTTGCCGGTCTGTGATTTCATTTGCTCGCTCAACCTCGCGAGCTCTTCGTCCAATCGGGTTGCGGCGACTCCGGATTGTGCGATTGGCTTTGTCCCCAAACGCACTTCATTGTTGTCGGTGACCCGATCTGACGTCGCCGCGAAAAGGGACTCGCGAACCAGCAGATCGCTTAAACGGCTGGCCGTTCGTTGGGCATCAATGGGAATGACTTGCGGTTCGGACCAGTCCATTCTCAGTCGATCCGAAGACGCAGCCGCAGCGGTGGTGATCGAGTCAATTCGCTCGCGAACCATTTCCTTTTCGGCGTCCATAACCCAAACCCAACGCCGCGTATCAATTCGATAGATCAAATCGAAAAGAAACGCTTTGGTTTGCAGCAGCCGATCAAAGTCATCTGCCGCTTGCCGACTCACCGTTGCACCGACCGATACAACGCCCGCGGCACATACTTCGGGACAACGCGGACGAACTGCTTCGTGGGCTAATTCCACTCGGCTCGTTGGGCGATCGAGACGGACGGTTTTACGTTGAGCACGAGCAGACTGTGAGGCATCCAATACGCGAGTGTTCGCAATTTGCTTCTTCTCGGTCGTTAATTGACCAACACGCCACTTGGCCCACTGCTCGGCGACGCTGCGCGGGCCTGCTGCGGCGGTTTCGAAACTCACTTCCGTTCCGATCCCCATGCGTGATTGGATGGTGAGTTTCGAAAAATGAACGGCCGCCAGTTGCCGACAGATGGAAATTCCCAAGCCCTCTCCGCCGCTAAAAGAGACTTGCCGCTGGGCGATTTGCTCGAGATCTGTCTGGCTCATGCCTCGGCCCGTATCGACCACCGACCATCGAACGACGTGATGATCTGGATCCGATTGCAAGCGGACCAATACCTGTCCACCTTCGGCAGTCACACGGAGCGCATTGGTGACCAGATTGACAATCAATCTTCGCAACATGGACGGATCGGCAAAAATCATGATCGACGGATCGTCAACCACATCCCATAGAATCTCGATCTCACGTGGCATCACCCACGGGCGTAACGTCTCGTTGATTGACTGACGCACTTCCTGGATGCTCACCCAGCGGCGCAACACTCTGGGTGTTCCCGTGCGTAACCTTTCCACCTGGACCATTTCACTAATCATCTGCTCCATGCAGTTGCACTGATCGATGGCTGAATCGAGGCAGATTTTTTGTCCGGGTGTGACATCGCCGAGATCACCATCTCGGACGATCCGTACCGATTCACGAACGGTCGTCAACGGAGACCTCAAATCGTGGGCCGTTTCGCTCATGACGCGCGCTGCCGCCTCGGTCGCATGATGTTCCATACGACGCGGTAGTCCGGCTCGGGCAGCAACAGTTCGATCGGCAGCTGGTTGGGGATTTGGAGCAGTTGGCACGGTTACGCAGGGGGTGCAGAGAAACGGCGGATTGTCTCCTGATCTGATTCGTCAGGAATCATGTCGTCACGGCACCGATAATGCCTCAGCCATCAAAACCCGAACAACGCGAAATGCGATCGTCGCCCATCGCGTCCGTGCTCCCGCTTACCGCGATCACTCCATGGTCGCCGATCAGGCTGCGATCGCGCCGGAATTCGACAGGTGAAGAGACGCCGCGGTCGGAGACGATTACCTACGATGTTTTCTTGGCTCGGCGTCGGGCGGCGATTCGGCGGACCGTCTCGTCCATGAATACGCCCAGCAGAATGACCAAGCCAATAATTGTGAATTCCAAACGGTCGGCGATCTTCAACAGCAAGATCAAATTATTGAGCAGCATCATCACCGCCGTGCCAGCGATCACGCCAAAAATCGAACCCTCGCCGCCGCGCAGACTGCAACCTCCCAAAACCGCAGCCGCGATCGCGTAGAGTTCAAAAAAGTTGCCAAAGCTAGAAGGCGAAATCGAACCGGAATCAAGCGCAAAGAGCATGCCGCCGGTCGCCGCCGCCACCGTGCAGATCACGTACGCCAGCACGGTAACCCGTTCGGTTCGAATCCCGCTGTATCGAGCCGCTTCTTCGTTGCTGCCCAAGGCCAATAGGTAACGGCCCCAAACGGTCAAATTCAAGAACACCGCTGCAACGACTGCCACCACCATAAAGACGAAAAACGGATACGGAATTCCGAATGTCTGTGGGCCGTTTTCTCCTGCCCATTGAAACAACGTCAGCTTTCCGGATCCGAGAGGGCTGAGCGTATTCTGGTACTCCAATCCAAAGCCGACAGGATCATCGTTAACCAACCATCGGGAAACGCCGCGATATATCAACAATCCGCAAAGCGTGACGACGAATGGTTGCAACCTAGCTCGAGTGACCAGCAGTCCGTGGATGGTTCCCAGGCAACCGGCGATCGCCAGAACGGACAGGATAGCGATAGGAATGGGGAGTCTCTGTTTTCGCTGCAACGGTATCGCCAGCCAGTCCGTCGAAAAATCTCCGCCGAGTGATTGGCTCGTTTTGATCTGCGTTGTGCTTGCTTCGGACCCCGGTTGAGCGGATGCAACGCGTGCTTCGAGTAGTCCATCGGCGGACGGGTTCACGAGAACCACGCGATCACGCGCACGCACTTGAAACGGAACATCCGCGATCGCCAGCGTGTCACCATCGATGTCGCCTCCCCGTTCGAGACTTGCGACTTGAAAGGCGCGAGCGACGATTCCTTCGCGATCATCTCGCTTGAGAGTGCCGTCAACGTTAAGCAGTGTGCCAAGGCCCGTTGGGTTCCCATCGCTGTCCGCTAACTGGACCAACTCCACCGAGTTCACCGTTAATACTGCCGGATCACGCACTTGGAACAACCGGATCGAGTCCCCCGGGTTCAATCGTTCTGTTGCGTTGCCCCGCACGATCACCGTTTGTTTCGCCGCGTTCACTCGGTGGACTTCAAAGGAATCCGCTGGGTCGTAGTCGACTTGCAGGAAAATGCCCAACAAGCAACCAGCCAAACAGACGATCGATCCCACTGACAGATCGATACCGCCGGTAATGATGACGAAGGCGACACCAATTCCGAGCAGCCCGTACATCGAAACACGACGCAGTAAGTTCTCTATGTTGTTTGGCAACAGGAACGTGCTGTCGGCCACGTCATACCAGGGATCCGACGTCATAAACGCCATGAAAAGGAACAGGGCGACCAGCAGGCCAAAGATGCCGATGGATTTCGCATTCATGAGGTAGTTGTCGATTCTTCTGCGTTCAAATTACCGGTTGCCAACTGCATGATGGATTCTTCAGAGAGCTCTGAACGGGAGAGTTCACCTGTCATCTTGCCTTCGTGCATTACGATCGCACGGTCGCTCATCCCCAGCACTTCTTCCAGTTCACTGGAGACGAACAAGATGGCCATGCCCTGTTCCGCCAGAGCCTCCATCAGTTGATAGATTTCTTGTTTGGCACCGATGTCGATGCCACGCGTTGGTTCATCCAACAGCAGGATACGCGGCTCCATTGCCAGCCATTTACCCAGCACGACTTTCTGTTGATTGCCACCGGAAAGAAAGCGGACGATCTGAGCATCGCTGGGAGTCTTGATTCGCAGGTCTCGGATCATGCGATCCGAATCGGATTTTTCGACACGCCGATTGAGCAACCCGATCGATAATCGGTTTTTTAGCAGTCCTGCCAATGACACGTTCCGGCGTACCGACATATCGATGACCAGACCGTGTTGTTTTCGGTCCTCGGGGACCAAAGCGATTCCCGCGTTGATGGCGGATCTTGGCGAGTCCAATTGAACGGACTTGCCGTCGATTAACACGTTTCCTCCGACGGGCTCATCGACACCAAAAAGCGTCCTCAGCATTTCGGTTCGCCCTGCACCGACCAGACCCGCGACACCGACGATTTCACCCGCACGCAATGAGAACGATAACTCGTGTCTTGGCCACGTCGGTGTTCGCAAGCCTTCGACTTGCAAGACGACGTCACCGATCGGATGCGTTTGTCGGGCGTAGAATTGCGAGATATCTCTGCCGACCATCAATCGGACCATGTTGTCGTGGTTAATGGCTTCCTTTTCTAAGTCACCAGCATTTTCGCCATCGCGAAGCACCGTCACCCGGTCAGCCAACTCACTGACTTCTCCCAAGCGGTGTGAGATGTAAATGATGCTGACGCCTGATTCACGAAGGTCTTTGACAACTTGAAATAGACGTTCGGCTTCTCCCGCCGAAAGACTGGAAGTCGGTTCATCCATGATCAACACGCGGGCGTTGACCGAAACGGCTTTCGCGATCTCAACGAGTTGCTTCTGCCCGATCGAAAGGTTGCTCAGCGCGTCGTTCGCGTCGACTTCCAAGCCGATTTGTTGCAAGACCCTTTGAGCATCATCGTGGATCCGGCGGCGGTCGATGATGCCGAAACGCCGCGGTTCACGACCGAGAAAGATGTTTGCACCAACCGGCAGATTCTCGGCGAGATTCAGTTCTTGATGGATCAATGCGACACCGCACTGGAGCGCGGTGGCAACGGAATCGAGGGTGACTTCGTCGCCGTCAATTAGCACGTTTCCGCGATCCGGAAGCTGCACTCCGGCCAAAATTTTCATCAACGTGCTTTTGCCAGCGCCATTTTCGCCAATGACCGCTAACACTTCGCCCGTACCTAGCGTCAGGTTGACGTCGCCGAGCGCTCGCACGCCGGGGAACCGCTTGCTGATGTTGCGCACTTCTAGCAGTGGCGGCGCGACGTCATCCATCGATTAAGACCGTATCGGAGTGATTGATCACTGACCTTTCTTGGTTCTCAGGTCAGCCCAAAACTCGTCCACGTTGTCCTTGGAGATCGTTCTCGGAGGAATATCCAGGTAACGGCTTTCGGGAACGATGTCCGGTTCGGACATCATCAATCCACGCAACACTCGCACTGACTGATAGCCGTATTCGTATGGATTCTGAACGACGGTTCCCTCGCAGTAGCCATCTTTGATCGCCTGCAGCGTCACGTCATTCTCGTCGAACCCAATCAATTTGATCTGGCCTAGCTTGCCGGCCTTTTCCAATGCTTTGTAACAAGCGGGTGGGTTGTACTCGAACAAGCCGACCATCGCGTTGATATTGGGATACGAATTCAGCGCGTCTTCAGCTTTAGCTTGAGCGACTTCCGGTTTGCCTTGGTCGGTAATCGTCCCAATCACGGTGTACTTGTCGCTCTTGATTTCTCCGTCGACCGGATCCAAAGCATCCGGATTCTCTCGGTAATAGCCTTGATCACGATCGGTGCGGCCCATCAAAACGTCGATCACGCCCTGGCGTCGGTACTTGCTGTTGTCCTGTTCCAACCGTCCAATAAACAGCATCACTTGTCCGCCATCGGGCAGTGCCTTGGCGACCAATTCGCCAACCTGGACACCGGCTGCGTAATTGTCCATGCCGATGTACATGGTTCGATCGGAAGCGGGAGCATCTGAATCGTGGGTGATCAATTTGCACTCTTCCATGATGCTGTTGAGAAACTGCGTCTGATTCTCTGGGTCCACCGGGCTGATAGCGAATCCGCGCACACCGCTGCTGATCAAATCTTCAACGATTCGCTTTTGCTCAGCAGCTGTGGCTTGCGTTGGCATGCGAACTTCGACGGCCACGCCGCTCATGTCCCGTTCAGCATCCTTGCAACCCGCTTCGGCGAGTTTCCAAAAGTCAGCGATCTGATTTGTCACAAAGGCGATCTGAACGGTTTCACCATCGGCTTCCGGTTGGTCTGTGGCGCCAGGATCTGTGTCCGCGTCGGAGATTACCCGTAATTCGGTATCCGCAGTCGACGATTGATCGTCCGATTTACCGCAGCCGATCACCGCCGAAACGAGCAAAAAAGCCAAAAAGGAAACGCGTTTCATGATCGAAAACTTTACATGGGGGAGAAGGTTCGGGGAGCGAGGATTTTAACTCCGCAAATAGCCTGAAACAACTGAACGTGTCGCCTCCTTCCGGTCGGTGAGGCGGATCCGGGTGACCGATGGATGGATCAACACGAGAGCCCTTTGGCTCATCGCCCATTCGGTTCGGTTCAACCAATTTGTCCGCCTTATCGCGCGTAGAGCAGATCGGCATCGCACGTTAAACTGCTCGCATGGAAACCTCGATAGCACAAGAAGTCGACTCTTTTGATCAATTAGATCTCTCTCCCGTGATGCGTCGCGCTCTGCGTCGCGCCGGATTTGAACGTCCGTCACCCATCCAAGCACAGTTGATTCCGTATGCGCTTGACGGCGAGGATGTGATTGGTCAGGCCAGGACGGGAACCGGAAAGACCGCCGCGTTCTCCATTCCCATCTTGGAGCAACTCGATGGTTTGGAGGATTGCCGAGATCCCCAAGCAATCGTTGTCGTGCCAACCCGCGAGCTGGCCGACCAAGTCGCTCGAGAAGCGATCCGATTGGCGGATGGTGTTGAAACGGAGATTGCGGTTTTAGCGGGTGGCAAGAACATCACTCGCCAGCTGCGTCAATTAGAAAATGGCGTGCAGATTGTCGTGGGAACGCCGGGTCGATTGCACGATCATTTGCAACGCCGTTCACTCCGCACGGACAGCGTTTGGTGCGTAGTGTTGGATGAAGCAGACCGGATGCTCGACATCGGTTTTCGCCCACAGATCGAACGCATCATGCGGCGATGCCCCCGCGAACGCCAAACGCTTCTTTTATCGGCAACGCTTCCATCGTCCGTCCGACGGCTGGCAGAGTCTTACATGTCTAATCCGCGGGTCATCGATTGCAGCCGCAATGAGATGGCCGTTGAAACCATCGAACAACGATATTTCACTGTGTCCCAAGATCGCAAAGGTGATCTGCTGGACCGGTTGTTGCAGAGAGAACAACCCGAACAAGCGATTGTCTTTTGCCGAACGAAGCGCGGCACCGATCGTTTGTATCGCCAACTGAAGCACACGCACGACAGCTGTGGCAGCATGCACGGTGATATGCAACAGCGTGAACGAGATCGTGTCCTGCAGAGTCTGCGTGATCGAAAGCTTAAAATCTTGGTCGCAACCGATGTCGTGGGTCGAGGCATCGATATCAGTACGATTTCACACATCATCAATTACGATGTGCCGCAAGATTGTGATGACTACGTGCACCGAGTCGGACGTACCGGACGGATGGGACGCGATGGTATTGCGTTCACATTTGTCGTCCCTGGCGAAGGTGAATTCCTGACGAATATTGAAAGACGCATCAACAAAGAGTTGAGGCGAGACTCAATTGATGGTTTCGAGGCAACCCCGCCGCCACCCGAAGCGCCGGTCGAACCGGAGGATTCGGAGCCGTCGAAGAAACGTCTCAATCCGATGCAAAGAAAAGTCAAACGCCGGCTGTGATATCGTCCTCGGCGTACGGGATGAGGACGCGAATCCCTCACGCTCCTGCGTGCCTCGCTCATCCGTCTACGCTAACAATCCATCGATGATTCTTGGTGATTGGGTGACGGTCGAGAGCCTTTGGGGTAGGCCTTGGTGCGGGTAAGTTAATCGCGTGTGATCGAGACCAAGCACTTTCAACAACGTTGCGTGTAAGTCATGCGGCGTGACAGCTTTCTCAACGGATTGATAACCGAGTTCATCCGTCGCACCCCAGCTCGTTCCGGAGCGAATCCCGCCCCCTGCTAGCCACATCGTGAACGCGGATGGGTTGTGGTCTCGACCGACAAACCGCATTTCACGACCGCCTCGATTCTCACGCATCGGTGTGCGACCAAACTCACCGCCCCAAACCAACAGTGTGTCTTCCAGCAGACCTCGACTCTCGAGGTCTTGGAGTAACGCTGTCATCGGTTGATCAACTTCTCTGCAGCGATCGTTGAATCCGCTATTGAGCGCTTCGCTGGCTGAGGCTCCATGTGAATCCCAGCCCCAATGAAACAGTTGGATGAACCGCACGCCGCGTTCAGCTAGTCGTCGGGCAAGAAGACAATTGTTGGCGAACGATTCCTTACCCGGTTCAGCGCCATATTGCTTTTGCACATTGGCAGACTCTTGTCCGAGATCAAAGGCCTCGGTCGCATGGGTCTGCATTCGGAACGCCATTTCGTATTGAGAGATTCGCGTCAGCACTTCCGAGTCGCCGGTTTCTTCAAACGTTCGCTCGTTCAGTCGTTGCAAAGCATCCAATGATCGACGTCGCTGTTCACGCGTGATCCCTTCTGGATTGGAGAGATACAGGACAGGGTCACCTTTGCTGCGGCACTGAACGCCCTGATAGACCGATGGCAAATAGCCCGAGCCCCATACGCTCTTACCTGCCGACGGTGTCTTACCTCCAGACACGAGGACGATGAATCCCGGCAGGTTTTCGTTTTCACTACCTAGGCCATACATCGTCCAGGCGCCAAACGAAGCGTGGCCAAGAATCTGATTGCCGGTATGCAAGAGCAGCTGCGCAGGCGCGTGGTTGAACTGAGTCGTTTGCATCGAATGGACAAAGCAGACTTTGTCAGCGACTTTTTGAAATTGAGGCAACCGATCCGAAACCCACGCTCCACTCTCTCCCACCTGCTGGAACGGATACTGTGGCCCAAGCATTTTGGGGACGCCTTGGATGAACGCAAATCGTTTGCCTTCGAGAAAACTGGCTGGACAATCTTGTCCATTGAGTTTTTCTAGTTCCGGTTTGTAGTCGAAGAGTTCCAACTGGCTTGGTCCGCCTGCCATATGCAAGAAGATCACCCGCTTGGCTTTTGCTGGGAAGTGTGGACCGGGAGGATGATCCGCGACCGTTGACGCCGACGCGGAACGGGATTGACCACCGAGCCACATACCGGCCAGTCCCATCGAGCAATTTCGCAGAAAATGCCGACGCGTTTCGAAGTGAGCCCAACGCTGGCGAAGGTCACGGTTCATGTCGTTCATTTGGTGAGCGCTCGATCGAGATTCAAAATCGTGTTGGCGACAATTGCTAAAGCGTCTTTGTCTATATCCGTCGTGATGTCTGGACCCAGATCATCATTTGTTGGTTGTTTATCTGTTGATGCTTGTGACTCAGATGACTTCGCTGATTCCGTAGACAGGTCGGTGTACAGTGTGCTGAGTTCTGATCGGACCCACTCCGATGGCTCTCGTTGCGTCACCACGTGATACATCCAAGCGATGCAATCGGATGCAGCTTGCGTTGATGCGATTGCCTGTGGACTCATCTGCGACAGGCTACGCTCGGCCAAGCCGCGAGCACACTCGATGTAAACCGGATCATTCAACGTCACCAACGCTTGTAGCGGTGTGTTGGTGGCGATTCGCCGCGCCGAACAGATGTCTCGGGTTGGAGAATCAAACATCAGGAAGCTCGGATACGGACTCGTCCTTCGCCAGTAGGTATACAAGGCGCGGCGATAACGCTGCGGTCCCTCGGCCGTTTTCCATTTCGCACCGCTGTAAACGGTTTGCCAAATACCCTCCGGTTGCGGTGGCATGACCGATGGGCCACCGATTTGATCATGGAACAGCCCCGAAACCAACAACGCTTGGTCTCGAACCATTTCCGCGGTGAGCCGTGTTCGCGGCCCGCGCGACA
The DNA here is from genome assembly GCA_039179795.1 of Planctomycetota bacterium. Taxonomy (GTDB): domain Bacteria; phylum Planctomycetota; class Planctomycetia; order Pirellulales; family Pirellulaceae; genus Rubripirellula. The sequence continues at coordinate 247,504 of JBCDEM010000002.1, read as the reverse complement.
AGAGGCGATTGTTTGGGTCGTTTTCCTTTCCCTGCTTCGTCACTCGATTGGTCTGACGATACGTTGACGATAACACCAACTCCCGCAGAAACGGTTTCAGTCGCCACCCATGAGTCTCACGAAGTCGAAGCGCAAGATGGTCGAGCAGTTCGGGATGACTCGGAGCCGTTCCGCTGGCACCAAAATCCTCCTGTGTCTCTACGAGCCCTTGTGAAAACAACTGTCCCCAAATTCGGTTTGCCCAGACTCTTGCCGACAAAGGGTTCGCATCGGAAACAAGCCACTGAGCAAAATCCAAACGGGTTCGAATCTCTGAAGCGGAGCTGCAGTAGGCAGCTGGCATCGCCGGATTAATTTCATCACCACGTTCCATCCAGTTTCCACGAATGAACAAACGCGTTGATCGATGGGCGGACTCAGGTAACGGCAGCAGAACCGGTAATCGTGCTCCACGAATCTGATCGGCGTTCTTTTTGGCAGCGATCAATTCTTCCGTTGCAAACTTCAAGTCGTCGGAAGCGAGCAGTGCCGTCCACTCGTTTGCATGGCTGGACGACCACCGAAAGTTGCGTGTCGGCGTGGCGACGCTGCCCGTGACACTGGCTCCATGTTTCATGGTGATGATCAGTTGATCATCAGGTTGGGTTTCTTCGAGAGGCTGTTTGAGAACAAGCACAGCCCAACGGGGACGATGCAGCTTGGGATAGCCGCCGACCCCGCGATTGGATTTTTCATCGAGCACGGTGCGAGGGTCGTAGTCTCCAGTGACGGCATCGACGAAAGCATCCGCGATATCGATCTCACGTTGTCCGGCTTTGGTTTTTAGTTCGAGCTTGACGTGCGTTACGAGTGAACCCTGTTCGGGCCACTGACTGGGGTCATCGGATTCTGGCGCGATTTCAATCCGAATCGCCGTCATCGGACTTGCTTCCGTTGTGACGACATAACGTACGCCGGTCGGGAAAGTGCCGCCCTCCCGTAGCACCCGATCGTTAACGATTTGCAAGCTGCCACCACTCGATGTGACTGCGAGCGGTTGCAGCGACGCCCACTCGTCGCTGATCGCGAGTTGTCGTCCAACATCATTCCGTCGATGACGTTGCTCTTCGTATCGCCGTTGTTTCACAATCGCTTCGTCGCGTTTGGATTCTTCGGCAGGAATCTTCAGCGTTGGGTAATCAGAATCCAAGTCCGTGTCAGCCGTGTTGTTCAGCATCGAATAGAACGCGAAGAACTCTTCATGTTCAATCGGATCGTAAGGATGCGCGTGACATTGAACGCAACCGAACGTTGTCGCTTGCCAGACGGTCCAGGTGGTGTTGACTCGGTCGATGACGGCTGCGACGCGGAACTCTTCGTCGTCGGTTCCACCTTCCGTGTTCGTCTGCGTATTGCGATGAAACGCCGTTGCGACAAGATCTGCGGGTTCTGGATCATTAATCAGATCACCAGCCAATTGCTTGATCGTGAACGCGTCGTATGGCATGTCTTCGTTAAAAGCGTTGATCAGCCAATCACGGTATGGCCACATGTCACGATGAGGATCTTTTTCGAATCCCTTCGAGTCAGCGTAGCGGGCCAGGTCCATCCAGACGGATGCCCATCGTTCGCCAAATCTCTGGCTCGCCAACAAGCGATCCACTTCGGCTGCATAGAGCTTATCCAGGTCTTCGCGACTCTCCGCTGAGGCAACGTGCGCGACGAACGCTTTTGTTTCTTCAAAACGAGGCGGGAACCCCGTCAGGTCGAAAGATACGCGTCGCAGCCATTCTGACGCATCGGCATCCGGGGACGGTTTCAGTCCCGCGTCTGAATGAACTGCTTGAATTAGGTGATCAAACGGAACACGCCCCCAGCTGTCATTTGTCAGACTCGTTGCGGCCAAAGGATCGATCAAAGGTGCGCGAGACCAATGCTCATCCCACGATGCACCCTCCTTGATCCACTGTTTGAGCAGCTCGATTTCTTTTGGCGAAAGCGGCTGGCTGTGATCGCCCGGTGGCGGCATGACCAAGTCGGGATCGTCCGAGGTGATTCGCTCGATCAGCAAAGAGGCTTCGGGGTCGCCCGGTTCGATGACCCAGCCCCCGGGCGGCAGAACCTTTTCCTTGTAAACAAAGGAAACGCTTCCAGCCTGCTGAACTCCGCCATGACACGACGAACAGGACGCGACGAGGATCGGTCGGATCTGAGATTGAAAATCGACTTTTGATTCTTCGGCCCATAGCGAACCACCGATGACGGTGGCCCAAGCCAAAACGTGCATGCGCACAGTATGAAGAAGCATCGTGATGCGGAGATTGAGGTGGGTAAGAAGTGGGGGCGTTGAGGTATATTCTAATGGCTTGTCGGTGAGAATCCGTAAGGACGATCGCACGCCGACCCCAGCGGCTCTTTTCGGGCCGTCCCGCGCGAGTCCTTTCTGGGACGATCCCCACCGCTGTCTCCTGATTTTTCCCCATGAACCGATACTTTGACGCACCGGCAACCGAGACGCTTGCCACCCATTCACCCGGGCCCTCCGGCAAATTGCCGCTCAGCGACGAAATCCTCCGCCAATGGACCAGCGGCGACATTTTCGGGCTCACGCAGAGCGTTGGAATGGGGTTCGACCCGCGACGCGTTCTCGGAGACCAGTACTTAATCCTCAGTACCCAGGGCGGCGTGCGAAACCCAGACGGCACACCCGTTGCGCTGGGCTATCACACCGGTCACTGGGAAGTCGGTTTGTTGGTCAAAGCCGCGGCCGAACAGATCGAAGCCGGCGATGGAGTTCCTTTTGCTGCGTTTGTCAGCGATCCATGTGATGGACGCTCGCAAGGGACAAGCGGCATGTTTGATTCACTGCCCTATCGCAACGACGCGGCTATGGTGATGCGAAGACTGATTCGTTCGCTGCCACAAAGGAAAGGCGTCATTGGTATCGCAACGTGTGACAAAGGTCTACCAGCGATGATGATGGCGCTTGCGGGCACAGGTGATTTGGCCAACGTGCTGGTTCCCGGTGGCGTTACATTGCCTTCGACTCATGGAGAAGATGCCGGGAAAGTTCAGACGATTGGCGCGCGTTATAGCCGCGGTGAAATGACGCTCGAGGAAGCTTCCGTGGAAGGTTGCCGAGCTTGCGGGACTCCCGGTGGCGGCTGTCAGTTCCTCGGTACCGCAGCAACCAGCCAAGTCGTGGCCGAAGCGCTGGGCATGACCGTTCCACACGCTGCATTGGCACCCAGTGGTCAGCCAATTTGGACGCAATTGGCGAAAGACTCTGCAGCTGCTTCTGCACAGTTAGTCGAAGCCGGCATTTCCCTGCGAGACATTTTGACTGAAGACGCACTCTTTAACGCGATGTTGGTGCATGCCGCCGTTGGAGGCAGTACGAACCTGCTACTTCACATTCCGGCGATCGCTGCATCTGCCGGTTTGAATCGTCCCGATGCCGAAGCGTTTAGCGACGTCAACAAGCTCGTACCGAGATTCGTCGATTGTCTTCCTAACGGCCCCGTTGGACATCCGACCATTCAAATGTTTTTGGCCGGAGGTGTTCCGGAGGTCGCTTGGCATCTGCGTGAATTGGGACTCTTGCGTGCCAGTTGCCGGACCGTTTCGGGAATGACGTGGGATGAGATCCTGGACGCGTGGCAAGACAGTGAGCGACGTCGTGTCTGTCGAGAACACTTAAAGGCTGTCGATGGTGTTGATCCTGATGAAGTGATTCTGCCGCCAGCGGAAGCGAAACGACGCGGGATGACCAGCACGGTTTGCTTTCCGAAAGGCAATCTCTGTCCTGAAGGCTCCGTGATTAAGGCTACGTCGATCGATCCGACAGTCATTGATGAAGATGGCGTCTATCGAAAACGCGGGCCCGCGCGCGTCTTTACGTCAGAGCGAGACGCGATCGCCGCAGTGAAAGGACAAACCGAACCGGCCATTCAAGCGGGTGATGTGATTGTCCTGATCGGTCGTGGACCGTTGGGCTGTGGTATGGAAGAGACGTACCAAATCACTTCTGCGCTGAAATACCTCAAGTTTGGAAAGGAAGTGGCTCTGGTTACCGATGCACGTTTTTCCGGTGTCAGCACGGGAGCTTGTATCGGGCATGTAGGACCAGAGGCGCTCGCCGGTGGTCCAATCGCCAAAGTTCGTGATGGAGATCTCATCGAAATCGAAGTCGATCGAAACGAACTGAAAGGCCATGTTCATCTGATCGAAACAGTCGACGGAGCTTCGTTGGAACAACGCCCACCCCATCCCGATCTGGCCGTCGATTCGGGGGTGCCGGACGACACGCGACTGTGGGCCGCGCTACAGCAGGTCGGCGGCGGAACTTGGGGTGGCTGTGTCTACGACGTGGATGAAATCATCAAGCGACTCGGTTTAAACGGCTGAGCGAATTCTGCTGAGCACTCAGAACCCACTTCAGATCCAGCCTCCAGAATCAAGCGACGCTCCCGCGGTCGAATGGTCTCTGCAGGCCTCGGTCGCGAACCTCTGGCGGCTGAGAAATAACGGAAGATGACTCAATAGAAGAGGTCTCTACGGGCGCGGAAAATCCCATCGAGCCCTTCCGCACTTGCAGGAAAACGGTGCTGCGGATAGGACTGAGGGCGAAAATTTAGTGTTTCCTTAGACCCCCACCTGGTGAGAGTGTTATGGCATTGGTCCCTCTTCGCGTCGTACTCGATCACGCCGCCGAAAATGATTACGGCGTGGCCGCATTTAACGTCAACAACATGGAACAGATTCAGTCGATCATGGAGGCCGCTGAAGAGACTGATTCGCCCGTCATCATCCAGGCCAGCCGTGGTGCCCGCGCTTATTCGCAAGACGCTTACCTGCGTCACTTGATGCTCGCCGCTGTCGAACTCTATCCGCACATTCCGATCGTGATGCACCAAGACCACGGCAACAGCCCTGACACGTGTCAGTCGGCCATCGACAACGGATTTACAAGCGTGATGATGGACGGATCTCTGATGGAAGATGGTCAGACGCCCGCAGATTACGACTACAACGTCCGCGTCACTGCGGAAGTGGTCAAAATGGCCCACTCACAAGGCGTCAGCGTCGAGGGCGAATTGGGCTGTTTAGGATCGTTGGAATCGGGTGAAGGCGAACAAGAAGACGGACACGGTGCCGTCGGTGAATTGTCTCGCGACCAATTGTTGACCGACCCTGAAGAAGCCCAGCGGTTCGTCGAAGAAACAGGTGTCGACGCGTTGGCTGTTGCAATCGGAACCAGCCACGGTGCTTACAAGTTCACTAAGAAGCCGACCGGCGAAGTTCTCGCGATGCAGCGGATCGAAGAGATCCACGCAAAACTGCCAAACACTCACTTGGTGATGCATGGTAGCAGCAGCGTGCCGCAAGAATTGCAAGACATCATTAACGAGTACGGTGGCCAGATGAAGCAAACGTACGGCGTGCCCGTAGAAGAGATTCAACGAGGCATTAAGAGCGGTGTCCGTAAGATCAACGTCGACACCGACTGCCGCATGGCGATCACCGGCGCGATCCGAAAAGTCTTCGTTGAAGACCCATCGGCCTTTGACCCTCGTGCTTACTTGAAGCCAGCCCGCGCGGCGATGAAAGCCGTTTGCGTGGCTCGCATGACATCATTCGGCCAAGCCGGAAACGGTGCTAAGCTACGAAGCACTCTAAGCGCTACCGCGTAGGTAGTCGTACGTCCGTCGGTGTATGTCATCGATTGGCAGCGTCTTTCCCGGCAATTACGAGCACGAGTACCACTGTGCTGAGTACGAGTACGATTAAGACGCTTGACAGCCCTTGTACTACCGCGAAGCGGTTCAACAACAGAGCTCGGGGTCGCAACAGAGCTTGGGGGCGAACAGCGCACCCCGAGTTATGATCGTCACAAATGTCACGCAAATCCTCGACCTCACCTCCGTTTCGGCGAGGTCGAGCGTTGGAACGGCCGGGTGGGCAGCTAGCGGACGGTGAAAAAGACGGCAAGAAGCTTCTGTGTGTTCCGGTATTCAAACCGTGCAATGCTCTACGCCGGAAGCGTTCAACAACATCGCCTCGGAGTGCGCTGCGCGACCCGGAGCTTCTTTGTTGAACCGCTTCGCGGTGGCGTCAGAGCCGTGGCCTACGCTGGATCGTACGCCCCGCTGCCCAGGCCTCGTCCCCTTGGCAAGAACTGACACATCAAAATGCCCAGTGCGTACAGGAAGACCAACGGGATCGCCAAGGCGATCATGCTGGTGACATCCGCTGGCGTCAGGATCATCGAGATCACAAAGATCACCAGGACCGCAATCTTCCAGCTTTCGATGTAAGCACGGGTTTCGAACAAGCCGATCCGCTGCAAGAACAGCATCACGAGGGGCAACTGAAACGCGATGCCAAATCCAAGCGGCAGCAACAGCACAAAGTTGACGTAATACGACAATCGCGGTTCGATCGCTACATCCATGCTGCCGTTGAATGCCAACAGAAATGACAACACGTAGTGCAGCACTAAGAAGAACGCCAGGACAACACCGGAGATGAATAGCACGACGCTGAACGGCAAATACACGTAAACGTATCGACGTTCATGGCGATGCAAACCCGCCGCCACGAAGGTCCATAGGTGGTAAAAGATCAGCGGTGATGCGATCACGGCGCCAACGATCAGGCCCGCCTTGACCCAGATCATGAACGGCTCTTCCATCTTCAGCGAACTGAGTCCTGACTTATTCTGACGCAACTGAATCTTTGGCTTCAGTGCTGACGGGTCAGGAAGAGACGTTAACAGGTTTGCTAATTCGACCGGTTCGACAACGAGTGGCGCCTCAGTGCCAGCCGGATCATCCCCTTCCGCGTCCGTCTCGGCCTTTGGGCTCTTAGATGTTGCTGGACGATTCACTTGACTCGCTTGCATCGACTCCATTGACAAGGCTTGGTATTCGTCCGGAATCTCATAGATGATGTCCCAGCTCAACGCGTTGGTGGACAGGAAAGTATGCAGCCCCGCATTCTTTTCGTCGTCCGGGTCGTATCCAAGTTGATAAAGCGCACGATCGGCGTTGAATTTTTGAATCGCTGATTGCAAAGGCATCTGAACGAACAACACCACGCGATCGGCAAAGAACAATCCAATGATCATTCCCGCAGCGAGTGAAAGGATGGCTCGAACGAGCGAATGGCGGAGCTCTTCTAGATGCTCGCCAAAGGTCATCGTCGAATTGTCGAACAGATCGTCTTTTGGACGTTCCATGATCCCAGATTCCGATTGGAGAGTTTAAGACGCTCAGGTGTTTCCATGAGCGGGTCGGCGGATGCCAACGGCGGGGACCTCACCGACCGGTCGTAGCGCCGGTGAGGTGGCGAGCATCAATCCGTCTGTATTCTAACAGCGATTGGTTCTTTCGCGCTCAGGTTGATCAATTCACCGTGGGGTGATCGATTCTGAGTGGTCCAGTACGATTGATGGGTAGCCATCCTTTGAAACTCACTCGATCCGATTTTGTCACCGGAAAAACTGCCATGGAACCGTATCCTGTTCGATTTCGCCCCGTTTTTAAACGAACGATTTGGGGGGGAAGACGGCTGAACGAGCAGCTTGGAAAATCGATCGGTCCCGAATCGGATTATGCCGAAAGTTGGGAAGTTGTGGATCACGGAGACGATCAAAGTGTCGTGGATGGTGGCCCGTTAGATGGTTTGACACTGAACCAGTTGATCGTTGAGCATGACAATTGGTTGCTCGGTTCCGGTGCGCAAAGCAAAACGTTTCCGCTCTTGTTGAAATACCTGGATTGCAATCGCGTGCTTTCAGTCCAAGTGCATCCTGACGATGCCTACGGTGCGACGATGCCCAAGCCAGATCTTGGTAAGACGGAAGCGTGGTATATCGTTGCGGCGGATCCCGAAAGCAAGGTCTACGCTGGGCTGCAGCCCGGAGTCGATCGGAAGACGCTTCAGGAAGCGATCGCAGCCGGTCAAGCTGAACAAGTCCTCCATGCTTTTCACCCCCAACCGGGCGATGTGATTTACATTCCGGCCGGCACCGTACACGCACTCGGCGCTGGATTACTCGTTGCCGAGATTCAACAGAGCAGCGATACGACATTCCGATTGTTCGATTGGAATCGAGTGGATGCAGATGGAAACGCGAGACCGTTACACTTGGAACAGGGTCTCGAAGTATCGGATTATGAAACGGGTCCCGTCGAACCAAGGCGAGTCGATCCGATGGTGACCGGCTGGCAAAACGTCGTGGCGTCGGACAAGTTTCTGCTGCGTCTGCTCGCCACCGGTAGCACAAGCTTGGCAGGTGATGGGGAGTTTCACATTGTCACCGTTCCGAAAGGCAACGCGACGCTAGTCACCGGTGAAGAAACCATACTCTTAAATGCGGGAGAAACCTTGCTGTTGCCCGCGGCGATGGGCGCTTGCGAAATAACCGTCGCCGAGTCGGGTGTTGTGATGGGAATGAGTTTGCCCCAATGAATGGCGGATGATTGAACCGCGAAAGACGCTAAACACCCCAAAATGCGATGGGCATCGGGCTGGTCTTCCGTTTGCCCGATTGTGTACAGAAGTTGCTGCTGAGTTTTCTTCTGACCGAGGATGTGATCGATGCGGCAACGAACCATGATGCGAAGAGTGAGTCTCTGGTGCAGTCTCGTGTTACCTTTGACGGTCGGGTGTGGGTTCTTTCGACCCAAGGGACCGATGAATCAGCAACAAGCGACCGCCGTCGTGCATGATCCATTTCCTCAACTGGATATCGGACCTCATGATCCTACCGCTCGACCACCCGGCTATGAAAAGCCGCTACCGGAAGCAGAGCGAAACCGAATCATCGCCGATACGTTCCCCCAACTCGTTCCTCGATAGTCATCGGTCAGGCTCGTGAAACTCGAGCATTTTCACATGGAGTCCGATCGGCGTATCGATCGTTCAGCTCTTGCTCCTACTCCCTTCTCCTGCACCTTCTTCCCGTGCTCCTGCTCCTTCTCGTGCTCAGCGCAGCGGTGCTCGTATTCGTAATCGACTACGATAAACCGCCGGAGATCGGATGGCGGACAGCAAGGATTCTGTGTCGATCTGCCGGGGGACCGCAACTCGATCCAAATTAAGAAGGAAATTGGAAGCCTCATGGATCGATCACGAGCACCGCTGGGCTGATCACGAATACGGCTCGCGCCAAGTGAGCCTGAATCTGCCTCCGTCACAAGACGCGATCCGTTTGGTACGTTTATCGGGCCGAATGACTCCCCACGTGTCTGTGACCGATGCCCGCCAAACGCACCGCCAAACGAACTGCCAAACGAACTGCCAAACAAAAGCGTTCATCGTCAGCTGCCAAGCGATCTGACGCGGCCGGCCCCTTGCGTTTGCAGCGAGTGCTCGCTTCGGCTGGATATGGCAGCCGTCGACAATGCGAGGAATTGATCGAGGCGGGGCGGGTCGAGGTTGATGGCACGATCGTCACCCGCCTGGGGACCACTGTCGACCCGGAAACGGCCAAGGTTCGCGTCGATGGTGATTTGCTGAAGCCTCGCAAACTGATTTATTACGCAGTCAACAAACCGATTGGTGTTGTCACGACCAATCGTGATCCGCAAGGTCGCCCCCGAGTGATCGATTTAGTGCCTCCCGATGAGCGCGTCTTTGCCGTCGGGCGATTGGATCGTAATAGCGAGGGATTGATCCTGCTCACCAACGACGGTGAGCTCGCCCAGAAACTCACGCACCCAAAGTTTGGCGTTCGCAAAGTCTATCGTGTGACGGTCGCGGGCAAAGTCGATACCGAGACGATGAAACAGATGCGTCGTGGCATCTACTTGGCTGAAGGTTTGGTTCGGGTCGAAGGCGCCAAGCTGCTGAAATCACGCAGCCGTTCCACGGAAATGGAAATCGTTCTTCGTGAAGGGAAGAACCGCGAGATTCGCCGGATCCTCGCCCGGTTGGGACACAAGGTTCAACACCTGCGACGCATCGCTGTGGGGCCCTTGAGACTGGGGGATCTTCCATCTGGTGCTTACCGAGTCGTCAAACGCGCTGAAATTGAAAAGTTATGGTCGGTTACCGAAAGCGGCTCGTCGGATCAAGGCTTAGGTAAGCGAACGAGCAAACGAGGCTCGAAGAAGAAGTTGACCACGAAAAAAACGCGTGGCTCAAAAAAGAAACGCAGTGCGAATGCCGGTCAGGGCGCCGTTACGGACGGGTTCGATGCATCCGATGCTCGCAAGTCGAAGAAACGATCCGCCGGTCGCACTTCGACGAATCGCACGAGCGAACAACGAACGCCCGGAAAACGAACGCCCGGAAAACGGTCCGCTGGAAAGCGACGCGCGACGAAAACGACAAACGGCGATTTTCCAGTACGTTCGGAACTGACGTCCAACGCAACCATTGGATCGGTAATCGGTTCCGACGCGACCGAGACGAACGATTCGCAAGCACAAGAATCGAAGTCGGGGCGTTCTCGAAAAGTGAAACCGCGACGCGGTCGATCAGAATCCGCCTCCAAGTCGGGCGGCCGATCTTCGTCAGCCCGCGGCTCGAAGCGTACATCGGTCGGTCGCAAGAAGCGAACCGGTGGCAAACAAGGGAAAGGTCCCAATCCGAGAGGAAGGCGAAAGCGAAATTGAGTTCGAAACTGCACGCAAGCTACTACGCGGACTCCATGCAACAATTGGATGTGCCGCTGGTGAGAAACGATGAGATTGCTGATGACACGTTTCGCATACGTGTCGAGGTAGAGACGATTGCTGCCAGCGTTCTCCCGGGACAATTTGTGATGATTCGAATGTCCGAATCTGATGCCCCACTGATCGGGCGCGCGTTCGCAGTTTACGACATCATCAACGATAGCGCTGGAAAGCCTCGCTGGATCGACTTGGTCTATTTGCGTAAAGGGACCTTCACACGCAAATTGGCTGCCTCTCCACTCGGGACACACGTCACCCTCTGGGGGCCACTGGGAAACGGTTTTGCTGACCGACCGTGTGATCGGCTGATCATGGCGGCCGGCGGGATTGGACAGACACCCATGTTGTTGCTGGGACGTGAAGCGCTAGGCACACAGTCGTTCGGCCTCCCGCCGCGCCCAAACGGATGGGCGTCAAATGTCGAATTGATTTACGGAGCACGGCGAGCGGGACTTCTGGCCGGCGTCGAGGACTTTCGCGCGTCGCAATTCGAAGTCAGCTTATGCACCGATGATGGTTCGGCTGGGCAAGCGCGTTTGGTGCCAGATGTACTTGCCGAGCGATTGGCTCAGATCCCCGCAGACGAATCGGTACGTGTGGCGACTTGTGGCCCCGAAATAATGATGGAGAAAGTCGCCGAAGTCTGCGAAGCGTCAGGCATCGATTGTCAAGTGTCGATGGAAACGCCGATGGCGTGTGGAATCGGTATCTGTTTCTCTTGTGTCGCGCAGGTACGACAAGAGGGTCCGATGGAGTGGGACTACAAACGCACGTGCGTGGAAGGTCCGATTTTTGATTCCAAGCAAATCTGTTGGTAGGGATCGAGGTCCCGTCAAGGAATCTGTTGGAATCGAACGTAATGGGTCATTAACGCGTGACTCACACACAGTGCCCCCACTCACACGATGTGCCCACGCACATACTCAATCCGCACCGATCTCGGAGCGATCGGCGACCCTGGGATCTACCGATAGAACGAACCGCTCGTTGTGGGAGCGGAGTCGCTTGTCGGATAACCGCCGGATGTTCCTGTGCTTCCCGGACCGTAACCACCGGTCGAAGATGATCCCGGTACACGTGCCGTCGAGAACGATGGTGTGTAACTCGGTGCGGTAACTTCCGGTGGTAAGACTGGATCAACAGATGTTGGCGAAAGCTCAACCGATGGAGTTGCTGGTGGAGTCAGTTCGGCCATCGCTGGTGCGTCGGTTGGCATCGATGCGACACCCATTGGCATCGATGGTCCTTCGATTGCCATCGAAGGCATGCCGCCCGGCATCGAAGGGCTGCTTGGCATGTCTGGTGGTGAGCTTGGTGACTGTGCGACGTTTCCTGGCAGCGTAAAGCCACCGCCTGCTGGCGGCTGTTCGTAGGCAACTTGTGGGAGCGAGTCGATTTCCGTGCTTGGGGGTGCAATCGAACTCGTTGGCATGGCAAAGCTTGGTGTGGCTTCGCTTGATGCAGTGGAAGCGAATGAGGGTTCGGGTGACTCCGGTGTTTTCGGTGTCAGTGCCTTGCTTCCGAATGCGTAACCGGACGGACCACTGGATGGTGAGCCCAGACCCGTTGGAACGGCTCCCGGTGCTCCCATGCCCGATGGCTGATTCGCCATGGCCGTGGACGTGTTTCCGAAACTGGGCACGTCGCCAAAGTCGTTAGGCAATCCGAGTGATCCACCAGATCCGTTCACACCCTCTGACCCAGCACTCGTTGGAACAGGGTTTGAGACGAAGGATGGTGGTGGCGCGGCGCCCGCATCTCCTGGCGAGAATGCACCGTTGGCTTGTGCAGCAGCCATATTCACGCCGGCGGGATCGGATCCTGCTGGCAACGCAAAGCCGGGTGAGATTTCGATTCCTGCGACCTGCGCGGTGGCAGATTCCGCAGCCGAAGGAGCGTTTGGAACAGCCGTGCCGCCGGCAATCGAGGCAATCGCCTCGGGATTCGCGGTATGGCTCGGTGGTACCGGGTAAGTGGTTGTCGGTCCGCTGCCCGCCAAGGCTTCAGCCGAGGGTCCACGTCGAGCGAACATGCCCGCGCCTGGGAAAGACCGGCATCCGGTCGAAAGAACCGATGTCGCGGTGCACGCGACGATCAAACCTGCGCGAATTGCGTTTTGCTTCAGCATCCTGCCAACCCTGTCTGCCAATCCATGTACTGAGGGCGATGCGAGATCCCTGCTGGATCTCACCGTCAACAGCGGGACGCTAAAAAACGAAAATGCGCCCTGTCAATGTCAGCTCAGGAGTTTTCAGTTTCACGGCACGAAAAGCAGAAGGTTCACGAAAACGATCGGTTGATACAGTCTTCGCGACACCGATCTCTATAGGCTTCAAAACGGTCATTCAAAACGAACGATCCATCTATACACCGGCCATCTATACACCGGCCATCTCCATGGACGTTCCCATCGTCACACCCGGTGCCGGCAGATTGCTGCTGCCTTGCAAGTAGATATCGATGGCTCTCGCGGCACCCCGTCCTTCGTTGATGGCCCAAACGACCAAACTCTGTCCGCGTCTGCAATCGCCAGCGGCAAAAACGCCTTCAACACTCGTTGCGAAATTGCCATGTGTCGCTTGGTAATTACTGCGAGGGTCAACTTCCAGCCCAATCGATTCAGCCAGGTACTGTTCAGGTCCCAAGAAGCCCATCGACAACAAGATCAACTGTGCGGGCCACTCTTTCTCGGAGCCATCGACTTCGGTCATTTTCCATTGCCCCGCGTCGTCTCTAGCCCATTGGACCTCAACCGTTCGGATTCCACGCAGTCGTCCCTGTTCGTCGGTCAGAAACTCTTTGCTGAGGATTTGGAATTCACGCGGATCGCGGCCAAACTTGGTTTCGGATTCTTCATGGCCGTAATCGACGCGGAAAATCCTCGGCCATTCAGGCCAAGGGTTGTCATCCGCTCTTTCCGCCGGTGGCTTTGGTAACAACTCAAAATTCACCATTGTGCGACAACCGTGCCGAATGCTGGTCGCGATGCAATCCGTCCCCGTGTCACCTCCACCAATCACAATGACGTCTTTGCCTTCTGCACTGATGAAACGATCACCCAGAGAGTCCCCGTGGATCATTGATTGGGTGTTCGCTGTGAGAAACTCCATTGCGAAATGCACACCTGGTGTTTCACGATTGGGAATGGGCAAATCGCGTGGCCGCGTCGATCCGCACGCCAACAACAAGGCGTCGTTTTCTGATTGCAGCTCTTTGGGATCGATCGTCCGGCCAATATCCGCACCCGTCACGAATCGAACCCCTTCGGCCGTCATCTTATCAACGCGCCGCTGCACAGCTTGCTTGGACAGTTTCATGTTGGGGATGCCGTACTGCAACAAACCGCCTGGTCGATCGGCGCGTTCATAGACAGTTACGTTGTGGCCGACTTGATTCAGTTGATCAGCCGCTGACAAACCAGCGGGACCGCTGCCAACAATCGCGATGTTCTTACCGGTGCGTGTTGCGGGTGGCCGCGGCGCAATCCATCCCTCCGCCCACGCGCGATCAATAATCGCGTTTTCAATGTTCTTGATCGTAACGGGCGGATGGTTGATTCCCAGCACGCAAGAACCTTCGCACGGAGCCGGGCACGTACGACCGGTGAACTCGGGGAAGTTGTTTGTCTTGTGCAAACGCTCACTGGCTTCTTTCCAGCGGCCGTTGTAGACGAGATCGTTCCATTCTGGAATCAAATTGTCGACTGGGCATCCGGTATTCGACATGCAAAACGGCACGCCACAATCCATGCACCGCGCACCCTGTTGAGTCAGTTGGTCGACTCGTGGTTCCGTGTAGATCTCTTCGTAGTCGTTGATGCGCACGACCGGCAAACGCCACGGAACTTTCTTGCGATCAAATTCTTTAAATCCGGTTGGTTTTCCCATGGCTCAAATCGTTCAGAAGGGGTGGTGGGGGAGAGGTTTTGCAGCTGCTTCACGTCGCGGCGCGCGGTGGGCGCGACACTATGCGTTCGCAGGAGCCTGTTCTTGTTGCTTGGATTGTTCTTCGAGGACGCGCTTGTAGTCGGTGGGCATCACTTTCACACACTGCTTGAGGAACGAGTCCCATTGAGCGAGTGCTTCGGTGGCGATCGTGCTCCCTGTTTTCAAGGCGTGTCTTGCAATCAGCTGTTTGACTTCCTCTTCTTCTTCGGCCGACTCAATTTGTTCCAAGCCGACGGTGGCGAGATTGCAATGGAGATTGAAGTCGCCTTCGCGATCCCAGATGTACGCGATCCCGCCAGACATTCCGGCAGCAAAGTTTCGACCTGTCGGGCCAAGCACGATGACGCGTCCGCCTGTCATGTATTCGCAGCCATGGTCGCCCACACCTTCGACAACGGTTTTAGCGCCACTGTTGCGGACACAGAAACGCTCCGCTGCGCGGCCTCGAAAGAACGCTTCACCACCGGTAGCTCCGTAAAGACAAACGTTTCCTACAAGGATGTTGTCTTCGGCCGTGAAACTACTTTCTCGGGGAGGGTAAATAATGATGCGACCACCACTGAGTCCTTTTCCGACATAGTCGTTCGCGTCGCCTTCCAATTCGATGGAGATTCCGTGGGCGAGAAAAGCGCCGAGACTCTGACCCGCTGAGCCATCCAATCGAATCCGAATCGTCTCATCCGGAAGACCCGCTTGACCGTATCGCTTCGCAACTTCATTGCTGAGAATCGTGCCGACGGTGCGATTGATGTTGATGATCGGAGATTCGATCGTCACCGTTTTGCCGTGTTCGAGCGCTGGGGCGGCTGCTTCCAAAAGGACCGTTGTATCGAGTGCTTTTTCGAGCCCATGATCTTGTGGTTGCGTGCAGATCACATCCACCTCTTCATGGGGTCGATTCGCCGGCATCAGGACAGCCGTTAGATCTAATCCGTCTGCTTTCCAATGCTTGATCGCGCGGTCGGTGTATAGCACATCGGATCGACCCACCATTTCGTCGATCGTTCGGAAACCAAGTTTCGCCATGATTTGACGTGCTTCTTCGGCGACCATGAACAAGTAGTTCACAACATGCTCAGGCTTGCCGGTGAATTTCTTACGAAGGTCCGGATCCTGCGTTGCGATGCCGACCGGGCAAGTGTTCAGGTGACACTTACGCATCATGATGCAACCGAGCGTGATCAGTGGTGCGGTGGAAAAACCGAACTCTTCGGCGCCTAGCAAAGCGGCAATCACAACGTCGCGACCCGTTTTTAATCCGCCGTCCGTTTGAAGCACGACGCGACTTCGCAAGTCATTCAAGACGAGCACTTGGTGAGTCTCGGCAATTCCGAGTTCCCAAGGCAGACCTGCGTGCTTGATGCTGGTCAGCGGTGAAGCTCCCGTACCGCCGGTGTCTCCAGAAATCAAAATGTGATCCGCATGTGCTTTCGCCACGCCAGATGCAATCACTCCGACACCCACTTCACTGACCAATTTCACACTAATTCGCGCGGCACGGTTAGCGTTCTTGAGATCGTGAATCAGCTGTGCGAGATCTTCGATGGAGTAGATGTCGTGGTGAGGTGGGGGGCTGATCAGGCCAACGCCTGGCGTGCTGTAACGAATGCGGGCAATGTTGGTGTCAACTTTCTTTCCCGGCAGTTCACCGCCTTCACCAGGTTTTGCGCCTTGGGAGACTTTGATCTGAATCTCGTCCGCGTTGCTCAAGTATTCGATCGTGACCCCGAAACGCCCGGAAGCCACCTGTTTGATCGCCGAACGCTTGGAATCGCCATTCTGCATGGTTTGGAATCGAATCGGATCCTCGCCACCTTCTCCGGTATTACTCTTTCCGCCCAGGCGGTTCATCGCGACGGCGAGCGTTTCATGCGACTCAGCGCTAATACTCCCAAAGCTCATCGCACCGGTGCAGAACCGTTTGACGATCTCGCTGGCTGATTGGACTGCGTCCAATGGAATCTGGCTCGATTGATCAAATTGAAAATCGAGTAAGCCTCGCAGCGTGCAACGCGAGCGATTGTCAGCGTTGATCGCTTCAGCGAACTTCCAATACGCGGACTCGTCGTTCTTGCGGGCGGCGACTTGCAGATTGGAAATGGAGGTCGGTGACCAAGCATGCTTCTCACCTTCGGCTCGCCAATGGTATTCGCCGAGGTTTGGTAGTTGACGCAGGCGATCGTCCTCTCGCACCGGATAGCCCAATGCGTGTCGACGCAGTGTTTCTTCTGCGATCACATCGAACGAGACGCCCTGGATGCGGCTGGCCGTGCCGACGAAGCACTTGTTGATCACTTCGTCACGCAGGCCCAATGCTTCAAATATCTGTGCGCCCTTGTAGCTTTGCAGCGTGCTGATGCCCATCTTGGCCATCACTTTTAGCATTCCCTTCGCCACACCCTTTCGATATGCCGCGACCACTTTGTCATCATCAAGCGATGGATCCATCAATCCATCCCTTCGTGAACGCCAAAGTGCTTCAAAGGCTAGGTATGGGTTGATGGCGTCAGCGCCGTAACCAATCAGCAGACAATGATGGTGAACTTCGCGTGCTTCGCCCGTTTCGATTGCCAGACCAATGCGTGTTCGCTTGGCGTGCTTGACGAGGTGGTGATGGACGGCTCCAACGGCCATCAAAGCACTGACGGGGACGCGACTCTGGCTGATCGATCGGTCACTCAAAACAACCAGCTGGATGCCATCGTCGGCCGCTGCTTCTGCTTCCGCGGCGATACGATCGAGGGTTTTAACAAGCCCAGCCTTTCCCTCGCTTCGATCGAACGTAATGTCAATCACACGACTTTGCCAACCTTTGTGATGGACATTCTTGATGGCGGTGATTTCTTCGTTGGTGAGAATCGGGTGTTCGACCAGCAACCGGCGACAATGCTCGGGAGTCGCGTCGAGTAAGTTCTGTTCGGGACCGATGTAACACTCCAGCGACATGATCACTTCTTCGCGAATGGAATCGATCGCTGGATTGGTTACTTGAGCAAACAGCTGTTTGAAATAGTCATAGATCATCCTTGGCTTATCGCTAAGGCAGGCGATCGCGCTGTCGTTGCCCATCGAGCCGACCGGATCCCGAAGTTGCTGAACGAGTGGACGCAGCATGAACGTCATCGTTTCTGCGGTGTAGCCAAAAGCCTGCATTCTTGAAAGCAAGTTCTCACTGTCAAAACCGTGAGGCTCACTTTCCGGGTATAGATCCGACATACGAATCCGCTCTTTTTGAAGCCAACTGCCATACGGCATTTTGCGAGCGAAATCGCTCTTCAACTCTTCGTCGGGGATCAAGCGTCCCTGTTCAAAGTCGATCAGAAACATTTTGCCCGGCTGCAATCGGCCCTTGCTTTTGACAATCGCGGGGTCGATCGGCAACACACCCACTTCGCTGGCCATGATCACACGGTCGTCGTGTGTGATGTAATAGCGACTTGGACGCAGTCCGTTGCGATCAAGCGTTGCGCCAATACACTGTCCATCCGTGAATGCAATCGATGCCGGACCATCCCAGGGCTCCATCAAGCAAGAAAAGTACTCGTAGAACGCTCGCTTTTCTTCAGGCATCGTTTCATGTTTTTGCCACGCTTCGGGAACCATCATCATGATCGCTTCTTGTAAGGTGCGACCATTCATGAGCAAAAACTCGAGCACGTTGTCGAACGTGCCGGAATCACTGCAGTGCGGTTCCACGACGGGGAACAGTTTCTTGAGTTCATCGCCATAGATCTCGCTATTGGCGGAGCCTTCCCGCGCACGCATCCAATTGCTGTTGCCGCGGAGCGTGTTGATTTCGCCGTTGTGGCTCATGAACCGCAGTGGTTGCGCGCGATCCCAGCTGGGAAAGGTGTTCGTCGAAAAACGGCTGTGCACCATCGCCAAATGCGTTTCAAAATCTTCATCCCGTAAGTCGGCGAAGTAGGGTAAGACTTGAGCCGGTGTCAGCATGCCCTTGTAGATGATCACCTTGGTACTGAGCGAGCAGATGTAGAACGTTAGCGCCTCGTTCAGGGTTTGGCTGCCACGCAGTTGATGACTGGACTGCTTAGAAATCAAATAGAGTTTTCGGTCAAAGTCATCTCCCGCGAGTTGTTCCGCAGCACCAACGAACAACATCTCAATGACCGGTTCGCTGTGCCGAGCCGTTGGGCCGACATCGGCCAACTCGGTCATTTGCGGCACATCTCGCCAACCAATGAGTCGCTGGCCTTCGTCAGCGATCAGTGACTCAATCGTCTGTTTGCAAAAAACACGTTCTTTTTCGTCTTGCGGTAAGAAGACCAACCCCGCAGCGAAACGCCCTGGTTCGGGCAACTCGACTCCTAAGTCCTGTTTGGCAACTTTGGCTAAAAACTTGTGCGGCAATCCACACATGATGCCCGAACCATCGCCGGTATTTGGTTCACATCCGCAGGCACCTCGATGATCCATATTTTGAAGGATCACATCGGCATCCAGCACATTTTGATGGCTTGGTTTGCCTTTAATGTGCGCAATGAAACCGACTCCACACGCATCTTTTTCGAGTTGTGGATCATAGAGCCCTTGCGCTTTCGGCAAGTGCATCAGTTGGTGATGGTCGATGAAGATCGAATCATCTGACGATCGTCTCATAGTGCTTCAACCCAATCGTTCTTGACGGACCGTCTGCTCATTCAGACGGATGGGATTCTCTTCCAGCGCGGCGACAAGGTCGAAAGTAGCGTGAAGAGAAAGCCCGAGTTCGCTTTCGTTTCACGCCACAATGGACGTGCCAAGATCGGATTCCACCGATGAATCCTCCGCGGCGTGCTTCCCGACGCCGGACTTACGTTTTTCCGCTTCCAGCGGACGCCCAAGCAACAGCGAGCCAAACTCGCTCGCCGCTCGTGAGAGTCGCCCGGAACGACGAAAGATTATTCCGAGCGGTCGTGTCATTCGTAGGCCGCGACAGGCGACGACTTGCAGTGATCCGTTTGCTGTCTCGCGCCGAACCGCTGCTTCGGGCAAAATCCCCACTCCACGATTCGCTTGAATTGCGCGCACCATGGAGTCGGTATTGTCGAACTCCATCGAGACATTCGTTTGCACGCCCGCCTGGGCCAAACCCCGATCAATCTCCTGCCGCAAATGCAGTCGACGATCGAAACCAATCATCGGGATCCCGATAAGCTGACGGACCGAGATCTCCCGTTCTTTCGCGAGCGGGTTCTCGCAGGAGCACACCAACCGAAGCGGCTCTTGCAGCCAAGAGACGAAGTGCAGGTCTCTCGTGCTCTTGGGGAAACTCACCAGGGCAAAGTCAACTTCTCCCGCAGAGGTCATCTCAAAAACACGTTCTCGTGATCCGAATTCGGCTTTGACTTCTACTTCCGGATGCCGACGCGAAAACTCATCCGTCGCCTCCGGCATGTAGCTCAAGCCGACCGAAACGAGTGAACCGATGGTGATCTGGCCGCTGAGTTGTTTTCCCGTGGAGCGAACCTCGTGCTCCAGCCTCTCATAGCTGCGAAGGATTCCACGCACACCGGTCAAGAACTGATTGCCGGCCGTCGTCAAAACAAGCGGACGCTTGGAGCGATCAATCAACTGGCAGCCGACAGACTCTTCCAACTGCTGCATCGACTGGCTGACCGCGCTCTGGGTCAACTCGTGAGAGGCCGCGGCTTTGGAGAAGCTCCGTTGGTCAGCGATCGTGCAGAAAAGCTCAAGGGTCCGTAAGTTCAAACGCAAGTCCGCTGGGAAGGTGTATTAATAAATCTGATAATAGCAGTGCTCTATTGCGATTCGGTTAATGGAAGTTAAGCGATGTGCTGACCATCGTCAAGTCTTGCGGGTAGTCAGTCCGAGGGAGCCGCCGGATCTGAAATGACCTCGTTTTGGATCGATCCGTTCCCGAGGAGATCGTGCTGATGGGACTGCCCCGGAATGAAACCAGATTCTTGGTGAAGCCGTTGGGGGACAGCACTTCTTCGCAACAACAGCTGGCAAACAGCTTGTGACACGAATACGGGGCGAGAATGGGGGCGAGAACGGGCGAAGCCAGCGGGTGGTTCGAATGTCGACGTTTGTGCCGATTGATTGGCCGAGACCTCAATCCGTCCAGGTGTGCGGGGCGAGTGGTCGATCACCGTAGATGAGTTTCGTTCCTCCTCATCTTCGGAAATTCACTATGTGGCGCTCCATCTTTATCGCAATCGGGTTGATGGCCATCATTATTGGTGTGGAATGCATGATGATCGAAAGCGCGGTCTTCTATTCCCCCTCGGAAACGCAGGCCAGCAGCTTCATGAATCCCACCGGCCAACCATCGGCCAATACTCGTGAATGGCGTCCACAGGAGTGGTTTCCATTCCTCGTGCTGAGCGTTGGGGCCATCACGGTGGTCTATGCCTTTACCCTGCCGAAGCGAATTCGCACGGCGATGGGTACAGCCTGAGTCTTTCGGCTAAGTTTTCATGCTCATCACTCTGTCATACTTCGAGACAGAGTTCACGCCATCAAAAAGAGAGCGGCGTCAAACAGATGCCGCGTTGGGATCAATCATCCGACAGCAGATCAATACTGTCCGTGACTTCCTGACCCAGCTCGTCTTCCGACTCGCTCGCCAAATCGACCAGTGCCAGGTCGGATACTGCAGAATCTCGCCTCACGTCAGCACTTGATATCTTTGCTGGTGGCGTATTCGCGGTGATGTTCGAAGGAATCGGTTCTCCTTCTGGAATCGGTTCGCCTTCCGCTGGTGGCCCTTCGCCTTCGGATGAATCGGTCGGTGCGTCGCTTTCTCCACCGACGGTGCCATTGCCTTGCTCGATTCTGCCGAGCTCGTTTAGGACAAGCAGTGCATCGAGCGCGGTAACGAGAGAATCAGCGTTCACGTCGTAGCAGTAGTTGGCCGTTCCTCTTCCAACGGGTCCGGGACCAAAGCTGTTCAAGAAATTGATGATGACCAAAGCGTCCGCTGCGGTGACGCGTCCGTTGTGATCGACGTCATACGGGTTGTTGTGGTTATGGAACGGTGCGCTGTTTTCGAGCACATCCAGTACAAAGATCTCCGTCAGCGTTGAATTCTCGGTCGTGAATTGAGCGGTGATCGACAACTCGATCTCGCTCTGCTCCGCACGGTCGACCATCACGTTTTCGCGAAGCTTCAATATCCCGTCGACAATTTCAAACCGTTGGTCGTTCACGCTCATGGCGTAATAGGCGCGTGGCGGTAAACCGTCGACGGTCACACTGCCTACGGTTTCCCCAGGCGCGAGTTCGAGAACGGTTTCGTTGCTCAGCTCGATCGCGGTGGGAGCTTCGGGAATGTCGATGACACGAATCGTTATCGGCTCGGTGAGCTTGTCGCCATTGACGGTCCCGGTAGCGGTGACCTGAACGACAATGGTTTGTTCCTGTTCGAAATCAAGTTCGACGCCGGTCTTTAGCTTCAGGACTTGGTTTCCGTTAATTTCGAATCGATCATCATCCACCGTGAGCGTCACCGGTTGGCTGGCCAACACGTTGATTTCGGCAACGGTTTCGCCCCCGCGATTCTCCGGCACTTCGACAACGTCCGGGTTGATTTCTTCAATCGTGTTCTCTTTCAAGACACTTGCTGAAAAAACCTTCTCGATGACATCGTCCGTTTCTGCATCTCGAACAGATACTGTCAGTTCGATCGTCGGTTCGTTCTCGGCATCAAGATCGCCACCGGCAAAGACGATGTCCGCGCCTTGAACTTGGAATCGGTCATCATCGATCGTGATCGTGTGGCCACCGCCGTCGGCGTCGATGACTTCAACGGTTCCCACGACTGTCCCGATGGTCACCAATTCCGTGATTGGCGGAATGTCAATGATGACGTCATCGGGAGAGTCGGGAACCGGTAAGACGGTGATTTGAATCTGGTAGGGCTCGGAAGCATCCCGTCCGTCGTGCAGCAAAACCTGGAACGAGTCGATGCCGTTGAAATTAGGCCTTGGAGTGTATTGCAACGAACCGTCGACTCGAGCGGTCACGGTCCCGTTGGCAGTGTCCGTCAATTGGACCAAAACGTAATCGTCCGAATCGGCATCTTGAGAGACGATGAGTGCAGCAGGTGCTGGTCGCACCAGCGAAGTGTCTTCATTTATTTGGAAGCGTGGGACCTGAACGTATTCCGGGTCAGCATTGGAATCGCTCATCGCGACGCCAAATAGGATCGGATCTGGATCCACGCCATTTTCGACGGTGATCTCTTGAGCGGTAGCCCGATCCAAAGCGATCTCAGCGATTCCGGCTGCCCCAAGAACAGCCAACGAATCGGCCGAACGACTCGAATCCGGATCCAGTGCCAATGAGGCGACTGAGCCAATCGCGGACAGCTCCAATGCGAAATCGGCTATTAACGATCCATCACGGAGGTTGATCAATCTCAATGCAGAATCGATCGGCGAAATACTGAGTAACAGCTCACGCGGGCCGTCGATCGCGACGGGACCGTTCAAGTTGTTGAATGCGTGCAGGGGAGCAAAGTTGGAATCAACGTCGTAGATGTTGACTCCACCATCCGTGTTCCTCGCTGCCAGCAATCCCGAAGCGTCATCGAAAGAGAGCAGTCCAATCGTGCCATTCAAATCCGTTGGCGAGGAAGTGATGAAACTGCTTGTAACGTTGCTCCAGAGCGAAGCTTGCAAGCCGTCGGAACCGTTCCAGGCAAAGACCGATCGGCTTCCCGTTTGTGAGCTTAGCACCTGGGTATCGGTTGGCACCGTCGTGCCGGTGACCGATGCCGAGATGCCGTTGGAAGGATCGGTTGCGTCGACGCTGCGGACAATCGATTGACCAATCGCTTGGTTCAGCAGCACACCACGGCCGTTTCCGTCGATGGCCAGTTCGGACCACGCGGTCTGGACGTTTCCATCCACGCCGATCGCCGTTACCGACTCCGTTTCCGGATCAACCAGCCATGCCGTTGGGCCGTTTGTATCAGAACCGACGACCAGTAATCGGCCATCGGGTAACGACTGCATCTTGTCAAGTTCGTTGCCCACGGCCAGCAGTTCGGATTGGCCGGTAGCTGAATCACCGACCACAACGGATTGATCGGTCAGACCGAGTAAGTCGTCCCCGGCGATGACCTGCGTCACGTTATCAACGGTGACGGTGGATCCCTGGACGCTGGCCGATAGCGGCGTGGTCTGAGTCTGAGAGTCCGTGCCGTTGAAGAGTCGGACGATGTATTGCCCATCGGCCAGATCGGTAAATTCAAATTCGCCGTCGAAATCGGCGAGAGCGTACCGCTCATCTGGATCGAGTGATGCGTTGTCGTTCGCATCGATATAGACGAGCCGCCTCGGTGCGACCGGTTCGCCGACTTCCCGCTCTGACGAAAAGTTCAGATCTTCAAAAACCGATCCGGTCAGGCTGGCCAGAACCCGGCGCTGCCCCAATCGTTCGATGAGCAATCGTCGACGTCGCGCACGGCGTTTAGGTGAGTTGGCGTTTCCGTTAGCCATCGTGATCCGGGTCGATGCTGGGGCTCATGAGAGAACGACGTCTGGACTTGGAAGCTGCCTGAGAAAAAAAGTTCCCCTCAGTTGGGTGGAAATCACGAAAAATCCTTTTTCCGCTGGCAGCTGATTCGCAGGAAAAGTCATCCACGTTGCGAAGTTCACTGTCTATCATACCCAAAGTCATGCAAGCGGCACGGAATTCAAACAGGCTCGGAACGGATCAGGATGGGTCCTCCATCTGATTGAAATCTCGTCTGAGGCCGGAATCCCGCATCTCGCCGGATTCCCTATTTTCAGCCGCAGCGTGATCGCGTCCAATGAATCCTGACGGAATACCACCGCTTTCGCTTCATCACTCCACAGCAAGAACGCGAAAAATGATCGCTCAGACCCGCCCGACTTTTAAATCCCTCGGACGAACCTTTTCCCTCTCGATGATCGCGGTTTTCCTCGCGACACCTACGCTGCCAGCGTCGGGACAAGGTGCGAACGGTGTTGGAGATCGCTTGGACGAAGCCGTCGGTCGCGACGGACGACAAGGACAAGATTCTGCTCAAAACGGTGGCCGAGGTCGTGGCCGCGGTAGTGATTCCGGCGGCGCGAGTTTTGGGCCGGCTGGTATGGGTGGCGGCGGAAACGGAAGTTCCGATCCGCGAAGTCGATCGAGTGAATCCGAAGGGAGCCAGTTCGGACCAGCGGGAATCGGGAGTGGAGGAAGTTCCGCTCCCGGCAGGTCCAGCGAGGGTGAGCCTTCCTACGGAGGAGATTCCAGTGGAGGCTACGGACGTGGATCGAGCGGTCCAGGTTCCAGCGGTCCCGGATCCCGTGGCGGTGGTTTCGGCGGCCCAGCGGCGCCGCCGAGTGATGTGATGCAAGCCTATGGTTACGGGCTGATCTCTGCGATGGATGGGCTTGATCTGTCGCGTCTGTTTGGAACCCAGCAGTCGGACGCTGCCGCTTCGGGGCCGTTGTTGCGACAAGAGGCTGAGCAAGCGTTTCAGGCCGGAAACCACGGACTGGCGCTCGAACTGATGTTTGGACATCTCGTCGCAGAATACCCTGAATCGTTGATCGCCGTTCAATCCGTGAAATGGAGCGTGCCGCTCAAGCGTCCGGTTTGGAGCTACCGCTTTGGCGTTTCAATGAATGTCCGCGGAGGCGGAACCGGTGATCCTGAGCCCATTCGAGAGGGACAGACTCCTCTTGGAAACGGCGGTGGTCGAGGTGGTTTTGCGGACGGAGGCGGTCGCGGTGGTAGCGGCGGCGGTTTCTCCGTCGGAGGCGGCCGTGGCGGCCGTGGTGGCGGTGGCGGCCGGGGCGGCAGCGGAGGATTCTCTGTCGGTGGTGGACGTGGCGGTTTTGAATCCGGTGGAGGCCGTGGAGGTCGCGATGAGGGGATGGAAGCTGGGTACGCCGGAGAAGAAGATCTTTATGGAGGCGAAGAAGAGGGCATGGGCGGCTTTGGTGCGCCCGGCGGCGGCCGAGGTGGATCCGATGGCGGTCGAGGCCCTGGCGGTAACCGCGGCGGAGGTCTATCAACCCAACGCAGCATGCTGAGTTCGACGGTTGATGAAACGCTCGATAAAAACCTTGGGCTGGTTGCCGAGGTGATCGCTGAAAACTTTAAGAAGCGATATCAGCGCGGTGATTTCGGTTCCATGCTCACCAGTGTTGCACCGGCGGGAACGCCCAATGTATCTCCCGACGTCGAAGAGATGCTCGCCAATTCGGATGAGGCGTTGCCGATGTGGCAACCAGCACTCGTCTCGCTCGGTGTCGCCGACTCGGGTGAGATCCTTACGGCGGCCAAAGAAGCCAACCTCGACTTTGTCTTTCACTTTGATGTGATCATTAAAGAATCGCGTTCAGCCACGCAGAACATTTCACGCTGTCGATTGATCAACGTTCAGACTGGCAAATCCGTCGGGATGTCGAAAGGCATGGACTCGAATGAAGCTCACAAGTTTGCTTCAGCCGGCCGCATGGATGAGCGTGAGTATGTCGACGAGCAGCTGAACAGCTTGATGGGCATCATCGATCGAGAAGTCAAGCTCGCCGAAATGCCAGCGGGTCTAAATGCCGATGCCGTTCGCGGCCGAATCTCGGCTTTGATGGCGAGCGACAACGCTCGCAGCCTTCAAACGCTTGCAGAGATTCGCCTTTATCAGGCCAAGCAGTTGATCACCGATCAAGAGGTCGAAGCGGTATTCGACATTATCGGGGGCTCCGAGGGACTCACCCTGCTCCACGGTTCGCGAAAAGAGCAGGTAGAGATGGCCCGAAAATGGGCCACCGGAAGCAACTAGGGCACATCGTCGCCGATCGCACCGCGATCGTTGCGCCTCTGGTTCTTCTAGACTCCGCGACGATTACGGAGTGATTGGCGCTTGCTTCCCGCCCGCTTAGCGCTACGACCGGCGTCGGCGACTCTCTGCAGCGCTACGACCGGCGGAGCGGGCGGAGCGGTCGGCGACTTTGGTCGGTCAGTCGCGTGGGACTTCGATCCCTTGGATTAAGCTCGTTAGCTCTTCGTCCGTGTTTCGACCTTCGATTTCCGCTTCGGCAGTGAGTTGAACACGGTGTCGAAGCGCGGGAATGGCGATGTCCACAACGTCATCCGGAATCGCATAGTCGCGTCCGCTAAAGGCGGCCAATGCTCGAGCAGATTGCATCAGCGCCAAACCGGCACGCGGTGATCCACCGATGTGAAATGCCGGCCACGATCGAGTCGCCCGCACGATCTTGTTGATGTAGTCGACCAAGGAGTCTTCAATGCGGACGGTGCCACAGAGCTTCATCGTCTCAATCAACTCTTCGGGATTGGTGACTTTGTGGACTTCTTCCTCAAGTCGCTGATTCAAATCGACCTGCAGGCTGTGGAGTTTGAGGATCTCAGCCTCTTGCTCGGCTGATGGGTAATCCACTCGCAGCTTGAACATAAAACGATCCAGCTGAGCTTCGGGCAAGTTATAAGTGCCCTCACTTTCCAACGGGTTCTGAGTGGCCAATACGAGAAATGGCTTTGGAACGCCGTGGCTGGTGCCGTCAATAGTGACGCGATACTCCTGCATGATTTCGAGGAGTGCCGCGTGCGTTTTTGCCGGGGATCGGTTGATCTCGTCAGCCAGAAGGAATTGAGTGAAAACGGGGCCGGGCCGAAAACGAAACTCACTGCGTTGCATATCGTAGACCGGTGCACCGGTGATATCCGATGGCATCAAGTCAGCCGTGAACTGGATTCGACCATTCTCGCATCCAAGCACTCGTCCAAGCGTTCGTACGAACAACGTTTTTCCGAGACCGGGGACCGATTCGATCAGCACGTGACCGCCGGCAAACAGCGCCGTCAGCGATCCGAGAACCAATTCATCCTGACCGACAAAGAGCTTGGAGATCTCACTGGAGATTTTCTCGTACAGCTCGCGGACCGGTTGGAATTGAGGTGCTGGAATGGGTGCCGATGGCGGTGCAGTTGCCGAGGTTGGCGCACTAGCCGTTGTCGTTGCGTCGTTGGATGGTTCGGGCGCTGGTTGCTCCGAATCTGCACTTGGGGGCACGCTGCTCAACGCTCAGCCTCGTCGGATGAAGGAGTAGAAGATCTAGTTGTTTCGTTATCGGGTGGGGCAGTATCTGCAACAGCGCCGCCGGAATCGGCTCCGGTCGTTGCCGTTTGGTTTGCCGCCGTTTGGTTTGCCGCCGTTTGGTTCGCAACTTTGACGGTGCCCGCGTTGTCTTCACGTGGCTCGCCGGGTCGCCGGGTCGACAGGTTTTTTGGTTTCAACGTGTGGGAACCAGCCGGTTTTGGTGGAGGCGGCTGCGGTTTGGGATCGGGTAATACCCAAGGTCCCGTGGATTCTCCATGCATTCGCTTGAAGTACTCACTGATCCGTGCACGAGCATAACGTTCTCCGCCGGATTTGTTCATGAGTGCCGCAACCGCATCTAAGTGATGTGCGAACTCGCTCTGTTGTTTATTGCGTAAGCGACGCGGGCGTCCGAAGATCGGCAGCAACATCAAACAGATCACTACGCCCAATATGATCCCATGCATGGTGACCATGCTAATCGGCCAGACGGTCAGCAGTTCCATGCCGGTCGCTACGGGGGCGCCCGCTTGTCGCTCGCTAACAGGTATCTGATTCCAGTTGCTCGTTAGGAACCCCGCGGTCGGATTGGTCACTCGACCAGGGTTGGATTCCTGAATGATTTGATCCGCCAGTTTTCGATTGAACGGCCGAGTGAAGGCGTAGTTGGTTAGCAGTGAACCACCTGCGACGACCAAAATCCGCGAATTACCCCACTTCTTCGCTTTGATCTCGGCGACGATTGGGCTTCCCGAATCGCTTTCCAGCACGGTTCCAAACCCGGTTTTCGTATTCGTCGGTGTTGTTTCGCCTGGGAATGACCAAGGTTGTGATCCCGGACCCGTCGGACCGAAGTTGCCGGGATTGAACACGGGAGCGGTCGCTTTGCTGCTGTTGGGATCGTACGCCACGATGTCGAACTCGATCCCGATTTCGCTTTCACGGGGCGAGAGCTCCTCAAAGCCCTCTTTCCAAGGCCCACCCAATTCACCAATGGGTTTGCGGACAATGCGTGGTTCGATTCGAAACCATCCATTGCTCTGAACGCTTGACCGGTTCGTTCTCCATAACATTCGCTCATTGATGCTTCGTGCTGCACGTCGCCGATATTCCAAACGTTGGGGCGGCGGTGCGAGTTTCGATGCGTCGGTCCAATAATCAACCGCACTGCCACTATCGGGAACGATGTAGACAAGCGTACGATCGCCGCGTGATAACCAGCGGTCAAACCAACGCGTGACTTGCGAATTAACCGTCGTCAGCGTTTGGGGAGTCCATACGATCACATCGGTTTGCAAAACGCGATCGGTCAGCCGGCTGACGTCACGGCTTCGATACCCGGCATTAACGTATGAGCGACGAAGGGCCCCAAAACCATTCAGGCTCGTCTTGCCACTGGTGCCTTTTGATTTGCCGTAATCAGTCGACATCGGCCGACAGCCGGTCATGGTCAACAGGCTGATCGCCACGAACGCCAGTAGAATGCCTGATGTGCAACGACTCATGCAGCTGCCTCGCGTTGGCGTTGAATGTTCCCTTCCAATATCTCGTTCGAATGCCAGAGACTTTGGAACTGATCCGATTGAATCGAGTGACGACCAAAGTATGAACGCTCAAACGCATAAACCGTTGATTTCAAGATCCGAGCCGCTTCGGAATCTGATCGTCGCGTCTCACGGACATAGCGACGGTTGGTCTTTCCACGATTCAGCCGCAACATGCCAACTCGATCCAGCAGAAGCAGCTGGTGGCCGAACAGCAAGATGATGGCTTGGTCGTATTCACCCTCACCCATCAAACGCTCGGCTTCCGAACGCAGGTTGACATCCGTCCGTCGCAGTTCCTTTGGCAAGTGCTTCATGCGTTCGAGCAGCTGTTCGTCGGAACTCTTCAGGAGGTCCTTGGTGCTGCTGTTCTTGCTATTGGATAGGTCGGTTTCCGATTTTGAAATGGCAAACAGCAACAAGGCGATTCCGCCTGCAAACAATGCGACCAGCAGTACCCAACCGAATACGTTTCCGATCGATAGACCCGTTCCAAGCACGCCAGCCCCTGTTCCACCGCCGCCACCGCCACCGGTTCCTCCTGTGTTGGTCGTCTTTGGTTGCTCGACGCGTTTCGCTTTGGGTAACCAGCGGCTGTTTCGATTCAGTGAATCGTCCGTTTCTGGCACCACGTCGATCGGCACAACGGCCCCCTCGTCGGCGTCGTACCAAATCGAATCACTGACGACACCATCGGTAAAGGTCGAAGTATTCTCGGATTCCGATTGCGCTGAAACGCGGCCGGACACGACGAGGATCGTGATAAGAAGCGTCGTTCCTATCGCTTTCATTATCGCATCTCCACGGGTGTTGGCGTTGCCGTCTGGTCTTTCTTCGCGGATCGTTTGCTGGACTTACCGCGTCGCTTTGACGTTTTCGTCGGTGGCTGAGTTTCCACGGTCAAACCCCCGTCACGTCCGAACTGGCGCATCGCTTCGGCGCGGACGGATAATTCAACCTCCCAGCCTTCGAGTCGAATCCGTGTGTCCAAATAGTTGAGCAACCGGACGAGCACGCTCACGCCAGCGACCGTCCACAAAGCAATCGGAACAAAGAAAAGAAGTGTTCCCAAGTCCATGAAACGCCAGTTCCCGAACGCGATGCCACGAAACGCAATCAGCGTATACAGGACACTGAGAATCAGAACCAGCAGCACAAAAGAAACAGCCAGGAAACGACCGCCCAAATCGCTGGCCATTGGACCATGGAGCGATTTTGAACGCCTCGCGATCGTAATCACTTTGTCTGATTTCGACCGTGGCGGGCACTGCTCAAGTAACAAGATTTCAGGCAGGAATGGTCGACTACTTCGAACGACAGCTGTGACCAACAAAATGCAAATCGGAACGAGTGCGTCCCAAAAACCGGAAGCCGGTTGGCCCCAACGAAACGCAAGCAGAACCATCGTTGGAATTGCCAGTCGCTTGACGCCTAATACCCAGAACCATTTCGGGAATTGACGTTTAGCCTCCTTGAACACACTTTTCCATGTGGGCCTGCGTTCAAAGACGGCTTGGCCCAGGTAAAGCGTCGTCAACACGCCGGCCGCCGGTGTTTGCAGCAAGACCAGAACGGCCATCCAAAACAAATATCGAGTGATCTCGGCAACGGCTTCTTCATCATCCAGGCCGTAGGATGCTTCTCGGATGGGGATCCAGCCCAGCAGCAAAGCATTGGCGGCTGCCCACACGACAGCACCGGCGAAGAACCCAATCAGCAGCGAAGTTGGATACCGCCGAATCATCACGAGCGCCAAATCTCCGATCTCGGAGAGCGTTCGCAGTCGAACAACGACGTGTGTTTGGTCAAGTTGCATCGTACGACTCTCCCCCTACATCGATTCGCCGGAACAACGTTTCGTCGCGGGGGAAGCCGAGCACGACGAAGTAGAAACTGAGCAAGCCAGAGGAAACGATCGCCCACAACGCTTTGATGATGTAGGGAGCTGGGCTCGGAGAAAGGAATCCTTCCGTGAAGGCCGCACAGACGAACAACATTGCGGAAGCCGCCATCACGGGGACCGCCTTAAGTGCGTTGGTACGCAAGGAATCAATACGTGATAAACCGCCGGTGCTGAATAAACCCACGCCAAGTCGCAATCCGGCACCAGCGGCGAGCGCAATGGCCGTCAGCTCGAACGGACCGTGAGCCGTGACAAAGTGGAAGAAGTTGTCGCCGCCGATCGCGTCGGGCCGCGACATGTAGCCAAATACTGTGCCCAGATAGATCGCGTTGAAAGCCAACGTGTACAGGCAAGGAATGATCAAGATGCCGTAGATAAAACATCGCAACCCGATGCTGGTGTTGTGCTGAATGTAATAGCCAGACATTTGCACGTAGTGATCCAACGACCCAGCCAGGG
The DNA here is from genome assembly GCA_039179795.1 of Planctomycetota bacterium. GTDB lineage: Bacteria > Planctomycetota > Planctomycetia > Pirellulales > Pirellulaceae > Rubripirellula. Next base: position 215,939 of record JBCDEM010000002.1, on the reverse strand, counting down.
GGCGCTCATACATCTCTTCCATCCCATCGAGCTGATCCGTACCAACGATTCGCTCGGCGAAGCCTGGAAAGAGCTGATCGTTACGCGCAATGAAGAGAGATAGTGCGAATAGCCCAAAGAAAATGACGGTCGCCCAGCGAACACAGGGATCACGAAAGATCTGTTGCGGAGCCTCATAAAATACAACATCCGTCCAGCGACTCGGCTCGAATCTGTTCGCACGATAGAGTTGGTTGTGTGCTCTCGCAACCAAGCGATGCAAATACGTAACCGTTCCCGGCGGCATTTGGTACGCATCAGCAAGTGCTAGATCCGCGCAAGCGGCTCGGTACAGTGTCGCGAACCGCGAGACACCCTCTGCACCTTGGTGGTGCTCGCCAGCCGCCTTGTCGGTCCGCCCGCTGGCCTCCATCGCATCGCAAAGCGATTCTAATTCCGTCCACTGGGTGCGACGCTTCTCGAGCAGTTTGGCTACGTTCATGAAGTTTCCCCCGGGGGCTGTGGGGGTTGTCGTTGGGTCGTCGTGTCTGATTTCGACGAAGTGTTTGCTGCTTGCGGCGGTCGATTCGTTTGACCGGCTGCCGTGGCAGCGATCGGAGGCGCAGTCGTAGTCGTAGTCGCAGTCGTTCGATTGGTTTGTGGTGGTTTGGTTGCCAAGTCAACGGTTTTGTTTTTGTCCGTTGATAGAGAGATACCACCGCTCGCCGCCTGATCGCTGGCCAGACCTTTGGGTTTGTTCTCGTCTTTTCGCAGCGGACTGTAACCAGCCAGCGGACCGAGGTCTGGCAGTTCACCCGCGGGATCCGCCAGAAACGTTTTGTAATACAACGCATACATCAACAGATCAGGATCGATGTCACGCCGGAATTCAAATCGCTCCACCAACGGATCGGTCAAGTGTTTCGCGACTTCACGACGCCTCGCGGGCGTCAAGTAATGACGACGCTCGGCATAGATCGCCAACGTTCGCGACATGCTTCGTGAGACGCGGTAGTCACCGGGAAAAAAGGACGCCAACGCTGGCACGCGCGGGTCGTCGACTTTTACGACCGGTAGTCTCCAGCTGCGTTCATCCACGATCACCATCGTGCCAGCGGCCAAGTCACCTAAACGTTGCATGCGACGGGTGCAGATCATGCAGGTCAATCCAACCAGCCCAGTCGGAATGATGAATACCGGCGGGATGTCCGGAGAGTACGTCGCTAGAGCCGCGTAGGGGAATAAGTCCGCCATCCGCAACAAATTTCGCAGCAAGGCTCGTTTTCCGCTAATCGGTCGCCCATCAACATCGATCGCCCGCAATCCGCACGCCCATTTGCCGACGGTTCGACCGTTGAAATACGTCTCCAGGATCGTGCCGTAAAACCAACTGATCACAAAATAGACCAGCATGCCGGCAGCGAACGAAAATGGCCCCAGAACATTCAGGTCGATCAGACCTCCCACCAAGAAGATCCCCATCACCAGAACGGCGATGACGATCCAGCGGACCGCGAAGTCGATCAAATAAGCCGGCAGCCGTCGAAAGGGACCTGCCAACTGGTAATCGAACGCAATGTTCTCCGGTGTTACCACCGCAATGGTCGTATCGAGAGCAGCTGGTGCAGCCATGCAGTGGGTAAGTCAGAAGCAACGAAGCGAAATACTGATGTCGATTATTATCGATCCCCACACGCTCGACCACAACGAGTCCGCGTTCACGACCCCGGTGAGTTCCTTTTGTCCACCCGTTCTGTTCACCCATTGCTGGGAGACATTCGCGTTCCCAATCGTGCTAAAACGGTGCGATCCTCTCCCTATCTTTTGATCGGTTTCCATTGATGAGCGACCAGGATCCCCACCGAGCGGTGGATATCGCCACCGTAGCGTCCCCGGAACCAGCGGACAGCGACCCTTATGCGTTAAGCGAATCCGCGATTCGAGAACCTCCCAAGACGTTCCGGGGTGCCCTTCCCTATCTCGGACCGGGCTTCATTTTGTCCGCCTCGATCGTCGGTTCGGGCGAATTGATCGCGACCACCATTGTGGGTGCAAAAGCGGGTTTTGTGCTGATGTGGTTCATCATTTTCAGCTGCTTGGTCAAAGTGGCCGTCCAAGTCGAATTCGGCAAACGTGCGATCAGTTCCGGTGAGTCAACGATGGCATCGTTGAACGAACTGCCCGGTCCGAAATTCGGAAAAGCCAATTGGTCGATCTGGACTTGGCTGCTTTTGATGATTGCCAAAATGATGCAAGTCGGTGGCATCGTTGGCGGTGTCGTGTTGGCAATCGAGCAGTTTTTTCCGGAGCCGCCAGGATGGGTCGCTCGCGTCATTATTGCCTACGTGGTGGCGGTGTCCGTTTCGCTTCTGGTGTTTCGCGGCTATTACCTGCTAATCGAAAAAGCGTCACTGATCATGATCAGCGCTTTTACGCTCTTCACGTTTGCGTCGTTGTGCGTCCTTCAACGAACGGACATGGCGATTTCGTTAAGTGAGTTCACTTCGGGATTGATCCCAAACATCCCCGCTGAAACAGCCGTGCTTTTGGTCGCGCTCGGAGCGTTTGGTATCACCGGTGTCGGTGGCGATGAAATCATGGCCTACAACTATTGGCTTTTGGAAAAAGGCTACGCACGGTACACCGGTCCGAAGAACGATTCGCCCGAATGGGCCAGTCGCGCAAAGGGTTGGATCCGAATCATGTACTTGGATGCAACGTTAGCAATGGTCGCTTACACGGCGATGACAGTCATGTTCTATCTGCTAGGGGCGGCCGTCCTCAATCGAAGGGGGCTCGTTCCCGAGAGTGATGAATTGATCAACACATTGGGCACCATGTACACGGAGTCGCTCGGGCCGGCCGTGAAGTCACTCTTTCTCATTGGTGCACTGGTTGTCTTGTACTCGACACTCTTCGCTGCACTCGCTGCTTGGACGCGAATGTTCACCGATGCTTTCGCCCGAGTGGGCATGTTTGACTTCTCAAATGAACGCAGCCGACTCAAAGCGATCGGTATCTTGGCTTGGCTGATCCCGTTTGGATGGGCGACACTGTTTCTCTTCATGGGAGAACCGGCGTTGATGGTGATTTTGGGTGGTGTTGCGACCGTGGTCATTCTGGTCATTGTCGTCTTTGCGGCTCTGTTTTTCCGATATCGAAAATCAGATCAACGATTGGTTCCATCCGGTCTCTACGATGCCACGCTGTGGGTTAGCTCGATCGCTATCGTCTTGGTGGCCGCCTACGGTACCTACAAGACCGGCTTCAAGGTTTACGAATCCGTCGTTGCATGGGCCGGCTGACCGTTAGTACGTTTGACGGCGCGCTAACGACAAGAACACTTGATGGAAGATCACAGGATGCGATTTGGTGTGCTGGGTACAGGACGGATCACTCGGCGATTGGTCGCTGATTTGCAATCTACCGACCGTGTCGATGTGACGGCGATTGCCAGTCGGACATCTGATCGTGCTCAGTGGTATGCCGACCAATACGGAATCGCGCATGCCGTCACCGGCTATTCAGTGCTTTTGGACCGTGACGATGTCGACGCGGTTTACCTTTCGCTTCCGCCATCCATGCATGCGGAATGGTCGATCCGGGCTGCCGAATGTGGCAAGCATGTCCTGTGCGAAAAACCTCTCGCGCTATCGATCACAGAAGTGGAGTCGATCGATGAAGCGTGCAAATCGTCAGGCGTACGTTGGTTGGATGCGACAGGATGGTTGCATCATCCTCGCACCGAAGCGTTCCAAGAGCTGTTGGCTGATAAGCGTTTGGGCGAACTCGGGCACATCACCGCGGCCGTCTCGTTTTATCAGCCGTTCCAATCGGGGGATCATCGATTGGATCCTTCGCTTGGCGGCGGCTGTTTATTGGATCTAGGGTGGTATGCATGTGGTGCTGCGCGATTCGCAGCGGGGGTTTTGCCGACTGCGGTCTCGGCCAAGGTCTTGATCCGGCAGGGCGTTCCACAACGCCTGACCGCAATCCTGGACTTTCCCGGCGAAGTGACCGCGACGATTTCGTGTGGCTACGACACGGCAACTCGTAAGTGGTTTGAGGTTGCTGGTAGCGCGGCTTCCCTGATCTGCAATGATTTCACCCGGCCTTGGGCGGAGCGACCCACGCGTTTTTCCCTTCACGATGCCGCCGGTAACACGCAGACCCACACGATCGAGGGAAGCCAAGAGCGACACATGATTCAGCGATTTATCTCCGACGATTCTCTCGATTTCTGGCAAAGACAAGCCATGGATACCCAGCGAATCCTGGATGTAGCCGCCCAATCGGCCGACGAAGGTGGCGTGAGAGTCAGCGTGTAGAAACCGCTTTCGAGGACATCTACCTCGCTTCGAAGTTGTTATTTCGGTAAGCGTTACACGTCCTTTTTGTACGCGGCATCCACAGGAAACCCACAGCGTGACGCTTCGGGTTACAAACCCGGACGATCCCCGCTTTTATCGAATTCAAAGTTTTTGATTGACCCTTGGCAAGTTCTCGCATCGGGCGCCGAATACCCGCTGGGTACAATAGGGCCGGAAGATCTCGGGTTACGACGCAAAGCCAAGCAGTTATGGGTTCTGTCAAACAGTTTTTCGTAGGCGCCGTTCGTTGGGCGTGGTTCGGAATGTTGCTGCTGCTGGCGTTTTCCTATCTGGCTGCTGGTCTGTCGAAATCGAACTCGGATGCTTCGCAAAAGCCTGATTCCACGGGTTCGTCGGCCCAACGAGTTCGTCTTTCTTCGTCCATTGAATCGAGCCCGAACGGGGAATTGCGAGAAATCCTGGATCGCCTGAACGCATTGCGGTTGGACGACTTGGAATTGCGCGAATTACCGTCCGCCGAAGCGGCTGATTGGCTGACCATCTGTCGACGCATGTCGCTGGCCCTCGTCGGCAACGGTTTGTCGCTGGAAGAGATTCGACAACTGGAGCAGCAACCGGAGTCTCTCAGGACCAGCATTCATCTAGAGAATCTTCTGACGGATCCCCGATTCCATGGTTATTGGGGCGAGCGATGGACGCGGTTTCTGGTTGGAACCGATGGTGGTCAGTTTGTCGTTTATCGCCGTCGCAGATTTCGTATTTGGTTGACCGAAGTGTTCGCCGCCAACCAACCGTACGACCAAATGGTCCGGGAACTGATCACCGCCGAAGGATTGTGGACCGATAAGCCGGAAGTCAATTTCCTGACAGCTACCTTCGATAGTAACGATGGTCAAGCAGATCCCGTGCGGCTTGCGGCGCGAACGTCACGTGCGTTCCTGGGTCTCAGGATCGATTGCCTGCAGTGTCACAACGATTTCCTCGGCAACGTCAGCTTGGGTGATGTTGACGAACCGCGGGAAGGAATGCAGACCGACTTCCATCAGCTCGCCGCGTTTTACACGAGTGCCAAGACAAGCGGTCTGCAAGGAGTGCGTGAGGGCGAGGTAGAGTACGAATACAAGTATCTCAACGCCGAAGAAGAAGTAGCGGTTGAACCCGGCGTGCCGTTTTATCAAGAACTATTACCTGAGGAAGGAACGCCTCGGGAGCGTCTCGCCACCTGGGTCACGCATCCCGAAAACCGGCAAGCTGCGCGTGCCGCCGTCAGCCATGTTTGGGCGCTGATGTTTGGACAGCCCGTTGCGGACGCCGTCGATAATCTGCCACTCGATGAATCGGTCCATCCGATGTGCGAACTACTCGCCGATGATTTCGTGAAGCATGGATTTGATATCCGACGCTTGATTCGTCTGATCGCATTGTCGGAGGCTTTCAGTGTCGACAGCCGAGCGGACTTTGAAGTCACTCCAACCCACGAACTGAATTACGCCGCGTTTCCGTTGGTTCGGTTGCGACCCGAGCAGGTCGCTGGTTCGGTCATCCAAGCAGCGCGTATCAAAAAAACCGATCGCGAGTCGTCTCTTTTCCTTCAGCTGCAAACGCTCGCAGGAAGCAATGACTTCGTCACCAGCTACGGCGACATGGGAGAAGATGAATTCACATCAGACAGTGTGACGATCACGCAGCGCTTGTTGATGATGAATGGCAACATGCTACGCGAGTTGATCAATGCGAATCCGGTTCTTAATGCTACCGCCCACATCAACATGTTTTCCAGTGACAACGCGCATGTCGTGGAGACTGTTTATCTGTGCGCTTTGAATCGGTATCCGACGGAGTTTGAGACCGAATTATTTGTTCAACGAATCGTTGAAGCGGACAATCGCGAAGATGCGATAGAGGACTTGTACTGGATTTTGCTCAACAGCAGCGAATTGGCTTGGAATCACTAACTCATCGAGCAGATACGGATCATCCGTTATGACTTGGCAATCGATCGACGATCACGAACTTTGCAATCGCGCAGCACACCTGTCTCGACGTACCCTGTTGGGTGCCGGGGCTGGCGGTTTGATGATGTCGGCCCTCGCCAAAAAACTAGCGTGGGCGGACCAGCAAGGCTTGACCGATCCTGCTCGGCCGAAGAACGTCATTCTATTGTGGTTAGAAGGTGGACCGAGCCAGCTGGAGACATTCGATCCTCACCCCGGTGGACGCATTGGCGGAGACTCCAAAGCGATTCCCACCTCGGTCGAGGGCTTAGAGATTTCGGATCTGCTACCGCAAACGGCGGAGCAGATGCACCTCGCTTCTCTGGTACGCAGCGTCACCAGTAAAGAAGGCGATCACGAACGCGCCGTTTACAACGTCAAAACAGGGTTTCGTCCAGACCCAACCCTTAAGCATCCGTCGATGGGCGCGGTGCTATGTCATGTGGACGATCGCGGCGCTGATATTCCACGCCACATCTCGATTGTTTCCGGAAACTCGCCGGGGCGAGGTGGCTACTTGGGTGCGAAATACGACGCCTTCAAAGTCAATGATCCTGCAGGCCCCGTTCCCGATATCAAGCGACCGATTGAGGAAGCACGCTATGACCGGCGACTGAAAGATCTATGGAAATTGGAACAGGAGTTTCGCCGAGGGCGACTGCGCGACTTGGAAATGGGTCGCACGTTGCATGAAACGGCGACCAAGTCTGCCTTGACGATGATGTCGAGTGATCAGCTCGACGCGTTTGATGTTTCAAAGGAATCGAAAGCAACGTTGGACGCATTCGGCGACAGTTCGTTCGGTCGCGGCTGTTTAGCAGCATCGCGGTTGATCGAAGTTGGCGCACGATGTGTCGAGGTCACACTGGGAGGCTGGGATTCACACGTGACGAACCATTCGTTGCAGGCGTCCGCGTGTGGACGACTGGATCCCGCGCTCGCTTCGCTTCTCAAGCGTTTGGAAGAGCGAGAACTTTTGGATTCAACGCTATTGATTTGTGGCGGCGAATTCGGACGCACGCCGAACGTCAATGCTGCGGATGGACGTGATCATTGGCCGCACGGATTTTCAATTTTGATGGCCGGTTGTGGATTGCGTCGCGGTGTCGTTCATGGTGAAACCGCCGCTGATCCAAAATTGAATCCAGAGAAACCGCTTGATGATGTGTCCGATGTCACAACGATTGCCGACATCCATGCGACCGCGTTGTCCGTGCTCGGTGTCGATCATGCCTTCGAGGAAGATACGCCGATCGGTCGCCCGCTGAAACGAAGCGAAGGAACACCGATCCGCCAGATCATCGCCTAGTCGCAGAGTGGCCCGGGCGATGCCAGAACCGAGCGAGAGCAAGACTCGCCCTCGTTCCAGGGAAATCGGAGCCCGGTTAGCGCACGGCGATGTTTCTTGTCGAGTATCCATGGCTCCTATCACGCGAACTCATCTGCGTGCCCGGGCGCATCGAGCGATCGGTGGCTATGGAGCGTGACCTCCCCGCAACTTGCCGGGCGTGTAACAATGCTCCACGAACGCCGCGAGTTTGTGGAGCATCATGGGTCAGCAACAAGAATACGTCGCCTCATCGACGCTCCCCGTTTCCGTTGAGCAAGCCTTTGCCTATCACGAGCGTCCGGGTGCCCTGCAGCGATTGGTCCCGCCTTGGGAATCCGTCGAGATTGAACGGAGCGATGGGAGTCTGACCGTAGGCAGTCGTGTTGTTGTGAAAACGCGAGTGTTTGGCGTCCCTGTTCGCTGGGTGGCGGAACACACCGAGTATGACCCACCTCATTTGTTTGCCGATACTCAAGTTTCCGGTCCCTTTGCGGCTTGGGATCATCGCCATGAGTTTCAGGGGAAAGGGTCCGAGAGCGTCTTGACTGATCGAATCGCTTATCGCGTTCCCTTCGGTGCTTTGGGGTCAACACTCGGTGGAGGAAAAGCACGGGCAACGATCGAGAAGATGTTTGCGTTTCGTCATCGATTGACGCGTGATGATTTGCAACTATCCGCGGACCGACCTTGCGATCCCATGTGGATTGCCGTGTCGGGAAGCAGCGGTTTGGTCGGCAAACAACTGGTCGCGCTGCTGACGTTACTTGGGCACCAAACTCAACCGATCGTACGAAGCCCGGGAGACGAGGCTTCGATTGCTGCATGGGATGGTGAAGCATCCAAGTTGGCCGATGTAGACGTCGTCTTTCACCTCGCTGGGAAATCAATCGCTTCTGGACGCTGGAGCGAGTCCGTGAAAAAGGAGATTCGCGATAGCCGAGTTGTGAAAACGCGACAACTCTGCGAATCGATGGCCCAATTAGAACGCAAGCCCCGCGTATTGGTTTGTGCTTCCGCCACAGGGATCTTTGGGGATCGAGGGGACGAGTGCCTAAACGAAGATTCCTCCTTGGGTGACGATTTCTTGGCCGGCGTTGCCCAAGAGTGGGAAGAAGCGTGTCAGCCGGCAATGGACGCTGGCATCCGAGTCGTGCATGCGAGATTTGGCTTGGTCCTATCACCTCAGGGCGGTGCGTTGCAAAAAATGTTGCTGCCCGCAAAGTTTGCCGGTGGCTCTCTGGGGAATGGTCGACAGTGGTGGAGCTGGATGGCGATGGATGATGTCGTTGGTGCCCTCTATCACGTCATGACGGATGAAGCGGTTTCCGGTGCCGTCAATTTTGTTTCTCCCGAGCCAATCACCAATCGTGATTTTGCTGCGACGCTTGCACGCGTCGTTAAACGGCCAGCGCTATTCCCTGCACCCGCATTCGCTTTACGCGCCGCACTCGGGGAAATGGCGGACGCGTTGTTGCTCACCAGCACGCGTGTCGAACCAAGTGCATTAATGCAGGCTGGTTACCGGTATCGCTTTACCGATCTGGAAGAGACGCTGCGATACCTGTTGGGTAAAGAGAGGCTTGAGACGAGCGAATGTACGCAACCCTGACGTTTGTTTTGAATCTGTTGGCAACTTGGTACATGGTCGGCTTGATCTGGATGGTGCAGATCGTGCACTACAACCTGTTTGACCGCGTTGGCCAAGAAGGATTCGTTCGCTATGAGGCCGACCACGGACGTTTAATCACCCCGATCGTGGGTGTGCCCATGCTGATAGAAATCGTGACAGCTGCACTGCTGTTGGCCAATGCACCCGCAGGGTTCCCAAAATGGGCTGCGTGGCTCGGAATGGCGATGGTGGTCGCCCTTTGGATGTCCACGGCTTTTTTGCAGGTGCCCTATCACAACCAGTTAATGCAGGGCTTTGACCAGGCGGCCTATCAAAAATTGGTGAATACCAATTGGATACGCACATTCCTGTGGACGGCGCGTGGCTTTCTGATGGGGTGGTTCTTACTGAAGCTACTCGACTCCTAACCACAACAACTTTGTGATTTCGCAGACGGTCGCTCAGCCACGCCGCTTGAAGAAAAGACGATTAGCCAATCGCTTTGACGATCGCCTCGCCCATATCGGCAGGCGTCGGTGCGACGACGATCCCTGCGTCTTCCAGCGCAGCGACTTTTTCTTCGGCTGTACCTTTCCCACCGCTGATGATAGCGCCGGCGTGACCCATGCGTTTACCGGGAGGTGCTGTGCGACCTGCAATGAAAGCTGCCATTGGTTTGGTCACATGTTCCTTCGCAAACGCCGCGGCTTCTTCCTCTGCGGAGCCACCGATCTCACCAATCATCAAGATCGCTTCGGTTTGATCATCCGCTTGATAGAGCTTTAGCAAGTCGATGAAGCTCGTTCCCACGATCGGATCTCCACCGAGTCCGACGCACGTGCTTTGACCGAGACCTAAGTTACTCGTCTGCCAAACCGCTTCGTACGTTAGCGTTCCACTTCGGCTCATCACACCGATCTTGCCCGGATTGTGAATGTAGCCCGGCATGATGCCGATCTTGCAGGAACCCGGAGTGATAATGCCCGGGCAGTTAGGTCCGATCAGAACCGAATCACTTGCACGAACTTTTTCATAGACTCGAACCATGTCGAGAACGGGGACCCCTTCGGTGATCGCCGCAATGACTTTCATGCCAGCGTCGACTGCTTCCAGGATGGCGTCTGCCGTGAATGGAGGTGGCACAAAGATCATCGTCGCGTCGGCGCCGGTCTCGGCAACGGCTTCTTCAACCGTGTCAAACACGGGAATGCCCTCGACGTTTTGTCCGCCTTTGCCCGGCGTGACTCCGCCGACCATTTGCGTGCCGTATTCGCGACAGCCAAGCGAGTGAAACGTGCCTGCGTTGCCCGTAATGCCTTGGCAAATCACTTTGGTGTTGCCGTCGACCAGGATGCTCATGATCGGTTCGCTGGGGTTGAGATTGTGCGGGAAGTAATTGGATGAATGCGTGAATCAAAACAAGGGATCGCAAGACTTAACTGCTAACCTGCGGCAGCAACGATCTTCTTGGCCGCGTCGGTGATGTCGACGGCATTGATAACGTCCACGTCGCTTTCGGCAAGCATCTTTCGGCCCTCTTCGACCTCGGTTCCTTCCAGTCGCACGACCAAGGGAACATTAAAGCCGACGACCTTGCTGGCCTCGATCAATGCCGAAGCGATGGTCGTGCATCGGGCGATCCCACCGAAGATGTTGACCAGAACGCCTTTGCAATTGGGATCGGACAACAGGATACGAAACGCTTCGGTCACCTGTTCGGTATTCGCTCCGCCACCGACATCCAAGAAGTTGGCTGGCTCTCCGCCGTGGTACTTGATGATGTCCATCGTCGACATCGCCAAGCCAGCTCCGTTGACCAGGCAACCGATGTTGCCGTCCAGTTTGACGTAGCTGAGTCCGAACTCACTCGCCTTGACTTCGCTGGGTTCCTCTTCGGACAGGTCGCGATATTCCAACAGGTTTTTGTGTCGGTACAAAGCGTTGCTATCGAATGTGATCTTGGCATCGAGTGCGATCATCTGATCGTCGGCTGTGATGACGAGCGGATTGATTTCAGTCAAGGAGCAATCGTAGTCGACGAAGAACCGGCAGATCGCAGGCATGAATTTGAAAGCAGCTTTGGCAGCGGCACCGGTAATGCCGAGTTTCTTGCAGAGTTTGCGAACTTGGAATCCTTCCAATCCGACCGCTGGATCGAAATGCTCCTTGAAGATCAGTTCGGGAGTTTCTTCCGCGACTTTTTCGATCTCGACGCCACCCTCGGTACTCGCCATCAGCACGGGGCGTGCAACGGCACGATCGAGGACGATTCCGAGGTAAAGCTCGCGGGCAATTTCGCATCCGGCTTCGACAAAAACTTTATTAACGGTCTTGCCTTCGGGGCCGGTTTGGATCGTAACGAGCGTCTTGCCAAGTAATCCGGTCGCAGCCGCTTTAACTTCGTCGGCCGATTTGCAAACCACGACACCGCGTTGGTCGGGGTTGTCTTGAATCGTGCCTTTCCCACGTCCGCCCGCATGGATCTGCGCTTTCACGACGGCGACAGCTCCGCCAAGTTTTTCGTACGCTGCAACTGCTTCGTCCGCGCTCTCGGCGACATGCCCTTCTAAAACCGGCACTCCGGCGGCACGAAACAATTCTTTTCCCTGGTATTCGTGAATCTTCATCGAATCGAAGGTTCCTAAATAGGATGGCGATCACCGAATGGCAGCCCGAGCATCGAGTCATCGCTCGATCACCGGGGTTCAGCCAGGAATATACGCATCGGTTGCGACGTCAGGAACCACACAGGGAACGACGCTGAGAACAACGCTGAGAACAACGCTGAGGAACTCTCGGGTTCACTCGGCCTGAACACGGCGTACCGTCCCAGTTACGATAAGAGCGATCCGAGTTTTCTCGCCAAAACTCGAATGCTCCCCCACCTGTTCTTGGATGTTCTATGACAACACACGGCTCCTCATTGCGCGGATTCGTGCACTTGGATCCAGCCGATAACGTCGCGATTGCGACGGCGCAATTGAGCCGCGGCACGGAACTGTCCGTTGCCGATGTGACGACCCGATTGCGGTCGGACGTTTCGCGGGGACACAAAATCGCCTTGTCATCCATTTCCGACGGTTCGCCCATTGTGAAATACGGTCAGCCGATCGGGCTAGCGACAACGAACATTCAAGCGGGCGATCATGTTCACACTCACAATGTGGTCGACCATCACGTCATCTCGAATGATCTCAGCCAGGCGACGCCGGCCGAATCGCCGCAACCGCTGAAGCGTAGTTTTGACGGGTTTCATCGCCCCAACGGTACGGTCGGCACTCGGAACTACGTCGCGATTCTTTCGACCGTCAATTGCAGTGCTTCGGTGTGTCACAAGGTGGTCGAGCGGTTTGATGCAGAGCGCTTAAAGCGATGGCCCAACGTCGATGGAGTCTTCGCGGCAACGCACACCAGCGGATGTGCGATGCAATATCACGGGATCAAACATCAGATGTTGGGCCGCGTTTTGGCGGGCTATTCCAATCATTCCAATGTCGGTGGTTGCGTCATCATCGGACTTGGATGCGAACAGACAACATCGGGCTATCTCACCGACCACCACGGGCTGACTTCGCTGTATGCACCGGGCGGTCAACGACTCACACGAGACGATGGCATCCCGATGATGACGATTCAGACGGAAGGAGGCACCCGGGTAACGATCGAAAGAGCCGAGGCGATGGTTGAACAAGTGCTCGATCGCGCCAATGAATTCACTCGCGCGCCAGCGGACGCTTCCCACTTGACTTTGGCGGTCGAATGCGGCGGCAGCGATGGCTATTCCGGATTGACCGCCAATCCTGCGGTCGGAGTCGTGTCGGATCGTCTGGTCGCCAGCGGTGGGACGTCGGTGATTTCTGAAACAACCGAGCTGTATGGTGCCGAACATCTATTGATCGGAAGAAGTCGTTCGCCGGAAGTGGCAGCGAAACTGCTGGAACGGATTGAATGGTGGAAACAGTATGTTGGCATGTACGGAGGTGAGTTGGACAATAATCCGTCGGTCGGAAACAAAGCTGGCGGCTTGAGCACCATCACGGAAAAGTCGTTAGGTGCGGTTTCGAAAAGTGGTTCGACGACACTCGAAGCCGTCTACGATTACGCCTGCCCCATCACATCCAAAGGCTTAGTCGTGATGGACTCACCCGGATTTGATCCGGCGAGCGTCACCGGAAAAGTGGCTGGCGGTGCCAACGTCGTGATGTTCACGACCGGCCGTGGAAGTTGCTTTGGGTGTAAACCGAGTCCTGTCATCAAGATCGCAACCAATACACCCCTGTTCGAAACCATGAGCGAAGACATGGATCTGAATGCGGGTGTCGTGATCGACGGAACGGACTTGCAATCTGTTGGCGATCAGTTTTTCGAATTCCTGTTGCGCGTTGCCAGCGGTCAGCAGACGTGTAGCGAGAAAATGGGAATGGGCGATCACGAATTTGTTCCTTGGACCGTTGGCCCAACACTGTGACGGCCAAGAGGTTGGAGCCGTGGCGTGACGAAGAGCGGGATACTCACGTGACAAAAGACGAAAGACATTCGTCATTACAACTGCGCGATCCCGGCTCAGCACGTCGATTCCTTTTGCAAGGGCTCTTGTTGTCGCGCGCTACACGGCTCACACCCGACCGCGTTGACGTCTCATTGCAGGTTGCCAAGGAGCTGGCCGGGCAAGGATTTGCCCTGCCGCCGCTGGGATTCATCGTGGACCTCGTTGAGATGGTGACTTCGCATTATCAGGGAGCGGAATCGAGTGAGCTGCCTTTGCCCGGTGACATCGATCCGTCGGTCATACGAAGGTACGAAGATCATGTGTTGGGAAAACTGATTGCGGACAGGTCGTTTCAGCGCGGCTCGGAAGCCGTTTGGCCCTACTCCGGACGTGACCGCCAACGTGCGATCGCGTATCTGATCTCGCGTTTGGGCGAACGAGCACGTCTTGAGGGCGTCGAGCTGAGTCCGTCGGTGATCGGCGGCCTTGCCAAACTTCCGCCAGCATCCGTGTTGCAACAAGCCTGGGATAGTGTCTCTGAAACGGGGCTCGACCGACAACTCGTTGAATCGATCGAACAGCTTACGGAACGCGTGCGAAATAGCGGCGTTTGCTTGGGTCCAGAGGATCTGTTCGAGCTTGAATCGGGTATCGCGCTCGCTGCATTTGGGCAACGGATTGCGATTCGACAAGTTTTGCAAACAGAAGAACGATTGCGGGGCACTTTGCCCACACAACGACCAAGGAATAGCTCACGCAAATACACGCTCGCCACGAATCTGAAACAGGAAGATTCATATCCGATCGGCGGTTTTTCGTCGATCTCCAATCGTGGAACGATGGAGAGCCTTGTGCGTTCGGAGTTAGCCTACATGGAGGACGGTGAACGTCCCGATGTCTTCGACATCAAGTATGCCCGCAATGAACTTTTGTATTACTCAAGAGACGAGAATCAGTTCCTTCGCCGAAAACTCTGTTTTGTGTTCGCACTCTCGAGCGACCTTGTCTCAGCGAGAGTCAAGGAGGGTCAGTTACCCGTGCAAGCGGTGGTTGTGCTGCTGGCAAGTCTTTGCTTGGCCGTCCGGCAGCTGCTCGATTGGCTTTCAAACGACTCGATCGAATTTGAGTTTCTATGGTTGGAAGAAGAGGGTCAGCCACCGCAGCTACAGCAAGAGAGAGAACTGATCGAAACCTTGCTTCAAGAATCGATTGCGTTGGGCATTGTGCACCAGCAAAACCTTTCGACGGAGGAATTGGCGGAACACTTACAGGCGCGCGTTCGCCATTCATTCTGTCAGTCGCTCGTTCTTGCCTGGGAATCACCCGGAATCGAAGAACGGGACTTGCCCCCGAACTCAACGTTAGCCATCACGCGTTATTGGGACTGGAATCAGTGGAATGACCAGGTCCAACAGTGGATGCAGACGTGGTGTGTTTAAGCCACACCGCCGCCTATTTCAACGTGAGCGTTTCGACATCGCCTGCGTGGTTCGAAGAGGATGAGTTGCGTCTGCGCGAAGGCAGGTTTCCGACCCTTCGAACAAGGAACCAAAGCGTCAAGGTTACGGCAAGAATGGAACCGACCGCGGCCGCACCTTCATATAGCAATGCGCGGCGCATCTGCTCAACCGGTTCAAATACTTTCGCGAGGCGATACTGAACCATGACCAACAAATCGGTATCGCCACCAGCGTTGGTGTGCCGAATGTCCGAATTAGGATCGTCGCCTACCGGGTCTCTCGGGACAGCGACCGGTTGCATCGTTGCAATCCAAGGACCGTCGAACTGCGCACCGTCCTCCGATTCCGCTAGCGGGTCGCGGTATTCGACATCACCGCCCCGTAATAGTTCTTGCATGGCCTGGGTATCGATCTGGTACCGCTTGCGCTCTTGTTTGGAACCTAAATTGCGCCGTTGATCCATCAACGGGTGCTGCAATATGGTGCCTTGCGCCGGTCCATCTCTTGCTTCGACGACGACCGCGACTTGATTCGCTCCCTGCTTGCTTTGCATCAGTTGAAAATCACCCAGGTTGATCGTGATCACGAATAACGCATCTGGCTTGTCTCGTGCTTCGGAAAGATAGATCGGTGTGCTGACGGCGACCTTCCAAAGTCGAGTTGCCGTACTTTGAAATGCTGCCGACAAATGCGTCCATGTCAGTGGGTCAACACTTCCGATGTCGATCTGGTCTTTGGACAAGTCGACACGTCCGCCGTGAAAATACGTTCGATAGGAGAAGTTCTTGCCGGCACTATTCTCAAGTTCGGTGACCGGTTCGTTGTACGCAATACTGAGAATGGTCCCCCGCGCATCGGTCACAAACATCGTTGCCAATCGTGGTTGGCGTTCGTCATCCGACAACGAGTATCGGCCAAGCCGTTTCGCAAGAATGACGTCCAACTGATCTCGTTGCGGAACATCCATCAATCGCTGTCGCGCGTCTGTCTCACCATGCGTGTTGGCTGGCTTGCCGAGGCTGGCAATTTCATTCAAAGCACGGCGACCATCATCCGACTCAAGAATCTCCGTCAATTGACTCATGAATTCCGGATTGGAAGCTTCGTCTCTTGCCAGCTGAAAGTATCGTTCGATTTCGCTTTCCATGGTTCGAGCGGCGAACGCGGCAGCCAATTGATTGCTTCCCTTGGCTTCATCTCGCAAGGCAACGCGTGTTCTTTCGCTCGCCTGGCGAATGCTTCGAGTCCCAAAAACTGTCGTTGCCAATAAGACCAGTAGGGGACCAACGATCCCGAGCAACATTAACGGACGCCTCATTCGGATGGCGTCGCGTCGCTGCAGATCTTGCAAGATCTGTTGCACGTTGGCGTATCGGTCATCTGGATCTGCCGCAATGCATTTCGTCACAATCCGAGCCAACGGGCGGTCGACGTGCAATCGTTGCAGTGCTTTGTCGGGGCTGGGACGCGATTGAATGGCTGACCGATAGGATTGCAAACGTTTTTCCAATGAGCCGGCCGAATCCAGATCGTCGAGAACCTGCTGGTCTCGATACGGAGCATTCCCGGCGAGCATGCGGAACATGATTGCACCCGCAGCGTACACATCCCAGCTTGCATCGGGAGTTGAATTTAGCTCCGCTTGTTCCGGTGCCATGTAAAAAAGTGTACCGAGAGCAGGCGATTGATCGTCGGAAAAACGACTCTGTCCAAAATCTGCCAGTCGGGGTTCGTTGTCGTTGCCAAGTAATATGTTGGCGGGCTTGATGTCACAGTGGAGCACACCTTTCGCATGGCATCGATTCAGCCCGATGCAGATCTTGCGGAACATCTCGACGGCTTCCCCAACGGGAAGCCGAACGCGTCTTCGTAACAGATCCTCCAACGAACCACCTTCGATTAACTCCATTACGTAATAAGGTGGATCCGCATCCCAGCCGACCTCCAAGACCTGGACGACGTATCGATCCGCAGACAGCTGAACGAGATTCTTGACCTCGCGACTGAGTAATGACCAGTTGACTCCGCCGCGATGAAGGTAGAACTTGACGGCAACCTGCCGACCCGTGTTCAGGTCTCGACCGACCCAAACCTGACCGAACGCGCCTGCCCCGAGAAACTGATTCAGCCGATAACCGGGAACTTCTGCCGGGGGTGCGGTCGCTTGCATCGACAGCTTCTTGCTGGTCGACTGACCGCCAACGGTTTGGAATTCGGTTTCGTCGCTATTCACTCGCTCGCCTGAATCCCGGAACCACACAAAACCTTCACTGTCAGAATTTTCCCAGGGAAGTCATGAAGCCTGGAAATCCAAAACGTCAGTGAAGTCACCACGCCATCGCATCGAAAAAGGGCTCATGTACCATTCGCCAACCAGTCGCTTGCTCGCCATTGTAGCCGAACGACACATTGTCGCTGTTGCTGCTCGTGTCGGCTGTTTGGTGATGTTTCTGTTCGGGGCCAAAGCGGCCTTTGGGCAGACAACAACGGAAACACGACCCGCCGAAGTCCAAGATTCCCCCAACTTGAAACGGCCCGGTTTTGAAGGGCCTCTCGACGGACGTGACGGCCGCGAATTGTCGGTAAGGAATTTCCGACCCAAGAATCAATTACGCGTCCAACAGAATCTCAAACAGCATGCCAAGTATGTCGCGGTCGACGTCCACACCCACTTTCACTCGCGACTTCGTGACAGCGAACAGGCTCTGGATGACTATGTCGCTCTGATGGATCGCAATCGCATCGCCGTCTGTGCTTCGCTGGATGGACGACTCGGTCCAAGGCTCGAGCATCATCAAGACTATTTGTGGTCGCGGTATCGTGACAGGTTTGTCATCTATGCAAACGTGGATTGGCTCGGGGACGGCGTTCCCGGTGATCCATCAACTTGGGCATGCAATCGGTCAGGCTTCGCACGTCATACGGTTCGGCAGTTGACCGATGCTGTACGAGGTGGCGTCAGCGGACTCAAAGTGTTCAAGCGATTCGGCCTTCGCTATCGCAATGCGGATGGGACACTCATCAAAATTGACGATGAGCGATTCGATCCCATTTGGAAAGCATGCGGCGATCTTGGGATCCCCGTCATCATCCACACTGCTGATCCAGCCGCGTTTTTCGAACCGATCGATGAAACCAATGAACGTTGGGAAGAACTGAGTCGTCATCCGGATTGGAGTTTCTACGGCGAAGGTTTTCCCTCTCGCGAAGCATTATTGGCCGCTCGTAACCGCGTGATCGCACGACATCCCAAAACACAATTCATCGGCGCTCATATCGCCAACAGTGCGGAAGACTTGCAGACCGCCGGCCAATGGCTGGACAAGTATCCCAACCTATGGATCGAGCCTGCATCGCGCATTGCAGAACTCGGTCGGCAACCCTTTACAGCACGTAAGTTCTTAATCAAGTATGCCGATCGGATTTTATTTGGTACCGATGGTCCCTTCCCAGAGAAGCGAGTCAGGATTTATTGGCGGTTCTTTGAAACACACGATGAGTCGTTCGATTACAGCGAAAAGATTCCGCCTCCACAGGGTCTGTGGCAGATTCACGGGGTCCAGTTGCCGGACGAGGTTTTGAAGAAGCTGTATCACGAAAACGCGATGCGTCTGATTCCGGGCGTGCGAGAAAGAGTCGAGCGATTCGAACAGCGTCTCGAAAGCAACGATGGAAAGCAGCGATGACCGACGCCAGTTTTGCGATGTTGACCTGCGCTTGCGGCGCGGAGAAAGCCGTCAAGTCATCGATGGCCGAAACGGGATGGAGGCTGGCGTTTTCCCGGCCCGGTTTTGTCACGGCAAAAAACGACACGCCTAACGCGGGGCTCCCAAGTGGGGTCTTTATCCGCACCGCCGCACACTCACTTGGACAATCGCGATCCGAACAATCGTCCGATCAAATTCGGAAACTCATCGAAACACTGCCGTCCGGTTCCGCACGTCCGCAATTTGACGAGTTGCATGTCTGGCCGAAGGATCGAGTTCCGATCGGGAAGTTTGGATTCGAACCTGGGATCGACGAGGTTGCCAGGTCAGTTGCTGACGAAATCCATGGAAAACTCGGCACGGATTGGTTGCGTTGCGATGCACCTAATCGAATCGCAGAACCAGGTGCCCGCGTTTTGGACATCGTGCTGGTTGATCCCTCGCATTGGTTTTTCGGATCCCACACCTCATCGGATTGGCCGACGCGTTGGCCGGGCGGCATTCAGCCGATCGTGCCACAGTACGAACCGATCTCGCGTGCCTACTACAAAGCCGCCGAAGCGATCGCTTGGAGCGGTTTCGAGATGCAAGCAGGAGACTTGGCGATCGAGATTGGCAGTGCTCCGGGTGGGGCCTGCGGGCGGCTTCTCGAGCAGGGATTGCAAGTGATCGGGATCGACCCGGCCGATATGGATCCTCGAATCGCCAGCCATCCACGGTATCGTCACTTTCGCGCCCGCGCTGGCGATTTGCCACGCCGCGTCTTCCGCGACGCAAAGTGGATGCTGGTCGATTCAAATGTGCGCCCGGAAAAGACACTCGTGACGGTAGAAAACATCGTGACTCACCCTCAAACCCAATTCGAGGGATTGCTGATCACGATGAAGATAGGCGACTACGAATCCCTCCAGTTGATTGATCAATGGAGAGACCGAATCGAACGTTGGAAACCCGAGTCGATTGCCATTCGTCAGCTAGCGCGAAATAAGGTTGAGGTCTGCTTCGCGGTTCGGATGCGGTCTCTCCCTTAGCGGATGAGGCCGCGAGTCTCTTTGCGCTCTGCTGTGGTGGGCTGGCTCGCTACGATCGGCGGAGCGATCGGCGACTATCTACCTGCTCGCTACGATCGGCGGAGCGATCGGCGACTATCTACCTGCTCGCTACGATCGGCGGAGCGATCGGCGACTATCTACCTGCTCGCTACGATCGGCGGAGCGATCGGCGACTACTTGAGATGGCGCGGGTCGTTATAACGATGCCGCACTGAAGGTATCGCCCTGGGCGGGATCACCGGTTTGGAGTCCTTTCATGAACCAACGAACACGCTGGTCGCTCGTTCCGTGCGTGAAACTCTCTTGGTCGGCATAACCTTGACTTCGTTCTTGAAGGGTGTCGTCACCGATGGCCGCAGCGGCTCGCAACCCTTCTTCGATGTCTCCGGCCTCGAGAATGCGTTTCTGGTTTTCCGCGTGGTGAAACATTACGCCTGCGTAAAAGTCGGCTTGCAGTTCAAGCATCACCGAGTATCGGTTGTATTCCGTTTCGGATAGACGGCCGCGCAGCCGCTGCACTTCATCGAGTTTGCCCAGCAGTTTTTGAACGTGGTGGCCGACTTCATGCGCGATCACGTACGCCTGTGCGAAGTCACCTGGCGCCCCCAATTGCTGGTCAAGCTGATCAAAGAATGCTGTGTCCAAATAAATCGTTCGATCGATGGGGCAATAAAAAGGACCGGACGCGGATGAAGCGAGACCACAACCGGATCGAGTTTGACGCGAGAACAATTCCAGCTTCGGTTCTTCGTACATGAGGCCGCTTTGGCGGAACAACTGGTTCCAGACATCTTCGGTATCTGCCAGGACCGTCGCGACAAATTCGCCGCGTTCTCGGTCCAGCGCCGATAACTCACCCCCTCCTCCACCGGCACCTGGATTTACCGCGACTTGATTCGGCACCTGCTGCAGAAGCGCCCGCGGATCTCCGCCGAGAAGCGTCACGACGATCACCAGAATGATCAGGCCAAAGCCCCCACCAACAACCTTACCACCGCTAACGCCTCTGCGATCCACAACGTTTTCGCTCTGCCGCCTACCTCGCCAACGCATCTGACACTCCTGCCTTTCTATGATCGAAAAACGTTCTTTTACAACAGACGCGGCAGCCGTGCTCTGTTTCCCACTATTTGCTCTTCGAACGGAGCGAAAAGCCGCGAACTTCTTTCCCATACGGCCTCCGGAGAGAATGCACGCGAGTGGGTCATTTTTAGGGGCCGTGTCGCACAGTATCGAAAATCGGAAGCGTCAGCGAGTCGATCGCTGTATCTCTCAACGACATTCAACTTCGACCGCCCCAACAGCATGAATAGCGCGACGACCCCAGAGCGTTGATCTTGCACTCAATCGCCGAGCCCGCCTAATCTACCGGCTCCCGCTACGGAACCAATACGCTCCTAAATACCGATGAAGTGCCATGGAAGGCTTCTCAAGTCGACGTTTTGTCGCGTTTTTGCTGCTATCGATCCCGTTTATGGCCTCTACACGCGCCGACGAGGCGCAGTGGATTTGGTCCAACGGCAGCACTCTTTCACAGCCGATTCCCGAAGGGGAAACGTGCCTGTTTAGGAAACCGATCAATCTGCGCGTCCAAGCGGAAGGCCGCATCGAAATCGCTGCCGACGATCGTTTTGAGCTGTTTGTGAACGGGCAATTGGTCGGGTCCGGCAGTTCGGCTCGCCAGATGAACGAATTTGACATCTCCGACTATCTCGAGATAGGTCGCAATGTTGTCGCGGTACGAGTCGTTAACACGCACGGCCCCACTGCTGCGATGGCTGCCCGCGTTTCGATTCGACCATTGGAAGGCGATAAGTGGTTTAACTTCAGCACCGACACATCTTGGCGAACGAATACCGGCAACATTCCGCTGTTCGAAACCGTTGTTTTCAACGATCGATTGTGGGGAGCGGCTGCGTCGTTCGGAAAACTGGGTGACACGGTCCCGTGGGATCGCGATGAAGACGTCGTCGCCGAAACACAAGCCGAACAGCGTGAGCGATTCCAAATTCAAAAAGGTTTCGGCGTTCAACGCGTCTTGAACGATGACACGATCGGTTCCGTGATCGCGATGACATTCAACGAGTTTGGTCACATCATCTTGTCGCAAGAAGGCGGTCCACTGCTGTTGGTATTCGACAAGGACAATGATGGAGTTCCGGAAACCGTTCGAACCTACTGCGACAAAGTCGAATCGTGTCAGGGCATCCTCGCGCTCAACGGGGAAGTGTTCGTCACCGGTGACGGACCGGAAGGAACCGCGTTGTACCGGCTGACCGACGCCGATCGAAATGGCACGCTCGAAGAAGTCGAAGCCATTGTCAAGTTCAAGGGCCCAGCTGGTGAGCATGGACCGCATGGTTTGCGGCTCGGACCGGATGGAATGATCTACGTCGCGGTAGGCAGCCACTCACAAGCGATCGGTGAAGCCGGAGATGGCCAAACACTTCGCACGTCCTATGAAGGCGATCTTCTTCCAAGATACGAAGATCCTGCCGGTCACGGTCGAGGCATTCGTGCCCCCGGTGGAACGATCATTCGAACCAACATCGATGGTACCGTTGTCGAACGAATCGCGGGTGGTCTACGCAACACGTATGACTTGGTGTTCCATCCAACTGGTGCGATGTTTGTCCACGACGCCGACATGGAAGCGGATATCGATACCGCCTGGTATCGACCCACGGCTCTGTTCGATGTTACCGAGGCGGGAGAGTTCGGATGGCGGACGGGTTGGGCAAAGTGGCCCGAGCATTACTTCGACCGTCTGCCGAATCTTCTGGATACCGGCAAGGGCAGCCCGACCGGCGCCGTTTGCTATGAACACTACATGTATCCCGTTCGGTATCACAATTCTCTGTTCCTCGCGGATTGGTCCGAGGGTCGAATTCTGAACGTTCGATTGAAACCACGCGGCGCTGGCTACATTGCCGATAGCGAAGTGTTCTTGCGAGGCCAACCGCTCAACGTGACCGATTTGGACGTTGGACCTGATGGTTCGATCTACTTCTGCACCGGCGGTCGCGGAACTGGTGGCGGTGTCTATCGAGTGGTCTACAAAGGAGACATACCGGAACGCATTCGCAATCTCGGAAGCGGAATCGCCGCTGCGATTCGTCAACCGCAACTGGAATCAGCCTGGTCTCGGCAAGCGATCGCTTCGATTAAGCGTGAGCTTGGTAATAAGTGGGGGCAATTGGTTGCCGGTGTCGCTTACAGCAACGACAACCCAGCCCACTATCGAACGCGAGCGCTCGATCTGATGCAATTGTTTGGACCTGTTCCGAGCGAAGATTTACTGCTCGAACTCTCTGAAGCACCGAACGAAGCGGTTCGTGCCAAAGCCGCGTATCTGATGGGGCTACACACGGAGGGTCGAAGCAGCAAGCGACTCGTTGAGTTACTGGAAGATCAGGATCCACGCGTACGTCGAGCTGCATGCGAAGCCATTCTGCGAAGCGGCAGTTTGCCGACACGTACGGATGTCGTGTTTGACCTTTTAGCCGATGAAGATCGCACTCTCGCCTTCGTGGCGCGGCGCGTGCTCGAGCGGATGCCCGTGGACACATGGCGCGACAAAGTGCTCAACAGCGACAACACACGTGTGCGGTTGGTTGGAGGCCTAGCGTTGGTCACCAGTGATCCAACCGAAGAAACGTGCATGCAAGTTCTGGCCAGTTCCAGTGAGTTGATGACTGCATTTCTGAGCGATGCGGACTTCGTCGACAATCTGCGTTTGTGCCAAGTCGCTCTGCACCGTGGCAAAATTGACCCGTCCAAAGTGACTGCACTTCGCAATCAATTGGCCGAAGAATTTCCCGCGGGTGATAACCGAATGAACCATGAACTGATTCGGTTAGCGGCCTACCTCCAGGCGGACGATGTCGCGCCCCGGGCAGTCGAGTTTCTAAACAGTGACAATCCGGAAGTTGACCGAACGTTGGTCGCTATGTGTCTGCAGTTTCTCTCGAGTGATTGGGATGCGGAGCAGCGATTCGAATTGTTGAAGTACTACGAAAACGTCGCACACAAGACGTCGTCGAACTCGCTGGCGATGTACATCATGGCCGCGACACGTGACTTTGCTTCATCCCTGTCGGATGAAGACGTTCAAGCGATTTTGGAGCAAGGCGCCGTTTGGCGCAACGCTGCATTGGCAGCGATTTACAAACTGCCACGACCAATCGACTCCAACACGGCACGGCTGTTGAAAGATTTGGATGAACAGTTGGTCGACAATCCACAGCCTGGAGACTTAGAACGTCGATTGCGTACCGGCATCATCGCAATGTTGGCGACGGCAAGTGACGAAGGATCAGCCAGCTACTTGAGATCATTGTGGCGAAGTGAACCCGAACGTCGTCCGGTCATCGCAATGGCATTGGCACAAAACCCGGACGGGGAAAACTGGGATTACCTTGTCCGAAGTTTGAACGTGGTCGAAGAGCAAGCTGCCGTTGAAGTGCTGAAGGCATTGAAGTCCGTTGCCGTTGCGACCGACGATCCGATGGCCATTCGCCAATTGATTCTGCTTGGGTTACGAGCCGAACAGAAGGAGACTTCGTTCAAGGAGGCCGAAGAGCTCCTGGAACATTGGACGGGGATGCAGCAACCCGAGGAGGCGACGCCTTCGATGGTGCCGTGGCAGCGCTGGTACGCCAACACCTATGCGGACCGCCCCCCTGCCGATTTGCCACAGACGGAAGAATCAAAATGGGACTTCGATCAATTGGTCGAGTACCTGGAAAGTGACCGAGGCAAATTTGGTGATCCCGTGCAGGGACGGATCGCTTACAACAAAGCTCAGTGTGCAAGTTGCCACCGATTCGGAAACTACGGTGACGATATTGGACCATCGCTCTCGGGAATCGCCCGTCGGTTCAGCAAGCGTGAGATCTTGGAATCGATTCTGTATCCGGCACACGTGGTGAGTGATCAGTACGCCAGCAAGAAAGTCTTGACGCTCGATGGGCAGACCTTCCGTGGGATGGTGAGTGAGCGATCCGATCGTGCGATCGAGATTCGCGATGCGAACAATAATGTCACGGTCATCGACGAAGCCGATGTTGATCAGATTCTTCCAAGTAACAACAGCATCATGCCGAGCGGGTTGCTTGACGAATTAACCCTCCAAGAGATCAGCGACCTGATGGCCTACCTGGGAGTCCTACCAACGTTGGAAGTTGCGACTCGCCCGTAAGTCGAATACTCCGCTTGTTTGACATGGATTGACGACGACGGACGCATGACGGCTTTGGCTGGGTAGCATCGGTTGGTTCAGAACACGATGCCGATGAAACGCCCATTCTGCACATTCGAGGCCCAGCTGGGCCTCGATGACGCGAAGCACCGGGGGTGGGAACGTCCGCGTTACGTGCTGATTTGACCTGGGTTTGAGGGTCTTGGAACGCGAGGGCTGTTCCCAAGATTTGACTCCCAGCACAGAATATCTCAGCGTCGAAATAACCCAGCGTCTAAGTTCGCTAGCGTCTTTGGCTTCCGGGCCTGAGCCATTCAGCGTCAAACTCCGCCTCAGTTTCTCCCACCGGGAATTCACCGTGGATCGCCGTCTGTTCACCTTTATCATCGCTTCCACGGTGTTCTTTTTGTTTTACGCGTCGCTGCGGGCGCTGTTCGTACCGCCACCCCCACCGCCCGCCGCCGAAGAAGTCGCGGAGCTGAATGACGCAGTCATCGTGGAAGAGTCGGACGATCCCGAATCGCCGGGGGACGGTGAGTCAACGGAAGGGGAATCCGTAGGCAACGAAGAAGAAGCCACAGAACGCCCGACCGATCCGGAATGGACCACGATCGGTTCGATGGATCCGATCGCTGGTTATTTCATGCTGGTGACGCTCAACAGTCGCGGCGGCGGCATCGAGCGTTTGGAACTCACCGAACGGAACGCCGACGGTGAGTTGAAGTATCGACGCGTCGATGTGAGGAACGGGTACTTAGGATATTTCGCAGGCCAGCCAGCTTTGGCCGTCAATGGAGTGACCGTCAATGTCGTCGGACCCGGAACTCCAGCACAAATGGCTGGCGTCGAAGTCGGTGACATCATCGTCGCGGTGGCCGGAACAACTGTCGCATCGCCCGAAGAAATCTCGCAGGCCTTGGAGACTTCCAAGCCAGGCGACCAAGTATCGGTAGAGGTCATCCGTGGAACGGCGACAACACCGATCGTGTTGACGGCGACGCTCACCAATCATCCATTGGATCTGATTCGCTTAGCGGAGTTTGGGGGTGCTGACCAAGTCGCTGGTAACTTGTCACGCTTGTCCTGTTTGGTTTCCCTGAGCCAAGTTAACCTGAAATCGATCTTACCGGACGAGACGAGTATCTCCGTCTTGCCGGATCCGACGAAGTTGGTTTGGGATCTTGAATCTTCCAAGACCGATTCTGCCCAGTCGGCCTCGTTTCAGTTGGATCTCAATGCGACGGAGATGAAAGCTGCCAAAGGCGGACCGATCTCCTTGGTGCGCACCTATGGGTTGGCCAAGGGAAGTTACTCGCTGGATCTGTCTGTTCAGTTGGACAACCGACATGATCAACCGCAAGATCTCGCATTTCGTTTGGATGGCCCCAACGGAATCAGTTTGGAAGGCTGGTGGTACAGCACGCGAATCAGCCCCAACTTTTCCGGTGCCGCAGCACGTGACGTCGTTTACATGACGGCAGCAGACGGACACCAATTGATCAGTGGTTATGACTTATTGGAGCAAGCCAAAGATAAACCAAAGAATCCCAAAACGAATATTTTCGCACCCGATGGGGACAGCGACTCTCGCAACTTGAAATACATCTGCGTTGACTCGCAGTACTTCACGGTCGGTTACGTACCAACCGAAGGTAAAGAGTCTTTCACGACGTTTCGCCGTGCTAGTGGCGGTGTCGTTGCCGATCCCGGTGTGATCCGCCGCCACCAGGAACGCGCGGTCAATTCAACGTTTTACCTCGATAGCGTTGCGGCGACGGTGCCCGCAGGCGCTTCGCTCCGTCAGGACTTGCGGCTGTTTGCGGGGCCCAAGCAGCCTGAATTGTTGGAGCAGTACTCGCTACAGCGATGCATTTACTACGGTTGGTTCTCCGCCTTCGCGCGGTTCTTGGCAGGTATCCTGCACATCCTTTCTGGTGTCGGAAATTATGCGATCGCGATCATCTTGTTGACGGTGTTAGTCCGCGGGTCGATGTTTCCGCTCAGCCGCAAGGCCGCCATCAACGCTCAAAAGATGCAGGAGCTGGCACCTGAGCTGAAGAAGATCAATGAAAAGTACAAGGACGACATGGAGGGCAAGCTCAAGGCCCAGCGAGAGCTTCAGCAGCGCGTCGGATTCAATCCGCTGGCAGGTTGTTTACCGATGTTCTTGCAGTTGCCGATTTTCATGGGCTTGTATCGTGCACTGTCGGTCGACATTGAGCTTCGACAAGAAGCGTTTAGCGGCAGCCTGGATTGGGCGTCCAACCTGGCCGGCCCCGACATGTGTTACTTCTGGGGCGACTGGCTTTGGGAGTACCTGTCCGGACGAGGTACCGGTTGGTTGGGGCCGTATTTCAACGTTCTACCGGTGATTGTGGTCGTTCTGTTTCTGGCACAGCAGAAGTTGTTCATGCCGCCAGCGACGGATGAGCAAACGGCGATGACCCAAAAGATGATGAACATCATGACGCTGATGATGGGCTTGTTCTTTTTCCGTGTTCCGGCCGGCCTGTGCGTCTATTTCATCACGAGCAGCATGTGGGGCATTGGGGAACGCATCCTGGTCAAGAAAACGCTTCCCAAGGGAAAACACTTTGATTCTGCCATCCTGGATGGAACGGCGGCACCAGGTGAGAAAAAGTCGGCTTCGATTGCGGAGAGAATTCGCAGTCAAGTCGCGAAGCCGGAAGCTCCGATCGAGCGACCCAATAAGCGAAAACGACCGAACAAAAAGAAGAAGTAGCGTGTCTCGGCTGCAGTCGCGACTCCGCCCAAACGTTCCTTTTTGGCCGGGGGCCGAGAATCGTCGCTTCTCCTCCTGATCAATCGAACTCGGGTGGATCCATTATGGGCGTCCGCAAATTCCGTTGCTGACGCTCCGACCTAGTATCGTTCACGGCAAAATCGCTTAGACTTTGCTGTATGAACGATCCTTCTCCTCATGAATCCGAACAGCCGCCCGTGGAATCTGTTGCCGAATCGAAACAACCCGCTGATCAAGATGACCCTCTAGCATCTGGCACCCGAAGCATCCGTCCACACGGTCTCGAAGAGGGCCGGAAGCTGGCCGCAGCCGCTGCGCGAGTGGCTTTGGACAATAAGGGTCAAGAAGTGATGGTCCTCGATGTGACGGCTCAGAGTGCAGAGTTCGATTTCTTTGTTTTGTCGACCGGAACCAGTCGTCGCCAATTGCACGCGATCAGCGAGCAGATCGATGATGAATTGGAAAAGGTTTTGGGTGATCGACGCATGGGAATCGAGGGCTACGAAGAGAGCCGTTGGATCGTTTTAGATTACGGCAGTGTCGTTATCCACCTGTTCGATGACGAGACCCGCGAATACTACGATCTGGAATCGCTGTGGGCCGATGCCAAGCCGATCCCATTGGAAGATCTTGGACTGTCGTCTCCGGAAGCTTAACGACCGATCGCATCTGAGCTCATGCACGTACCCAATCTGTTGCAGCAGCGGTTCGTGACCGCCCTGTCGGGAATTTCTGCCCCTTCAGGAAAGATCGAAAACCCTGACGCGTATGCAGCCATGATCCGGCCGACGTCGGATCCAAACCATGGTGACTACCAAGCGAATTGCGCGATGCCGCTGTCAAAGCAATTGGGCGGTAACCCGCGTGAGTTGGCCCAGAGCATCGTCGACGAGTTGTCGCTGGACGATCTTTGTGATGCTCCAGAAATCGCCGGACCGGGATTCATCAATCTTCGCTTGACCGATGATTTTCTGCTGGGCTCCCTGCAATCGATGTTGGGTGATGTTCGATTATCGGTGCCGGAAGTACCCACAGAGAAGTCAATCATCATCGACTTCTCATCACCAAACGTTGCCAAGCCGATGCATGTCGGCCACATTCGAAGTACCGTCATCGGTGATGCCCTTTCGCGCACATTGCGTTTCCTTGGACATCGCGTGATCACCGACAACCACCTTGGTGATTGGGGCACGCAATTCGGCATCATTATCTACGGATACAAACACTTCGGCGATCCTGATGTCGTGATGGCAGATCCGGTTGCTGAGTTAACCAAGCTGTACCGTTTGGTAAATCAGTTGATCGAATACCGTAAAGCGGTTGGGTCGATCGAATCGCTGCAAGCAGCGATCATCGATGCCGAGGCTGCTGTCACGCAAGCACAGGACGTGTTGGCTTCGGCCGAAGACAAGCAACAGAAGAAGGCGAAGAAAGCGGTTGCGGGCGCGGAGCGTCGATTGTCGTCGGCAAAGTCGTCGCTCGAAGCGGCACAAGCGAAAATGACAGCAGTCGACGAAGACGCAGAACTCTCAAAACTTGCTGCAGCCCATCCGCAAATCGATACCGCAGTCCTGGAAGAGACAGCCAAACTGCACCACGGCGATCCAGAGAATGTAGCACTGTGGGAAAAGTTTCTTCCCTTTTGCAAAGACGAGATCAACCGCGTCTACGAACGTTTGGACGTAGCATTTGACCACACGTTCGGTGAGAGCTTTTACCAACCGATGCTTGCCGATGTGGTCGAACAGCTCGAGAAGCAGGGTATCGCCAGCGAGAGTGACGGAGCGATCTGTGTATTCCTGCCGGAGTTCGACGCGCCGATGATCGTTCGTAAACAGGACGGCGCTTTTTTGTATGCGACCACGGATCTCGCCACGCTGAGATACCGACTCGAAGAGTTTGACCCGTCCGAAATCTTGTATGTCGTGGATACGCGTCAAAGCGAGCACTTCGACAAGTTGTTTGCGGTCGCCAAGCATTTTGGATTGGACGACATGAAGCTTGTCCATGTCAATTTTGGGACCGTGTTGGGCGAAGATGGACGTCCCATGAAAACACGAAGCGGCACGTTGATCGGTTTGGAAGGGTTGTTAAACGACGCTGTCGAGAGAGCGAGGCAAGTCGTTTGTAACCCCGAACGACTCGCAGCCTTCGATCCACCGATGGACGAGAGTGAGCAACAGTCGATCGCAGAAGTCGTCGGAATCGGCGCGATCAAGTTTGCCGATTTGAGTCATCATCGAACCAGTGATTATCGATTCAGCTTGGACAAGATGGTGTCTTTGGAAGGACGAACGTCGACCTACGTTCAATATTCGTTTGCTCGAACGCAGAAAATTCTCGAGAACGCTCAAAAGTGTGAATCAGACGTCATCGATATGGTCGCCCAGCATGGCGTCGAATTCACTCATCGAGCCGAACGCCAGCTGGCGCTCATGCTGATCAAAATGGAAGAGGCATTGCTCGCCGTTCACAAGGATTATGCCCCAAACGTTTTGGTGGACTATCTGCTGGATACATCCAAGGCCTATTCAAAATTCAACGACAGCTGTCATGTGCTCAATGCGGAAACCGAGAAGATCCAGACCACGCGCCTGATGCTGGTTTCGCTCACCGGACGAATGCTGCAGGTTGGCCTCGGATTGCTCGGGGTGGGTGTCGTCCCGCGGATGTAGCCGAGTTCATGCGGTGCGGTTTTCTCCGTGTTTCATTCGCTCCCCCTATTCTTCGCCAGGGCGAATCCGCTCAGTTTACGCCGACACCAAAAAAGCCCTGTGGTAGTCGGTGTTTGAAGATTTCCGTGTAGAATATTGCAAACCCGCCTGCTTTCTCTTCTTTTTGCCGTTCAATGCCTGAACTCAGCGCCCAGCAATTCGCCCAGCGAATCGTCGACCTTGGCATCGCCGAGCGGCGTGCTGTGGATCAGGTGATTAGCGATGTTGGCGTAGGAGAACATGAGCTCAAAGACATGATTAAGGCGATGCAGCGTGGCGGACTCGTCACGGCACTGCAGACCGACAAAATCCTCAAAGGGGATCGACAGGGCTACTTTTACGGCGACTACAAAGTCCTGTATGTGATTGGTGCTGGTACGTTTGCCCGCGTTTATCGAGCAGAGAAAGACGGCAAGGTCTTTGCGGTCAAAGTGCTTCGGAAGCGTTTCCGTGACGAAGTGAAAGAACTCGAACAGTTCCTTCGCGAAGGACGGATGGGATTGAAGCTGCGTCATCCGAATATTGTCAGCATCTATGATGTCGTTCCGGATAAACGCAATCCCTTTCTGGTGATGGAATTCGTCGAAGGCCAAACGCTACGAGACTTGGTTCGGCGGCGTGGTGGTTTACCACCGGATCTCTCACTGCAGTTGATGTACGAGATCTCCTCTGCCCTGGCCTACGCCTCTTCATTGGGAATCGCACACCGCGACTTAAAGCTTTCGAATGTTTTGATTTCGAGCGATGGCAAAGCCAAGTTGGTCGACTTTGGTTTGGCCGCTTTGTCGGATCGCAACAACCCGGAAAAAGTGGCGGATTGTCCCAACGCTCGCGCGATCGACTATGCCGCATTGGAACGCGGTACAGGGGTTCGCAAAGACGACCCGCGAAGTGATGTCTATTTCGCTGGCAACATGCTGTATCACATGCTCGCTGGTGAACCGGCTCTCACGGAAACACGCGACCGATTGGCTCGCTTGAACATCACGCGGTTTCAAGAAATCAAACCGCTGCATGAACTTGTTGAAGACGTTCCCGGTGTCGCGAACCAGTTGGTGCAGAAGGCGATGGCCTTCAATCCGGAAAATCGCATTCAGTCAGCGGCGGCACTGCAAGCAGAAGTAAAGAAAGCGATTGAAATCTTCAAAGGAGGTGGCGCGGGGCGGCGCGAGGCAGATTTCGCCGCACCGATGGCTGAACATCATGACGACGATGAGGTCGTGACCAACGAGGGCGAAGGTTACGTGGTCATGTTGGTGGAATCCAAGGCCGGGCTGCAGAATGCGATTCGCGAAAGACTAAAATCACGAGGATATCGCGTGTTGATCATCGCAGACCCACAACGCGCTCTCGCACGTTTTAGTCCTCATGAAGACCCACCGGCCGATTGTGTGATATTCGGTGCGTCTGAGTTGGCCGGTCAGGCAATGGATGCCTTCAACGAATTCGCCAAGCAAGAGCACACCGCAGAGATCCCCTCGATTTTGCTCGTCGATCGAAGGCAAACGCAGGTGATTAGCGGCGCGGTTCGCGGGGCAAAACGCAAGTTGTTACCGCTTCCGCTAAAGGTTCGAGAGTTACGAAACGCACTCAAGACGCTCTTGTCCACCGTCGAGCGTCGCGAGCTCGGCACCTATTAGCTCGCGTGAATCCCAGCGTCTGCCGACGCTGGGGATGACGATTCGTCATCCATCAATTGGCCCGCGTAGGTCGTGCTCCGCACGGCAATCCTCAGACCCGTCGATGTAGACCCGTCGATGAAGACCCTTCGATTGGCTTTGTTGAACCGCTTCGCGGTAGCTGTGGGCCTCCGCCCGGCCGCTGAAATATCCGACCTGCCCGAAGGGAAGGTGAAATCGAGGCGCACGCGGGGGCCGAGAAGCTTTCGCGAACCTCATTCAAGTTCTGCCTCTCATCAGTCGATGTAGAACTCGTATCTGGTGCAATGCACGAAAGTAGCGAATCCTGCCGATCTTGACTCATCGGCAGTGTTTCTCTAATTTGCGCAGCATCTGAAGGCGACGTGCCCGAGTGGTTAAGGGGGCTGATTGCAAATCAGTTTTTCAGCGGTTCGAATCCGCTCGTCGCCTCTGCTGGCCTTTTATCAGACGGAATAGCTTTTTCCTGATAGATCTCTTCCGCTAGCCTCTCATAGCCGCCGACCATCGCGTCGAGCGAGCCGGACTGCTGGACCAGTCGACGCCCATTTTCGCCGAGTCTTTTTCGGTTTTCTGGGTCATCGAGCAATCTCGCGACGGCGTTGGCAAGACCATGAATGTCGTCCGGTTCAACAAGATGGCCCGTCTTGCTGTCTCGAACTGATTCGGAAACCGAACCGACATTGGTGGCAACGACTGGAATGCCACACGCGAGTGCCTCAAGAATGGACACGGGAAACGCCTCGTTGTGCGAGCAGAGTGTGAAGACATCGAGGGCAGCCAACAGCCTTGGCGTATCTTGACGCGTTCCAAGTAGATGGATGCGGTCGCCCATGCCACGCATTGCGATATCTGCTTCAATCGTGGCACGTTCAGGCCCATCTCCGACGATCAGCCAATGGGTGTCGGGGTAACGATCGCGCAGCCGAGCTGCCGTTTGAACAAATGCCAGGTGGTTTTTTTCTTGTCGCAAGGCGGCAACGATACCGATCAAATCCGCATCGACTGGGATTCCGATTTCCTTGCGCACGGATGCCCGTTGACTCGCATCAGGATGAAAGACGGAGCAGTCGACGCCGTTGCGCACGACGCGAATTCGGTCGGCTGGAAAGCCCTCCCATTCCGAGAGAAACTTCCCATGAGAATCGGCGACAGCGATCCACGCATCCGTAATGGGTGAGAGTAACCGGTTCAAACGGCCGACGCCGTCTGGCCAACCGGTGGAATGCAGCGCCGAAGCAATCACCGGGACACCCGCTATCCAGGCGGCCAACCTGCCCCAAAACATTTTGTCACCGGCTCCGACCGTGATCACGACATCCGTCCGTCGTCGTCGAAATAGTCGGATGAGTTTAAGCAGAACACGCAAATCCCATTTATGCGAAATCAAGTTGGCGTGAACTGGAATCTGATCGGCGAGTTGTTCACCAAGTGGACCACGCTCTTTTAAACAGACGATCTCTGCTTGAATTCGAGATGATTCGAAACGGCGAATCATGTTAACCAATAGCGTTTCGGCTCCACCGACCGGCATGCTCGTGATGACAAACAAGCAACGAAGGGGGCGTTGTGCCGGTAACGCTTCTACGGAACGCCAAGGACGCGGCTTACGAAACCAATTCATCCAACGACCTCCATCACACTTGGCTGGGATGGAATTTGATCGCTGATCGGCAAACGAAAATCGAGTGTGTGGTGTTGATGAAGCTTTCCGGTATCAAAACTGAGCCAGTTAATCAGGCGAGCCATTTCGGGGTCGCCGTGAATTCGGCGGATATGAAAGGGGTCGTCGCCCGGCAAGTTGTAAGCGCCATACGCGCTGCAAAATCCTTCAAATCCAGCTTCGACAACTGCATCCACTGCGACCTGTGTTAGATGCTGTGGCATGCCGTAAGGAAATGCAAAGAATCGGACCTTGCGGTCGATCAACGATTCCAACTCCTGTTTTGCAAAAACGATTTCGTCGTGGATGATCTTCGGATCGTCGATGGTGCTGAAATCCGCATGATGCCGCGTATGACATCCGATCTCGATTCCCGCATCGGCTGCGCGCCGAATCTGTTCGAGTGAATTGACGGGCAATGGTTGTCCAGCGGCGACGTCTTGTGGGAAAGGCGATTGCTCAAGAATGTTTGTTGTGCAAACAAAGTACGTACATGGGATGCGACGCTGGATGAGCAGTGGGAGTGCGAAGTGACTGTTTTCCGCGTAACCATCGTCAAAAGTCAAACTGACGGATGGACGATTCGATTCTTGATGCTTTGAACGCAGTTGTAATTCGGCCAGATTGATGAACTCAAAGTGTCGCTCGCAATAGTCCATTTGACGTTGAAAGGCACGACGGCTGATCGTCCATGCATTGGCGTGCTGATCGGCAACGCGATGATAAAACAACACCGGCAGCGGTGCTCTTCCCTCCTGAGCGAGTGATTCCAGTCGTCGATGACGGTTGGGAACTACCACGGCATTGCGAGCCGCCAACAGCCCGTGACGAATGGGGTTCATGAGCGGGGAAAGTCATTGAAGGATCGGAAGGACACGCCATGTCCTGTGAGAATCGGAGCAACGGAACCCTACGCCACGGGATCCGCTGCCAACGGTCGATCCCGACTCTGGTTGCAAACTCGATAGCGGGCGCCGACGCGTGACGTGGCGATTGTGTCGGTCCTGCGGGATCAACCGTAGCGTGTGAGGGCACGAATCCGTCTCGTGGGGTAACCTCAACACATATGCGTCGTCTCAAGCAGGGTGTTGTGACGCTTTGGAGTGCCGAGTGCCGTCACACTCACTTGTCGGCCGCACGGTCATGCTGCCTCGGTGTAAACTTCTAAGGGTGTAATCCGTCTCCTTTCCCCACCACGGATGAATCGTTGGTTCTAAACGTTCGCGTCGCTGTTTTAGCGCTAGTTGTTTTTGGCAGTCTCACCGGTTTGTGCCAGGACGCGTCCCTTGCAGAAACGCTCCGGCATCCGCTGTCGCTGGAAAAGCAGCTACAGAATACGGATTTGGATGAACTGGTCCGGCAAGTGAAATCGCGTGGCGATGTGAATCGTGGCGCGCTGCTTTTCTTCACCTCACCCGCGGCATGTGTGAATTGCCATGCGTCGGGAGAAGGTGAATCACCTCTTGGCCCCAATTTGGCGACGCTTGGGGAAGTGAGCGATCGTCATGTCGTGGAGTCACTTCTCTGGCCGTCGCGTTCATTGCGAAAGGGATACGAAACCTATTCTCTCCTGACGGCCGATGGGGAAATCTTCACGGGACTGATCACCAAGCAAGATGATTCGAAGGTCGTATTGCGATCGGCCTCGAATCTCAGTGAAGAAGTTTCCGTCGACTCGGATGATGTCGAAGCGATTCGCAAGAGCGAACAGTCGATGATGCCAGATGGATTGATCGCAACACTTCGCGAGCAACGCGACTTTCTCGATCTTGCTGCCTACGTGATCGAAGTCGCTGCCGGTGGACCGAAACGCGCCATTGAGTTGAAGCCGTCACCGGATCGACTCGTCGTACGGGACGACACGATCGGTATCGATCACCGTGGCATCCTCAGTAAGTTGCGCAAACGTGATTTTGAATCGGGACGAGCGATCTATCACGGCTACTGCTTCAATTGTCACGGGAACGATGGCAATACGCCTTCACTACCGACTGCACGCGCGTTCGGAACTCAAGCCTTGCGATTCGGTGCGGATCCGTATCGCATGTTCATGACGCTATCGAAGGGAAACGGCTTGATGGCGGCGATGAATCACCTGACACCCAAGGAAAGGTATCAGGTCGTTCATTACATTCGTGAACAATTCATGAAGCCGAGCAATCCTGCGTACTTTGAAGTCACCGATGAGTACCTGGCCGGTCTGCCGCGCGGAGAAAAAGACGGTACGGAGATCGAAACGATTCCACGCGACTATGGTCCCGCGCTCGCCTCGCAGTTGGAACGACGGTACAGCAGTGTGCTAACCGTCCGCGCCGATCCGTGGTCGGTTGCTTACAACCTTCATCGCATGGATCAGGCCGATGTTTGGCGCGATGGATTCTTAGATCTCAGCAACACGCAGCATCAACGGGACCGCGGGGAAGGAACTGCCGATCCCGTTGGCATTCGCGTCGCTGGACTGGACGGATGGCGTTGGGGCCATGACGGGACGCTTGATTATTCCGTCGATGGACTGTTGCTGCGTGGTCCGATGCCCAAGCAATGGATGGATTACCGCGGTCATTTTTTACATGGTGAAAAAGTCGTCTTCAGCTACTCGATCGACGGCCGTGACGTGCTGGAATGCTTGCAGGCGGATGGGCTTGCGCTTTCCCACACATTGCAGATCGGTCCCGGCCAATCGCTGCTATTGTCGGTCGCAGAGCTGTCAGAAGACGTAGGACTGTCGAATAATGCCAAGCCAACGAAGGACGACGTTCGCTTTGTCATCGTTGGTCAGAGACGAACGGCCAAGGGAACGGTCGCGGTCATTCAGCATGGCAAACCGGAGCGTTCCGGTTTCACGGTGGCGTGTGTTCAAGGGAACGTTCAAGGCTTGGATTGGCACGTTGATGCAGCAAACCGCATTGTCTTGCGTATCCCGGAATCCGACGAGCGTCGCGTCTTCCGAGTGCTTCGCATGACGGGTCAAGGAGATTCGCAACTCGATGCGTTCGCGGCAGATGCGCTGCAGGATCAAGACCGGTCCATTGAATCTCCTGGCCGTCTTACGAACGGTGGGCCGCTGCGGTGGCCGGAGACGTTGAAGACCGTCGGGACGCTCGGTTTATCGACTGAGGGTTACGCGCTCGATACGCTGACACTTCCCGATCAGACTCCTTGGAACACTTGGTTTCGAACCTCTTCGCTCGATTTTTTTCCCGACGGACGAATGGTGGTGACAACCTACGGAGGTGACGTGTGGATCGTCTCCGGTGTCGACCCATCCTTGCTAAATCTGCGATGGAAGCGGTTTGCGGGTGGATTGTACGAACCGTTCGGAGTGAAAGTTGTCGACGGTTTGATCTATGTCACATGCAAAGATCGCATCACTCGCTTGCATGATCTGAACGCCGATGGAGAAGCAGACTTTTACGAGAGCTTCTCAGCCGATGAAGACGTTTCGATCAATTTCCACGCGTTCAACTTTGATTTGCAAGTTGATGAGGAAGGCAATTTCTATTACGCCAAGAGTGGACACGGAGGTGATTCGGCGATCCCGGGTTGCGTGATGAAGGTTTCCGCTGATGGTCGCGAACGAGAAATCTATTGCACCGGTTTTCGTACGCCCAATGGAATGGGAATGATGCCGGGCAGTCGACCAACGACGAGTGATAATCAAGGCCAATGGACACCGGCGTCAAAGATCAGCCAAGTGCATCCGGGCGGATTCTATGGATGGGTTCAAACCTATTCGATCCCAGGCATGTGGGAGCCGGGTGGAGGAACCATCGATGTGAAGAAAGTCGTTCCACCTGAGACCTTTGATCGACCATTGGTTTGGATGCCGCAAGAGTTTGACAACTCATCCGGCGGACAGCTCTGGGTGGAAGACGAACGTTGGGGTCCGTTGTCGGGCCGCTTGTTGCATACCAGTTTCGGTAAGGGCTGGATGTACTACACGATGGTGCAGGAATGCGACGACGTATCACAAGCCGCAATCATTAAGTTGCCGTTTGATTTCCGTACCGGAATCATGCGTGCACGCGTGAACCCGGCTGATGGTCAGGTGTATGCGACTGGACTGCAAGGCTGGAACGGGGGCGGTCGTGCCGGTCTGCTCGACGGCGGGATTCAGCGACTGCGATACACGGGAACGCCCGACAAACTGATCACCGATTGTCAGGTGGAGCCAAATGGCCTGCGTCTTCGTTTCAATTTCGAGTTGGATCCAGATACCGCTACGGCTGTGGCCTCCTACATCGCTGAACAATGGAATTATCGCTGGAGAAGCCAGTACGGATCTGATCAGTATTCACCGAGGACAGGCGACGTCGGTGTCGACAAGTTGAACATCGAAGCGATTACGCTCGGATCAGACGCTCGAAGCGTCAAACTGATCGTGCCGGATCTCAAGCCAGTCGACCAAATTCATCTGATCGTCAAACTAAAAGCGATCGACGGTACTACTTTCGAAGAAGAAATCTATTGGACGATCAATCGAGTTCCGTAGTTTTTTGGGTCGACGACCGCCGCTCATATGCACTCATGTTGTCTCATCCTTCTCCTGCAATTGCTGGTTGCGTTCGAGGAACCTCGCCATTTGTTCAGCTTTCTTGTTCTCCTTTCGAATTGCACGCAGGCGTGGATCCATTCTGTGCTTGATCCACTGCTTCAATCGACTGAACATGACTTTCTCCGATTCCCTTAGGAGTGTTAGGTGCGAAGAGGCTCCTTCGCGGCGCAAGGCGCTACATCTGCTGGCAAACCAAGCGACGTTCAGTGTTTATGCAGGAATTACGAAACGGAAGTGGTATATGCACTGCATTTCATTGCGGCTTCATGGGAGATTCGCAAACAGCCCACATGTCTTGAATCGCCTACCTCGAAAGTAGATGAGGGCACGAGTCACAAGCGCCCGACGTTGCCGACTGTGAGTGACCTAGTCGTTCGCCGAGCGGAGTAGGTCAAAGGTGAAGATACCGGAGTTGTGACCGTCGCTAAAACGAATGTTGTATGCGTAGGAGCCTACAGGGCGCATTGCTTCGATCGTTAGCGGACGGGCTTCGGCTGCACTCAGCACGGGTAAGAGAGTCGGCTTGGCCTCTTTCTTTTCGGCGGCACCTTTGCGCTTCTCGCGACACGTTGCGCAGGGGCATTCATCACGCAATCGCTGTGCCGTCCAATGCGTCTGTGCACCATCGTCCCAAGTGATCACGATCCCGTTACTTTGATCGCGCTCGATCGATACCGGAGTACATTCTGATGTTTCATGTTCGGGATCGTTCATTTCAATTCAATCATCGTTGGTCGATCAGGCGTCGTGCTTTGGCTTCAAATCTCGGTAGGGAGTTTTCTGGAACGCAGCAGACAGCGACCCGCATTGCCAGCCGGTCACGCAATCGTTGTGACAACTGCTCGGCAACTTCTTCCGATGCTTCGATTTCAATATCCAGCTGGTCCATTTCATCATGGCGAGTGGCGAGCATGCGAAACTCACACGTCGCATCGAGTTCTCGGACGATCGCTTCGACGCTGCTAGGAAAAATATTGACTCCGCGAATCACCAGCATGTCGTCCGCTCGACCGAGCACGCCTCCGTCAAGCCAAAGGAATCGGCAGTCGCGATGATGCTCGCGGTAGCCGCGTACGATATCCCCCGTTCGATAACGAATCGCTGGACCTCCCCAACGTCCAAGGTTCGTCAGCACCAATTCGGCCTCTTCTCCATCTTTCACCGGTGCTCCCTGGTGATCATCAGAATCGAATCGTAGCAGCTCGGCAATAAACTCCGTTTCGACAACGTGGATACCCTTGCCGTCCAGACTTCCAAATCCCCATGCGCCCAATTCGCTCGCACCTGCATGATCGATGACCGTTGCGTTCCAAGCTTTTTCGATTCGATCTCGCACGGCTGGGATCGAACCGCCTGG
Source organism: Planctomycetota bacterium (assembly GCA_039179795.1). GTDB lineage: Bacteria > Planctomycetota > Planctomycetia > Pirellulales > Pirellulaceae > Rubripirellula. The sequence goes on along the minus strand of JBCDEM010000002.1, from coordinate 176,077 downwards.
TTCGCCCGCCACGATCAGACGCTCCACCGAACTGGCCGCTAGATCAAAACCGACGGCCTCTGCGACGGCAACCAGATGCAATGCGTATGTGGGTGTGCAGCAGATGACCGTGCATCCGTAATGCTCGATCATCGACAATCGGTTCTCGCTCGACATGCCTCCGCCCGGGACGACGGTGACGCCGCGTCGGATGAGAGCATCGTTGGCCGTCCAGAATCCGATGAATGGCCCGAATGAAAACGCCATCAGCGCGGTGTCAGCGGCCGTTACGTTTGCGGCGTCCAAGACAAAGTCCCAGCACCTCAGCCACCACTCCCAATCCTCGTGGGTGTCTGCGACCGCCATGGGAAAGCCCGTCGTGCCGCTCGTCTGGTGCAGCCGAACGTAGTCACGCTGCGGGCGTTGAAAAATCCTAGCCAGTCGTTGTGAGTCTGGAATCAACTCTTGCTTCCTTAGCAATGGAATCTCGCTCAGCTGATCAAGCGACTGCAGAGGAAGTTCGATTGTGCTTAATCGGTCGCGATAAAACGGATTCATCCGGGCTTGAGACAGCAGGCTGTTCAAACCAGTCAGCTGATGTTCGCGAATCGCCGATTGCGAAAGCTTCATTGCCTCGGATGGATACATTGGTTTCGCTTAACAGTCCGAGTCTTCGTGTGAAGAAAATGTGAAAATGCAACATTCGCTATTTTGACAAGCGACGGATGCAGCGTCTTCATCAAACGCTCAATGCCAGCATTATGCATGGTTTCTCACCTTTGTAATCCGGGGGATTTTCCGTCAACCCTTTTGCCCAAATGAGTAGGAATGATGAAGAGTCAGTGAGAACGCGTTTTGGCGGTTGCAAACGTTTGGGCGCCGGTCAAACATGCTGGCGAATTGGCGAGAAATCGGCCGAAGTCACGGGTGGCTTTGTTTCCGATTTTCGCCTTGCACGATCTTTCAAAATTCATGGGTTAGGAAGCTACTCCGGGCGAACGCTCGCGTGCAGCAAGGCGGATCCTCGAGCATGAAGCGACGAACTGGTTTCACATTGATTGAAATGTTGGTGGTGATTTCGATCATCGGCATTCTCGCTGCCATGTTATTACCCGCCGTTTCGAAGGCGAGAGAGGCGGCACGGGGCGTCGAGTGCTCGAACAGCCTCAAGAATCTTGGCGTTGCCCTAACGTCGCGAACCGTGTCCGCTCCCGATGGAGCTTTTTGCACGGGTGGTTTCGATGTCGAACGGGATGGTGTTCCCACGGAAGTCGGCTGGGTGGCAGACGCCGTACAACGCTCGGTGCTGCCGAGTGAGCTGATGTGCCCAAGCAACCCAGCCTCGACGAGTAAGACGATCGAGTTGTTACTCACGATGGAGCTAGCGGAGCTTCAGGATCAGACGTGCGTTGATCGATTGGGAAGGCCCGAGTACACCAGCGATACCGGCAACGTCATTCGCAACATTTGCCGAACGATCGTTGACTTGAATCTGCCGCCGCTCGATCCGCAGCGTGGTGAATTGATTCGTGAGCTGATGCTTGAGCAGGGGTACAACACTAACTTTGCTGCTTCTTGGTTTTTGCTTCGGTCTGAGTTCCAGCTCAATGAAGACGGCAATCTTCGTGCGGTTGATCCGGGCTGTAGCAGCCTGGACCCGCGTGGCAGGAATGTGACTCGCGGTCCACTGACAACACGTTTGCTTGATAGTGGAAAAGCACCTGGCAGCACGGTCCCGTTGCTTTGCGATGCTTCGGCCTCCGGGTTGCTGTCGGTCACGGCAGGTGAGATTCAGTCAGGCGCTTTCTATGCGACAGGCATCGTGGGGACGCCTGTGCTGCGAAATCGTGGGAATCCGAATCCCAATTTGGCGAGCAACGATTATCTGCGTGTCCCCGTTTTCAATACGGGAACATCTCGGGAAGGCGCAGATGGATGGCTAAGGGTTTGGAATCACGACACCATTCAGGATTACCGCGGCATGGCGGTCATCCATGCGGGAGTGGTGAATGTGCTTATGGCGGATGGCTCTATCCAAGCACTTGTCGACACGAACTACGACGGCTTCATCAACAACGGGTTCGAAGACGTTAATGGTCCGGGGCCTCTGTTCTGGACCTCGGATGAGGTAGAGGCGGAGGCTCTCGATCTGGCCAGCTTTTACACGCTGACCTCGAAAGGGGAGCGGCAGTGAAACCGTTTTATCGACTGTTCTTATTGGCGGACTGCGGATGCGGTCTGCTTTCGACACATCGAAAGGAGAGTGCGGCCTAACCAGATTCGAATTCGAAAAAGATTAGGACGCGTGTCGGAAGTGACGCGCAGACCGCGGCAAAGAAGTCGCAAGGATATGCGAGAAGCAAACTCGCGAGGCGGACACAGGTTCCCGGCGTAGGGAATTGTGTATGGACAACTTGGTAAGTGAGAGGCGTGGCGACCCACTGATCGGTCGCGGCAACGACCCATCAGCTTGTTGGGGTCGCCACACCGCTCGGACATCTGAATTCTGGTCACGCGATTTGAAGCGTGTCCAGCGAAAATTGAGAGGAATTCTCCATGTCGCGAACGCGAAAAGAGGGTTTTACCCTTATTGAACTCCTGGTGGTCATCGCGATCATCGCTCTGCTGGCTGCGTTGTTGCTGCCAGCAATCAACAAGGCACGTGAGACGGCTCGCCAAGCCCAGTGCCAAGCCAACTTGAAAAACATCGGTGTTGCACTGTTCAAGTACAGCACTCGCAGCCCCGGCGGCGCTTTCTGCAGTGGTGCAAGTGATTTTCGTCGAGATGGTTGCATGGACACGTACGGTTGGGTGGCAGACATCGTTAACATCGGCGATGGCAACATGAATGAGTCGCTCGATCCAAGTAACCCACTTTTGGGTTCCGAAAAACTGAATGACTTGATCGGTCGAACCACGAACGACAGTAAGGACGGAGCTCCCCTGCCTCGTTTGACGGCTGGTCTCTGCGGCAAGGATGGCGATGTCGCAAGCGGTGGCGGTTGGGCCAACATTTCCGGTGGAGCTGCTCTCGAATTCGCGGGTACGCCTGCTGACACCAGCGAGCGAGCTGAATTGGTTTCGCGTGCCTTTGTCAGTAATGGCTACAACACGAATTACGCAGCCGGTTACCACCTCGTTCGCGGGATGGTCAAAACCTTGCGGGACGAGTCGAGCACCGCTCTGTTGCAAACGATCGGTGGTGGCTTTAAAGGTCTCAACGGATCGACCGGTCCTTTGAGCGCTAACGTGATGGACCGAAGCCGCGTCAGCAGTAGCAACGTCGGCTTTATGGGGTGTGCGGGTGCTGGTGACATCGACGAAGCAGTCTTGGTTGCAACTCTGGGACACGGTCCCGGTGTTGTCATTCAAGGTGACGCATCGATGACGTTGAGCGGAACTGCTGCTGTCACGTTTAGCAAAGGTAGCGACGATACCATTACTTATATTCAACAGGGTACGCTGCTGACCGAAGCGTTCAACGACGGTCCTGCTTACGTTGCTGACTCTGGCTCAATCACCAACGGTGCGGTGCGATTGATGGAAGGTTTCTCGGACCTGAACGCTCAATTGGAGTGTGAACGCAACGAGCCAACGACCGCCGCATGCCCAGCTCCATTTGGTCAAGGCACTGCCGGAACCGCAGGTACGGCTTACTCGTACTCCGGAGCGGAAAACGGTGTCTACCTTCAAGACACACGTGACTGGTTTGCCATTCACCAGGGCAGCCTGAACCTGCTGATGGCTGACGGTAGTGTCAAGATCTTCTACGACGACAACGCTGACGGATACTTGAATCCAGGCTTTGCCGTGAACGATCAAGCGAACCCTTCACGAAGTGGTTATGTCGGCGCCAACGTCGAGATGCGTAACGATCAGTTCTTCGCTGGTATCTTCCTCAACGATGCCTTCTTTAAAGGTGTCTTCGAGGACTAGTCAATTGTCTGTCCGTTTGTTTGGACGGACTCGATGACAAGATCGGAAACCTCCCCCGTGATCCCGTTGTGGATCACGGGGGTTTCTCCGCTTCTCTGCCCCCATTTTTTGTAAGTCTATGAGTGGTCTGCCTCGAATCCTAATTGTTTGTCTTAGCGGCTTTGTGACCCTTGCTGCCGTGGTCGGATCGATCGTGATGACGACCGAATATCACCCGGATGGTGTGAAGCCGCATCAACGCGAAGCCTACGCCGCAAAGATGAAGGAGATCGAACGCCTAAATCAGCTTGCCGCTGAAACACAGTCCGATGCCAAACCGGTAGCTGTTGTAAAAAGAACCAGGTTTGCGTTTGGGATGGTGGAGCCACACACGACGCTCTCCCACGATTTCGTGGTTGAGAATCACGGCGAAATGCCGTTGGAGTTGAGCGTCATCGGAACCAGTTGCAAATGCACGATGGGTGACCTGGAAGATGACACGTTGTTGCCCGGTGAATCGACCAAAGTGACGATGACTTGGAACACTGGGTACAAAGCCGAAAAATACACGCAAACGGCCATGATCGCGACAAACGATCCGCTGAAGTCCAGCCTCACGCTGGAAGTCAGCGGTGAAGTGAAGGCTGACTTTGTTGCCCCGGAACAGCTTGCATTTCTTCGAACGGACGTGGGTGTTCAAACCAGGGCAACGTTCATTGTCTTCAGCCAGACTTGGAGCGACTTTACCGTTACCGACATCCAGTGCGATCTGCCTGGTTTCGGTTGGGTCGCCGAGCCGATTGGTCTCGACGCGGTCGCTCTCTCTGATTCCGAGGCAATCTCGGCTTGGGAGGTCAAAGCCTTCGCGGCTCCCCTGAAGGTTGGCAATTTCAAGGCAAAGCTAACCGTCACAGCGCAGCCGAATAATGGCGGCGAAGAAATCGAACGTGAAATCGCCTGTCACGGGAAAGTTCGCAAGCCCATCAACTTTTATCACCCAGATATTCACCCATCGACCGGACTCGACCTAGGGACCATGGTCGCCGGCAAAGAGCACAACGCACATGTGATCGTCCGCTCTCGGACGGACAAAGGTCGCACGATCGAAGTGCTTGACGTTGAACCCAAGGAACTGAAAGCGACCCTGAAACCGATGTCCACCGATGGCAGCTATCGCTTAACACTGACGATTCCTGCCGATTGTTCCATGGTCGTTTTCAACTCCGATCTGAAACATGGCTATGTGCAGGTCGGTGATCCAAACAATGAGGACTTCAGTAATTGGTTCCCGGTGATGGGTGCCGTCGTGCCATTGGATCAATGAACTCTACGGCGAATGGTTGACGACACTCGTTGAGAAGAAAAACGTATGAGTACTGACAACATCGCGTCGAATGTCGGCGTGATCTGTGGAGCCTGCCAAGCGGTCAACAAACCCGACGCAAAGTTCTGCAACGGATGCGGGCAGCCACTTTATGAACAGTGTTCCGGCTGCACAAAACAGGTTTTGTTGACGCAAAAGTTCTGTGATCACTGTGGTGCTGATCTCGATTCAGCCCGAGTGGAGATGCAGAAGAAACACAAGGATTGGATGGCAGAAGCCGTCACGGCGGCGCGTGAGTACAGGTTCGATCGTTCGTTGCGCTTGTTGTCGAAGGTGACGGATAACGATGACTATCGCTATGCAGACGACGTTCGAAATGCCAAGCAAGCAATCGAAAAGGTTAAGACGCTACAAACCCAAGCAGAATCGAGTGTCGAGGAAGCCCTGATTCGTGCTAGAGAAGCATACGATTCGGGAAATCAACCGCTGACGGCCAAGCTGCTCGCGACGATTCCCGAACCGATGATGACCGAGGACATCCGCAAGCTGCTCGCGAAGGTTCAGGCGTATTCCGAGCAAGTCTCGGCACTGGATGAAGACCTGCGATCGGCGATCGCGGAAAAGAGCTGGCCTTTGGTTGGTGGTTTAGTCGATCAGTTGCTGAGTCTCGTTCCCGAGGATGTCGGCTACCAACAAGTGGCCCGGCAAGTGGGCGACAAACTGCTTAGTGATTCGCAAACGTTGTTAGCCAAGGGCCAGTACGCTGCGACGGTTGATTTGCTTGAGTCGGTTCCTACTGCTGCACAGGGCGATACCTTCGAACAGATTCGAGACCAAGCTGACGATCTCCATTGGTTGTCGACGCAATTCGAGTTGGAACCGATGGTGACACCGATGCTCGGTCGGCTAGCGATGCGATTTGCCAAGGAAGTTCCGAAGGATCAAAAGACGCAGCAACTGGTCAAAAAGCTCGCTGCGCAATTGAAGACGGGTCCAAGAGAACCCAAGACCCAGTTTCCAAGATGGCACGCATCGTCGGACTGTTGGTGCGGTGGACAGGCGCGATTCTTGACGCTTCCCGAGTCGATTCCATTGGGTGAGCATCCCATCATCAAGGCCGCGCCCGGTCGTTTCTTTGTCGCCGCTGGCTTAGCGATTCAGGGGCTTGGTCGAGCGAGAATGGTCGACCAGTTCGTCAAAAAGAAAGGCTTGCTCGGCGGATTGTCGCGACGCAAAAAACGCGTTTGGGGAATCGACCTCGGAAACGGTTCGATGAAAGCCGTATGTCTGGAAGATGTCGATGGTCAGTTGATTGTCGTCGACGCGTTCTACCAAGAATACGAATCACCAATCTGTCGCGCGGGGGCCGAGGACCAACAATCGGCCATCCTTGCTGCGGCGGTCACTGCATTCAAGCAGGCAAAAGCAGACTCGTTGGAAGAAGCCGGCATCTGGGGCAACATTCACGCCAGCAAGCTCATCAGTCGTTTTGTTCGTTTGCCGCCGGTGAAAGATAAACAAGCACAGAACTTGCTATCGCAGGAAGCGGACCAAAAGATTCCCATCCCAGTTGAAGATCTGGCAACGGTTCGTTGGATGGCAGAATTCAATGAAGAGTCGGTTCACGGCAGAGCCGCCGTTGTGACCGCTGCACGCCGTCAGGTCATCGAGGATCGCATCAGCCAATGGGACGCACTCGGATTAGAGGTCGACGGACTCCAAGCCGACACGCTTGCACTGGTCAACTTTCTGGCCTTTGAGTTTGCCGATGCGTTACCGGATGTGATGGATGACGAGAGCGTTCATCGCGAAGATGCACCCGCTATCGCATTGATCGATGCCGGTGCCAGCGCCACGAATCTGATCGTTGTTTCCGGAGAGTCGCACTGGGTTTGGACGATGGAATCCGGCGGTGAAGACATCACGAGTCTGGTCGCTCGCGCAACGAAGAAAACACTTTCGGATGCAGAGAAACTGAAACGGAATCCGGCTGACCTGAAGCATCCGGCACGGCAATACAAGCTTGTCGAACAGCGTCAGGAAGAGGTTCGGTCGCGTTTGGAAACTGCATTCGCGGACGGTCTTCAACAAGACGGTCGCTTCGCGATTGAGCAGAGTTACTGCTGCGGTGGAGCCAGCATGGGGCATGGCTGGGTTCGACGCCTGATGTTGACCGGAAAATGAGACGAATAGGACGCGTAAACGCCTGAGAGGAAACTTGGAAATGACCAACTCTGGAAACATGAAGGCTCGTCACATGTCGCGTCTCTGTTTGATTCTTGTTCCGGCGTTGCTTTGGTTGCCTGGATGTGGACCGAGCCGAAACGATCTGTTGTTGCGATCAGCACAACGCGCGCGTGACGACGACGAATTGGATGAAGAAGACGAGCCGGCCGCCAACGCTCCTGCGCAAATGGCGGAAGCGGCCCCATCGCCTTCTCTGGCTCCGTCAACGTCACCTTCTCCGGCAACATCACCTGCCCCATCAGCGCCTGCTGCTTCAACATCGTTGAGCCCCGTTCCGGAATCGGTAGCGTCGGTCGAACCTTCGTCGGACGCATCGGTAACTCCAGCACCTGCTGCCATGGCGTCAACGCCCGTGTCAGACAGTGTTTCATCTGCTGCGGCAGATGTCGGTGCTACAGAAGTTGTCGAGATCGCAACCGACGTTGAACCGAAAATTACCGGCGTCGAAATCCGTTCGGGTGAACCGATCCTTGAACGCGGGCTTGTTCCAATCGATGAACGAACGCCGGAAGAACCACTAACCGAAACGGAACGACGCGTCCGCGCAGCGGAGAATTTACAGAAGATCGCTGAAGCGTTGATCGCATACGCGCGCGACAAGAAACGGCTCCCACCGACCTATCGGATGACCAACGGATTTAAGACGCTCTCATGGCGTGTCGAGATTTTGCCCTACCTCGGCTACAAGGAACTCTATGACAAATTCGATCCATCCACGCCTTGGAACCGCCCACCGAATGACGAATTACTGAAGTACATTCCTGATGTTTACGCCTCGCCGGAACGCTTCGACATGACGACCAACATGTTGATGCCCGCGAGAGAGGGATTCATCGGAGGCGGTAAAGGCGGTCGTGCGCTGGATGAACGTGCGATTGAAGATGGTGTCGCCAATACGCTGCTGATCATTGAAGCGAATGATAAGGAAGCTGTACCGTGGACAAGTCCGCAAGACTTTAGTCCGGAGAGTCGAGAGGACATTCCGCACCGACTCTTCAAAGTTCGTGATGATGGTGCATTCGCTGTGTGGGCTAATGGCTGGACCGTGTTGCTACCCGCAGGAACGCCGCCGGCGACGATCTGGAATGCAATGTCGATCGAAGGTGGTGATGGCTTGATGGCGGGAAAAATCCATCGCGATATTCCGTTAGAGAACGTGTCGGAAGCGTCCGTCGCAGCTGAGGAAGTCGCGGAAACACCGGAAGAACCTGCTGCGGTGATGGATCCAAAACCACAGGGTCCGACAGCCGTCCTGGCGACACGTGAGCCTGTTCCAACCAGCGGGCAGATCGCTGCTGTGCAGTCGCGTTTTCGTCAAGTGTTTGCCGATCGCTTGAAGGATCTTGATAAAGACTCCGACCGAAAGGAACTCGCGAGCGAAATGCTCGATCGGGCCGCTGAGATGACGGGAGATCCGGTCGGTGCTTATGCGTTGCAAACCGCTGCAATGCGTTTGGCAATCGAGGCTGGCGGGATCGGCGAGCTCATTCGTGGAATCGATCAACGGGTTGTTCGTTTTGAAGTCGATGCGTTTGAGGAGAACATGACCTGGCTGCTCGACTTCGGTTATGGCGTTCGCGAACGCGACGTTGAGACAATCGATGGCATGGACTATGCGAAGCGAGCCATTCACGTTATCTACGCCGCCATCTACGACGACGAGTACATCAAAGCGAATAGCTTGGCACGGTATTCGTTCCGACTGATCGATCAAGAACGCGATGAAGATCTTCCCAAGAATATTACCAAGCTCAAGGGTTTGCTCGGCCAAGCGCAACGAGACTTCGATGAGGCGTCCAAGTCCCTGGCTGCGTATCGACTCGACCCAAACAACGGCGAGGCTGCAGCGGATGTCGGTCGCTTTCTCTGTTTCATCAAAGGTGACTGGGAAAGAGGCCTGCCGCTGCTGACCGAGGGAGGGCCTGAGGTTTTGCAGGACATTGCCTCACTGGACCTGAAGGGAGCTTCGGACTCGAGCAATCAAGTCGCTATCGGTGACGCGTGGTGGGATCTGTCAGAGAAAGCCCGGACATCTGTCTATCGACAAGCAGCACGGGATCGAGCTGCGTTGTGGTACAAGCAGGCGTTCGAAGTGATGCCAGATTCGCTGGATCGACTGCACGTCAAAGCAAGACTGGACGAAGCGGAAGATGCCGCGGCAACGAGTCCTCTTGCGATGGTAGCGGTTCTGGCGGAAGACGTCGGAGTTGATCTTTCCGTTAGTTTAGCTGCGGTGGGTAAACAGGGCGGATCGCGCGGAAGACGCGGCGGTGCACGAGGGGCAGTCAGTCGAGACGAAGCAAACGAAGGCTAGGCAGATGTCGTTCGGAGCGATGGATTCATGGCTCTGACGCGACCGCGTAACGTTCAATCAGCACAGCTGAGGCTTGCGCAGCTGAGGCTTGCGCAGTGCACCCCGAGTTGTGAGTGCAAGCCCCGATCCGTGGTGACGATCGATTGGTCGTCTTCGTCACGGGTCGATTACGAGCTCCGCTCCGCTGAGCACGACTGGGGCCCCAAGAATCAGTCTCGTGGTTGAACTCTCTCGTAAGACAATCTTCGTGTCTGTGGGCGAGGGCTGCGTGCGCTGTTAGGGATTCACCTCAAAGCAGGCCAATCGATTCTCGTCTTTTAAATAGAGTCTTCCGTTGGCGATGGCCGGGGCGCAGTAGCTGGGTTCGGACATGAGCGGTTGATCGGTAAACGAAATCACCTGTGGCGACTCGTTACTCAACAACATCGATGCCAAATGCCCGCGTTCACCCAGGAGCACGAGTGCATCGCCAGCGATCAGACCTTGCCCCCGACGCAGGAGCGAGTGGTACTTCCAACGCAGCTCGCCCGTCTCAAAATCGATGCAGCGAAGTTCGGCACCACCCTGCCCCGCCGCCGTGAATCCATAGACTTGGCCATCGTGCAACATGAGTGAGTTGAATTGACAGTCGATCACTCGGCGATGCTTCCAGACTTGTTCATATCCACGGTCTGGCAACACCCGGACACAGATGGCACCAGGGCCGGGACCGGTCACCACCAACACTTTGTCTCCGAGCACGAGCGGTGAGACGGCGTTGTAGGACATCGGTGAACGACTGCGGTGTTCGATGGACCAGTCGACTTGCCCGTTCTCAGGATTCAAGGAAACCAATCCAAGAGCCGTAAACACGAATACGAATCGCTGGCCATGTATGGTCGCGGCGAATGGGCTGCAGTAACCAGCACCGTGATCGGTTGCTTCCCAGATCGTTGCACCGGTATCAGGATGCAGGGCAATAATGCCCGCGTTTCGGCTGGAGGCTCCCAGATTCAGGATCATGTATTCGTCGGTGACCAAGGGTGTACTGCCGAATGCAAAGATGTCGTCTTCGACCTCGTACTCGCTAAAAAGGTCGCGACTCCAGGCCAACGTGCCGCTCGACAGATCAAGGCAAAAGCACTGGCCCTGCCCACCAATGGTGTAGACCTTGTTCTGCGCGATGACGGGAGTGCTGTAGGGCCCATTGCTGTATTCGTATTCGGTTTCGTACGTCGTCGGGTAGCGGTGCTCCCAAACCGATTCGCCACTCTCAGCACGAACGCATTGGATGATCTCTTCCTGGTCAATGCGGTGGTTGAAGACGAGCATGTCGTCGGCAATGACAGGCGACCCATAGCCGGTGCCGACGGGGATCGACCAAATCTCCGTCGGCCCGCTTGCCTCCCAGATCGGGTTGATGGTTGTATCGACAAAAGACGTTCGGTCTGGACCGAACAACTGCGGCCATGACGAGTTGTGTGGCGTCTTGCCACGCTCGGATGCAGCGATCTGAAACAATTCGGCCGCTGTTTTGTCCGGTTTGTCTGCCGTCGTCGGTTCGAATTCCGGCAAGCCATCGCTCGTCAGATTCGGATCGACCTTTCGACATCCCGATAGCGTTACAAGCAGGAATAAAAGGAGGCAGGACGTAGCGGAAGGAAGCTGCAAAGATGGCTGGAGCATGGGAAGCAGTCTGGACGTCGAAAGCCAATCAAAACACGTCCAGCGAAGCGTATCGCAACTTCTCTACTTTCGAAATCGCCCCGAGCGGACCTACGCAAAATCTTCATGCTTTAAGCCAACAGGTCTCCGCGCGGTGTCTTCCGACGATTCGACGGACGGCTGATTCAAAAGGTTGCCATCTCGCCAGGCGGCGGAGTCAACGGCTTACCGATTTCATCAGGGGCCTAATACGTCACAGGACGCGACGCAATTGCTACGCTAAACGGATGAGCAACGACACACCGAGCGGAAGAAAACCTAGCAGCGACGTGCCGAACAGCGCGGAGCCGGGTAAAGATCAACCGATCCATAGCCCATCAAGCGATCAGCAATCAAGTTTGGAGTCGCCAAACGCTGCACCAAATTTTGCATCAGCCGCAGCTGCCTTTCCTCGCGAAGGACGCATCGCCTCGATTGACTACGGAACGGTTCGGATTGGGATCGCGATCTGTGATCCCGACTGGATCCTTGCGAGTCCCTTGGAAGTTCGGTCCGCCGAGAATTGGCGGGAAGATGGCGACTTCTATCGGTCGCTGTTGAAACGTGAACGCATCGTTGCATTTGTCGTTGGTTTGCCGATCCATTGTGACGGCGGCGAGAGCGAGAAAAGTCTCGAGAGCCGGCAATTCGCTCTTTGGCTCGCAAACGAAACGTCCGTTCCGGTGCGGATGTTCGATGAGCGCTTCACGACGGCTGATGCGAAGAACCGCATGACACCGAGTGGCTATACGCGCAAGAAAGAGAAAAAGCGTATCGACGCCGTGGCGGCGCAAGTGCTTCTCGAATCGTTTCTCGAGGCGTGTCGGTACAAAGATGAGATTGCTGGTGAACCGTTGGACGCCAAGCCCGTCGGTGGCGATGACATCAGCCAATAGCCGAGCGGGCGATATCCGATGGGCTCGTCCATCACCAAACAGCTAAGCTCCCGCACGATGCACCAAACGGGGCAACATGCACTAGCGGGGGGGTGAGGACGAGCCGATTCTTCTAGGCTGCTTCAACGCAGAGCTTATCCATCAGGTCGACAAACCGCATTTCGGCTTCGCGTCGACGACGCAAACGCTCCGACAGACTCCAGTTCGATCGGATCTGCATGACCCGTCGAGAAATCTCAAGATCTGACGGCAAAATCTCATTTTGAGCCGAGACGGTTTCGTTAGCTTTCGATTCGCATGTGATCGTTAACATTGGATTTAATCCTCCTGATGGGCATTCGCTCATTCGGGTCGACATATTGTCCGACCTCGCCAACTGTTGGCGAAAATCCTACATCAGCAACAAGTGTGCCAATCGTCATTATTGACCCGATCATTTTCATCCGAGTTCGCGCTGATATTGAAATTTGGGTGCGAAAATGCCTTTTTTCGGCGGCCTATTCGCTGACAACGGAGGAGTCTGCTCCGCCTGGCCAGAACTCCGTTTCAAAGTCTTGCAATTCCTGCAATCGCTGGTCAGGCAGCCTCAGCACCTCGAAATGGGACGATTGGCTGCCAGTTGCTGCGTGAACGATCTGTTGCCACGTAATCCTCTCGCAGCGTCCCCAAAGCTCGATGTACTGGATCGCTCCGGCAGCGTCGTACACCATTCCAAAGACCTGCTGGCGACCCTCGTCGAGTGCCCAGACAAAGGAACCGTCCGGTTCGAAATACAACTTTGGCAGTCCCTTGAGACGCTCTTCGGCCGCCTCGAAACTCGATTCGATGGGGCCTTTCGACCGTCCGTAGAGGTAGAGGTGAAATTCGGGCATGTCGGTACGGGTTCGTCTGCTGTAGCGTGAAACGACCGCGAAGCGGTTCAACAACAAAGCTCAGGGTCGCGCAGCGCAACCCGAGTGTGACGAGCAACTGCGGTTCTCTCGCGGTTCGGGGCGACGTGTACCCAAGCTTGACGGCAGTGGCTGACTTTTCTTACACGGCGACTTGGGTTCTCACGTCCTCAGGACTTTGTTTTACCCGCAACCTTGCCACATCGTCTTCCGCTCACTGGTCCCGTCGCCTTGAAACACTTCGGTTTTCTTCTGGCCTTCGTGCTCGGCACTGCCATCGTGCCGCGATCGTTGCCTGCGCAGCAACAAGGTGGGGAAGAAATCATTGAGCTGAATCTGTCGGGGCCCACTAGCCTGACACGATTGGTTGAGGCAGTTTCACGCCAGTTGAACGTGCGCTACCTCTACAGTGCAGACTTGGCGAATCGACAAGTCACCGTTTACACGCCCGCGCGATTTCCCAAGAAGGCGCTGCCGGCGCTTTTGGGGAGTCTGTTGAAGGGAGAGAATCTCGCGATCGTCGATTCCGAGGTCGAAGGTTGGAAACGGATCGTCGACATCGCTGACATCGTTCCCAACGCAACCCCAGGTGAAGCGACCGAAGTCCTCGAGCGTGACGGTCCAGCTGGTGTTGTGACTCAGGTGATCCCCGTTAAGTACGCAAACATCTCGACGCTTTCAAGCATGTTGCGTCCATTTCTCTCCAAGGCGGCTAATTTCATTGTGTTGCCGGAAAACCGGATGATCATCGTGACCGACTACGCGGGCAACGTGAAAACGATGGTCGAACTGTTGCGATTGATCGATCAACCGACCGGTCAGGCGATCATTGAGTTTTACGACGCCAAGAACCGTTCTCCAGCATCACTGATTCAGCAGGCTGAGGCGCTCATCGTCGGCAGTGGCTCAGCAAAGGGCAACGCTGGAAACGCGGAATACAAACTCTTCAACGATACATCCGGTCGACGTGTCGTTGTGGCGGGACAGGTCGATCAAGTGAAGCGAATCCTTGGTCTGCTAGAGCAGTTGGATACCGGCAAAGACTTTCAGACACGCGTGTATCGGCTCCAGCACGTTCGTGTTCTTCGGATTGATCGGCTCATTCGTGGTTTGGTGAGTGAAGAAGATTCGGAATCCTCCATCGAAACAACCGTCGATGAAGATGGCAATTTGCTGATCGTGCGGGCACCGTCGGAAGTGCACCAGCAAGTTGAAATGTTGATCAAAGAAATCGATCGGCCTGTTGATTCCGCTGAGAGCCCGATTCGATTCTATCGACTCAAAAACGCCAACGCGATCGAAGTGTTGTATTCACTGCTGGCGTTGCAGCAAGCAGCGGGGAGCGGTGCGGGCTTCGGTGGAGGATTGGGCGCTGGTGCGTTTGGAACGCTAGGCGGTGTCAACGTGGGCGGTGTCACGCCCGCATCTGCTTTCGGCATTCCTGGAGGCGTTGTGCCAGCAGGATTTGGCTTGGGGTACCGAGGTGACACAGGTGGCCAAACGATTCGAATGCCCTTCGAAGATGGCAGTCGACCCGATCCCGGCGCGACGATGTCGCAGAATCAAAATACAGCACTGAGTCCGTTGATTGGCGGCGCTGGAAATACCGCGGGCGTCGCGGGTGGAATCTCCGGTTTTGGTGGCGTGGGAGCAAACGGAATTGGCGGTGCGGGCGCCGGAGGCTTTGGCGGTTCGCAAGTCGCGACGTTGCCCGGCGGCGCAAGAGTTTCTGCTGATGTCGCGACGAACAGCTTGATCGTGTACGCGCCAGCCAGTGTTCAGCCGCTCTATGAAAACCTGATTCAATCACTCGATCAACGCCGTCCTCAAGTGATGATCGAAGCGCAGATTGTGGCGGTTGATACCAGCGACAACTTCTCGTTGGGCGTGGAGGTTTCCACGGGCGATCGCGACGGGAACAGTCGTTTGTTCAAATTCACTTCGTTCGGTCTCAGCCAGGTCGATCCGACCACCGGACGTCTGACTCCTATCCCCAGCCTTGGTTTCAACGGCGTCTTGTTGGACCCCGAAGTTGCCGACGTGATCGTCCAAGCACTCACGTCGCACGCGCGGAGCCGCCTGCTCGCTTCGCCGAAAATCCTCGTGAATGATAATCAGCAGGGAAAACTCGAGAGCGTTGCCAGTGTCCCGTTTCGAAGCATCAACACGATCAACACGATCAGCAGCGAGAGTTTGGGGGGCGACCAAGAAGCCGGTACAATCGTTACAGTCACACCCCACATCAACGAGGACGACCACCTTCAATTAGAATTTGAAGTGGAGTTCAGCACGTTCACCGGTCAAGGTGATGCCAATCTGCCGCCGCCGCGTCAGA
Organism: Planctomycetota bacterium; assembly: GCA_039179795.1. GTDB lineage: Bacteria > Planctomycetota > Planctomycetia > Pirellulales > Pirellulaceae > Rubripirellula. The sequence continues at coordinate 160,494 of JBCDEM010000002.1, read as the reverse complement.
TAGATCGGGTACGCAGTGTCGTCACCATCCCGGATGGCAAGACGGTTGTGGTGGGGGGACTGAAACGTATCGGTCAGGCCGATTCGTTCACCGGAGTACCGTGGATTGAGAAAGTCCCCGTGCTACGTGAATTGACCAGCTTGACGACCGAGAACGAAAGCACGATCTCCTTTTTCCTTTTCATCCGTCCGAAGATCTTGCGGGATTCGCGGTTCCGCGATCTGAGATACTTATCCGAAATCGATCTGAATGAAGCGCGGATACCCGGTGATGTGCCGGTGAGCCGCCCGATCGCCATCCCATGTCTGAGACCCCCTCATCGAACCGGAATGCAGACGAACGTCGGCATGCCAACGCAGACGGGTGCACCAACGCACGACGCGATGATGCAATCGCTGCCGATGCAACCGGTTCCTATGGAGTCGGTGCCGGTGGAGAGGCTGGATTCATTACCGATGGGGGAAGTACTACCAACGCCGCGAGGAACGCCGATTCCTCCGACACGGTAACGCACAACGCTGCAGCCGCCGTTCAAGATCGTGAACCTGCGGTCGATGGATTCGACGTCGGCCGTAACGCGACCGATCGACTGGTCAAAGTTCTTGGCGGTGAAATCGTCGATGATCTGTCGGACTTTCTGCCTCATGCTGGTTTTCTTAAACGGTTTGGGATCGCTTATGCCCGGGCCCATCAACTTGTAGGTTTCGAATCCGATGGTGAGTTGTTGGTCGCGATCTGTGATCGGGAAGGCTACGACCACTTAGACATCGTCGGGCGCGCGTTGAAGCAATCTGCCGTTCCGTTACTGGCAAGTGGAGCCGCAATTTCACGTGCGATTAATTTGGCCTATTCAGATCGAAATAGCCAAGCACAAGAAGTGATCGACACGATTGACCGTAGTTCTTTGCTCCGCGAAGTCAATCAATTGGCATCTCGCGAAGACTTGCTGGATACCGAAGGTCGGGCGCCGATCATCCGTCTGGTAAATCATTTGATGTTTGATGCCGTGAAAGCGGGAGCATCAGACGTGCACATTCAGCCCTACGAAGACCGGGTGATGGTTCGGCAACGAATCGACGGCGTACTGTTCGATAGCTTTGAAATTCCCAAATCCGTTCAAGAAGAAGTTCTGACACGGATCAAAGTTCTCGGACGCATGAACATCGCCGAAAAGCGTTTGCCACAAGATGGTCGCGCGACCGTGCAACTGGGTGACCGCATCGTTGATTTGCGAATTGCTTCGCTACCGACCAGTCACAACGAACGCATTGTGATCCGCTTGCTCGATAAAAGCGCACGGCTCTATTCGCTGGGTGAGCTCGGAATGCCGTTGCATGACCTAAAACGATTTCGAGAGCTGATCAAGTTGGATCACGGCATGATTTTGGTCACCGGACCGACGGGCAGCGGCAAGAGCACGACGCTTTACGGATCGCTCCAGGAAATCAATTCGCACGATTTGAATGTGCTAACGATCGAAGATCCGATCGAATACCAACTAGAAGGCATCAGTCAGACGCAGATCAATGAAAAGAAAGGGATGACGTTTGCTTCTGGTATGCGAAGTGTTCTGAGACAGGATCCCGACATCATCATGGTGGGTGAGATCCGCGATAGTGAAACAGCCGTCATGGCGATCCAGGCGTCGCTGACCGGTCACTTAGTGTTTAGCACACTACATACGAACGACGCAGCGAGTGCGGTGACGCGACTGCTTGACCTGGGAATCGAACCCTACTTGGTCAGTAGTTCGTTGGTGGCAGCTTTGGCCCAGCGACTCGTTCGTCGGCTTTGCGAAGATTGCAAGGAACCGGATGGTTCGTCTCGAACTCCTGTTCCAAACGAGCTGGTCACGGAGCTTGAGATCGACCGGAGTGAATTACCAGGTGCGCATCGAGCCGTTGGATGCCAGACGTGCCGTGGAACGGGTTTTCGTGGCCGCATCGGTTTGTTCGAGTTGTTGGTGGTCGATGATCGCTGCCGAGACTTGGTTCAGTCACGAGCGAATGCGAGTCAGGTTCGCGCGGCAGCATTGGAATCGCGCATGCATTTGTTGTCCACGGATGGTCTTATGAAAATCCATCAAGGCTTGACCACGTTGGACGAGGTCTTGCGCGTCACGTCGATAACTTAGCGATCGAATCCGCAATATGGCCGTCTTTTCATATACTGGCGTCGACCGAAATGCCGTGGCCGTCCAAGGCACGTTGGTCGCCGAAACGCCCCGGCAGGCGAGGGATCAACTGCGCGGTGACGGTGTCCGGATTCGGAGACTGTCAGAGACATCGAACCGCTCGAAGATTAAGTTGCTGCCGCGCTGGACGATTCGGTCGGTTTCCAATCAGTGGGCGACCGCTGTTCAAGAATTGGCGATGATGTTGCATGCGGGCATCCCGTTGCTTGAGGCCATTGATACGATCGCTGAGCAGACCAATGGGTCGTTTCACACTGCCATTCTTGCCGTTCGCGACCGCGTTGCGGCTGGGTCGTCGCTCGCCGAAGCACTGGCCGAGCGTCCCGACCTATTTGACGCGGCATCCGTCCACATGGTGGAAGTTGGCGAGAATGCAGGCACATTGGAATCCGTGCTGGATCAGTTGGCAGAATTCAAACGCAAACAGCTTGGCTTGCGCGATTCGGTTACGACGGCTTTGGTCTATCCCGCGTTCTTGGTTTGTTTTGGTGCTGCGGCAGGGATTTTCCTGATGACGTCTGTGTTGCCACCGTTGCTCGAGAACCTGCAAGAAACCGTGGAGGTTCTGCCGTGGCCAACCCGTGTGGCGCAAGCGATCAGCAACGCGTTGTTGTCGTACGGATGGTTTTTGGCCATCGTGGTTATCGCATGGATCATTGCTGTGGTGATGGTGCTGCGAAACGACCGTGGCAAAGAGCTTTGGCATCGGTTCTTGCTGAAGCTTCCACTGATCGGTCCGATGGTGACCAAGCAAGGCGTCTCTCGAATCGCCATGATTATTGGGACGCTTTCGCGAAGTGGCGTTGAGTTGACACGCGCTGTTGCGTTGGCCGAACGTTCCACAAACAACCGTGTCTTTCGCAATGCACTGAAAGATGCCGGTGAGCGAATTGCGGCCGGGGAAGAAGTTGCCGATGCGCTGCAACAAAATGATGCGTTTCCGCCCCTGGCCGTTCGCGTGTTTTCGGTCGGGCAAGAGTCTGGACGACTGGACGAGATGCTGTTTCGCCTTGCGGAAGACTACGATGCACAGGTAGCCACTTCGTCCGCGCGGTTTACAGCTTTGTTGGAACCGGTTTTGATTTTGGTGCTGGCCGTCATGGTCGGCTTTCTTTTATTGGCGACGATCCTTCCAATATTGGAGGCGGGAAATGTTATGTAATTCCATCGTGCGAAAACGACGTGTTGTTCGCTCCGCTTTTTCGCTCGTCGAATTGATTGTCGTTATGGTCATTTTGGGCATGTTGGCGGGACTCGTCGCTGTCCGAACGCGCGGTTACCTGATCACGTCGAAACAGAATGCGGCCCGCACTGAAATTGCCAACATGGTAAAAGCGATCGAGACGTTCTACGCCGATCAAGGGCGATACCCAACCACCGATGAAGGCTTGGAAGTGCTCGCCCAAGGCACCGATAGTTGGCCGGACGGATTCTTGAACAAAGTTCCGTTAGATCCATGGAAGAACTCTTACGAATACGTCAGTCCCGGATCGACCGATCCTTATGAAGTGATCTGCTTGGGTGCTGATGGACGTGAGGGAGGCGAAGGAGAAAACAAAGACATCACGAGTGAAACACTCGGTAGCGAAGACGCATGACGTGTCGAGTGCGTTACTCAACTCGCGGAGCAAGTGACTTGCGACGGACAGGTTTTACGCTAATCGAATTGGTCGTGGTTCTTGTCATCATGGCTTTGCTGGTGAGCATCGCTGCCGTGTCATTGCGTGGCACGATGGATCGCTACCACCTTAACCAAGCGAAGCAGGTCATCATCTCTTCGGATGCCAAAGCCCGCCGACACGCTCGTTCCATCGAACGTCCGCTCGTCATGACGATCGATCGACGCAAACGACAGATTCGAATTGGTGAATCCATTTTTCGAATGCCAGCCGCCGTGGAAGTTGCTTCCGTGGACACGGGGCGAAGAGTGACCGTCGGCACGGAGGTCGAGATCGATTTTGGACGCAGTGGTTGGTCCCCGAGCTATGCCGTCGAATTGAAACGAGGGTCAGCGTCGCGATGGATCGTTGTATTGGGTGGAAGTGGCCAAGTATTGACCGTTGAAGATCGGGAGGCAGCCGATGAACTGCTCAGTCTCTAAGCGTTTCGTATCTCGGCAGCAACGCTGCGCATTAACTCTCGTTGAAGTGGTCGTGGGTTTAGTGTTGATGGCGACGGTTTTGGTCGCTTCGTTGATGGCGCTCGCCGCGCAGCGCCGTCAGTATCGTCAGGCCAACCATCAGTTGATCGCCGTCGGAATCGCGGATGAAATCATGAATCAGTTTCAAAGCGACCCAGATGGAATGCCGGCATCGGGGCAAGGTTTCATCGCAGGGCGAACGGGTTGGATGTGGCGGACACGCGTTATCGGCATGACTTCCCCTGCCGGCGTAGCGATGCCCGTGATTCGGTTGGAGGTATTTGATGAACGAGGACAACCCAAAGCAAAATTGGATGTGGTAAAGCACGCGACCGCCGGACTGTAACGGGAATGAAAAGAGCATTTTCAACCGATCGATCGGGCTTAACGCTCATCGAACTGGTCGCAGCCATGGTGTTGGCGGCCATGATGATGGTCGGTCTGATGAACATTGTCTGGTCAGCCAGTCGTGACTTACGTCAGGTCGATTCGGATGCCGCATCGGATTTTCCGACAACACTTTTGATCGAGCAGATACGCGTTGATTTACAAAACGCACGTGGCATGCAGTGGAATGCAGTGAGCGTGATGCTGCATGGCTTTGTGTCACGCGATGCATCGACGCGATTGCCTTTGTTGACCGAAGGGCGTGTCATCTATCGAGTCGTCGCAACCGAATCCGGTTCCGCTTTGATTCGTGAGCAGAACGGACAGATGCGAGATGTCATGTGGATGGGGGTTGGCAGGATCTTGGTTGATTCACTGGAGCAAACCGATCCCGAAGATTCGCTGGCACCGCTCCCCGAAGCTGGTGGCTTGGCAGCGGTACCGAGTAAGTTTCGAATCACACTCACCGATCCCCGAGGTCGCATTCTGTGGCGGGAGGTCATTCATCATCATGAGGACTGATCGCGCTCGATCCGGGTACGTGTTGCTGACCGTCATCGCCGTTTGCGTGTTGATGGTGACTCTCTTGAGTGTTTTGGCAAATCGATCATTAAGTCGCGGGTTAGAAGCGGCGGACGCTCAACGTTCTTTGCAGCAACGATGGGGTGCGCAAACACTGGAACGAGCTTTGATGGCACAGGCTCCGAAGCTGTTTGAGGAACGAGCGGAGCTTGCACAAGCACGCAACCCGAGCCAGCCTCCAGAGCCCTACTATCGAGCGGCCATCACCTTAGGAGGTGTCACGTTTGACGTCTTGCTGGGCGATGAAGATGCAAAAGTCGATCTGAACGCGCTCTATCACTACGCTGGTCAAGCGCAGACGAATCGCTGCCTGGGCGATCTGTTGGATTTTGGTTCGAATCGATGTGTGCGGCTACGACCGGCCATCGAACCAAGGATGGATTCGAGGTCCTCTTTGACTTCCGATGAGGAATTGGAAGCTGAAATGGACCCACCAAAGGCGTTTCGAAGCTGGGGGGAAGTCTTTGAATTGCCAATGTTGACGTCGACTTACGGCAGTACGGCAGCACTCCCAAACGCTACAACCGGAATGACCTGTTGGGGCAGCGGGCAGCTGAACTTTCAGCGCGCATCCGACCAAGCGATTCTGGCGGTCGCAGGAGCGGTCATTCAAGATGGAGCCGCACGCGATCTCTTGGGTCGTTACCGACGCAGCCCAACGGCAACGCTGCCTATGCTGTTGCAAGCTGAAGTTTCCGACCGAGAAGATCGCGAAACGTTAGCCAGGCTCATGTCGCAATCAAGTACAAGTTTTTCCGTTTGGATCGACGCATCTACGCAAGGGCGAAAATCACTAAGGCGCTTTTCCGTTCAGAGCCGTGATCGCGAGGGTGACATTCGATCGGCGCGATTCGAGTTTTGAAATCGAAACAGATGCAAACCAGTAACTGCAAAAGACCACAAGTGGAACGACACAACTAACAAAGATTGTTTGGATGAGTGTGACGACCCAACGAAACGTAATCTATGCCATCGCGTTCGGACTGCTGATCGCTTCAGGTGTCGTCGTTGCTTGGTCGTTCTCTACGTTGGAATCGGGATCCACAGCCGAACGCGACAATGATCGAACCTCGGAGAAAGGATCGATTCCAACGGTCGCTGCAGGCATGGAATTAGATGAATCAAAAATTGCTCGGAATTTCCGCGGACCATTGTACGATCCGCCTCCTGCCCCCACACGCGCACCGGAACCGGTGCAACGGCAAACGCCACCGCCAAAACCGACACGTCCAAGTCTCGAATGGACGCTTGTCGGAACGATCATCGACTCATCCGAAAGCCTCGCGATCTTGGCCGATGCGTCGGGTAATTTTGATGTGAAAGCTGCTGGAGAATCGTTGGAGTTGACGCCCGCCGGCATCACGCTCACACGTATCGAAGCGGAAAGCGTCACCTTGGATTGGCGAGGCCAGACGCAAACCGTCACATTGGATCGCGACAACAAAACGTCGCCAGCAAATCGGAACCGTGGAAACAATCGACGCAACAGGAACCGACCATGACGTTCCAAGATTGTCTGATAGTTCAGCGCGAATCCGGTTGGTCATTGATCGTCGGCAGCGAGACGGAAACGTTGTCTGCCGACGCGACCATGGAAGAGCTGGCGACCTGTGTTGAAGTCATGTCTCGGTTAGCTGGTTTGAAACGATTTCAATGTGTGTTAGCGCCGGCCTCAACGTCATGTTTCTTTGTCCAGTTGAATGTGCCGGTGGATACCGACCTTCGAGATCGTGTGGAGCTGACGTACGCGCTCGAAGATCATCTACCGATCGATGCGGAATCGATGGTTGCTGATTTTCAGCCGATCCCTCCACCATCCGTACCGGAACCGCAACAGCTCGATGCCAAGTCCGTTGCGGCCGTTTCGCTTCCGCTGGAACCCTGGCGCACACTCGCCGAACGTTTGGAAACGGCAGGAATCACGGTTCGAGCGATTGTTCCTGCATCCCTGTTAGCTGTCGGAGTATTAGCTGCTCAAGATGACCTGTCGTCTGACTATCTGCTGGTCGAAGGTGGGTTCTGCGACTGGATAAGCGTCCATCGCGGAATCGTTGTCGACTGGAAGCGTGTCCCGTTGGATTCTGCCAGTTTGGAACGGCAGCTAGCGTTGCGGCCAAGCGAGGCAGACAGGACGGTGATCGTGACGGATGATTCTGAAGTTGTCGCCCAGTTGGAGTCCGTTTTTAAAAAGAGTGAGATCGTTGATCGTTCGCTAGAGCCGTTGCAGTTGCAAGGTACCGAACAAGTCTTGAAACGACGTCTGCGCACCTTTGATCTTCGCCGGGAACAACTAGGGCCACCCGATCCGCTACGTCCGATTCAAACGCCCGTTCGGCTTGCCTTCGCTTCTGCGATCGCCTTGCTTGTCGCGATTGCGTTCGCAGGCTGGTTCCGAACTCAACGGATTGAAGCCGCAATCACCGACCTGCAAGTGGAACAGCAATCGCTCTTTCGCGAAGCGTTCCCAGACACGCGTGTTCCCGCGGCTCTGCTGCGCCGTGTTCGAAGTGAGCATGCACGGGTGATGGCTTCGCGTGGTCGCAGTGGTGATGTGGACTTGCCCGTGTCGGGGCACACTGTCCTGAGTCAATTGATCATGGCACTGCCAGATGATTTGCGCTACCGAGTGACGAAGATCGAAATCGATAACGGTAATGTCGATTTGGAATTGCAAGTTCGAAGTCCAGTTGATGCCGGAACGTTGGCATCCCGGCTTTCTACCGCCGGCTTTATTGTTAAACCGCCCGTCACCACGCAAAGCGACGCCAAGACGTTCGATTCCACTTTGGAAGCTGAGTGGTCTGGAACCGTGTCGAGCCAAACAACGGTTTCGCTTCACTGGTCTCCCATGCAGGAGAGCCGCGGATGAGCCCAGCGAAGACTGTCGACCATCGAGCGAAAAACCGGCGACGGATTCTGTACGTGATCGTCATCGCACTGATGGCCGTTTATGCCGCGATCAGTATCCTCGACGCCGGTGCGGCACAGCAGCGTCTTGTCGACACGAAGTCCGATCTGGACGAGATTCGGGCGAAGTTGAAAGACATCGAGCGATGGCAACAGGCGCCCAAGGTTGCTGCTTTGCGATTGGAGTCACCCTCTGAAATCGCTAATCGTGTTGCCCAATCACGAAGCTCAGCAGGCATCGCACAGTCATCCTTACTTCGCGAAGAGCCGACGGACCCACAGCGAATTCCGCGAACGGATTTTGAGATTCGTACAACAACGATCGAATTGGCTCCCACTCCCCTGCCGACGCTGCTGGCGTTTTGCGAGGCGCTCCAAGATGAGGAAACCGGATCGCTGGTGCGTGATATTCGGCTCACGGCCCCGCGAAATTCGGTAAGTCAGGGCGGACAGGAGGCTTGGGAGGTCGAGCTGACCTTGACCCAGATCATTTTTTCGCCGACAAGCCGATAGTGGATGCCCGTCGGTCTCGAACAACGGATCGTCGAGCCACGAGTTTGCGAGAATCAGACTGATCGTTCACCTATGAGGAATTGCCGCGCGGCACGGAAGTCTGCGAGCATCGTCACGTTGATGGCGTTGTCAATGTGCGGCTGCGCATCACTGATTGGACCCAATGAATCGATTGTTCGTGTTGCCGCTGCGCAGGACACAGCCAAGGCGGCACGGTTAACGCGGCTCGGTATGCGTGCGATCGAACAGGGGGATATCGAAACGGCCTCATTAAATTTCTTAGATGCGGTTGCTGCAGACGAATCATTTGGGCCCGCTCATAACAACCTCGGACTGCTTCACTATGATGCAGGCAATCTGTATCAAGCCGTGCTTGCGTTCGAGACAGCGATGGAGCTGATGCCTCATGACCCGACCGTTTTCTACAACCTTGGTCTGACGTTGGAGGCGGCTGGTAAGGTCCATGAGGCGATGGACCTGTATTGGCAGGCCGTCGAGATGGAACCCGAAAATCCGATCTTCCTGGGGAACCTGGTACGGCTTCGCGTGCGATTGGGTGAATCTGGGCCGGAGTTGACCACCCAATTACAGGATCTCGTTCTGATTGAGACTCGTCCGGATTGGCGACGTTGGGCAGACCGACAGCTCGCGCTCGATCAGAATCCTTTGTTAGATCGCGGTCCCGACCCGCCAGATCTAGGTTCGTCGACAAAGAACGAACAAGAAACAGTTCCGGCAACAAACGACTCCATCATTGACCTGACACCCGATTCGCCGTGATTTGTTTGGTCGTGTATCCGGTTGCGCATCGTTTTAAATCAACTCAGCGATCGGTTTGCCGTGGTCTACGATTGGGGTTGGACGACCATTGAAGTCTTCGATCAAGACATTCGAAGAATCGATGCCCAGGTGATGATAAATCGTTGCCAGAAAATCACCGGGACCACATTGACGGTTGATCACGTCCTCGCCGCGAGGGTCGGTTGCACCGATGAATCGGCCTGTTTCGATACCACCGCCAGCCCATAAGTTGCTGAATGCTCTCGGCCAATGATCGCGACCGGGTTGTTTTGTTCCAGCAGGCGCACTTGCGTTCCCCGCACCCGTACTTGGCTGGTAACTGATTTTTGGTGTTCGCCCAAACTCACCCGTTACGACGACCAAAACCTCTTCATCGAGTCCGCGCTCATAAATATCCTCGATCAATGCACTGACAGCTTGATCGTACGCTTCGGATCGAAAACGCAGCGCGTCAAACACATGATGGTTGACCGCATGATCATCCCAATTGTTGACGCGGCCGCAGAGCGGTCCACGGAGGCTGGTCGTTAAGACTTCAACGCCAGCTTCGACGAGCCTTCTGGCCATTAGCAATTGCTGACCCCACGTGTTTCGACCGTAGCGATCACGCGTTCGATCATCTTCCTTGGATAAATCAAACGCTTCTTTCGTTTTCGGATTCGTTAGCAGCGTCAGCGCTTGCGACTCAAATTGATCGAGTGATTCGAGCTCACCATACGTGTCAAATGCGCGCTGCAGGTTGTCCAGGTTCTTACGAAGGGCTACGCGACGATCTAACCGACGTACTTCGCGTTGATTGGTCAGGCCGATGTTGGGCACAGTGAATCCCGGTTGGGCTGGATCACCGGTGACTGCGAAAGGAGAGTACGCGTCGCTGAGGTAGGCTGGCCCGTTGTACGCCGTTGGAGGATTCACGCCGACATAACGCGGCAGTGGGTTTTCACGCACGCCGTCTTGCGATCGCAAGTAGTTTGCCACCGACATCCAATCTGGCAATCGAGGTTTGGGCTTATCACGTGTGTCTGAATCTCCCGAAAACATCTGCATCGATCCGGCTGGATGACCGCCAGCCGCTTGGCGCATCGACCGTAAGACGGTGAACCTGTCTGCGATGGCAGCCTGGCGTGGCAATAACTCCGTGAATTGCATGCCGGGAACACTCGTTGCGATCGTACCGAATGGCCCGCGGTATTCACTTTGAGCGTTTGGTTTTGGATCGTATGTATCGATGTGGCTGCATCCACCGGGTTTCCACACCAGGATCACGGATTTCTTTCGCTTCACACCGGAAAGCGGGCTGGCGGCTTGCAGTCGTAGAACACCAGGCAGACTGAGGCTCGTGAATCCGGCGACACCAAATCGCATAAAACTGCGTCGCGTTCCTTTCAGCGGTCGCATCGGTATACCCTCGTCAGAATGGATGGGCGAGTGGTTCATGGGCATAGCATTCTTTACGGTGTTTTGGCAGCGGTGACTTCAATCGCGATCGGTTTGGAGACGACGATATCGACGATGTCTTTTGTCTTGTCGGATTTCGCTTCACGGTACTTTGCAACCGCACCGCCGTAGAACGCGATTTGGTACTGACCGCGTGGCGTTTTGAGTGACGCTAGGTCAAGCGTGACTTCGGAGGTGTCTTCACCTAATGGAATGTCGATCTTGGGTGCTCGTTCGAAGCCCGTGCCCATCGTGCGAACGCTCATCGTGGAACCGGAAAACTCACTGCGACGCATATGAAGCAAAGGAATGGTTAGCTTTTGACCTTGTGCGACGGTCAAGGTGTCATCGTTCTTGGGCGCGATCGTAATGGGTGCCAGTTCGGTACCGCCTACCGATACGGCGACTTCATGCAACAGACGTGGGCTAGGGATTTCGCTCCAGTGATTCGTGACCGGCCAAGCCATCGATGCCAAATGACAGGGTCTTCGCTCGGTCTGTCCATCGATCTGTGCGGTCCCGAAAAATCGAGCGCTGGAAACGCCTCGCGGTGCGCCTTCGTCAGCGGTGATTAGCATCACGCCTCGAGATTGACCGCCTGGGATCTTTAGTCCCGTCGCCGATACGCCATCGGGCAAGTCTTCCATGGCGAGTTCAATGTCGCCGTTGAATCCGTCACGGCGAATCGCTACCACTTCCAATGGCATCGTTGCGCCGCCGCGAAGGGCGATCGGCTTAGAAAGTGCGTTTCGATCACCATTACGCAGCTCCATGTGCATGCCCCAGGCCACCAGTGCAAAGTCCGGTGCTGCCTTGCGGATGATCAAACGGTAGATATTTCGAGGATCGTTGCGTGTGCCTCCGAATGCATCCGTCAATTGGATCCGGTGCAATCCATCGTCTTGAATTTCGATCTTGCCCATCAAGTCGGAAGTACCAACGTTGTACGGCGGTCCATCGTAAGCGTAATTGTTTCCCGAGACTTTGACGGGACTCGGGATATCGGTTAGCTGAACGACGTCGCTTAGGGTTTCGTTGCCGTCTTTCGTCCCAACATGCTGCACAACCAGCGTCGGATCGGTCGGACGCCCCAGGCGATCCGACGCCACTTCAATCCACCAGACGTCGCCCTTGGTCGCCATGAATTCGAATCGATCTACATCGGCGGCGGGCGCGAAGGACCCGCTTAAGTCGCAAGGCAATTCGATCCTTTGAGCCTGATGCTGCTGATCGTTCGGTTCTGTCTCCGCGAGTGATGCACTCCGCGGTGCATGGTGCGGAGGCCATGACGCGGCGTTAACTCCGCGCGTTGACGCCATCCGCGCCGGCAACGGTGCGTCGGACGGAAGTTCTCGAATCGCAAGACGGTAAAAGAAATAAGGACCGCCTTGAAACGTGAGATCATGAACTTTGACGAGATACGATCCATCGACCGGGACCTGAAAATCGATCAGTCCGCCGCCCCGCTCTGCCATCAGATCACGGCCGTTTTCGTCAGCGATGATGACGACCGGTTTTAGCTTCGAGTCGATTCCCCTGGCGGCGCAGTCGATGATGATTCGTTGATCTCGTTTCGCTTCGAAACGGTGATGATTGACTGCTCGGGCCGCAACCGTCGCGTTGCAGATCGATTCAATTTCAATCTTTGTGGCATCTGCGACTGACGCGGCTGGCTTGGCTTGGACCGACTCTTGCAATGCGCCGATGGAAAAGATCCGCGGTGCTGAAAGACCCAGCCGAGTCATCACGCTTGCTTCATACAGACCGACCGGGCACTGACTGTCTACCGAAACGAGAAAACGTGAAGCGACGAGATTGCCTTCTTTGTCTTTGACCGGCGCCGCGGTGATTCGTGAGTCTGAAAAACGCAACTCGGAGACTTCGTTCAAATGCTCACCGCTGATCGTTACTTCGAATTCGGTGCCGACCTGACCTCCCATTGGATACGTCGTCAGTAGTCTTGGTGCTGGCAAACCGACAGACTGTCCAAACGTCAGAGATGACGTCATGACGATGCTTGTTAGCAACAAACAGGATTTGGCAATAATGTTCGAGAAGTTACTCATGGCGACAATGGTTGATTGGAGTTCGGTCGTGTCGCGGTTCGCTTGGCTAATGGTTGAATTGGAATTCCTTGGTATTGATCAAGGCCCAAATCAAGTCTTGGAAGTTCTCTTGTAACGCTGCTTGTTCGCCGAGTGGCTTGCCATCGGCGGACTCACGCGATTCGCGAAGATAAGCCTCCGCCGTTTGGAATTCGTCGTCGGTTGGAAAACGTGAAAACGCCAGCAAATAAAGTCTGTCGATTCTCTCGGCGAGTGGTTCGGCAGATTTCGCGAGTTGATTCGCTGTTCCTGCGCCGGAGGCCAACTTGGACTTCATGTCACCCGCGTTCATCAAGTGCAGACTCTGCGCTAAGCTGGCCGAACGTACTCGTTCACATTCGCACACGCTGAGTCCTTCGGGTCGACCAAAGACTCGCAAGAACGGTGAGGCTTTGTTGTAGCTGTTGTCGGGCAAAGCCACCGCTCGTGTGCCGATCGGCAGATTTGCAAAGCTCGTCTTCGATCCGGTCACTGCATCAATCGCGTCCAGCATCACCTCCGCTTGCAGCCGTCTTGGATAAAATCGCGAGTAATTCTGACGGTCAGCCAAGTTTTGGTCGTTGGGTATGGCACTCAATTGATAGGCACGCGAATGGGTTATGACGCGGACAAGTTCCTTGAGGTCGTATCCGCTGGATCGAAAGTGATCTTCCAAGGCCGCCAACAACTCCGGATTGGTCGGTGGATTGGTATCCCGAATATCGTCTTCGGGCTCGATCAATCCTTGCGAAAAGAAGTGCTTCCAGTAGCGATTAACAAGCGCTTTGGCAAAAAATGGATTAGCCGGATCGCTCATCCAGTCAGCCAATTTCAGGCGTGGATCGGTGTCAGCGGTGATGGGTTCAACGGCATCACCGAGCGCAGCGGGTCGGAGCGATTGGCCGGTCCGCGGGTTTCTTGCTTCGGCGATTCCGCGTTGGTGAAAGATCATGTCCTCTCCACGAACGGCCGTCGGCTTGCGACCGATCTGCGTGAAGAAAGCTGACAAGCGGTAATAGTCGTCTTGGCTCCACCGCTCAAAGGGATGATGGTGGCACTGTGCACACTGCATCCGAACGCCCAGGAACAGCTGCGCGACATCTTCCATTTGTTGCTTGGGTTCTTTTACTCGCTTGTACCAAGCAACGGGCGGATTACCCAAGACGGTGCCAGTCGCCGCGAGCAACTCCCGGACTAACTGGTCGTACGGTTTATTGGCTAGCAGGCTGTCGCGAATCCATGCGTGGAATGCGAAGTTCGATGTGATATCACTCGCTTCATCGCGACGATTTTTCAGCAACGCGGTCCACTTGTTGGCGAAATAATCGGCGTAGTCGCCTCCCTGCAACAACCGGTCGATCGCTGCCGAGCGTTTGTTGGGGTCGCCACTCTTCAGAAAACTCTCGGCTTCTTCAATCGTGGGAAGTCTCCCTGCGATGTCCAGCGAGACCCTGCGTAGAAATGTTGCATCATCACAAACGTTCGACAGTGGCATGCCGATCGATTGAAGGTTACTGAAGACCCATTCATCGATGAAGTTTGCGGGTTGAACGGATGTGATGTTCGCAGAATCTGCGAGTGGAATGGAGGCGTTGTGAACCGCCACCTTTCCCTGGTACCGTACCATCACAGCGACGTTCCCCGGGATGTCGTGAGCCCGAACGGTTCCCTCTTCGTCGACTTCGGCCATGGCGGTCTGGTTGGATTCGTACAACGCCAACGATGTAACGTCCCGAACACTTCCGTCCGAATAATGGGCGATCGAACGCAGTCGTTGCTCACCCTCAATCGGGAGGGTGCTGCTCGATGGTTCGATCTCGATCCGCTCGAGTGACGGATCTCCATCTCGTGCGAAGGGTGTTCCCTGGGCAACCCATTCACGAAGCAGGCGGTATCCATTGGAATCAACAGGAAGTAACGCGCCGCCACGATGGGGGACTCGACCCGAAGCTTTTTTCAGGAGCAAGCTTTGATCCGGAGCCGCTGGGAACAGACGCCGACCACGCCCATCGGTTACCAACGTTCGGTAATCCAGTTCGGGTTCGAATCCCAGTAATGACAATTGGAACCCATTCTGACCGCCTCCCGCTTTGGCGTGGCAGACGCCGGCATTGCATCCCGCCTTCGTCAAGATCGGCACGATGTCATTGGCAAAGTGGATGGGCTTCGTGGGGGTCTCTGCGCTAAGCGGCTTCGTGATGACGAAGCCGAAAAAGAAAATTGCCAGTGAAACAATCGCGTTGCGAATCACTTTGCCATCGGCGGTAGGTGGGAAATGGCTCGGTCGACCCAGACGGGAATCCAAGGCTTGGGGTACCAAGAACTCGGGACGAGGCCATTGTGAGATGGGATCCTGGGGGATGCTGATCTCTTGGGTGGCCGA
Source organism: Planctomycetota bacterium (assembly GCA_039179795.1). GTDB lineage: Bacteria > Planctomycetota > Planctomycetia > Pirellulales > Pirellulaceae > Rubripirellula. The sequence continues at coordinate 145,066 of JBCDEM010000002.1, read as the reverse complement.
CCGGACCATAGGAGGGACACACTAGTCTAGCCAAACCGGAATTCTGGTTCCAGCAAGCCGATTCCCTGTCCTCGCGCACGCGTGGTCCGCGTTTGAATGATTAGGTGCACTCGTTTTGGATCAACGGCGAGAGGCCGTTTTTAGCGAAACTTCCCGCGAAACGATTGGTTTCAGACAAGCACCCCCTTCTTCCAATCCCGTCGTCCTAGACTCATTCGTCCAAATCGGAGCGTATCGATGCGTTTAACGCACAGTTTTCTGGCAACCTTGATTTTGAGCGTGTTCGTATCCGGGTCAATCATGGCCCAACCACCCGAACGTGACGGTGCACGACGACGGGGAGCCGGGGCCGGTGGTTCACAGTTTGGTGGTCGAGGCGGTGCCGCGGGCGGCGCAGCTTTCATGCAGATGATCCCGGTCATGGCAGCGTTGGATGCGAATAAAGACGGGCGCATTTCAAGCGACGAGATCGAAAACGCCGCCGTCGCACTTCGGAAGCTTGACAAGAATCGCGACGGACAGCTGACGATGGATGAGATTCGTCCGCAAGGCGGCGGTACATTCACCGGGCGTCGTGGACAGGGCGCCGAAGGTGGTCAAGGTCGTCCCGGTGGAGCCCAAGGTCGTCCAGGTAGCGCACAGGGTCGCCCGGGCGGCACTCAGGGTCGACCAGGCATGCAGGGACAACAGGGACGAGGCGAATTTATGGCTCGGATGTTCCAGCAGCGTGATGCCAACAAAGACGGCAAGCTAAGTGGTGACGAAATCCCAGAGCAAATGGCTGGCCGACTGGATCGCATTGATACCGATGGCGACCAAGCGATCTCCAAAAAAGAACTGGAATCCGCAATGAGCCGCGCGGGTAGTTCGCGTCAACGCGGTGGAGATCAAGGAGGAACCCCCGGCGGCGATCGACCACGACGCCCACCAACAGGCGACGACCAGTCGTAGCATGACGATAGTCGCCGATCGCTCCGCCGATCGATAGTCGCCGATCGATAGTCGCCGATCGTAGCGTCCATTGCCTGTCTCAAAATTGCGCAACGATCGCCAAGGCGTCGTTCTGCGATTGCGCTACGATCGGCGGAGCGATCGGCGACTATGCCTACTTGAGGACGGGGCAGACGTCGAACCACTCTCGTTTCTGATGTTCCATCCAGACGGACGACTGCGATGGGCCCCACATTCCCAACGGATACGTATGAAGCTCCGGCGCCGCCGGGCTATTCCAGGCGGCGATGATTGGATCGATGATTCCCCACGCCAACTCCACCTCATCACTGCGCGCAAAGAGACTTGCATCACCCAGTAGCGAATCCAGCAGCAAGCGTTGGTAGGCGTCGGGCATGGAGTCACCACCGACCGTTTCGCGGAAACTGAAATCTAACGTGCTCGTTCGCGTCTTCATCTCCGAATCTGGCACTTTCGTCTCAAAGTGCAGTTGGATGCCTTCAGCCGGTTGGACTTGCATCACCAACCGGTTCCCGAGTGGTTCGCGTGTTTTATCGCCAAACAAAATGTGTGGAACGTTCTTGAATTGGATGACGATCTGCGTTGTTCGACAAGACATGCCTTTACCGCTGCGCAGATAAAATGGAACGCCCTTCCAACGCCAATTGTCACAGTACAGTTTCAGCACGGCAAAGGTCGCTGTCTGGCTGTCAGGGGGAACCCCACCCTCATCGAGATACCCGGCGTATTGACCGCGAACGGTGTCGGATGCGAAGTCACCGCCGGTCATCGTACGAACACTGTGCAGCACTTTCACTTTTTCATCGCGAACGAGAGCAGCGTCATATCGTGCGGGCGGCTCCATAGCCGTAATCATCATCAGTTGCAGAATATGATTCTGAAACATGTCACGCAGGATGCCCGACGTGTCGTAGTAACCTGCCCTGCGGCCGATAACGACTTCTTCGGCGACGGTTATCTGAACGTGGTCGACGTAATTACGATTCCAAATGGGTTCAAAGATGCTGTTGGCGAAACGCAATGCAAAGATGTTTTGCACGGTTTCTTTTCCGAGATAGTGGTCAATCCGATAGATCTGGTCTTCGCGAAATACATGATGGATTGACTCGTTCAATGCGCGTGCGGTGGACAGGTTCGTGCCAAATGGTTTTTCGATGATCACTCGGCGGAATCCCGCGCTATCATCCGCGAGTCCGGCATCGCCCAATTGTTTAATCGCCAGCTCGTACAACTGCGGCATGGTCGACAGATAGTAAACGCGGCCACAGCCTTCATCTGGTTCCACGCTGTCTAAGAACTCAGCGAGTGCGCGGAAGTCATCGGCAGATTGAATGTCGCCCGGTTGATAAAAGATGTATTCACTAAATGCGTTCCACGTTTCCGCATCGAATTGGTCGCCTGCGAATTGCTCGGTCGTTTCGCGAAGCATGGAGCGCCACTCGTCGTGCTCGTATGCACTGCGAGATACCCCGACAATCCGCGAGCCTTTCGGCAGGCGGCTCTTCGCAAACAGCTGATAGATGGCTGGAATGAGCTTGCGACTGGTTAGGTCACCTGACGCACCAAAGATGACGATGGAATCCGCCATGGGCTTTCCTTTCCGGGGTGAATCAAACCGCCACAGCTTAAGCGTTATCGGCAAAGATCGATAGGTCGCGGCCCGGTGGTCGCGGCTTTGCGATACGCCAACTCAACGCTGACGTATCCAGGTACAGTTCCGCGATCGATCGCTATTCTTGCCAGCGAATATCGCCTTTGCGTTGGCGAACGGTCCACTTCTTGATGCCGGGTTCGCGTCGCACGGCGTTTTCCTGTTCCGGACGAAAGTAGAGCGTTGTGCCGGTGATCGCTTCCAGGTTTTCGAGTGCCAAGACACGGACCGCCATCGACGGTGAATCGAGCAATTGGACGAGCTCCTCGTCACCGCCCTCGACGAGCTGCGTCTGTGAAAACCCGATTAAGAGTCGGAACAGAGGCAACGCGTTGGCTGAGTCCATCTTGACGATAGCGGCACGAAGGTTCAACGCGGAAGCTTCGCTGCGATTCACGACGCTTTGCAATTCATTGAAATGGGTCAACCAGTACGATCGCTGCTTCGCGTCACTGAGGATTCCATCACCACCAAAGTAGACGTCTCCCAAACCCATATGGAGCAACGTCCGCGCGGCTAAAGCACCCACTTCGGCACGACGAAACAGCCTTGCTTCGCGAAGTTCCATTTCCAATGGCTCCGCGTCTTCGATCAGAGCCATCAAACCTTCTTGTGCTTCCTTTTCCAGTCCTTCCGCATCGTTCGTCGCCCATGCGGGAATTGCCTCAATGGCGTTCACTTGCGGATCGGCGGCGCCTTTTTTAGTCCACTGCTGACCTGTTACGAGATTCGATTTCATCCCGTCGTGACTGATCTCGACCGACCCTTGGAGCACTTGTGCACCGGCCATCAGGCGCCGGTTCTCAGTGAGCAGCGGATCCAATCCAGGTGCCCGGTAGTGTTGGAGGGTCAAGGCGATTACGGATTCATCGTCTGCGAATTTGATCGAAACGGGAACCGATCCTAACCGCATGGTGATTTCATCAAATCCGGTCGACTTGATGATGAGGCGTCCCATTTCAATCTCCAGGACAGGTTCATCGGGCACGCTGGAGTCCCATCCGGCCAAAGACGGGCCCACAAACGTGATCCCAGCTTTCTCGGTGGCAAATTCCGCACGAAACGTGGGCGCGACAAACAACCAAATCCCTGCCGGGATGTCATCATCCTTTTTGACATGTTCCCAAGCATCACCCACTTTCGCAGCGACCAACGTAGATTCGGAGACCAACGACCCGACCAAAACGGTTTTAGGTTCTTTGTCGTCCGCCAATTCTTCGGCAGCAACGTCGTCGACGGGAGGCGGGATCGGCGGCGTGGCCGATTCTGCATCGTCCATCGCAACTTCGTTGTCCGTTGGTTCTTCATTCCCCGCCGTGGCTGGAATGGGAGGGGCAACACTGTCGACGTTATCTGCCTCCATGTTTTCGGCCTCAACCGCAACCGACTCTGTCGCATCATCTAACGTGGCTTCCTCTGTTTCGGTTACCTCGGTGGGCTCGGTACCTGGCGCAGACATGATCATCGGAGCTGGCGGTGAAACCGATTCGACATCGTCGGTCTCGGAATCGTCTGATGCATTCTGTTCATCCGGATCACGCGAGGTATTGGACTCATCCTCCGTGCTTGCTTCCTCCGCGACCTCGGTATCCGAATCCGACACCGAATCGACATCGTTTGTGCCCGTATCCGTATCGATTATGGAACTCGTCTCTTGTTCCGCGACTTCTTGGGCAGTCCAAAGTGGTTCAAAGATCCTGACCATCGCAAAGGCAAGAGCAGCGACGAGTCCAAGTGAGACGAGCCAGGGTGCAATACGCGAGGGTCGAAAAGCGCCACCGTAAATCGCCGTTTCATTGAGTTGAGTCTTGGATCCCGCGATAGCGACTTTTCGTTCGGGTCGCCCCATCGCAGCCGCAACCGCTTCGGCCTCTCGCAATCGAGTTGGCGCATCGGAGACGCCGGAATCGTTCACACCGACCGGCGTGACTGGTTCGCTAACCGGTGTCGACGTTGGTGCCGCAGTCGCGATCTGATCCGGTGGAATGTCGAGTGGTGACGGGCGATCAACAGGGATCGAGAGCCCCGAGAAACTCGGCGCTGTCGCGATGTCGTTGATGTCACGTTCCGGAAGCTCGTAAATGCGTTTACGAAGTTGCTCGGATACTTCCGCCGAATCACCCAGCACCATCGTCAGAATCTGATGACACGCCGCGGCCTCGGCCAAATGGGGGCCCGACTCCAGACAGGCACGCTCGATTTCAGCAACCTGTTCCGATGGCAGCGTGCTATCCAAGTACTCACTGATCACATTGGCATCTTCGACTGGGCCAACTGCTTCCGGTGATGGCGCCGGTAACGATTCGGACAGCGAGCCTTGAATTCGTTGCACCAGCTGAGTCGCAAATCCGCTTTCCGACAGCTTCTGCCGAAGCGCTGCGGCATCCTGCGGTTCCAGGGTGTTGTCGAGATACGCGAGGAGGGTTCGTAGGGTCAGTCGCATGATCAGGTTCTCGTGACAGAGGTACGCGTCCTCCCTATTCGTGTCACTGCGTCTTCCTCGCCGTGCAAAAAGTCAGTGATTTCTTCCAAATTTTTGACTCCTCGGTTGCCTCCGCTGCATCCTGCCCAAATTCCTGTCTATAACGATGCGAACGAACCTGAATCCCGCAAAGAGAACCCGCATGCCCAATCAAATCCGTCGCCGTGATGCACTGAAAACGACACTCGCCTGGGCAGGGGCGACCGTCGTAGCCACCCGAACGTCTCGAGCTGTCGGGTTTACGAGTGCCAACGAGCGACCACGCATCGCGGCCATCGGAACGGGTAGTCGCTGGTACCAAAAAGCCACGGGGTTGGACCGCACCTATGGATCGGCACCCAGCATGCAGCGATTGGGTGATTACGTCGCGGTTTGTGATGCTGACTCCTACCGCATGAATCTGGCCGCTGGGATCGCCAAGGAATGGACAGGCACTCAAGCAAAGTCAGCCAGTGACTATCGAGCCATCATTGATGACAAAGACATCGACATCGTCCACATTTCGACGCCGGATCACTGGCACGCGAAGATTGCCATCGAGGCGATGTTGGCGGGCAAGGATGTCTATTGTGAAAAGCCGATGACGTTGACGATCGAAGAAGGTCGCCTGATGTCAAAGGTTTGCCAAGAGACGAAACGCGTTTGCCAGATCGGAACGCAGCAGCGGAGCAACCGCAAATTCATTACTGCGATTGCGTTGATTCGTGCTGGTCGTATCGGCGACGTCCAAAAAGCAACTTGTAGTATCGGAGGTGCGCCAACCAGCCCCGAACTACCGATCGCCGAACCTCCAAAGTCTTTGGACTGGAATGTTTGGCAGGGACCTGCGGTCGATGTTCCATTCCGGTACTTGGCCGGAAACAACGGCGAAACGCAAAGTTGGTCGCGATGTCACTATGAGTTTCGATGGTGGTATGAGTACTCCGGTGGAAAACTGACTGATTGGGGTGCACACCACTGTGACATCGCTACTTGGGGATTGGACAAAACGGAAACGGGACCGGTCAGCATTGATCCGGAGATCGTGAAGCATCCCGTGGAGTTCAAAGACGGCTATCCAGTCGATGACACTCGTTACAACACGGCGACGCAATTCCTGATTAACGCGACGTTTGAGGATGGCAAACAGATTGTTCTCCGCCATGATCAAGGAAACGGAATCCTGTTCGAAGGTACGAAAGGAAGACTGTTCGTCAATCGAGGCCGCTTGACGGGCCTGCCCGTCGAAGAGATGGAATCGAATCCACTTCCAGCAGGTGCTTTGGAGGCCGTTTACAAGGATCGCGAATTGACCGATCACTTCCAAAACTTCATTGCTTCCTGTAACGACCGGAAGGATCCGATTTCAGATGTTCACAGTCATCATCGTGCTCTTTCGACTTGCCACTTGGCCGGAATTGCCGCACGGTTGGGACGCAAGATCCAATGGGATCCATCCAAAGAAACGATCATCGGAGATCAGCAAGCTCAGAGTTTTGTTGGCCGCGATTGCCGCAAAGGATTTGAGATCGAGGTCTGAGACTGGTTGCCTCTAAGCGAGTAACATCTGGAATCGACTCGCCCAAGTAAGGGCCGAGGATAGATTTCTGCGTCCGATTGACTCGTTCGTTGCCAAGTTTCGGTACTAGTGAGACGAATAAGATTGCCGGCGGTGGTATGAGCGAGACAAAGATTCGGCAACTTGATCCTGGTTGGGTGCGACTGGAGCGAACAATCCGCTCGGTCGTGTTGACGGTGTTCACGTTAGTAACAGGGGTGATTGGGTTTTTCCTGCACTCCTCGTGGCTTTGGCCTTGGAATTGGGTCGTGCCGATGATTTGGTTGCTGATCTTGTCCATCGGATTTTTTGTTGCCTTGGTCCTGCCTGCACTCAGCTATAGACGCTGGTCTTATCAGGTGGACGAGCGTGTCATTCAGTTAAAGCGTGGAATCGTCTGGCGCGCGGTATTGGCGATTCCCGTCAGCCGTTTGCAGCACGTGGATCTTCATCGCGGGCCGATTGAGAGGCGATTCGGATTGACGTCTCTGGAGATTCACACGGCGGGGACGCGTGCTGCATCCCATTTGATTCCGGGGCTAGAGAATGATGTCGCGGTTGCCCTGCGCGACGAGTTGATTGACGCCGCGAATCGAGGTGCCAATGTCAACGCAACCGGATAACCACGAACAACCGGTCGAGACCGAGCGGCAACCGCAAGCCGAATCGTCCGATGCGGTGAATGTTGAGGCAGACCCAAGCGAGGGAAACGTCGACGAAGCAACGGCGACGGAAACCGCCCGAGTTGAACCGACCGTAGATTCACCGAGTGATTCTGACGAGTCCCGGCTTCACCCGTCGACCGTTTGGTTGCCAGCGACCGAGACGATGATCAATACGATCGTGCCATTCGTCATCGCGAGTTTTTTTGTTGGACCGATCGGATCGTTGATGTTCTTCGGCCTGTTCGTATGGGTACCGGTCCTCATCTATTACATCGTTCGATACCGGACGGTCGCCTACCGCATTGCCGGCGACGAAGTGATTATTAAATCTGGCCTGCTCTCAAAACGCGAAAGGAGGATTCCGTTTGATCGCGTGCAGGAAGTGGAGATTCACAAAAGTGTTTTGCATCGAATCATCGGATGCGCAAAGGTCAACCTGTCGACCGCGGGAAGCGACACAAAAGAAGCCGCATTGAATGTTTTAACGACTCAAGCCGCAGACGTTTTAAAACGGTCGGTTTCTGACAAGCAACGAGTTGTCGATCCAACGTCGGATGACGACAACGTCGAAGATGTTTCTGACTACGCGTACGCGCTTGATCTCAAAACGTTGATTTATGGTGGACTCTCATCAAAAGTTGTCGCGACGATCGGAGCCGTTCTCAGTACGATTGCGTACTTTCAGTTGTTTGTCGGTGTCGGTAGCGATTGGATGAGCCGCTTCTCGAAGCAGGTCGAAGAAAAAACAAAGCAGCAAATCCCCGGGCCGGAAACTTGGAAGGACTGGGAGCCAGATCTTCCGGACACAGGAGTTCTCGGATGGATCTTCAGTTTCTGGACGGATGAAACGTTGCCAAAGAGCATACTGTTGGTCGTGCTCGGCCTGGGGGTTGCCGTGGCAGCCTACGTGGTTCGCTATTACGCCTATCGACTCCGACGTGCGGACGATCTGTTGAGCACTTCGTACGGTTTGCTGACTTATCGGCACGGAACGCTTTCTCGTGACCGGATTCAGGCGCTCAAGTTAGAGGAGAGTCTCATGCGGCGCTGGTTTGGACTGGCGGCCGTTCGCGTCGATAGTGCAGGTGACAACACGCAGGTTGATGAGAACAAGAACCGCGATGTCTTGGTGCCGGTTGCCCGTCTTGCTGATGCGGAGGAAGTTGCACGACAGGCTATTCCTGGCTTGAACGAGTTAACACCGATCTGGAAAAAGATCTCACCCATCGCGATCAAACGTGGCAGCAAAAAGGGTTGGTTGATCGTCGCGGTCGCGATGATCCAAACGTACTTCTTTGGCGGATGGTATTGCCTGATGTGGCTGCCCGCTTTTCCCTTCGTCTATCTGTTGAATCGCAAGTGGTACCAGCACATGGGTTATTGGAACAGCGATGATTACTTGCTTGTTCGAAAGGGCTGGATCAATCGTGCGACGTTTTGCGTTCCGACGCGGAATATTCAGAGCGTGATCTTCGAGCAAAACTTTTTTGATCGACGTCTGAAACTTGCGTCGTTATCGGTCGACATCGCTGGGCAATCGAACACCGGTGGCGGACCAAGAATTCGCCATCTTCCCGTTGAAACCGCCATCGAGTTACAACGCGAACTGGTCGACAACGCGGCCGCCTGTGAATTTCGCTGGTAGCGGATGAGACAAATCCCATTGAGCAACGGCACTGGGTGCCTGCGATCAGCTCAGTGACTCCGTGATCGGCGGCTATTGAGTGATCGTGTAGGGTGTTTCCGCTGGTTCCGGTTCGGCCTCGACGATGATTTCTACCGGATCCATTTGGCCCTCGCTCACTTCAGCCTTTAGATTACTGCTGTAGTAGTCGGCATACTTCTTGGCCACGGTCAGGCCATGCGTATGGTGCATCATTGCCAAATCCTCGGTCAGCACGATTTGAACGACAACGACGTCGTAGCGACCGGGCGGCAAACCCACCTTGCCGTTTTCATCCATCAGCTCAAACGTTCCGTCGGGCGAAATGCGACCAGCGAATCGCTTCGTGTCGCTTTCGCGTCGGAATTCGACGCTGCCACCGGTGACTGGTGATCCGTCTTCAACGAACTTCACGAAGCCGGACGTCACTCCGGAATCGCCGCAACCGATGGTACATGCGAATAGAAGACAACCGAACAACCACAATGCTTGGTGACGGACGGGTCGGGTCACGGCAGTTGTCCAATTACTTTGGAATCACACCGGTTGGCCAGATTGCCAAGTAATTGGGTGTCGATCTGCGGACTCAGGAAATGAACGCTGCCATCGACCATTGCGAAGTGAACGCCGCCCGGATGCCAACTTCCAAACGAAAACATGTCGGCGAGCACGTCGGATGGCCCATGTGCCACACGAAGTCCAGGACCTGCTAAGCGACAAGACGCCGGTAGGTGATCACCGTCGTACGCAGGCGAATCGATTGGGAACTGCCCTAAACCATCTAACGGTACGAACTTCTCACCAAACAGGAATGTGTTGGACGTGCCATCTTCAACCGATGACATGCGAACGTGATCTTCGGGGCGAACCGCGACGCCATTCACGCAGTCCGGACGAACACTGATGATCACACCGGTGCCATTGCCGCCAAAGTAGAAGTCGGACGACGCGCCGGTGGCTCCGGGTGACAGATCGCCGTGATTCCCGGCATAGTCAGACAGCGCGCCACTGACTTTGATGTTCATCAATCGTGGGATGGGTGGAAGTGGGCATCCACACGGCAATCGTCCACCGCCGGTAACCGTTGTCCGAAGCTCCCGTTCACCCACTGGCTGTGAACCGCTACGACGTGAAGGACACAAAAAGATATCCGGAATGTGATGACGAACAGCCTCGTCATGTTCGTGCCAAGGCTTACTAAAGTTCCATTTGTCGGAGAGCGCTGTTTCCTCGATGTACGGTAGGACGCGTGTCAGCCAAGTTGGCGTTTCGAGACCGCATTGATTCTTCTCATCGGCGTCCGGCCGTGACTCGTATCGCGCGGGCGGAAAATAGTTGAGTGAGTTGTGGTGCATCTGAGTTGCAAGGGCCAACTGCCGCACGCGATTTGAGCAGTCCGTTCGTCGTGCCGCCTCCCGAGCCGCTTGAACTGCCGGAAGCATCAAAGCGACGAGGACCCCGATGATCGCAATCACTACGAGAAGTTCGATAAGTGTGAAACCGTTCCGTCGAAGACGCGGGTGATGGCTGAGCATCGCCGATGACCTAAGTTTGTGAAGCAGTGTTGGACACCTTTCCGAGTATAGTCTGGTCGCCGCAAACCCGAAGCCAATCCACCTGGGCAGAATCACAAAAACGGTCAAGAAAACAGGAGATTGTAAAAATATCGGGAATTCCGATTCGTTTTCCTGCTGTTTTCGCGACCGCCGACCTGATTCAGTAGCTTGTGCTGTGCTCGGGTGCACGGAGACCGTGCCAGATCTGGCCAAAGAGTGAATCGGTGCGATCCCTCGGCTCACGCTTCGCGTTGCCTTCGGACGCGGGCTGAAACCGACGATCAAGCATCCGTTTCTTCCGGTCGTAAGTTTCGACCAGCGATCATGGTGATCAGCAAAAAGTATGGTGTCAGTAAACCGATCAAGCCATTACGGATCATCTCCTGTTTCGGCATGGAGACGACCGGTTCGGTCGGTGGAGTCGCGGTCGATAGTCTTTGAACCGTGCTCACTCGTTCGGTTCGAATTGCCGCGACTCGATCGCGCAGTTTGCGAAGAACTTCGGATGCAACACTTAACTCTTCTTGAGCGAACTGAAGTTCTGCGCTGACGCCACCAAAACGTTCTAAGCGTTTCCGCTCTTCTTCGTACTCCATTTGCAATATGTCTAGCTGCATGCGCAGTTTCTCTTTCTCCGCATTCTTCTCATTCGATTCCGATTCATCCGCGTCTTTGGTTGACTCGATCGCAAGCTTGATTTGAAGATCGCTGATCTGTGCTCGCAAGGATGTTAGAAGGTGCAATGCCGCTGGTGGCTCAGAGATTGCACGTGACGTGGAGGGTGAATAGCTGAGCATCTGTTCGGACAGTTTCTGCACTTTCCTCTGCTTTGCTTCAACCTCCTGTTCCCATCTTTGAATTTCCGGTTCGAGCCAACGCTCCAAATTGGTAATGCGTGAATGATCGGATGCGTCCCTCGCTCGAAGGTACGCGTCCGTGATCGCGTTACAGATCTCGGCAGCGATCTCGCTATCTTTGTTGTCGTAAGCAATGATCATCCGCGAAGGGGAACCAACGGATCGTATGGTCAAGTTGTTCCGCAAAATGGATTCGTTGCGAACCCATTGACGGATCTTTGGATCCGCCAAGACTTGATCGAGCACGGTACCGTCCCTCACCAGACTGGCTTCGGTGGCGGCAAGATCGGAAAACTGATTCGCAGTCGGAACAACTACGAAGTCTTGGGTCGCTTCTACTAAACTCTCAGCCCGATAAATCGGTTCGTATATCAGATACGTGATCAGTGCGGCGTTCGCGCCCAATAGCAAGCTGGCAAAAAAAGCGATTGACCATTCGCGTCGTAAGCGTGAACTCGGGTTCATCATGGGACCTCTCAGTCTAGGATCAAAACCACCGCATACAGTTCGAGTATCGCGACGATATCCTAGCCTTACTCACCGGCAAATGAAATCGTCAAACTCGCGAAAGAAATCATTTCAGCTGTCCGTTAGATCACTGAAAGACTTATGAAGCTGGGCACGAACTGCGATCACCGTGAGAAAGAAAACAGAAGATGTCAGCAACGCGAAGAATCCGTTCCGGATCATCTCCTCCGTAGGCAGGGAACGGATCGGTTCCGTTGGTGACTTCGAGTTGAGTACGTTGACGGAATACGTAGATTCCACGGCCTTGAAATCATGCACTCGTTGGCCTTGTGTGTATCTGTTGAGATCCGGGTCCAGATGGTTGGTGTGAGATTCTTGGGTCGTGGATCTCGCTTGAAGATAAGCTTCCGTAATCGCACTGCAGATCTCTGCCGCCATGGCACTGTCTTTGTCATCGTAAGCTATCACCATGCGAGAATCTGTATCAGTGGGTCGGACGGAAAGATGTTCTCTGAGATTGGATTGAGTGGACGCCCACTGACGGATCCGTGGGTTCGATAGTACGTGCCTAAGCACCTTTGTGTCCGTCACAAGACTTGCTTCGTTTCCAGCGAGATCAATAGGTGGCGGCGGTTCGGTCGGGAGCCAGCTCGTTGATGCTTCTAACATCACTTCTGCACGATAGATAGGCTCCCACAGGAATAGTGTCACGAGGACTGCAATGGCTGCGAGCAGCAGGCTTGCAAAAAACGCGATGGACCCATCGCGTCTCAGCAGTGAATTGGGATCCATCGCGCGTTCTCTTGAGTCAGGATCGAAAAACCGAACTCAATCGTAACTGCTTAGCGGCATTGCGCGCTACGACGCCAAAAAACTATACGGCGTCTACCAGGCAAGCACCGAATGTGAATCCTCCGCCGAAGGCGCAGAGGCCGAGCCGATTGCCGGATTGCACTGATGGCAACACTTCACTGAGACACAGCGGAATACTCGTGGACGACGTGTTGCCGTACCGTCGAATGTTGCTGTAAACGACCGGATCCACGCGGCGTTGGATCGCGTCAAGGATGCGTTGGTTGGCTTGGTGGGGGACGATCATGTTCAAGTCGTTCGTTTCGATGCCTTCATGCTCGCAGGCTTGCTGCAGGCTGAGCACCATCGAACGCACGGCTTCGCTAAATACTTTACTGCCTTGCATCTTGATGAAACCGCGGTCTCGGAACGGAACGCTCAAGACGCTACCATCTTCTCCTTTAGCGGAAAGGATCGGTCGCAACAGCTTGCCTCTGGCTCGATCGAAAAAGCTTTCGCCGTAAAGAACGGTCGCCGAAGCAGCATCACCAAACAGGATCGCAGTGTCCAAATCCGATCGATCCAGCAACGGCGATAACACTTCCGTGGTGACGACCAGCACACGCGAGTCAGGACGACTTTGCAGAAAGTCGTAACCAGCTTGCAATGCGTACAGATATCCACTGCAAGCTGCATTGATGTCGTACGCTTGCAACGTCGTGTCTGCCGTGCCGCGCACGAGATCATTGAGCACCTGACACGCCATCGATGGCGTCGCCGAGTTGGGGCTCGTTGTGCTGCAGATCACGAGATCCAGTTCGTCGACTGACAGTTGCTCATTTTCAAGGGTTTGCCGGGCAGCGCGAGAGGCCAGGTCGATCATTGATTCATCCGCGTCGGCCCAGTTGCGTGATTCGATCCCTGTCAATCGAACGACGTCCTGCGGCGTCATGTTCTTCGCATCGACCAATAGTTCTTGATTCGAAACTCGATTCCTGCCGGTGACGGCGCTAACGGACGAAACTCCCACATCAAAGGGCCGCCGTTTCTCCGTGCGGCTGGGAAGCACCAAACGTTGATCCTTACGGCGACGCGTGAGGATCGGCTCGCCAGGATCGTCTGCCAGTGACGAGGCTTTTCCCGCAGCCGGTTCATCGACCTGCATTCGCACGAGTGGCTTACCAACGGCAACGCTGTCACCTTCCGGAACGAGCAACCGGTCGATCTTTCCGGTAACCGGTGTGCTGATTTGAAATACGGACTTCGAAGCTTCTACCTCTGCCAGGATATCGCCTCGTTCCACTTGATCACCCGGCTTGGCTTGATACTCGACGACCAAAACCGACTCATCGGAAGGTGCCGAGCCGATCGCAGGAACATCGAAGTAGCCTTCCTCCAATTGATCCGGTTGATCCCAGTGAAGATCAAAGTCGAGCAACTCCGCGGCAGCGGCAACGATGCGTTGAAAGTTGGGTAGGATCTCTAATTGGTTCGCGTAGTTGCACGGAACGAATGTATCGGACCGAGTGACGCGGCGCATCGAAACGGGAAACCGTGATTCTTCCGCGACCGTCGCAAGCACTTCACCGCCGAGCCCACACGTGTGATTGTCTTCATGAGCGACGATCAACCGCGACGTCTTTTCCGCAGACGCGACGACCATGTTTTTGTCCCACGGCGCGAGGCTGCGCAAGTCAATCACGTCAGCTTCTACACCTACGCGAGTAAACACGTCGGCAGCGCGTTCGCAGAGTGATACGGTGTTTCCCCAAGCGACAAACGTGAGGTCTCGTCCAGTGCGGGTCTTACGGCCAACACCAATCGGTACGAACTGTTGGTCCACGTCCTTTGGCGTCACTCGCTCAGAATCGTTGAGCATTGCCTTGGGATACAGGAACACGGTCGGGCGATCGGACTGGAAGGCGGCATTGAGCATTCCAGCGGCGTCGGTGGCACTCGACGGCATAAAAACATCAAGGCCGGGAGTGTGGACCAGACTCGATTCAAGTGTTTGCGCGTGATAAGGACCGAGTCCTGGGCGATAGGCGCCGCAGGCGACCATTACAATCACCGGAACACGCCACTGTCCGTCCGTGCGCCAAAACATATTGGCCATCTCGGCGGTTAGCTGGTTGTTTGCAAGCGGAAGGAAGTCCGCAAACTGGATGAACGCGACGGGCTTCTGTCCGGCCATCGCGCGCCCGATCGATGTTCCGAGAATCGTGGACTCAGACAGCGGTGCATTGCGGACGCGTTCGGAAAACTGCGTGCTCAAACCTTTCGTGACACCGAACACATCGCCTTTGGGGTCTTCGATGTCTTGTCCGTAAAGGAAGATGCGTGAGTCTTCGTGTAGTTGATGTTCCAAGACTTCTCGTATCGCTTTTCCCATCGTCAGTGTTTCGGTGGCATCGACTCCACGTCGTTCACTTTGGGGATGTTGCAGCTTCACGTCGATCGGCTGGCAAGCGGTCGGTTCGGTCACCGGTTGTTCGCCTTTGGCAGCCTCGGCCGCGGCTTCGGTGACTTCGACTTGGATCTCTCTCTGGATCGCTTGAAGCGACTCGGCGTCGTGACCCTCTTCGATCAAGTGCTGCGCAAGACGAGCAATCGGATCACCCGATTCCATGCTGTCTTGAATGTCCTGCTCGCTTCGATAGATGCGGTGGTCGTCGGCATTGGTGTGGCTGTGTAACCGTTCCACTTCGAAGACGACAATCTGTGGCTGGCGCGTCTGACGCATTTGCTGCACGACGTCACCAAACTGGTCGTGAGCTTCAACGGCATCGCGTCCATCGATGCGAACGATGGGTACACCGCAATACGAATCGGCTTCACCGCCCGGTAAGGAAAAGAAGGTACGTCCTTGAGTTGTCGTTGAAATGGCCCAACGATTGTCTTGAACCACAAACAGGACCGGAAGGGTTTCGCGGATCGCTTCGCCGATCGCTTCCAAGACTTCACCTTGCTGCGTCGTACCGTCACCGATTCCACACATCACGATCGGATGAGTCGGTTGATCTTTAACAGCGGCAGCGACGCCGACGGATTGCAACGCTCCGTTGCCGGTGGGCGTGACCATGCTGAGGATCTTGAGATCACGATCGCTGAAAAACGCACTCATCCTCCGGCCGCGGGAGCACGATTGGTCATTGCACAGCAGCGCATCGAAGAAAGTACGAATGCTCAATCCGCGTGCCAGCAGCAGTGCTTTGTCACGGTAATGGCAATGCAGCCAGTCATCGGACGTCAGATGCGGTTCGAGCGCAGCGGTCGCTTCGTGACCGGCGCCGGACAGGTGGAAGAATGCTTCTCCGCTCTGAATGATTTGCTGCGAGACCAAATCGACTGCGCGCGCTGTGGCCATCGCTCGATAAAGGTTCAACAACGATTCGGGCTGCATCATGTCGGCCCCAAGCGGAATGCCATGGTGTTGTAGTCTTTTGGGCAATGGAGCCGGCGCTGATTCCCTCCCTGGCAATCAACGGACCCGGCCGTGGACCGCTTGTATTCGATTGGCGGCCAGTCCGAACAGATCAATTCTTCAGTCAAAGTGTCGCAAGGCAGCCCAAGTTCCGCATTCAACGCAGAGCACGCGAAGTCGCAAAGGAAAAGTCCGACTTTCGCGGGGTGACTCGCGGTGCCGCCGCATAAATCGGCGTGTTATCTGCCGCAATCCGCCGCTTGCCAGCCGTTACACTCGTGGACCCTGTTCCTAATCCCCGCCTGTGTCGATGGAAACGTTATGCCGACGATGAGTGCCCCGGATCCGCGTGAGCTGTTGGTTTCGTTTTTGGTGCTTCGATTGGGGTTGCTCAGTGAGCAGCGGTGGGTGGGCCAGTTCAACGCCTGGGAATTTCAGGATGTTTCGTTTGGTGAGTGGCTCGAACGTGGTCAGTGGCTCAGTTCCGAGCAAGTTCGAGCCGTGCAACAACTCGCCACTTCGTTGCTTTCAGGTGTTGAGGATTCTGATCAGCAGCTTGCCCGATACGTTCCGCCTCAACATGTTGTTTCGAGTCTACTGAGCGAACCGAGTTGTCACGAATGGTTGCCTCGGCTCATGGAAGTGACTCGCTCCATCCAGGCCGATACGACGTTGGATGAGTTGCCTCAGTCGGCAGACTCGTTGGATGTCGGCGATTCTGCTACGAGAAGTGGGTCTGGTTCGGGAGATGCCGAGTTTGATGTCGGACCCACGGCACGCAACCTGATGGCGAGTCGACGATACGAGGTCTTGCAGACGTATGCCGAAGGTGGACTTGGACGCGTTTCCCTCGCCGAGGATCGAGAACTCGGTCGCAACGTGGCACTCAAGCAAATCAAAGCGGCGACCACCGCATCGAGCCGTCGTCGATTCATTTTCGAAGCAGAAGTCACCGGGCAACTGGAGCATCCCGGGATCATCCCCGTCTATAGCTTGGCAAGTGATGAAGACGGTCAGCCGTTCTACACGATGCGGTTCGTCGATGGTGATACGTTGGGTGATGCCATCAAGCGATACCATCGAAATGCCGATCAAGATCCGTTGACGTCCGTGAATGCGGCGACTGAAACGACCTTTGCGTTCAGGCAACTACTCAATCGATTCGTCGATCTCTGCAACGCGATGGACTATGCGCACCATCGTGGCTTTATCCATCGTGATCTAAAGCCGTCCAACGTGATGCTGGGACGATTCGGAGAGACGCTGGTCGTTGACTGGGGATTAGCTCGCAAGCTAGATCGTGAATCCGATGATGAGGAGGAATCAACCACCACTGAATTCATCGCTGGCGCCGACGCGACTCAGCCAGGCGCGGTGGTGGGAACTCCGGCCTACATGAGTCCGGAACAGGCATCCGGCCACACCAACTCGCTCACATCCGCCAGTGATATCTTTAGTCTCGGATCGATCCTCTACACGATTTTGACGGGGAGACGTGCATTTCCCGACAAAGATGTGACATCGATTCTCGATAAAGTTCGCAAGGGTGATTTCTATTCGCCACGTGAAGTTGAGCGTGCCACACCTCGGCCGCTCAATGCCATCTGTCTAAAAGCGATGTCACATGATCCGGACGAACGCTATCCATCGGCGCGAGATCTGGCAGAAGATATCGAACGCTGGCTTGCTGATGAGCCGGTAGCGGCATGGCCTGAGCCGTTGCCCGTGCGGGCCCGACGATGGATGAAGCATCATCGGGTTGCCGTCGCCTCGAGCGTCGTGGGTTTGGCGATTGCCACGGTTGGTTTGGGCGTGGTGTTGGCCGTTCAGAGTCAGGCAAATCGAAAACTGACCGAAGCCAACACCAAGGAACGCGCCGCGACGGCAGAAGCAGAACGTCAGTTTGACTTCGCCGTTTCGGCCATCGAAAAGTATCACGACGATGTGGCGAGCGATTTCTTGCTGGGCCAAGCGGAGTTTCGCGAACTTCGCGAAAGTCTGTTGAAAGCACCACGCGCCTTTTACGCCCAACTGACCCAGCAAATCGGCGATCAAAACAATCCGAGTCGCCGTCAACGCGTCTCTCTTTACAACGCACACATCCAGCTGGCCGACCTTGCCGAAGATTTAGCGTCTTACGAGGACAGTATCTCCTCGTATGAGAAAGCAGAAAGCATCCTGGATGATCTCTTGATGGAATTTCCCAAGGAAGCCAGATACGCGGAAGACCGTGTGAGGATCAACCAAAGTCTCGGCTTTCTGCACGGTATGATCGGCCAACCAAAGGAGGCCGAAAGAATCCTTCAAGAGGGCGAACGCAATCTCCAGTCGTTCAAACCGGAAAAGAAGGACAAACAGACATGGCAGATGTTACGCGCCAGACTCCTGCGTCAACGGGCGACACTGTTTAGCGAACAGAGTCGCGAGAAAGAAGCGAGTGCATGCTACGAAGCGTCACTCGCGATTCGGCGGCAATTGGTGGCTGCCGAACCCGAGGTGATCGAACACAAGTCGGAGTTGGCCGGAACGCTAAACGACTATGGCACGCTGATCGGATACCTTGGAAACGTTGATCAGTCCGAGGCGGCCACGCGCGAAGGAGCGGAACTACAAGAACTTGTCGTGAAGTCCAAACCGGAAGGTGCCTTTGAACTATACCGGCTGGCTTCGATGTACACGAATCTCGCGTACATCCTGCAGGCAACCGATCGGGCCGATGAAGCGATTGAGGTTTATGAGCAGTCCGAACCACTCTTTCGCCAACTTGCGGCAGAAGGCGCGAACATTGTTGTCTTCCAAAGTGGTTTGGCGTCGACGCTCAATAACCTCGGTCTTTTGCACGGCGGTTTGCAAAACTTTGACAAAGCCGACGCGTACTATCGCGAAGCACTCAAGATCAAAGAGCGTTTGGTTGTGAACCATCCGCTATCCGTGGACTTTAAAGTCAGTTTGGGCGGAGGGTATTCGAACTTTGGTGGCTATCACTTGCGCAAAGGTGACCCGGAAGCATCGCTCGAGTGGTTCGGGCGTTCGGTCGATACCCTCGGCGAGGTCCTCAACGAGAATCCAGGTCAGACGACGGCACTCGCATTCAGTCGTGCGGCCTATGCGAATCGTGCGAGTGCTTTCCGAGAACTCGAGCGTCACCTCGAAGCCGCAAGTGACTACCTATCCGCTTCCGAACATCAACCGGATCCGAATCAACGCCGTTCAATGACGCATCGTTATGCTCAATCACTCGCCTTGGGCGGCAAACATCAAGCGGCGATTACCGAAGCTGACAAATTAGAAGCGACCGCCGAATCAGATCGAGACTTCTTTGATCTCTGCTTCATCTACGCCCTGAGCGTCACCAGCGTGGAGGACAGCGAGACGCTCTCGCAGGAAAACCGAGAGCAGCTGATCACCGACTACACGCAGCGTGCGGTCAAATCACTCCGGTCGATGTGGGATACCGGTCAAGTTCCCAAAGAGATCTTCCAGAACTTGCTGGAGACAAATGAATACATCCAACCGCTCCATGGGAAACCAGCATTCGAAGCCTTCCGTGAAGCATTCGATCGATAGCCCAGGACATCGTCGCCGGTCGCTCCGCGATCGTAGCGTCTCTCGTCTGCACGGGCTCCGCAACGATCGCGGATCGATCGGCGACTACCTCTGTGGCTCACAACCCGGCCCCAGAAAAGAAAGTGAGGGTGCAGGGACTCGAACCCTGGACCAACGGATTAAAAGTCCGTTGCTCTACCGACTGAGCTACACCCTCGGATGGCCGAAGCCATCGTGTATGCTTGGAAGCGGAGCGGACAGGATTCGAACCTGCGGAACCGGTTTCCCGGTTCACCGATTTAGCAAACCGGCGCTTTCGACCACTCAGCCACCGCTCCTTTTCAAGACCCGCAGATTGTGCTGGATCCCCCGCGTTCACGCAACCCTTGCTGAATCAATCGCCAAGGGTCACCGAAAGCGGCCGAGAGGACCGGTTGAGTTGTTCCGGTTACGGAATCTGTCCGCCACCTTTATCTCAACGAACGCTTCGAATTCCTAGAGAGCTTAGACGTGACAAAAGTTCGCAGGGATGCCGGCTCATGTTTCGATTTAACCGGCTGGGCGGAATTCATCGTTGCGATCCCGTTGGCTGGAAACGTGGAAGCCGTAGGTGAGAGCTACAATACGCTTTGACCTGACCGGACTCCCATCGATGCATGCCGACACCCCTCCCCTGCTGACGCAAGTGACCCGCCGAGCGATGGCGACGGAGTTTGTCGTCATGCTGCCACCTCGACATGTCGACGCGGTCGAAGCCGTCGTTTCGGCGCTGGAACAAGTCGATGCGATAGAAGCAGCGCTAACGATCTATCGACCCGACAGCGAAATCTCGAAAGTCAATCAACTCGCTAGCAGCCAGCCAGTCGAGGTTTCCGACGCGACGTTTCGGCTTTTGCAAAAAGCGGTTCGATGGAGCGAAAAGACGGGGGGAGCATTCGACGTTACCGCCGGTCCGCTTGTCGAAGCTTGGGGGTTCAACGTTCGCAGTGGAAAGAAACCGTCCGATTCGTCGATCCAGACGGCGCTCGATCATGTGGGTTTTCAACACATTGAATTGAGTCCGGAGACTCGAACCGTTCGATTCGGAATCATGGGCATGTCGATCAACCTGGGAGCGATTGGCAAAGGGGACGCGCTTGATCGGATTGCTTCGAACCTTCGCCAAAATGGCGTCGAGAGTTTTCTAATTCATGGGGGACACAGCAGCATTCTGGCCGCGGGTGACCAAATCGCCGGTAGTGAACAGGGCTGGCCCGTTGGGATCGCTCATCCCACCAAACCGAAACGACGTCTAGGCGGAATTCGTCTTCGGAATCAAGCGTTGGCAACGAGTGGATCCGGCAAGCAATTCTTCCATCATCGTGGCCGACGTTTTGGTCACGTGATTGATCCACGAACCGGATACCCGGCCGGCGATCTGCTTTCGTTGACGGTGCTCATGGAATCGGCGGCGGATGCAGATGCCTGCGCAACTGGCCTGTTTGTTCGAGGGTCGGCTGAGACGGAGGGTTTTACGGTCGGCGAAACGCTTGTTCCCATGGTTCGCGTTCGCTCTGGTTCGCGACAGGATTCCGTGGAACTCGCTTGTCAGGGAGAAATCGAGTGGGTCGATCCACCCGATTTAGTTGTTTCACAGTGATCGCCAGTTTTGGGTGAGACTTGCGGCGATCGGTCTGGACCCAAGCATCCGCCGAGGACTACAAGCGTCGGCGGTAACCGCGTCATGCGTCTCGCTGACGACGGTTTGGTGACTTTTTCGAATTCACTGATTCGGAAGAGTTGTTTTTCAAGCGAATTCCAGAAACCTGGCTGATCATGAACGTGAACTTTTTTGAGTGGCTTCGCGATGGAGTCCGTCAATCCGTACTACTGGGTGTTAGCGATGCCATCGAACAGATTGGCGCCCCTGAAGACACCGACAAATTGCATCCCAACGTTGCCGAGTTGCTGACTGCTGACAAAGGCAAAAGTAAATCGACACGCGGAGGCGGTCGCAAACGATTGGGCAAGTCGCTCAAAGAAATGGACTCGACCACGTCGTAAAGCTTCCGGACGGGATGAGGCAACGAATCTCTTGCGAGAGAAGCATTCGCCGCGTCATCCATGCAGGGACGTCCGGGCGTGGAGAGAGTCAGGGAGTCCCATTGGACTTCGCCGCCTCTTCCGCGATAGGAAGTCTGCACGTGATCGTTGTACCAACGTCTGCTTGCGAAACAATCTCGAGACTGCCACCAACTAACTCTGCCCGGGCGTGCATCGCTTTGACACCGAATCGATCACTTGCGACCTGATTCGGATCAAAACCACGGCCGTCATCCTGGATGACGAGAGATAGCCCTTCACGGTCTTTCTTGCATTGAATTGAAACTGTAGAAGCTTCGCCGTGCTTCGTGGCATTGCGTGTTGCTTCGACGACAATTCGGTAAGCCGCCAGGGCAATTGCAGGGTCGATCGATTCGATCGATTCGGAAAGCTCCCAGTTGATGGTGGTCGATTGGGTGTCGCAAAACCGATCAACCGCGTCTTGAGTCGCCGCAATCCAAGTTATGCTGGCAAGCTCGGGGGGATACACCTGGGCTAGCAGCTGACGCCCGGTTGCCAAGGCTTGATCCAGCCAACCGGAAAGCTGCTGCAAGCGTTCTTGAAGTTCTACAGGATGCTCTTGTTCACTCAGAAGACCCGAAACGGAAGCCGACGCAGCGAATATCAACGGCAATAGTCCGTCGTGAATTTCCGAACCGAGCTGTGACCGTTCCAGTTCGATCAGCCGACTCAAATGCTGAGCCGGCTCAAGCGACAACGATGACTCGCTGGATGTGGAGCTATCGTCCGGCCGTTCCGCGTTCAACCGCCGAACCAGCCTTTCTTGTCGAAACTAGCCAGGGCTTTTTCTTCGGTGTCTTGGATGTCGAACAATTTGTTCAACTTGGTGATTTTGAAGACTTCCAAAACGTTGGGTGAAACCTCGCAAAACTTCAACACGATGTCTTGCGCTTTGCAGGTTTTGTTGAGCATGACCAATTTGGTGATCATGGCTGATGACATGAAGGAGACGCCGTTGAAGTTCAACAGCATCTTCTTTTGGATTGCTTGAGGAATCGAGTCCTGCAATTCCTTGCCAACCTGATCAATCCGCTGGCTGTCGAGAATTTTGGTGTCGGTGAACCCGATGACCAGGACTTCACCTTTGGTTTGTGTCGTGATCGCCGCCATCAGTGTTTTTTCCAGGATAATAACAAGGTATTAAGCGGCTCTTCCGCTCCGATCCACAGAGTATCAGCCGGACCGCTCGAAGGCAATTCGGGGCCAGCGAACGGTCGCGTCGCCGATGGTTGCGGACGGGGTCAATGGATTGTCGAGCCGTTTTTCGCGCCGTTTACGGATCGAGTTCGTCGAGCTGATCGAGTAGGTGGTCCAAATCGATCGAGTTCGCGGGCGTCGTCGGCTGGGGCGAGGATGGCCGAGCTGCTCGATCCGTTGCCGGTTTCGGAGTGCTCATATTCACTGGCGTCTTCTCGGACGTGGCGTCTTGCGGTGTCAGTCCAGTGGTCGGCTTTCCATGGGGGACGGCTGGCGTTCGCTTGCTGGGCGGGCCTAATCCGATCGAAAGGGTTTTGACTTGCCGATGATCTCGCAGCTGCGTTAACGCTTGTTTGACGTCGGTCGCTTGAGTGAACTGCCCAAGGTCGAATGCGTAGATTCGCCGCTGTGGGTTCATGACGTGATTTGAATTCGGCTGCGGGTCATTGGCATGCGGCGTTCGGCATCCTGCGAATCCAATCGCCGCGAGTTCCGCCATCGCTTGTTCTTGTGGCTGCCAATCTAAGAAGGCGATGTCGCCGGAAATGACTTCAAGCGACAAGCGATCGGTCGACGATTCGGCGAGCGTTCTGATCGGTCCGACGAGAGTCAGATCGAGACCCGGGAGTCCGATTACCTCACCGACGATCTGCTCCGCGAGAGCCTGTTTGGCTGCACTCGCGGGAGGCGTCTGAATCATGACAACCGACAGTCGAACGGCCATGGATGAAGGGCTTTAAAGTGCAGGATGGAATAGGGGGTGCAACTCTGTCGCACCAAACAGCTTAATTGCTTTGTGTTTGTCTCGGTTGGCATCGTATCGCGCAACCCTCGATTCCTTCACCTTGGTTTTGGACGGCGTCGTAAAGATCGAAGAACAAATCGCGAACGTTGTGTTGATTAGTAATTGTTATTTTTGACAACTGATCCGCAACGATTCGTCGGATCGTCGGTGAAGAGAATTCTGTTAGCGACGACGCCAGTTGATTGACGAGTTCCGCCGTGACGCTCGTTCGATACAGCACGTGGAAAGGTTTAATCGGGTGGTGGCTGGTCGCCAGAATTACCACGCCGCGCTTCCGGGACTGCTTTCGAATGCATCGAAGACTCCAGGCACCGAGTTGTTCGGCCCCATCAATGACCACGCAACCGTTTCGATGACTCGTTTGAATTTGCTGGATGATTGCCCGGCTGGCTCGCCTTCGATTAAGCCACTCTTGATAACTGGAAGAGTGATTCCGGCAGAGTTGAAATGCACGAACGTCACCAAAGGTGCATTGTAGGAGGGGCATCATCGCCTCCAGCAGTGTCGACTTCCCACTGCCATGATGTCCGACCAACAACCCACAGCGGTGATCGGCGAGTTGTGCAACGAGCGATTGAAGTCGTCGCGTCGAGTCTTGTTCAGCGTCAAACGCAACGGGATCGATATCGAATCGGTAGTCGATCGCACCAGGGCGAACGTACCGAGTGGAAAATGGGTTCGAAGACTGCAGCCGAATCATGTGGCGGAAGAAGGCCCACTGAATCGCCGAACGGATCGCATCGATCGGTCCGATCCTCCCAGACTCGCTGCTTCCTGATTTGCTGAGTTGGCCAGCTCAACGTCCGAGGCTTCATCATTGGAGTCCGGTTGCTGCTGACGAGTCATGGCACTGCGGCTGACCATCACCGGATTGATGAGATAGAACGGTTGCTCGCTGACGATCTCACGACCGCAGGCAAGAAACAGTCGCAAGCGGATGCACCAGCAAACGCTGATCAGCTTGCCTTGATAACTGAGCGGTGTCGCCGGGAGAGCGCATTGAGTGGAGCAGAGTTCGGTCATGCCTTCGCGTCGGATCTGAGCGTCACCAAGGCGATGGAAATGATGGACATGGAAATCCTCATCCCCTTTTCCCTCGGTGTACCAAAGCACCGACAACTCCAAGCCGGTGATTTCCTCAACCGGCACACGGCTGATACGCCATCCCGCCTTGAGCGTCTCGCCCGGGTAGTAGAGACCGTCTTCGCGACAGAGTGTCAGGTTCAGCGCGGGCTGGCTTTCGGGGCCAGATCCGGCGGATGAACGACGACGCGAAAATTTCGGCAGAACGATGGCCACGGTTGGGATTTCCCTCGCACGACAATTTTCCACTCGATGGCATTGTGCGTTCCAACGAACGAATGCATGACATCGGCAGGTACGACAAACGACAATTGTTGCTCCCATGGTGCCTGTGGGTCAACGAGGACATCGCGCCCTTTCCAAAGGATCTGAGAAAACGCTTGATGATGTTCGACGCGAACGTCGGTGCCCTGGCGATAGAAAGTCTCTTCCTCGCAGATCAGCTCGACCGTCAGCCGGCGGAGCTGCATCCGGCCTGTCTGGGACACAAAGACTTGGAAGTCGGATCCGGGCACCAGCGGGTGATCACTGATTTCAACGATCGTGGACCCGACCCCGACCTGTTGCCGAAGTTGTCGTAAAAAGTAGCGAAACGACCACCATCCGATCGCGCCGAACGGGATCAACAAACCCGTCAAAATGGGACGCCGGGGGCCATTCCAGAATCCCGAGACGGCCACCGCGAGCAGCACAAACCAGGCGGAATTCCACAGCAATGCGAGCGTTGCCGGTCCGAATACGCCCGTGTCAGATCCATCCGAGGGCAGCCGGTATCGCAGACGCTCCCCCGGACTGTCGGTCAATAAGCTGCCTCGCGGGACATTTGGCAATTTGACCGAGGTCTCGACCGGTGTCCGAATCATCTCGATTGAGCCGGCTCGGTTCGCCAAAACGCTGCGACGCTCATTGCTGGCGCCGACACGAATCAGGCGAAAAATCAGCGAAAGTCCACCCGTCATGATGGCGGCGATCGACAACGTCGCAAACACCCAGAAGCTCAAACTGCTTTCGGGGATCGGTTCCGGAGGGCCGACCGGAACACGGATCGGCGCGAACCGATTGATCAAGATGAGCGAGAGTCCGAAGACGCCGACCAGAAATAGAGCGGCGTAGAAAGCTGCCTCGCCGGCAACACCGGTGAAAGCGTTGCCAAGGATTCGCTCGCCCCGTTTCTTACTCCAAGGTGTGGGAATCCGGGGCATGGGCTCGCAGAGAAAAAACGCTTTCGTTCGCTGATCGATCCAGCGAAAATCGCCGCCTTAAGCGTGCACGGCCTTGCGGCTCGGTCGGTAAAAACCGAGTTCTTCCAGGGCGTGGTACACCTCTTCGAGCGTCTTTTCGCCGAAATTACTGATCGACAGTAGACGTCGAGGCGTCGCGTTCAACAAGTCTCGGACCGTCAAGATGCCGGTTTCTTCCAGGCAATTGGTGGTTCTCACCGACAGCCCCATCTCCGCAATGCTCAAGTCCAATCGTTCACGACGCAGACGGGCTTCCTCTTCCGCTCGAATCAGTGGAATGCGGGTCATACAAAACTCCCTTTGTATTGGTTCGGACAAGCGGTCAAAGCGATCCGATCGGTGCCAAGGGTCCTCCCGTCGGTCCACACGATCCCGCCCCGCCGCGGCTCGGCAAACTGTAGGCGATCTCGACCAAATCAGGAACCATCTTCTGAGAAGTTTCCCAATCATTTTTTGCTGTAATTTGCTAGCAAAAACGCGATTTGGGGGCGGTTGTCGCGAGATCGACGCTGACGCGATGGCTACCGCGAAGTGATTGACATCGGCTCGAATCGGCTCGGCAACGAGGCCGGCACCTGAGGCAATCTTTGTGGCTTCGGCACCGGTTCCTGCCATTGATTCAGCTGCTTGGCGACTCGCACGAGCGATGGGTTGGCGATTTCGCCATCGTCTCCATTCGAGATGCTGTCACCATCCAAGCTGCTGATGGGCCAAGGCGACTTGGGCATCAACTGCTCACTGGAACCGGCCACGGAGCTCGTTCCCAACGATTGGGGCCAAATCGCATGACAGCCTGCGCAGCAGATCACCAGCGAGGCGAGGCCTAGGCAATGCGTCAGGGATTTCAGCGTCATACGTCGGTGTCGAGGGTTGAGAGATGCTGGGGTTTCAGCGGCCTTCCACAAGCAAAATCGGCATGACCCCCACGGTCGGTGTGGTACGATCGGTTCTGGCGGTAGGACCGATAGGACCCAGATAATCGCGAAGACAGGACGAACCGTTACAACCGTTAAGCTTCCACAGCGTTCGCGTGGAACCGCCAGGCTGGGTGTTTTGCGGATCGTCAGAGAGGGTTTCGCTGATCGCGAGAGCCTGTCTACAGGAAGACAGACGACCGCCGTTGGTCTCCGTTTTTGGCACTGCCCTTGGGAGAAAAAAATCGCGGGGTTATACATATGTCTGGGGAATCACCGATCACTCCTTTTTTTTCGAGCTTTGCGCGATTCTGAAACTGATGAGAAGCCCGCTGCAACTCGACGACACACCCCTGACCGGACCATCACACCCTTATGAAATCTGATCACTGGAATTTTCTCGCCAATCTGCTTGGCACACCTGGGCCTGCCGATTCGCCCAAAGAAGAAAAGAAAGAAAAGCGAGCGGCAAAGCAAGCATCAGAACCGGAAGTCAGCGAGACCGTCGACGCGGATAACTCAAAAGAAGCTGCCCGACCGGCAGCCGCTCCCGGCGACACGCCCGACACCGAAGATAAAACGACCGGCGCCAGCGTCCTAGAAGCGCTGAAGGAAGCCGTTCCTCCCAAAATCCTGCCGGGTTTTGGAGACGATGACGGAGACGATGAAGAAGCGAGTCTTCCCTGGGGATCCGACGCGCCCGCCAAATCAGCTGCGTCGACCAAATCCGCACGTGAGCCGAAGACGCCCGTTGCCGAGGTTGATTCATCCGACGCTGTTGCAACGCCCGAAGCGGATGAAGTCGAAGATTCGGGCTGGAGTGACCTCGCAGGCGAACTCGGCATTGAATCGGTTGCCGACGAAGCCCCCAAGCCTGCACAGACGCCTCGCGCACCAAAGGCCGTCAAGAAAAGCAAGAAACCGAGTCGTTCCAAGTCACCTAAGCAACCGTCCAGCGGTGGATTCGGAGATGGGTTGGGTCTGGACCTGGGGCCAGAACCCGTCGACGAGGAACCCGTCGACGAGGAACCCGTCGACGAGGAACCCGTCGACGAGGAACCCGTCGACGTGGAACCCATCGACGTGGAACCCATCGACGAGGACGTCGATGAGAGTTTGGAAGACGAATTGGTGGTCGATTTTTCGGATCCTTCCGATGGGCCCGCGAATGAAGTCGATGCCGTGGCAGAGCGTCCCAGCGAGGCGACTCGTCAAGAGCGTGGCCGCGGGAGACGCCGACGTCGGGGTGGTGAGGACTCCGAGGATTCGTCGCGTTCGAAGCGTGGTCGAGGCGGCGATCGTTCGTCTCGAGATGAACGCGGCTCACGAGATCGCGCTGCACGAGAGGATCGCTCCTCAAGGGAAGAATCTTCACGCGACGAAACGGTCGAACGCTCGCGAGGTCGCGGAACCGATGACGATCGCGATGAAGAGCCAAAGCGACGTCGTAGAGGTCGACGCGGTGCTCGCCAGCGGATGACCGAAGAAGACTTGGAGCGGCAAGATCGGGAAGGTGACGATCGTGAAGGACGTGGGCGTGATCGGGGACGCCGCGATGAACGAGATACCGTGGGAGAACGTGAGTCGGGTTCCCGACGTCGAGGTCGTGGTTCCTCGCGGGACGAGGAATCCGGACGTCGCAGACGAGAACGCGAAGAATCGGACGAGCTCGATAGTGATCTCGAAGAAAATGTCGCACGCCGCGACGAGCGGGACGATTCCGAGGGCGACGATGACGCACCACGCGGTCGACGTCGACGCGGGCGACGTGGTCGCAGAGGTCGCAAACGTGAAGAAGAAGTCAACGGCGAAACCGATGGCCAAACATCGCGTGAAGTCGACGATGATCCGCTGTCGCGTGAATCGGCATTCGACGATGATCATGAGGACGACATCGAAGTGGAGTCCATCCGTCGCGGTCGAAGCCGCAAACGATCTCGAGGAGATGATGATGATCGCGATCGTCGTGACGCGCGCGGTTCGCGTCGTTCTCGCGGTGGTCGTGATCGAGACCAAGAGGGTGATTCCGATGCGCCACGGCGGAGAGCCAACGTGCCCACTTGGATTGAAACGGTCGAGTTGTTGGTCAATGCCAACATCGAGAACCACAAAAAGAATCGTGGCGGTCGAGGCAAAGGACGAAGAAAGTCCGAGAAGTGAGCATCGTGGTCCTGCGTGGGCGTAAGGAAAGTGCCCTCCACTCTCTTTCCACGATGTGACTCGTCTCCTAAGATGCGGGTCTTTGCGGTTAGGACCTACGCGGTCTTGTCCGATGGTGGCGATCCTTGCGACTGTGAGTCGTGAACCTGGTCAGGCCTTAACTGGAGCAGCCATAAGCGGCGTAGCTTTGTGTGAGGGTCGCCTCCACCGGGCAAGAACGTGTGCGAGCACCACCTCTCACCACGGGACTTCTCCTTTCCTCCGATGTCCCAGTCTCCCCACCAAGCAGCCGGCAATGACGGCAGTTACGTCGTTGTCGCGCGACGCTACCGGCCGCGAGGTTTCGATGAATTGGTGGGCCAGGAGCACGTCGGACGCGCGCTGAAAAACGCGATCGAAACAGGACGCGTCGGTCATGCGTATCTGTTCACCGGTGCTCGAGGAGTCGGCAAAACAAGTACGGCAAGGATCTTTGCCAAAGCTCTGAATGATCCGTCTGGTCCAACGGCATCACCTGACAACGACAGCGATATCGCACTGGCCATCGATGCGGGCGAAGACGTCGATGTCATTGAGATTGATGGAGCGAGTAATCGAGGCATCGATGAAATTCGGTCGCTCCGAGCGAATGTCGGCGTTCGGCCGAGTCGTTGCCGCTACAAAATCTACATCATCGATGAAGTGCATATGCTAACCCCGGCGGCATTCAATGCTTTGTTGAAGACGTTGGAAGAACCGCCGGAGCATGTGAAGTTCATCTTTTGCACAACCGATCCGGAAAAGATTCCGATCACCGTTCTCAGCCGTTGCCAGCGGTTCGATTTCGCACCGGTGGAAGTTCCCAAGATCGTGGAACGACTAGCGGAGATCGTGCAAAACGAATCAGCGCAAGCCGATGCGTCAGCACTAGAGTTGATCGCGCGTCGTGCGGCCGGCTCGATGCGAGACAGCCAATCGTTGCTCGAGCAAGTGCTTAGTTTCAGTGATGGCAATCTGACGGCGGATCAAGTCCACGCGATGCTTGGTACGGCCGATGACGAACGGTTGCACGCTCTGGCGAAATCCATGTCGCAGCGCGACGCCGCTACCACGATTGCCCAGGTGGATGCTGCCGTCGATGCGGGCGTCGATGCCGGTCGTTTGGCGGAGCAGCTGCTCGGATATTTCCGCGACATGATGGCCGCGTCGGTTGGCTGTGATGCGAACTTGATGCGACACACCGCCGCTTCCATGCATGGTGAACTGCAATCACTCGGTCAGAATTGGGGCCTGCAAACGGTCCTGGCCGTGGTCGAGCTACTCGATCAAACGCTTGTTCGAATTGGACGGAGCGTCCATGGTCGTGTGCTGTTGGAAGCCGCTTTGATTCAGATATGCAGTCTGCCCGATCTTCAACACATCGCCGATCTAGCTGCCGCGGCAAACGTTCCGGGCGAAAAAAAAAAGGTAAGGCGACCCGCTAACCCGATTCGGCCTGCTGCAGCAGAAATCAAACCCGATCCGGCAGATTCGGCAACCGACGCTTCACCCGTCATTCGTGAGGCGATCGTGCCGGACCGGGCCACGGAACCGAGTGTTCCAGCCAGCGATGGATCGTCCCAGCCCGTATCGTCCCAGCCCGCATCGTCCCAGCCCGTATCGATAGCCACCAAAGCTCCAAAAGAGGCGTCGACCTCACCGCCTGAATCCGGGCGTGATCCGCGAGAGGAAGCTGCAGGAGCTTCTGCAGAAACCGAGGCATCGGTCGCCGTGATGACCACGCAATCAGCGGTTCCCTGGACACAACCCAACGTGGATTCCATGTGGCCCAAAGCGCTTGCTTCGCTGGAATCGATGACGCAGACGTTTGCGAGAGTCGTTGAACGTGTGCAACCGATCGGCGACAACGGATTGCGTTTGGTCTTTCCAGCGGACGCTGACTTGGCACTGAAACGTTGCCAATTGCCCGAGCATCAATCGGCGCTTATCGAAGCGATCGCACCATTGGCCGGACGAACGATCCGTTTGGAATTCATTTCGGCACCCAAGCCGCGGACGCCTGCGGTGGAACCAACAACGACACCTCGTCCTTCCCGGCAGCAACGCATGCGTGAGATCGAAGGCAATGCGCTGATCAAGAGTTGCGTGGACTTGTTCGAGGCAGAGATCGTGCGTGTTGAAAAACCGAAGCCGAAGTAGACTACGCGAAAAGTTCAAACTCCTTCCAGACAAGCCCCCACCACTTACACACCTAAAAAGCTAATCACCTAACAAAGGACGCATCATGTTCAAAGGACTCGGTAACCTTGGCAACATCGCTTCGATGGTCGGTTCGCTCCAGCAGCTTCCGCAAAAGATGCAGGAGTTGAACGAACGCATGAAATCGGAAACGGTCAGTGCCAGTTCAGGATGTGGAACGATCCAGATCACGATGAACGGAACTGGTCATGTCCAATCGGTCAAGATTGACGGTGATTTGACGGGTGAGGAATTGGAGCAAGCCATTCAAGATGCGACTAACGCGGCGGGTGCGGCGGCGAAGCAACTCTATGCGGAAGCGATTAGCCAAATGGTCGAAGAGATGGATTTGCAGTTGCCCGGTATCGATAACGTCTTGTCTAGCCTGACTGGAGGCTCATAGGCCGATGAGCGATCACGGTGGCGCCGTTGCCGATTTAGTCGAACAGTTAGGGCGTCTGCCTGGAGTCGGTCGCAAGAGTGCCGAGCGTTTAGCCTTTCATCTTCTTCGTGTCAGTGAACAGGAGGCACTCGCGCTTGCTGAATCGATCCGACGTGTTCGGCAGGACGTCCACTATTGCAAATCGTGCTTCAATTTGGCTGAGTCCGAGACTTGTGCCATCTGTGCCGATCCCAAACGGGACACTACCCGGTTGTGTGTGGTCGAACAGCCCCGCGATCTGATGAGCTTGGAACAGGCCGGGGTCTTTCGCGGGCTGTATCACGTTCTACTGGGGAGGATTGCACCGCTGGAAGGGATCGGGCCCGACCAATTGACGATCGAACCCTTGGTAGAGCGGGTCAGAACCGGAAATTTTGTCGAAATAATTATGGCCACCAATCCGACGGTCGAAGGAGATGGTACTTCGCTGTATATCAGTAATTTACTCAGCGAATTCCCGGTCGAAATCACTCGGCTCGCGCGTGGCATCACGGCTGGCAGTGTCTTGGAATATGCCAATCGAGAGATGATAGCCGATGCACTGACCGGCAGACAAAAACTATAATTGGAACGGGATTCGCTTGATCGCCTCGACCTGACTGTGTCCGCGACCGTGCCACCCCTCTGGTTTCCGTTCCAAACTCCGAGCCCTTTTTGAAAAACCCTTTCATCGCAGACCCTGAAAAACGGAGCTGGGTTAGCGACGCATTCCTGATGAGTCTCTGCCATGCGCATGTCGATGGGCCTCCAAGCCCGGCAATTGCAAACTCAAAAACTGGCGCCACGGATGATCCAGTCAATGGAGATCCTGCAGCTGCCCTCGCTTGCCCTGCAAGAACGAATCGAGCAGGAGATGAACGAGAATCCCCTGCTGGAGCAGCAGGATGTCGATCCGTTGGCACCCGAGGAATCGGACGACGAACCGCCGACCTCCGATACGCGAAGCGAGAATGAGAAAGAGTTGGTTGTCGATAATGATCACGACAACCAAGAGGACTTCGAGCGTTTGCAAAACATGATCTCGGAGTTGCCAAACACCTTTGACGACTCGTTCAAACGTTCTGCAAATCGAATGGCGGAAGATGCTGACCGGCGTCACGACTTGATGGCCAATGCAGTTTCTCGGCCGGAATCTCTGAACGACTTCCTGCTTCATCAATTGGCCGAAATGGACATTGATGATCGTATTGAGCAGATCGCCGAACGAATTATCTCAACGCTCGATGCCCGCGACGGTGGTTACCTTCGAACACCACTCGCGGACTTGTTACCCGTCGGACACACCGACGAAGACCTGCAATTGGCTGAAACCGCTTTAGACGTGGTTCAATCGTTGGAACCGACCGGGATTGCAGCTCGAAGCCTAAGTGAGTGTTTGTTGATGCAGATCAAACCCGGTTTTCCTCACTTCGAGGAGATGCAGGTTTTGATTGAATCACATCTGCAAGATCTGGCCGAAAATCGATTGCCACAAATTGCGAAGAAGACCGGTTACTCAATTGAGTTGATTCAAACCGTTCGTGACGAATTGCACATGCTGAACCCGAAGCCGGGCGCAGCCTTTATGGAGACGTACGTCCCAAATGTGACGCCCGACATCATCCTCGAGCAGGACGATACCGGAAATTACAAAGTGCGATTGGATGACGATCGCGTCCCACAATTATTCATCAGCGAATACTACCGTCAGCGCCTGCAAGATCCTTCGGCCACGGCAGAAGAACGGGAGTTCATCAAGAATAAAATTAGCGGTGCACAGTGGTTGATTGACTCCATCGAACAACGACGCAGCACGTTGACGAAAGTCGCTCAAGCGATTGTTGAGCATCAGAAGAAGTTTCTCGATGAAGGTCCGGAAGCAATCGAACCGCTGAAAATGCAGCAGATCGCTGATAAAGTCGGCGTGCACGTGACGACGGTCAGCCGGGCGGTGGATGATAAATGGATTCAAACACCTCGCGGTATCCTGCCGCTAAAACGGTTCTTTGTCGGCGGAACGCAAACGGACGACGGTGAAGACGTCGCTTGGGACACGATCCGATTGAAACTGCAAGATCTGATCGACAAGGAAGATAAGAGTGATCCACACAGCGACGAACGACTGGTGGAAGAGTTGAAGAAAGCGGGTATGGCCGTGGCGCGACGAACGGTCACGAAGTATCGCAAGCGAATGGGAATCCCCAGCAGTCGTCAGCGAAGAGACTGGTCGCTGGTGAAAAAATAGAAGAGGGCGGAGATAGGTTGCGTGCAACCTAATCCTCGCCCTATCTCATTAAACTGCGACGTCCATTTCTTCAGCCAGTCGCTTACGTGCAACGTGCAGGCGACGCTTGATCGTTCCGATCGGTGCGCCAAACTCGTTGCTCATCTCGATCAAGGTCTTACTTTGCAAGTAGAACGCCTTGAGCGTTTGCTGATCGAGAGCGCCCAGTCGGTCGATGCTATCGCGAACGGCTTCCGCTTGCTCGCGATCCTCGGCTGCTTCCACGGGCGTTCCGGCCGCCAAGCAAGTTGCTTCGAGCGTTTCCGGATCGCAAGGGACAGCGGATCGAGTTCGCGTCATGCGGTTGATCGCCATGCGATGCACGATTCGACGCAGCCATCCACCGAATGCGTCGGGGACGCGCAGTTGATCGATCTTCTGCATCGCTTGGATGAATACATCCTGCGCGAGTTCTTCGGCCTCATCGGCGTTTCGGACTCGGCGCATTGCCAGCGCGACGATGCCAGGTCGGTATCGTTCGAACAGGGCACCGAATGCTTCGCGATCACCCGTTTGAGCAGCGCGGACCAATTCGGCGACAGTACGAGCGTCAGTTTCGAAGATGCTGTTTTCAGTGAAGTTCATGGTTCGGTTCCTCCGATTGGCGACCAGTTGGGACACCACATTTGCCTCTTGGCGATTGATTTGTTTTGCTTTCACAGATGCTTATTTGGAGTCGGGCCGATAACGGAAACGCCATCACTTCGCACGTTCGCGACGAAGGTGATTGCCTTACACGTCATCCGCAGCAAAACGCGTGAGACCGGATCGGGCACAAGTGTGCCCAGGAGATCTCGCGGGGAATCGCTGCTGTCGGGATCCGCGTCGTCGCCATGCTTGAATCAAATGCCAAACCGAATCATTCATTCGGTGGGTTGATCCGTTCGAAAACTCGAACAAGATCGCCGTCCGCAGACGACTAAGGCTTTGACCAAACGACCAACCGAGTCACTTTGCAAACAAAGCGGCTACGATCGGCGGGACGCGGAGGTGGAATGGAGGTTCGGGGCTCAGCCCAAATCACTTCCCACCGGACAACTCGGCCCATCCGATATTGGATTGAGCCAACTGCCGCGTTTACTGCCGGCGTCACCCGAATACGTCCTGCCCGGTTGACCGCTCATCGGCTGACCGCCGATCGGTAACACGGACATGGACATCTGGTGTCCCGGAGTCCCCAATGGCATCCGCCGTAGCAATAGATGGAGGGCTGTTGAACGTACGAACAACACAACGGCTTCCATCTCACGAATCGCGGTTGTGACCACGCGTGCGACATTGGCGATGATTTGTTCTTGACGCATTGCAACCTCCAGTAGCACTAGGATCAGTGCGGCGGCGGAGAAACGAAAAATATGAATCGAGGGTGTTTGGGTCGGACGACCCAAACACGGCCTCTGGAAACAAAGGTATACCAGAGGCGTCCAGTAGGCCAGTCAAAAAGGTTCTGGAGGAGAACCAGCCGACTTGCCTATAGGATTTGATCGTATAGACAGCTTGGCGGCTTCAAGGTTCGCCGGAAAAAAGAAAAAGTTCTCGTGGCAGTTGAGGCAAGGGGCATGCATCAACCGATCGTGGAGTCCGTACGCGCGGCTTTCAGCGGTGCAGCAGGATCCGTCCTGGAATTGATATTTCCCGCTAATTGCTTGCTTTGTGGCGAGCCCGTGGCCGAGGGTCGCTCGTTTTGCACGGCGTGTGATGGCGCGCTCACCGCGAGTGAGTCCTTAATGAGAAATGCTTGCCTTCGGTGTGGATTTCCTTTGGCCGCCCAGCGATCGGAAACCCAGCGATCGGAAACCCAGCGATCGGAAACCCAGCGATCGGAAACCCAGCAAGTTGCGGATGTTCGTGGGCCGGGCGGGGTTTGCGGAGAGTGCCGAGAGCGGGAATTTGAATTCGACCGTGTTATCGGACTCTGGATCTACCAAGATTTGGCTCGAGACGCGGTCATCGCGTCGAAATACCCGTCCTACGTTGCCTTGGGTGATGCGATGGGGCGTCGTCTTGGGCAGCGTATTTTGACGGATCAGTCGGTTTTGCCCGATATCGTGACGTTTACGCCCTCCCACTTTTGGCGGCAACTCAGTCGCGGAGGGAATGGTGTCCAAGTGATCGCATCGGCGGTTTCTCGGGTCATTCATCGTAAATGCCGATCTTTGGTCCGTCTTCGTCGTCCGATAGCCAAGCAGGCGTGGCTCGATGACCATCAGCGAGAGCGGAACGTTTGCGATGCGTTCGCAGTCAAAAAGAGCTATGCTTGGATCGGTCCGTCGCCGCTGGCAGGCCGGCATGTTTTGCTGGTTGATGACGTCTTAACGACTGGCGCGACGGCGAATGAAATAGCCAGGATGCTGAGGCGTGAGGGAGCCGAAAAAGTCTCATTGGCGGTCGTTGCTCGCTCCGTCAGACTGTCCTGAACTGAACAATCTTACAGAACCATTTACTGACTCACGTCGTCCCAACGCGTGCCCCAAGATTGATCCAATCGTCTCAACCCAACGAAACCGATGAATTCTGACAACCTACTGCCAGACGATGTTTCGGGCCGACGAATCGGTGCACGTCGCGCGATTCTGCGCGGTTTGGGAGTGGTACTTCCCCCGTTGCTGACGATCGTCCTGTTAATTTGGGCGTGGGGGATGATTGAGTCGTCCGTCTTGCGTCCGATCGAAATGGGCGTGAGGCATCTGATCGTCTGGGGCGTTGCAGAGACCTATTCGGAGATTCCGGCCGAAGCGATCGCCATTGACGGCCGTAAACTGGACGGCTTCTTTTACAAGGGAGACAACTACGTTCCCGATCCAACCGGGCGTCGGTTCTTCCCCGAATACGTCAAAAAAGTCGTGGACGAGCATGTCGACTACTTTGGCGTATACACGCCGTCTCCCGCCAGCGCGAATGCGTATTGGCATCGTTACGTGGAAATCGAATACATGCCGCGGCGGTATGTCGTCCCCATCTTTCTGATTCTGTTTACGACCGCTTTGTATTTTTTGGGCCGGCTGTTCACGCTCGGTTTGGGGCGCTGGGTGGTGCAACGGTTCGATCAGACCATTTTGCGGATCCCCGTCATCAACAAGGTGTATGGCGGCGTCAAACAGGTCACCGACTTTGCCTTCAGCGAGCGAGAGATCGAATTCAATCGCGTCGTTGCGGTTCAGTACCCGCGCGAGGGGATTTGGTCGCTCGGATTTGTCACGGGAAATAGCATGCGTGAGATCGCTGAGGTC
Source organism: Planctomycetota bacterium (assembly GCA_039179795.1). Lineage (GTDB taxonomy): Bacteria > Planctomycetota > Planctomycetia > Pirellulales > Pirellulaceae > Rubripirellula. Next base: position 107,798 of record JBCDEM010000002.1, on the reverse strand, counting down.
ACCGGTGAACCGATGCTGAGCGTTCTCATGCCAACGAGTCCGATGCCGATGACCGGGTTTACGGTGACGGTGAAACGCAGCGAGGCGATCGATCTGAATCTGACCATTGATGAGGCCCTGCAGTTCGTGATCAGTTGCGGTGTGGTCGTACCGCCACAACAACGCGCGGAGAAAGTCGGTGAGATGATCGAAGGCATGGCTCGCACGAATATCGAGCCGCCCCCCAAGCAAGCACCGCCGAATCTGACCAGCGGCGATACGTCGACCGATTCGGGTCACTCGCCGCAGCCCCAGTAGTCCCGGTCATCTCTTTGGTTCTCAACCGTTGGCACCGCTGCAGGCGATATCCGCCGGGAGCGGTGGGGTCTCCGAAGATGCGACGGAAGGGGCTCATCGTTGCCGGCGTCCGGGAGATTGCGAAAAACCTCCCTACCCGAAGGGATGGGCGCACAGGTATCCTGTCGGCATGCAAGAAGGAGTCGCTCAACTGCTGTTTTCGCCGTCTGTGCTGCTGTGGGTGGCGATTTCCGCCGTCGCCGTGGTCATCCTTCTGGGGACGGTGTCTCGACGGCGAGACGGTTTGACCGATACGTTGAAGAATTACGTTGATCGAAATCAGGCCGAGGCAAAAGCCGCAGCCGAGGCGAAGACGGCGAAACCCAAATCCAGTTCCGAGTAAAGCCTGCTCAGTGTCTGGCTGAAGAACGATCCTGAAGTGACTGAGTCGTAACAGGTCGCTGGTGATCACGGACCCATTCAGAAGCTCACCCACCACCGTGGCCGCGCACAAAGACTTTTTGAGATGAACAAGCGGGTATACATCAAGACAGTTGGCTGCCAGATGAACGTTCTGGATAGCGAAATGGTGATCGCAGATCTTCGCCGCAACGGGTACACAGTCGTTGAAACTCCGGAGGAAGCCGATTGTGTTCTCTACAACACTTGCAGCATCCGTGAGAATGCCGAAGAGAAGGTCTATAGCGCTCTTGGAAAGATTCGTACGCAAAAGGAACGTCACCCGGAAAAACTGATCGGCGTCATGGGTTGCATGGCGCAGAAAGATCAAGAGATCGTTTTCAAACGCGCTCCTTTCGTCGACATGGTGGTTGGCCCAGGACAACTGCACGCGATCCCCGGTTTAATCGATAAAGTTCGTTCCGGCGAAGGTCGCCAGATGGCGGTGTCCCTGTCACGAAACGAGGGTAAGAAAGCCGTCGTCGCACGGAGTCACGAAACGTTTGACCCGCTTCGTGATCCCACCATGCGCCCGACTCCGTTTCAGGCCTACCTTCGAATCCAGATCGGCTGTAACAAGTTTTGTACTTACTGTGTTGTTCCCCACACGCGTGGTCCCGAACAAGGTCGTTCGCCCGAGGAGATCGTCTCGGAAGCACGCACACTGGCCGAACAGGGATGCCGCGAAATTACCCTGCTCGGGCAAACCGTAAACAGCTACAAGCATCAACATGAAGACGGTTCCAAGACCGACATGGCGGCGTTGCTGGAACAACTGCATCCCATCGACGGCATCGAGCGCATCAAGTTCGTCACGAACTATCCGAAAGATATGACCGAGCGTTTGCTGCGAACGATTCGTGAACTCCCAAAGGTCTCGCCTTACCTACATGTCCCTGCTCAGAGTGGATCCGATGCTGTCTTGCGACGAATGAAGCGAGGCTACACCGTTGGCGATTATCTGGAGATGTTCGAGAGGATCGAAAGATTCCTCCCGGAAGCTTCCGTTAGCAGTGACTTCATCGTCGGTTTCAGTGGTGAGACCGAAGAGGACTTTCAAAAGACGGTCAAGCTCATCGAACGCTGTCGCTTTAAGAACAGTTTCATTTTTCAATACAGCGTTCGTCCCGGAACCAAGGCGGCCGATCGTTTACCGGATGACGTGCCGCGAGAAACCAAGATTCGCCGGAACAACGAACTTTTGGAAGTGCAAAATGCCATCGCCAAAGAAGACAATTCGCGGCTGATTGGACAAACTGTGAAAATCTTGGTCGAAGGACCCAGCAAGAAAAACAAGGACTCACAGGCGCAAGTGATTCAAATGACAGGACGCACCCACTGTGATCGGATTGTTGTCTTCGACGGCAATCGCCGTCAGGCCGGGCAGTTTCTGGAGATTCATGTCGATGACGCGAGTAGCCATACGCTGGTCGGTCGCGTCAACACCGTCGAAGTCGTTACGCTGGGCGCCCTCGTTTAATTGCATGCCCACGTTTAACACAGCTTTCGCGAATCCTTGAGGCTTTCGTTCCCCGGCAGTCCGAACCGGAGCTCAACCGGGGACATCCACCTCGCTAATCCATCCAGGGCAGCCAGCCGGTTTCCCTCTCTTCAGGTAGAGTCACTTTGCCGATCCAATCGACTCCAATCCACACACAGACGTTACCTAATGGCTTGACCCTTCTCGTTCAAGCGATGCCCTGGTTGCGTACCGCCGCGTTTTCGTTCAGCTTGCCAGCAGGAGTGCAGAGTGAACCGCTGGAACTCGGTGGTTTGAGTGGTCTCGTTTGTGAAATGGTTCAGCGGGGCGCTGGGCGGTTCAGCAGTCGTGATCTTGTTGCCGTCCAAGACAACTTGGGTCTGGACCGAACCTCCGGTGTCACCACATCGATGGTTTCCTTTGGGGCCGCGATGCCGGCGGAATCGCTGAAGCCCGCCATCGATTTGTACGCGGACATCGTTCGACGCCCTCATCTTCCACAGGACCAATTGGAGGATGCGCGGATGGTATCGATTCAAGAACTACGTGCCATACAAGACGAGCCAACGCATCGAGTCATGCAACGTTTGCGCGAGTTGCAATACGGCGATCAACTGGGGCGTTCGACACACGGCACACCGGAGGGAATCGAAGCCATCACGCAAGATCATATTCGAGATTTTTATTCGAACTTCTATCAAGCAAATGGTGGCATTCTTGCCGTGGCTGGGAAAGTCGACCCGCAGCAAGTGATGGATTGGGCCATGGATGCTCTGGGCGATTGGAAAACGGGCGATCCAGAGACAACCGAACCATTCGCAGGCCAACCGGCCTATGAACATATCGAAAGCCCATCTAGCCAAACGCACATCGGGTTCGCGTTCGATTCGATTCCTTACGGTGATCCTGAATACTTCAAAATGCGTGCGGCGGTCGGCATTTTGAGTGACGGGATGAGCAGCCGATTGTTCGACCGCGTTCGCGAGCAACGTGGGCTCTGCTACACCGTCGCCGCAAGTTGCCATTCGCTGAAGAAGTCTGCCGGAGTCTTTGGCTATGCCGGGACGACGCCCGAGCGTGCGCAAGAAACGTTGGACGTCACGTTGCACGAAATTGAACACTTGCCCGACGATTTGGAATCGTCCGAACTGGAACGATGGCAGGTTCGCATCCAAAGCAGTTTGATCATGGAACAGGAATCCAGCGCTTCACGGGCGTCATCGCTGGCGTCGGATTTTTATCAACTGGGGCGGACGATGACGACGGAGGAACTGGAAGCGATCATCGAAGGATTGACTGTCGATCAGGTGCGTGACTATTGGGTTTCCAGACCGGCCAATCGATACCGTTTGGTAACGCTCGGTCCAGAACCGTTGAATTTGCCAGGCAGCGACAACGGCACGTCGTAGGCCAAGGTTCTCCTGGTGTTTGATTTCCCTCTTTGCCAATTTCCTTAGCGGCCATCGGCCGCTGAAGCAGACGACGCGGCCGAAAAGAACTATGCCTGAATTCCGAGAAACAACGTTGTCGAGTGGTTTGCGAATTGCCGCTGAAATTGACTCGGGGTATTCCGCCGCAATGGGATACTTCGTCCGCTCTGGTTCGCGTGACGAAGTTGATCTTGAATCGGGGTTAAGCCATTTCTTGGAACACATGATGTTCAAGGGCACGGCCAAACGATCCGCCGCGGATGTGAATCGTGAATTGGATGAATTGGGCGGTCAAAGCAACGCTTACACGTCCGAGGAGCAGACGGTTTACTACGCAACGGTGTTGCCAAAGTTCCAGGATCGCATTGTCGATCTGCTGACCGATATGCTCAGTCCTTCTTTGGATGTCGATGAGTTCGAAACGGAACGGCAAGTGATCCTGGAAGAGATCGCAAAGTACGAAGACCAGCCGCCTTTCGGTGCTTTCGAACGAGCAATGGAAGTCTATTTCGGTCCTCGTGGATTGGGTCGACGCGTACTCGGTACGGCAGAGTCGATCGAGGCGATGACGGCCGACACGATGCAAACTTACTTCCAAAGACGCTATCGACCTGAAAACATCGTTCTCGCCGCCGCCGGCAACATCGACTTTGATGGACTCGTCGCTCAGGTCGAAACGCAAACATCGCATTGGAAGGACCGAGCCAAGCCCGCAACCCCTGCGGCCGATCAACTAGAGACACTCCCCGAGGGAGTGGCGATGGATAAGGAACTGGAGATCCCGGACGCGAATCAAGCGTATCTCGTGCGGATTGCACCGGGACCAACATCGACAAGCGAAGACCGTTACGCTGCACGCATCTTGGCGTCCGTGGTCGGTGACGAAGGTGGAAGTCGGTTGTTCTGGGAGCTAATCGACAGCGGCCGCGCCGAAGTCGCAACGGTTTGGCCGCATGAGTTCATCGACGACGGAGCTTGGTTCACCTACATGATCTGCGCACCAGAGGATGTTGAATCCAATTGTCGATTGATGGAGGGTGTGATTGAAAGAGTCGTGCAAGATGGCGTCGATCCTGAAGAGCTTCAGCAAGCGATCAACAAAGCATCCGCAGGATGCATCATGCAATCGGAACGTCCAAGCAATCGCCTGTTTGGAATTGGCAGTCGCTGGCTGACGTGTGGAGAATACATCAGCACCGATGAGACACTCGAGCGACTCAAAGTGCTGGATGCGGACCACGTATCACAAGCTGCAAAACGCTACCTCTCCACGCCGGGCGAACAGATCATCGCGAAGTAGTGCGAGAGAAGGAAGCGTTGAAGTTTGAAGTTTGAAGACTGAAGTTTGACGACTGAAGACTTCTCACGTCAATTTTAATAAACCGTTGCTATCTCCGAAAGCGTCGGCTTTGGCGCCCATCTGGTGCATCATCCACAGATACAAATTGCACAGAGGCGTTCCGTTCTTGTATCGGATGTGGCGGCCGGTCTTGATGCGGCCGCCAGCGGAACCGGCCAGGATGATGGGCAAGTCATCATGGTTATGGCGGTCTCCATCGCTGATGCCACTTCCATAAACGATCATGCTGTTATCCAGCAGTGTGCCCTGCCCTTCCGTGACCGCTTTGAGGCGACGCAGCAAATAGTCGAACCGGTCAATCTGGAATCGATTGATCTTTGCGACATTCTCTTGTTTGTGCGGACTCTTGCCGTGATGCGATGACTCATGGTGGCCTTCCGACACCCCGATTTCCGGGTAGCTTCGATTGCTTCCCGCATTCGTCATCATGAAGGTCAGGATACGCGTGCTGTCCGTTTGCATCGCGAGCGTCACCATGTCCATCATCAGTTCGGAGTGCTTTGCCAATTCACGAGGCACACCACTTGGACGCGGGTAATCGGGTACACCTTCTTCGGTCATCCTCAGTCGATCCGCACCGGCGATACGTTTTTCAACGTCACGGACGGAGTATAGATACTCATCGAGCTTTCGTTGATCGACCGTGGGCAAATTCTTGTGCAATTGTTGAGCGTCTTCGAGCACGAAATCGAGAACGCTCTTGCGATACTTTTCGCGTGTCGATTTGGCTTGCCGTGTTTCCTTGACCGTTTGTCCGGCAAACAATCGATCAAAAACGGCACCTGGATCGATTTCCTTGGCCATCGGATTTGTTGGCCCACGCCAAGACATATTGGATGCATACGCACAGCTATATCCGCTGTCACAGTTTCCTGCTTGAGCGCTCGCTTCGAGACCGAGTTCAATGGATGAAAAGCGAGTGGCATCTCCGACGTACTTAACGGTCGCTTGATCAACGGAGATACCGTTTTGAATATCGGCTCCGTTCGTTTTGCGCGGATGGGCACCGGTAAGGAATGCTGCAACGCTGCGGGCATGATCGCCGCCGCCATCACCGTGAGCGCGGGCGCCATCGAGCGTTAAACCGGACAACACATTGAAGGAATCTTGATGATCGGCCAGCCGGGCAAGTGTCGCGGGCAAGTCAAACTTGAAACCGTCCTTCTTGGGTGTCCAATCCGGCATATGCATACCGTTCGGCACATAAAAGAACGCCATCCGTAGCGGTGGGCGATTCCGTGGCGTCGCTGCCGACAACAATCGGTTCGGCGACATCACGTCGAGCAAGGGCAATGCAACGGCTGTTCCTATGCCGCGAAGAACCGTTCGTCGTGAGAGTGACTTTGGCATGTTTTCGATTCCCTTGGATGCGCGAACTGTACGGCGAGTACAAGTCGTTTATCCGCGTAACGATGTTATTCTCGGAAGCCCTGTTTTTGAAAAGGATCGCTCTCGATGATCCCCGCGATGACGTAGGCAAACTGATAATCGTGTTTAGCTGACATGGCAACAACTTCGTCGATGGCACATTTATCGTAGTACTCCGTGCCCCGACCTGTCGCATAAATCAGCAGTTTCTCGGTGAAGCATCGGACGAACTGTTCCCGTTTTTCGGTCGCCAGGATCTTTCTCAAATCTTCGACACCGTCAAACTTCGTCCCATCTGGCATTTCGCCGGTTGCGTCAACTGGGTTGCCTCCGTCCTTACTTCGATACCGACCGACGGCGTCAAAGTTCTCCAGAGCAAACCCAAGCGGATCCATCATATTGTGACAGGCGGCACAGGCCGGATTGTTGCGATGTTGCTCCATTCGTTCGCGCAGCGTCCCGACCAATTGGCTTTTCTCGAGCTCGGGGACATCGGGAGGTGCCGGTGGCGGGGGTGTGTTCAGGAGATTGTCCAGAATCCACTTTCCCCGTTTGACGGGACTCGTTCGCGTCGGGTTGCTCGTGACCGTCAACACACTCGCTTGCGTCAGAAGTCCACCACGCGGTGTGCCTTGCAGTGACACGCGTCGAAACTCATTGCCTGTCACGCCCGACATGCCATAAAACTGGGCGAGTGGTTCGTTGACGTAGGTGAACTTGCCATCGAGCAACGTCGTGACAGGAAGGTTGCCACGCATGATGGCTGCGAAGAATGTCAGCGTTTCACGTCGCATCAGGTTGCGGACTTGATCATCAAATCCGCGAAACCGGCGTGTGTCCGGTTTTACTTGATCGAGATTTCGAAGTTGAAGCCATTGACCGGCAAAGTTCTCAACAAAACGGTTCGCCTTCGCATCCTGCAACATGCGTCCGATCTTCGCGCGAAGCCTCTGTGGATCTCGAATCTGACCATGATGAGCCATTGAAAGAAGCTCATCGTCCGGCATGCTGCTCCACAGGAAGTAAGAGATCCGCGTGGCCAGTTCGTAGTTGTTGATCGACGGCATCTCACCGTCGGGACCAACCGATCGAGGTTGCTCGACTTTGAATAGAAAGTGAGGCGATACCAGGATCGCTTGCATCGCGACCTGGATGGACTCTTCAAAACTGCCGCCGTCTTCGCGCACTTTGGATGCCAGTTGGACCAACCGGCCGACCTCTCGACGAGTTGCCGGCCGTCGAAACGCACGGCTCGCGAATCGATTCAAGACTTCGGCTGACGCCTGATCAGCGGATCGACTTTCACTCGGCTGCGTAAACAGGATCCGATGATGACTTACCGGTAATCGATCCGGCGACACGTATTGGGTGACTTGCTTCGTACCGGTCAAACGGATGTGATGAAGATGTAGATTTCGATCTGCTTTATTCGCAACGTAGTAGTCGTTGATAAAGCTGATTTCGATTTCACGTTTGCCACGACCAAGTCGTAATGAAACAGCATACTCCTCCGGCTGAGTAGCCTTTACATCGATAACTTGAACCGTGCGGCCGGACTGCACTCGCATCTTGACGGGTTCATTCCCAGCTTGATCTCCACTCGCGGTGATGATCAACGTGTACATGCCACCAAATGGCAGGTCTTGCTGCAACGAAACCGTGCCTTGACTTGCCATTGTCAATCGCGAGCCTCCGCCGCCGAATTTCTCCGCACCGATCAACGAAGAAACTGCTTTGTCGATTTCATAGATCTCAGGCGGAGGCGGTGTGTAGATGGCCTGACCCGATATCGTCTCAGCAGCATCCAAGTACTTCTCGATCAACAACGGGGGTAGCGACAACACGTCGCCGATGTTGTCAAAACCATAACCGACATCATCGCCGGGAAAACCGACAGCTGGTTTATAATCGACGCCCGTTAGATCGCGAATCGTATTACGGTATTCGGTACGATTTAGTCGACGCAGTGCCACTTTGCCCGCGTTCGGATTCTTGACGCAATCTACCGCGTTCGCGAATCGATCGATCAACTCGATCATCTGCTTGCGCGAGGTTGGATCGATGGGATCTCCATCGGCTGGTGGCATCGTGCCCAATTGAACTTGGGCACGCGCTCTTATCCAAAGATCACGATGCTCTTGAAATTTTGCGAGTGTTTGATCGTCCGCGAGTGCGATTTCGTCGCCCGATTCATGACAATCAAAACAGAACGTTCGAAGGAGCGGCACCAACGACTTTTGAAACGTCGCCTCATCAGCGATCGGATCCGCCTGAGCCGTCAGGCAGAAACCAAACATCAGTAATGTGCAATGGATCCAACGCATCGTTGTAGTTTAATCGATCGTCCGAGATTCTTCCCTTGAGCGGAAAAGTGGTTGCACAGCGATTGAAGTCCGACGGAGACTTGCTTCAAAATTCGGCCTGCCCATCGCCCTCACCGGGCCCATGAGCCGGCCTTTCCCGAAGGCCAGTGGAATCACGTCGCAGATCACGGGGCGATCTGAATGGAATTGGAAACAGGGACTTACCCGAAACCGCTACGATCGCGGGGCAATCGGCGACTTTTAGGACCGCTAAAAGAACTTATCAACCAGAGACTTCGAAGCTCTTGGGCCGATTAAAACGGTTGTCACGCTGGCGAGGGTTGAACCCAGAAGATCCCAGATGAACGGATTCAAACCGAGGAATTCATAAGGCTGAAATTCCCCCTTCCAAGCGTAGCCCCAACAAGTCAGTCCGAGGTGCGTGAGTGTTCCGCCCAGCATCCCAGCGATCGCGGCCTCGCCTGTCATCCTGCGCCAATACAAGGACAGTACCATCGGGATCAGAAAACAGGCCGCGAGTCCTCCCGTTGCAAAGACGATTAAGTCTTGCAGGTAGGTCGGTGGGTTGAGCACAAACAGCACCGCCAAGAAACCAACGACGATGGTGACGACATGACTGAGCAGCCGAAGTCGTTTCTCGCTTGCGCGGCCATTGATTTCGTTCTGATAGATGTCTCTCACGACCGCAGATGAAACGACAAGCAAGAAACTGTCCACGCTCGACATGACAGCTGCAAACGGCGCTGCGACCAACACACCGGCCAGCCAAGGGACTCCAGCGTCAACGGTCACTTTCGTGGCGAAATCTGGCATCGTTCTGTCTGGATCGATTTCCATACCCGGCATCAATACCCGTGCACAGCAAAACGTGACGATCAGCGCCAGGTAGATGACGCCGTAGTAGATCGACACGCTGACAATTGAATATCGCAACGTCCGAGTGTCTTTGAACGATAGCAGTCGAACCATGTTGCTCGGCTGGCCTGCTGCGCCGAAAGGCCAAAAGACAAAAAAGCTAATCGCCGTACCAAACGCCAAGAACCCCAGGGAGTTGGTGGGGTCTGGGCCGGGGTTGCTAACGTAGACGCCCTTTTGACCTGCACCGTATTCGTAGGGATCTAACCTTCGGACGCGTACGCGCAAGTCCGACGGTTCGATTTTCGATCTGAGTTGAACGATCTCCTGCTCGGTCGTAATCTTGAGAATCTTGACGGCTTCACTTTCTTGTTTTCCTGCTTCGATGGTCGCTTCTTCTGCCAAACGAAAGACTCCATCGGACTGAGCAATCCAGGTGCCTTTCGCGATCGAGCGTTCTGAACCAGTGGCCGACGTGGTTCTGACGACTCCGACGCCATTCTCGGGAGGAGTCATTTCGGCCAATCGACGTGTGGCGTTGCTGAGTCCACCGACCTGCCATAACGCGAGACCGAGCATCAAGATCACGCCGACCAGCATCACGATGCCTTGCATCACGTCCGTCCACACGACCGCTCGGAATCCGCCGTAAACGACGTAAACAATCACCGCGACGGAGAAGACTAGTAAACAAACCAGGTAATCCGGATCTGCTTGATTGACCCAAGGAATGTTCTCCGTCGCGGATCCCACCACGGACACAGCCGATTGAAACAGTGGTTCGTTCGCCAGCAACGTGCTTAGAATTTTGCCGCCAGCTTTAAACTGCGCGAGCAGATAGAAGAACATGAAAAAGATCAACAGCGACGTCGCCACAAGACCAACGCGCGAGCTTCGGAATCGTCCGCGTAAAACTTCAGGAACGGTCAACGCGTCGCATTTTCTGGCGACTTGATTCAATCGTTTCCCGATGAGTCCCATCGAAACGAGCGGAACGACCATGTAGCCGCCAATCCACAAGGCGAGCGTCCAGCCGTGCGTATAGATGCGTGCCGGAAATCCCATGAACGATCCGCCCGAGGCATTCGTTGCCGCAAACGTCAACGCCAACGCCCAGACTCCAAAGCTACGACTGCCGAGAAAATACTCGCCGACAAATTCCTTGCCCTTGGCTGCTCGATTCGCGAGCACCGCCAACAAAAACACAACGAACGTGTAACCTGCGAACGTGATCAATGCGGTGTTGGACGTTTCAGGCATCATCGATCTCCGATCGTTTCAGGCATCACCGATCTCCGATCGAACTTCGTTGAGATCTTGGCCTTTCGATGTTGGCGCGACTGATGGTTGCCCGATCGAGTCTTTCCCGTTCGCTGGTGCCGTTGCATCCGAATCCAGTGGGTGATCCTGCATTTGGGTGAGAGCAAACCAACAACTTACGATTGTCGCGATCCCCCACGGCACAAACACACCCCAAAACGCCCATGACGGCATCCCGAAGGTCAGGGCAATCGGCTCATCCAATTCGTATCCGAAAACACGGCAGTACCCAATCGTCCAGGCAAAGCACGCCCCCCAAATCAAAAGGATCCACCAAAACTCTCTTAACGAACTGGAGTGGATTGCGTCACTGGAGGAATCGCTTGACTCGGACATGGGACCGGCTGGCGGTGAATGATCGGGCGGATTGATCGCAAGCCACTTTTACGTGGCTGCATCATCGTAACGCGTTCTCGCCACCACGGGCCATCTGTCTCCCTGGTAGGAATCGTTGTGAATGATGTGAGCCCAGTCATGCAACGCGACCGTTGGGCAGATGTGCCGGGGGAATACAAACAGCGGCTGTCCAATGGTCAATTGGTCAGCCATCGGTGTCTCGCACACCAGGTGCTCTTCGCTGTGTCCGATCCAATGGACTTCGTCCAAGCTCGGGACTTCCACACGACGTTCCAACGGCATTTCAGACGCAACCGACTTGTAGCCAACATCCAAACAGACACGCTGGCCACAGGGTTTACTGATCACCCGAGTGAGTAAAGCGGCGGCGACTTCAAACGGTAGATCGGGGAAGTTCGAGCCATACCCGATATCCCAAAATACGGTGGTGCCGGGCGATGGACTGACGAGAGGTTCCGCGGCCCACAAAGCATAGGTCGGTGACCCCCCCGCGACGATCTCGTCGGGAATCCCGCAACGCTGAGTGTACTGGTCGATCTGGGCGCGGATTGCTTCGACAGCTTCCTTGCGTTCGACCAGATTGGGTTGATGCAAGTGACCGTCATAGACATGAAGCCCACCAAAGCTCAACTCAGTTCTTGATTCGATCGTGTCGCGGAGTCGGTCCAAGCCATCGCCCCAAGGGATACCGGTCCGATGCATGCCACAATCTACATCGATCAGCACACGTAATGGACTCTCGCTTTGCGACACGGCGTCAGCCAACGGTGCGATCGAGGCGAGGTTGTCGACGACGACGGCAAAGCGTGTCTGAGGAAACTCCTCGATCAACGTGGAGAGTCTTTGCAAGCCCGTACCGACGACGGGGTAGGCGATCAAGATGTCCGTGCCACCGGTTCGAGCAACCATGGCCGCTTCGGTGAGTGTTGCCGCTTTGAACTTGTTGATGCCGGAATCCATTTGTCGCCGGATCACGTCTGGCATCTTGTGAGTCTTTACGTGCGGCCGCAGTCGACTCGCATCGCCATCAACGATCGCGAGCATCGACGCAATGTTCCTCGCAAGTCGATCAGCGTCGATCACCAGTCCCGGTGACGGAATCGACTCAACGCCATCGATCTGTTTCCAGTCAGGGTTCATGTAGCAGTCTTTAGCCTATGTCTTTTGTCTGTGCCTTTAGCCTTAGTCTTTTATCTTTGTCTTCGTCTCTGCGTAAACCTCCGCGCCTCCGCGGTCTCTGCGTTTAACGATCACAAAGCCGACCGAAGAAAGCGAAGGAAGTTTCCATGGCAGATCGCTTCGATGTCCGATTCGCCATACCCTCGGTCGCGCACCAGTTGCATAAATGTTTCCAGGTCTGCAATGGTGTCCAAATCCGCCGGTGTTTGTTCGGTTCCGTAACCACCATCCAAATCGGTGCCAATTCCGACGTGATGACAGTTTCCGGCTAGTTGGCAGATATGATCCACATGATCCACGAGATCCGACATGTGGGCGCTGGGTAAATCGGTGTGCTGCGTGACACCACGTTTCCAACCCGGAACAACCATCCAGACATCGAATGCCATTCCAATCACGGCATCACGCTCAATGAGCGCGAGGATCTGTTGGTCGGAGAGTTGGCGAGGGTCGTCGACCAAGGCGCGGCAGTTGTGGTGGCTCGCCCAGATTGGGCTTTCGTACTGTTCCAGCGCTTGCCAGAAGCACGCCTCGCTCAAATGAGTCGCATCAAGGATCATCTTCAAGTGATCCATTTCCCGCAGCAGGTCCAATCCGCAAGCTGGAAAGGGCCCCTCGCAATCGTGGCCAAAGGCGTATCGACCGACGCCGTAATGAGCAGGCCCCAATGCACGCAGGCCTTCACCGTGGGCAGTGTGCAGATCGTCGAGCGTCCGTAGTGAGTCGGCACCTTCCAAGCTGAGCACGTAACCGATTGGTGTATCAGCTGGATCGCTTAACCACTGCTCGACGTGATGGTCCAATTGCTTGGTATCACAAACTTGCCGCATCTGTCCCACTTGTTCCATCGCACGGTACCAAGCGAGTTGCCCTCGCGTGCTTGCCCAAGCTTGTTCTGGCGAGTCCCAGACTGCGACCGGTCCGGGCGGCTTCATGCAGCCTGCGATCTGCGTTGCAACGCAAAGACCGATTCCGGCTTTTCGCATCTCGGGAAACGCGACCGTTCCACAGCGACGTCCCTTGAGGTCATCCATGCCGGATTCGCCCGAGCGGATCTCTGCAACGCTCTTTCGTAAATCGCGGTTGTAATCGAGAGCGTTCAGGCTGAGATCTAGATGCGCATCAATGATAAACATCGATGCATTGTAACGAATGCTCTTTGTGTCTTTTGCTCTCCGGAACTCTGCGCGCGGCATCGTGTGTGCAATAGCAAAATACGAGGTGCCGCGCACGAAAAAAGGCCAGTCCTTTTGGACTGGCCTTGCGTCGATTTCTTGGTGTCTGGAGTCTTACAGGTTTGGTGTTGTGTAAGGCTCGACATCGCCAACCATGTGGAAGTGGTTGTGGTCGATGTAGACCACTTCGATGGCTTCGCGATCGTGAAGCGTGTGTGGCACGGGATAGCCGATCGTGGTTCGCTCGTCGAAGTAGACCGTGCACTTGTAGTGTGCGTGATGCAACTGTGCGGGGCCGATCAGCGGGTAGAAGCGAGGAGGATCGATGTAGTCGGCGATCTTCTCTTTGATGATTCGCACGTTGTTCCGCTGGGTTTCCCACAACAGTGGAATACCACCCTGGACAGGACGAGCTGCCTCGAGAGCGTGCATGACTTCGTCATCGCTCGGAGGATCCAGCGCGACGGCCGGTCCACCAGCGGTGGTCGGTCCCAAAATCGGTACTCGTTCGTATCGCTCTTTCTTCCAGAACTTTTCTTCTTGCTTGTGCTGGAAGTAAGGGCTGACCGGCAAAGGATAGCCGACGAAGCCGAGGTTATAGTTGGTGCCGCCAGCGCCGTAACAGCCAGTCATCGCGAAGGTAAGCAATGCCAGTCCGCTGAGCGTGAATTTTCGATGTGCCCGTGTCAGTCGGGACTTTTTAGGAATCGCGTTTGTGGTCATCCGAGCAACCTTCCGTGGTTCGTTCCATGCTGGCGACAAGTCTGCGTCGGATGATCTGTCGATCCGACTCTTGGATGCTGGGGCTAACAGATCCAGCGCCTTTGGTACTGTAGTTATCGTGTGAACTTATACCGATCTTGCGGATAATTCCACAGAAAGAGAAGAAGTTTGGAAGCGGGGGTTTTGATTCTGGGATGGATGAAATGGGCGTGACGCATTCTTGAGACGTCCAACTTCAAACTTCCAGACTCAACCTCCCTGTGCCCTCATTTACTCTTCAAAAAAAGCCCGCGAGCAGGATTCTGCTCGCGGGCTCGCGTGTCTCAGGAGACGTGGATGTGGACTGCAGCTCGTCTTGCTGAGCCTAACGGGTCGTGATTACTTCGAGGTGAAGTCGAGGAACCACCAACCGTCATCCCATTCCAAGGTCACTTTACGCCATCCCAGAGGAACCTGTGGGTAGGGGTAGAAAGGACCGATGTAGGGCCAAGCCGAAGGGCTGTACTGCTGTGGATAAGTCAGGGCAGCGTAGTTGGGGTAAGCTGCGTAGCCTGGCCATGCGTAGTTAGGCATGTTGGGCGAATCGTAGCGTGGTGCTCCCGGCACAGAGTAGGGAGCCATGGGGACGGGTTGTCCGACAGGCTGTCCGACTTGCTGGGCTGCTACGGTTTGAGCCGGCATTGGGCCGTGGCTGCGGTATGGCGTCGCCAAAGCTGGCATGCCAACTGGCGAGGATGCCACAGTGGCTGGAACGCCATTGCTGGTCGGATGCGTGATCGGATCCACAGCAACCGGGGTCAGGGGCGAAACACCCACTTCTTGCAGCGATGGTGGTTCAGGCAGTCGTGGCAAATTGGGTGCTGCCGTTGGGACGGCGATTGCTTCGCGGACGCCAGCGACACCTGGGACGCTTTCGGCGATGCGGATGATGGTATCGCGTTGAGCTGGCGAGCTGGCTCGGCCGGTCAGTTGCAAAATACCGTTCTCGCTTTTCACGTCGACACCGAAGCCGCGGAGTTCACCGCTGTTCTTGGCGTCGCTAAGTGCTCCGACAACCGCCGAAACAACTTCTTTATCGCTGCTGGGTGCTTCCTCACCATCAGCTGGCTCCATCGCAGCGGTGCGTTGGATCTCACCGGGAACGACAGGCGAGCCGGCTTGAGCGACTTCACTTGCTTCTGGTGTGCGATCTTTTTCTTGGTTGCGGATCGCAGCTGCTTGAGCGGCCAACGCCTGACGGAAGGAGAATCCCTTCTTTGCTGGCTTGGCACCTGCCACCGAAACTTCGTCCACTACTTTGCTGACACCCTCGATGCCATCAGCCGCGTTGAGTACCAAGTCTTTCTGACTCGATTGGCTCACGCTGCCTTTGAACAAGACAACACCGCCATCGACTTTCATGTCGAGCGTGAAGTCTTTGAGAGCGCCTGAATCACGATTGGACTTCAATCGTGAGATGATTTGTTCTGCGATTTCACGGTCACCACCCCAGGCCTGCATTGGCCCAAGGGTCGCGAACGCGGCAATCGCTAATCCGAAATACTTGCGTCGCATCGAAATGCCTCCCTGCAGTCCTAAATCACTCTGGGTCCGCATCCACAGAGATCCAATCGCACGTTGCGAATCGGCGCCGTGTTGCCGCGGGTGGCAACACTCTCCAGTGGAAATACCAGACCGGTGCTGATGGTTGTTTCGGTCATAACGAGGGAGGCAAGGTAGGTTTTTTCTGATTTTGTCACCGATTGCGGCCGTGAAACGGCAAATAAAACGCTGCTGTTTCACGCGCCGAAAGGTGCGCGCCCGACGGGGTCAAGTTTGCGGCCTTATAATCGGGCGACTTACTCCAATCGACAAACTCAACCCACGGTTACGACAGCTCACATTCCAGAATGAACGAACCGAATCCCTACGAAATTCCCCCTGAACCCGCTCCCCTGCCGGAATTCGATTCCCGACCGAACCCGGATGATTGCAACCTGGCGATGATCGCGCATCTTTCCGGTGCGGCTGGAATTGTCTTGGGGGGATTGATCGGTTTTCTTGGACCGCTGTTGATCTACATCTTGAAAAAAGACACGTCGCAGTATGTCGGAGATCAGGCAAAAGAAGCGTTGAACTTTCAGATCACGCTGCTGCTGGTGTCACTAGGCTGCATCATTGCCGTTGTCGTCAGTTGCGGTTTTTTGTTCCCTCTTCTGTTTCTTCCGATGGTTATGCAAGTGGTCTTCGCAATCATCGCCGGGCTATCCGTCCGTGATGGCACGCCTTATCGATACCCGTTCAATATTCGATTCTTGCAATAGGGCATCGATGAACGGATTGTTTCGCTGAATGACGCGAAGTGGACGAGTCGATTTGGTTTAACCTGGGCATTCAACGATCACGCCCTTGGGACCCGCGTTGAAAATGCGGCTGGGACCGAGCTCGACGTGCTTGCCCCAGTCGTCATGAATGTGGCCACAGATCACGACCGATGGCTGTTTCTCGGTCACGGTCTGCCGCACGGAATGGCTGCCGCGAATCCGTCCCGTGCTATCGGTGTCGACGGTATCCAGCGGTGGCGAATGGACGACCAAGACCGCACCGCTCGGACATCCGTCCAGCAAATCGGCACCTTGCTGTTCATCGAAGTCATAGCTCCAAGACCCGAACGGGGTCACAGGGATCGCACCACCCACGCCCCAGAATTCGACTCCATCAAGGGTGCAACCGGTTCCGTGCAGCACGACCGCAGACTTCCAGGTTTTGGCTGCATCCGTGAGAGCTTCGAAGGTTTCGCCGTTTCCAGGGACCAGCACGGCGGGCTTATCGACAGCGGAAAGAATGTCCAACGTGTCCCGTATTCCTTCATGGCGATTGGCAAAGTCGCCTGCCCCGATCAGGCAATCGACATCGCACGACCGTTCGACCAAACTGGTGGCAGCCTTTTGATCTCGATGGAGGTCGCTAAAGCAAAGTAGTTTCATTCTCTTCTCCCGAGCGACGGTCTATCGCCGCGATGCGTCGAAAACCGAATGAGTAAACCGGACGCCGATTCTATTGACTATCGTCGCTGGCTGGTGCTGGGCATCGCCGTGGTCTGTTTTGCGATTTGGGTTTGGACAACTTTTCTACTTGGGTCATCTGGGTCCACCAAGTTTCTATCAGCGGCTTCGGGTCGAATCGCACTTGTACTGGTCGCGCTGTGGCTCGCCTGGTCTTCGCTTCAACGTCCAGCCCGTTGGTTGCCGCCTGGGTTTGCAATGATGTTGATCGTGACGCTGTGCATTCTCGCGGCGCGACCGAAACTCATCATCGTAGCGATCCCTGCGCTGGGGGTTCTGTTGGCGCTCGCAACGGTGATTCGAGTGCTGAAGCCCTAGGTCCGCCATGTCTCCGATCTCTTGCCATCACGAGAATCGACCGACAATGCTGGATCAGTTGATTTCGTCGTAGCAAAGGTTGTCGCCGAGCCACACTCGGAACCTGCGGATCATCAAACCACGATTGAAGTGGATTTCGATGCGTCCGCTTCGTTGTTCGGGATCGATGTTCCCTGGCAGCTGGAATTCCACTTTCCGCTCGATCGTCCGCCAACTCACTTTCGACCACAGCAACTCACCGTTGACGAACACTTTCTGCCGAAACCACCAACCGTCGTAGACAAGGTAGAAGCCCTCCGGATTGCCCAACCGAATGACTCGGTAAAGAAAATTGGATCGCAGCCGCGTTGCCTCACCAAAAACCCCTCGCTCGCCGGGGGACAGGTTTGTGACAGCGAATGGATTTATCTGTTCCATGGATTTCGATAGATCAGATTGATTCATCAGAGGTGCCTACGGAGTCTGCATTTCGCAGGCTCGCGTCAATCATGCCGAATAGATTGACCATAAGGAATCATAGGCAGGGGACGAGTTGGTGTCGTTCAGGCCCTTGGGTGGCTACGGATGCGGCGTTTTGATTCACCCCGAGCCTTAGCGGTCGATGCCCACCGTTTTTCGCTTCCCAGCCCCGGATAATGAGTTGGGAGAAGCGGGCCAATCGTGCCTGTCTAGGGTTCGTGATATAGTGACGGATCCCCCAGCCCTTTAACTGTTGAGGTAGGAATGAGCACCGCGGATAGTCCCATCAGCGAAGCAGTCGCGAAGCAAGCCGATGAGGCGAGAGATCAACTGAATGAACACACCCTCAAGATGGTGCATTGGCACTTCAGCGACGACACCGGCAGTCCATTTTGGTTGGAGAAGAAAGCGGAGCTGAATTTTGATCCTCTGACCGATGTCAAAAGCTTCGATGATCTAAAGAAGTTTCCGAACTTCGAGGATGATTGGTTGCGTGGCGGGCCCGTTCGTCGATGGGTTCCGAAGGGTCACGCTGGCAAACCGACGTATGTCTTCGAAACCGGTGGAACAACGGGGATCCCCAAAAGCCGTGTCGTGATTGAGGATCACTGGAAAGACTACGAGCTTTTCAGCGACACCTTGCCGGACGAATACTTTCCGCGCGGCTCAAATTGGCTGATGCTCGGACCGAGTGGGCCTCGTCGTCTTCGCTTGGCCGTTGAGCATCTCGCGCAGCATCGTGACGGCATTTGCTTCTGCATCGACTTGGATCCACGTTGGGTCATCAAGTTGATCAAAAAAGGTTGGATGGAGCATCTGGAAGAATACAAGAAACACTGCATCGACCAAGCGGTCACCGTTCTGACGGCAGGGCACGATGTGAAGTGCATGTTCGCGACACCAAAGCTTCTGGAGTCACTCGGCGAAGCATTGGAAGAGCGAGGCACGAGTCTTTCGGAGGTTGGCATCACGGGCATCTTCTCTGGTGGAACCGAGTTCACGCCTCAATGGACGCGTTTCTGCGTCGAGGAATTGCTTGGTGGATCGCCCGAGGAAGGTGGTATCTACATGACGCCGACCTATGGCAACACGTTAATGGGACTTGCCTGCAGCAAGAAAATCACAGCTGACGATGGTTACAAGATCGCGTATTACGCACCGCAACCACGAGCCGTTACCGAAGTCGTGCAATTCGATGACTACAACCAAGTCGTCGGTTTTGGCGAGACCGGTCGCGTCAAACTTTACACATTGACGGATGAGTTCTTCGTTCCCGGGTTCATGGAACGCGACGAAGGAGAACGCGAAGCACCGTACGACGTCTATCCTTGGGACGGCGTCAGTGGTGTGCGTCCGTTCCACGAATTGGCAAGTGCGACAACTGTTGGCGTTTACTAGCGTTCAAGAGACATGTTGCCATCTATTCGCAGATCAGTTTTTGCCGCTGCGCATGACTGATCGTAAGTCTCCCGCTTTATTCCCACTGAATCCAAAATCTCATGATCACACTCAGTCCGTTGCGTTGGGGTAAGCCCTACGATTCGCTCGACTTCACCAATGTCGTTCACTTTGACACCGGAGAGCCGATTGCCAAAGTGGGAAACGTCGGTGGCGGCATCGTCGGTCGCGATATGCGAAAGGCTCACAAAGCTCGTGAAGCTCTCTTGCAGCTATCGACCGAAGAGTTGATCGAGAAATGTAAACAGGCAGCTGTTCTATTCGAGTCAGCTGAATTGCCCGTCGGTGACTCGATGCAATCGGTCGACCAGTTTGTTCACCAGCAGTCTGCAAGCACTGGACTGCCCGAACACATGTGTCGATCGAACATGCTGAAGAACAGTTTCGTGCTCAGCAACATCGATCAGATTTTGGACTGCCTGACGCGTGGACTCGATCTCTCGATCTTGTCTCGCGGATTTGGAGAAGAAGGGCGCGGTGTCATCGTTAGCTTCCAGGCACAAACGCCGATCTTGGGAGCCGTGTTGCCGAACAATTCGCCCGGTGTTCACACGCTTTGGTTGCCAGCGATTCCATTGCAAGTTGGTTTGGCTCTGAAGCCGGGTTCGCAAGAACCATGGACACCCTATCGAATGGTTTCCGCCTTCATTGAGGCCGGTGTGCCCGCTGAAGCGTTCGGCCTGTACCCAGGCGGTCACGACGCTGGTGGCGCGATCATGACCAAGACGCCGCGGAGCATGATATTCGGAAGCGCTCAAACCGTTGCCCAGCATGAAGGCAATCCACGTGTTCAAGCTCACGGGCCCGGTTTCTCAAAAGTCTTGCTCGGTGACGACATCGTCGATGATTGGGAAGACTACCTGGATCTGATGGTCGAAAGCGTGCTCAGCAATTCCGGTCGAAGCTGCATCAATTGCAGCGGTATCTGGGCGAGCCGCCACACCCGCGAGATAGCCCAGGCGATCGCTCAGAAGATCGGTCCTGTCGAAGTTCTGCCTCCTGGCGATCCCGATGCTCAGTTGGCGGCATTCACCGTGCCAGCGATGGCAACGGGGACGCACGCAATGGTGCAACAGGATTTGGCTGAATCCGGTGTTGAAGACATGACGGCCGAGTACGGCGAGAAGATCATCGAGCGTGAGCATTGTGCGTACCTGCGACCGATGGTTGTCCACGCTGATTCGCCAGATCGCCAGGTGGCTTCCAAGGAATACATGTTCCCGTTCGTCAGCGTCGTGGAATGCCCCCAAGCCGAGATGCTCCGTCGCATCGGACCGACTTTGGTCGGAACGGTTCTAACGGCGGATCAAGCGTTTATTGCAGCCGCAGGATCGTGCGTTGAAATCGATCGACTTAACGTCGGACCGATTCCAACCAACCGCCTGAATTGGTTGCAGCCACACGAAGGGAACATCATCGATTTTCTGTTCCGTTCGCGGGCCTACCAAGTCGCTGATATGCCAGTCGCCGCCACCGTGTAGTCGATGAGGCAACCAGCCCCTCGGTGGAACCCATCACCTCCAAACTCGCTGAAGCGCGGGTTATTTGTCGCGGAGTGACAGGGGACGACGGGGCGTATTTCTGCGTGCTGCTTCGCGCGAGCTATAGTCGAGAGTAGAGATCTCTCCTGTGGCTCGCAAAAAACCCATGACCGGCACGATCGCCCCAGCCGCCTCCACGCCGGCCCCGCCGCCGATTGGATCAACGCAAACGGCTGAAGCAAAACCACCGAAGCAGGCTCGCCGGCAGGCAAAACCGGACGTAGAAGATGATTCACGCCGGAGCCTTCGCGATGATCCACGTTTTGCTGTGCTCGCCAGCACGATATTTCACACGTTGCTGTTGTTGCTTCTGGCGCTGTTTACCCTCCGCGTAGGATCAAGAAACGCGGATTCGATCACCGCCCGACAGGGAGACGCTTCACAGGTCGTCACTCTGGATGCCGTCGACGCGGAAGACTGGAGCGACAACCCCCAAGCATCCGCGGAACAGCCGGTAGCCGTCGAAATCGGCATGGCAAACGTGACTCCGACGCAGTCACCGGTCGCGTCACAAACGGTTGAAGATGTTCCCGAGCTTCAGGAGCTCGGGTCGACAGCCGGTTCCATTCAGCCAGCGACGATTATCCGATTACCCGGAGGCGGACTCGCCGGGCGTTCGGCCGAGGGGCGGATCAAGTATGGCGAACTGTACGGTGCAACACCCGAAAGCGAAGCAGCGGTCGACATGGCGCTGGAATGGCTCGCACGCCATCAACGTCCCGATGGAAGCTGGTCATTCAACCTCGATCTGGATCCTTGCAACGGGCAATGCCGGCACAGCAAGAAATCGGGAAGCGATACGCCGACGCCTTCGACAGGAGCAACTGGATTAGCACTGTTGGCATTCTTAGGCGCCGGTCACACGCATCGTGATCCAGGTCCGTATCAAGAGAACGTCCGAGCAGGCATCTATTACTTGCGTTCCATCGCAGGTGAATCTGCCTCCGGCTACGATTGGCAACAGGGAAGTATGTACGGGCATGGCATTGCCGTAATGGCCTTGGCGGAAGCACTCGCGCTTTCGGCTGAACGGACCGGACAGCGCGAGTCGGATCTATTCGATCTGGTCTCGCGTGGTGCCGCTTTTACGTGTGTAGCGCAGCATTCAAGCGGTGCGTGGGGATACGTTCCCGGAAGTCCCGGTGATACGACCGTGACCGGCTGGCAGGTGCTCTCACTGATCGCTGCGAAACGTTCTGATGTTCCGCTGCAGACGGACAGTTTGCGAAACGCAAAGGCATTTATCCAGTCGACTGCTGGCGAACGCAAGTATTGGTTCGGGTACAAAGGGCCGCCGGGCGAACCAACAACGACTGCCATAGGACTCACGTTAATGCTCTATCTGGGCGAGTCCCCGGACTACACACCGTTCTATAACGCGTTGACCGATCTGGCGAATCGCGGTCCGACATTGACCAATATCTATCACGATTATTATGGCACGTTAGCGCTGCATCACAGCCGGCATCACGGTTGGGATCGTTGGAACAACAAATTGCGCGATCACCTCGTTGCGACACAAGAGACCGAAGGGCATGAGCGAGGCAGTTGGCACTTTTCCGACCGCTGGGGCGACGTCGGAGGTCGGCTCTACACAACCGCAATGTGCGCGATGACGCTGGAAGTTTATTACCGCTACCTGCCGCTGTACGATTCGCTAGATGAGTTTCCCCTGTAGGTGACGAGCCGCGCGAGAATAGTCGCGGATTGCTCCGCGATCGTAGCGTCTTCTTAGCTCGCCCATTGCGTTACCATCGCGTGCGCTACTCTCAGACTCCGCTACTCTCGGGGTGCGCTACTCTCGGGGTGCGCTACGATCGGCGGAGCGATCGGCGACTATGCGATTCCACCTCGGTCGCCAGTCGTGCCGGAAGCAATATCGGCGGCGAAGCACTCGATCAAACTTGCTTGATTCGCGTTGCGGTCGACTTCATGAAGCGCGCGAATCGAACGGTCCAGTCGTGCGAGCGTTGCCTCGTCGACATGGTCGTCTGCTGCCTGCTGACGCATTTGTCGCCGATAGAACTGAAGCGACATCGAGAACGCGTCCCGCATCGCATCGCGCCGAATCGGCGCCTCTTTGCCCGCTTCGTTCACGTGGGTGGAAATCACGCGACTGAGTATGATCGGGTCGGGCGTGGCTGATTCCAATTGTTTGGTCAGCGCGAGCCGAAGCTGATCGCTTTCGCTCGTTAACAAACGAACGGCGGCGTGAATGTTACCGCCGGACATTTCGACGGCCGCGCGAATCTCCCTTTCATCGGTGTTTACGCGATGCGCTTGGCGAATCAGCTTGACAGAATCTTCCACACTCAGAGGGCCGAGTCGTAGGATCCGACATCGGGATCGAATCGTGGGGAGTTGCTTTTGCTCATTCGTACCGATCACGAGTACGACGGTCCCGGCTGGTGGTTCCTCAAGCGTTTTTAACAGACAGTTTGCTCCTTCTTCGTTCAGAAAGTCCGCGTCTTGAAGGATTGCAACCTTGCGTTGTCCGCGAAGTGGTTTTACGCGGACATCCCGACAAAAGCCTTCTTGCATCCGTGCTTCTTCGGGTCCGATGAGCAGTCGGATCGGGATGACGGCGCGGTCAGCTGGCTTTGCGACGCGCACCACATCGGGATGCGTTTCGGCTTCCACTTGAATGCAACCTTCGCACTGGCAACATGGGTTCATGTCTTCGGGCGTCGTCGAATCGCACAAGAGTGTCTTCGCGATCAATTTGGCGACGGTTGTTTTTCCGATACCGGGGGCACCGACCAGTAAGAAGCTGCCGCTAAACCGTTGGCTTCGGATTGCGGAAGACAACCATTGGCGGATTCGGTCGTGACCGATTAATTGGTCCCAATGAGTGACTGCCGGCGCTGCGGGCGATGTGGACTCGGTGACCTTCTTACGGGGGTTCATTGATTGTCCAGCGAGGCTGCTGACGTCTCCGGTTTCTCAAGCTTTGCAATCTTCTCCAATCGCGCGGCATGACGTCCACCATCGAACTCGGTGTGCAGCCACATGAGGACCAGCTCATCGATGGGACGTTCACCGATCATGTCGCCTGGCAAACAGAGAATGTTGACATTGTTATGCCGTCGGCTCATCTCGACCATGACTTCGTCATAACACGATGCCGCACGCACGCCAGCAAACTTATTCGCGGCGATCGCCATACCAATTCCGGTTCCGCAGATAAGGATGCCGCGGTCGGCTTCCCCGCAGCTCACTTTCCTGGCGACTTCCGCGGCGAAGTCTGGGTAGTCACACGAGTGATCAGAGTCGGTGCCTTCATCGGTGAGGGCATATCCGGCATTGCTAAGCGATTGAATCAAACGGCTTTTAATTTGAACGCCGCGATGATCGCTGCCTATCGAAACTCTCATGGGTCTTGCACCTCGTCGTCGCGGGAAGAGGTGACCGGGAAAAAGTCATCGTCCAGTGATTCCAGCCACGCGGCCAATTCTTGTTCAATCTGGTCGGCACAGCCTTGATAAACTTCCACTGGCATACCGACGGGGTCGGAAACATCCCCTCCGTCGCGTCGCAACGTATGGACGCGATCGTGCAAGTTTGGCCAGGCGGCCAAGATGGCGGAGCGGTGTCCGGAGGTCATCGTGAGGATGAGATCAGCAACGTTCATCACAGAATCGTCGAGCGGGCGACTGCTGTGACCCGTTAAGTCGAGTCCGCGTTTTCCCATCACCTCGACGGCTTGCGGGGAAGCGCCCGAGCCGGCCATCGCTGCGAGACCTGCGGAAAGGACGCGAACAGCATCCTCCGATCCCATCTTCTTGCGCAATTGCTCTCGAAGCAACGTCTCGGCCATCGGACTGCGGCAGGTATTGCCCGTGCAGACAAGAACTATGACGGGTTTAACAAATTGATTCATGGCGGCCCGCTCGATCGCTCCTTCCCTCAGTATCTCCAAACGATTGCCCATGACGCGAGCTACCGTGGAAACTCCACCATAGCGGGTTGGACCATCGTCGAGCAGCAGTGGTATCAAATCTCCCATCTGTTCGGCGACCCCCTGGGCGGTGGTCGGAGCGGCTTGACCACTCAGATTGGCACCCGTCAGAACCATAGGACCCGATAAAAATCGGTGGATTCCCGCGAGAACCCGGTGGTCGACCACGCGGAAGCCCACGCAACCCGATTGGCTCGTGATCTTCTCCCGAACACTCGCCGGGATCTGCGTCAATGCACTTAGCGGAGACTCGCATGGGGCCACCAGAGTCAGGGGGCCGGGCCAGCATCGATGGCTCAGTCGCCGAACCAACGGACTGGGATGGCAAATGAAGTCTTCTGCTGCCTCTCGACTGGCAACCGAGATCGCCAGCGGAATATTGTCTTGTTGCCCTTTTAGCTCGAACAATTTCTCGATTGCCGTGGGAGAAAGTGCATCGACGGCCAGCCCGTAGACTGTGTCCGTCGGCACACCCACTACATTTCCCTCCACCAACGCTTGAACGGAGCGATGGATCATGTCGCGTGGATCATCGGAGGCGCGTAGGTCAAGCAGTTTCAGCATCTTCGCCCGGGTATCAACGGCAACAGGGGGACCAACCAAAAACGTTCAATAAAATACGACGGCGCGGTAGCGTTACTCTTCAATTCCAACAGGCACAATCAAATGTGGGGCATTCAAAAACAAATGTGGGGGCATTCAACGGTAAGGCACCCGCTGCAGCCGGTACATGCCACAGGTGGTACACGCCACTGTCGATACATACTGGGGCCTCCAGCAGCAGTTACCGCGGGTTAGAATGTGGGTAGGTCAAATGAGAAGAGTAATTCGATAAGTAGCCCCAATACGCGCCATTGTACGACCGGCGGATTTACTGCCACAAGCATGGGGACATGTTGTCTTCGTCGTTGTCACGCAAACGATGCTGAGATGCATTCCTTAAAAATACTTAAGCGACATTCGTTCACCCCTTCTTCATCCATCAACAGATGAATTCAAAACACTCCAGAGACGCAGTATCGCGGCGCCGGTTTCTAGCGGGGCTAGGTAGTGCTGGTTTGTTTGCGACCACCGGTTGTGTCCCAGGTGGAATTGCCGGCGTGCCCGACTTGGTCTGGGGAGAACACGGCATGGGACCGGGCCGATTCGTTAAACCACGTGCGATCACGATTGACGATGACGATCAGTTGTACATCGTCGATACAACGGGACGCATTCAAGTCTTTAACACAGACGGGATCTTATTGCGATCTTGGAGAACGCCGCTCACCGAGAACGGGCGCCCTACCGGGCTTGCGATCGAACCGGTTAAACCGAGCGACGATCGAGCCTCTCGCTTGCTCGTTGCGGATACGCATTACTACCGGATGTTGTCCTACTCGCTCAGTGGTGAGTTGCAGCAAAAAAAACAGATTGGCGGTACGGCGGGACATTTACCTGGTGAGTTTGCGTTCGTGACCGATGCGGTAACGGACCGTCACGGTTGCGTTTACATCGGTGAGTACAACGCATCGGACCGCATTCAAAAGTTTGATCCGAGTGGCGGCTTCATCACGCAATGGGGCGGCACAGGCCACGCGAAGGGAAAGTTTTTGCGTCCCCAGAGTTTGGTCATTTCTGGTGACGTGTTGTGGGTTTGTGACTCGTGTAACCATCGGATTCAACGATTCGATATCCGCTTCGCGACGCCCAAGTTGATCGATGTTTGGGGTGGTCCGGGAACGGAGAACGGCCAGTTCTACTTTCCCTATGACTTAGCGATTGCCAGTGATGAAACGGTGCTCGTGATTGAATACAAAAACAATCGGATTCAACGTTTCGAGCCGAACGGCAAATGGATCGCCAGTTGGGGCACCGCTGGCGTGGGGCCGGGAATGTTGAATCAGCCGTGGGGATTGGTCATCGATTCGAAAGACCGGGTCCACGTGTTGGATAGCAACAATCATCGTGTTCAGCGAATCGCGTTGCCGGTCTAAGGCCGGTAAGAATCGGGTGCGCAGTATCTGATTGCTTCGCAACTCTGCACGCTACCGGTTTTCACTCCCCGATCGCCAAGGGCATCAGTACGTCACTTGATTTGACGAGACGGATGTTCTTGCAACGTGAAAGTTGAAATTGGCGAGGTTGCTCGCGGCAAAGGCAAAGTGCCAGAAAGCGATAGCTGCCCATAAACCGGATCGGACTGACCACGCGATGCGTTCGGTTTCCCTTTGCATCGTCGTAGTCCATTTCGATGACGTAATTGTCCGCGTCATGCATTGCGCGTCGCAACATTCGATTCATAGTGATGACCCCCCCGTGGATGATTCGACCACCGTAGTATTCGTGCGGTCGATGACACGGTTGGTCAACAGAGGACACCGGAGTGGATTCCGCGGTCAAAAGATGACGGTTAGGCAATGTTTCGCTTTAAAACGACGAATAGCTCGAGATGCCTTGCGGCAATTCTCGAGCTGTTCGTGTACGAGGGTTGTGGTTCCCGACGCGATTGGGCAACCCTCGCAGAGCCTCCGCCCTTGGAAAGTCGGTAATGGTATGGTTGTCGTCAGCCTTAACGTGGCAGCGGTGTTCGGTGAACGGGTGGCGGCGCGGCACCGGCCGGCACCATCTCTTCCTGATAACTCATCGGGATCACGCGTCCCCGCGGTCGTACTTGACCCGCCGAAGGAGTTTGAGCTCCATCATTGGCATTGGGTGCTACTTGTGGAGTGGGTGCAGCTTGTGGAGTACCCGTTTGCGGGACGTTTGGAATTTGGTCTGCCGAAGGCACGGGGACCTGTTCCACTCCCGGGTTTCCTTCAACCGGTGGGATCATGCCGTTCGGATTCAGCGAGGGATCGTTCAGCATTTCGCCTTGTGATGATCCCATTTCGCCGAGAGGCACGTCACCGACTTCGACCGCATCGTTGATGGGCTCTTCGAACAGCACCGATCCAGGTGGCAAGCCTTCGACACCGTGCATGTCGCCCGTCATCGCGGCGTATTCCGGATCCATCAGGGGGCCGTTTCGAACGACGTTTGGACGTGTCACGCCGTACTTCCAATGCCTGCCTGCACTTCGTTCACGGGCTCGTTCCAGGGCATCCCAGTAAGCTCGCTCGTTCCAAGGACCCTCTGACAATGTGATATTGTTGTTCGCCAACATCGATCCTTTCAGGTAGTCGACGTAGTTGATCGATTTGTTGTACTCACCCAACGCTCGGTAGTAAGCGATCTGAGCATCCGCGCGACGCTGTTGACTTTGCAGAACGACGTTGATCGTTCCACGGCCACCTTTGAATTCTGCCAAGCGAGCTTCCACTTCTTGTTCGGCAGCTTGCCATCGCATCGCATGTGTTTGAACCAATTGGTAGTGCGTTGCAACTTTGGCCATCGCATCACTTAACTGGCTAACCATCAACCGTTCAGCTTCCTGCAGGAACGCTCGCGATTGGACCAGACGCAGTTGAGCACCACGGATACGGGTCCGTTCACGTCGACCACCGATGGCGGTCGGAGAGTACTCCAGGCGGACGACGCCTTCTTGAAAGTCTCCGCTGGTCAGGCTGCCGAGTGCGCTACTGCCGGTGGTCGGGAATTGAACGTTTCGTCGCGATGGTGGCCCAAATGTGTCACCGACACCGACCCAGCGATACAGAAGCGATAGGTTCACTTCCGGCATCAACTGATTCTTGGCCGAGATCTGTTCGAGCTCACGTTGCTTGACCACAACGCGACCGCGACGGAGTTCCGGACTGAGGTAAAGCAGCTGTGCGATGCTTTCGTCCCAGTCGTATTCAATCCGTGCGAGACTTGGTTCTTCGATGGGTCGAATGAGTCGTCCGTCGGTTGCGGACAGTCCCATTAATTCTCGCAGCACACGTTCGGCACCGTAGACACCTTGGCGGTCATCACCCAAGACGTTGGACCCGGCCAACGCGGCCGACAGACGAGCTCGGAAGTTGTAGTACTGTTCTTCGGCTTGCGCCAGCTGTTGCTTGGTACCGCGGCCGTTCTCAAGATTCAAGCGTGCCACATTGGCCGTTGCGATCGCACTGTTTCGACCGATCACTGCGGCGGACACATTTCGATATGCGACGTACAGATTCCAATACGCGACTTCGACATCACGGACGAGGTTTCGTACTTGGATTTCAAAGTCGGTGATTGCGACGTCTTCGTTCAAGCTGGCCAGAACAACGGGGATGCGGTTGATCAGCGTGCCGCGATTACGCATCAGGGGATGCTGGATTTCTGCTTCTAGAACCGCAGTCCAGGCACTATTGATCGGCCGCAACGCGGGACTGACCAAGGCGCGAGGCGATTCGTTGCGGTCGTACAGGGTTTGCTGACGCAAAGACAGGACACCACCGGTCGCGGTTCGTTTGCTCAACGTGAACTGTTGCGTCGTAACAGTGGTTTGCAGCGGAACGCCAAGCGTGGTGTTTTGCGGACGGTCGGTTGTTGCGACGTTAACGAAGGCACTGGCTTGAGCATCGAATTCCGCCAGAGCGTCTTCGACGCCACCGATCTGGTTGGCCCGCAGGATTCCACGGGGCAAGACTCGGTTGCCGTTTCCATCAACGGTCAGCGGAATCGATTGCGTGGTCGACTGCGTAATCGCGACATCGTAGATGCTGCCCAATTGATCAGCGCTAGCACTGGTGAATTGTGCTGCCACGTTTTGTCGAAACTCAGCGTTGCCACTGGTCGTGACGAAGAACTTTGCGTTTTGCAACGCATGATTGACGCACTCTTCCAGGCTTAAATCCCAGAATTGATAGTCATGGTTCCCCATCGTAAGCGGACTTTTCGCCTGCGTGGTTTCCGCCAAACTCTCCACATCCACGTCGGTGTATTCGACCTGGGTCGCAGTATCAAGGTAGTACTGCAGGTCGGGAGACTCGTTCAGAAAGAACGGTTGGGTCGGTGCGCATCCTGTTGCAAACAGGATCATGATCCCGAGTTGCAAGTAAGCGGTATATCGGAGCAGTGAGCGTTTCATGCCCTGGACTTCCGGGGTCGTGCCGCCGTGAAACACACCCCACGTCATCGCCGTTGCGATATGGTGTGAATCCGTACGGGCCGAGTGTGGAAGCCCCCCACGAATGTCTCTGCTCGGTCAACGACGGTGGCCGCCGCGGACGTCGAGAGAACCTCGTCCAGAAAAGGTTATCGGGCAGTCGCTTGGTAAACTTTGACGGTTCTGAGAAAAAAATTGGAGCGACCGATTATTCGGGGCTCGATGCGCCTTTGGGAAGCTGCGGCGTCTCGCGAGTCTCCGGCTCAATGATCGGATCGACTGGTTTGGATTCCGTCGGGATGATGTCCGAAGGAGAAGGAGCCGGGATTTCGTCCTCGATGGTGGGTCCGGGCAATTCCGTCGGCGCAGACTCGGATGGGCTCTCCATCTCACCGTTTGGAGCAGGAACTGATTCATTCGTTCCGCTTCCGTAAGCAGACGGAATCTGCATCTGCTGCTCATCGTTGTCGATGGACTTATTCGCACCGTTTCGCAGTGCTTCCCATGGCTTGGGATAGAAATAGTGCGTCACCATCCGCGGTGCGTGATTCTTGTAGTAGCCGAGGTGAGTTGCTCGGTGCCAAGCCATCGCCTCCTGGCTGCTGGGTGCGATGTGATACATCAACTTTCCAACGATCTTTTGCGGCCGGTTGTATTTCCGGCGGTAAGACATCGGCAAGTTGTTGCCCAGCGGTGGGATCACTTCAATTCGCGGGTGAACGCGTTGGTTTTCTTTGTCTGGATGATGCGCGAGTGCGGTATCGCTGAGAGTCGCAAACGATACCGACATGATCAACGTGGTCGAAAGTAACAGACGCATACTGATTCCTGATCGTAACAACGAGTTCGCGTGAAACTCGAGCAGAAGGCATGCGAAGCCACCTACCCTTCGAAGTTTCCTTCGGCCGTTATTTCAGAGCGAACGCAGTGATGCGTGGAAGATGACGAATACGCCGATCAGGTTCGACTTGTCGGCTTTGTCAAAGAGTCGCCGATCACTCCGTGATCGAAGCGGATTCAGGGGACAGGTGACGCTACGATCGGCGGAGCGATCGGCGACTAAGCGAGCGATCGGCGACGAAGGGAGCGATCGGCGACGAAGGGAGCGATCGGGTTACTCGCTGCGTGACCTTTGGCGACGCAAACGGCTATACGTTGATTTGCCAACGTCACCTCCCCACTGACCGGCGACCCACATTCCTCCGGCGACCGCCATGCCCACGGGACCCGATGCGGCACCTAATCCGATTGCAGTGGTGGCACCGACGGCCTGTCCGACTCGGCGTCGTTGGGATGGGTCACGAAGTCCGACGTGGTGGCCGCCAGCTTCCGTCAACCATTGCGCTGCATCCGAGAGGTACATCCATGGTGTCGCCCCCCGGAGCGTCCATCTGCCGGCGCACTTGGCGGCCAACCGCGCGGTTACTTTTACTCCGACGGATCCCAGTCGTTCACAAGCGACCGTGATCTGGCGACTCTCGTCGTCTCCGACAACACACCAGGATGCAAAGTGTTCACAATTGTCGAATACCAAGTGGTAACCCTGTCGTCCAATTTGACTCTCAGCGCGCTGGATCGAATCCTCCACCGAAAGGCGTTGATCGTGCTCGATCACGTGCAACACGTCTCGACCATTGCGGGTTACGAGCTCCCGTGTTGTTCGCGCGATGACCATTTCCTCTCTCGATCCACCTGGTCCGGCGACTCCGTCTTCGCCATCGGTAAAGTGAATGACCGTTCCATCACCCGCGTCGATTCCGTGATGTTGAAATGGAACACCGTGGTGTTGTCGCCAAACGAAAAAATGATCACCTCTGGCCATGGATTCTCTCCCCTGCCCTGCTTCTTTGCGGAATACTTTGTGACTCCGCGAACGCTGCGTTTAAACGGATCCCTACGTCCATGAGCCCAAAGCTCATTCTCTTATTCGCTCGATTCTTCTGAGTCTTGGTCGGAAGTAGCCGATTCGGCCTGTGTTCGGTTCGCGTCATAAAGAGCTTGCCAACGTCCAAACCACGCGACGAGGGCAAATATCAACAAGGTTGTCAGCAACACGATTGAGTAGGCGACGACCAGGATCTGAGCGAAGGGCCAATAGGGAGTTCCAACCAGATCCTGCTCACGTTGCAGTAGCCATACCTGGGCGATCGATAATCCACCAGCAGCAAAGACTGTCAACGAGATGGAAAGGAACATCCAGGCGAGCGTTAAGGGCCACGGACGCTTACCCAACACGGCAATCGTCATCGACGCTGAACTGAGCGGCGCGATCAGCCAAAACGTTGTCAGTGTCGCCCAGTAGTAAACGGTATCCGTTTCTTCCGTGCGATATTGGATAGCGATCGAAAACAGTGCAGCAAGGCAAGCCGTTGCTGCAATGATCTCACCGATCCCGAACTGTGCTCGCTTGCCAAATTGGTGTTCGAAGGGTCTGCTTTCGACTGTCCGACTTGACTTCTGCCAGCGGGGAATTCGCAGCAGATGAAACATCACCGTTTGAATAAAAATCAATCCGCCGAGTGTTGAAAAGTAGCGGGCGTAAACGTCGGAACTGAGCTCTTGCAGGCCGGCAGCAAAGAATAGCGTGACGGCTAATTGTCCGGACCAGCGAACGTATCGGCGTTTGACGGCCGATAGGAGCCAGCTGATCGCGGACGCCCAGCCGTAAGTCACTCCCACCATCACGTACATCCAGTTCGTTACTGACGGGGTGGTCTCCTCGCTGAAGGCGCGACCATAATGGCAAACCAGCAGAAAGGTGTTTGCCAGCAGAAGCGCGAGCAGAACGATCGCGAGCGTACCAAGTTTCGGTTGATAATAGTTGGGCTGCATCGTCGCGACATACTCCCATCGCACGCACTTATTCTCAACTTAGCACGCTACCCCCATACTGTCGCTGCCAACATGGAAGGGACGACTACGACTGAGCCCATCTTGGCGATTTTAGGCCATCCCATTGCGGGGAATCCTTCGCAGTTTGCGATCGAGCGCGCGCTTCGCGAGATGGAGTTGGATTGGCGGGTGTTGTCCTTCGATGTTTCCGTCGACAATATTCCGACCGCTCTCGACGGCTTCCACGTTTTGGGTATTCGCGGCGTGTTGGTTGATCCGTCGGTCAGCCATGCGGTCGCACGGTGGGCGCGTGGCAAGATGCTCACCGTATCCTCTGAAGAAGCAGCGTCCACAGATCAACCGAGTGAACCTACCGAAACGTCGTCAGATTTAAACGTTCAGAATGACTCCAAACACGCATCTGACAACGAGGCTTCTGACGTCTCGTTGGGTGAAGCAGATACTTCGACGCTGCCGACGGTCGATTGTCTCTATCGCGATGAGCATGGGCAGTTTCGCGCCAGCTGCGAACTGGCCAATTGGCTTTCGTTAACGATCACCAAAATCGACGCCAGTGGAGTGACGCACGATCCGGATGAGTCTTCCGCTTGGGTTTGGATTGGTGAACCAGATCAAGAAGCGATCCCGATCTGCGCCATTCCCCGAGGAAAGGTGATTAGCCTGCCGCCCGATCCGAACACTTTGGAAAACGCGACCTTTATCGTGATTTTCGATCAACGCGAGCTGGAGCTCGAAGATTGGCCACGCGATGATGGTTCGACAATCATCATCGATCTGACACCAGGCCATCCCAACCGTCAGCAACTTGAGGCATTGGGGTATCGAGTGATTGATGAAATGGAACGAAGGCTGGCAACGCTATGTGGTTGTTTGATGCGTTGGAGCGAAAAAGATGCGCCTCGAGAAGTGATAAGTGATGCCCTTGAAGAATACTTGGGCGTTTGATCTGAAACCTCACAACTCGATCCCCCTACGAGAGCAACCTGTTGGTCAAATCGGAAAAAAGCAGTTCTCTGGTTCTACGCGACGATCGCATTATCGAGACCGTCGCACAGCTGCAGCGTCGCATCAACGACCGCTTTCCTCAATCGGGACTGGCCACGCTGTGTGGTCAATTATTGTCGAATGCCCAGCAGGCGGCGCAGCGGGCGACGTCGATCTCAAAGCCGATACGATCGATTCGAATGGTGAGCGTTGCGATCACCCTCTCTTTGTTGTTCGTGGTTGTGGTTTCGATCGTCATTGGATTTCAAAAGGCACGTAGCGCTGACGTCTACGATGTGACGGAGATCGTCCAGACACTCGATGCAGTGATGAACGAATTAATCTTGTTGACGATCGCCGTGATTTTCTTTTTCAGTTTAGAGACAAGACTGAAGCGGCGGCGCACGTTGAATGCGATTCACGAGTTGCGATCCATCGCGCATGTGATCGACATGCATCAATTGACGAAAGATCCCGAACGCTATCTGCGAGGCTACGCAGACGCAAAGCACTCGCCGAAGCGAACGTTAACCCCGCAACAACTCAATCGCTACTTGGACTACTGCAGTGAAATGCTTTCGTTGACCGGAAAAGTGGCTGCGCTCTATGTTCAGCGTTTCGACGACACCGCTTCGGTCAACGCCGTAGGAGAAATCGAGCAGTTGACGACAGGACTGTCACGCAAGATTTGGCAAAAGATCATGATTCTGCAGCAGCTGCGAGAGAGTACGGATTGGGACGCGTCACCGCAGCCGACACCTGTTGTCACCGCAGACTCGGACGCGTCCAACCATGCTTCACCGCAAGAGGAATCGAACGATTGAACGCGAAGTCTGCTCCGAAACTCTTGATCGATGCTGCAGCCTCACTGCGGGATGAGGTCGACAAGCTCTCATTCGCTTCCCCGGTGACGCACGTTTACAACCCATTGCAGTACGCCTGGAATGCTCATTGTGATTATCTGAATCGTGTTCCCCAAAAAGGCGTTCGCGTGTTGATGCTTGGGATGAACCCGGGGCCTTGGGGCATGGCGCAGACGGGGGTTCCATTTGGCGAGGTTGCCGCCGTTCGCGATTGGATGGGAATCCATGCGGACGTTCAACGCCCGGATCAAGAGAACGAAAAACGGCCCATCGAGGGTTTCGAATGCGCGCGGAGCGAGGTGAGCGGGCGGCGGTTGTGGGGATTGTTTGCCGAGCGATTCTGCGATCCGTCGGCGTTTTTTGCTGAGCATTTTGTATCTAACTACTGTCCGCTCGTATTCATGGAGGCATCGGGAAAGAATCGGACGCCGGACAAGCTTCCCGCGCAAGAACGCGAGCCGTTGAACGCCTTGTGCGATCAGCATCTCGCTGCGGTCATTGATGCTTTGAAGCCAGAACACTTGGTTGCCGTGGGCACGTTTGCAGAGAGTTGTTTGAAGCGGGTTACCTCGCAGACGGATTGCGATGCTCAATTGAGTCGCGTGCTCCATCCGAGTCCCGCTTCTCCGGCGGCCAACAAGGATTGGGCGGGCAAAGCGACAGAGCAGCTGAAAGCGGCGGGTGTTTGGTAGCCCCCTCATTTGGAATGGTCGAGGCAGAATCGACCGCGGAGCCATTGAGTCGGTGTGTTATATTGCCGAGATCTCTTCTCTTAGGATCTCCGCATGAATGCCGATGATTTTCAGGAGCTCTACAAGCTTCTGCGCGGAAGCAAATCCGCGATGCCTGTGCTGGATGCCAAGGCTTTGTACTCCGATCGCAAGATGGTCGCTGCTCTGGATCGACTGACATACGCTCGCGAAACGTTCCTGGAGAGTCGTTCGCGTTTGTTGAAGCAGGATGTCGAAAAGCAAGTCGACAAGAAAGCGAAAGATGCTGACCGGCAAATCAAAAAGCTAAAGCGCAAGCAGGACAAGCTTATCGAAATCGCGAAGGCTTTCGATGAGCTGTTGGAGCACGTCGAAAAACTTGCTGTTCGAGAACGGGAGCGACAGGCGAAAGCGGCTGAGGTGGCCAAAGAAGAACAGGCTCTCGCAGAACGACAAGAACGGAGCGATCAGCTCAAAGCGAACGTCGCCCGCCGAGAAGACATCACGAAGGACTTTGCAAAGCAGTTTTCGAAAGCGGACGATGATGGTCGCCTGGATCTGGTCGCCGAACGATTTGGATTCGAAGCTGTTGAATCGGAGGACGACCTGCTCGGGGACAGCTTGTATCTCATTCGCACCGGTGAGAAGAGTTATCTGGTATCGACACCCAGTAGCGAAACGATGGAGGAGTCGATTGCCGTTGAGGACGTGGTTCAAGATCGACCGATCCGACCTTTTCCGCGAGACGAGTTCCTCAAGCTGGGAACACGTCGCAAAATGGTTTTGCTGATCAAACGTTCTGAAGACGCAACCGAATCGGGATCGGAAGTGGAGGACGCACCACCCAGTTCGGGAGCGGAATCTGGAAGCGATCCTGATTCGACAGATTCCACCGATCAGAAAGTGCTCGACATGGGCGCGTTCAGCCAGCTTCTCAGTTCTGCACAGCGGTGCGGATTGATCTCCAACGCCGATCAGATTGGACACGTACGCGATCGAGAATTTCGGAAGGGGCACTACGACCGAGCATTCCAGACGATCGACGGCATGTATCGTCAACTGATGTCCTCTGCCGGGCAACGCACGCAGCAACTGATGCGTGAGGACGCAGATATCTCTTCTGGACGCATCAAGATCTCGCCCAAGGAGCTGCAAGCCAAACGGGCTCGCGAACGGGCACAGACTCAAGAGATCGAGCGGGCCAAACGCCGATTCCAGGTCGTGCTCGAGGGACTGCGGGTCTTGATGAATCGGAAACCGGCCGTGGCGACCTAGGCACGCTTTCTCAATAAGAGCCCTCGGCGAATACAGATCTCCGCTGCTTGCGTTGCCCTGTTTAGAAATTTCTTCGCTTCTGGCACGCGATTGGCGTTGACGATTTGCGTTTCGTCAGCCACATTCGCGGATCTGCGGAAAAACCGCTCCAAGTGGGAGATGTTGCCGCCATTGTCTTCGTGGGCGATGGGACGGGTGACATCGCCAAACCACCCGACCACAGAAAGTCGTGACCCGATGGGTAAAAAATCCAAGCGTTATCGCGCTGCGCTGGAAAAGCAGCCACAACAACCGCTCCCGCTCAATGAAGCGGTCGAAGCACTCAAGAAATACGATTCGACCAAGTTTGACCAGACGGTCGAGATCCACATGCGTCTCGGAGTCGATCCGAACCAAGCTGATCAGATCATCCGAGGTTCGTTGGTGCTTCCCAACGGAATTGGAAAATCGCAGCGTGTTGTGGTATTCGCCAAGGGCGACGCCGCGAAAGCTGCAGAGGAAGCGGGTGCCGATACGGTCGGCCAAGAGGATCTGGCGAAGAAAATCAAGGACGGCTGGACTGACTTCGATGTCTGTATCGCCGCTCCTGACATGATGGGTTTGGTCGGTCCACTCGGTCGCGTGCTCGGCCCCCGAGGATTGATGCCGAGCCCTCGAGCCGGAACCGTGACTCCCGACGTTGCGAAAGTTGTCGGC
The DNA here is from genome assembly GCA_039179795.1 of Planctomycetota bacterium. Taxonomy (GTDB): domain Bacteria; phylum Planctomycetota; class Planctomycetia; order Pirellulales; family Pirellulaceae; genus Rubripirellula. Next base: position 70,331 of record JBCDEM010000002.1, on the reverse strand, counting down.
GAGTACAAAGCCGGGAAAGTGGAATTTCGCAACGACAAAGGCGGAAACGTCCACGCCATGGTTGGCAAGTTGAGTTTTGATTCGCCCAAATTGATCGAAAACATCCGGGCGTTTATGTCTTTTATCGAGAGTCTTAAGCCCCAAACGATCAAAGGCACCTACGTCAAAGGTGTTGCGATCTGCGGGACGATGAGCCCCAGCGTTCGAATTGCAGCATAGGTTCTGTGTCGCGATGCCCGTCGCGAGCAGAGGATTTCCTCACCGCGGACTAGATGCAGACAATCGTCCCTTTGAAACAGTGAACCAATCTGATGAGCAAGTACGTCAAAGATCTCGTCACACGCGATATCCAGCGTCGACTCGATGGAGTCGAAGACGCGGTGGTGGTCAGTTGCGTTGGGATGGATGCCAACACGACCAACGAATTGCGTGGTGAGTTGGACAAGAAAGACATCCACCTGTTGGTGGTTAAGAACTCCCTGGCTCGCCGAGCGACCGAGGGCACTCAATTGGCTCCCGCCTTTGAAGGTGCAACCGGACAAATCGGTATCTGTTGGGGTTCCAGCGACTTCGTGTCGCTGGTCAAAGAGATCGTCCAACTCGACAAAGATAGCGAGAAGTTCGAGAAATTCGTCGCCAGTGGCGGCGTCATGGATGGTGAAAAGCTGGACGCGGACGGCGTGAAAGCGGTCAGCAAATGGCCCAGTCGGCAGGAACAAATTTCCATGTTGGTTGGCCAGATCCTCGGTCCCGGTGCACAACTGTCCGCGGCATTGCTCGGCCCCGGCAAGATGCTCAACAGCCAGATCAAGCAAATCGGCGAAGAGGAAAGTTAACGCTCGCCCCGTTTGTTGCTCGCCCGGTGTCTCTCGCGGCGGGTCGCGTCACACAACACTCCTAACCAAGTCACCCATCTGTTTTGAGGTATATCCGAAATGTCTGAAGAAACTGCAGTCGCCGAGTTCAGCGCCGACACGAAAGAACTGGGCGATAAAATCGCCGAAATGACGCTCAAGCAAGCCAAAGAGCTGAGCGACTACCTGAAGGAAGCCCACGGCATCGAGCCAGCTGCCGGTGGTGGTGCCGTCGTGATGGCTCCGGCCGGTGACGGTGGTGGAGCAGCCGAAGAAGAAAAGACGGAATTCGACGTCGTTCTGACCGGCTTCGGCGATAAAAAGCTGAACGTCGTGAAGGTCGTCAAGAACCTGACCGGCGCTTCGCTGATGGAAGCCAAGAAGATGGTCGAAGGCGTTCCAGCTACGTTGAAAGAAGCCGTCTCGAAAGAAGAAGCCGAGAAGGTCAAAGGCGAAATCGAAGAAGCTGGTGGATCGGTCGAGCTCAAGTAAGCTCCCGGATCCTCCGACTGCATCAATGAACGTCGCGTGCAAAGAAATTCTTTGATACGCGACGTTGTTTTGATGCTGTGCTTATCGGGAGACCGGCGGTGCTTACCGGAAGACCGGCGGTGCTTACCGGAAGACCGGCGGTGCTGGCAACGTCGGTGGCATCGTCCCTTGAACAGAGCCGCCGTTCAGGGTGGTGGCACGCATGCCGCCCTGACTGACCGAGCGTCGTGGTGGATCGCTCTGCATTTGACCGACCGTGCTAGCAATCCGTGGCGCCGAAACAGTACGAGCGGCGACCCGCGTGGAACCCAGAGGCGAGAAACTCGTGCCGGCATCGAGCGGTCGTAATCGAGATGCGATCGCATCTTGATTCGACAAGGCTCGATTCGTCGGTGAGACTTGGCCGACTGGTCGATACGCAACTTTCTGCTCACGTTCCATGCGCATCACGCGGCGTGGAACGTCGATGGTTCGGTTCTCAGCAACCCATTCCGTCCGTGTGCTCGTTCGCTGAACGACCTCACTGTTGGCTTCCCAGTGGGTGCGTGGAACATGGTGGTAGACCACCGTGGGACGCTGAAACGGATTCCAGCGGCCATGAACACGAGGTTCCCAATGGTATTCCATCACGGGCGTGTAGATGGTTCGTGTTTGCGGCGTCGTCTCGGTCACCGTCTGCGGTCGATAAACGGTTTGCTGCCGTTGTTCGATCTGCGTTTCGACGACCGGTCGATCGATTGTCTGGGTCACTCTTTGATAGACGATTCCGGTCTCGTCATTCGTGTAGTACCCGCCCTGGCCCAAAGCAGTCTGGCCGAGCAAAAGAACCAGCGTCGCCGCCAACGTCGTATACGTTCCGCTGAGGACAACCGGGGAATAGATCCGAGCAAGCATGGCAATCCCTCGCTTTGATTTCGGATGGTTGGTTGTGGTTTGACCACTGCATCGTCATCATGACTCCGCCGAGGTCTCTGGAGCATTTTCGGTATTCCGTGCCCTAGGTTGTGAGCCAAATTCGATGATTGACGCGAAAATGATTGAGCTGCTGCGTTGCCCCGCAGAGGGAGGGGGCCTGCAGTTGGCAGCGGATGATTTGGTTGCGGAGATCAATCAGCGAATCGAACAGGGTGAAGCACGTGACGCACTGGATCAACGCGTCGAAGACGCCATCGAAGGCGGGTTGGTGAACGAATCTCAAAGCCGGCTCTATCCCATTCGCGGAAGCATCCCCACCATGGTCGCCGACGAAGCGATCATCCTGTAGATCACATAGTCGCCGATCGCTCCGCCGATCGTAGCGCGTCCAGCAGCACAACAAGAGTCCCAATAGTCGCCGATCGCTCCGCCGATCGTAGCGGAAGCAGCACAACAAGAGTCCCAATAGTCGCCGATCACTCCGCCGTGGCAGACGACAAACGGCAACGAACTTCCGTAAACAAACTCAATCTTCGTAACCAAAGCGTTCCAATCATGCCTTCAGCCGTGATCAAGATCGATGACAAACACGTCCCGTTGTATCGCGTCGTGTGGGTCAGCGATGTACCACACTTTTGCGGAGAAGCTGGATGCATGCATGAGGGTGATTACGAGATCCGTTTAGACGTTGATGATTCGATCTGGACGAATGGCCAGGGACGTGACGAAATGATCGACGCCCTCAATCGATGGTGCGGTGACCCACGCAGCGACCGAGAGGAGTGGGAGTAATCGATGATTGTCACGCTGTGAGGCTACAAAGCCTGGTAGAAAGTTTGGCGTTTCTATGAGTGTCTTGGCGTTCTTTTCGCGAAGTGATGCGTTGGAATGCGCTGCGATCGGCGACTTTTAAGCGCTACGATCGGCGGAGCGATCGGCGACTATTGGGGACTTGTACGCTACGATCGGCGGAGCGATCGGCGGCTATTGGGGACTTGTACGCGCTAGATCGGCGGAGCGATCGGCGACTATTGGGAATGACAATGTCGATGTCGAGTTAGCGATTTCCCATCTCACGACTTTTTGCGGCCGATGCGGCGACGGCTTGGATCATGGCTGCACGCATTCCGTTTTGTTCGAGTGACGCGATCGCGGCGATAGTCGTTCCGCCTGGGCTTGCCACAGCATCTTTCAGTTGTCCTGGATGCTCGCCCGTTTCTGCAATCATCTTGGCCGTCCCGAGAACGGTTTGCGTTGCCAACTTCATTGCGAGGGCACGTGGTAAGCCGGTCATTACGCCGCCGTCGGCAAGCGCTTCAATGACCATGCAGATGTATGCTGGACCGGAGCCGCTCAACCCCGTGACCGCATCCATTTGCGTCTCAGCGACCTCCACGGCCAAGCCGACCGAATCGAGCATGGACTGGATAGTGGTGCGATCACCGTGCGTCACTTCGCTGCCGCAACAGAAGCCACTCGCGCCTGCTTGGACCAGGCTTGGCGTATTCGGCATGACTCGCACGATGCGATCGTGTCCAATCCAATCGCTCAGCTGGCTGAGTGAAATTCCGGCGGCGATGGAAACGATCAGCTTGCTGTTCCAAAAGCCGGATTCTTGTTCAGCAATCGATCGGATGATGTTCGGTTTGACCGCCAGCAGCACGGCATCGGCTTCTGCGACAGCCGTGCCAAGTTCGAAGCGTCGCACATCTGGGTGATGATCGCTCCACCATTGAAGCGATCCCGCGTCCGGTTCGACCAGATGGACACAATCCGCGTCGACGACTCGACTGGTCAGCATGCCGCCGATCAGGGCGCGACCCATCTGGCCTCCACCGACAACGGCCAAAGTGAATTCGCTCATCTTCCTCAGCTGCCTTTTTTAGCGGTTACGTTGCGATGGCTGGCATTCCCTGCGATTTCCACACACGACCGCTTCGGTTCTCGATTGACCCTATCCCTGGCCAGCTCTAAATTGATCGGTTTTTCCCGTCCCGAACAGCCCCACACCCCTCGCGTGGACCATGCCTCTTACCGCGTCGCAGGAACGCCTCAAGATACTTGGAGAATTCGGCGTGGAACAAGCCATCCAGAAAGCCGACACGCTGATCGAAGCGATGGGTTGGATTCGGCGCTTTCGCGGAACCACGACGGTCATCAAGCTTGGTGGCAGTTTGCTGGATGACGAAACCGAACTGATGCACATCCTGTTGGATGTGATCTTCATGGAATCGGTGGGAATGAAACCCGTGATCGTCCACGGCGGCGGAAAAGCGATTAGTCGAGCGATGGCCGAAGCGGGGATCGAACCCAGTTTTGTTCGCGGGCGTCGCGTGACAGATGACGCGACGCTGAACGTTGTCGAACGCGTGTTGGCCGGCGAGCTAAATGTGTTTTTGACCGACGAGATGGAACGACTCGGTGGGAGCGCCATGAACCTCTCGTTTAAAACAACAAACGTTCTCTACGGCGAAAAACTGCCCTGTGAACCTGGCGAAGATCTTGGTGCGGTTGGCCATGTTACGCGAGTGGACCAAGGGGTGATCGAGCGTTTGTCGAAAAGTGAGCAAGTGCCGGTGATCCCTTCCATGTGCGAAGGACCCAACGGAGAACACTACAACGTCAACGCAGACACGGCAGCGATGGCCGTTGCTCAATCGCTTGGCGCTGAAAAGCTGGTATTTCTGTCGGACGTCAATGGTGTTCGACGCGACAAAGAAGATCCCGAGACGATCATCCATTCATTGACCGCTGAGGATGCCCGGCAACTGATCGCCGAGGGTGTGATCGATTCCGGCATGATCCCAAAAGTCGAAGCTTGTTTGCAAACCTTGGATCAGGGTGTTCGAAAAGTCCACATCATCGACGGACGATTGCGTCATTCGTTGTTGTTGGAAGTCTTTACGACCAGTGGAGTCGGGACGGAGATTCGCGCCTGAGGCGGAACGTCGCCTTTTTTGTCGCCGGCTCTCGATTGGGGTGAACCTACTCGCTGGCATCGGTGACTTGTTTCTTTTTCAAGACAAGAGGGTCGGTTGATATGACGGATTCGGAATCATCATTGCCCGAAGATTCAATGTCAGAAGAAGCTCCCTACCGCGACGAGTCGATCGTCGACGAAGATGATCCAGCGGCCCTAGAAGAAGAAACACTAGAAGAAGAAACACTCGAAGAAGAAACACTCGAAGAAGACGCGCTCGAAGAAGACGCGCTCGAAGAAGACGCGCTCGAAGAAGACGCGCTCGAAGAAGACGAGGAGGAGTACTTCGAGGAAGACGAGCTCGAAGAAGACATCGAAGAAGAAGAACTTGAGGAAGCCGTCGCGCTCGATGATGAAGCGCTCGAGGGCGATGAGGATGAAGACGAGGGCGATGAGGATCTTGAGGATGACGAGATGCTGGAGGAGCAAGGCGTCCCCGAAGAGAATGAATCACCGACGGTAGAGCCCGTATCTGAAAAATGGGCTTCTGAAGATGCGGAGACGAATCCGGCCGACACATCAGGCGTCACACCAGCAGCGCTATCAGGTGCTTCTTTCCAGCCTGACATTTCCGGCAACCCATTGCGGTGGAAATCAGAAGATCCGAAAAGTTGTCTCGTCCGAAGAAAGGGCGATGGAGAATTGGTCGTCGATGCCACCGCCGGTAGGATCAGCGCGCTCGGTCTGAATTGCGATGCGCTGTCCGATTCCATTCGATCGGTGGCCGACGCCTATTTGGGCGATGCTCTCGCCACGATAGATTTCGATGACTCTGATGCTCGTGGCAGTCACGGCCGTTTGGTCTCGGAACTATTGGGGCTCTTTCAAGCGACGGATCTGGATGGTTGGTTCACCTCGGTCCTGCTTGAGTCTTCGGCTGAGCTCGCCCTTGAACGTGCGATCATTCTGTCGCGTTGTCATCGATCTCAAAAAGCCTATCGAACGGTTGCACTGGTAGGCAGTGATCATGGTCGTTCGTTTCTGTGTCGAACTGCCAGCGGACAACCTGAGTTGCAAGAGAATCTCGGTCCCTTGGTGGCTGGTTTTGCGCACGTTCCAGCAGACGACGCGAGTGCTTTGGACGCCGTCGTCGATGATCAGACAGCGGCCGTTTTGGTGTCGCCGAATCTCTGGAGTCGCGGTGGGCATGTGCTGGATGTTGAGTACCTTCGTCGTGCCCGTAGCATCTGCGATGAGCGCAATGTCTTACTGATATCGGATGAGTCTCGCGTTGTGTTTGGTTCGACGGGGCAGCCACTTGCCATCGTCTCTGTAGCCGGTGTGCGTCCGGATCTGGCCATTTTGTCGGCGGGTCTTTTCGGTGGACTCGCGGGCGGTATTACGTTGGTGTCCGAACGCGTTGCGGACCGTGCGGCCGAGGACCGCTTGGGGGTTGGAGACCCGTGCCATCCCGTCTTAGCGTCCGTCGCGTCGACAGCGATTTCGGAGATCTCACGACGCAGCTTGTTGGCGTCTGTAACGAGCACGTACGAGTCGTTTGCGGTCGAGTTAGCGGAAAGAGCCAGCCGTTTTGAGTTTGTTCGAGACATTCATGCGATGGGTTTGTCGATTGGTTTGGAAACCGATTTAGATTCGCTGTCGCTGGTGCAGGCGGCGAAACAAAACAACGTGAAAATGGAAGCTGCCGGTGATACCGCCGTCCGCTTGCAGCCGCCGTTGGTCATGTCCGATGACGACCGCCGACTGTTGCTCGATGCGGTGGAGGAGACATTGTCATCGATTCAACTTGCGACCGCAGATTTAGGCATTTGAATCTTGCCGTGTGATTTTTTGTTGAGAAAGAACATGCAACACCTTGTCACTCTTTTTGATCTAACACCCGATGAATTGCGTCAGATTCTGGCGACTGCATTGGTTCTCAAACAGCGTCTTGCCGCAGGAGATCGACCACCGGTGCTTGAACGTCGCGTGCTAGCGATGCTGTTTGAGAAACCCAGCTTGCGAACACGTGTCAGTTTTGAAACCGGTATCGCACAGCTCGGTGGCACGAGTCTGTTCTTGGGTGAGGACGTCGGCTGGGGGAAACGTGAGTCACCATCCGACTTTACACAAGTCCTTGGCCAATTCGTCGACTGCGTCGTCTGTCGAGCAAAGTCACACGATCGAGTGCAGCAGTTAGCGGCGTTCGACGCGTTGCCGGTCATCAACGGACTAACCGATTTGTCCCATCCATGTCAGGCCATGGCGGACGTTTTAACCGTTCACGACTCGTGTGAGACTTGGGGCGGTAAACACATGGTGTTTGTCGGTGACGGAAACAACGTCGCACATTCTCTGGCGCTGATTTGTGCGATGCTGGAAATGCGATTCACCTTAGCATGTCCAGCTGGTTATGAAATGGATGAGACTTGGTTGAAACGTGTTCACGACAAATACCCCGCCGCGAAAATCGAGACCACATCGGATGCAGCGAAAGCCGTTGTCGATGCGGATGTTATCTACACAGACGTATGGGCAAGTATGGGGCAGGAGTCCGAGGCGGCCGAACGACGCAAGGCGTTCGCCAACTACCAAGTCAATGAAGCGCTAATGGCGGCAGCTCCGAGTCATGCGAGAGTCTTTCATTGCTTGCCAGCGATCCGCGGTGAGGAGATCACCAATGAGGTCATTGATAGTCCCCAGAGCGATGTGATCATACAAGCTGGTAATCGAATGCACGCGCAGAAAGGCCTTTTGGTTTGGTTGCTTAATCGAGACTGGATCGGTCAAAACGTGACGTTCTGAGCGTCGTGAAATAACGACGTTTCGCCCCACACTGGAAAACCCCTGCCTACACCTATTCGAGAAGACATCGATGAGACCTGCCGACCAGATGCGTGAAGTGGTCATTGAACGTGGCTACCTGGAAACCAATCCCGCCAGCGTTTTATACAAGTGTGGCCGCACGGTCGTGCTATGCACGGCATCGATTGAGACTTCCGTTCCGCCATGGCTGGACGGAAAAGGGAAAGGCTGGGTTACTGCGGAGTACAACATGTTGCCCGGAAGCACGAGCCCACGCAAACGTCGTGACCGGGGTGGCAAAGTCGATGGACGTACAACGGAAATCCAGCGTCTGATCGGGCGATCTCTCAGGTCGATCATCGACTTGCAGCAACTCGGTGAGCAGATGATCACGGTCGATTGCGACGTGCTGCAGGCTGATGGTGGAACCCGAACGGCCTCAATCACCGGAGGATTCATCGCGTTGGCCGCTGCGGTGCAACAAATCTTTCCCGACTCGACGATCGGTAATGGACCCCTAGTCGATTCGGTTGCTGCCATCAGTGTGGGATTGATCGGAGAGGACGTGCGGTTAGACCTCGACTACGAGCTAGACGTGGCGGCGGATGTCGACATGAACGTTGTGATGACGGGCAAAGGACGCTTCGTCGAGATCCAAGGCACCGGAGAAGAAGCCACCTTCGATGATCAGCAGCTCGCACAAATGTTGTCGCTGGCCAAGAAAGGCATCGCAGAATTAACAGCGTTGCAAACGTAGGTTACGCTTCGTGTGCGCGTCGCCGATCGCTACTCGATCGTAGCGTCTCTTATCCTCGCTGTATCTACTTCGATCGCGGAGCGGTTGGCGGCAATCGGAGCGCAACCGTGTCAATTTTGTTCATACCAGACGATGTTGCGACTTCCTCGGCCGGCGACCAGTAAGTCGAGGTCGCCATCCTTGTCCATGTCGATGACGCGAATGTCGTAGGCTTCTTGATCGTTGCCCACGACATGCTTTTTGAATCGGCCGTGACCATCGTTTTCGTACCAAGCCGCTTGCTTACTTCCGAACGCGCATGTTGCCGCGTCCAGGTCACCGTCTCCGTCCAAGTCGATGACTGCCAAGCAGTGTGGCTCTTGGATATCGGCGTCAATCTCGCGGCGTACCCAATCGGGTCCTTCAAACCAAACCACACCCACGCCGTGGCCACGTGAAGCGATAAAGTCCATCACGCCATCCGCGTTGACATCGCCAGGATGGATGTTGGTCGCTCCCGGTTCTTCGTCACTAATCAGATGCTTTGTCCAAGTTTCCTCGGGTGAAGCGGGTGCCTCCCACCAAGCGAACCACTCTCCGTTCGACGTCGCTTGCGGGCCACCTTTAGCACCGGTTGCTGCATCCAGTCGTCCGTCACCATTCACGTCGCCAACACCCAAGTAGTGAGTCAGTCCGGGAGCATCGCGATCGGCAAAAACATGAGGAATCCAACGCTCTGCATCGCGAGGGTTCTTCGGAATGCGAAACCAGGCCAGCGATTCCGGGTAGGGAGGTTTCGGCTGCGCGCTGGTCGCCAGCAATTCAGGTTTGCCATCGCCATCGACGTCACCTTGAATCAGTCCATGGATTCCGTGAACGGTGTCATCGATTAAGCGTTTCGTCCAACGTTCTGTCGCACCGTGATCCGGTTGTTCCAGCCATACGATCAAGCCTGGGTTGTAGCGGGCACCGACGTAATCCAGGTCGCCGTCGCCGTCGACGTCAAAACACTCGCTATGGATGTACCGCATCGACCCAGCATGCTCATCCAAGATGACTTCGTTCCATTCGGGCGCGATGAATAAACGCGTCTTGTCGCCAATATCCGAAATCACATCCGGCAGCCCGTCACCGGTAAAGTCTCCCGCAACGGCAGTCATTACCTGTTGACTCTCGTGGATCACATGCCGAGTCCATTGGGATTGGCCGCACGCTTTATGAGCGATCAGTGAGACAAGCAGGATGAATGTAAGACAACGCATGGTGGGTGCCTGTCGTTCTTGTAAGTGTTTGCAATTCTTATGATGCCGCGATTGGCCGCGCATTGAGTTGCGAAGAAGTTACCTCTGTGCAAAAAAAAACGCTCGCCCCGTTGGGGGACGAGCGTTTGGATGAACCGTTGAATTACTTATCTTCGGCTTCTTCAGTGTCTTCTTCTGTTTCTTCGGCGACGACCGGATCGCCCAGCATTTCTTGCAGAAGTTTGTCGAGTTCCTTGCCACGGGCTTTCAACGAAACGACTTTGCCTTCTTGGTCAACCAGGATGGCGGTTGGAATTCCGGAAACTCCGTAGTACTGAACCAGTGGTGCATCCCAGCCACGTTCGCCGTCTTTGTCGCTGAAGATGTTCTTCCAAGTCAGCTCTTGTTGAGCGACGTATTTCTCACACGCATCCAGTGTGTTGTCCAAGTTGATACCGACAATCTCGAAACCCTTCGACTGGTAACCTTCGAGGTTTCGCTTCATGTTCGGCACTTCGGCTCGGCAAGGTCCACACCAGCTTGCCCAAAAGTCAACCAAAACCACTTTGCCACGGTAAGCGTCCCAGTCAAAAGTCTCGCCGGATGTGGTCAAACCCTTCACTTCCATGAAGTTACCGGGCAAGCGAAGGCGTCGAGCGGAACCCAGCGTGCGTTCTGCACGTGAGCGAATCGACTCGTCTTCTGCGACACTCATGAGCGCTGCCAAGTCTTCATAAAACGAAGCAGCTAGTTCGACATTCTTGGAGTACCCAAGCGATCGACCTAGCATGGAGCCCAACATCATGCCTTGTTGATCCAATTGGTCTCCGACCATCTCTTTCCATTCAACGATCAATGCCTTTTGATCTTCTTCCGATGCGGACATTGCAGCGTTGGATTTCGATTTGAAAAGCTCCATCACCGCGACTTTCTTGATTTCTTCGCGTGGATCAGCTTGCAGTTCTTCGAGCAAAGCATCGAAGGTCGCCTGTGTGCTTCGGTCGGCGCGTGTGACGTAGGAGTACGCAGCCATTTGCTCTTGGATGGCTTTCAGTTCATCCTTCAGGTCGACACCCTCGGTCTTACGAATTTTCTCAGCAGCTGCGATGGCTGCCTTCGCGCGGGTCAGCGTATCACCACGCTGTCGTTTTACTTTGTTGATAAACGCAAAGAGCTCAGAGACCGTTGCATCTTCGGGAACAGCGAATGGATCGGGTTTTTCGTCCTCGGTTTCCTCTTCAGCAGTCGCAGCGGGCGCTTGGGCGATTGCCGTGGAAAAATTGGCAACTGGCAAACAACAGGCGGCCGCGACGAGCAGTGCCCATCGGCGACGCAAAGTGATGAGGTCAAAGACCATGAGGTTCTCTCGAAAGGTTGGTAGAAAATGAATCGCCGACCACGGGTGGGAATCGGCCAAACCAAAAGTCTACCGACGACCGACTTCCCGTTCAAACAGGTGGAGTCCGAGACCGTAAATTTGACGCGGATTTTCGACTCTCCGAGGGCACAACGGCGACCCGATCAGACGCTCTCTCCGCCCTCAGCCGCCCGTCCGTAAATCTCGGGATTGAGCGTCGGGTCGTTGTACATTTTCATTTGCCGATACGCGCGATGCTGTTTTCGCCCGGCAAAAAGATCGTCAAGAAGTTCCTGCAGTGACCGCGACAGGTCGTTGTGCTGCTGCTGACAGAGCTCCATTCGCTCGCGAATGACGCCCTCACGCTCTTCGTTCGCGTCAGCGCGTCGAAGCTGCTCGCGATAGTGGTATAGCCGCAGAGCCATGATGGACAGGCGGTCGATGACGCTGCCTGCCGTTTCGGTGTTGAGTGGAGCATCCTGCGCATCGACACCCGATTCACGCAAGCAATCTGCGATGGTGTCATCGATTGATTCGATCAAGTCGTTGCGGGTTTGGTTCAGCTGGTCGATCGCGCGTTTCACGCGAGCTATCTCACCGTCGGTCGCTTTGGGATTCCGTGCTTTGTCTTCCTCGTGCCACAAGCGAAAATTCTGTTCATGCTGCTCACAGACCAGTTTCTCGATGCCCGAATAGGCATTCGAGATGGGTTCGTTGTGCCAACGCTCAACGGTATCGATTTGAAGCCGTGTTAGAGCTTGGACGGAAGGAAAGTCCATTTCGCAGCGATCAGCTTACTTCTTTTTCCTCGATCCAAGTCATCATTCGACGCAGACCGAGTCCGATCTGTTCCACACCGTGTTCGCGTTCACGACGCCGTGTTGTCTTGAAGAATGGAGCACCGGCACGGTTTTCGGCGATCCACTTACGCGCGAATTCACCGCACTGAATTTCGTCCAGGATTCGCTTCATTTCGGCTTTGGTTTCGTCGGTGATAATCCGCGGTCCACTCACGTAGTCACCGTACTCAGCCGTGTTGCTGATGCTGTAACGCATGTAGCTCAAGCCGCCTTGGTACAGCAGATCCACGATCAGTTTGAGTTCATGCATGCACTCAAAGTAAGCCATCTCGGGTTGGTACCCGGCCTCGACCAGGGTTTCAAAGCCAGCTTTCACTAACTCGCTTACACCGCCGCATAATACGACCTGTTCACCGAATAGATCCGTTTCGGTCTCTTCGGCAAAGGTTGTTTCAATCACACCGCCACGCGTTCCACCGATTCCCTTCGCGTAGGCCAAACCAATCTGCTTGGTGGATTCCGATGCGCCGTCGCCCATCGCGATCAAGCAAGGGACACCACCGCCCTTTTCATATTCACTGCGTACTAAATGGCCCGGACCTTTCGGGGCGACCAGTAACGTATCGATGCCATCGGCAGGAACGATTTGTTGGAAATGGATGTTGAATCCGTGTGAACACATCAGCACGTTGCCGGGCGACATGTTGTCACGAATGTCATTGCGGTAAATGTCGGCTTGCACTTCATCAGGCAGCAACACGTTGACGACGTCGGCCGATTGGGTCGCCTCTGCGATGGACAAGGGCTTGAAACCGTGTGATACGGCCAGATCATAGTTCGCCGATCCTGGACGCTGACCAATGACGACATCGCAGCCACTGTCACGAAGGTTTTGCGCCTGGGCGTGACCTTGCGATCCATAACCCAGAATCGCGACTTTCTTTCCCTTCAAATGAGAAAGGTCAGCGTCGTTTTCGTAGTAAATTGTGGCAGCCATGGGTCGTGTCTTTACGAGTTTGGAGGTGAAGTTTCGGAGAGGTTCAGAGCGAACGGCCCTTCGTCCTGTCGTGGAAGAAAGGCCGTTCGATGATGGGTTGCTAACAGCCGATGAAATGCTCTGTCAGCGCGTCATTCAGCCAGCAACGCGTGAATCGTTATCAACGCTGACGTCGATGTCGCTTTCGCTGCGAACCATTGCGATCCGTCCGGTTCGGACCAGTTCGGAGATTCCGTAAGGCCGCATTCGTTCAATGAAGGCTTGGACTTTGTTTTCGCGTCCACTGATTTCGACCATGATTCGTTCGGGGCCGACGTCGACAATCTTGCCACGGAAGATATCGACCAGTTCGCGAATCTCGCTCCGCGCTGGTCCCGCGGGTGCTTTCACTTTCATCAGCAATAGATCTCGCTCAACGAAATCGCGGCTGCTGACATCTAGGACACGGACAACGGTCACAATCTTTTCAAGCTGCTTGCGTACCTGTTCTAGGACGCTGTCGTCACCGACCACGACAAAGGTCATGCGAGACAGGTGCGGATCCTCCGTTTCGCCGACCGCCAGCGAATCGATGTTGAAACCGCGAGAAGCGAGCATTCCCGAGATGTGAGCGAGCACCCCCGGCACGTTCTGCACGAGCGCAGAAAGGACGTGGCGATGGTTTGGGTTGGGCATGATAGAAGCCAGAGAGGGGTCTAAAAACGCGTGAACCGGTCGAGGGGTTGGTATTCCGGCTCGAGCCGAGCATGATAATTTTGGTACCTAAATCCAACAAGTGCTGCGATTTGCGGTGTCATCTGTCTACCGGTGGTGGCCGACCTAGGTGGAGCTTCGACCCCGTAATCGGGTAGCGTGGTACTGATGTTCCCCTCCCCGTCCATTTCATTTTTTGCGGCTGATCGAGTCTATGGGTTTTCGCGTCGAACTGCCTGCCTACCGAGGTCCGCTGGACTTGTTGCTGTACCTCGTCAGACGACACGAAGTCGATCTGCACGCGATGCCGCTGGCAACGATCGTGGATCAGTACCTCGAGTACATCGAGGTGCTTAAAGAACTGGATTTGGGAGAAGTCGGAGATTTCATTGATTTGGCCAGCAACCTGGTGGAGATCAAAAGCCAGGCCGTGCTGCCTCAATTGACCGACGAATCGGAAGAGGAACAGATCGAAGATCCTCAGTCCGAATTGGTCGAACGACTGCTTCAGTACAAAGAGATTCGGGATGCTGCCGCAATTCTGGATGAGATGGGCAATCGATGGCAGCAGCGGTATTCGCGATTGTCGGATGACCTGCCGGCCCGACGAGTCGATCCAGGCGATCAACCCATCGTCGATCTGCAGATTTGGGACCTCGTCAGTGCGTTTGGCCGGATCATGCGAGAATCGGCTGGCCCACCGCCAACGGAAGTCGTTTACGACGACACGCCCATCCACGTTTACATGCAGCAAATCCATCACCGCTTGGGTGACCATTCGAAAGTTCCGCTGATGGACTTGATCAAAGGCGGAATCCACAAGTCTTCGCTGATTGGTTGGTTTCTGGCGACGCTCGAATTGACTCGCCATCACGGGGCGGCCGTCGAACAAGATGACAGTGGAGATATCTATGTGGTTCGCACCGCGAACTATTCCGACGATTTGGACGTCAACGAAGTCGACAATTACGGTGGCGAAGAATTGAAAGCCGCCAAAATGCCCGGACAGCCAAGGTGAGCCGGAGTGAGAATACTTATTCGTCGTAAATTGTTCGTCGGGGATTCTCCTTTGTGCGTTACCCGTCGTCGGTAGCCCGTCGTCGGTGGATTCTCCGTTGTGAGTTCACGGTTGTCAGTTAGTCTTTGCGCCCTGGAGTCTGTGCGCCCTGGAACCGACACAGACACCGAAACCGACCACCGAAAACTCGTCTAGCTCCTCGCCGACGGTTCCTTGGTAGCCAGCTGGCGACGGATCCTCCAAAATTCCCCGCTCGCTTGGAACGTCGTCCGTTGTGCGTTCTCGATTGTCAGTTCGCCTCGGCGTCCTGGAGCTGACAACCGACGACAGAGAACCTCCGACTGACCACTGACCACTAAAAACTCATCACCCACTCCCCTCTTTCTCCTCATGGTCGAGAACATTCCCCTTTTGTCACATCACCACGATGGCCTCACCATCGAGGGATACTCGCGCGCTGCCGTCCAAACTTGTTGGCGAATCAACGAGCTGAAGTTGCTCTTCGACGTGGGAGTGCAGCCTTGGGATTTCATGGGTACGGCGACTCTATTTATCAGCCATGCACACCTGGATCATATTGCCGGATTGCCTGCGTATGTCTCTCGACGACGTATGATGAAAATGGATCCACCAGTGATTTATCTGCCTGATTCGGCGGTCGATGCTGCGTGGGAAATGCTGCAGATGTTTCGTCGACTGGATCGCGGCGCAATGCCTTGCGAGTTGGTCGGTCTTTTGCCCGGTGATGAAACCAAAATCGGGCGTGAATACGTGGTTACGGCCCTGGAGACACAGCATACGATCGACAGCGTTGGATTCGTCGTTCACCAACGCCGACAAAAGTTGAAGCCGGAGTATCAAGACTTGCGTGGCGATCAGATCCGCGATCTAAAGTTAGCCGGTGAGGAAGTGACCAACGAAGTGCGCGTGCCCATCTTTGCTTACACCGGTGATACGGCGCCTCGAGGTTTGGATATGAATCCGGTTTTCTATGACGCCAAAATACTGATCAGTGAAATGACTTTCGTTGCACCGGAACATCGCAAGGAAAAGATCCACAAGCATGGTCACATGCATGTGGACGACTACCGTAAGCGGATGGATCGTTTTAAAAACGAATTAGTGATCGCTGGACACCTGAGTACGCGTTACAACGCGAGTCAGGTCAAGCGATTCGTGCAGCGCGCGCTTCCCGATCAATTGGGTGGTCGATTGAAGCTATGGCTGTAATTCAACTCGATCGAGATTCAGGATTACCGCCGGGCGGCTGGCCAACGCCGAAATCGGCATACGTTCATGTTCCGTTCTGTCGCCATCGATGCGGCTATTGCAATTTCAGCGTTGTCGCGGATCGCGATCAGTGGATCGAGAAATACCTCGATGCGATCGATGCGGAGCTCGCAGCGCTGGAATCGCCAGCCGTGTCGACACTGTTTCTCGGTGGAGGGACACCCACGCACCTGCCGCCTACGGCGTTAGAACGTCTGCTGAAGTTGGTGCGTAATCGCTTTTCACTAAACAGAGAGGGTGAATTCAGTGTCGAGGCCAATCCGGAGGACATCGATCCCGCCAAGCTGCGACAGTTACGTGATCATGGCGTGAACCGAATGAGTCTCGGCGTTCAGTCTTTCAACGACTCAAAACTAAAAGTCCTCGAGCGTGGCCACCGAGCGAAACAGGCTTGCCGAACGATCGAGCAAGTCGCGGACGTCATTCCCAATCTGTCGATCGATTTGATTTTCTCGGCACCGGGCGAGACAGCCGAGGAATGGGACGAGGAACTGCAAACCGCTTTCTCGCTTCCAATCCGTCATCTCTCGACGTACGCATTGACCTTTGAAAAAGGAACGTCGTTTTGGAGTCGTCGCTTTCATGGTGAACTGTCAGACAACGATGAATCCGTCGAAGTCGCGATGTACCAAGCAGCACGACAGCGAGCCAAAGAGTACGGATTCGATCACTATGAAGTTTCCAATTTCTCTCGACCCGGTTTTCGTTGCCAGCACAACATGAGTTATTGGCATGGCGATGGATGGTTCGCCGCCGGACCGGGTGCCGCACGTTTCGTCTCGGGTGTTCGTGAAGTGAATCACCGAAGCACTTCCACGTACTTACGCCGTATGGAACGTGGCCAATCTCCGACTGCCGAACGCGAAGCTATTTCGGTCGAGCAATTTGCGCGAGAACGTGCGGCGTTCGGTGTACGCGTTTTGGACGGAATTCAGTTCCGTGAATTTCAGAAAGCGACTGGCGTGGATTTGAGGGAGCTCTGTGAGTCCGCCGTGGATCGGTCCGTCAATGAGGAGCTGATCGAAGTAAGCGACGACGTTCTGAAGCTGTCCGAACGCGGCGTTCTGTTTGCCGACACCGTTGCGTCAAGATTTCTAAGCGATTGAGGATGAAGCGTTGGGGTCTTGAGTCTTGAGTCTTTGGTCTTGAGTCGTAAATTGGCTCTCTGAAGACTGAAAACTGGAAACGAAGAACTGACGACGGCGCATTGAGAGCTTCTTCGACCGACAAATCACGTTCCTCTTCTCAGTTTCACGCCTTTGGCAATTCTTGCCGGTTACGGGCTTTGCCTCAACTTTGACGATTGGTGCGACGATAACGATTGCTGAATAACGAGTTCTGTTCCTACAGGATCCAAAGCCATGTTGTCGTTGAAGAAAGTTACCCTCGCCCTCTGCTCCGCTGCCGTTCTTTGTTTGACCGGATGTGTTGCACCGATGTGCGGTCCACACGGACATTGTGGGCCGGTTGCGTTTGGTTCGTCGTGCGACGGATGCGGTGCCTGTGACGGATGCGGTGAGATGTACATCGATCCTTGGATCAACCATCCACCGGAATGCTGTGATCCCTGCGATAGTTGCGGGACGTATAACGGCCATCCCTGTGGGCACGGACGATCGATCTTCAGCGGATTCGCAACTATCTGGGGTTATCGATGCGAGCCGCTCTGCGACGACTGCGGTGCGGCCAGTTGCGGCTGCGACGGAGCGGTCGTCATGGATCACGGATGCGATTCTGGATGCACTGGCTGCGCGACGTGCGGGATCGAACCTAGCGAGACGATGGGCATGAGAGTTGTGCCGACTCCCGCAGAAACGATCGTCGAGACGGTTCCAAGTGAAGTGCATTACGTGCCCGAGAGATCACGAAAGATCTTCCGGCCACGCCCCAGCATTGCGGTCTCGCCGAACGCAAATTCGGGATTCTAGATCCTGCCGTTAAACAAAAACTCCCGCGAAATGATGTTTCGCGGTCGACGGTCGTGCTGCGGGCGTTTTCTCGCTTCGATGTGGGTTGTGGCTGTGATATCCTGGAGGGGGCCCCTGTGGTCTGCCCTCCCCCGATCCCGCCAGCACTGAATGCGAAGTCTTCTCCGCACATTTGCGATCGCCGCGTGCCTCATCGTGCCGCAAGCGCTCAACGCTCAGTCTCCGGACTCTGTTGAATTCTTCGAATCGCGAATTCGGCCGGTACTCATAGAGCATTGCTACGAATGTCACTCCGCTGATTCGGGGGATCCGGGTGGATCGCTTCGATTAGACACACCTGTTGGAATGACGACCGGTGGTGACAGTGGACCCGCCATTGAGCCCGGCAATGTCGAAGGCAGCCTGTTGGTTTCGGCGATGCGTTACGAATCATCGGAGATGCCACCGGAGGGTCGTTTGCCAGATGATGTGATCGAACACTTCGAAAAGTGGATCGCTGCTGGCGCGAAAGACCCGCGAGGAAACCACGAAGACGCCTTGCCAGATCGTCAAGAAATCGATCTTCAAGAGGGACGCGAGTTCTGGGCGTTCCAACCGATTAAGGCAGTGGAACCGCCCGTTGCCGATCATCCATTCAGCAATGGCTTGGTTGATCGTTTTCTCTATCGGCGAATGCGAGACGCTGGACTATCACCAGCACCTCAAGCCGATCCCCTGACGCGTTTGAGACGTTTGTCATTCGATCTAACCGGGCTGCCGCCGAGCCCTGAACTTCAACAATCTTGGCTTGAAAATCCAACGCGTCGGCACTGGTCTCAAATCGTTGATCAGATGTTGGCATCACCTGGATTTGCCGAGCATTGGGCTCGCCACTGGATGGATGTTGTGCGATACGCCGACAGCAACGGCAGTGATTTCAATGCAACGCATCATGAGGCATGGCGTTACCGGCAATATCTCATCGACTCCTTCGCGTCGGATCGACCGGTCGACGAGATGATACGCCAACAAGTCGCTGGTGATCTGTTGGCGGCCGATTCCGATCAGGAACGCTACGACAATGTGGTCGCCAGTACGTTTCTGATGATCGGGACCAAGATGCTGAGCGAACGAGACAAGGATAAGTTGACGCTCGATGTGGTCGATGAACAGATCGATACCGTTGGCCGCGCGTTTCTTGGGTTAACGCTGGGTTGCGCGCGTTGTCATGACCACAAGTTCGATCCTGTTCCTACCGAAGACTATTACGCGTTGGCCGGGATCTTTAAGAGTACGGTGACGCTCAAAGGCGAGAGTCAGAAGTACGTCAGCACTTGGAATCGTGTTCCGCTACCGACTAGCCAGGCCCATCGCGATGCCGTCGCTCAACATCGCAACGCGGTCGCGTCCTTAGAGAAATGGATCAAGCAAGCGGAGAAAGAACTCAAGGCTCTTCAATCCAATCCGTCATCAAGTCACGCGGGGATCGTCGTCGATGATCGTTCCGCAAAGAAAACGGGAAAATGGAAAGACTCGACTTACTCCAAGGACTTTGTGGGCGAAGGTTACGTTCACGATGACAACACCAACAAAGGAAAGGCAACGATCGAGTTCTCGACTCGTTTGCCTAAGTCGGGCGTCTACGAAGTGCGTGTTTCGCATTCGCCTGGATCCAGCCGTGCGGCGCGCGTACCGGTCACGATTGTCACAGCCACCGGAGAGGAACAGCACGAGTTTGATCAACGGAAAGTTCAAATCAAACCGATGTGGACGTCATTGGGTGAGTTTGAATTTTCGTCCGATCAAGATGCGATTGTCAGACTCTCAAATGCGGGAACAAGCGGTTATGTGATTGCTGACGCGATTCAGTTCTTGTCGGACGATCTCCCTTCTTCGCCACCCGCCACTAATGAACTCGAGGAAGCGAAACAAAACGTTCGTGCATTCAAGCAGCAGCTCACGGAATTGAAGGCCGCTGAGCCGCCACCCCTGCCCGTTGCGATGGCGCCGACTGATCGTACGACCGGTGAAATTGGTGACAGTGCGGTCCACATCCGCGGGGAAGTTCGAAACCTTGGCGATCCGGTTCAGCGAGGATTCTTACAGGTTTGCGGTTCCGGATCTGCATCGATCCGACAGCCGGAAGGAAGTGGTCGGTTGGAGTTGGCGGATTGGCTGACGGATCCTGATCACCCGCTGACGTCGCGAGTCTTTGTCAATCGAGTTTGGATGCATCTGTTTGGCGAAGGTCTCGTGAGAACGGTTGATAACTTTGGTTTCCAAGGTGAGCGTCCAACGCATCCCGAGTTGCTCGATACACTTGCTTCTCAATTCGTACGCAAAGGCTGGCAGCTCAAACCGCTCATCCGTGACATCGTCCATTCGCACGCGTACAACCAAGTCTCCGATTATGACACCAATGCGATCGCGATTGATCCCGAGAACCGGTTGCTGTGGAGAATGCATCGACGACGGTTGTCCGCTGAGTCGATTCGTGACGCGATGATCTTTGCTACTGGACGACTTGATCGACAGCCGCGCTTCGATCCGATGAAAGGCCGCGGTGTTTTGGTAAGCAGCAACAACGCGAACAGCAAAGCAAATTTTGATGACGTAAGCCAAACATGTCGTTCGGTTTACTTGCCCGTTGTCCGAAGCTACGTGCCCGCACTGTTGTCCGCACTCGATTCCGCGAACCCTGATTTGATTGTCGGGAAACGCCCAACCACCAATGTGCCGGCCCAAGCTCTCGTCCTGATTAACAGCCCCGAAGTGGCTCGTTGGGCGGAACAGACGTCCCAACGGATCTTACGTGAGCGTAAGCTGTTTGCGTCGCGTTTAAACCTCGCGTTTGAAATCTGTTTGCATCGAGAGCCGAATGCGGAAGATGTCGAAATCGCAAAACGGTTTTTCCAAGATGCCACTCAAGACACGGAATCTTGGAACCAATACGTCGCGGGATTGTTTGCCTCGACCGAATTTCGCTTGCTGGATTAGTTTTTCGTTGCTGAGAAAACCATCATGAGTGAACGATCCATAGTCGTTAATCGTCGTCGTTTTTCTGCGACCTGCACGATGACGTTGGGTTCGCTTAGCATCACGGGTCTTCTGTCAGGGCGATCCGCATTCGCGGGCGATTTGCCGGCTGTCACCAAACCTCACGTTGTTCCACGCATCAAACGTGTGATCTTTTTGTTTATGCATGGTGGGCCGAGCCACGTTGATACCTTCGACTACAAACCGTTGCTCGCGCGGGATGATGGAAAACCACTTCCCTTCTCCTTGCCACCGAATATCGATGCCGTCCCCAAGTTGATGAACGGTCCATGGAAGTTCAGGCAACGCGGCGAATCGGGTTTATGGGTCAGCGATCTATTGCCGGAGATGGCCAAAGAAGTTGATTCCCTGTGCGTGATTCGTAGCATGCACACACGCGGCCAGTCTCACGGCCAGGCCGTCGGCATGATCAACACGGGGAGTGACAATTTTGTTCGCCCAAGTATGGGGGCTTGGATCAGCTATGCGCTCGGAAGCGGGCATCCCGATCTACCGGCGCATGTCGCCATTGGTCCGGCAACGGCCCATGGTGGCCCGCGAAATTATGGCGCTGCGTTTCTGCCGGCGATGCATCAAGCGACGGTCATCGGGAGCAACGGAAAGTTTGGAGATGGAAAGATCGCGCATCTTCAAGGTTCAGGCGATCCAGGATTGATCCAGCGTCGGTTCGACCTTGTCAATGCACTCAACGGGCGACACCTACGCGCGACCGGACCGGACCGTGAAATCGAAGGAGCCATCGAAGCCGTTGATTTGGCTGCTCGGATGCGTCGCGCGGCACCCGAGGTCTTCGATCTGTCAAACGAGTCTGCACAGACCCAAGCCGCTTATGGGATTGGAGAGAAGCAAACGGATTCCTTCGGTCGCAGTTGCCTGCTCGCTCGTCGATTGGCGGAAGCGGGCGTGCGTTTTATCACGGTCAGCAGTGGACAGGTTTGGGATCAGCATGGCAATCTTGAATCTGGGCACAACAAGAATGCCGCCGCGACTGACTTGCCGATTGCGGAGTTAATTCGTGATCTCAAGCGACGCGGGTTGTGGGATGAGACGATGATTGTGTGGGGTGGTGAGTTTGGACGCACCCCAGTCGTGCAAGGCAGCAACGGCCGCGACCACAATCCGCAAGGCTACACCATGGTTCTTTCGGGAGGTGGCGTACGAAGCGGTTTCGCCTACGGTGAAACCGATGATTACGGCTACTATGCTCTTCGCGATCGTGTTCACGTTCACGATTTGCACGCCACGTTATTGCATTTGCTCGGAGTTGACCACGAGCGATTGACGTACCATTACGCTGGCAGAGACTTCCGTCTGACCGACGTACACGGTCGAGTGATCGACGGGATTTTGACCTAAGCCGCCTATCCCGAGATGGATGAGGCCGAGAGTCCCTTTGTGCCTTTCCCTACTGTTTGGCCAACCACCAAGCGACTCGTCGGCTGAATTCGAGCGGCGGTTCGCCGACGATTCGTTCAAAGTCTTTCAATCGCTCTGTACGACTGTAAGCACGGAAAGGAGGGCGCGCCGCCGTGTAGTTAAGAACTTCGGCGAAGGCTTTCGGTTGACGTTCGGCGAGATAGAACATCATCGCCCAGGAAACGGCATACGCTTCATCAATTTCCTTTTCGCTTTCAAACATTAAGTCATCGCTGACAAGTCTCATCATTGACTGACTGAACTTGGAATCGTCGCGACCTTCAAATTGCGTTTGGATGAACGTCAGGCTATCGCGATTGATACGATCGGCAAGCCGACTGCTGGTTCCACTTGTCATTGCAGCGGGTTCAAACATCTGTCCGACACCTTCCGTAATCCACCTTGGCGTGTCGTTGACTCGGCTATGCACTCCGTAATTGAACGCGGATTGATGGGCGGCTTCATGGCGAACGGTCGCGGCGATGAAGGAAGATCGCCCACCATCGTGTGTCATGACTCGATTGCTGTCTCCGGAATACAGGCCAGCGACGCGACTGACATCGAGATCTTGTCGTTTGAATTCCGAGTACATCGCACGTTCGTCTGGAAATACGATTGCGACCAACGGGAATCGTCCTTTGCGAATCCGCACGCCACGTTTTTGCATGTACGCGATGAAGCCCCGATGCGATTGCTCAAACATCCTGGGCCAGCGGTCTCCGCGACCGCGCGGTTGCACGACAAGAAAATTCGCGGTCGTGAGAACTTCAAATTCGGCGCCAAATTCGCCCCGTAATTCATTGCGTAACTCGGCAACTGACGCGACCGAATATTTCCCCTCAAGGTGGCGGACCTTGGCGGATGGCTTTCTCGGATCGATCGAGTGCATCCACCCGTCTCGCCCAATCACCACCATTTCGTGGGCATAATCAACGAGAGGAAGTCCCTGCTGCATCTTCCCGCCGGCAAAAAACTCAACGATCGCGGTTGTTTGAGCTTGGGAAAGCGAAGGTGCCGCGAGGCACGATATTAAGGCGATCGTCGGCACCGAAAAGCGGAAGCAAATCATCGGTCAATACTCAGAATGTGCAACTGGGATGAGGCGGTTGTCGCAACGCTAGGTTAGAATCCTGTTTCGAGGCCGACCTGGCTGGCAACCGTCACTCCATCCGCTTTCATGAGGTTTGGAATCCATGTGCATTGTTCCGTTTGTGACGAGAATGCGGAGTTGCGGACTCCTTTCCAAGACGTTGCAAATCCACATCGCCGTCTGTTTACTATTCGTCTTGAGCACGGGGCCGACCGTCAGTGCGCAGGAGTCGGATGGCAATGAGAAAGTTGAAACGGAATCCGTCGAAACGGAATCCGAGCAGTCCGATGGGCCCGATGAAGATGCGGCTGTGTCGAAAGCCGATCTGAAGTCGGACGTTTTGCAATGGGTCGATGAACTCGACGCAGCAAGCCTGAGTAAACGTCGAGCGGCGGAAAAATCGCTTATCGAAGCGGGTCCCGAAGCTCTTGAGTTTCTGCCGGAGAAGCAAGTAGGGTTTTCCGTCGAAGCGGCTGAACGATTGTCGCGAGTGCGGTCGGCGCTTCAGTCGCTACGCACCAAAGAAGAGACCAGTGCCGAAGTAATCGTTATTCGTCTCGATCAAGTATCGACGTTAGGGGAAGCACTCGAAGCGATCAGTTTGGAAAGCAAAGTCGAGTTCGAGTATCAAGCCGATGACTCGATGAGTGTGGACCCCGTGAAGTCGCCGTTGTCGTTTTGGCATGCCGTCGATTACGTGTTGGATCAAACGAATCTCGACATCAACTTCTATGGCGGAGGAGAAGGAACGTTGATGCTCGTGCCGAGAGAAGAAGGGCGGCCGTCACGTGTCGATTCAGCCGCCTACGCAGGTGTGTATCGCATCGAAGTTACCACGGCGACATCGCGTCGCAACATTCGTCAGCCCTCAATGAGCGGTTTGAATGTCGGAATCGAAATCAGTTGGGAGCCACGGCTTACTCCAATCGGTTTGACGATTCCGATCGATCAGCTCGGCGGTAAATTGGATGATGACGCAAACGTTGAGCCGCAAGAATCGGGCGATAGTATCGACATCGCAACCAATGCAGACATCGCATTTAGTGAATTCTTCTTTCCGCTGAATCTACCTTCCGGGCAACCAGAGAAGATCGAGACTTTGACCGGCAACATTCGGGCATTGCTTCCCGGGCAACGACAAGCGTTTGAATTGCCATTGGCGAAGCCGAATGAGAAAAAGCAAATTGATGCGATGACGGTCGAGATCGAGACCATTCGTAAGAACGGTCCACTGCACGAGATTCGCGTGGCAGTCCAGCTCGACGACGCGGGCCGAGCCCTAGAGAGTCACCGACAATGGATTTTCGAGAACGATGTTTACGTTCGCAGGAAGGACGGCTCGCGCACGGATCATCTTGGATTTGAAGTCTTTCGCCAAACAGATTCGGGCGTCGGCATTGGTTATCTGTTCGATCTTGGTGATGACGTAAACGAATCAACCTTTATCTATCAGTCGCCGACCGCGGTCGTGCCCAATGAAGTCCCATTCATCATTCAGGATATCGCGTTGCCGTGATCATTCTTCATCGCCCGTTTCTGACACTTTGTCTTGGTATCGCCGTCGTCTGTGCTTCCTGTCATGGAGTTGTCGTTGCCGACGAGAAGTATCAACCATCCGACCCGATCGCCGCCATCGATGGTGATCCGATCTATTTGGGTGAGTTGAATTTAATCCTGACCGAGCGATTCAAAGTAAGAGATCTGCGAACGGTTGAGATGGAAGTGCAGCAGGTGACCGCGGCATTGCTCGTTCGTCGCCATCTGGCCATGAAATCGTTACGAGCGCAAGGCGGGGCTGCATTGGAGTCGATGACGCAGCGGACGATCGAGACCTTCGCGAGTGAAGCGACGCGACGCGGCAGCAGCATGGAACAGCAGGCAAAGGCTCGCGGTGCAACGGAGGATTCGCTTCGCGCTGATTTGGCTTGGCGAACCGCATGGGCTCAATATTTGAAGAGCAAACTAACCGACGCTAACCTGCGTCGCTTCTTTGATCAGCGACGCCTCCAGTACGCCGGTTATCGTTGGGAAGTGTCACAGATTTTTCTGGATATGGACATCAACGACCGATCCGCCCTCGCAAACGCGAAGCAGATCTTAGGTGATTTGGTCAATGAGATGAAAGAATCGGACGATCTCGCTCAAGCATTTGCCCAGGCGGCCAGCCAGCACAGTGACGCTGGCTCCGCCGGCGAAGGTGGAAAGATTGGTTGGGTTGAGAAAGATGGTGACTTACCTGGCAGCGTGATGGCACTGATCCGAAAAACGAAAGTGGGTGAGATCGGTGGGCCAATACGCAGCCCACTCGGTTTGCATCTCATTTATGTACATCAGGCGAAGCCAGGCGAACTGAAGTACGAGCAATTAACTGACCAATCCCAGTTACGTCGCGATGCCGCGGATGCGTTATTTGATCACCTCGTCAATCAGCAACGCGAAGCCAACATCCAGTGGTTCATCCCTGCATTAAGACCACCTGAGGAAGTGCCCATCTTCCCGGAATCCTCACGCTAGTGTCGCCGATCGTTCAGCGATCATCGCGCCTGTTGTCCTCACGACGCCCGCTACGATTGCGGAACGATCGACGATGACGACCTATGGTTTGACGGTTGGTTTTGGAGGAATGCTCTTCAGGCTCAAGAGAGAATCAAGCCAATCGTCGGGCATTTCTGTGATTTCGTCTCCGTCGCTGAAGCCGCCATATTTGCCGTAGAACCTCACGACCAGTTTGCGGCCTTTGTCCATGGCAACCATGTGGTAGATGAAAGTCACTCCGCGAAACGTCTCCTTCTCATAGAATTGAAAAACGTTCGCCGCCATGCCTCCGACCGTGAATCGCCGTGGCTGCACATCTCCTAACGCGTCTTGGCTGAGTTCCGGGATGCTTTTGATCAGAGCACGAGAGTATGTTTTGGGCGGGGCCATCCAGCGTTGAATGGAATCATCGGGAATGATGGCGAAGACAAGCCGATAGCCTTCAGTACTGCGAAATCGATACACCGTGTAGCCACGATCGGTTTCCTCTCGGGACTCTTTTGAGAATCCGTTTGGCAAATCGATCGCGTAACCTTCTTGAAGTTCCGTTCTCGAAAGATTCGGATTTAATTCAACCACTGGCTCATCAATCAATTGCGCAGGTGGTTTCTTTGTGACACGAATGATGATCATCGAAATGCCGATGAGAACAACCAGCCCTGCCAGGCAACTCAACGCCGTCACAATGATGGTTTGATTGCTGATCGCATCTTGCTGACGACGAGATTGGACGGGGTACGGATGGGCGCCGCCACCAACCGCCGGGATATCGACTAACTCGTTGCACTGCCCACAGAGGAAGCGAGTGCCACGTTGGTTTTCGTCGTACAACAGTTGTTTGCCACAACCGGGGCAAGGGATCTGCATCAGAGGAAGACAATCGAGAAGAATAAGAAAATTGAATCAGGACTAAGCCTAGCTCAGACATTGTCCGCTAGCCACTGGATGCTCCGACGAAAGGAAGCGAAACCATGCGAATGGGTGATCGCTCAACGGCAAGACCCTGCTCTACAATGATCAGCTTTGCAGCGCTCGGATCCTGTGAAAGGTGGAACCTTGGAATCAAATGACCGATGGTGGTCACGAATCGAACCCGATGAATGGCGGGGTGTTCTGTTTGCCTTTGCCTGGTTGTTCTTTCTTCTGCTGGCGTACTTTACCGTTCGACCCGTTCGGGAAACGATGAGCAGTCTGGTTGATTCGGAGGAATTGAGCTATCTGTTTCTCGCGTCGTTTCTGGTGATGTTGGTGGTCGTGCCCGCCTATGGAGCACTGGTCGCGCGACTGCCCCGTCGTTGGCTCGTTCGATCGGTCTACCACTTCTTTGCCCTTTGTCTTGTAGCGTTTTGGTTCGCGATGCGAATCGACTCCGCTCAATTTCAAAGCTGGGTGGCACGGACATTTTTTGTCTGGGTGAGCGTGTTCGGAATATTCTCGACCAGCGTGTTCTGGAGCGTGCTGGCTGACATGTTCACGAACCAACAAGGTAAACGCTTGTTTGGTTTTATTGCGGCGGGCGGCACGGTCGGTGCGATCACAGGTTCTGTCGTGGCCAGTCAATTGGCGACGCGGCTTTCAACTGGCGCCCTGCTGATGGTCCCTGTGATAATGCTTGAACTCGGTCTTGTGTGTGCTTGGCAATTGCAGTCGCAGGCGGCAAAGATCCGCCGCGCGGATCCGCAACGAGTTGACAGTGAAATCGCTTCCAAACGTCCGACGGGAGGTGGTCTCTGGGTGGGTATCACACACGTATTCCGGTCGCCGTATCTCGGCTTGATCTGCCTTTTCTTGTTGTTCGTTCAGTGTTTGGCGACGCAGCTGTATTTCACCCAAGCAGAGATTGTGAAAGGAGCCATCGAATCACCAGAAGAACGGACGGCGTTGTTTGCTTACGTCGATCTTGGAACACAGTTGGTCACGCTCCTTGTGCAGGTAGGTTTATCGGGTTTGATCATGCGTCGAATGGGTGTTGCTGTCGCGCTAGTGTTGCTGCCTGTTATCTACTTTATTGGCTTTGGAGCCCTTGCCGTGCAGCCTTCCTTGGAGGTGTTAGTCGTGACCGTTGTTGCAGCTCGGGCTGGTGGGTACGGCATTGGCGTGCCCGCTCGGGAAGTGCTGTTCACCGTCGTAAGCCGTGAAGACAAGTACAAGTCGAAGAACTTCATCGACACGGTGATTCTGCGTGGTGGAGATACGGTGGGCGGTCAGATTTTCCGTCTGATGCGTGGTTGGGACTGGACACTGCAAACCATCAGCCTGATCCTGATGCCAGCAACCGCGGTTTGGGCGTTGGTCGCGTGGCAACTGGGACGTCGACAGCGTGTACTTGCTGAAAGCGCGGCACAACAGACGGGTCAGTTGGGGATGGCGAACGTTGAGGAAAACGCCCAGTAGCCGAGTTTTGCAAACCGCAACCGAGTTTTGCAAACCGCAACCGAGTTTTGCAAACCGCAACCGAGTTTTGCAAACCGCGACCGAGTTCTGCAAACCGGTCTTGTCATGCGTATCTAGAATTTGCGACATCCGCTCCAGAGTTTTCTCAACAAACCCCCCGGAGTATTGGATTGATGAAAGCGATGGCGCTACGAACGCTGGCTGCTACCGTCTTGTTTGCAATGGTGATCGGCCTGGATGTTTCACACTCGGTAGCTGACGAACTGATCAAACCATCACCGGCAGCCCGATTGGCACGAGGATTGAATCCAACGAATTGGCAGATGCCAAAGTGGAAACTACCCGACGTTCGCTCGTTACTGCCGAACAACGACGAAAAGGCTCGCATCAAAAAGAAGAAAGACGGTTTCTTCGATGAGGTTGGCAAGACGGCCAGCAACAGTTGGAACAAGACGAAGGCAGCATTTCAGCCGGAGAATCTATCACCGATGAGAATGTTTCCAGCTTCCGCACGCACGCCATCTCAAACGACAGAATCCAAGCGAGGCTTCTGGAAATCACTGTTGTCACCTTGGCCGGAAGAACCGGAACCAAGCAGCGACATCAACCAGTGGTTCAATCAGCCTCGGCCGCAGTAACGCTGGCGCCGCGTTTGTCCACACATGCGAACACACGCGTGAAAACAATTTCGTTTTTCGCGCGTCACGAGCTGTTCGCGACTAGACGTTCCAACCGTCACGATAGGGGCGCTGAATCATTTGTTTCAGCTCCGGCTTGCCCTTCACTTCCATTTTCTTCGTGTCCCATTCCAATCGAGTGTCGGGCACACGCTGCGCAAGCACGCCTTGCAGAATCGTTTCAGTCATCGGACCGGCCAAACTGAAATTGGATTCGCTCTGTGCAATCTTGCCGGATACCGCATCCATCCATTCTTTGTAATTGTCCTGTTCTCTAGCACGAGGCAATGACGGTTCAGGCCACTCGAAGCCGTCCACTTGGGAGGATGATTTGAGGACCCAGTTCTTTTTGGAACGATGGAAGAACAGCTTGCCTTCCTCGCCAATGATCACGCTGCCGTAGTTGGCGAAGTTCATCCCGTCGAGGACATCTTCATCGGGATGGTTGTACTCGTTGCCATTCTTGACTAGCTGCCAATTGTCGCGATCAAAGTGGGCGTTGACGTAGCCGTCGTACCAGTGGAATTGAAAGCCGTCTTTGGCGGAGTACTGGCTTGGGCCGAAATCCCACGTGATGATGGAATTGATCGGTGGCGAAAAGTCGGTTGCACCTTCTTGTTGAGCGATGACGGATTGGGGTGCTAACCTTTCGCCGGATTCGGGCTGCATTGCCCAATAGCCGGCATCCATGATGTGACACGCCATATCACCGAGGGCGCCGGTTCCATAGTTCCACCAGCCGCGCCAGGCGAAGGGCGCAATCCTTGGGCTGTACTCAACCATTGGGGCCGGTCCAATCCACTGCTCCCAGTCGATGCCTTCCGGAACGGGTTCGGGTTTAGGAGGCGATGCAAATCCTTGCGGCCAAATCGGACGATTCGTCCACGCGTGAATTTCCTTGACCTTTCCAATCACGCCAGCCCGAATCAGCTCGATGCACCGTCGCATGTGATCGTTGGCATGAGCTTGGTTGCCCATCTGTGTCTTCACACCCGTTTCTGCGGCGATCTCGGCCAACCGTCTGGCTTCCCAAATGCCATGCGTGAGTGGCTTTTGGCAATAGACATGTTTGCCCGCAGCCATCGCCATGGCGGATGCATGAAAGTGATGATGATCCGGTGTCGAAACGGTTACCGCATCGATCTTGTCACCGAGGTCACTGAGCATCTCACGGTAGTCTGCGTAGAAAGCCGCATCGGGGAACGCCTCACGTGTTTGCCCCATTCGCTTCAACCGTCCCTCAAGCCGAGACAGTTTCTTGACGTCGACGACATCGACCAAAGCGACGATTTCAAATCCCGCTTTGGAGGATCCCATGATGTCGGCTGTCCCTTTTCCACCAGCACCGATGCCAGCGAGCGTTGGTTTTTCTAAACGCTTTTGCCCGAGTGCGGGAAAGAAATGAAATCCGGCCAACGCTCCCAGCGAAGCAGCTCCCTTGTTGAAGTGGCGGCGCGAAATTCGGTTGTTTGGTTGAGTCACGATAGAGCCTCGTTTGGATACGCAGTCAGATTTGTCGTTGCACAGAACGTTGCCAAGCTTGGCTAGTTTCGGAAGGAAAAGACGGTCGTCGTTTTGTAGGCTCCGCCCGGTTTCAAAATGGTCGAAGGAAACGACTCTTGGTTCGGGCTGTCGGGGTAGTGCTGAGTCTCAAGGCAGAATCCACCGCGGAACTCATACGGCTTTCCGGACTTGCCGGTTAGGCGTCCATCCAAGAAGTTACCGCAATAGAACTGAATGCCGGGCTCGGTCGTCCGAATCTCCATCGTGCGTCCCGATGTTGGCTCGGAAACAAACGCGGCCACTTGCAGGCCTTCGCCTTCTCGATCGATTACGAAGTTGTGGTCATAACCCAAACCAAATTTCAGTTGCTCGTTCTCCTGTGCGATGTCGCGGCCAATGGGTTTCGCTTTCGTGAAATCGAAGGGGGTTCCCGTAACGTCTGCCAGTTCACCGGTTGGAATCAGGGTTGAATCAACCGGAGTGTACTTCTTGGCTTTGAGCATCAGCTCGTGATCTAGGATCGTGCCGTTCCCTTCACCTTTCAAATTGAAGTACGCGTGTTGCGTCAGGTTTACCGGTGTTGCTTTGTCGGTCGTTGCCAAATAATCCACGACCAGATCATTGTCGTTCGTCCATTTGTAGGTGACCTGTACATCAAGGTTTCCTGGGTAACCTTCTTCTTTATCCTTGGACCGATAGGTGAGCACAATTCCTGACCAACCATCCCCACCTGTCAGTTTGGCGTCCCAAACCACTTTGTCGAAACCAATCGTTCCGCCGTGGAGGTGATTCGGTGGATTGTTCTTTGCCAGTGTGTAGGTTTCTCCATCGATTGTGAACTCTCCATTCGCAATGCGATTGCCATACCGCCCGACGATCGCGCCGAAGTACGGTTTGTCGACGGCATTCATGTAGTCTTCGACCCGGTCATATCCCAACGCGATGTCGCCAAGTTTGCCGTCGCGATCCGGAACGATGATGGATGTGATGATCGCACCGTAATTCGTCACCTTGATTTTCGCTCCGTTGCTGTTGGTCAAGGTGTACAGCTTGATGTTGTCGAAATCGCTGACTTCTTGGCCAGAAACGGGCAGGCACAGACAGCTAAAGAGCACGGCGAGTGCAAGGGATTTTTTCATGACAGCGTATTCATCAGGGAGGAGGAATCAAAGTGACGAACATGATAACACGCCGCGATCCAGGTTGCCGTTCATGCTGAACGCCGGAGCCTTGGCATGCTCCAACCGGCACCCGATCATCTGAGCCGTGATGCCGTCCACTGACCTTTGGAGATCCTTCACTCTCGGGGAGGGCCCGGGGGAGAGCGATTCGGGTTTGCAAAAACCTTGCCAAACAAGGACTCAAAAACGGGCCGATCGCTTTGGTGCCGGGAAATCGGATGCAGGCAACGATTTCAGTTACATTCAGAGCATTGCCCGGCACTCGGTTTTTGGAGACTGCTTCTCAGATCCGATCGCTGCCTAAACCCATCCGTTTTAGGGAACATCAAAATGCGTAACACGTTGCCCATTCTCACCGTCGGTGTGCTCGTCGTTTTATTAATCGGTGCGATCGTGAGCCCTGTCGCTTCTTCGACCGCGCAAGAAGCTGAACAAGAAAAGGCATCACCGTCAAAAGTGAAGTCGGAGGAACAGTACGCGCTCGAAGACGAGATTCAACAGATGCAAGTACGGGTGGCCATGAGGTCCCAGGAGATGGAAATCGAAGCGACCAAGAGGGACGTGTTCAAGAGCAATGCGAATGAGAAAGCGATGTTGGAAGCGACTAAAGCAAAATTGCAATTCGCAGAAAACCAAGTGAAAATCCTCACCGAGTTGTTTGCCACGGGGCAAGCCAGTCAAGCTGAAATGGACGAAGCCAACCTGAAGCGAACGGCCGTCCTTTCCGAGGTCGCCGCCGTTGAGTCGAGTATCGTCGCCAAAGAACGAGAATTGCGCGTTCTCGATCAGACGATTCAGTTGGCAGAGCTGCGAGTAAGACTTGCGGAAGTACAACTCAAGCAACTAGAACGAAAGCTGGCGAGGCTAAAGTAGGTCCTGCTCCGCCTGGCGATCGTCCGATCGCTCCGCGCAGATTTTTATTGCCGTTCGGCATGCGGAGGATGCCCTACAACTAAAGTAGGTCCTGCTCTGCATGACGATCGTCGTTGATCGCACCGTGCGGATGTTTTGCCGTTGGCATGCGGAACATGCCCTACGTCGCGGCCGCCATTCACAAAACGACCGTCGAAAATAAATCCCCTCTACTGGCATGCAGGGCATGCTCTACATCTAACATGATTCGAAATACTCTCATTGCGTTGATTGCCATTATTGTTTGGGCGGCCTGCGACTCCGCAATGGCGGAACGACCAAACGTTATTTTGGTGATGTGTGACGACCTCGGCTACGGCGACTTGAGTTGCTTCCGGCCGGACACACCGATTGAAACGCCCAACCTGACGTTGATGTGCGAGGCCGGACTGAAGTTCAATCGTTTTTACGCGGCTGCGCCCGTTTGCAGTCCAACACGCGGTAGCTGTTTGACAGGACGGCATCCCTATCGATACGGGATCTACTCGGCCAACGTTGGACACCTGCCAAAAGATGAAATCACCTTGCCAGAGCTGCTCAAGCAACAAGGCTACAGAACCGGGCACTTTGGAAAATGGCATCTGGGTACTCTTACCCAAACGGTCCGCGATTCCAACCGCGGTGGCCCGAAAGGTGCCCCGCATTTTTCGCCGCCTCGATGGCACGGATACGATGACAGCTTTGTCACCGAAGCGAAGGTGCCAACGTACGATCCAATGATCAAGCCGCTTAAGGCTCCGCGAACTGCCTGGGATTCACTCGGGGGAAACGACGAACGCGAATCATTCGGAACGCGGTATTGGAACCACGCTGGTGAAGTCGTTACGGAGAACACACAGGGCGACGATTCCCGCATCATCATGGACCGCGCGATTCCTTTTATCGAAGCGTCCGTTTCATCTGAACAACCGTTCTTTGCGGCCATTTGGTTTCACGCTCCACACCTTCCGGTCGTCGCAAGCGAGAAGCATCGCGAGCGTTATCAAGACTCGAATGTTTATGAGCGAAACTACTACGGTTGCGTCACCGCTCTGGATGATCAGATGGGACGCCTACGCGAATCTTTAGAGAAGTTAGGTGTATCGGATAACACGATGTTGTGGTTCTGTTCTGATAATGGACCGGAAGGCTCGGCAAACAAGGCACCCGGTTCGGCCGGTGAACTTCGTGGTCGGAAGCGATCGCTTTACGAAGGGGGTGTGAGAGTTCCAGGGATCTTGGTTTGGCCAGAGAAGATTAAAGGTGGGCGACAAACAGACTTTCCAGCGGTAACCAGTGACTATTTGCCAACGGTGCTGGATGCGATCGGGATAGATATTCCCAATGAAGTCGAACTTGATGGGCAGTCATTGATGGATGTGATCGATGGTCAATCGATCACGCGTACCAAGCCGATCGGGTTTCGTTCCGCAAAGCAGATCGCCTGGCATCAGGGCGACGAAAAAGTCTACAGCGGAGACTCGGGGAAGACCTGGGAGTTGTACAACTTGAAAGCTGATCCGGGAGAGACGAACGATCTTGCTGATTCGAAACCCGATCGAATGAAAGAACTGGTGCGCGATGCAAAGCAGTGGTCTTCGGGTCTGAAAAAATGATGAACACGGTACTGACCGTGATCAGACACCGAGTTCATGCGTGTGGAAATCATCAGACGCGAGCCGATGCTTGGCCAAATCCAGTACGTGTTGATGATGGGTAAATAGGATCACTTGCGTTTTTTCGGATAGATCAGAGAACGCTTTTAAAGCAGCGGCTGCACGCTCATCGTCGAGCTGGATTAAGCAGTCATCGATGACCAACGGGATCGGTTTGGACAATCCAATTTGGTATTCCAAGCTTGCTAAACGCAGCGCCAAATACAGTGAATCCGCTGTGCCTTCACTCATCAATGCGGCCGGAACCGCCTCGCCACTGGACTGTAATCCAAACAGTGTGGTCCGGCCTTTCGAGTCGTAATCGGGCCGCAGCTCACGATAGGCATCACACGTTAATTGCTGGAAGTAGCGGTTTGCATGTTGCAGGATCGGGCTTTGGTGGGCTTGTCGGTAGTGATCGATGGCCCGCCGCAGCAAGAGTGAAGCGATTTTTGCTTTCGCGTATTCTTCGCAGTCGCGGCTGAGTTCCCCTGCGGTGAATTGGATGGTTTGGACCAACTCGGATGCTTGAGCGCCACCGTCGATGCGATTGATCTCGTGTTGAACGGCCCCGACTTGTTGTTGGAGTTCAGATTGCTGCTGTCGCTGATTCTCAAGCTCGTTTTCCGCTTGCGCGAGTTCACGCTCGAGTGTTTCCGCTTGTTGCTTTCCAGCACGCTCGATGAATGCATCGAGCGCTGCGTCTCCGGCCAAAAGCGACAGTTGGTTCTCTAACTCTCGAAGCTCGGATTCCAAATGAGATCGCTGTGTCGCAGCCCGTTCGAGCTCCGGGAGTTGGTCCGGTGAATCGCAACCAGCTTCTTTGCACAACTCGTTCAGAACGGCTTCGCAAGCTTTTTGTTGGGATTCGGCTTCCGCCATCCGTTGCTTCGATAACTCGATCTGTTCACGCAATGTCTCGCGTGTTTGGGCCGTTCTGCGTTCGGCTTGTAGTCGCTGGTAGAGATCTTGAGCAAGCGTCGTTGCTGTGCGATCCAGATCTGATTCCGCTTGGGTATTGCCGACGAGTTGATTCACGCGCGACCGGAAATCTGACTCATCATCATGGATTGACTGGATGCGACGCGCCAGAATATCACGCTCGCGTTTTTTGCTGTGCAGGTCCGCGATTTGATCGAGCATCAACGAGACTTCTTGGGTTCCGACGCGTTCGGATCCTGCGAAGTTCTCGGTCGTGCGTTGCCATTCATCACGCCATTGTACGACTTTTCTTTGTGCTGTTTCGAGTCGAATCTCGGCCTTGGGGAGTTCTTCCGCCAATTCTTCACGACGACGACGAAGACCGTCGTGAAGTTGTTTCCGATGCAAGGCATCGCTTCTCGCGGCGAGAGCTTCATCGTAAAGACTGATCAGGTCATCTTCTGGTTGTTCATCAAACAGCCCGCCCTGATATGCCTCCGCACCGACCGGCTGACGACTACGTGCCCGGGACGGCTGTTTTGTGGCGAGTGCTTTGGAGAGGCGTGATACGGCCAATTGAATCTTATGTTGCATTTGGTCCATGCGTTTTTCGCCGTCACGCCATTGCTGCAGCGTCTCGCAGAAGAGCTCATGATCGATGATCCATCGCCTCATCTGCTCGGCATCACCCGCCTTGATCCCGCATTGCGCCCAAGCCGCCATCCAATTTTCGTTTGCTTTGGATTGATGTTTGGCTGCCGCGTTGCACTCTGCGTCGAACTGCTGCCATCTCTGCGTGCATTGATCCAATCGTAACTGCAGTTGCTCACGCTGATGGAATTGCTGATGGTGGGTGCGAACGGTGTCGTTGAGACGATCCGTCTTTTGGATTTTTTGTTGCAGGGACGACAACGAATCGACCATCTCAGAACGATTCTGTTCCGTGACGGATTTGGCAATCGCCTGCAATTGTTCAACGATGGCATCTCTCGCGAGACGGGATTCGTTGAGTTCTTTGGCAGTTGGCAATGGCAGTTCGGATTGTTGTTCATCCAGCTGTCTAGAAAAGTGTTCTCTTTCCTTGCCACATTCGGATTTCTGTTTATTGAGTGTTGCGACGTGCTGTGCCGCCGCATCCATCGACTCGCTAAGCTGCTTCAATTGCGATATCGGTGGCAGAGTCAAAGCAGCCGTTTCGTCGAAGTTTCCGTCGAAACCGACCAGTTTGAGCCGCAATCGTTCGCACTTCTTTTGCAGCAATTCGTTGCTCTCGCGTTGTTCCGCAACGGACTCTAAAAGGGTCTGCGGATTCCCAATCGCATCGATTGCATTGGCGATCACAATGGGATCACTCGGTGACCCCATCGTTTCCAATTCATCACTGACGTCACTCAAACGTCGTTGCGTGGATTCGACCGTGTCACTTGCTTCGTTCCGTTGGCTGACCAGTTTTTCGTAGTCGGAAGCAAGTTGGCGAATGCGATTACGATTGCTGTCAGAAACTTTACGTTTTTCGATTGCCTGTTCCATCGCATCTGACCAGCGTGCATCGTCATGGTGGACTGGCACTTCAGCAGAAAGTTGAACGAGGAGATCCGCTATTTTTCGATCCAGATTGTCACGTGTACGTATGAGACTCTCTCGGTCGCGATCCGCTTTATTCCGCGCGGAAACTTCTTGAAAGACCGCTTGAATTTCACTTTGGTGATTCAGAATGGCGGTATCGGCTGGCATGTCATCCAACCGGCTGGTCATTTCCGTCATTCTGCCCTGCAATTCCGTCCGACGACTGCGAGCGATTTCGCGATCCGAAACCGTCTGACGACGCCGTTCCGTAAACGCGTCATCCAAGCGAGGCGTGGACCGATACTCCTTAAGCGATTCGATGGTGGATCGCCATCTGGGGACGAGTGGTAGTGCTTGTTGGAAATGTCGTAGACGACTGAGTTGTTGAACCGACTCTCCTATTTGTCGATCCAGCGTATCCAGGCGATCTCGGCACGTTTTCAAACGTTCTCGCAGGTCACGGTATTCGGCGGGCGGAATCTGTGCCTGACGCAAAGACGTACGCTGTTCGTCGAGGGACTTCAGCGCGGTCGCGATGCTCGTTTTAGTTCCACGCGGCGTAAAGATTGCTGCCGCGTTTTGATCCAGTTCTTCTTGGATTTCGCGTAGGCGTCCGATTCCCGCTCCGGCGGAGAATAGGATTTGTCCAAGATCCCCTTCTCCACTGATGATCGCACGGCCTCCTTTCACGAGCTCATCGTGAGACAACCCGAAGCGAGAGAGAAACGTCTCTCGAGTGATGCCACCTAGCATCGATTCCATCGCGGACTCATCGATCGGTTGGTCGTCGGCATCTCTGAGCGTTGCCTTTTTGCCTTTTCTGCGTGTGCATTCGAGTCGTCGGTTGTCGTCAACTAAAAGGCCACCTACTCGAAGTTGACTGTTCGAATGCAGATAGTTGTCCTCCGTGACGTGTGGGATTCCGAAAAACAGCGAAGTGATTGCCCGCAACGATGTCGATTTGCCCGATTCGTTCGGACCGTACACGATGTGAAATCGTCGCGGTCCAGTGGAGAGGTCGAGTGACGTCTCGGTGAATCGGCCGAATGCTTTGAGGTCGAGTCGATTTAGGATCATTCGGTCGATCCTCCGTTTAAGCGTCCGTACACTTCCGCTGCAGCAGATTCGACCAGTTCATCTGTCCATTGCGATCGATCTGTCGGTAATGCATCGATCTCGTTCAACTCTGCAGGTAGTTTTCGCAACAGGCTACGAAGCTCATGCTGCACAACATCCGAGACCTTCGGGTCACTCCTCAATTCCTGGATGACCGCATTCAAACTTTCCAGTGGGCCGTCTAAGTCGATCGTGTGTGCCGTCCGTGCAGGAGCATTCGTGCGGATTTTGCAATCTTCCAGCCACACACGGTCCTGTCCGTGTGACACGGCAACGGCTTGAAGTGAAGCTCGCACCTGCTTGAGTTTGCGACGCAACAGTTGATCGATCTCCGTCGTCCCTTGAAACTCGACACGTACAACTAACAATCGATCACCGGCATCGCTGATCGCTTTTTGTAACCAAGCTTGGAAGGCATCCGTTACGCCGTCGAGATGATTGAGTCCATCCAACTGCAACGCACACGTCTCCCATCGCACGACATCGAGCGGATGGAATTGCGTCGTGCATTGGTTGCGATGATCGACGTCAACGATCAAACATCCTTTCGGTCCTGTTTCGCGGATGTGTCGTCCTTGTAGATTCCCGCTGAAGTGAATAGGAGTGCCACTAGGAAGCGTGAATTCACTTCGCGCGTGGACGTGCCCTAAGGCCCAATAGTCGTATTGCTTGTCGGTCAATTGTGCCGGAGTGCACGGCGCGTAAGGGTCATGCCCTTCCGCACCCGTCAAACTGGTGTGCAACAGCCCGATGTTGAACATGCCTGAGACGGGCGCCGGATACTCGGATGCAAGATTTTCTGTTTCGGCGCGAGTGCGAAATGAACGACCGTGAACTGCCAGCCCTTTGTCCTCGAGCATTCGCTGGTCGACTCTTTCGCAACCGAGCATGATCTCGCTACCGTCGGGATTGCGTGGAAGCGGAAGCGAAGAGGTCATCACATTAGCAGCGTCGTGATTGCCGCGGATGACGACGACGGGGATTCCAGCCTGAACGAGTCGGTTCGATTGCGCGACGAAAAAGAGTCCGGTGTTTTGGTCGTGCCAATCGCCGTCGTAAAGATCGCCAGCAATGACCACCAGATCGACCGACTGTTCGACCGCCAGATTCACCATCGATTCCAGCGCACGACGCGAGGCGCCACGGATCCTGTCAATCGGAGCGTGTTCGTAGGTTCCAAGTTTCTGCAGCGGACTGTCCAAATGGATGTCGGCACAATGAAGGATCTTGCGTGTCACGATCGTCCGTTATCGTTCGATGAATCATTGGTGGGTTGGGGCGATGCCGAATCACGAAACCGTATCGTGCGTCTTTTTGAGTCTTTGTTCGCCGATGGTTGTTCATCCGTTTCCTGAGAGTCGGCTGCTTCGGCTGCTTCGTACCAATGCGGGTCACCCGTTTGGAGCAGATCTGTTTCTGGTTGACTGGGATCTTGATCGCACTCCAACGCGTGATAGATCAGCGATGCATGTGTGCGATTCTCGAATGACTTTCGCTTGGCCGGCGTGATCATCATGTAGACCGCTTGGCGAGCGCGTGTCATCGCGACGTACATCAAGCACAGAGCTTCGGTCATTTGCCCTTCGGCCTGTTCACCGAAAACGGTTTGCCAGTGTTTGGGAAGAAAATGCCATTGCTTGTGATTCAGGTAGCGTGTGAGGGCTTCCGGTGGCCGACCAATCTCCGGAACATCGGCAACGCAGTGTCCAGTTTGTCGGGTGAGCGTTGCATCGAGTTCCGGAAGGAAAACAGCGTCAAATTCCAGCCCCTTCGACTGGTGAACCGTCATCACGCGAACGGGAGCTGACTGGGGACGTTCAACGCGTTTCTCGCGGACCATGTGCACAAAGTCTGCAACACGCGAACCCGCTGCGGCACGGTAAGAGAGTGCCAGGTGCATCAGTTGTTTCAGCCGCTCGGTTTCTCGGTCATCGCACTGGGGTGCCAGAATGCCAGCTAAGTATTCAATCGTCTCGGGTATTCCGCGGTTCTCCAATCGATTTCGAATCGCGTCGGCATCAAGGTTCTGTTGTTTTCCTAATGGGGAGTTCGCGACATGAAACGCCCATCGCCCATCTCCAGGATGTTCCGCCATCATCAAAGCGGACAAAACGACATCGACGGCGGCTGAATCCGTCAATGGGTTTCCGCCCTCCTGACTGACTTCAACGCCTTGTCGTTCCAGCAAGTAAATCAACTGCGCGACGGCGACATTGGTGCGTGTGAGAATGCCAATCGATTGGTGGGGCGCCTGTTGATGCAGCTCCTTCACGCGTGTTGCGGTGTCCGCGAACAACAGCATGCGATTGGCCTGCACGTCTGCATCATCAACGGTTCGAGCTGTCGAGAAACTTACAAAACCGGGGAGGTTTGGATGTGCTGATTCGTGTGTTGGGAAACGGCGAGCGAAGCGGCGAAGCGACAACGCTTCGTACATCAGTTTATCGGCGGGGTCACCTGCGTCGGCCGACTTGGCCAGCGGATGATTCGGAAGTCCTTGAAACGTTTGGTTGATGACATTCAAAACTACCGGGCTCGTTCGGTAGCTCTTGTTCTGTTCCACTTCGGTGATTTGCGGCAATTGATCTGCTACGGCATCGAAGATCTCCGCAACACCGCCACGCCAGCCATAGATCGCTTGTTTCGTATCGCCGACACAGAAGAAGGAATGATCGGCCGCATCGTGATCGTCGATTGCTTCCTCTGGATCAAATTTCGCGGATCGCGTGGCGAGCGGCCGTAACACTTGCCATTGAATGGACGACGTGTCTTGAAACTCATCAAGCAACACGTGATCAATTGCGCCGTCCATTCGCGTGTCGAGGACTCGTTGATCGATGGTGGCAAACTGACTGGCCAAGCGAATCGCGATGTCATCAAAGCCAAGCGATCGAGCGAGTTGCTTGAGTTCGGTAATCTGCGCGTGGTAAGCAGTCAGTAGTGTTGCGGTTGCTTCGTTCTGCGCTCGCAGTAGCGCCAAAACATGGCTTCTTACGGCTGCATACAACACATCGAATGCTTGAGAGAGTCCATCGGGAAAGACCGAACGGTAAAAGGTCACTTCTGTGCCCATGCGACGCGCGAGGGCGATGTTGGCAACCAACGTGTCGCCCGCTAAGTCCGCGAACTGGCGTTGCTCGAGTTGATCTGCAAGTTCTTCCAGTCGTGTCAGTAGCCGTTTCTGTTTAGGTTTGGCTGCACGCAAATCGGCAACCGCTACCGCCAGCGCTTCTGCGGTCGGTTGCGTCGGCACGGACAAGTGTTCCCATGCGTCCGGCCCACACTGTCGCGAGGCCGAGTACGCTGCGTCGACCACTTGCAACAGTTCTCGAGAGATCGATCGTTTGATGTCGCCTTTGCCGAGCATCGCCAAGAGCGTTGTCATCTCGGTTGGATCAAGTGTTGCGATGACTGCGTCAGCGGCGCGCTGCCGAAAAACCAACTCTTCGATTTCATCGCTCTGACGCCAGGCTGGTGGCAAGCCAAGCTCGAACGGGAACGACCTTGCCAACTGAGCAAACAGGCTATCGAGCGTGCAGATACGCAGGCGATGGATCTGTGAAACCAATGAGGTCAACAGTTGCCGGCAGATACTAGCGGGCAGCGTTGGCAAACCCACTTGGTCACGCAGTTTTTGTAATGCGGTTGGATGATCGTTGTCGGCTGCCGTGGCAAGCGTGATCAAAATCCGGTTCAAAATCTCGCCTGCTGCCTTCCGGGTGAAGGTCGTTGCGAGGATGGTTTCCGGTGATCCACCTTGGAGCAAGATTCGCAGTAAACGCGCCGTCAGTTGGTACGTTTTGCCTGTTCCCGCGGAGGCTCTCACCAACACGGGTCGCAACAACCCATCGACGGCGGCGTCCATGTCACCTGACACATCGGGTCGCTGCGCGGACCATTCCGTTGACGTCGGTTGGTCGACGTAGTGCACCAATGACGAAACTTCATCGGCCATTAGTTGCAATCGTTCGACTGGATCGTCGGCCGAAGTGTCACTGGGACGATCCGAAGGCTTTTGGCCTCCTTTGGACGATTTAGATGGAGTTGTTTGGTCGGCGCGGTCGGTCATGATTCCACCTCCGCCGCGGCGAGCCATTCGACTCGATCGAGCAGTCGATTCGCAACGCTCGTTTGTAAAATCATGCCGTAATCGTCGTACTGAATGCGATCGCTCGACGGTTCAAACTTGCCGGCACATACATCGGCAACACACTGGCGAATCAAACGCTGCGCAGCATCCATTTGTTTTGACGAGAATTCAGCGATGTTGATACGCGTCTCTTCGTCTTTCTCACTGACGTTGAAGTATCCGAGTTGCACTTCGGACGGTTCAGCATTGATTCCGAGATAGGGGATCATGAGGCGATAGAGCGGTAACTGTAGATCAACCCATTGATCTCCTTCCTCCGTTTTCTTGAGGTGTTTTTTCTCTGGTCGATGGCCGTGCGTTTTGTAGTCGAGGATCGCCCATCGGTTGGTGGCTGGGTGATGGTCGATGCGGTCAAAGCGACCACGCAGTCCCATCCGGTGCCCGTCCACTTCGAGGATCGCTCCATCGCTTTCATTGACAGATGCCTCTGCGGCGTGAATCTGCCAGCCGTCGCTGATTCTTTTTGCTTGCTGTCCGGCAACAGCTTTCAATCGCTTTTCGGCCTGAGCGATTTGCAAAGTAACCGCCGTCGACACGGAATCGCCGTAATACTCTTCGGCGAATTGATGCAGGTGTTCGAGCAAAAGCGACTCGATCTTGTTTGGATCTGATTCGTTGCGTTGGTCGGATAAACCGAATTGCTCGAGTGCAGCGTGCACTAGATTGCCAAACTGATTCGCCGCCAGTTCGTTGGACTCGTCATCGAGAGGTTTTAGATTCAGCACATGTCGCAGGTAAAAACGATAGGGACATCGCAAGTAATCGGCGAATGCGGTGACACTCATCGACGTGACAACGGGCTCGTCGGTGGGTGGAGCGAGTTTGGGGATCGGCAGTCGATGATGCTGGCCGTCCCGGTGCCAGTCATGTGCGACGCGATGTTTTATTCGGGGCTGTCCGATGAGTCCGCAAATCCGGCGAGCCAAGTCTGCTCCGGGAGCCGAAGCGAGCAAACGACTCGGTGGTGTCGGAGATTGGTCGGCCGCCGTGCTGCCAACGATGAACCGAACATCGTCACGAGTCGAGATCATCAGATGCATTGCGTACGCGTCGCGAGCATATCGACGATTGTTGTCTTCCATGCGAAGTCGCCCGCGAAGTGTTCCCGGCAAGAAGGGATCACTCGTGACTCCGGCGGGAACAAATGGATGATTCAGGCCATTAACGACCAACAGTTTCGCGTCATCCAGGGCGAGATCGAGCCAGCCCAAGAGTGAAACCTCACCGCTTCGAAACGGCTCGGCGACGCGCACATCCGCCA
This sequence comes from Planctomycetota bacterium, assembly GCA_039179795.1. GTDB lineage: Bacteria > Planctomycetota > Planctomycetia > Pirellulales > Pirellulaceae > Rubripirellula. Next base: position 26,893 of record JBCDEM010000002.1, on the reverse strand, counting down.
GGCGAGCAGACAACATCTCGATAGCCGTCGCTCCGCCGACACGCAGATCAAGCCGGTCATTCAGCTCGCCATAGCGTTCCAGCAATCGAAGCGTTGCGCGAATGGCTAGTTTAGTGCGATCGTGCAACGCGTTGTCTTCAAGCGGCTCGTCCCATTCCGTTTGCCCGGATTCTTCCAATTCACCTGGATACAAATCCTGTAACCACCCCGAGACCACGCGGGCCCATTCGGCAATTGATTGCTCGTGGGCACGAAGCGGCCGCAGCCACTCGGCAACCAAACCCGCCAGTGATTGGGCAAGCGGACACGACTCCGCCGCGAGCTTCGGCAGAGGATCGTCAACATGAACTGGAAAAAACTCAGCTCTCAATTGATCGAGTTCGGTGAGCCATGCATGGGAAGGCGTTCCCAAATGGCGTGACAGATAAGCAGCTACGTCGGCGTGACGCACGAGCGCGGCCAGCGTTGCCCAAGACCGGCGAGCTAAGTGAGCGGCCGTTAGGTCGAGCAATCGACCGATCGATGTTTCGGCGACGGTCCAACCCAGGAATCGATGTGTTTCAACTCCACAGCCACGCAGTTCGGTTTCGATTGGACCAACGTGCGATTCATCTGTTACGCCGACGGTCACCTCATGTGTTCGATAATGGTTGGCCAATTCCGCAAGTAATTCCGCGACCGCTTCGGCTTGGTCTGCAACGTTTTCCGCCGCGACCAAATGCTCGTCACGAACGGGTAACGCTTTGTTGAGCCAACTGGCTGTATCGACGCAGCCAAACTCGTCGAACCGTGCGGATTCACTGGCGGGTGCTGCAACCAACGCCATCAGGTTACTGTCGAGTGAGCGAAGCATCGAAATCAACGCGTCACTGAGATCACTCGTTCCGATCAGCACGACGGTTTGATCGCAGTGACAACGATTCTGCATCACCGCGTCGCGACGAGAAGCATGCGGATCGCTCAGTCCCGCTTCATTTAGCGCAGATAGGTATTCGTTGTAGATCTGGTTGAGCAGTTTCCAACGTCGTTTCTCCAAATCCGTTTCCGCAAACTCAACGATATCTCGGAAGGTCAGTTGGCTTGTTGAGAGTTCCGCGTGAAGTCGATTGATGGCTCCGGCGATTTCCAGCCAGGGTCCAACCGGTTCCGGTGCGGGAATCGTTGGTAAGAGCGGCTTTAGTTGATCGGGATGAATACCACGGATCACCCGTGTCCAGGCCAGCGTCTGCTCAAGTTCCAGGGCGAGGCGATTCGGCGGTTGGTACAAATGCTCCGCCATCTGGCCCACGGTGATGATCTTTGGCGGATCGTAATGCAGGTCATGCGTTTTTGCCTCGTGGTCCATTCGCCGCTTCATCTCGGCTGCACCATGCGAAGTGGGCAGCACGTAGATCAGGTCACTCAAGTCGAGACGGTGACCCCGGGTCAAACGCTTGCGAAGCGTTGACGCAGCGGCTGGTATCAGAGGGGCATCCCAGCCGAGGAAGAGTGTTTCGCAGGAGGTGGAAAAGAGTTTCACGGTGAAAGGGGCCACAGGTGAACGAGTCACTTGGATGGTCTGTCCCACCTGCTAAACCGTAAACCTCGGCAAATCGCCGAAATCGCTTGGTGGGACGCGTCCTCAGAGTTTCGGCCGAATCCGTGACACGTCTGGTCACCGGACCCAACGAAACCAACCAAATTGTCCCAGATTCTTCGGTTCTTGGCGAGTAGCTGGTCAGGCTTGTTTACCAGCATCCGAAAGTGGTACGAAATCGAAATCGCCGTCGATCGTCCGTCTCACGGCTGGGCAACTTGTCAAACTTTGTCGGTTGTTCTGAATATTCGGGGGTGATTCGGCCGATAAGACCGCTGTGGGTTTCCACACTCCCGTGCGCATGGAGGCGCATCGAAATGATTCTCTGGATCGTGAAACTTCTCAGCAGTATTCGGCGTGCTGTTGCCGGTCGCCGGTATCCGTCCCAGCTGGCATGGGCCGTCAGCTTTGGATTGTTGCTAGGGGTCGTCCCTCATGGAAACTTGTTGGCGATCGCGATCCTGATCGTTGTGTTGTCACTGCGAATCAACCACGCGATGGCTGGCTTGACCGCTGTCGCGACTTCGTTTCTGGCAACGCGATTAGATCCCTACTCTCACCAGATTGGTGATTGGGTGTTGGCAAATCCTGCGGTTCAAGAAAAGGCCGTCGCCGCGTGGCAACTGCCGTTGGTGCCGTGGACGGATCTGAACAACACCGTCGTGATGGGCAGCTTCCTCATCGGAGTTGCAGCCTTGTGCCCCGTATTCATGGTGACTTACCCGGTGTTTCGTCTCTTCGCACCGAAGAAGAAACCAGAAGCAGAATCCAAGCCAAGCCAGCCAAGCGACACGCGAAAAACCGACGAAGGCGTTCATCAAATCGTTTTGGTCGATCCCAGTCATCAAACCGTCGCAGCGCCACATCGTCATGACGAAGAAAAGCCAGAGCGATCAAGCGAATCCGCTCAGGCAGTCGAGACTTCCAAATCAAAAGCTGGATCGTCCGAAACCGTCGTCACTGAAGACGTGTCGAATGCGGAAGCGACGAACCAGGGACCGAGTGTTCCGACTGAGCTCACAGACATAACGGCCGATTCAGAAACGGCTCCTTTAGAAACGTCCAAGCAGGAAGACGTTGACTTCGTAGAAATCGATCATGCCCAGAGTGATTCGACCGAGCAATTCGCCGTTGAAACACGCATCGATGTCATTCGAATGCAGGATCACGGGAATGCCGACGCATCGATCGATCCGGCTCAGGCCGAGTCAGCGGCAGATTCAACCGAACCAACGGACCAACCAATCGATGAAGCACTGAATTACTTGCTTCGTCAATTGCGCGACTCACAGCAAAGGAAAGCGGCATGATTCGCTGGCGTTACGTTATCACACGGCTGATCGTCATCGTCGTTGTCCTCATGCTTCTGCGTTGGGGATTGGGGCCGGTTGCAAGCTTCATGACCACTCGGAGTTTGCAGACCATTACCGGTGCGAAGGTCGAGATTGCACAAGCGAGTGTTGGGCTGTTCCCGCCGCGGGTGCACTATGACGATCTGCGGATTGCCGATCCTCGAAGTGAAAAGGAACTTCGCAATGCGTTTCACGCTGACTCGATTGACTTGGTCATCGACGGAGACGCACTTTTGCGGCGTCGCTGGGTTGTCAGTGAAGGTCGTATGACGGGAATTCAGATTGGTTCCGAGCGCAGCTCTTCGGGGCACCTACCTGCAGAACCGATTTCTCCTTCGGACGGAACGCCTTCGTTTCTTTCCGCTTTGATCGGTACCGCGACGGACGCGATGACGGATAAGGCTGAGCAAGCCGTCGGGGATCTTGAAACCGTTCGACGAAGTCAACAGATTCGATCGAAATGGGAAGCTCAGTACGCGGATCTATCTGAACGATCCAAGCGCCTAGAGAAACAGATTCGATCGATTCGCGACGGTATTCGCGGCGTGAAGAACCCGTACCGTGATTGGCCAGAACTCGATCGTATGGTCGGTCAAGCCAATCAGGCACGCCAAGAACTGGCTGTTGTCCGAGCGACCATCGATACGCTACCGGAACAGCTTCAAGCTGATCTAGCTTCGCTGCAGCAAGCGAAGCGTATTGATTTGGAGAAAGTCGATCAGTACGTTCCTGGCGATCTGGAAAGCAGCGAGAATTTTGGGATCGACTTGATCTCTGATGCCGTTCGTCAACAAGTCGCTCGGATCAAAGGCTATCTCGACAGCGGCCGAACGCTGGCAGACTACACCGTTGTGGCTCCGTCGAGTGAACGCGGTCGTGGTGTCAATTATTCGTTCGACTCGAAGCCCATTCCATCCCTGCTCATTCGTCAGTGCGAAGTGGGTGGTTTGATGCGTGCTGACGGTAAGGTGTATGCGATGACCGGGATCGTTGAGAACATGACGCCCGATCCTGAATATCTCGAAGAACCGACTCGTGCCCGCCTTCGCTTGGAAGGCCCTGAAACCGTTCGTGTTGAATTTGTTCGTGATCGACGTAACGGTGCCGACATCGATATGGTCACGTTGCACTGGCCAGAAATGGACGCGAGTTCATTGCGGTTGGGCGGTGGTGACGCACAATTGTCGATCGACGGTGGTCAAAGAGAACTGTGGGTACAGATCGAATCGAAAGGTGATCAGATTTCTGGCCGGCTCGTTAGCAAGCAGACAGGGGTCGCGATGGATCTGTCAACGGATTCAAGCGTTTCCCAAAACGTCGCCGTGACGTCCTTCAAGGAAAGCCTGTCCACGGTGGATCGTATCGAAATCGATGCTCAGTTCGCAGGAACTTGGCGTGATCTTGATTTCAGCTTGCAGTGCAATCTGGACCAGATCCTTCAACGAGCCAGTCGTCAGGCGCTCGAGGGACAAGTGGAGGATGTGAAAGCGAAACTCGCGGCCAAGATCGAGAAGACTCACTACGATCAATCGCTCGCTTTGCAGCAATGGCTCGGCACTCAGCAGAGCCAAGCTCGATCATTGCTCGCGGTTGCGGACGAGTCGATCCAAGAGCTCAATCAAAAGGTGCTCGATGAGGTCGGCAACGCTGATACCTATCTGGGCAGGTTACGCGGAGCCATCCGAGGCGGCTTACGGTAACATCTTTCACGACTTCCCGTAAAACATGATCCGTGCGTGAATTGCGCGTGCGGCCACGTTCGAGGAGCCGAGGGGCTCCAAAATAAAAATCCGCATTTCTTTCGGATTTCTTGAGAAACGCACCCGTCGGTGGCATCCTCTGGTTTGAATTTCGAACCAGTATGGGAGCCTTTTGCCAGTGATCGGAGCGTCTGACCTGACTGCGACGTGGGATCAGTTTGCCGATCGGCTGCTGCTGATTGCTCGATCGATGGGTGGGTCTGCTGAGGATGCCGTTCAAGAGGCATTCATCGTTCTCGCTCGGCAGCCGGAAATGCCGGACAACCCGCTCGCTTGGTTGGTCGCGGTTTGCCGAAATCTCCAGCGTGAAAGTCATCGACGCGAGCGTCGGCGACGCGCCCGCGAATCGCGTGTTGGGCGTCAGGAGTGGTTCGATCGCGACGTGAATTTGGTCGATAGCCAGCTGGACGCAGGAGCCGTTACGGAGGCTTTAATGCGGCTCTCCTCACCCACTCGAGAGATCATTGTGATGCGGGTGTGGGGTGAGATGACGTTCGAGTCCATTGCTGACGTGGTGGAGCTATCGCGTGCGACCGTTCATCGCGAATTCCACGACGGACTGAAGAAACTGAAACTGACATTTGACATCGAACCTCAGCCCGAATCGATGAGGCTTTGCCATGAATGAAGATGACTCACTAGACGCCTTTTGCGAGTCGCTGAAGTCTCTGAAACCAGCTCGTCAGCAACTTGACGTTCGACAGGTTTTCTATTCAGCCGGATTGTCGGCTGCGGGTGTCGAGGTCCGTCGAACAAGTGCGTACTCGATGATTCGTTTTTTGGCGGCAATGTTTGTTGGCCTCGTCCTGGGAGCTCCGTTTGCCTACCACGTTGGACAGTCTCGTGTATTGATGCCTCAAGATGGCGTCGCTGAGGCGATTCCGAATGACGCAACGAATACGGACCCAATCTCTGAGAAAAACGGAATCGAACGGAGCGCGCCCGCTGTTGATAACGAGTCAGCTGTTGATCACGAGTCAACTGGATCTTCCTCAACGACCGGTACGCGTGATGCGAAAACCGAGCGCTCACAGCTTGCTTCGGCATTTGCGAGTTGGTTGGACCTCAATGAAGGGGGCGCGGCGACGTCAACGGATCGTTCGACGAATAGAACGCTGACCGCTTTCCATGGGTCTTTGATTCGAGCGGGACGAGGCGACCTATCGGATTTTCCAAGTCCGATGATTCGAAGTTCATTCGCTTTCGAGTCACAGCAAGATCTTTCCGAAGACGCTGATCAGGCGTCACGTTCTTTAGAAGCCGGTCCTTTGGCGGTGGGCGATCGCCAGTGGGTCTTTTCAAACCTGGAGGAGTCTCGATGATTCATCGATTCTTTCACTCCACCCGTCGACTGCGCGGGGTGGTGTGTCTTTTGATCGGAGGGGCGTTGTTCGCCTTGCCGGTCGACGCGCAGGTCGCATTGTCACCGAGTCTCAAAGATAAGACAGAGCCAGCGGAACCGGCGTCACCCGTTAAGACGCTGACGGTCACCGCTGCGGCTCAGCCTGATCCGATGTTGCGATACAGGTTCTGGCCGGCGCCCGAAACGCGGCGCCAGCAGAATCCCGCTGCACTGATCAGTCGCGCGGTGCTACTGGCGACCAATGCGACGCCCGAGGCGAAGAAGCGGTTCAATGATTACTACGTGGAGTGGAGTGACGTTCCGCTCAGTGATCTTCCGGTTGATGAAGCTCGCAAAGTCCTCGCTGGCTACGAATCTTCTTTGCTGGAATTGCAGCGGGCCGAGAACTTCATGGTGATCGACTATGACCTGCACTTAGATGGATTGACCGCGAATGAGCTCATTCAAACGCTGCTACCGGAATTTCAAGAGATGCGGCAATTGGGCAGGCTATTGCATTTGCGCGCTCGCGTTGCCGTCATTGAAGGCAGGTGGGAAGACGCCGTTCATGACATTCGCGTCGGTTTTCGTTTGGCAGAATTTGCCGGGCATAGCACCGATTTCTTGGTTGGCCGACTGGTTGGATTTGCCATCGGCGGTTTGATGATGAATGTCGTTGAAGAAGCGATCCAGCAGCCTGGTTGCCCAAACATGTATTGGGCGTTGTCCGGATTACCCGCCGAACGTTTGTTTGAAACCAAGCAGGCGCTCGAATTCGAATCGGTATTAATGGCAAGGCTCTTTCAATTCGGTGACGATCTTCCTGACGAACCAATCGGTTCCGAGGCCGCAAGGGAAAAGATCAAGCAACTTATTCAAGAAGCGAATCGAACGCTGATGTCGGCCGACGTCGGAAACGGAATTGGATCAACCACGCAGTTGATGGCAGGTGTCTACGTCATTTCGTTGACGGAACCATCGCGTGAGTTGTTGGCCGGAACAGCCGAATGGAACGGTCGAGTCGATCAACTATCGTCCGCGGAAGCCGTGTTGCGGGCGACGTTACTGAAGTTCGCTCGAGTTCGTGATCGTTGGGTCGCTTGGTCGACCCTCCCCGATGAGGCGTGGGATGAATACGAAGAAGAACGCAAGGCCGCTTTCAGTGCATCGAAGTTTGATGGTGACGTGTTGATTTCGCTCGTGAACATGTTGTTACCTGCAGTCGAAGCCGCACGCAAAGCAGGATTTCGAACGCAACAACAGCACCATTTTCTTGCAACCGTCGAAGCGCTTCGCATGCATGCGTCCAAGACGGGTGAATTGCCTCAGAAACTGGATGGGCTTCGACCTGTTCCCGCCTGGAGCGACGCGTTGTCGGGCAATGCGTTTGACTATCAACGTATATCGCCAACCGAAGCGACGCTGATTCGTACGCCCCGCTATCCGAATGACCCTGAAACTAACTTTTCTATCAAACTGCGAGGGACGAAATGAACCGCAGCTTCCATCACATGGCGATTGCCATCTGTATTGCCTTGACGGTGGCAACGAGCGCCGTGACGGCGCAAGAACGCCCGCAAGTTCGATTGATCAATGATGTCGACGATGCGGCCGTTCGTTTGCATCCGGTGACACCCTATTTGGAATCTTCATCCGTTGTGCTCGTCGATGTCGACTTGGCGAAAGTCAACATTGACGCGATGCTCGCTTGGTTGAAAAAGTCATTCGGGATGGATGAGGTCCCCGAAAACATGACAGCGGCAGCAGCTGCTGCAAACGGTTTTTCGCAGGCGCTGAAAGGTGCCGGAGTCGAACACTTGTACGTTGGGTTATCAACACGTTCACTGTTTGATCGCGGCCCAATCGTTGTGATTCCATGTAAGGACACAACGGTCGTCAAAGGACTGGTGAGCGCAACACTGCAAAACCTACCGCCTGACTTTGGTATGAAAGTCCACGTCGGCGAAGAGCTAGTCTTAGTTGGACCGGAGTCGACGGTTGATCGAGTCGTTGCCGCAAAGGGAGCGATACGACCTGATCTGATTCTGCCCACCAAGGGCAAAGATCGGCTTGATCATACGTTGGTCGTTTCATTGCCAGATGAAGCACGAGGTGACTTGGTCGCTTTGTGGCCAGAGCGTCTGCCCGAGCAGTTTCCGTTGCAATTCTCACCCCGTGCATTAGCGAAGGACATCAATCGCTTTGTGGTTTCTTGGACGTTGCCGCCCAATCCGGCCATCAATATCCAATTTGAATGCGAGGACACGCAGGCCGCCATCCGAGTCAGTGAGATCGTGGATCAAGCCAAAACGCTTGTTCCACAGTTGAACGGATTGATGGAGGTGAAAGTTGAGAACGCATTGGTCGACCTCAGCGCGGATCCAAAAGCTCTGGCCGACGTGCTGGGAAGCGTTTTGAAGCCGGCTCGTGATCAGGCGCGCAGCGTTGCAAAGATGAACCAGATGAAGCAACTCGGCCTCGCGATGCACAACTATCACGCAGTCAAGAAGCAACTTCCGCCGAGGCACTACGTGGATCGAGATTCCAAGCCGTTACTGAGCTGGCGTGTTGCTCTGTTACCGTTTTTGAATCAGAAAGCCTTGTACGATTCTTTGAAACTAGATGAAGCTTTCGACAGCGACGCGAACGCGACGGTGAGTCAAACGCAGGTGCCGATTTTCGACAGCATGGTGCAATCGGTTCGACCGCCCATGACGACGTTCCGTGCTCCGGTCTTTCCCGGTTCGGTTTGGCACGGAGACGGACCGCCGAAGCGATTCCGTGATGTAAAGGATGGGACGTCCAACACGATTGTGTTCATCGATGCACCGCCAGCCGATGCCGTCGGCTGGGCAGATCCAACACCCTGGGAGATCGATACGGAGGATCCGCTATCGGACATCTTTGGTGATCGCGACACGATCACGGCAGTGATTATGGACGGATCGGTTCGCGTGTTTACTCGCGAAGATCTCTCCGGTGGAAAACTCGAAGCACTGCTGACGATTGATGGCGGCGAAGTGATCGAGTGATAGAGATTCTTCGTAGCTCACGTTCCACGTGATGGGTCATAGTCGCCGATCGGATAGTCGCCGATCATAGTCGCCGATCCGCCCGCGATCGTAGCGTCTCTTGATGTTCCTTATTCCGCAATGATTGCGGAGCGATCGTCGACTATCTTATTCGAGCGATCGGCGGCTGTTTTTATTCGCTTCTTGGTTCGCGGTTCCAGAGCTTGCGAATAAAGAAATCGGCTTGCCGGCGTTTGGCGTAGGGATGGCCTGCGGCTCCATGTCCTTGACCGGGCATCACCAATTGCTCGAAATCAACATTGGCTTTCACCAATGCATCAATCACTTGCATCGTGCTGGCGGGATCCACGTTGCGGTCGAGCTCTCCCCAGATCAACATCAAGTCACCTTGGACTTTGTGTGCTTGGGTCACGTTGGATTGCTCGGCGTAATGGGGACCGATCGGCCATCCCATCCACTGTTCGTTCCACCAAATCTTGTCGACTCGATTGTCGTGGCAACCACAGTCAGCGACAGCGGCGTGATAGAAATCACCGTGAGCAATCAGAGCACGCATCGCACTCTGTCCGCCTGCGGAACCGCCCCAAATTCCGACACGCGACAAATCCATTTCGGGACGATCTTCGCTCGCGGCTTTGATCCAAGCGATTCGGTCGGGGAAACCGCTGTCGCCTAAGTTCTTCCAGCAGACATCGTGGAATGCTTTGCTGCGGTGACTCGTGCCCATGCCATCGATCTTTACAACGATGAACCCGAGCTCGGCCATCTCATAGAGGGATCCTTGCAGTCCAAAGCTCTTTGGCACGAACGCGGAATGCGGCCCAGCATAGATCGCTTCCAATACCGGATAGGTTTTGTCAGGATCGAAATGGGTCGGGCGAACAATGACACCGTAAATGTCGGTTTCTCCATCGCGTCCCTTCGCCACAAATCGCTCGGGTGGCTGCCAACCCGTTTCCAGCAGAGCATCCATGTTTCCACGTTCCAACTCAACCAACTGCTCCCCCGTGTTTGCGTCACGCAAGATGGTTACGGCGGGCATATCGACACGTGAATAAGAGTCAATCAGGTAACGATTGTCGGGTGAGAAACGCCAACGATGGGTGCCGTCACCCTCGGTCAAGCGAACTAAGTCCGTGCCGTCGAAGTTAATGCGAATCAAGTGGAGGTAATAGGGATCCTGACCAGGTTCGATGCCGGAAACAGAGAGCCAAATCTGTCGAGCATCCGTGTCGACGCGTTCGACTTCCCGGACCACCCACTCTCCTGACGTGATCGGGTTCTTTATGCTTCCCGTCTCTGTGTCGATCAGATAGAGATGGTTCCAGCCGCTTCGCTCACTCATCCATATCGCTTCGTTCGTATCATCCAGTCGTTTCAGAAAAGACTTCTGTGAATAGCAGACAAAGGTCTCTGGTGATTCGTCGATGATCACGCTCGGCGTCGCGGTTTGAGCGTCAACGCGAATCAATCGGTAAACCTGATGACCGCGTTGGTTGTAAAGAAAGGAGAACGACTTTGAATCTTGATGCCAATCCAATTCTCGGATCGCGAATGGATTGGAGAACCGTTCGTTTTCGATGACTTGCGGCTCCCAGTCATTTTTGGCCGCAAACAGCACTGGCCGCGGTTGATCTAATTCGTCGCCCGGTTTCGTGTAGGAGAACGAGATGAGTCGTGGATGCACTGAATCGTCGGGTGAAGAGTCCACGATGCGAACCTCGCGTTGGTCCTCTTGTTTCGTTTGCATCACGACAAAAGCGGAGGAGTCGGGAGCCCACCAAACCCTGCCGCCATAGCTGTCCCGGTCCGTGCCTGTGTCGGTCAGGAGCCTCGTGGATTCGTCTTGGATATTGGTCAACCGCACATTGGAAAACTCAAAGCTGACTCGCCATTTGTCGTCAGGTGAGACCAGATTGGATCTGCCTCGTCCCCGGTAACGATTGCGGAAGCTCCTTTTTGGTTTAGGTGTTTTTTCATCGATAACAGCTTGTTCTACGTCTTCCGAAGCAACAAACGATGCGATCGGTTCGCCGGAACGGTTTCGCAGTAACCAAGCGTGACCCGAGTAAGTGCTCAGCGTTTCGTTCTTCCCGCCGGCCACTTCACCATAGGATTGATAGTTGCCATCTCTGGTCACCCAATAGATCGAAAGCGTTTCATCGAGGCGATTGTCAAAACGAATCGGAGTTCGGGAGCCATTGTCACGGCTTCTCGCGATGAGCGATTGTGGTGTTAGACCTTCAGCACCAGCGCGCGAAATCGACTGGTCGACTTTGGACAGTTTCTGTTCGCCGCGATCAAATTCATAATCTGAACCAGCGAAACGAAAGCGAACGCTCTCCAAGCTGTCAGCAAAACTCAAGTTGAGACTCATCGTCTTGGAACGAACCGATTTGCCACTTAACTCGGCAAGCTGTTTTGCTAACAGTTCGTGATCGAAGGCAAACTCACGCGTTCGGGATTTAGCATCCACGAACACGTATTCGTACGCTCCTGAAGCGGTTTGGATTCGGTACGAAAACTTATCTTGTGCGTCACCGATCCAGTTCGGTTCGAAACGGATCCGATAGACCTTGTCTTGGTGGCGGCGATAATAGTTCTTTGAACGTTCATAGTCCTCCTTCGTTCCCTGTGCATAAGCAGTTGGGCCATAAACGGCCGGGGCAAAGACCATCAGGACTGCGAATGACAGGATCCAGCGAAAATTGATGGGGGAGGTTTGAATGCGTCGCAAGAGACGTTCCATACGTTGATTCGTGGTTGGAGGACTGAGTGAAAGCAGCAATGTGAAAAAGGCAATCTTGTGAGAGGCGATGACTTGATGACAAGGGATCTCGTCATGCCGAAACGATGGCTTCCCAATTGCAAGAGCGATGGGAATCCTAAAGTGCTATATCTTCATTGTCGCGGTGATGGAACGGAAGGCTTCAGCGACCGCATCCAATTCAGATTCGGTGGATTCGATTCCAGCACTGATGCGGAGTGTCCCTTCGGCTTCGCTTCCAAGGCACGCGTGAATGGCTGCCGCGCAGTGCATACCGGCTCGTGTCTCGATGCGAAATTCCGCATCCAGGATGGCAGCCAAATCGATGGGCGAGAGTCCTTCGACGGTAACACTGGCAATTGGTAGTTCGTCAGGATGTCCATAAAGCGAAAGGCCATCTATCTCGCTCAATGATTCGTTCATTCGCTCGGCCAATTCCTTTCCGCGTTGTTGCCGAGAGTCCATTCCGGTGTCAACGATTTCCCGGAGTGCAGCTGACCAACCGGCCAACGCTGGCACGTTGAGGTTGCCCGGCTCCAGTTTGCTCGGCATGCCGGTTGGCATCTCCATCGACTCGCTTTGACTACCAGTACCGCCCTGGATAAACGGCGTGACCTGATCCTCAATGCTGGGATCGACGTAGAGGAACGCAGTGCCAAGCGGTCCACCACTTGCCTTGTGTCCGGGTGCGGCGAGTAAGTCAATGCCTTCAACGCTGACCGGGAGTATCCCAAACGTCTGCGCGGCATCGCAGAGGAACAGCGTTGCGCGATCGTGAATGGCACTCGCGATCTCTTTCACCGGCTGCACCGCACCCGTAACATTGCTTGCGTGCGTTAGAGCGACCATCCGCGTGTCATTGTCGATGGCGTCGAGCATCTGTTGAGCGTCAACACGTCCGTCCGCGTCAACCGGTACAACGGTCAGTTGGACGCTGCTGTGCTGTTCGAGATAACGAAGTGGACGAAGGACGGAATTGTGTTCTGCAGCGCAGGTAACCACATGATCTCCCGCTCGTAACACTCCATGAATCGCCGCATTTAAGGCTGACGTACCGTTGCTGTGAAACGTGATCGCATCACTCGATTCCGCTGAGACGAGGGACGCAATTTGCCGGCGTGTTTGCGTGATCAAGCGATCTGCTACAGCTGCTGAGGCGTAGCCACCGCGTCCTGCTGCAGCGCCACATTCCTGCATGAACTCGACCATGGCCTTGGTCACGGCGTCAGACTTTGGCCACGATGTGGCGGCATGATCTAAGTAAATTCGCGGACGGTTGTTCATCAGAGTCGATCAGTGCTCGGATTGCGGGTGAACCCATTCGGAAGAGCCGTCTTGGTACTGCTCACGCTTCCAGATAGGAACCTCGCGTTTTAGTGTATCCATAATCCACTCCAATGCCTGAAACGTCTCAGCTCGGTGGGCGCTGCTGCATCCGACCACAACACTCGCTTCGCCGATCGGCACATCGCCAATCCGGTGAACGATCACAACAAAGAACAACGAGAATCGATGAGATGCGGCCTCCGCCAGTTTTTGCAATTCGCTCTTGGCCATTGGTCGGTGGGCTTCGTAGCTCAGCGACTCAGTGACGCGGTCGTCCGTCGTGCGGCGTGTCACCCCTAGGAACCATCCATGCGAGCCGGCATCTGGGTTGGCGACTTTCTGGGTAAGCGACTGCCATTCGATCGGTTGGTCAATGATGTCGACCCAAATATGCCCGGTGGCCATTTTTGTTTCCTGATCTCTTTCCATTCTCCATCCCGCATCGTTGAAAGACGAGTCGCATTGTCGACGATCGATCGGCGACATAGTTTATCGGCGACATAAATGATCGGCGCTGCGCACCCCGAATAGTGATTGCGTGATCGGGGTTTCGGTTCTCGTCATGCCGAGCATGACCTACGCTGGAGCCGTTTTCGTCATCCACCACTTACCGGGGGAATCAATGCCAATTCATCGTTCGCGGTTACCGTGTGATCAGAATCAACGTAGTTGTTTCCGACCGCCAAACGGCAAGAGGGTAGCAGATCGGATAGAGCTGGATGCTGTTGCTCCAGCGCTTTGAGCACTTCGGATGCGGTTGGTTCGCCATGGGTGTGGATCGTGACGTGATCGCTACCAGCGGCTTCTTTCGCTCCGGCAAACAATAGAACGTTTAATTGCATGACATGTGTTGGGCGTCTTACGACGCGTCTTCATCCGTCAACTGTGATTCGACTTTTGGCATGCGGCCATAGGCATACGCGAGAAGTTTTAGCGGATGCAACGTCGTTCGCGCACTTCCATGTTCGATTTGCATCTTACAAGCACTGCACTCGGTGGTGGCGATGGAGGCCGGCGCGGCACGCATCGCAGAAATCAATGGCCATCCAATCCTCAAGCTGCTTCGATAGTTCTTTCGTTGCAGTCCCCAGGTACCAGCCATTCCTGTGCATCCGGCTTCTACGCGATCGACGGATAGCTCAGGTACCAATTCCAACAAATCGGCGGCGCGCTGTTGCGGATGAAGGACTCGCAGATGACACGGTTGATGGTACGCAACCGTTGTAGGGATCGGCGAGAAATCGAGGGCGAGACGATCGGACAGATGCAAGTCCCAAAGAAAATCACACGCTTCCCAGGAATGTTCGGCGACCAGGTAGGCGTCTTCGTCATCCAACAGATTTGGATACTCATGCTTTAAGCACAGCAAAGCAGCCGGCTCAGAAGCGATGATGTCGTATCCCTGACGAACGCTTTCAGCAAGCAGTCGCACATTCTTTCTGGCAACACGCCTGGCACCCTTCAAGTCGCCGCTGGTGATTCGCGCCATCCCGCTAGTGGTTTGCGAAGTTGGGATATACAGACCGATGCTGTTTTGTTGCAGGATTTCTGCGAGTGCTTTACCGATATCCGGATCATGAAAATTCGCGTACTGGTCAACGAAGTAGACAACTTTTAAACCACCGGCGGCAATCGGTTTGGTCCAGCGACGACGAACGGCGTGACGCAAGAACGTCTCACGTACAACCGGTGGAAGCTCACGCGCCGCGGACAAACCAAGTGCGCGTTCGGCGAACCAGCGTGATAACCGATTTCGGATCAGGAAATTGGCCAGCCATGGCAATTGAGCGGCCCATGCGGCGACGGTGTCGATGCGTCCCATCAACGCGTCGGAAAGTGGCAATCCATTGGTCGCGACATATTGAGCCTTCAGTTCGCCAACGATCTTGGGAATATCGACGGACGCCGGACACTCCAAGCGACACTGATGGCAGTTGAAACACAAGTCGGCGATCGACTTGGCTTGTTCGCCAGCAAGATCGTCAACGTCTAACTGACCACTGAGTACGCCGCGCAGTAGATTGGCTTTCGCTCTCGGTGATGCTTCTTCGTGATGCATGGCCCGAAACATCGGGCACTGTCGTTCACTCGGTGAAGTCGTCCGGCAGCGACCACAGCCGTTGCAAGCGCGTGTCACCTTGGTGATCGGTTGACTCGCCGGCCATGTCTGCAGGACTTGCAACTGAGGTACCGCTCGACCTGTTTCTTTTGCCGTGCTGACGATGGGTTCGTCCGCTTGGATGAGCACGCGACCGTCGCTGGCGATTTCGATCGTCTGATTGGCGGGTCTCAGATTCTCGTCCGGTTTTTGCAGAACGGCTCCGAACAGCTTTCCCGGGTTCAATCGATGGAAGGGGTCGAAGAGACGTTTGACTTGCCCCATTGCTTGCCACAATTCGCCGTACTGTCGTGGCAACAGGTAAGAGCGACTCAGGCCCGCGGCACGCTCGACGCTGATTTCACCACCATGCTTCCAAACGACTTCGGCAATCTCCGCGGATAGATCATTCAATCTCGCTCGATCGTTTGAGCTTCCCAGATCCAAGAACGGCCGAAGATGGACTTGACCGTGACCGACGTGGGAAAACATTGTCGCGGTTGTCTTATGGCGCTGCATCGTCTCTTGAATGGACGTCAGCAAGTCTGGCAGTTGCGTGGGCGGAATCGATAAGTCTTCAACAAACGGGACCGGGGATTGACTTCCTTGAAAGCGATAGAGCCGCGGGATCATTCGGCGTGAGAGTGCCCAGTAGAGATCGCGTTCCTCTTGCCTCACCGTGTCGATCGTCGCGAAAGCGCCGTCGGTGCCTCTTGAAAGTCCTTCTTGGATGACTGACAAGCGATCGTATAGATCTCCTAATGATTCTCCTTGGATTTCCAGAAGCAACATCGCTTCGGCTTCGCGAGGTAAGAGCGCTTCGAATTCCGGGTCGGTGTCTCTCGCCATTTGAAGTAGACGGCGATCCATCAGGTCGCAAGCAACCAATCCGTGCTCCAGTGCTTCAACCCCGCACCTCGCTGCCGAGTCCAATCGGTGAAAGAACAGCAGGACCAATCCACGGTGAGCAGGAATCGCTTCGGTGCGAACGGTCGCGTCGACAACGATACCCAGTGTTCCCTGAGTGCCGACGAGAAACTTCGCCAGATCCACTCGTCCATCGTCGGTCACGACATCGTCCAATCGATAACCGCCACGGGACTTCGGAGCGTTGCGTCGGCGATCGATCAAAGACTGAAACTGCTTTCGGATCTCCGTGATGCCGGTGGCAAGGCGTCCAGGGCCACCCTCTTCATCGACTTCGTGTTGAGACAGTTCTAGCAGTTCACCCTCGATGGTCACGACTCGCATCGAATCGATCGTGTCGCGTGCCGAGCCGCTGCGAAGATAGTGGCTACCGGAAGCGTTGGTCGCCAGCACACTACCCATCGTCGTGATGCTGCGATTGACGGGATCCGGACCGAACCAACGACCCCGTGAACGCAGCGTGCGATTCACTTCCGCCAGCATCGCACCGCTTTGTACAGTGATCTGTGATTCATCTGGCGAGACACTGATCCGTCGCATGTATCGCGAGAAATCTAGGACCAAGCCCCGGCCGAGTGATTCTCCCGCTGATCCGCTACCGCTGCCACGTGGATGAATGGACAGTTCGTGTTCGGCGGCGTACTGAACGGTCGCAACGACATCGGAAATGCTGCGTGGTCGTACGATGCCAAGCGGCGCGATTTGATAGATGCTCGCATCCGACGCGTACAACTGCGACATGATTTCATCGCAGTGCACATCGTCTCCGACGATCCCTCGAAGATCGTCTTGAATCCGCTGGCGTTCACTATCCATGCGATCTATTTCGATCGCTGCCTAGCCATTCCGTCAAGCAGACAACAGGAATAATCATTGGTTTTCTCGACACAGACTGCGGTTCAACCCGCTTGATTCGCTTCGCGCCGCAGAGACCGTCAAAGGTTAGCATGCTGGGAAGTAGGCAGCATTTGAGCTGACTATTGAGTTTGCAACTGTAGGCACAGAACGCGTTCATCTCCTCGAACCATCAGTTTGTCGCCGACGACGATGGGCGCGGCCCAGCACGGATAAACGATGGGTGGACGTCCCGTTTCTGGCATGGATAGGTTCCATTCAGCGATGACTTCGAGTTTCTCAGGGTTGGGACGAATGATCTGAATCGCCCCGCGCTCTTCCAGCAGAACTAAATGGTCACCCACTTTTGTGACGGACGAACGAACACGACGCGGATCACTCCATTGCACTTCTCCATTGTCAAATGCGATGCAACGAAAGTCACTGTCAGGGGCGTTGCGACCGCTACAACCGTACAGGTAACCGTCGACGAAGACGGGAGTGGACCAGTGGCAACGCATTGCTTGCCGCCGCCGGTCGCGAGGTGGGTCTCGCCAGACAACGTTTGCTGCTTGACCGGTAACCTTCAGGAGGGCACTACCGACGCCGTAGCATTCGCTCACGAAGACCAAGTCATCTTTGACGACCGGAACAATCGCGTTGACGCTCTCCAAGATCTCCGCACGGTGACTGAATTTCCATCGCACATCGCCGTTACTGGGGTCGACAGCGAGTAGCCCGTCCCGGGCGTAACACAGCACCAGGGTTTCATCGCCGAGTTGAATCGTTCGCGGACTGCTGTAGCTGGCGAGATCATCTCCAGCTCGCCAACGTTCTTTGCCTGTGGCTTTATCGAACGAAACCAACGCCGACCCGTTTGGCACAACACGATCCAACCGGCCAGGCGGAATTCGTTGATCCTCTGGCGGGCTGCCACCGACCATCACAATCACTTGATCATCCAAGACGAGCGGTGAGGAGCCGACGCCGAAGAAGTTCTGCACGACGCCGTACACGGTACTTGTGCTGACGGCCCACCGTTGCTTGCCGGTAGCGAGATCCCGGCACGTCAGGATCCCGGAGACGCCGAGTGTAAAGACTTGATCTCCTTCAACGGTCGCACTGCTCCTCGGACCGTCTTCGTATCCATACAAATCTCGATAAACGATTGGTTGCTTGTGAACCCATTGCAGCGAACCGTCGTCCATGTCAACGCTACGAATGCGTTCGATAACCATCGATGGGTTTTCGGTCGGGCCGGAGTCGAAGTGAAGGTACCGTCCATCGGCGACCGAGCCGATGCCGTATCCTTCTCCCGCATCAATGGACCATGCAAGCGTTGGTTTTTTTGTCCAGTCAATCTGTGCGGTCGAATCGCTGACTCCGTCAAACTGGACATTGAGAAATCGCGGCCAGGTATCCTCGCTCCGTGCCGGTATGGCCAACAGCGGAACGCTAACAAGCAAACTGAATACTCGGTACAACATGCAAACACCGTTTCGTTTTCGTTCCACCGTCCCGTCTGAGCGTGGAAAAACAACTTTTACTCCACAAGCTACAACAACGCGTAGCTCGTTCGCTGATCTGGCGACGAGACGCGACAGTTTAGATCAATGTCTGACCTATTCGTCAATTCACGTCTGACGATCCCCGACCGGGAACTGACGGTTACGGCTGCGCGTAGCAGTGGGCCGGGAGGCCAAAACGTCAACAAAGTGAATTCCAAGATAACGTTGCGGTGGTCGCCCGAGGCATCGTCACAGATGGACGCGGCTTGGCAGCGAAGGTTTCTTGCGCGATATGGAAACCGAGTCAATCGCGATGGACAGTTGGTCCTGCATAGCGATCAATATCGCGATCAAATCCGGAATCTTGCAGATGTTCGCAGCAAGTTGGTAAGCATGTTGCTGGAGTGTCAAGCCGCACCGAAAGCGCGGAAGAAGACACGTCCAACCAAAGGCAGCCAAAAACGCCGTTTGAAGCAAAAACGGCAACACGCTGAAAAAAAGCAACGTCGTCAAAATCCACGCCGCGACGACGACTGATGCGTGTAGGCCGCGACTTTCTCAGTAGTGGGTGGTGCTTATTTTTCCCATTGCAACCAACGATGGAGGGGGATCCCCCAACGTTTTCCTGCCATTCCACCTTGATTTCTCCAGGTATACTTTCAGTAGGGGAGCCTACTTCTCGCCTGCTCGACAAAGTATGAAGCGAAATAAAAACCTCGACGACATCCTCACGAATTGGTCGTTCGACCCCGCCACGCTGAATGTTCGCTTGGTGAAAGGAAACGATGGTCGCGATGTGATTCAAATGCGCATCGATATGGGGATCTTGCAATTGGAAACAACGGGGCGACCGGACGGTGGGGGCTACCGTCAGTCAGAGTCGGTCTTGGAGTACCTCCAGCAGGTGAATTTTGACGATCCGGGGCGCGTGTTGTCCGAAGAGGAATGCTCCGACGTTGATCGCGAGTTCATGCAGTTTTATCACCGGCGAATCTGCTGGCTGCGGCTGCAGTTTTATCACCGTGCCGTGATGGACGCTGATCATACGCTTCGATTGATGGATCTCAGTGAAACGATGAGTCCTGACGAGGAATGGTCCGGCACTCATGAGCAATATCGCCCCTTTGTCCTGTTTCACCGAACCCAGGCAGAGGCGCTGGGGGAACTCGATGAAAACAGTCCCGAAAGTGCTGTTCAGGCCATCAATTCTGGGTTGGAAACGATGCGTCGCTTTTTTGAAAAGCACGAAGCCGAAGAACACTTTGAATCCGACGAATTGGTTGTGCGATTGATCGATCTGCGCGAGTCGATGCGAAGTGAATACTCGGTTGGTCAGACGCTGAAGGAACAGTTGGCCGAGGCGGTTGAGCTGGAGCAGTACGAGCTCGCTGCGCAGTTGCGTGATGAGTTGTCTCGCCGCGAAATGAACTGACGCGAATGGAATCGAGTCCCGTGCGTAGCAGTCGTGAAAGCCGATCGCGATCATTAATCGCTCGCGTTCCGCTAGGTTCGTCAACGTGGTTGCTGCGATTGCGTTGGTTTGCCGTCGCGGGGCAGTTGATCACGATATTGGTCGCAGACTGGGCGACCAGTGTTTCGCTGCCGATGGTTCCCTTGTTGTTGCTGGTCGCGCTAACCGCCGTAACCAATTTCGTTTACGGCTTCTGGCTGTCCGTTCACGAAACGTCCATCGAGACGACCGAGCTAAAGGGTTCAGATTCGAGTCTATTTCGTGATGGCGAAGACGAATCTCAACACGTGGTCGCTTTGGCGCTGATGTTACTCGATCTGGTAACGTTGACGGCGATGCTCTACTTCAGTGGCGGCGTGGGTAATCCGTTTAGCTTGTTCTATGTCGTTAACCTGGCCGTCGGTGGGGTCATGATTCGACCCCGTGCAGCATGGTGTCTGACGGTCACCGCGATCATTGGCTACGCGTTTTTGTTACAAGCGTCGCTGCCGATCGAGGGATTGGATCTTTTCCGACCCGGCGGTTTTGGTTTGCAAACCGGTGGCCTGATGTTGGCATTCATCACGTGTTCCTCTGTCGTAACGTATTTCGTGACACGGACGGCCGTCGAATTGAAGCAACGTGAGCGGCAGTTGATGGCCGCGCGTTCCGCACATGCGGATAGTCAGCGGTTGGAAGGTTTAACAACGCTGGCGGCTGGTGCGGCACATGAGCTGGCAACTCCCTTGTCCACGATCGACGTCATTGTTCGCGAGCTTTCTCGACATCTGGAAGACATCGAAAAGCCACCCACGGTCGATGCGGACTTGGAACTGATCGACGGGCAGCTGGAAATGTGTCGATCGATTCTTGATCGGATGCGATCAGCGGCGGGTGATTCGATGGCCAACAGCTGGGATCGCACCACAGTGGGTGAGCTGATCGATGTCACGCTAGAAGGCATTCGAGATCCTCACCGTGTCGATGTGACTGATGGATCCGATGTCGTGGAGAATCACGCCCTTTGGGTTCCTCAGGAAGCTGTTGCCCAAGCGGTTCGCAATCTGATTCACAACGGCTTGGATGCCAGTGGCCAGAGTGGACGGGTTCGCTTGGAATCGAAACTCAACGGTGATCGATTGTTGTTATCGGTTTTGGACAGCGGTCACGGCATGACCGAAGAGGTCCTCGATCGAGCTTCCGACCCATTCTTTACGACGAAAGAACCAGGCCGTGGCATCGGCTTGGGCCTCTTTTTGACACGGAACGTGATTTCGCAATTGGGCGGTGATCTCGAATTTCGCTCCGAGCCCGGTGAGGGTACCGAGGCGGTTGTTTCCTTGCCGTTGGGAAACGAAGCGAGTTGATTTCGGCCCGAAACGGAATAGCTGCCTTAGCTTACCGCGTTGGTATACTGAGGTAGGAATGAGCAGCAAATCTGCCCATGAAACAAGACGATCCGCCGGAGTTTATTGATTGCCATCTGACGCGATGGCGTTTGATGTCTTCGGTACCCCAACCCCCCTCCTCGTATGGTTCCTCTCATGGAAACTGCTCCGGTTTATGACGCAACGACGGTCGGAGCCAGCAGTATTTTGCTGGTAGACGACACGTTCGTTTTGCGCGAAAGATTGTCGATGGCAATGCAACAGCGGGGGTTCCGCGTCGAATCGGCTGGTGACTACGAGGAAGCAATTGCGGTCTTCACCGCCCGTCCGACCGATCTTGCCGTGATCGATCTTCGTATGCCGGGTAAGAGCGGACTGGAGTTGTTGAGAAAGTTGCTGCAGATCCGCCCGAGCACACGAGTCATTGTGCTTTCAGGTTTTGGCAGCATTCCCGCATCGATCGATGCGGTGCGAGCCGGCGCGGTTAATTTTCTTAGTAAGCCAGCCGACGCAGATGACATTTTGTCGGCGTTCGTACGGGGCGACGAGCCGAGCGTTCCTGACGGTGCCGTGGCGTTTCCCGCCCCTTCGCTGGCGAGAAATGAATGGGAGCACATTCATCGTGTTCTTTCAGACTGTGGTGGCAACATCAGCGAAGCGGCACGCCGGTTGGGGATCCACCGTCGATCCTTGCAACGAAAGCTTCGTAAACGTGCTCCAGAAGATCCCGCAGTGCCAGAAGCAGAAACGGATGCGGAAGAGTAGTCGCCAATCGCTCCGCCGATCGTAGCGTTCAAGAGTAGTCGCCGATCGCTCCGCCGATCGTAGCGTTCCGGTTTCGTCATGCGGAGCATGACCTACGAGTGCCCGATCGATGTCACGTTTTGGTCTTCAACAAGGAAGGGAAAACGAAGACCGTGGCACCCCATTGGGGTGCGTGTACGCGGTGACGACACTCGGGGTGCCTTGCGCGACCCCGAGCTTTGTTGTTGAACCGCTTCGCGATAGCACAAGAGCTTTCAAGCGTCTCGATCGTACCTCGCAACTCGCTTCTACATCACTGAGAAGTAGTTTTCGCAGGCGAAGTCGAAATACTCTTTCTTCAATTCGATTGGGATGTCGTTGTAGAGGCAGTAATTCTTGACTTGCAGCAGCAAGTCACGAGGCTGGCACATCCGCATCGGTCGATTGATCGGCTTGTAGTGTGTTTCAATCAGGTAGTCGATCGCCTCAGGATTGTGCGGCACCTTGGTGACTTTGCACATGATCTCAAACAGTTTGCGAAAGTCGGTTTCCGGCGGGTTTTCGGCTTCGATTTTGTAGGGAATTCGTCGCAGGAAGGCGTCGTCGACGAGGTCTTTCGGTTCAAGGTTGGTACTGAAAACAACCAACTGATCGAACGGAACTTGAATCTTCTTACCGCTGGCCATGTTAAGGAAGTCATAACGTTTTTCGAGCGGGACGATCCAACGGTTAAGCAACTCGTCGACACGCATCTTTTGACGGCCAAAGTCATCGATGACGAGAGTGCCACAGTTGCTTTTCAGTTGCAGAGGTGCTTCGCTGATGTTTGTTTCGCTGTTGCATTGGACTTCCAGCATATCCATCGTCAACTCACCACCAGCGATGATCGTCGGGCGTTCGATTCGTACCCATCGCTTATCGAATCCACCGACGTCCAAGAGCCCCGAGCCGCCTTCGGGCATCGCCAGTGTGTGACACATGGGGTCGAACACTCGGAGGATATCACCATCGATATCGACGGCTCGAGGGATCCAAACGTACTTTCCAAATGCTCCCGTCACGCGTTCGGCAATCGATGTTTTGCCGTTACCTGGAAATCCAAACAAGAACATCCCACGCCCGCTCGCGACGGCTGGACCGAGCTTGTCGAGCATGCGTGGATTGATCAACAAATCATGGAACGCTTTCAGCAAGTCTTGTTTCTTCGGATACTGCCCTTCAATTGTCTGCCGTTTGACGCTGGCGATGTAATCGCGAAGAGGTACGGGGCACGCGCCGAAGTAGGTGCAGTCATTTAAGTGGTTTCGAGCGATCTGACGACCCGTTTCGGTCAGGATGTAAACGTAGTCATTTGTCGCGGTCGAGTTCTTGTAGGCGACGTTCTGTTCCATTTTGAGTCGAGTGAGGATCGGCTCGACTAAGCGGAAAGGGACTTTGACCTGGTCGGAGACTTTCCTGCCTTCCGCTTCGCCCATGCTCAAGAGGAACCGATAGATGATCGATTCCAGGATCGACTCGTTCAGTCCTGCTGTTTTCATGTCGTCCGGCTCACCCGGTCGCCACGGTTCGTCTCGACTGGATTCAAAACCAATCGGCATGGGCGGAGCTTTGACCGTGAGATCAACCTTCGCGGCGGGACGGTTGGATGTCTGCTGACCTGCGGGCTGTTTTCCCGTCGGGCGAGCTGGCCGAGTCGCAGGTGCGGGTGGCCCCTGCCCGGCAGGCATTCGTGGCGCCGGTCTCGGCGACGGACCCTGCACGCCACCGCCGAGTGAGTCGGCGAGTGATTCGCTGGCTGCAACGGGGCGCGGACCGGCGGCTGCACCGGTCGCCGGACGTGGTTGTTGCTTGGGGCGTTCTTCCTGTTCCTGGCCGCTGAGGGACTGGATTCGCGAAAGAAGCGAATCGAGTTTGCTGTCGACGTCTCCGTTCCCAGGCATTTCGGTCGGTTGGCTCATCCTTGGCCCTTAGGAAATTCGAACGATGGGGTGCGCACAGCGTGGAGTATCGACAGCCGGTTGGGTGGGAGGCCAGAAAATCACGCGGATCAAGCCGATTCCTGCAATCGGATCGGTCGGTCCGGTCAGGTGGCTGGGATCGATCGGGTTTGTTGATCGGGTCAATCCGGAGGGTACCGGACAAGCTCTCCCGGGATGATCGTTCTCAACGAATCGAGACCAAATGATGGGGTAAACAACAGTAGATCGGTCCCTTTTCAATCAACTCGGTCAGTCGTTTCTGTTCGATGGCATCTACCACCTCATCGCGACTCGGACTGCGAATCGAGCAGGCTCGTTGGCAGTTCGGGCTGCCCGACGGGGCTCGCAGGTTGATCGCTTCGGGTGACTTTGACGGTCGCGCAAATGAGACGCTCGTGCGTTGGTTGGCATCGGATCGCGACCTGGCGACGCGACTCCTTCGGTGGTGCAATACGCCGCTTTACAACCTGTCGACGCCTTACGAGTCGTTGGATGAAGCGTCGAGGGTGATGGAGGGTCGCGAGTTGTCTCGGCTCGCCGTGCTCGCGTTTGTTCGCGGACTCTTCCTGCCCAATGTGCAGGTTGATACGTATCAGCGCGAGACACTGTGGAACCACTCGATCGCCGTTGGAGCGGTCGCCTCGATGATCTCTCGGACCTGTGGGGCGAATGACCCCAGCCTCGTGTTTGTTGCTGGAACACTGCACGATGTTGGCATCTGTGCCAGCGAGCGTTTGGACCCTGATACGTTCCGTCAGGTGATCGGTGAAGTCGATGAGTTGTCCCCCATTCATGAAGTCGAATACGACAGACTTGGCTGGGACCACACCGAACTCGGCAAGGCGATCCTCGAGCAATGGGGGATGCCGGAAGAAGTACAGGCAGCAGCCCGGTGGCATCATGCACCGGAGCAATCACTTTCCGGTCCTCATGCATTAACCGTTTGTTGTGTCGGCGTGGCGAACTACCTGTGTGGTCGGTCGGGCTGGGCCGCGATTGGGAAGCCCAACCTGGCTCCTCCAACTCCTCAGGTGTTTCGAAAGCTGGGGATCGACGCGGGGCTGTTGACGGTGTTGTGGCAACAGCTTTACCCGGCGCTCGATGCCGTCGTTCATCTGCGTTAAAACGCGAAGCGAAGCTAATGGCCCAGCGCGGCGTATCGGTAATCTCGTGCTGTTTGTCTCTGGAAAACGGACTTCGCAGGGAAGCACTTTTCATCGCTTTTGCTGAGAAGAAACAGCGAGCGAGAAAGGATGGGAAATCGCGAACCTGCTTCGGTGTTGAAGGCTCTCTAGAAAGCGTGGAAAGAAAAATCTGACGAAATTGCTCATTGGCTATTGCGAGCTTTCAGTTAGACCGATATCTTTCCGCTCCTCGTTAGTTGTGAGTGCCGACCCAATGGGTTGGAGACGGATCCGCGAGTGGCTTGAACGCGAAAGTTTTCTTACTTTCAAGTGTTCGAGCCGGTTGACGAAAACCGCGAGATCTCAGATACTACGGGACTCCGATCGAGCCCTTTCCGGATGCTAAGCACAGGGAAGATATTTGCTCGACCGACCGATCTTTGACAATTTGGTGATGAAACTTCTGTTGAGTTCAGCAGGGCGAGGTTGTCGTTTTGATGAGATCCTTTATGGGATCTGATTGAAGAAAAATGGCGAATTGCTGTGACGTTTTACCGAGCGTCACAGAGCAGAATCAACTTTCGGTTTAACTTTGATTTCTCCCAGTGAGTGCCTTCGGGTGTTCTCTGGTGAATCGATACAAAATTGAAGGGTTTGATCCTGGCTCAGAATGAACGTTGGCGGCGTGGATTAGGCATGCAAGTCGAGCGAGAAACCAATTAGCTTGCTAAGAGGTGGACAGCGGCGAAAGGGAGAGTAACGCGTGGTTACGTGCCCTCGGGACCGGGATAGTGTTGGGAAACTGGCAGTAATACCGGATAACATCTATGGATCAAATGGTGAGATTCCGCCCGAGGATCGGACCGCGTACTATTAGCTTGTTGGCGGGGTAACGGCCCACCAAGGCTGCGATGGTTACCGGGTGTGAGAGCATGGCCCGGCTCACTGGGACTGAGACACTGCCCAGACATCTACGGATGGCTGCAGTCGAGAATCTTCGGCAATGGACGAAAGTCTGACCGAGCGACGCCGCGTGCGGGATGAAGGCCCTCGGGTTGTAAACCGCTGTCAGTTGGGAGGAAATTCATGGGGGTTCTCCCCTGTGATTGACCGAGCTTCAGAGGAAGGACGGGCTAAGTTCGTGCCAGCAGCCGCGGTAACACGAACCGTCCAAACGTTATTCGGTATCACTGGGCTTAAAGCGTGCGTAGGCGGCTTGGTAGGTGAGATGTGAAATCCCACGGCTCAACCGTGGAATTGCGTTTCAAACCCCCAAGCTCGAGGAAGATAGGGGTGATGGGAACTTATGGTGGAGCGGTGAAATGCGTTGATATCATAGGGAACACCGGTGGCGAAAGCGCATCACTGGATCTTTTCTGACGCTGAGGCACGAAAGCTAGGGTAGCGAACGGGATTAGATACCCCGGTAGTCCTAGCCGTAAACGATGAGCACTGGGTTGAGGGGACTTCCACATCCTCTCGGCCGTAGCGAAAGCGTTAAGTGCTCCGCCTGGGGAGTATGGTCGCAAGGCTGAAACTCAAAGGAATTGACGGGGGCTCACACAAGCGGTGGAGGATGTGGCTTAATTCGAGGATACGCGAAGAACCTTATCCTAGATTTGACATGCTTGAGAGTCTCTATGAAAGTAGAGAGTGCCCTTCGGGGAGCTCTTGCACAGGTGCTGC